>NZ_JBIVXN010000018.1:0-1183 GCF_044769165.1 Paenarthrobacter sp. NPDC090517 | reverse complement strand
GGTGTGGGAGAGTAGGACACCGCCGGACAACCATTAGGTAGAGACCCCCCAACCCACCACGGGTCGGGGGGTCTCCCACATTTAACAACCAAACCACAACAGAAGCCTCCACCACCCTGGAGGCTTCCCGCATTTAACGGAGAATCCTTGAATCCGACTGGTTTGTGTCGCAGTTCGCAGCAGAGGTAGAAAAACTTCAATCTCCAGCTGAGCGATGGTTGCACTCCTGGGCTGGTACACGAATTCAGTACCAGACAGGACAAGCCCCGCTTGATCCCTCCCCAACACTGTTTGCCCGCGGAAGAATGAAGGACTTCGAGCCCGCCCCAAGATGCTCCCCGTAGCGGGAAACGATCTATATTGGCCAAGGAAGTGCAGTGGTGACTAGGTCTTGGCCGGGTTACGCCTTCGCTGCTTTCGCGGCTGCCTTGGCCGCTTGCTTGCTGGCACGCACTTTGACCAGGGACTCAGGGTCCACAATGTCGGCGACTGAGAGGTAGGAGCCTTCCTCGCCATAGTGGCCGGCTGCTTCACGCCATCCGTCCGCTTGTAGTTCGCACTGTTTGCCCAACAACGCCAGGAAGATCTTTGCTTTCTGTTCCCCAAAGCCGGGCAAGGCCTTCAGCCGACGGAGTACTTCCGGACCATCGGGGTTTCCGCTGGTCCAGATAGCGGAGGCATCACCGTCCCATTCCCGATGTACTGTCTCGGCGAGGGCCTGGACCCTCGCGGCCATGGAGCCAGGAAATCTATGGACAGCGGGCCGTTCCTTGAACACTTCGACGAAGCCCGCAGGGTCGTACTCGGCGATCGTGCCGGGATCGAGGGAGCCCAGACGGGTCCGGATTTTTTCAGGACCGGCAAACGCCGACTCCATCGTGACTTGTTGATCCAGCAACATACCGGTCAACAACGCAAAGGCGTCGTCACTGAGCAGCTGGTCGGCGGCGGCATCTCCTGTGATGTGCAGTTCCATGCGTCCCATCCTCCCACCAGACAGGAGGCCCGTCATTTGGCGTCCACGCGGCGCTGTTTCGCCCGCTACTGCCGGCGCTGCACCGCACCGCTGAGGGGTGGTGTTCGACGGTGGTTTGGTGGGGTTTTGGGGGTGTGTGGGGTGGGGTTGGGGGTGGATTTGCGTTGGGGGTGTGGGGGGTGTATTGTTTTCTGAGTCGCCGGGTGC
>NZ_JBIVXN010000017.1:0-1353 GCF_044769165.1 Paenarthrobacter sp. NPDC090517 | reverse complement strand
CGAGGCCGACGCTGGTGAGGAGTTCCTGGGCGTGTTTGGCGGATTGTTTTTTGTCGGCGCGTTTGACCAGGACGGGTCCGGCCATGACGTTTTCGCGGGCGGTCATGTTGGGGAAGAGGTTGAAGGACTGGAAGACCATGCCGACGCGGGTGCGTTGTTGGGCGAGTTTTTTGGGTGGTAGGGCGTGGTAGGCGGTGTCGGTTTCGTAGTAGCCAAAGTCTTCGCCGTTGACTTTGAGGATGCCCGAATCGACGGTTTCGAGGCCGTTGATGCAGCGTAGGAGGGTGGATTTGCCGGAGCCGGAGGGGCCGATGATGCAGCAGATTTCTCCGCTGGCGATGTCGAGGTCGACGTCTTTGAGGACTGTTTTGGGTCCGAAGGATTTGCGGATTTTTTGGGCGTGGATGGTGCCGTCAGCGTTCATCGTGCGATGCCTTCCGGTGCGGTGAGTGTCACTTTGCGGGCTTTGCGGGGGATCCGGGCGGAGGTGTGGGAGTATTTTTGTTCGAGTTTTGATTGTGGGTAGCTCAGGAGCATGGTCATGACCAGGTACCAGAGGCTGGCGACGATGAGCAGGGGGATGGTTTCGTAGGTGCGGGCGTAGATGAGCTGGGCGCTTTGGAGTAGTTCGGCGACGCCCAGGACGGAGACCAGGGAGGTGCCTTTGAACATTCCGATGACTTGGTTGCCGGTGGCGGGGATGATCGAGGGCATGGCTTGGGGGATGATGACTTTGCGCATTTTCATGGCTCCGCTCATGCCCAGGGAGTCGGCGGCTTCGATTTGGCCTTTGCCGACTGAGGAGAATCCGCCGCGGATGATTTCGGCCATGTAAGCGGCTTCGTTCAGGGTCAGGCCGATCAGGGCTGCGGTGATCGGGCCCATGAGGGCGTTGGTGTCGATCGCGGTGCCGATGTCGGTGAACGGGATGCCGATGCTGAGGTTCGGGTAGAGGGCGGAGAGGTTGAACCAGAAGATCAGTTGGACCAGGACCGGGGTGCCGCGGAAGATCGTGATGTAGACCCCGGCGAGGGCGGCGATGGGTTTGATGGTGGAAGCCCGCATGATGGCCAGGCCCAGTCCGAGGAGGGTGCCCAGGGCCATGCTGGCCACGGTGAGGAAGATGGTGAGCATCAACCCGCGGAGGATGGATTCGTGCGTGAAGTACTTCGCTACGACATCCCACTTGAAATTCGGATTGGTCGCGACCGAACTGATGACGCCGATACCAACCAGGATGCACACGACCCAGGAAACGTACTCAAACGTGCTGCGCCGCTTCAACCGCGGCTTCAACGCCGAATCCAACCCGCTCATCACATTGCTTCTTTCCATCATCACTTGCTTCATCGG
>NZ_JBIVXN010000016.1:0-3359 GCF_044769165.1 Paenarthrobacter sp. NPDC090517 | reverse complement strand
GTGGGAGAGTAGGACACCGCCGGACAACCATTAGGTAGAGACCCCCCAACCCACCACGGGTCGGGGGGTCTCCCACATTTAACAACAAAACCACAACAGAAGCCTCCACCACCCTGGAGGCTTCCCGCATTTAACCAACCCCTCGCCGCGACCCAGCAGCCACCTCAAGCAGCCCCAGATAGTGATCAACGCGCCCCAGGTCTACCACGCCACTTCCGGCAGCCCATTCTCCGCGGGCCGGTTCCAAGGCGCCCAATGCCCGGCGGATCACAGAGAGCTGGCCCAGTTCACTGGCTGCCTGGGCAACGATGCACCAAGTCGCCTCGAGCAAAAGATCCGAGGATGGATCCGGAAGCTGTTGAAGAGCTTCTACAGCCGCGCCAAGAGACCCTGCCCTAACTAGTAAAAGGGGCCGAACCCAGCGCTCATACGGGCCGAAGTCGCCATCACTTAATTCAGTGGCCTCGCGCAATTCTCGGCCCAGAGTGGCCAAAGCAGGCATTCCGTCCGTGAAGCCAGGCATTTCTGGAGGCAGCGGAGGCGGCAGGCTGTCACCGAGGAAAGTCCAGCGGAACCAGTGTGTGAAGACGGTCGCCAACGGTCTCTCGTGTCGCTGGGCGAGTCGGTCCACCGTATCGGCCTCCGAGCTGGCCGAGCTGATGTCATTCACGGCGCACAATGCCTGCATGCGAATCAGCCGCCCGTTGATCTCAAAGGTTGGCGAATCGGCGTCGAACGCTGTTGTTATCAGCTCCTGGCCAATATCGGCGCGATCGGCTGCAAGTCCGGCTGAAGTGAAGGTTTGCATAAACCGGGCGCTGAGGGCGAAGCAGAGCAGTTGCGCGTCTCCCAATCTTCTGGCGATCGACTCCGCTTCGCTGGCTTCCGGGTGGCGACCGCCGGTCCCTCGGGATTCCATGGCAATGGTGGCCAGAAGACGCGCGCGGCTTCGATCGCTGAGGTTGGGGTTGGCTGCAAGCGCATTCTCGGCAGCGGCAATCACGATGGCGGCAGCGGCGGGGTCATCCGGACGCGTCCAAATCCCGGGTATGTCGTAGCCTCCAATGACGCGGGCGTCGAGTTCGGGATCATTCAGCTCTGCAGCAGCTTGGATCGCCGCTATGCGTTGGGTGCGGGCTGTCTCAAGATTGCCGGCGACTGCCAAGCTTCCCAACACCGCGTTCGAGGCTTCCAACTGAACCCTCGTGCCGCTTTTGGAGTAGGCGGTGGCAGTCATGGCCAAACCGAGGGGTTCCGGGCGGTCCAAATGGGGATCCCTACGGAGCATCCTGCTCTCCAGATCCACGAGCGCAGGGCCGGGGTCCAGCCCTAGTTCGTTGGCATGCTGCACCCGTGCCCGCCGAAGGACCGCCAGTGCATCGCCTTGGCGGTCACTTTGGTACAGAGCCACGGCCAACAATCGCCATCCTTCTTCACGCCACGGGTTCTCCTCCACCTGTGCTTCCAGCATGGCGATGACCTCCGCCGGCTGCCCGCAGTCCAGGCACGCAGAGGCGAAGCGCTCGACGGCGGTCTGTCGCATCTCGGTCAGTCGACTCACCTCAGCGAGGGCCCACGGCCGCTCGGCGAATTCCTGAAAGGCTGCACCGCGCCACTCGCGGAGGGCAGTGGACAAGAGTGATTTGGCCTGGTTGGGCGTCGCTCCAGCTGTTCGGGCTACTGCGGACTCCACCCTCCAGACATCAACGGCGTCGACGAAGAGTCGCAGGGCGTACCCGTCTCGCACCGTAACGAGCACCGAGGGTGGGGTGCGGGGTAGCCGATGTGGCTCCAGGATGCGGCGAAGTTCACCAATGAAGGTGCGGACTGCTCCGACGGCTCCCGGTGGCGGTGCGCCGTCCCACAGTTCGTCAATGAGTGACGCCGTCGAGATGTCGCGGCCTCGCAGTGCAACGAGTATGCCAAGGATTTCCCTGTGCCGGCGCTTGGATAGTTCCCGCACCTCTCCATCGACGGCCACTTGGAGGGGGCCGAGGACTCGGATCTGCACATTAGTTGGGATTGACGCAGTAGTCACGGGTCAATCGTAGTGAGGAAGTCAGACAACCCAGGGTGTTCCGTGGCTCCAGCTGATTCGCTGCTGATTCGCTGGCAGGAGAGTGGTTCCACCAACAATGAATGGAGGCTCCTTTGACTTTGACACTGCTGCCCGAGGCAACCTATCACCGTGTCCCAGTAGCACCCGACGTGGAACTGAACGTCGCCGTGGCGGGGCGCGGGCCCGCCGTCGTACTTTTGCATGGCTTTCCGCAGACGCACCTCATGTGGAGGCATATCGCCGCGGACTTGATGGCGGACCATACTGTCATTTGTCCGGACCTTCGTGGCTATGGCGCGAGTGTTAAACCGGCAGAGGAAGGGGAGGAAACGTACTCGAAGCGAACGATGGCCGCGGACATCGTCGCGGCGGCCTGGGCACTTGGGCATCATCGCTTCGCGCTGGCTGGTCACGACCGTGGCGCCTTGGTTGCTGTGCGGGCAGGCCTGGACCATCCTGGCGTCGTCAGCCACCTGCTGGTTCTGGATGTGCTACCGACGTTGGATATGTGGGATATCCTCCGTGGTGCGGATGCCAAAGTTGCTTGGCACCTTTACCTGATGGCACAGCCCGCGGGAATCCCCGAGCCCATGATCGAAGCGACTGCAGACTCCTTCTTTGCATCGTTCATCGACGGGTGGACGGCTGATCCTGAAGCGATTCCACCACGGTATCGGGAGGAGTATCTGAAGGCATCGGGTCAGGCAGTGTGGTCGATCGCTGCCGACTACCGGGCCTCTGCGGGAATCGACGTCCAGCATGATCTCGCCGACAGGAAGGCCGGACGCGCCCTGTCCATGCCAGTCACTGTGATGCAACAGGATTGGGGAGCGGCGCTGGGCTATGACGCTGCTGCGCTTTGGAGTGCGTGGGCGCCCGACTTAACGCACATGACGGTGAACACTGGCCACTTCATGGCTGAGGAGGATCCCGCAGCGGTGGTAGCGGCCATGCGTGAGTTGATGGAGCGCTGAGGGGTGGTGTTCGACGGCGGTTTGGTGGGGTTTTGGGGGTGTGTGGGGTGGGGTTGGGGGTGGATTTGCGTTGGGGGTGTGGGGGGTGTATTGTTTTCTGAGTCGCCGGGTGCGAAACGGAAAGCCGGAAGGTGTGTACGGTTCGGTAGGCGGCCAAAAAATAACTCTTCTTTTCCAATGGCCCTGTTGGGTGCGCTGCTTTGTGGTGTGCTGTGGGTGATGTTTTGGGGGGTCTGTTGTTTGAGAACTCAATAGTGTGCCAAGTTTGTTGATACCGATTGTTTTATCAATTGGTTGAAATTATGGCCGGATCGTTGCGCACCCCC
>NZ_JBIVXN010000015.1:1838-5376 GCF_044769165.1 Paenarthrobacter sp. NPDC090517 | reverse complement strand
GGTTGTTGTTCGGGAACCACATAGTGGACGCGTGCAGTGTTGTGTGTGGTGTAAGTTGTTGGCCTATTAGTACCGGTCAGCTTCACGAGTCTTTAGTCCTCGCTTCCACATCCGGCCTATCAACCCAGTGGTCTGGCTGGGGGCCTCTCACACATAATGTGTATGGAAATCTCATCTTGAAGCGAGCTTCCCGCTTAGATGCTTTCAGCGGTTATCCCATCCGAACGTAGCTAATCAGCGATGCACTTGGCAGTACAACTGACACACCAGAGGTTCGTCCGTCCCGGTCCTCTCGTACTAAGGACAGCCCTTCTCAAATTTCCTGCGCGCGCAGCGGATAGGGACCGAACTGTCTCACGACGTTCTAAACCCAGCTCGCGTACCGCTTTAATGGGCGAACAGCCCAACCCTTGGGACCTACTCCAGCCCCAGGATGCGACGAGCCGACATCGAGGTGCCAAACCATGCCGTCGATATGGACTCTTGGGCAAGATCAGCCTGTTATCCCCGAGGTACCTTTTATCCGTTGAGCGACGGCCATTCCACAATGTACCGCCGGATCACTAGTCCCGACTTTCGTCCCTGCTTGAGATGTCTCTCTCACAGTCAAGCTCCCTTGTGCACTTACACTCGACACCTGATTGCCAACCAGGCTGAGGGAACCTTTGGGCGCCTCCGTTACTTTTTAGGAGGCAACCGCCCCAGTTAAACTACCCATCAGGCACTGTCCCTGACCCGGATCACGGGCCGAAGTTAGATGTCCAAAGTGACCAGAGTGGTATTTCAACGATGACTCCACCCGAACTGGCGTCCGGGTTTCAACGTCTCCCACCTATCCTACACAAGCCACTCCGAACACCAATACCAAACTATAGTAAAGGTCTCGGGGTCTTTCCGTCCTGCTGCGCGTAACGAGCATCTTTACTCGTACTGCAATTTCGCCGAGTTTATGGTTGAGACAGCGGGGAAGTCGTTACTCCATTCGTGCAGGTCGGAACTTACCCGACAAGGAATTTCGCTACCTTAGGATGGTTATAGTTACCACCGCCGTTTACTGGGGCTTAAATTCTCAGCTTCGCCCGTAAGGGCTAACCGGTCCTCTTAACCTTCCAGCACCGGGCAGGAGTCAGTCCGTATACATCGTCTTGCGACTTCGCACGGACCTGTGTTTTTAGTAAACAGTCGCTTCCCCCTGGTCTCTGCGGCCCACACCCGCTCACGGAGAGCAAGTCTCCATCACGGGGCAGGCCCCCCTTCTCCCGAAGTTACGGGGGCATTTTGCCGAGTTCCTTAACCATAATTCTCTCGATCGCCTTGGTATTCTCTACCTGATCACCTGTGTCGGTTTGGGGTACGGGCGGCTAAAACCTCGCGTCGATGCTTTTCTTGGCAGCATAGGATCACCGGATCCCCCCATACGGGGGTCCCATCAGATCTCAGGATCGTGCTCGAAGCACACAGGAACGGATTTGCCTATCCCTGACCCTACATCCTTAGACCGGGGCAACCATCGCCCGGCCCGGCTACCTTCCTGCGTCACACCTGTTAATACGCTTACCTCCCGGGATCAGGTCCCGCGCTCGGCCAAAACCCACAACACCACAAGGGTGAGCGGGCAGGCTCCGGGCGGTTAGTATCCCCCGCTTGGCATGGGCGGTTTTTCGCCGGTACGGGAATATCAACCCGTTGTCCATCGACTACGCCTGTCGGCCTCGCCTTAGGTCCCGACTTACCCAGGGCAGATTAGCTTGACCCTGGAACCCTTGATCATTCGGCGGACGGGTTTCTCACCCGTCTTTCGCTACTCATGCCTGCATTCTCACTCGTGTAGGCTCCACCGCTGGTTTCCACCGCGACTTCACTGCCCACACGACGCTCCCCTACCACTCCACACCCCTGAACCACGAAGGCTAGGGCATTATGTGAAATCCACAACTTCGGCGGTGTACTTGAGCCCCGCTACATTGTCGGCGCGGAATCACTTGACCAGTGAGCTATTACGCACTCTTTCAAGGATGGCTGCTTCTAAGCCAACCTCCTGGTTGTCTTCGCAACTCCACATCCTTTCCCACTTAGCACACGCTTAGGGGCCTTAGTTGGTGGTCTGGGCTGTTTCCCTCTCGACTATGAAGCTTATCCCCCACAGTCTCACTGCTGCGCTCTGACTTACCGGCATTCGGAGTTTGGCTGACGTCAGTAACCTTGTAGGGCCCATCGGCCATCCAGTAGCTCTACCTCCGGCAAGAAACACGCAACGCTGCACCTAAATGCATTTCGGGGAGAACCAGCTATCACGGAGTTTGATTGGCCTTTCACCCCTACCCACAGCTCATCCCCTCCATTTTCAACTGAAGTGGGTTCGGTCCTCCACGACGTCTTACCGTCGCTTCAACCTGGCCATGGGTAGATCACTCCGCTTCGGGTCTAGATCACGCCACTACACTCGCCCTATTCAGACTCGCTTTCGCTACGGCTACCCCACACGGGTTAACCTCGCGACGTAACACTAACTCGCAGGCTCATTCTTCAAAAGGCACGCCGTCACAACTACAAGGCTGCTCCGACGGATTGTAAGCACACGGTTTCAGGTACTGTTTCACTCCCCTCCCGGGGTACTTTTCACCTTTCCCTCACGGTACTGGTCCGCTATCGGTCATTAGGAAGTATTTAGGCTTATCAGGTGGTCCTGACAGATTCGCACGGGATTTCTCGGGCCCCGTGCTACTTGGGATACTCCCCAGGCCGTGCACAACATTACGGTTACGGGGCTCACACCCTCTCTGGCCGGCCTTTCAAGACCGTTCACCTATGCCTGCACCTCACCTCACTGGTCCGGCAGAACCAGAACGGAAAGTCCCACAACCCCGCCCATGCAACGCCCGCCGGCTATCACACATGGAACGGTTTAGCCTGATCCGCGTTCGCTCGCCACTACTAACGGAATCACTATTGTTTTCTCTTCCTGCGGGTACTGAGATGTTTCACTTCCCCGCGTTCCCCCCACGCACCCTATGTGTTCAGATGCGGGTCACACAATCACCTTGCAGCGTTGTGCGGGGTTTCCCCATTCGGACATCCTGGGATCAACGCTCGGTTATCAACTCCCCCAGGCTTATCGCAGATTCCTACGTCCTTCTTCGGCTCCTAATGCCAAGGCATCCACCGTGTGCCCTTAAAAACTTGACCACACAAGATCAATAAACTTACTCGAGAGAACCACGACCACAAAGGGCCAGGTTCATTCATAAGAAATTGCTGTAAGAACACACACACCAACCCCCAAAAAGGGCCAGCCACGTGTGTGTTCTAGATGCTCGCGTCCACTATGTAGTTCTCAAACAACAACCCCGTCAACCAGACCACCACCACCCACCAAGGGACAATGACAAGTACCGGAAGCAGGAACAAAAGAAACACCAGAAGTGCCCCCCTGCATTGCTGCAAAAAGGTCCTGTTGCCTCAGGACCCAACAGTGCGCCAAACACAACCCCACACACACCACGCCCCGACACGTTCCTGACAACACCACACCCCCAAC
>NZ_JBIVXN010000015.1:0-1742 GCF_044769165.1 Paenarthrobacter sp. NPDC090517 | reverse complement strand
CGCCGTACTGGCACCAGGACACAACCGGTGAAGGCCATGCCAAACAAGTTTGATTCGTTGATATTCCACCCATGAGCACCCACCGCAGAACAGACGCCTGCGCAATGGGCAACACTGACAACCACTTACATATCCGCATGCACGGACACCAGCAGTTGCTAGCAGCTCCTTAGAAAGGAGGTGATCCAGCCGCACCTTCCGGTACGGCTACCTTGTTACGACTTAGTCCCAATCGCCGGTCCCACCTTCGACGGCTCCCCCCACAAGGGTTAGGCCACCGGCTTCGGGTGTTACCAACTTTCGTGACTTGACGGGCGGTGTGTACAAGGCCCGGGAACGTATTCACCGCAGCGTTGCTGATCTGCGATTACTAGCGACTCCGACTTCATGGGGTCGAGTTGCAGACCCCAATCCGAACTGAGACCGGCTTTTTGGGATTAGCTCCACCTCACAGTATCGCAACCCTTTGTACCGGCCATTGTAGCATGCGTGAAGCCCAAGACATAAGGGGCATGATGATTTGACGTCGTCCCCACCTTCCTCCGAGTTGACCCCGGCAGTCTCCTATGAGTCCCCGCCATAACGCGCTGGCAACATAGAACGAGGGTTGCGCTCGTTGCGGGACTTAACCCAACATCTCACGACACGAGCTGACGACAACCATGCACCACCTGTAAACCGACCGCAAGCGGGGCACCTGTTTCCAGGTCTTTCCGGTTCATGTCAAGCCTTGGTAAGGTTCTTCGCGTTGCATCGAATTAATCCGCATGCTCCGCCGCTTGTGCGGGCCCCCGTCAATTCCTTTGAGTTTTAGCCTTGCGGCCGTACTCCCCAGGCGGGGCACTTAATGCGTTAGCTACGGCGCGGAAAACGTGGAATGTCCCCCACACCTAGTGCCCAACGTTTACGGCATGGACTACCAGGGTATCTAATCCTGTTCGCTCCCCATGCTTTCGCTCCTCAGCGTCAGTTACAGCCCAGAGACCTGCCTTCGCCATCGGTGTTCCTCCTGATATCTGCGCATTTCACCGCTACACCAGGAATTCCAGTCTCCCCTACTGCACTCTAGTCTGCCCGTACCCACTGCAGAACCGGAGTTGAGCCCCGGTCTTTCACAGCAGACGCGACAAACCGCCTACGAGCTCTTTACGCCCAATAATTCCGGATAACGCTTGCGCCCTACGTATTACCGCGGCTGCTGGCACGTAGTTAGCCGGCGCTTCTTCTGCAGGTACCGTCACTTTCGCTTCTTCCCTACTGAAAGAGGTTTACAACCCGAAGGCCGTCATCCCTCACGCGGCGTCGCTGCATCAGGCTTCCGCCCATTGTGCAATATTCCCCACTGCTGCCTCCCGTAGGAGTCTGGGCCGTGTCTCAGTCCCAGTGTGGCCGGTCACCCTCTCAGGCCGGCTACCCGTCGTCGCCTTGGTAGGCCATTACCCCACCAACAAGCTGATAGGCCGCGAGTCCATCCAAAACCACAAAAGCTTTCCACCACCATGACATGCGCCAGATGGTCGTATCCGGTATTAGACCCAGTTTCCCAGGCTTATCCCAGAGTCAAGGGCAGGTTACTCACGTGTTACTCACCCGTTCGCCACTAATCCCCCAGCAAGCTGGGATCATCGTTCGACTTGCATGTGTTAAGCACGCCGCCAGCGTTCATCCTGAGCCAGGATCAAACTCTCCGTTGAAGTAAAACAAAACCAAACAGACACAACCACACCCACCGGAAATAACGG
>NZ_JBIVXN010000014.1:0-14379 GCF_044769165.1 Paenarthrobacter sp. NPDC090517 | reverse complement strand
CGCAGCACGTTCCCCTCAGCATCAGAAACAGCAAACTTCATCCCATTCGTATGCCGCGGCAACACCGTCAACGGATGCAGGATCATATCCTCCACCGCATACGGCAACTCCACGCCTTCGCCGGAGGCACCGGCCAGATTCAGGACACCTGTCTCAGCGATTGTCGCGAGCCGCTCCTCCACCTCTTCAGGCAGGATCAGCTCCGGGTGGAACCCCTCCAAGCCCAGCAACGTGGCCGTCATGGTGCCGTGCCCGCGCCCCGTGGCAGCCAGCGAGCCATACAGGTCAACCCGCAGCGACGCCACCGAGCCCAGGACGCCGGCGTCCTTGAGCTCACCAGCGAATACTGCAGCAGCCCGCATGGGCCCCACGGTATGAGAACTCGACGGGCCTATGCCCACGGAAAACAGATCGAAAACGCCAACAGCCATGGTCGGGATTCCTTAACAAAGCTTGAAAACGGTCCGGCAGATGGTCCTGCCGGAGGGCCGCCCCCGCTTATGGCGGAGGTCGACCGAAGCACGACGCCGGATGGCCCCCAAAGGCGGCAACCCGGCGTCGCAATTTTATTCAGTTCTACAATCCCACGCTACGCCGGTGGGCTCCAGTACGGGGTTTAGCTGCCGAACATGCCGTGCGCACGGCACACTCCGCAGCGAACCCCCGAAACGGATTTGGTCGCGGCCAGAACAGTTAGGAGAGGTCTCCGCCATTCTTGGAGGCGTATTCCTCGGCGGAGAGCAGGGGGCCCTCGGACTCGGCGGCAACCTTGAACAACCAACCGGCACCGTAGGGGTCGTTGTTGATCAGCGCGGGGTCGGACACAACGGCGTCGTTGATCTCCGTGACCTCACCGGTAACGGGTGAGTACAGGTCCGAAACCGACTTGGTGGACTCAACCTCGCCACAGGTTTCCCCGGCGGTCACCGACGAACCGACCTCGGGCAGATCCACGTACACAATGTCACCCAGTGCGTCGGTGGCAACCTCGGAGATACCAACGGACACGGAGTTCCCGTCGCCGCGGGAAACCCACTCGTGTTCGTCGGAGTACTGAAGTTCGGGCGCTACTTTGGGCATTCTGTTTCCTTACTGTGGTTGATCAAAAATTATGGCTGGTGAGGTGCGCAGCCCCATCGGGCCCGGTATCCGGAAGCGCCCAAGGCGACCCGACGGGACCGACCCCGGCTTACTTTTTGCGCTTATAGAACGGCAGTGTGACGACTTCGAACGACTCGGGCTTGCCTCGCAGGTCAATGTCCAAGGCAGTTCCAAGTTCTGAATGCTCGACGTCGACATACGCCAACGCTACCGGGTAGCCAAGCGTCGGGCTCGGCTGACCGGAGGTAACTTCGCCGACCACTGCGCCGTCCTTAAGGACCGGGTAGTGGCCACGTCCGGCCCTGCGGCCCAGGCCTTTGAGGCCAACGAGTTTGCGGCCGCTGGTGGATCCGGCACCGTCCGCTTTGAGGGCAGCGAGAGCCTCTTTGCCTACGAAGTCGCCTTCCTTGGACAGTGCCACCACGGGGCCGAGTCCTGCCGCGAAGGGGTTGCCTTCGCGGGAAAGTTCGTTGCCGTAGAGGGGCATGCCGGCTTCGAGGCGGAGTGAGTCGCGGGAAGCAAGGCCGGCCGGGGTCAGCTCGCCTTCTGCAGCAGCGTCGGCGATGGCCTGCCATAGTGCTGCTGCGGAGTCGTTCGCTACGAAGATTTCGAAGCCGTCTTCGCCGGTGTACCCGGTGCGGGCCAGCAGCAGGTCCTGCGTGCCGCCGTCGAACGTGAACGGAACTTCAACCGCCGCGTAGTACTTGAGGTCGGTGACCAGGGCGTGCTGTTCGGCCGGGACCAGGCGGAGGAGGATGGCCTCAGCAAGCGGCCCCTGAACTGCGATCAGCGAAGTCTCAGAGGAAGCATCTTCAACAACCACGTCGAAACCTGCAGCGCGCTCCAACAGCGCCGCGGCAACAACCTTGGCATTACCGGCGTTCGGGACCACAAGGAATTTGTCGGTGCCCTCCTGGGGAGAGGGGCGACGGTAGGTGATGAGGTCGTCGATGATGCCGCCGTCTTCCTGGCAGATCAGCGAGTACTTGGCCTTGCCTACGGCCATGGCGGAGATCTTGCCCACCAAGGCGTAGTCCAGGAAGGCAGCAGCCTCGGGACCGGTGACCCAGACTTCGCCCATGTGGGAGAGGTCGAACAGGCCCGCGGTCTTGCGGACGGCGTGGTGCTCAGCCAACTCCGAGGAGTACTTGAGGGGCATCTGCCAGCCGCCGAAGTCGGTGAAGGACGCGCCGAGTTTCTTGTGCTCTTCGTAAAGGGCTGTGTAGTTCTCGTTCATAGGAGTCCTTAGTTTTCGAAGTCTTCGATCGGCGGGCACGAGCACACAAGGTTCCGGTCCCCTGCGGCGCCGTCAATGCGGCCTACGGGCGGGAAGTACTTGTCCTGCTTGAGGTGGTGGACCGGGAAGGCGGCCTGCTCACGCGGGTACGCGCGGTCCCACTCAGAAGTTACGACGGCGGCAGCCGTGTGGGGTGCGCGGCGAAGCGGCGAATCCTGCACGGAGAAATCACCATGGGCGACCTGGTCGATTTCCTTGCGGATGGTGACCATGGCTTCGATGAAACGGTCGATCTCCGCCAGGTCCTCGGACTCCGTTGGCTCCACCATCAAGGTCCCGGCAACCGGGAAGGCCAGGGTGGGAGCGTGGAAGCCAAAGTCAATGAGGCGTTTGGCCACGTCCTCTGCGGTGACGCCGGTCTTGGCCGTCAGTTCGCGGAGGTCCAGGATGCACTCGTGAGCCACGAGTCCGCCCTCGCCCGTGTAGAGGACCGGGAAGTGCTCGTTGAGGCGGGAAGCGATGTAGTTCGCGGCCAGCAGCGCGGACTTGGTTGCTTCGGTGAGGCCTTGGCCACCCATGAGCTTCACGTACGCCCAGGAGATCGGCAGGACACCTGCGGAACCGAAACGCGACGCCGAAATGGGGACGTCGTTGCCTTCGGTCCAGGAGGCTGCATCGCCCGGCATGAACGGTGCGAGGTGTGCCTTTGCAGCAACGGGGCCAACGCCGGGACCGCCACCACCGTGCGGGATGCAGAACGTCTTGTGCAGGTTCAGGTGGGAAACGTCGCCGCCAAACTTACCAGGCTGGGCAAGGCCGACCAGGGCGTTGAGGTTGGCGCCGTCGATGTAGACCTGCCCACCGGCCTCGTGGACGGCGTCGCATACTTCGCGGACGTCGGCGTCGTACACACCGTGAGTGGACGGGTAGGTGATCATGATGGCCGAGAGCGCGTCCCGGTTGGCCTCGATCTTGTTCTTGAGGTCAACATGGTCGATGGTCCCGTCGGGAGCCGTGGCCACCACCACAACCTTCATGCCCGCCAGCACTGCCGAGGCAGCGTTGGTGCCATGGGCAGAAGCGGGGATCAGGCAGACGTTGCGCTGCTCGTCACCGCGGGAGAGGTGGTAGCCGCGGATGGCCAGCAGACCGGCGAGCTCGCCCTGGGAGCCTGCATTCGGCTGGATGGAAACCTGGTCGTAGCCGGTGATCTCGGTCAGCTGGGATTCGAGGTCGGTGATGAGTTCGCGCCAGCCCTCTGTCTGGGAGTCCGGTGCGAACGGGTGGATGGAGGCGAACTCGGGCCAGGAAATGGCTTCCATCTCAGCTGTGGCGTTGAGTTTCATGGTGCAGGAACCCAGCGGGATCATGGTGCGATCCAGTGCGAGGTCCCGGTCCGAGAGCTTGCGGATGTAGCGCAGGAGCTGGGTTTCGGAGCGGTGAGTGTTGAACACCGGGTGCTGCATAAAGTCGCTACTACGCTCAACGGAAGCCTCAAGCGCGAAGCCTTCACCGGACTCAAGCACCGAAGCGCCGAACACCGATGCGACGTCGGCGACAATTTCGGAAGTAGTGGTCTCATCAACCGAGATACCAACCGTGTCAGCGTTAATGCCGCGCAGGTTGATGCCCTTGGCCTCGGCAGCGGCGACAATTTCGTCAGCCTTGCCCGGGACGCGGATGGTGATGGTGTCGAAGAAGGAACCGTGAAGAACTTCGACGCCGGCAGCCTTCAGTGACGCTGCAAGCGTGAGGGCGTGGCCGTGGGCGGTTTCGGCGATCGCTTTCAAGCCTTCAGGGCCGTGATAAACGGCGTACATCGAGGCCACAATGGCCAACAACGCCTGCGCGGTGCAGATGTTGGACGTCGCCTTCTCACGGCGGATGTGCTGCTCGCGGGTCTGCAGCGCCAAGCGGTAGGCGGGGACACCGGCGTCGTCCTTGGAAACGCCCACCAGACGGCCGGGCATGGACCGCTCAAGTCCCTTTTGGACCGCCATGTATGCGGCGTGGGGGCCGCCGAAGAAGAGCGGAACGCCCAAACGCTGCGCGGAACCTACAGCGATGTCGGCGCCCTGCTCGCCCGGAGGGGTGATGAGCGTCAGGGACAGGAGGTCGGCAGCAACGGTTACCAGCGCACCGCGCTCCTTGGCGTCGGCAATCACGGCAGAGTGGTCGAACACTCGGCCGGAAACGCCGGGCTGCTGGAGGACCACGCCGTTGATGGCGCCTTCCGGGAGACCCAAGGAAAGGTCAGCGACCTCGACTTCGAAACCGAGCGCCTCGGCCCGGCCCTTGACGATGGCGATGGTCTGCGGGAGGCAATCAGCGTCGAGGACAGTCTTACCATCCTGGACAGCCTTGTTCTTGTTGGCGCGGCGCATCATGAGGACGGCTTCGGCCACTGCAGTGGCTTCATCCAGTAGGGACGCGTTGGCGATCGGCAGCCCGACCAGGTCCTGGACCATGGTCTGGAAGTTCAGGAGTGCTTCAAGGCGGCCCTGCGAGATTTCCGGCTGGTAAGGGGTATAGGCGGTGTACCAAGCCGGGGATTCGAGGATGTTCCGGCGGATCACGGGCGGCGTCACGGTGTCGTAGTAGCCCTGGCCGATCATCTGAACGGCTGTTTTGTTCTTGGACGCGAGCTTGCGCAGCTCGGCCAGGACTTCAACTTCGCTCAGCGCGTTCTGCAGGGTGAGGGCTACATCCTGGCGGATGTCGTTCGGGACGGCGGTGTCGACCAGCGAATCAACAGTGTCGTAGCCGACGGACTTGAGCATGGTCTCAATGTCGGCCTTGCGGCGTGCGCCGATATGCCGATCGACGAAGGTGGTGGAGGCAGAACTAACCGTCACGAAGGAACTCCATTACTTGGGCAGCGTTTGGGTACGCCACAGCGGCTGGGTTCCTCCCCGCTCTGTATTGGACCTGAGAGTTTCCGCGCGTTGCGTGAACAACAATCGCTTGCACCGTCGGTGAGCACAACACTCTTTGACCCGGAGGTAGGCTGAGTGCCTGCTGCTTTCCAGAGTTGCCTAGCCGCGGCGGTGCGTGGGCCTGAGAGATTCCTGGGGAGGGTTTGCTCCTACGGCGCCTGCATCACTTGCTTGCAGGACTCTCCCGCCGCAGATCAAAAGGCATGTTCAGTTGTGTATGGGTGCCATGTAGGGCACGCCACGAGGGTTAATTGTCCTACGTGCCGGGCCGTGCAGCAAATGGGTGAACGGCTACTTCCGCAATCGCTCGAGGACTCCCAGCAGGATTTCGACGTCGGCTTCCCGTCCTGCGTTGCCGCCCTCCTGCCCGCCTTCAAAAATCGCATTGAAATAGAGGCCATCACCCATGTAGCTGACGGCCTTGGCAACTTCCGGCCCGACGTCCTCAGCCAGCACGTCCAGCCAGCGTCGCTGGATCGCCGCAAACCTGCGGCGGGTTTCTTCGTGGGCCACTTCGGCCAGTCTTGTGGCAGCGACGAAGGCCCGGTCCATGGGCGTATCCGCCCAGAGCGAGGACCGGATGAAGTAGGCGGCTGAACCATCGGGGGCAGCCTTCATCAGTTCGGTATCTTCCTGGGCAAGCAGGTCCAGGCGTTCCAGAAGTGCCGTGATCAACGCTTCCTTATTGGGAAAGTGGTAGAGCAGCCCACCCTTGGAAACGCCTGCACGCTTGGCAACGGCGTCGAGCGTCGCGGCACGCTCCCCTACCTCTATAAGCAGGGCTTCGAAGGCATCCAGGACGGCGTCCCGGGCAACTGGTTTTCGTGGCATGTGTCCATCATTCCCTAAAGGCTTACGGGCTTCTATTTGTAACTGTACCGTCTGGACGGTATAGTTGTTACATGTTCTCGCCGTCCTCAACCCAAGCGCCCCGTTCCGCCCAACCCGTTAAGGGCCAGGCAGCACCGTGGCGCGATTGGACGGCACTGGCACTCCTGATGTTTCCGGTGCTGCTGGTGGCCGTCGACAACACCGCGCTCACCTTCGCTCTGCCCGAAATCTCCCGCTCCCTGGACGTGGGCGGTATCCAATTGCTGTGGATTGTTGATGCGTACCCGCTGGTCCTCGCAGCATTGCTGGTGTCCATGGGCAACTTGGGCGACAGGATCGGACGACGTCGGCTGCTACTGATCGGCAGCACGGGCTTCGCAGCGGTTTCGGCTGCTACGGCCTTCGCGCCTTCCGCTGAATGGCTCATTGCCGGCCGCGCGGGCCTGGGCGTCTTCGGCGCCATGCTGATGCCGTCAACCCTGTCCCTGATCCGGAACATCTTCACCGATCCCAACCGGCGTCGGCTCGCGATCGCCGTCTGGGCCGCCGGTTTCTCCGGCGGTGCCGCTCTTGGTCCGATCTTCGGTGGCTGGCTGGTGGAGCACTTCTGGTGGGGTGCCGTGTTCCTGGTGGCGGCTTTCCTGCTCCTGCCACTCCTGGCCTTTGGCCGTGTGCTGATTCCCGAGTCCAAGGACGCCAATCCTGGCCGGGTAGATGTGCCCAGCATCGTCCTGTCCGTGATCACCATGGCGCCGTTCGTTTACGGCATCAAGGAATTCGCGGTTCACGGTTTCGGGGCATCTGCGGCTGCCTTCATGGGGTTTGGAGTGGTGATGGGCATTATGTTCGTTCGCCGCCAGCAGCGGATCGAGAACCCCATGCTGGACGTCTCTTTGTTCAAGAACAAGGTGTTCAGTACCGCAATCGTGGCGAACGTCCTGTCCCTGTTCTCCATGACTGGCTTCATCTACTTCTTCGCCCAGCACCTGCAACTTGTTGAGGGCCAGTCACCCATGGAGGCTGGGATCGCAATGATTCCCGCCCTGCTGGCAACGGTCATCGCCGGCCTGCTGGTGGTGCCGCTGGTCAAGCGCGTACGACCCGGGTTCGTTGTGGCCGCGGGCCTGACTCTCAGCGGCGTGGGTTACCTGATTGTGGTGGTGGGTGACCACGGCAGCGGACCCGTGTTCCTGTTGTCAGCCCTGACCGTACTCGCAGTGGGCGTAGGGGCCGCGGAAACCATCTCCAACGACCTCATCCTTGCCTCAGTACCGGCCGACAAGTCCGGCGCCGCCTCGGCCATTTCCGAGACCGGCTATGAGCTGGGGTCGCTCCTGGGAACGGCAGTGCTTGGCTCGATCCTCACTGCTTCCTACCAGCACAACCTCGTCATTCCGGACGGTGTATCCACGCAAGCGGCCGGTAAGTCCACGGAAACGCTGGCCGGTGCTGTTGATGCAGCGGCTGCCCTTCCGGCCTCATTATCGGAGGCGCTGACGGTCGCCGCCCGGACAGCCTTCGAGTCCGGCGTCCACATCACTGCGGCGATTGGGCTGGTACTGATGGCTGGCGCGGCAGTGCTCGCCGCCGTCGTGCTCCGGCGTGTGCCGAAGGCGCAGTAACGGGCACCGCGCCGAAGGCTCAGTAGAGAGCAGTAGTAAACACGGCGCCGGCTGAAGCTAGATGGCTTCGGTCGGCGCCGCTTTTTTGTCGACTCCGGCGGTTAGTTCGTCGATCCTGTCGAGGGCGTCGCTGAGCCGAGTGACCGTGTTCCATAGCTCTGGATGCTGTTCCTTGACTTCCTCGAGTGTGGCGCCTGCGGAGGTCAGGGATGCGAGGTCGAAGCTCACGTTGGTTCTGGCTCCGGCTATGGCTGCGCGGAGGGCTCCGAAGCCCACCACGACGTCGGCGATAAGCGCTGGATTGCCGTTTGACGCGAGCCAGCCGAGGTCTTCAATGGCGCCGATAGCCCGCTCCCCCAGAACTGCTGATGCTTTGGCAGCGTCGACGGATGCTTGATGTATTGCGTCGTCGCGTTCCGGGCCGGGGTCCAGGCGGAAGGCAGCGCCGAAGGCGTTGGAGGCGGAAGCGTCGTCGTCGGCCAGGTGAAGGGCAATTCGTCGGAGTTCCTGCGCCCGGGAGTGGACGCCGGTCAGCTGTTCGCGCTGGGTCTCCTCCGCCTCGGTATACCCGGCCACCATGGACGTCAACGAAGCGGCAATGGAGAGCATGACCCCGGTCCCGGCACCCCCGCCTGGCGAGCCTGTGGATTCCGCCAAGGCTTTGGTCCATTCCTCAACGGTGGATTGCGTGGTGACTGATTGAGAATCGTTCATGCCATCCAGTGTGCCGGGGCTTCCCGGCCTTTGCAGCTTAGGGCTGGATACACTGGCCAGACCTAGGCGTCGAATGAAAAGGGCAGACTCATGACCATTGACCTCGAAGAGCTATATAAGGACCTACATGCCCATCCTGAGTTGTCCTTCCAGGAGACCCGAACAGCCGGAATCGCCGCGGGCTATCTCGAAGATCTTGGCTTCACTGTTCATCGCAACATCGGAAAGACCGGGGTTGTGGGCGTTCTGGACAACGGGCCCGGACCGGTGGTGATGCTCCGGGCTGATATGGACGCCTTGCCGGTCAAGGAAGCAACTGGTTTGGATTATGCAAGCACGGCTGTGGGTGTTGATCATGAGGGCAAGGACATGCCAATCATGCACGCTTGCGGCCACGACGTGCATGTGAGCTGCCTGGTTGGTGCTGTGGATGCCCTGGCCGCGCAGCGTCATGAATGGCAGGGCACCCTGATCGCGCTCTTCCAGCCGGCCGAAGAATGGGGAGGCGGGGCCGAAACCATGGTTGCCGACGGGCTGTACGACGCAGTGCCCAAACCGGATGTCGTCCTGGGCCAACATGTGGCCCCCTTCCCCGCCGGATGGTTCGGTATCCGTCCCGGCGTCACCATGGCATCCGCCGATTCCCTCAACATCACTTTGCATGGGCGGGGAGGCCACGGATCACGTCCGGAGACCACCATTGACCCGGTTTTGATGGCTGCTGCAGCCACTGTGCGGTTGCAGGGCATTGTGTCGCGTGAGCTTGCCCCGAGTGACTCCGCAGTGGTGACCGTTGGACAGATTCACTCCGGCACCAAGAACAACATCATTCCCGAAACGGCAACCTTGGGCCTCAGCGTCCGTACCTTCAGCGATGCCACCAGGGACAAAATCCTCGGCTCAATCGAGCGCATTGCCAACGCGGAATCCACAGCTTCAGGTGCACCCAAGGACCCCGAGATTCATTTCGAAGAGCACTTCCCGCTGACCGTCAACGACCAAGCTGCCACCGAGAGAGTGTCTGCAGCTTTCAAGGCAAAGTTTGGCGAAACCCAGATCATCGACCCCGGCCCTGTGTCCGGAAGCGAGGACGTGGGGGCCTTGGCTAAGGCTGCCGGCGCTCCGTTGGTTTTCTGGTTCCTTGGTGGTGCCGAACCCTCCTTGTTTAAGGAGTGGGCTACTACGGGTCGCCTTCCCGAGGACATTCCGTCGAATCACTCGCCATACTTTGCGCCCGTCATACAGCCCACGTTGGCGCGCGGAACGGAAGCCCTGGTGACGGCTGCCCGGGAATACTTGGCCACTAAGTCCTAAGGCTGAGTGCTTACAGGAAGCCACAAAGGAAAGGCGCTGCGAGAGCAGCGCCTTTCCTTTTGCCTACTTTGCGATCGGGTTCAGCTTCTTCGATCGTTTCAGGGGATGCCTAGACTTTCTCGCGAATGCGGTCGATCCTCGGTTCTGAAACCTCGGATTCCCTGCGACGACGGGCCAGAAAAGTCCACAGTGTTCCTTCCGTCCGTGGACGGCTCTGTACAGGTTCCTGCTCCTTGGGTTCCTCAGTTGTGTGCGCTTCGGTCTTGCGCGCGGAGTCCTTCTTCGTGCGCCGCTCGAAGTCGTCATACGATTAAGGGACAGCCACTAAGGAGGTTGGACATGTGCTACGCATACTTCCTCGGACAGGTCCCTTACGTCGATGGTTTTGTGCTTTGTGATCAGCTGGCTTAGTGGGATAGAACTGTCTGGCGCCCTTCCACTACAGCCCTTTTGGTCTCCTCCATCATGAGATCAGCATTGATCGCAGCGCCTGCCATGACACCTGCGGCTGCAGAGGCCATCACTTGACCGGTCAGATCTGTGACGTTCCCGGCCGCCCAGACTCCGGGCACCGACGTCGCACCTCCGAGAGGATTCACTTCAACGTGCGTCCCGACGCCCATCGGATGTTCCACAAGGGGAACGCCCAAGGACTCCAACACACCGGACCTTGCCTCCAACCGCGGGCCAGTGACAACAGCGTCCACCGGTATCACCGTTTCCGATGCCAGGACCACACCAGTCAACGCGTCGTCAGTTACCTCCAGCGACCTGACTTTCCCGTCAATCACCGTGATGGAGCGGGCAGCCAATTGCTCCCACTGTTCTTCCGTCGGCTCCACCACGTCATTGAGGAACAAGGTGATGTTGGGGCTCCATTGGCGGAACAGCAACGCCTGGTGCAGAGCCATTGGCACTGAACCCAGGATTCCGATCGCTTTGTTCCGAACCTCCCAACCGTGGCAATACGGGCAGTGCAGGACGTCACGGCCCCAACGCTCCCGGATGCCCTCGATGTCGGGGTGGATATCCAGCAGCCCTGTAGTGACAAGTAGGCGGCGGGCCCTCACTGTTTGGCCATCTGCCAGGTCCACTTCGAAGGTGAGCTCGGAACCGTCCGTTGGGTTCGCCGTCGAACGTGCCCCAACCGCGACGCCGGCCACGATGTCCGCCCCGTACTGGAGCGCTTCCGCCCGCCCCAGTTCCAGCAGTTCCATGGGATTGATTCCGTCGCGTGACAGGAATCCGTGCACCCCGGATGCGGGCGCATTCCGCGGCTCACCGGCGTCGATAACCAGTACGGACCGCAATGCCCTGCCCAACGTCACAGCAGCACTTAACCCAGCCGCGCCGCCTCCCACCACGACGACGTCAAACTCCTCGCCCATTCGGTTGTTCGCTGTTTCCATACTCACGATGCCTCCACGTGTATCCAACGGCCCTCTGCCGTCCCTTCCATGGTTGGTCAGGGGCAACCGAATCGGCAAGGAAGTTTGCCAATATGGCAAACTGGAGGGCATGACTACCGATTTCAGCACAATGCTCGACGCCGTCGGCCCTCGCCTTCGCGCCATGCGGATCCAACGCAATGTGACTCTCGCGGAGGCTTCGGAAGTTACAGGCATTTCTGTCAGCACGCTCTCAAGGCTGGAATCCGGCCAACGCAAACCAACACTGGAACTCCTCCTTCCCATTGCCAGGTTGCATCAGGTGCCGCTGGAAGAATTGATTGACGCACCGGAAACGGGCGATCCCCGCATTCACCTCAAACCGCACGTCCACGAGTGGGGAACTGCGGTTCCCTTGACCCGCCGTCCCGGGGGCATCCAGGCCTTCAAAATGGTGCTGAAGAGCGGAACCGGAAAAGAAATTCCACAGCCGCAATCCCATGAAGGGTACGACTGGATGTACATCCTCAACGGAAAACTGCGGTTGGTGCTCGGCGAGAATGACTTTGTCCTCAATCCGGGTGAGGTTGCGGAATTTGATACCCGCACACCGCATTGGTTTGCCAGCGCCACCACAGAACCAGTGGAGCTGCTAACCCTCTTCGGGCAGCAGGGCGAACGGCTCCACGTGCGGGCACGGCCCAAGCGCTAAGGCTACGAGGCCAACCATTCGCGGGCGCTCCGACGCGGGTCGCCTATCTCAACACCGTGCTCAGGAGTGTTAATTTCTGCCCACACCTCATCGAGTGAGAGTCCGAGGACATCGGCAATTGCCGCAACGGTAGGGAAAGCCGGTGTCGCGACCCGGCCCGACTCGATCTTTCGGAGCGTCTCGGGTGAGACACGGGCGTCGAGAGCCGTCTCCAGCATGGAGCGCTCACCCCGGGCGCGACGCAAAAGAGCACCGAGACGCTGTCCACGCTCGGCCTCTGCGGGTGTAAGCGGCAACCTGACCATGGCTCCAATTGTAATACCGGGATAATATGGCCGGGATAGTTATTGGTTTCACACGAAAGGCCTCGCATGATTGAGATCCTGAGCCGCACAGAACTAGGCCGTGCGAAGGAGGCCGGCGCCTTGGTCGCCAACATTTTGCACACGCTTAAGGGACGCGCGGTTGTCGGCACAAACCTCCTGGACATAGACCGGTGGGCAAAAAGCATGATCCTGGAAGCCGGGGCCGTCTCCTGTTACGTCGACTATGCTCCTTCCTTCGGCCGTGGACCGTTCGGCCACTACATCTGCACCGGCGTCAACGACGCCGTCCTCCACGGACTGCCCACGGATTACAAACTTGCCGACGGCGACCTGTTGACCCTCGATCTGGCCGTTTTGAAGGACGGAATCGCAGCGGACTCGGCCATCAGCTTCATCGTGGGCGAGTCCAAGCCGGTGGAGAGTGTCGCGATGATCGAAGCAACCGAACGCGCCTTGCGCGCAGGCATAGCGGCGGCCCGACCCGGCGCCCGCATCGGGGACCTGTCCTACGCCATCGGCTCGGTTCTCAGCGAGGCCGGCTACCCCGTCAATACTGAGTTCGGAGGCCACGGCATTGGCTCCACCATGCACCAGGAGCCGCATGTGCCGAACGTGGGACGCCCCGGCCGCGGTTACAAGCTGCGCCCCGGCTTGCTGCTCGCCCTGGAACCATGGGTCATGGCCGACACTGCCCAGCTTGTCACCGACGCCGACGGCTGGACTCTCCGCAGCGCGACAGGGTGCCGGACCGCACACAGTGAGCACACCATCGCCATCACCGACGACGGGGCCGAGATCCTCACTCTGCCAACACTCGTCAGCTAAGGTTTTGGCGGGTCGGCCTCCTGGCGGGTTTATCGCCCGGGCAGCAGTCGCTGGGGCAGGCAGTCGATAGCCGACCGGAGGAATCATACGACCGCGCACCCTTGGACTCCGACCATGGCCGCTGGTGATTCCCTGCCTGGGCGCAGAGAGGCGGCAGCCTCAGTAGAAGGTTTAGATGGCGACGGGCTTGGGCCTGCAGCAGGTTCGGGCAGCTCCGATGACGGCTCTGAGCCACGGAAGTAGCCTGGCGGGGTCGGAGCCTTGGAGCGGTAGGTGTGCCCTGTGGGCGTGCGGAGTTCCAGAGTGTGCACGTCTTCGACAAGCGGCTTACTCTTCCATCCCGGGTTTTCTTTGGTGTGGTTGCAGGCTTCGCATAGTCCTGCTGCGTTAGTGAGCGTGGTGGTTCCGCGTGAGTGCCAGGGGACGATGTGATCGATGTGTCGTATGGGCGCGTCACAGTAGGGGGTGCGGCAGATGTCGTCGCGGGTTTCTATAAACCGTCTCAGTTGTGGTGGGAAGATCCGGGCTTTGGAGTCCGTGGTCAGGAGTTCTCCACTGGCCGGCGCGGTGTAGAGCCGGCGGAGCCAGACGGTGAACTCTTGGTCCTGGGCTGATTGCTCGTGGCCTGGCGCCGGTTGGTGTTGGTCTTGGTGTTGGTCTTGGTCTTGGTCTTGGGGTACGCGCGCGGCGTCCGTGTGTCTGGAGCCGGAGGGTGTGCTGCCGTGCGTCGACGGTTTGGCTTGTCCCGAACGGAGAAGCTCCCTTGCCCATTCGGCCGGGACGATTCCGTAGCCCTTGAGCCGTGCCGGTTCGCTGTCACCTTGGAAGAGGGTGCGGTCGGTCATGACGAGGTCCAGGTTGATCCCCGAAATCCCGCCGGGTGTGCCGGTGACGCGTTCAATCAGGGTGTCGGCCATGATCTGGCCACGGGTCGGGACAACCCCGCCTGCCCCCGCGCCTGCCCGTGTCCCCGCACCCGTGTCAGTGCCAGTGCCGGCGACGGGCTTTGCATCACGGCGGGTGCCGGCGCAGCCAACGGAACGGGCCGAATCAGCCGCGCGGCAGAGAGCTGCGTAAACAGCCACCCCTTGGGCCACGGGAAGCAACGCGGTCAGGTACGTCATCGTGTCCGGTGCCGGGCGCAGGCTCACCATCCGTTCGGCGGCGGCACGGCTGGCACGCCCCGTCACGGATCGCGGGTCACGTCGATACGCGGCAGCCTTTGCGGCCGCGATGATCGTCTTATCCCCGGCACCATCGAAGGTCCCGGTATCGGGTGCGAGCTCCTCATCCACCGCGCCCCGGTCCTCAACAGACAAACACGCGGTCTCCTTGACCAGCAGCGTGGCCCGCCACTCATTCAACTGCCCCGA
>NZ_JBIVXN010000013.1:0-17498 GCF_044769165.1 Paenarthrobacter sp. NPDC090517 | reverse complement strand
CTGATCTTCATGGACGAAGGCAACGTCGTAGAACGCGGCGACGCCCGCGAAGTCCTCACCAACCCCAAAGAACCCCGCACCCAAACCTTCCTCAAACAGGTCCTCTAACCATGAACGGAAAACTCGCAATCATCGGACTGGGCAGCATAGGCAGCATGGCCCTCTGGCAAGCCTCCCGGCTCACTGACGCCGTGGTGGGATTCGAAGCGCACTCCCCTGCCCACGCACGCAGCGCCGCAGGCGGAGACACCCGGCTCTTCCGCATGATCTACCGCGGCAACCCTGCCTACTACCCACTCCTGGAACGTTCCCGCGAACTCTGGGCAGAACTCGAAGCGGAGACCGGACAAGACATCCTCACCCGTTGTGGCGGACTCTCCATCGGCACCAGCGACGGGCCGTACCTCCGCAGCCTGCTCGAAACAACACGAATCACCGGCGCCGCCCACCAGATCCTCAACCGTGAGGAAATGGCCGCCCGCTACCCCCAACACAACCTCCGCTCCGACGATATCGCCGTCTATGACCCCAACGCCGGCGCCCTGCGAACCGATCGCGCCATTACCGCGGCCATCACCGCGGCGGAAACCAACGGTGCATCGGTCAAGACCAACACTCCAATTGACAGCATCACTGAAACTGACGACGGCGTCGTTATCACGTCCGGTGCAAACTCGTGGACCTTCGAACGGGCTATCGTTGCCTCCGGCGCCTGGTCCAAACAACTCATGCCCGAATACCTCAAAGCCCACACCGAAACCAAGCGGATCTTCCTCTCATGGTTCGTTGCCCGCGAAGCAGAACAATTCTCACCGGAGAAGTTTCCGATCTTCATCAGGATTTCGGGAAATCGCTCCATGTATGGGGCACCGGCAGTGGACGGCGTAACCGTCAAAGCCACGCTCGATGGTCGCGGGGCACCAACTCCCGCTGCCGACTCAGTGCCCCGCGATCTCAGCAAAGCGGAGATCGCGGAAACCATAGAGACAGTTTCAGAGTTTTTCCCAGGCCTGATCCCAAGCATCGTGCGCTCTGATGCGTTCCCGGACCTCTTCACCACCGATTCGCAGCCGTTGATGGGTTTCCTCGGCAAATCCGGCAGGGTCTACTCGGCAACCGGATTCTCGGGAGCCGGCTTCAAAATGGCCTCCGGCTACGGAGAAATTGCGGCCAGCGAAGCGCTCGGCAAGCGCTGGTTTGACGGATTGGACTTCCTGCGGCCCCAGCGGTTCCAAGAGTCCTGACAAGTTCCACGCGAACAGCGGGAATGTCTGCTGATCGCGTATTGTTGACAATCTACAGTTCCTAAGAAAGTATGAAGCCATGGCAACACTTAGCCCCATCCTGAAGCAGGCAACCCCCGTGGTTGTCGACCACGCGGCCGGTAGCTGGATCCACGCGACCGACGGCAAGAAGTACTTGGATTTCACCACCGGGATTGGTGTCACCAGCACCGGTCACTGCCATCCCGATGTTGTGGCCGCCGCCCGCGAACAGGTGGGCAAGATTGTCCACGCCCAATACACCACCGTGATGCACAAACCGCTGTTGGAGCTCACCGAGCTCCTGGGAACTGTGTTGCCGCAAGGTTTGGATAGTGTTTTTTACGCAACGTCCGGCTCTGAAGCCGTGGAAGCCTCGATCCGATTGGCCCGCATGGCAACCGGCAGGCCCAACATCATCTCCTTCCAGGGAGGGTTCCACGGCCGGACAGTCGCCGCGGCCTCCCTGACGACAGCCGGAACCAAGTTCCGCTCAGGGTTCTCACCCATCATGGGCGGGGTGCACGTAGCCCCGTTCCCGCACTGGTACCGGTACGGCTGGGACGAAGCCACCGCCGTCGAATTCGCGTTGAAGGAACTGGACCACCTCCTCCTGACAATCAGTGCCCCCAGTGACACGGCCGGCTTCATCATTGAACCTGTCCTCGGCGACGGAGGCTACATCCCTACTCCCGTTGCCTTCCTCCAAGGACTGCGTGAACGCGCAGACAAGCACGGAATCGTGCTGATCCTCGATGAAGTTCAAGCCGGCGTGGGCCGCACCGGTAAGTTCTGGGGCCACGACTGGGCCGGGATCCGGCCAGATGTGGTTATCACGGCCAAGGGCCTCGCCAGCGGCTTCCCCATCTCGGCAATCGCCGCCTCCGCGGAGCTGATGGGCAAAGCCTGGCCAGGCTCCCAAGGCGGAACCTACGGAGGGAACGCCGTCGCGGCAGCAGCCGGAGTGGCCACCCTCGGTGTCATCAAGCGCGAAAACCTCGTTGAAAACGCCCGCCTCCGGGGCGACGAACTAAGGGTAGGACTGGAGGCGTTGCAAACCGAGTTCACCGGAATCGGCAACGTCCGCGGCCGAGGCCTGATGCAGGGCGTCGAATTCACGTCTGCAGACAAAACGCCCGACGCCGCAACTGCGCTGGCTGTCCAGCAGGCCGCCATCAAGGAAGAGCTGCTGCTCCTCACCTGCGGCCCCAACGGCAACGTCATCCGCCTTATCCCCGCACTGAACGTCAGCAGCGACGAGATCCAAGTTGGCCTGTCCAGGTTCACGCAGGCGCTCAAGACGGCCACCTCCTAGTCCCCTGATCACTGAAAGAGCCACCATGACCCCCTCACTTGATCCCAGCTCACTGCAGACAGACCTGTTCATCAATGGACGCTGGCAGCAGGCCGCAAACGGCGCCACCTTTGCTGTAGAAAACCCCGCTACGAACGAAGTCATTGCCCACGTTGCCGACGGCAGCCCTGAAGATGCCGCCTTGGCCATTGAGGCCGCCGGACGCGCCCAGGCAGCGTGGGGAAAATCCACGCCTCGGGAACGCGCGGACATTCTCCGCCGCGCTTTCGAACTCGTCATTGCCAATACCGACCGATTGGCAGCCATCATGACTGCCGAGATGGGCAAGCCCCTCACGGAGGCAAAGGGCGAAGTGGCCTATGGCGCCGATATGCTCCGCTGGTTCTCCGAAGAAGCAGTACGGATCGGCGGAGACAACACCAGCTCGGTCGATGGCAACACCCGCATCCTCATCACCAAGGAACCTGTGGGTCCCTCCGTGCTGGTGACGCCATGGAACTTCCCGCTCGCCATGGGCGCGCGGAAGATCGCACCGGCAGTTGCTGCCGGTTGCACCATGGTGTTCAAGCCGGCGGAGCTGACACCCCTTACCTCGTTGGCACTCGTTGCGATCTTCAAGGAAGCAGGACTTCCCGACGGCGTATTGAACGTTGTGACGACGTCGAGCGCTTCCAGCGTGGTCCGGACCTGGACGGACAGCGGCATTGCGCGCAAGATCAGCTTCACCGGTTCCACGGAAGTGGGAAAGGTCCTCCTGCGCCAGGCTGCTGACAACGTCATGCGGTCCTCCATGGAGCTCGGCGGAAACGCCCCCTTCATCGTGCTGGCTGACGCCGACATCGAGAAGGCCGTGGATGGAGCCATGAAGGCGAAGATGCGGAACATGGGCGAGGCCTGCACGGCAGCCAACCGCTTCTTCGTCCACCGCTCCGTCGTGGAAGAGTTTGGCGAGAAGTTCTCCAAAAAGATGTCAGAATTGCGGGTGGGCAACGGCGCTTTGGAGGGGACCGACGTCGGACCCCTCATTGAGCAGAAGGGCCTGGAAAAGGTCGAAGGCCTGGTTGCAGACGCAATCTCCAAGGGTGCACGCGTCCTGACAGGCGGTAGCCGTCCGGAAGGGCCGGGCTACTTCTACTCCCCCACCGTCCTGGTGGACGTACCCACGGACGCCGCCTTGATGTCCACGGAAATCTTCGGCCCTGTAGCTGCCATTACGCCGTTCGACAGCGAAGACGAGGTTCTCCGCCTGGCCAACGATACTGAATGGGGCCTGGTGGGGTACGTATTCACAGAGAGCATGGACAAGGCCCTGCGGTTCTCCGCCGATCTGGAAGTGGGAATGGTCGGGCTGAACACCGGCCTGGTATCCAATCCCGCCGCGCCGTTCGGTGGGGTCAAACAGTCCGGATTGGGACGCGAAGGCGGCAAAATCGGGATTGAAGAGTTTTTGGAATACAAGTACACAGCAGTAGCGGTCTAATAAATTCAAATTGCCGAAGCACGGAATGAGGGGATGTCAATGGCGGCACCGGAGGGAATGTTCGTTTTGGAGGGCCGGCCCACGGCGCAGCTGATCGCTGACCAATTGCGGGAGCTTATTGTCCAGGGAGCTTTCAGGCCTGGACAACAAGTCAACGAATCGGCACTGGCCAGTCAGCTCAGCACGTCCAGGGGCCCACTCCGCGAAGCTCTGCAACGGCTGTGCCAAGAGGGCATCCTGGTGAGCAAGCGCAACCGAGGCGTCTTCGTGCTGGAACTCTCCACGGATGACGTCAGGGAGATCTATGCAGTCCGTGAAGCTGTGGAACTGGCCGCCGCCAGCACGCTTCTGGATGCCGAACCGGATCAGGTCGCTGACACCTGCCGGGAACTTAAAGGCATCATCCGAAGTATGGCCAAACAGGTGGCGGCGTCGGATTGGCAGGCTATCGCCCGGCTGGATATGCAGTTCCACACTGCCTTTGTTTCAGGAACAGGGAACACACGCCTGATCCGGATCTACGAGACCCTGGCTGCGGAATCCAGGATGTGTATCCTCAGCTTGGAAGTGGCCTACCCACGTATCGATGCGCTGGTGGAGGAACACCAAATGATCCTGGACCTGCTTGAAGCACGCGATCGGAGTGGCCTGCAAAAGGCCATCAAACGTCATATGCAGAAAGCCGTGGAGGACCTTACGTCCAAGCCTGAAGTGACAGGAATAACCGCCTAGGCGTCGTCGTATATCCGAAGGGAAGGGCCCGGTTCAGTGAACCGGGCCCTTCCCTTCATCTACTGGACCTTCGCTATTAGACCTTGGGAAGGTCGGCAACTACCCACATCTTCCGCAACGTTTCGTGGATGGTCCACGTTCCCGTCCAGCCGGCCGGCGTGACGAACAAGGAGCCGGGACCGATTTCGAAGCTGGTTCCATCTTCTTCGGTAATGGTCGCAGTGCCACTGAGGATCTGGCAGATCTCGTCATAGCCGGGCCTGGTACTCGTGGACACACCGGGCGTTGCCTCCCAGATGCCGGTTTTCAGTCCTTCCCGGGCCCAAAGGCGGAGGGACACTTCGGTCTGGCCGGGAGTGCTTGATGTGGGCTTCGGAAGGTGTTCGCCGGGGTTCTCGGTATTTGCATTTTTCATGACAGTGGCCTTGACCATTGATTGCTCCTTCTGGGGCCTGAGCCCCGCCTGAATGTGCCCGCCGTCCTTGGAAGAGCACAGGTTCCATTCTAACAATTGTCAACAATCGACGATAGGCTTTGGTGGAAATAGTCGCAGAATGGACAGTTGCCCTCAAGCTCACGCCAATGCGCACTCCCAACGCTGGCTGCCGGCCTTGGGGTCTGGCCCACACCGCCGTGCGAGAGTAGCGTCACTGTGAGGATGTAGCAGGACAGCGAGGACTTAGCAGGAGCGCCAAAGGAGCCGGAAATGGCTGGATGGAATGCCGATACCGCCGCCGGTCCCCTGGGCGCCGGGACGGTCACCTTGGTGGAGGGCACGTCCTTCTGCATTTCGCTGCCCAGCGGTGACATCAACCCGGATCATCCCCACGGCCTCTTCTTCCAGGACACGCGCATTCTGTCGGCATGGAGCCTCAGTGTGAACGGACAGTCCGTGGAACCCCTGACAGCCCAAACGAAGGAACCGTACAGGGCGGTCTTTGCTGGCCGCATCACCATGCCTGACGGATACGCTGACACCCCGCTCATCGTGGAACGCACCCGGGAACTGGGTTTTGGGATGACGGAACACCTCGCCGTGCGCAACTACTCGATGAAGCCCGCGGAATGCCTCATCGCGATCACCGTAGCTTCCGACTTCGCCGATGTCTTCGAGGTGAAGGAAGCGCGCGTTCAGACTCAGTGGGAAGAAAGCCGCGAGGTCGATGCCAAAACACTCACCATTCGCGCCCGATGGCAGGAAGTCCGGAAGTCCGTCGTCGTAAGCTCCGACACCGCTGAAGCGGGCCTGGAAGGTTTCACCTACCGGACCACTATCCCGGCACGGGGCTCCTGGAGCACCCAACTCATGGTGATGCCCGGCCTTGAAGGGGCGGCACCATCAGCGCCCCTGGTGCGTCCCGCCGTCGGACAACTGTCCCGGAGTGATCAACGCCGGCAGGACTGGGTGGCCAAAATTCCCGTCCTCCAGATGGGCAACCACTCCATCGAGAGGACCCTCCGGCGGAGTTACGACGATCTTGGCGCCCTCCGCATTGAGGACCCTGCCCACCCGGAGAGAGTGGTGGTGGCCGCAGGAGCCCCGTGGTTCATGACGCTGTTTGGACGGGACTCGTTGTGGGCGTCCGAAATGGCCATGCCTGTTGATCCCTCGCTGGCCCTGGGAACGTTGCAAACGTTGGCTGAGCGGCAGGGCACGGTGGTTGACCCCGTGAGCGAGGAAGAACCGGGCAAGATTTTGCATGAGGTCCGGTTGGATGTCTCCAGCAGCCTGGCTCTGGGCGGCAAGTCCATCTACTACGGCAGCGTCGATGCCACTCCCCTGTTCGTGGTGGTGTTGGGTTCGGTCAGCCGTTGGGGGTTCGCCCAGGACACCATCGCCGCCCTGCTGCCCCATGCAGACCGGGCCCTCGACTGGATCCGCGACTATGGCGACAGGGACGGCGATGGCTTCGTCGAGTATGAGCGCCTCAACGATCGTGGGTTGATCAACCAGGGTTGGAAAGACTCCTGGGATGGGATCAACTTCGCGGACGGCCGCCTTGCCGAGCCTCCCATCGCGCTGTGTGAGGTCCAGGCCTATGTTTATGACGCGTACATGGCCAGAGCCTGGATGGCTTACGACGCCGGCGACGCACCCCTGGCGCGCGAGCTTGCCGATCGCGCGGCCCAGTTAAAGGCCCGTTTCAACGAGCAGTTCTGGATGCCGGACCGCGGCTACTACGCGATCGCACTGGACGGCAAAAAGCGGCAGGTGGACGCTTGCACCTCCAACATGGGGCACTGCCTTTGGGTCGGCTTGGTGGATGATGACAAGGCGCCACTGGTAGCTGAACGGCTGATGTCACCCGAGATGTTCAGTGGTTGGGGTGTGCGCACTCTGGCAACCGACATGGGCGCGTACAACCCGGCCAGTTACCACAACGGATCGGTTTGGCCGCACGACAATGCCGTTATCGCTGCCGGACTGGTGCGCTACGGATTCGTGGAGGAAGCTCAACGAATCGCCACAGCCCTGTTCGACGCGGCCGCCTTCTCCGAGGGGCGCCTCCCCGAGCTGTTCTGCGGGTTCAGCCGCGAGCAGTACAGCGAGCCGGTGCCCTATCCCACGGCCTGCTCACCCCAAGCCTGGGCAGCCGCCTCACCCATCCAGCTGATCACGAGCCTGATGAGGTACGACGCCCACGTGTCCCACGGGGGATTCTGGATGGATCCGCAGCTGCCGGCCTCGTACGGCGACTTGCACATCACCAACGCACCCATGGCAGGCGGCAGGGTAACCATTGACATTTCCGATTCGGTCCCCAGAGTGCGGGGACTGCCGGACGGGATGGTGTTCCATCAAGGACACCGGCCGTGGTTGACCGAACTCGTGGAACAGGCAGGGCTGCGGAAGAAGGCCTAGTTCACAGCTTCAGTGGCCGGGTAGCCCATGACGCGCAGGTAGCTTCTAGGACGCCGCAAGCAACGGGGTTGCGCCTGCGCGGCTGTAGCTGGCCGTCTCACGCAGAATCCACACGGTCGGCACGCCGCCCACGGCCGGCATCACCTGCCCTTCTGTGATGAACATAGTGGCCTCTTCATTCCACTTCAGTGACCACCATCCCGTTACCGGGCAGTGGTGACCGGTGTTGGCCGTCGCAAAGTGGTCCAGGTTGGAGGCAGCAGGGCGTCGCTTCTTCATGAGATGTCCTTCGTTCGCTTAGCGTGTCGGGGATAAAAGGAAGACATGAACAGAGCCTATCAATTGTCAACAATCTACGAAAGGGATTGGCGAAAGAATCTCCAAGTCACGGCATAGTCGACGACTTACCCTGCGAGATGATTCTTCGGTACCCGTTGACAATCCAGTCCACACGAGCGTATTGTCGACAATCGACGCAGACACTCGTTCTCTCGTCGACAATCGACATTATCCGTACCGGAGGAAAAAATGGCATTCGCAACCAAGCCAAAGTTCGTTACGTTCGACATGAACGGAACGCTGATCAAGTTCGCCATCAACGATGCGATTCGTGAAGTCTTGGGCGACCGGCTGCCGGCCGGGATCGCCGATGACTATTTGCAGGCCTGCAAGGCGTACCGCATCGACGAATGCATGGGCGACTACAAGCCGTTCCACCAGATCGTTGCCGACTCCATGGAGCGCGCCTCGCGCCGGGTCGGTCTGGAGTTCACTGCGGCCGATGCACGGGCAGTGTACGAGAAGGTCCCCTCCTTTGGCCCGTACCCGGGTGTCACGGAGGCACTGAACCGCCTGGCGGAGGAAGTCCCGCTGGTCATCATCACGAACAGCGACACCGCCCAGGCTGTGCGCCTGGCAGAGAACCTCAATGCCCCGTTCGAGGTCATCATCACCGCCGAGCAGATGGGCATGTACAAGCCGCGGCTCGGTGCGTTCGAGTACTTGTTCGAAAAGCTGGGAGTGACACCAGACGAGATCGTGCACGTTTCCGCCAGCCCAATGTACGACCACCGTTCAGCAGCAACCATGGGCATCAAGAACAAGGTGTACGTTGACCGCGGCTTCGAACACGACGAGCACTGGCTCGGATACGAGCGAATCACCGACATCGCTGATCTCCCTGTTCTCTTCGGCCTGCCGCGACCTTCAACCTCCTAAGGGAGCCTGTCCGGATGAGCGTCACCAAGGCGAGTTCGGCTTCGGATCGGCTTGAGGCCCTGGGCCTTGATTTGCCGCTCCTTGCTGATAACCCGTACTACGTAGACCACCGGGGTGTGGGTGCGGGCATCCATATCTCGGGCCAGCTGCCTTTCAAGGACGGCGTACTGCTGGGGCAAGGGATTGTTGGCCGGGATGTGGATCTGGAGACGGCACGGGAGCTTGCACGCCATGCGGTGCTGAACTGCCTCGCGGCCGCTGTCCAGGCAGTGGGGGATCTGGAGCGGGTTCGAATTGTTCAGATGCTGGTCTTTGTTGCCAGCACGCCCGACTTTGGTCTGCAGTCGCGGGTGGCCAACGCGGCCAGCGAATTGCTCATTGAGGTATTGGGTGAGAACGGACGGCATGCACGGACCGCCATTGGCGTCGTTGGGCTACCGCTCAATACGCCTGTCGAAATCCAGATGATCTGCACGGCTGTCTAGGAACTCCGAACAGCGGCTTGGACCGGGACCCGGTGAACCGGAGTCCCGGTCCACAAGCAAACGAGGGAGCCTGTTTACGCTCTCCTCCACCAATTACGTACTTCATGAGGAGAACAGCGTGAACAGGCTTCAACAAGCACTGGACAGCTTGCTCGACCGGATCGATACTCCGGCGCCGATCGTGTTGGTCGATGTGATGCAAGAAAATATCGATCGCATGCAAGCCTTCGCCACCCTGCGCAATCTCGACGTCAGGCCGCACGTTAAGACGCACAAGTGTGTCGAAATCGGCCGGCGCCAGGTAAAAGCCGGTGCTGTCGGAATCACCGCAGGCAATGTGGGTGAGGCAGAGGTGTTTGCTGCGGCTGGCTTCGATGACATTTTCATCGCCTACCCGATCTGGCCTTCAGGGACCAAGGGCGTGCGGATCCGAAAACTTGCCGTCACCACCCGGCTAAGGGTCGGCGTCGATAATTTTGCGGCAGTCGATGCCCTGGCAGATGCGATGGGCTCTGAAGCCGGGCGTCTGGAAGTCGTGATTGAGGTCGACTGCGGTGCCCGCCGTTCCGGCGCACCGCCCGAGGCAGCCGGCGACCTCGCCGTTGCCGCCCGCAAGAGAGGCCTGGTACCGGTAGGCGTCTTCACCTACCCGGGCCATGGCAGTTCCCGCCGGGAAGCCCGAAAGCAAGCCGCAATGGATCAGGAAGCCGCGCTAACCGACGCCGTGCGCAGCTTCAACGCCGCAGGCATCACAGCCGATGTGGTCAGCGCGGGCTCCACTCCCACCATCGAATACGCAACCAGCAGCATCATCACCGAGATCCGGCCCGGCGAATACGTCTTCAACGACCTCAACAACACCAGGTTAGGTGCCTGCACAGAGGATCAAATCGCACTGTTCGTCGCTGGCACGGTAGTCAGCGATTGGGTTCCCGATCAAGTCATCCTCGACGTAGGCACCAAGGCACTCAGCCGGGAGGGCAATGCTGAGATCGGTTACGGTTCCGTCGCCGGTACCCAGGCAGTGCTGTCCAAGCTCAACGAGTATCACGGCTTCCTTCCATTGCCCGCCGGCGACTTCAGTCCAGGCATCGGCGCCGTGCTTCCGATCGTGCCCAACCACGTTTGCCCCGTAATCATCAACTTCGAAGAGCTGATCGTCACCGACAGTACGGGCACCTCTCTGGAGCGCTGGAAAGTGGACGCGCGTGGATTCCTCAGCTGATCCATTACCAGCGCTTCACCAAGCACCTACATCACAACGGAGTGACCGACATGAGACTTGAAAAGACCACGGCTGTAGTAACCGGAGCCAGCAGCGGAATCGGCGAGGCAGTGAGTTCACATTTCCGCCGTGAAGGGGCGCGTCTGCTCCGCACTGGCCGCAGGGAACAACTTCACAGCGCCCAGCCAGAGGACCTGTACGTCCCCGGCGACCTCAATGACGAAGCGTTCGTCGAAAGCCTGGCCAGCCAGGCTGCAGAGTCGTTCGGCACTGTGGACGTGGTTGTCCTTAACCACGGACTGCAAGTCAGCGGCCCCCTGATAGAGATGAGCTACGACGACGCGAAGAACGTGCTTCACAGCAACCTGCTCAGCTCGTTCCTGATGATGAAGCACTTCGCACCCCTGATGCCCGCCGCCGGAGGCTCGTTCGTCCTGGTCAGCTCACGGCTCGGCATAGTGGGCAAGCCCGATGAAGTCCTGTACTCCGCCGCCAAGGGCGGCCTCATCATGTTGGCCAAGGGCGCCGCCATCGAGTGGGCTTCACGGAACATCCGCGTCAACGTCGTCGCCCCCGGGCTGACTGTGACCCCTGTCATCGAGGCATCGTTCCAACGCAGGGATGACCCCGAAGCCTACCGTCGGCAGCGCGAAGGCCAAATCCCGCTCCAACGCCTCGCCACCCCCGAAGAGATCGCCGACGCCATCCTCTTCATGGCGTCACCGGAATCCTCGTACATCACCGGAGCAGTACTCCCCGTCGACGGCGGCTACACCGCCTTCTGATCACCGTTTCCACCCAAAGAAGGATCAACAATGACAACCGTCGCGGCAGCACCCCGAAACGGAGACCTCGGCTTCTGGATGGCCGGTCTCGAAAACAAGCGCCACGCCTACCCACACTTCGCAGGAGACCAAGCCGTAGACCTGGCCATTGTCGGGGGCGGCTACACGGGCCTGTGGGCAGCGTACTTCGCCAAGAAGCTCGAGCCCTCACTCACGGTGGCCGTTTTTGAAGCAGAGCAGATAGGCTACGGCGCCTCCGGCCGGAACGGCGGCTGGCTCTCTGCCATGCCGGCAGGAAACCGCGCCAGGTTCGCCCGCGCATCCAACGGAGGCGTCGAGGCCAGCCGCGCCTTGCAGCGGGAGTTCGTCGCCGGCGTCGACGCTGTCCTGGAGATCCTGCGCTCTGAAGGCATAGATGCAGATCAGCACAAGAGCGGCGCGCTGGTCGCTGCCCACACAGAAGCCGGGCTTGGCCGGCTGGTCGCCAGACGTGACGCCGACTGGAAGTACGGATTGACCGAAGACGATGTCTATCTGATCGGCCGTGAAGACTTCCGGAAACACATCAACATCTCCACCGTCCACGGCGGCCTCGTCTACAAGCACTGCGCCCGGCTTAACCCGGCAAAACTCGTCTACGGACTCGCCGACACCCTCACCTCCATGGGGGTCAGCATCTACGAGGGCAGCCGCGTCAGCAGCATCAACGGCAACACCCTCACCCTCAACAGCGGGCGGGTTACTGCGACAAAGACCTTCATCTGCACCGAGGGCTACTCCGGAGCACTGCTCGGCAACAGGAGCCTGATACCAATAAACTCCTCGATGATCGTCACCAAGCCGTTGTCAGACCAAGCGTGGCAGCAGATCGGCTGGAATGGCCCGCAGTGCCTCAGCGATTCCGCGCACACCTTCATCTATTCGCAACGAACAGCGGACGGGCGCATCGCCATCGGCGGCCGAGGCAAACCTTACCGCTACGGCTCGGGGACGGGCGGCGCAGGCTCAACCCCCCAGTCCACGGTTGATCTGCTGTCCACCAAGCTTCGTTCGTTTTTCCCGGAGATCGACTTCGACGTGGATCATGCCTGGTCCGGAGTTCTGGGCGTTACGCGCGACTGGAACGGCGGCGTCCAATGGGATCAAACAGCCGGGATCGGTTCGTCTACCGGTTATGCAGGACACGGCGTGACCGCAGCGTTCCTGGGCGGTAGAACCTTGGTGGAACTGGCCTTCGAACAAAAGACCGAACGAACGTCCCTTCCCTGGGTGGGATACCGGGCACGAAAGTGGGAACCCGAACCCATCCGCTGGCTTGGAGTCCACAGCATGTACAGCCTCTTCGGCCTTGCAGACACGTGGGAAGAGCACCGGGATTCCACCAAGACGTCATTGCTGGCCAAATTCGGCAGCAGGCTCGCCGGGCTTCACGAATAGGCCGCCGCTACATCTGACACTTGAAGGAGTGAACAAACCATGGATGGAAAACTCGCAGTCATTGGACTGGGCAGCATTGGCAGCATGGCCTTGTGGCAGGCCTCTCGGCTGACGGACGCCGTCACCGGGTTCGAGGCACACTCACCCGCCCACGGTAGAAGTGCCGTGGGCGGTGACACCCGTCTGTTCCGCATGATCTACCTCGGCTCCCCCAGCCTCTACCCCATCTTGGAACGCTCCCGTGATCTTTGGGCTGAACTGGAAGCGGAAACGGGACAGGACATCCTCACGCGGTGCGGCGGACTGTCCATTGGCACCGCAAACGGCTTTTACATCAACAGGCTCCTGCAAACTGCGCATCTCAACGGGGCTGCCCACGAAATTCTCAGTCGCGAAGACCTCACCGAACGTTATCCGCAGCACAAGCTCCGCGCAGATGACGTCGCAGTCTACGACCCGAATGCAGGGGTCCTGCGCACGGACCGGGCTGTCACTGCCGCTATCGGCGCCGCGGAAGCCAATGGGGCTACCATGCACATCAACACCCCGATCGACAGCATCAGCGAAACCGATGACGGCGTTGTCATCACCTCAGGCGACAGGTCCTGGAGCTTCGAGAACGTCATCGTCGCCTCGGGGGGCTGGTCCCAGCGACTCATGCCTGACTATCTTAAGGCGCACACCGAAACACGCAGGGTCTTCCTGTCGTGGTTCGTTGCCCGCGATGCAGCCCACTTCACGCCGGAAAAATTCCCCATCTTTAGTCGTATGTACGAGGAACGCGCAATATATGGAGCCCCCACCGTTGACGGGGTAACAGTCAAGGCCACCTTGGATGGCCGGGGAACAGTGACCGGTGATCCCGACGTCTTCCCCAGGGAACTCTCTGAAGCCGAAATCGCCGAAACCTTGGAAACGGTCTCGGACTTCATCCCGGGTCTGATTCCCACCATTGTCCGCTCAGACGCGTTTCCGGACCTCTATACCAAGGACCGCAACCCGCTGTTGGGATGGCTTAGCAAATCAAGCCGGATCTATTTCGCCACAGGCTTCTCCGGAGGCGGATTCAAGAACGCCACCGGGTACGGCCACATCGCCGCGCATGAAGCGCTCGGTAAACAACCAATCGAAGGTCTGGATTTCGTGCGCCCGGAACGGTTCAGGACCGCCTAATTCCAGCCATACCACTGCCACCACTCCCTACCCACACAGAAAGCGTGACATGACTACTTCATTTGACCCCTCCACTCTTCGCACTGACTTGTTCATCGATGGCGAATGGCAAGGAGCGGCCAGTTCAGCCACATTCCCGGTGGAGAATCCAGCCACGAACGAAATTATTGCCCACGTCGCCAATGGTGGCCCTGAGGATGCAGCCCTTGCCATCATGGCAGCAGGGCGGGCACAGGCTGTTTGGGGAAAGTCCACACCCCGTGAGCGGGCCGACATCCTTAGGCGTGCCTTCGAGCTCGTGATCGCTAACACCGAAAGGTTGGCGGCAATCATGACAGCAGAGATGGGCAAGCCCCTTGCAGAAGCCCGGGGCGAAGTGGCCTACGGCGCCGATATGCTCCGCTGGTTCTCCGAAGAAGCTGTCCGCATCAGCGGCGATAGCACGACCGCCACGGACGGGACCACCCGGATCATGATCACTAAGGAACCCATAGGTCCGTGCGTGCTCGTCACCCCATGGAACTTCCCCCTTGCCATGGGTGCCCGCAAAATCGCGCCTGCTGTCGCAGCCGGCTGCACCATGGTTTTCAAACCCGCCGCTTTGACCCCGCTCACGTCGCTCGCCCTTGTGGAGATCTTCCGCGAGGCCGGCCTGCCTGATGGCGTATTGAATGTCGTCACCACTTCCAAAGCCTCTAGCGTGGTGGATCACTGGATGAGCAACGGCATCGCCCGCAAGGTAAGCTTCACCGGCTCTACCGAGGTGGGCAAGACATTACTGCGTCAGGCGGCAACCAACGTCATGCGTTCCTCCATGGAACTCGGAGGAAACGCGCCCTTCATCGTTCTGGCCGATGCAGACATCGAAAAAGCCGTCGAAGGCGCGCTGAAAGCCAAAATGCGCAACATGGGCGAAGCCTGCACCGCCGCGAACCGCTTCTTCGTACACCGTTCCGTCGTCGAAGAATTTGCAGAAAAGTTCTCTAAAAGAATGTCGGAACTTCAGGTGGGCAACGGCGCTGAGGCTGGTACCGACGTCGGACCCCTCGTCGACCGAAAAGGCTTGGAGAAGGTCGAAAGCCTGGTGGCTGACGCCGTCAGCAAGGGTGCACGTATCCTAACCGGCGGCAGACGCCCGGAAGGTCCCGGCTATTTCTACTCCCCCACGGTGCTGGTGGATGTGGCTCTGGACTCCGATCTGATGAGTACGGAGATCTTCGGTCCGGTGGCTGCGATCACGCCTTTCGACAGCGAGGACGAAGTTCTTCGTCTCGCCAACGACACGGATTGGGGTCTGGTGGGGTACGTGTTCACTGAGAGCCTTGATAAAGGCATGCAGTTCTCCTTACAGCTTGAGGTAGGCATGGTCGGCCTCAACACCGGGCTTGTTTCCAACCCGGCGGCACCCTTTGGAGGCGTCAAGCAATCCGGCCTTGGCCGGGAAGGTGGAAAAGTAGGCATCGAAGAATACTTGGAGTACAAGTACACGGCGCTGGCGGTATAATCGACAATCGACGGGGAGGCGCACGGTGGATCGCAGGTTTGAATGGCAAGAACAGCGAACGACCACGCCGGACGGCGTCTATCGTGTGCTCCGTTCCGCGATCCTGGACGGAACCGTCTCCCCCGGCGAACAACTGCGCGAAACGCACATCGCTGCGGACCTCGGCATCAGTCGCTCGCCACTGCGCGAGGCGTTGACCAAGCTTGAAGAAGAAGGCCTCGTGGTCAAGGTGCCCTTCCGGGGGTCATTCGTTGTAGAGGTAAGTGCCCGGGATGTTGCCGAGATCGCAGCGATCCGCATGCTAGTTGAACCTTATGCTGCTGAGCTTGCTGCGCAGACCCTGCGGGATGCGGAGCAGCTTCGCCTTAAGCAAACGATTGAGGAACTTTACCGGGCCACGGACACAAACGATATCCCGGCGAGTATTGATGCCCATCTTCGTTTCCATCGCCTGTTCTACGAATTCTCCGGCAATTCGGCACTACAAAGTCTCTGGAATGGTTGGGAGAACAAGCTGCGCCTCTACTTCGCGGCGGACCATCCTACCTACAGCGATCTGCATCAGATTGCCGTTGAACACGACAGGTTGGCAGAGCTTGCTTTGGAGGGTGACATCGAGGGCTACCGCCAGGAAATGTTGACCCAATTCCACAATGCGTTAGGTGCTCAAACCACGGATCCGGCCTGACGTCAGGCGGATGATCGAAGAAGCCTGCCAGCAAACCGCTGCTTGACTTCCAACTTTTCTGCCGGCCAATACCCTTGGCCATTTCCTCTCCTGAAAGCGCGCCCTTAAAGTTGTAGCTCAACTGTTGAACTGTTGACAATCACGAGTAAAGAGCGTTTCATAGCACTAGAGCCGAGACCTAAGTCACATCTCGCCAAAGCACGAGATTCCCCTTCGCCTGTCCCACCGATGCGGCACGCGGAAGCAATTAAGAAACGTACTTCAGGCGGCTTTGCCCCTGATTCCTTGAAGGGAAACAACATGAAGACCAACCATAAACTCCAGACCGCGGCGACAGGGCTTGCTGTCCTGCTGGCCGTGACCGCTTGCGGCGGCACGGCCGCCGGCAGCCAGGCCACGGACATTCCCAAAACCCAGAACACCCGCGACATCTCAGAAGGCGTCCAGGCAGACCCTGACGCTATCGCGCTGCTACCTGCGTCCTACAAGGCCAAAGGCGAACTCACAGTCGCGATGGACCTCAGCTCCCCGCCCATGACATTCCTCGCCGAGGACAACACCACACCCATCGGCGTGAACCCGGACCTCGCCCGCTTGGTAGCCAAAAAGCTCGGAATGAAACTGAAGTTCGAAAACACCGCCTTCGACACCATCGTCCCCGGCATCGACGGCGGCCGTTTCGATTTCACTGCCACCACCATGTCCGCCACCGAGGAACGCCTCAAGGTCCTGGACATGATCAACTACCTCAAAGGCGGCTCCGCCATCGCCGTACCCAAAGGCAACCCGCAGAACCTGACCAACGACACCCTCTGCGGCAAGAATATCGCCGTCACCAAAGGCTCCACACAGCAACTCAAACACCTGCCTAACGTCTCCAAATGGACCTGCGAAGAAAAAGGCAAACCGGCCATCAATGCAGTAACACTGCCCAATGTCCAGGAAGCCCTGACCCAACTGGACTCCAAACGCATGGACGGTGTCTTCTACGACGCCAGCGGCCTGGCGTGGGCACAAGTCCAACAACCAGACCACTTCGTCATGCTTGAACCCAGAATGGACACCCGCACCAACACCAACGTCGCCATGGGTCTGAAAAAAGGCTCACCCCTAACGCCGGCCCTGCAAAAAGCCATCCAGTCCGTCCTCGAAACCCCCCAGTACAAGCAATCCCTGGACTACTGGGGGCTCCACGAATCAGCCATCACCGAAGCAGCCATCCGCTGAGAAAGCTCTCCGATGAAGCAAGTGATGATGGAAAGAAGCAATGTGATGAGCGGGTTGGATTCGGCGTTGAAGCCGCGGTTGAAGCGGCGCAGCACGTTTGAGTA
>NZ_JBIVXN010000012.1:0-40772 GCF_044769165.1 Paenarthrobacter sp. NPDC090517 | reverse complement strand
CCGGCGCGTGCGCGCCGCTGAATGCTCAGGAGCTGTGCGAAGTCGTGCGGGTCGCTTACGATCCTGCCGCCGCGCGCCTGATCGATGAAGCCCACTACCAGGGCACTCCTGTTGACCTGTCTTGGGGCGAGGTCGGGCCTTCGGCACATCAGGCCAGCTGGGACAGCTACCGCCACGACTCCGGGCACTCGGTGTCCTGGACGATGACCGGCGCACCGCGCGGCCACGTCCTGGCGTCCGTGCTCGCTCGTCTCGTCGCCCCGCACGGGGAGATCGCCCGCAAGCGCGTCACGTTGCTGTACCGGCCCATTGAATCGGGCCGTGCGGCCGCCATTGTGGAGTCTGACCAGACCAACGCCCTCACACGGGCTTCATCGACCAGCCGACCTACGGCGCGCGCCCTCGTGGACGCCCGCGCAGCGACGGCCACGGCTGCGGAAGAAGCAAAGGGGGCAGGGCTGGTGAATTTCGGCATGGTCGTCACGGCCACGGTGCTTTCCTCCAACGCTCTGGATGACGCTGTGGCTGTCGTGGAGGGCAACCTCGGCCCGTCAGCCCGCCTGCTGCTGCGACGGGTCTACGGCTCCCAGGATTCGGCTTTTGCTGCATCCCTGCCGCTTGGCCTGGTTCTGCCCAAGCACTTGAAGGTGCCCGAAGAGATCCGTGAGGCCATGTGATGTTCGGTAGCAAAACCAAGCACAAGCGCAATCCTTCCAGCACAACCAGGCTTGCGGCTGCTGTTGCACGGCGGCCGGGCCTTCGGGGCTGGCGTGGACGCGGGCAGGGTGAAGCCGTCTACGTCACGGCCGCCGACGAGTGGCGCGGCACCTCCGTCCAGGTCTGCGGGCTGTGGCCCTTCGTAGGCGGGTCCGGCACCCCGATTGTGGGTGTGCCGATCGGCGTTCACACCGACACCGGAGCGCCCTTCGGCGGAGATCCCATCAGCTGGTTCATGCACGGGATGATCAACAACCCGTCGATGTTCGTCCTCGGACTGCCGCACTACGGCAAGTCCACGCTGGTCCGGCACATTGTCCTGGGTCTTGCCGGCCGGGGGATCAACCCGTTGATCCTGGGCGATTTGAAGCCTGACTATGTTGATCTCATCCGCGCGCTGGGCGGCCAGGTCATCAGCCTGGGGCCGGGACGTGGCCACCTGAACGTCTTGGACCCGGGCGAAGCAACGGGCGCGGCTGTCCGGCTGCTTGCCTCAGCCGAAGAACACCGGGCAAAAGCCAACCGGGCCCCGGACCAGGAAGCGGCCGCGCAGCTGCTCGCTGCAGCGGTGAAGGCCGAGAAACTGGCCGAACAGCTCATGGCGGACTCGCACAACCGGCGCCTCAACATGATCACTGCGCTGATCACGATCGTGCGCAACGCCAAGCCCAGCGCGCACGAAGAATCTCTGATCGACCGGGCACTGCACATCCTGGATGAGCGCCTGGACCGGGTGCCCCTGATCGGGGATCTCATCGACGTCATCAAAGATGCGCCCAACGAGCTGCGGGCCATTGCCCTTGACCGTGGCGACATGGGCCGATACCTGGACGCGACTGACCAGCTGCGCCAGTCGCTGTACTCCCTCGACGGCTCCGGCCGGTTCTCTGATATGTTCTCCAAGCCCACCGATCAGCCGATGGACCTTACCAAGCCGGTCGTCTTTGATCTGTCAGGAATCTCTGACACGCAGCGGGACATTCAGGCAGCTTCGCTCCTGGCTTGCTGGTCAACCGGGTTCGCCACCGTCCAGGTGGCACATACTCTGGCCGACGCCGCCCTGGAGCCGCGCCGCAACTACTTCGTCGTCATGGATGAGCTGTGGCGGGCGCTGCGCTCCGGTGAAGGCATGGTGGACCGCGTTGACTCGCTGACGCGCCTCAACCGGACCGAGGGCGTTGGCCAGGCCATGATCACGCACACCATGAGTGATCTGGAAGCCCTGCCCACCGAGTCGGAGCGGATGAAAGCCCGCGGCTTCGTGGAACGCTCGGGCATGGTCGTCTGTGGGGCATTGCCCGGTGGCGAAATGGAGAAGCTGAACAAGGCCGTCACGCTCTCGCGTGCCGAACAGGCCCGTCTCATCTCCTGGGCCGATCCGGGGTCTTGGACGGACGTCGGCGGCTCGCGCAAACGCGTCCGTCCGGGCCTGGGAAAGTTCCTCTTCAAAGTCGGCGGCCGCCCGGGTGTCCCGGTGGCACTGAAGCTGACAAGCGTGGAGGAATCCCTGCACGACACGAACAAGCGCTGGCACGACGAGGGGGAAAACTGATGGGTGCACCAAACAACGGCAAACGTTCCCAGCTCGGCGGTGAGACGATCCTGCTCTGGATCTTCATCACCGTCGTGGTGCTGGGGGTCGGCTCCGTGACCGGAGCCGTTCACCTGGGGTCGATGATTGCCGGTGACGGCCAGAAACTGCCGGCTAACCCCTTTGAGCTGGTCTTTAGCCTCTTCTCCCACAAGGTCACCTGGCCGGCAGCGGCCACAGCCGTTCTGATCGGCTTCGGCGTCGTCGTCTTGGCTCTGGCTGTGCTGGTGGTGCGCGGCATGCTGCGTCGCCGTTCCAGACGTTCCCGTGTGGACGTCGCCGCCCAGCACATGGCCAAGGGCAAGGATCTGCGGGCGCTGAGCCTACGCGGCGCGACCGCCACAGCCGAGCGCCTGGGCGTCAAAGGCTCGCCCGGTGTCCCGGTCGGCAAAACAGTCCTTGGCGGGCAGATGGTCTACGGCTCCTGGGAAGACATGCACATCGACGTGTGGGGGCCTCGGACGGGTAAGACGACTTCCCGGGCCATCCCGGCAATCCTGGCCGCCCCGGGGGCTGCGCTGGTGACCTCAAACAAGCGGGACATCGTTGACGGCACACGCGACGTCCGGGCAGCCGAGGGGCCGGTGTGGGTCTTTGATCCCCAAGCGGTTGCACTCGAGGAACCCACCTGGTGGTGGAACCCTCTCAGCTACGTCACGGACGAAGTGCGGGCGGCCCGCCTGGCTGACCACTTCGCCGCCGGCTCCCGTGGCCCGGACGCCAAAACGGATGCCTATTTCGATCCTGCCGGCCAGGATCTCTTGGCCGGTCTCCTGCTCGCGGCGGCTCTCGACGGCCGGCCGATCACGCAGGTTCATACCTGGCTGACCAGGCCGGCGGACGACGAAGCGGTGGATATTCTCAAGGCCCATGGATTCCTCCAGACCTCCAATGCCGTCGGCGGTGTCGTCAACGCGCCTGAGAAGCAGCGCGGGGGCGTGTACGGTACGGCGCTGCAAATGGCATCGTGCCTTACCAACCGGCAGGTCGCCCGGTGGGTGACTCCGCTGGGCGAAAACGACGAGCGGCCGCAGTTCGATCCGGCAGAGTTCGTCCGGTCCAAGGGCACGCTGTACAGCCTCTCCAAGGAGGGCAAGGGCACCGCCGGCCCGCTGGTGACAGCGCTGACCGTGGCCACCGTCGAGGCCGCCGAAGAGCTGGCCGTTTACTCACCTGGCGGCCGGCTGGCTACGCCCATGATCGGAGTCTTGGACGAAGCAGCCAACGTCTGCCGCTGGCGCGAACTGCCGAACCTCTACAGCCACTACGGATCTCGGGGCATCGTTCTGATGACCATCCTCCAGTCCTGGTCCCAGGGCGTGGAGGTTTGGGGCCGTGATGGGATGCGCAAGCTGTGGAGCGCAGCCAACATCAAGGTCTACGGCGGCGGCGTTGCCGAAGCCGAATTCCTGAACGAGCTCGCGCAGCTGGTGGGGGAGTACCGGTACTCCAACATGACCAAAAGCCGCTCCAAACAGGGCACTTCCTACAGCCACGACGATGACCGCAAGGAACGCACCCTGGACGTTTCGGACCTGGCCTCGTTCCCTCGGGGCCGCGCAATCATGTTCGCTTCCGGTGCCCCCGCTGCTCTGCTGGAAACCGTGCCCTGGATGAGCGGCCCGCACGCAGAAGCAGTGCGGGCCTCAATCGCCGCGCACGATCCGGCCAACCGGCCGGCTCCCCCTGCCGGCAACCGGTGGATCGCTGCGGGTGCCCCAGATGAGTGAGGGCCTGGGGGAGTGGGACGACGAACTGGAGGACTCAGGAACCGACACGGAGCCGGCTGAGGATGAGCCTGAGCTGTTCTACCCCAACGTCGCCGAGTTCGTCAGCGGCAAACTGGCCACCACTTACCGCCGACAGCTGAACGTGCAGGGCGGAGTGACCTGGTGCCCGCAGTGGTGGAAACACGCCGAAGCGATCAGCCGCCTGGAAGCACTCTGGCGGGCGTGGGAGTTTCTGCGCCTTGACGGAACCACGGGAATGAGCGTGTGGTGGCGCGACCACGCTGACCACCACATGTCCGTGCTGCTCTCAGCCGATGGGCCGTTCAAGGGCTGCAGCCCGGACGACGGGCACCGTGCCAAACTCGTCCCGTTGCCCTGCGAGAAGCCCCCCGCCGGCCTTTTCTAGGACCTCTCCACTGGGACGGGGAGAGGTCATGGGCAGATAAAGTTTTGATCTGGAACTGTCTCCATCAGTTCCTCCATCACTGACGAGAGGCCTGATGTGTCCGAAGTTTACGACTACAAGAACTACGAGGAATACCAAGCTTGGGTAGAGGCTGTTGAGGCGCGGGAGGAACTGAGCCCCTCCGAACGTCAAGACATCATCGACGCTGCACCGATTCCGGACGAAACATATGGGGAAGCGCTGGAACGTAACTCCGACGACTAGCCTCGCAAAGGCCTCTCACGTTTGCCGTGAGGGGCTTTTTTGCTGCCCCTTGGACACAGAAACACAGACCAGCGCGGAACGCCGGGGCCGGAGCCACCCTTGGATCGCAAAACGGTGGGTCTCTGTGACACAAAGAGGGATAGGGTCTGGGCTCCGTGATATGCAAACTTCCATGTACTCGGCCATGTGGATGATTTGGACGCCCCTTTTGGCTTCTTCGGGGGTTGACGCAGCAGAGCTAGACCGTGAAGTGAAATCTATCGCTGACTATTGCGTGCGGGCTGGCAGGCGCCCTGAATCAGAACGGGATGCGGCTCTGCAATGGGCCAAGGACAAGACGCAGCAGATTCTTCCCAGCCCCGGGAAGCTCCCGCCGTTGCCCCGCGAGCCATTCATAAATCCCCTGGCAATGGCTTTTCTTGCCGCCCCCTGCGTGATGCTTTCGGCATTCATCTTGGGGCCCGCATCGGGCAATCCCGCTAAGAACAGCGGGATCATCACCGCTGGCGTGGTCTTTTGGGCGGCTTATATTTTCGTTTGGATTTTGGCCGGTGTCTGGTCGAAGATGCACCGAGAAGCTGTGCGCCGGTATTGGGCCAAGTACGACCCACGCCATAAGGACCGCGACCCTTTAGAGAGGGATTTGCACAGGTTTCTAGAAACGGCCATCCGCGAGGCCTGGGACGACTATCTACGCCCGATAGCGACCGTAACCCCTCGGGAGGTTACGGCCGTTCCTAGGGCTCCCCTGCCTTGGACGCCACAGGGGGAGCGCCCACGACCGCGAGCTTCGTGTACTGACCGGGAAGCGGAGTTCCTGGCCCGCGATTGGATGCTTTATTTGGGCGCAGGCGGTTCCACGGTTTCGAGTGCGACACGGGACGGCGGCATGGACGTTGTTTCCGCCCAGTTCGTTGCTGAGGTCAAGCACCATTCCTCCCCCGTCCCACCCAGCCTGGTACGGCAAATTTTTGGGGTCGCCGCTGCTGAGCAGAAACGGGCTCTATTCTTTTCGCTGTCGGGGTACTCGACTGCGGCAATCGAATTTGCCACGCAGACCGGCATAGCCCTGTTCGTCTACGACTACAGCCATGGCACTCTCAACGCGAAGTCTCCAGCCGCAGCGCAGGCTCTAAAGAACGGCCTTGTGAGCCTGGTATCCCCTCAAAGATGATCCCCTCAAAGCCCAGGGGAAACCCTCCAACACAGAAACACAGACGCTGGGGCCACGGCAGACCTAAGAGCCGTAGGCTTGCCAAATGACGGGAAATGCCTTGGAACGCGAAGCCGTTGGCTGGTGCCACGGTTGCGGAACGGTTCAGCTCAAGTCCGAAATGCCCCTTGACTACATCGAATGGAAAGAGGCAACAGCCCCCGTGTGCGTGGAGTGCGAGGCTGAACCCTGGTCCATAGGCGTATGGAACAAAGGTGAGCATGCCTCGTCCTGCTCCTGGACAGAAGCCGCAAGGCGTCGAACTGTCGACTGGACCCCAGATTTCCCGTGCAATTGCCCTCCGGTGACAAACCAAAAATAGCCGTCGTAAGAGCCTCGATTAGAATCTTTCCCGTTGGCCAAAAACAGGAGAAAGAGAACCCGGGGCCTTATGTTGACGGATATATCTGGACGGCTCCAGTTGGGGCACCTCGTGCTTGCTGCTGGCTTGGATATCGAAGACGTGGTGGCTATCCGTCACACCCTCACCCCTGGGGGCCTGACCACGCAGGCCGAAGCCAATGGTCCTAAGTTGCTTAGCTACACCCGCGAGCAAGGGCACGGTAACAAGCTCGGCAAGAACCCGCCGAAAATCTGGCTTAACTTTCTCGCAACTACTGGGCGGCGAGCTAGGTTCCTGACAGTTTTTGAGAACCACGGGGAAGTGGCCGAGGAACGCACGCCAACACTGCGATTCTTTGACCTCCGCCCCTCTGCCGCGTTTGAGTCTCTACGCCGCCGCCTGGTCATTGAGTGGCCAGGTGACACGGTGAATTGGGCCAAGTCGGGAAAGGCTGCCAGTTCGTTGGATGTCGTAGAGATCGCTGACCCCAGGGTAAAACCGTTCCCTGGCTATGACCGGTTGTTGGTGGACTTCGACGAGCTGCAGTCGATTCTCGAAGACGACTCGTACAGTCAGTGGCAGACCGCGCTCAGTTCTGTGCAGGGTATCTACCTGATCGCCGACACTAAGAGCGGCCAACTGTACGTAGGCAAAGCGGACGGGAACGAAAGATTCCTTGGACGCTGGAGCGCTTATGCCCGAACCGGCCATGGAGGAAACGTGGCTCTGAGAGAACTAGCGGCTCTCGACCTCTTACACCCACAGTATTTCCAGTTCAGCATCCTTCAAGTCTTCTCCCCGAGTGCGCCGGCCTCTCAGGTAGATGCTGCCGAAGCCCACTACAAAAGGGCACTTCTGACGCGGCAGTTCGGTTACAACCGTAACTAGTCCGGTGCCCCGTCTCCTGGGCGATCATCCTGCGTCTCGGTACTCATGCCCTGGAACGGGCGTCATGGCTTGCACGCGGCCAGCAACAGCCAGGAAATCGGCTTCTAGGACAATTCCGGTCGCCTTGTCCACGAAAATGGCGGGGGCATCCATAACCACGAACTCATCGTTGTTGTCTTCCAGATACTCGCGTGCACCTTCAACGACTAGGTAGGAGGTTTCGTCTTCCCACCCGTAATCCGCAACCGTGTACGTGCCTAGTCCTTCCCAAAGGGACTCCCGCGATTCACGGACTGTTGTCCGGGCTTCCTCAAATGTCAGTGCTTCCATAGTCCTATCGTCGTTTAGGCCGTAACGGCGAAGCGCTAGCAGTAAATGAAAAGGACCGGCTTCCCATGGGGGAGGCCGGACCTTCTACCAACACAAGCAGAACAAAAAAGAGGTTGCCAGGTGGCGACCGGGTTATAGGGCTATCCGCGGATTGTGCGGTGTTCGCTGCCCAGGGTTGATGTTCTCCTTGTGCTGTCACTCGGGTCTTTCACGATCCGGTGAGAATCGGTTGGGTTCTTGACGGTGCGCTGCGAGCTACTAGGCGCTTTCTTCACGCTTGTAACGCTGATATTCCACTCACCTTCGCCGGGTGCTTCTTCTGCCGCTGCCATCTTCTTTGTGGCCGGGCGGCCTGCCTGGCGCTCCGTGTGTTCGTTCCAGGACTCGACGGCAGCGCGAATCCACAGAGGCCCTGTACGGGGCTCCAGGGCAGGGGTCGGGAAGTCTTCCCGTTTGGTCAAGCGGTGTGCCTGCTGACGGGTTACGCCGAGCAAATCCCCAATGTCCGGGATGGCCATCATCGGAGGGAACGTCGGTTCCTCGTTCTCTGCTGTCCTGGTTTCCTCGTCAAGGATCCGAACTGATGCGATTTCGACATTGGGCATGATGGGTCCAAGGTCGAGTTCCAAGAAGTTACGGGCCAAGGAAGAGGCGTGCCAGGCGTCGAGTGCTTCGAATGCAAGAGACAGTCCAAGCTTGGGTTCGTCTCCAGAGGAGACAGCGCCGTGCAAGGGGATAACAACGTCAATCAGATCGTCAAGCAGTGCATCACTAATGGGTGATTCCAGCTTTAAATCCAAGTCGACAAACCATGTCTGGTCAGTCATGGTTGGTGGTCCTTTCGCCAAAGGTCTTTCTTTTTGTGTTGTGTGCCGGGGGGTGAAGCGGCGTTCTAGCGGTTCAATTTGAAGCCCTTTGCCCCGCATCCTCGGATGCGGGACGGAAGGCCTCACTTGGCTTTCTGGATAAATCCCGACTTTCGCAACTGAGCCAGCATGTTTTCCCATGCCCTCACGTCGCTCGGAGTCTTGTGGATCGTCACCCCCGGTTTGGTTCTGTCCGGTGGTAACGCTATCCAGCCTGACTTGATTGGTTTGAGCCGGAAGCCTTGTGCTTCCAGTTCTTCCAAAAGCCATTTGAGCCGCTTGTCTTGTGCCATCTTCACCCCCCTTGTTAGTCGTTATGTACCCAGCATAACAGAAATTAGTTACATGTGTAACCTATTTCCTGAAGACTTTGATATCGCATCGGCCCTTCCCGGGTGTCATTGGTACGCTGACCGAGCGGGCCGCTGGAGGCTACCCCCAAGGCTTCTGGCGGCCCGCCCAACGCTGTTTCCGGCCACCGCCCGTTAGTAGGCTGGCCGGGTAGTTTGCTCAACTATCGGGGGATTCAACTCACGGCCCATATCGAGGAAGCAACGGACGGACGCCTAACCGTGTGCATGGTCGAGTTTCCCGTCCTCACCGTTGAGGCCGCGAATATCCACGAGATCCCCGCCGTCGTTTCCAAGTCTGCCGCCGCGCTTACCGGCAGGTCGGAGAGCGATTTCGGCGTTCAGGTTCGTTACTAGGTGCTCTTGTTGCCCTGCTTATAGCCGTAGAGTATTCGCATCTAAGTGCGAAAAGTGGGGTTGTTGGTGCCAAATACATGGCTGCAAGAGTACGTGTCTGCGTTCGGCGCTGACTGCAAGAGCAAACTGCAAGGCAATATTGGGCAGGCCGAGGCGTCAATCCGGAAACCACTTGATGTACTCATCACGTCAATTGGGGCGAAGCTGGGCCTGGAAGTCGTTGCTTTTGACGAAGCCGCCGACACCGAACGCAGCGTCCGCCCTGACTACGCGGTTCAGGTAAACGGCGCGGTTACTGGCTATGTCGAAGTCAAGGCTCCGGGCGAAAACCTCGACCCCACAGCGTTTAAGGGCCACAACCTTACTCAGTGGAATCGCCTCAAAGACCTACCGAACCTGCTCTACACCAATGGAATTGAATGGCGACTCTGGCGCGGCGGTGAACTGATAGGCGAACCGGTCCACTTGGTTGGTGGAACACTCACCACGGCGGGAACGAAGCTCTCACCCGGCCAGCGCTTTGAGGGTTTATTAACAGACTTCCTTCGCTGGGAGCCGGTAGAGATTACGTCGGTAAAGAAACTTGTCACGACTATCGCCCCTCTCACTCGCTTGTTGCGTGGGGAAGTCCTCGACACTTTGGCATCGGAGAGGCGGGCTCTTAGCAGCCCTGGGGGAAAGCTTGCTGACCAGGTTTTTCTTGGCATGGCTAAGGAGTGGAAGCATCTTCTGTTTCCAGGGGCCACAGACGCGGAGTTCGCGGACGGTTATGCACAAACGGTGACGTTCGCTTTGCTGCTGGCGAAGTCCGAAGGTATTGACCTGAACGAGAAGGGTCTTCATGACAGCGCAAGCGATCTTGGGGAATCCCATGGGTTGATGGCGAAAGCCCTTCAACTTCTGACTGACACGGTTTCCAAGAAATTCCGCATCACCCTTGATCTGATGATCCGCACAATAAACGCCGTCAACTGGAAGTGGGTGCGATCGGGTGTCAGCGACATGTACCTGCACCTCTACGAACACTTCCTGGCCGTATATGACAACGAGCTAAGAAAACTGTCCGGCAGTTACTACACGCCGGGCCCTGTTGTTGAGGAAATGACCCGACTCACCGAGGAAGTTCTTGCTGGCAGATTGGGCAAGTCGCTGCGTTTGCGCGACCCCGATGTGCGGGTAATTGACCCTGCCATGGGTACCGGGACGTTCCCGGTGCACATCATGGAACGGGCAGCCGAGCAGGCCGGTGCGGAAATCGGCCCGGGCGCAGCTACCGAAGCCATCAATTCAATCGCCAGGCGGCTCTACGGATTTGAACTCCAGACCGGCCCCTTCTCAGTTGCGGAACTGCGCTTGTCCGACCTCATCCGTGCCCACGACGCCAAAGTTCCAGACAATGGCCTGAACCTCTTTGTTGCCGACACTTTAGAAGACCCGCACATTGCCGTCGGCCAGATGTCTTACATGACTCAACTCGTTGCGCAGCAACGCCAACGGGCCAATCACATCAAATCCACAACCAACGTCACCGTGTGCATCGGCAACCCGCCCTATAAGAACAATGCTGGGGGTAAAGGCGGCTGGGTTGAGAACGGCCCGGCAGGCAGCGAAGGTGAAGGCATCCTTGCCGACTTCCGCATGGAAGGAAACGGCGTTGTTGAGTATGACCTGAAAAATCTCTACGTATACTTCTGGCGCTGGGCGTTCTGGAAGGTCTTTGAGTCCACCCCACCGCCCGGAGCACTGGACGGCGACGCTGGCATTATCTGCTTCATTACCCCCTCCAGCTTCCTTTCGGGAGCCGCGTTCAAGGGAATGCGCGAGTACATCAGAAAAAACTGCTCTGAGGGCTGGCTCATTGATTGTTCCCCGGAAGGGCTGCGCCCGCCCGTAAACACTCGCATCTTCCCTGGGGTGCAGCAACAGCTTGCCATCTCCATCTTTGTTCGGAAGCCAGACAACAATCTCGAGGTTCCGGCGGTCCTGCACTACACCTCCCTGCATGGCCGGCAAGGCCAGAAATTCCAGCAACTGCGTGACATTGCGATAGATGGGCCTGGGTGGCTCCCTGTACGGACCGACTGGACAGCGCCATTCACTGCCGCTGCTGCTGGTGATTGGGACTCCTACCCGACTATCCATGACCTGTTCTTGTGGCTGACACCTGGAGTCAATCCGAACCGCAACTGGGTTGCCGCGCCAACCGTAGAAACCCTCAGTTCGCGTTGGCTGGAACTCGTCTCCTGTGACGACCGCACCAGGAAAGAAGAACTATTCAAGAAGTCCAGGGACTCATCCCTCGATAAGAGCAAACTCCCTCTGCCCGGCAACGACGTTGAGCAAGAAACCACAAAGCGGTTTGCTGATGAAATCCGCCTTGAACCCACCGTCGTCCAAGTCGGACACCGTTCATTTGATCGCCAATACGTCATAGCCGATCATCGGCTTCTGGACATGCCGCGACCGGATCTCTGGCGAGCCCGCATCCCTGGTCAGATTTTCCTCTCGGAGCTGCACACAACTTCGTTGAGAACCGGCCCTGGCGTTACCTTCTCGGGACTCATCCCCAGCCAGCACCATTTCCGAGGCAGCCAAGGTGGCCGTGTGGCCGCTATGTACCACCCGGACGGGAGTCCCAACACCACTAGGGGACTCTTGGAAGCCCTGTCCTCAGAACTCGGAATCGAAGTGACCGTTGAAGACCTCATGGCCTACATCGCCTGCACAGTCTCCCACAGCGGATACACCGCGACATTCGCGGAAGAGCTTCAAACCCCTGGCGTACGGGTGCCGCTGACCAAAGATGCTGAACTTTGGCGTCAGAGCGTCGAACTGGGCCAAGAAGTGCTCTGGCTTCACACCTTTGGGCTAGCCTTCGCCAACGAACGAGGAAATAACGTCCTCACCGGCAGCGCCCACCAGGTCAAATACCTGACCGCCGTGAAGCAGCTCGATGATGAATACACCTACAACCCAATTACCCAGACATTGAGCTTTGGCGGCGGCTCCTGGGGACCGGTCCCTCCCCAGGTCATGGACTACAACACAGATAGCAAGAAGACCGTCAATGCCTGGTTCTCCTACCGGAAAAAATCACCTGTCGGGAAGAAAACCTCACCCCTCGACAACATCAGTGCCACCTACTGGGAAGCCGATTGGTCCACGGAGCTGGCCGAACTGCTGACCGTTCTGGCTCGCTTGGTGAGCTTGGAAACGCGCCAGGAAGAACTTCTGGGAAAGATCATCGCAGCCGACCACATCACACGCACCGATCTGGAAGCAGCGGGCGTGAAGTGGCCGGAACGAGCAGACAGGACGGCGAGCCTGAGCCTTGAATCCGCTGCCGACAGTGGGCATTTGTTTTAGCTCTCCGTTTTGAACTCTCCGTCTGGTTCATCCTTCAGATGACCCCGAATGATCGTTGCGATAGTCCGCACGACGGCGGGGTCTTTCTGCCATGGCTGCCCGCCACGGGAGCATGCGTGAATGCCCTTTACACCCGATTCGCTGGCAGCCGCGTCCAGGTCGGCCCATGCGTCTCTCAGTTCCTCCAGCACTTCCGCGGAAAGCGGTTCCTGGGAGGTTAGAACCACCCCCGTGCCAGGGGTGGTTTGCGCCGGAGCTGCTGCGGCACGCTTACGACGGAAAAGACTTCTCAGACCCATGGTTCCAGCCTAAACGGGGGAACGTGTGCGCGTATTTCTACCTCGGCAGGGTCCAGCTCGGGGCGGGCCGGAGATAGCGCTCTGACTGGCCGGCCCCTTCCCGTCCTGAACTCCTAGCGGCTCATGCCCTTCTGCAGGAGCTTTGTCTGGCCGTCGGCTCCCCGCGTTTTGCGGGCCTTCGGGCTGCGCCCTGGTGCGCTGGCAACGGCCGCGCTGGGCGGGGTGCCCTGGTCCTGGTCAGCGCTTAGCCGCGCCTGAACGGCCTCCCTGTCGGCCACGCCCTCCAGACTGGCGGCCAACTCCTGGCGACGTTCGGCTGAGTCGTACTTGATGCCTGCCTCTTCGGCCAACGCCTCGGGCCGCTGGTTCTCTTCCGTCGCGTCCTGTTCGCGGTCCTGGTCCTCCCTGGCGGCCTCAGCCAGCAGCTGCGTGGCCTCAGTGTTCTCGTCACGGCCTGCGCCGCGCTCCTGCTCTGCCTGCTCACGATCCCTTGCGGCCTTCGCCAGAGCAGCAGCCACCGACGCATCGTCGGCGCCCAGGTTGTCCACGTCCAAGCCGTAGCGGCGCTGCACTTGGTCCCGGATTACCTCGGCCGCGCTGCGCGCCGCCGGATCGTGGTCTTTCCACGCGGTAGCCGCCTCGTGCACCCTCTCCACGTCGCGGCCACTGGCCGTGTCCCACCAACGGTTGTCCATCACTGGTGCAAGCTGTGCACGGGCTGCTGCGCGCTCTGCGTCGAACCTGGCCTGCAACTCACGGGTCTGCTGCTCCTCGGTCGCCTGGTCACGGCGCAGGGCCTGCTCGCGTGCCCTGGCCACCTGCTCACCAAGCCGGCCGGCGACAGTCAGCCCGACGCGTGACATTCCCTCGATAGCCTCGTCGATGCCGTCAGATTCACTCACGGTTCCCCCTCTTGGTGTTATCTCTCGATATCCGGGCGGGTGGTCCCGCCACGGGTGGTTGCGTGGGTGCGTGCCTGCTCGTACTTCGGCGGCAGCACCGAGCCGGCGGAACGTGCCGGAGTCTGGCCGGCCGCGCTCGTCCGCATTGCCTCTGCCGCCTCGCTGTCTACCGCCGGCACCGTCGCTGGGACGCTCGGCAGCGCGGCCGCCACCTGACTCAGCTGCGTCTTCACCAGGTCACTGATCTGGCGTGCCCTGCGCAGGTCGTTGGACGCCTTGTGCATGTCATGGACGGCCTTTGCCACGTTCAGCAGCTGGCGCAGCATGATCGCTTGCGCAGCCGTTCCGGCGCCTCCCATGGTGGCCGCCATAAGAACCAGGGATGCGCCCCTTGCAGACGGGCCGACGCTGCGGACCGGTCGGGCCGGGTATCGCCGCAGCTGTGCCGTCTTGGACAATTCATCGGCCGCAGCTGCCAGCGGTCCCGGTGTCGATTCCGTGGCGGTTGACCAGGCTGCGAACGCCCCGGACGTCTCCCTGGCCACCTGCGCCCAGGTCGCGTGGTCATCCATCGGGACAGCTCGCAAGCTCTCCCGCAGTCGGGCGACTTCGTTGCTGTACTGCTCCCACATCTGGGGATCTGGTTCGTGCGCCTCACGGCCGATGTTAACGGGCCGTCGGCCACGAGCGGCTGCTCCCCATTCGGCCACAGCTCCGTCTGCCAGCTCGGGACTGTCGGCCCACGCTCCGCGTAGTCGGGGAAGGGTCAAGTCCTTGGCCAGGTGGCCACCGCCGAACCATACGGGCCGGCCTCCCTTGGACGGACGTTCAGCAACCGAATAGCCAACCACGACGTCATCACGGCCAGCTGCGTAGCGCGGTTTGATCATGGCGCCCGTGCGCCGGAAGCGACGGACAAACTCAGCCTCGTCCTGAGCGGCGGTGGCGCACGCCCGGACCTTGCGAGCGAGTGAACGGCGTTCCGGTTCCTCCACGCCGCGACGCTCGGCTGCTTCGCGCTCACCTGGCCGCAGTCCACGCATGGCGTAGACGGGAGACAGCTCTTCCAGTCCGTGCTTCTTCTCAAGCGCACGGGCCGCGTCCTGGGCGCGCTTGTAGTCCAGGTGACTGCTCCATTTGGTGCCGTCCTCGCGCACCATGGAAGCCGCAATATGAATGTGGTCATTGCCGGCCTTGCTGTGGCCGTGGCGGATCGCCACCCATGACACGGGGGCCTTTCCACTGGCTTCGGTGAAGCCCATTTCATCCATGAACTCGTTGGCGATATCGGCCCATCTCTGGTCGGTAAGGTCGCCTTCTTCCGCGCGCAAACTCAGCGAGCAATGCCAGACATGTCCGCCCTTGATGTCCACACCGAGAACGTTCTTTGCCTGGTCGAGATGATGTGCAATCGAGAGGGCTGCGTCACGGTTCAGCTGGTCGTCGTTGTGCCACGCGATGATGGGCGCGGAGCCGGTCACCAAATGTGGGTCGGTGTGTTCGTTGGACCGGCCAGGACCTGCCAGGTAAACCAACAGACCAGCCATGCGGTCACCCTTGGTGATGTTCGGGATCATCAGCCGGCCAGTCCGTCGATGATGCCATTCATGCGTTCGGCAATCGCACGCACACGTCCCAGGGCCACGCGGGCTTCCTCGGGAAACTCATCCGTGGCATTGGCATGCTTCGCCAGCTGGTTCACGTTGTTGGACAGTGCAGCCAGGTAGCGACGTGCAGCCATGAACTCGGTGGCCAGGGCGCGGCGCTCGGCCAGCGAATCGGAAGACTGGGAGTAAAGCGCAGCACTGACCAGGATCTCGGACGGGCTGCGCCCCGTTTGTTCTTCCAGTACGTAGAGACGGGTCCGCTCCTGCTCCGACATGGAGACACGCACGTACTGGGTTTCTCCGTCGATGTTCGCACGGCGACGACGGTTCAGGCGACGGCTGGAACTCCGTTCCTCTGCCATTGCAGTACCGCCCTTCCATGCCCAGCGCAGCGCCCCGGAATCTCCGGGATCACACGTCAAGTGTGACGCATCCTCGGTACGAAGTCGAGGATCAAGCCCACTTATGGCACATAAGTCTATAGCTTGCTCCGCGTGGTTAATCCATACAGGGAGACTCACCTTTGCAGAAGGTGAGTCTCGGCAGCCTTGACGGGCTGAAAAACTGCCCCGCTAGACTGGGTGCCATGGCTATTCACATTGATGCAGAGAAGATCGAAAACGAATTGCAGCAGCGGCTAAGTAACCGCATGGATTCCGTGCGGGAGCTGGTCAAATCACGGCAAAAGGTTGCAGACGCACGTGACGCTCTCGGCGCAGCCGAAGATGAGGATGCACGCCGCTATCAAGCGGCACTTACGGCAGGCTGGACCGTCGACGAACTGCGCTCCGCCGGCCTCAGCGAACCCGAAAAGAAGCTGCGCGTACGCAAGCGCGCAACGCGCCGATCCACTCCGACGCCGGCGACGCCGGAACAGACTGAACAGCCGCAACACCTGGGGTAGCCTCTCGCCCACGTGTGCACAGCAAAAGCTCTATCCTTCGGGCTTTTCCTGCACACATGATGGACGACAGGAACCAGCTGACCGCCTGCACACAACCGCCAGGTCACCACGCCCAGGAATCTCGCCCACCACAACCGGCGGATGTGCACAGCCTCCGGAAACTCCCACATCCCGGCCTCTTATTTTTGCTGCTCCTGGCGCATCGTAAAGGGCGCTGCGCGTCGCTTCGCGATGAGCCCTCGGCCCACCCTTGACGGTGCACCCTGCGCAGCATTTCGGCCTTTATCGGGATGGGGGGAACTGCGGACTTGGGTTACAGAAAAACCCCTTTCGGAGCCACTTCCGCAAGTGATAGTTAACTGCCGATAACCGATATTATCTCGCCCTAGCGAATGGAAGCGTAGTGCCCTGGCCATTTAGTAAGCGTCCCAAGGACTCCCCCGCTGTGCCACAGCCCGACCACGCATGGAAGGCACTGTCCATCACCAACGAATGGGTTCGGCATGCTGACACCAAGACCGGGGTGACCCTGGCCTTCGTTGGAGCTACCACTACAGTCCTGTTCAACCTGGTCAAAGATGAAGACCATTGGACATGCCTGCTCGTCTGGGCGGTTGCCGTATGTGCGGCTGCGTTGTTTGTTTCAGTGGTCTGCGCATGGCTGGCGTTGTTTCCGCGTGTAAAGGGACGACCGCCAGCTGGAGACGAACCTGACGAAGATGCGGTAAACCTGCTGTTCTTTGGACATGTCTCCAGTCACTACTCAAAGGACCGTCCGACCTACCTCCAGGTGCTCTCAACGCTGACAACGGACCCGGCCAGGCTCACGCGGCAAGTAGCTGCACAGATCCACGAAAACTCCCATATCGCGACTACCAAGTTCAAGTACGTAAACCGAGCGATCATGGCTGAAATGGTCGCCGTTGGCGTGGCAGTCTTCGTCGCCGTGGCCGCTACGGCAGGATGGTGACGTGGACGGAAACTTCAAGGCATATTCCTATATCGATAGTGCCGCGCGCATCAGTGACATCCTCGACCAACCAAGCGGACAGTTCGAAGAAACGAAGAGTCTTCCTGACCGGGATCAGCTGACCTACACCAACGGCTTCTACAGCTATTGCAGCGCGGTCTTTGTAGATATACGAGACTCATCCGGACTAACCGAGAAGCACACGCGCCCGACACTGGCCAAGATCTATCGGTCCTTCATCTCTGAAATGGTGGCAGTCCTCAACGGGTCCGAATATGTGAGGGAAGTGAACATCGTTGGGGACTGTGTATGGGCCGTCTACAACACTCCAACAAAAACCAGCATTGATGAAGTGTTCTACCTGGTCTACACGGCCAACACACTGAAAAGGCTTCTGAACGTCAAACTGCAGAAGAAGGAATTCACCCCTTTGAACTTCGGAATCGGCGTTGAGTATGGACGGGCGCTGATGATCAAGGCAGGGTTCAACGGGAGTGGAATCAACGATGTTATCTACATGGGTGATGTTGTTAACCGCGCCGCCCATCTGGCCCATAAGGCAGGGCGCTCATACAATGACGCAATCTGGGCGGGAGAGACGTTCGCGCAGAACCTGAAGGATGACAATGCCAAGTTGCTGACTGAAAGCTACGAGACCGGCGTTGGCTACGTCCGTAAAGGCAGTGTTGTCCAGATCGGCATGAACAAGTGGATTGATGAGAACTTCGGCTGAGAGAAGCTCTCAGCGACCAAAGTCCTTGCCTGTTCGCGGCGCGTTATTTCTGGTTGGACGTGCTGTTGAGGACGCCCGAACAGCCTGCAGAGTCTCGCTGTCAACGAGTGGACCGCCGGCCTTGGCGCGGCCCTGTGTTGTCTCCAGTTTGGGGCCGGCGTCCTTGTCCGCGACGCGGTAAACCTGGTACTCACTGACGCATCCATAGTCTTCGGCGATCGCCGCTGCGTTGGCTGCGCAGATGGATTCCGTGTCACTTGGTTCGTTGAACAGTGATGCCGGGAACGATTGCGGAACCCAGCGCCCGCCCAGCTCGGCGTCGAGGCCGGCGGCCGTTCCGTTTTCGGCATCGAGGTAGCCGCGCTCCCAGCGGCCCATGGTGCGCGCCTCGCTGACGTTCTGCGTTGTCTCGACGTCGGCAACCAGGACGTCATAGCCCGCCGCCTGCAGTCGGTCCAGCAGAATCCTGGCCTGCTTCTCGTTGCCCAGGGTGCCGTCGATGATGACATTCATCCCTGACTCAAGCGCCTCGTTGCGTGCCTTCTTGGCGAGGATCGAGGACTCCGTGTGGACCAGGGCTGCCAGCTCGCGCGGGTAGAACTTCTCCCCCGCAGCTTCCAGTGTGCGCACTTCCTCCGGCACCAGGTAACTGTCGTAGCTTCCATCCTGGCGGGCCTGCTGCAGCAGCTCGTCCTTGAAGTCGTCCGCGTTGATCGGTAGCCAGTGCTCCGGCTGCGTCCGGGTTGCCTGGATGAGTGCAGCCTGCGCGGTGGACTTGCCGGCACCGGGAGGGCCGGCAAGGACAATCGCCTTCTTGTCGCGGCGGACCTCGGGGCGTGACTCAACGAAGCGTGCAAGGATCTCGTTGTGCAGCCGCCGGCGGTCCTGGCGTGGCTCGCCTCGACGGACGTTGAACCACTCAGGATTCTGGGCGCTTGCGGTCTTACTCTGGGCGGTCAGCGGTCCCCCGTCTGCGCCCAGGCGCTCCAAGGTGGCGCGGTGCGCTGCTGCCTGGTCTTCGGTAGTCACGCTTTACAGAGTAGTCATCAGACTTCGGGAGCCTCGTCAGAAGCATCCAGAATCTGGTCGTAGGCGTCCCCGTCGATCAGTCCTTCATCAAACGCCCGGCCGACTTCCGCGAACGATCCCGGGGTGTCCATGTACGGCGTGGACTCCCACTCGGCCGCCGCAGCGGCCGCGCCTTCATTCTTCGGGTAAGGCCATGCGGACAGCTCGCGGATCATGGCGTCGCGGTCGATGTCGCCGGCCGCGTAGCGCTCTGCGATCTCGTAGGGGCTGGCACCGCTGAATCCCTCGGGAACGGGCTTCACTCCCCTGACCTCGGCCTGCGAGAGCAACCGGCTAATGGCCGGCTGACTAACGCCCAGCGCACGGGCGACTACGCGCTGGTCGGCAGTCTCCACGGCCGCGCGGACATTCCTGATGTAGTCCAAGCCGCCCAGCTCACGGCGTGCGCGGGCGCGCCGGGCATTGGCAATGGCATTCTCCGGGCTGGTGATCGTCATATCCAAACCTCCTTCGATATAACCAATGTTATCAGGAGCTGTCCCCTGGTCATGTCCTGCAACTAAGAGGAACGGTGGCCAGGGAATGTCGACCACCAAAACTAAACTGGGCAGATGGCCCAGCAGGTAAACCCCGCCCTTATTAATCCGTTGATTCGTGTTTTGTCCACGGCCTATTGGTACAGAAACGAACTCCGCGACTTCCTCATCGTTGCAACCGGCGATCGTTCGTTGGTCTTCCGCTATCCCTGGCAGGACAAGTCAATGTCTAAGCGGGACTTGGCTACGGCCTTGGTGCATGACTTGACCCAGAACCAGGACAAGTACCGCGATGTGTTGGTCCAGTTGATCCTTACTGCTGCGGATATGCCAGATCCGGTATCGCTGAAGCATCTGGAGGACGGCGCCAGGAAGTACCAAATGGCACGCGAGGCAATCGACGTTTTCCACCCAATGGTGGAGCCTTATCGCAAAGAGCAGGAAGAGATCACAGAGTTCCAGCGTCGACTCCAGACCCAGAAGGACATCGACGAGTTCCGTCGACACACTAACCAGATGATCGACGATCTCAAAGTGAAGTTCCTCGAATCAGAGAAGATGGCAGCGCAACCTCGCGGCTATGCCCTAGAGGGCATTCTCAATGAACTGTTCGAGGTCTTTAACCTCGAATCGCGCCGGCCCTTTACGGCGTACGGAGAGCAGATTGATGGCTCTTTCACCTTGTCCGGGACTGACTACATTCTTGAGGCAAAATGGCAGGCGAAGCCCATCGCGGCAGGTGATGTTACAGAGTTCGCGGGCAAGGTAACCCGCCGCCTGGATAACACCCTCGGCTTGTTTATCTCCATGTCAGGGTTTCAAAAGTCAGTCCCTGATCTTGTTGCCAGGACGGGCAGGCACTCTGTACTCCTCATGGACGGAGGCGACCTTATGGCCGTACTGGACCGCAGAATAGCTCTCGATGAACTGATTACACGCAAAAAACGGCACGCCGCCGAGACAGGCGACATCCAGCTCTCTGCGTGGACCATTCTTGGACAACTCTAAAAGCAAACAGACACCCTGACGGTCGGAGGCGTATGACAGGCTGGTGATACTACGGCGCGAGAGGCGCTGTCGGGCCCTAGGAGTTCCCATGGCTGATGAGATCATCGCTGCAGTCGGTCGAATAGTGATCGAAGCACGAGAAGAACTGGGCTGGTCTCAGCTTCAATTGTCAAAGGAGACCGGCATTTTCCTCGAACCTCTGGCCCTGTTGGAGTCCGGAGAACAATGGATGCCCGATGAGTCGATGGAACTCATAGAAGAAGCGCTGGGATGGCAAATAGGTATCACCCGACAGATCCGGGAGGAATATGACTACGCCGACATCGAGTTCATCAAACTGATCTGGGTTAGGGACCCACGGAACCGCTAAAGCACCTTAGACCTGGCCCGCCAGGGTTTTCGAGTAGTAGGTGAACCCCTTGTGCTGTTTGAACTTGAGATTGAAACGGTTTCTACAGTGTTCACACCATCCGGCCAGCGATACATGGTGCCGGCGCCCATCATGAGGCACATCATTCTCCAACTGGATGTCCAAGCGAGCCCCATTGTCCTCGCCATCTGTGCCCACATGGAGACGTTGGCCTCCCGCATTCTCAACTACAACTCCGTCGATGTGCAGTCCGGTCGCCTCGCTGCATTCGGGGCAGCGTAGTGCATATTCGTTGACCTCGGGCCTTGAGAGATGGTCATCCGCGGAGAGAAGGACCGAATCAGTTGGGTTGTTGGTTTTGGTCATCGGCTGGGTTCCTTGATCAGTACGACATCTTCCATATAACTAATTCCAATGATGGAGCAGTCGAAGGGCTTCGAAGAAACTCGAATCGCCGTTCCACTTACTTAGGACTGGAACACCTTGGTGGGACACTCCCCCACGTAGCAATCTACGTAAGGGGATGTTCGTTTGAGGATGATGGGTACATGGCCGAGAAGCTCGTTCATTTGAACAATAGGCAAGTCAAAGTGCTGCGATGGATCCGGGATGGATGCCCGGATGGCATCTTCACTAAGGGTTATGAGCACAGGATTATTGCCCGGGCTCTGGAACGACGCGGCCTAGTAGCGATCACCGGCACCGGTCCTTCCTGGAAGGCGGTAGCAACTGCAGCAGGGAATACATGGGAAGAGCCGCCGCGCGAAGACGCCGACGGGCTTCCGGTCGAAGCCGAACCAGACACATTGATCCGGCAGGTACTTAATGCAGGGGGCAATCTCGTCCTGCCGAAAGACTCAGCCCTCGAGAAGAACTATGAACAGTTGGTACGTCTTAGCCTGAAATCACCGCTCCGCCCCAAAGGTAAGAAGCTAGAGGTCGTTCTGACGGGCCCCTGGAATCAAGGCCCCAAGACGATCGTGTTCACTGAGCACTTTGACGACTACGTCACTGCGTCACCTGTCCCGGTGCCCGGACGCATATCCCGCTACCATCCGATCGTGAAGGCGTACGTCAGCAACAAAGAGTGGCACTACGTCAGCAGCGAGCACGTATCTCGTGCTGCCCGCATCCTCCAAGCTATTGCAGCAGAGGCTTCAAAACGCGGGATGGAACTGCTGACAGCGCAAGAAGCCACCAAAGATTCCAGATATGCGACCAGAAGCCACCTAGCCCTACGGACAACTGCTGGCGTGTACTCCGTAAAGATCAAGGAAATCTCCGGACCTGGGACAAGTAAGACAAGACCGCGACGGTGGGATGAGCCCAAAACGAAACCTGCCTGGGTTGAGGCTCGCGGCTGGGAATTCGTTGGCACCGGAAAGCTCGAGCTAATTGTCAACGGACCAGAAACCCCGTACAACGGCGCACAATACCGGGACACCAAATCAGGCACCGTCGAAGACAAACTCCCAGACTTGATCCGATCGCTGGAGATCTATCAGCTCCGGACTGCATCAAAGGAACAGAAACGCCAGCGCGAAAAAGAGGAACGACATCACCGGTGGGAGACCGCGATGGCATCCGCCAAGGAACAATACTCTGAACACGTCCGATGGGAACACTTCAAAGAGAACTCGCGTACCTGGGCCGCAATCAAACAGCACCGATCCTTTCTTGACGCTGCGAGGGTTGCTGCAGAGTCCTACACAGGCGGAGACAGCGATGCAATTCTGCAGCAGCTCGATCAAGCGGGTCAGACCTTGGACACCATAGATCCGCTCCGCGACCTTTCACTCATCCTTCCCAAGGTGCCCGAACCCACGCCGGAGGACCTCAAACCCTTCCTCGGCAGCTGGAGCCCGTACGGTTCAGACCGAAGCAGGGGGTTCTAGCTGCCCCGTTCGTCCTTGCAGGGCTAATCAGAACGGTCCGAAGATGTGTCGGCGCGCCTTTGAAGTACGGAAAGGATGTTGGGCCGGTACCGTGATTGCACCCTATGTTTCGTTCCCCTCTTCATCTCAGAAATCAGCTTGCTGATCGACTCAGCATGCCGAAACTGCCCTCCTGCAGCGAAGAAAGCTTTCAGCCAGGTGTTTTTCTCAAGGGGATAGCCGCCCTCGCTGAAGGCGCGGACCAACTGAACGACGGCAGCTTTCCCATTTCCCGTCGACAGACCGTTGTACTGTTCATCAACCATGCACCTTGCTGCTTCCAACTGCACGGCATCTGGAGCTTCGTGAGTGAAACCCGTAGCCAAATCTTGGGCACACATCCCCTCAAGCCAAGTCCTGACCATATCCACCGGCGACCAAACAATGACGAAGAGGCGCTCAACCAAATCCTGCTCGACCAGGGCTCGGAGCACTTCGCAATCCTCAAGCTTGTACGGATGGAGAACCGTCAGCGTTCGGTTCAATCGCTTGCCCTGATCTCCAAGATTCCTTAACTCTGAAAGGTTCACGATCCTGCGGGACCCGGGCACTCCGGCCACGTAATCAATGAACTCCATGTCGGCGCTGCCTGGTTCCCGGACTCTCTTGGGGTCGCACACAGCAAAGAGGTAGGGAGCTTCGCCAAGCCAATCCCTAATAACAGCGCTTTGAGACACCATCGAAGTGCCATGCTGTGCCCAATCTTCCCGGACCATATACGCAATCTCAGTCATGCCCACATGCTCGCACCCATCACAGACAAAATCGTCCCGAAGCAGCCCTGGGTTCTCACCGAAAATCTGAAAAGCTCTGCAGCCGTGGCGCACCACATCAATTCAGGTCCATGCCCAGATTCCGTCTAGCGGTTATCGGGTAGATGAACCATCGTGGAGGTTATGACCGATTCGACATCTTGTCAGCCAGAGCAGGTATACGAGCTGGAGGGCATGCTCGTAGCCCAGCGTCCAGGGGCTACATCCACATTTGAGGAGTACGCAGCCGCGCGCGCCACGCTCATCCATATCAACAACGACGCCCAATGGAACCCCTGGGTCCACGACGATCGCGCCTCGGAGAAACATTCCGCACTGTTAGTAATGGAGCAGTGGCAACGAGCGGAGCCCGGTTTCCGTCAGCTGACAGTCCCGGAAATGGAGGAGTGGCTAGACGAGGTTGGCCGGCGCAGCGAGGAGAAGCACGCGGCCGCTGCTATCCGCCAGGAGCAGGACAAGAAGCGGTACGACCCGGAGCGTGAACAGGCTCGTCTCTCACTTCTTGAACAGGAATCCATACTGAGTCACCAACACGAAGAAATGGTGGAGCTTCAGACCGGCCGTTACCCCTCGATGAGCGAAGACCGTCGGGCAGTGAAAATCGCAGAGCTCGGACGCGCAACCAACGACCGAGAGACACATATCACAGCCCTGGCATCGATCGTTGAGGACCGCGAAGACGTTGTCGACAAGTACGGACGCTTGCCAAGGGACCGGCGGGAGGCGAACCTTCTCCGCTACCGACTACACCGCGAAAACAAAGTACGCGAGCTACGCGCACGAATCCCCGAACTGAAGGACGCAACAGCGAAATCTGAAGATAGAACTGAACGCACAAGACTCCAAAGGGAGCTGCAAGCGACCGAGTCAAACCTGGAAACGATCCTGTCAGTACCTCAGCTGACCAGGGACGACATGTGTTCCGAATGCGCACAACCAGCATCACACCACGGCTGGGTCTCACCACCCTACGTCGGCCCCTGCCCAGCATGGCCCGTCTGGGCAGAACGGTTGAAGCACGCTCGGGCGCTCCTTTTCACCGCAACCGAACGCCCAAAAGCGAAAAGGGAACTAGATCAGCTGAAGCCGCGTCCCATCGCTGTCCTGCCCTCAGGGCTTCCCATCGCCGAAGTAATTACCAAGCTGAGCGAACTGCAGAACAAACACCCAGACGCCATCGTCAAGCGAGGCCGCGCGAACAGATGGGAGATCTGGCCCGTCGACACCTCGCAGGTGTAGATTGCCCATTTGCACGCCTCAAATCCTCAGACATGATCACGCAACAGTCATTGTCATCCGATAGCTTGTACTCATGACAACTACCGGCCTAGAAGTACGGCTCCGAGAGGGCAGGGAAAAGGCCGTAGTTCACCGGTTCACTAGAACCTTGGACGATGTTGTCCTTTCACTAAAAGAGATTGACCGCCTCTACCTTCAAAGAGGGACGCGGCCAGACTGGGTGATTGAGTCTTTAAAGCACGAAGCCAATGACGCCGTCATACGGCTTGAACCCCGGGCCTCCTCACGCACCCGGGACGTGGCAGACATGCTTCGCCCTGTAGAGGCTTTCGTGGACGGCATTGCCAGCCTGTCTGAGCGACCCGAAATCCCGAAGTTGTATAGCCCTGAAACCGTGGAACGGATTCAACGCATCGCCACCGCCGGCGATGAATACAGTCAAATTTCGATGGCCACGTACAACGGCAAGGTCAACTCCGTAGCGGTCCTTTCCCCTGAAGTAAAAGAAAACGCCGCTTCAGCCGTACGTGGCAAAGATGTCACTCATGGTTCTATTTCCGGCATCCTGGATACAGTCGGGGCCACACCGCGAAGAAATATCCTGCGCGTTCGGTTGTACGACTCCCAGACGGAACGCGCTGTGAGCGGAAACGCAGCTCCGTCCCTTTCAGAATCGCTGCGGGAGCACTGGAACCATCGGGTTCTAGTCGGTGGTTTGGTAACCCGTAATGCCCGCGGACAAGCGATACGCATCGAGATAACCCGAATAGAACGCCTTCCTGAGAATGATCTCGGTATGCCCTCCCCTCTTGAACTGCTGGGCGCTGGCTCGGATTGGCTGGACGGAATGACAGTGGACGAATACATGCGAGGTGTCAGAGATGCCTAGGAACAATCGAAGCGCTCCAGTTCCACTGATCTATGTGGACTCCTGCGTTTACTTAGACCTCCTTACCCGCAATGAGGATACGGAGCCGGTAAACGGACAGCCGAGGTGGGCGGCCGCTAAGTCCGTATTCGAGGCAGCAAAAAGCGGACAAATCCGCCTTGCTGCTTCGCCCCTTCTGGAAGCAGAGGTCCTGTGCAACGGCAACTCGCGTAAAGAAACAGACCGAATTCGCACTTTGCTTCGCGGCTGGTTCCAAGCTGAGTCCACTGCATGGACGGACATCGACAGGTTCCTCACACGGGACGCCGTGGGCCTGTTGAAGGACTTCGGACACCTAAGGTTCAACCGTGCCAAGAAACTGGGTTCCGCGGATGCCTTGCATCTTGCAGCCGCAGTTCGTCTGGGCTGTGATTATTTCTTCAGTCACGATGGAGGATTTCCCTTGGACCACAAGGTGCGGGAAGTCCAGGTTCAAACGCCGCGAGTCGTTTGGCAAGAGTCGCTATTTGATCAGGCATCTGCGTAGGAAGAAGTGGCGTGTGACGCCTCAGTGGCTTAGAGACAATGGTTTTCACGGGTTTATTCGCTTCGACGCGATCCGGGTCGAAAAAGTGCCCACAGAACACGGCGTTTACGCAGTTATCCGTGAAGGCTTCGATGAGCCGCAGTTTGTAACGCCCGGCACCGGGCGGAAGGGAAGCCACTACCCTCTAGGCATGTTGCAGGATGCCTGGATTCCCGAGGCAGCAGTTCTCTATTTCGGCAAAGCCCAATGCAAGCAAGGCGTATTTGAACGGCTCAACAAATACCGTCGCTTCGGCGATGGCAAGAGCAGCGGGCACAGCGGCGGTCGTGCCATATGGCAACTGGAGGATGCTCAAGACCTCAAGGTCTGTTGGCTGGTCACCCAGGACCGAGACCCGCAGATCGAGGAAAGCCGGCTGATCGAAGCTTTTAAAGAGCTCTATGGTGGGCGGCGGCCGTTCGCGAACCGGATCGGCGGAAAGAAGGGTGACGAATGACCCCAGGAACGGATCAAGCACTTACTGTGGGCGGTCACGTGCGCACTGTAGAAGAGGCTCTGGGAGTTCTTGAACAATATCCAAGGAAGACGCCGGCCGCTTTCGATTACTTGGGCCCCGGGGACGTGGGAAAGCTCACTGCCCAGGAAGTGATCCGCACACGCAAAATCAGTTCTCGAATCTCGAACAAGGAAGTGGCGTACTTCCTGGGGGCTTCTGAAACGGCCCCGTGGATTTGGACCGCAGCCGACTTGGCGGACGCTGACCCGGATGGCGAATTGTTCACCGCCATGACAGACCTTTACTGGCACTTCGCTGAAGGCGCTCCCAAGGGCGTGAGTTTCGCGAAGATATCGAAGGTCCTGCATCTGAAGCACCCAAGCCTTTTCCCGATCCTAGACAGCCACATAGCGCACGCTTATGCACCTGTAGCGAAGATGCTTCGAAAGGACCATCCCGAGCTTGGATGGCGGCGCCGCACCTGGCTTGCTGTGCGGAAGGACCTACTCGCTGCGAGAACCTCCGGTGCACTGGACGAACTGCGTGGCCGAATCCGCTCCTACACGTCGGCTGACACGAAGAAACAGCAGGAGGTTCGGCTAATGGACGGGCTAACTGATCTACGAATTCTGGACATTTTGGTTTGGTAGGAACAGGGGCCAGAGTCGCCCCGCCCTCGGCCCAGTACTGAAAGTGGTCATTTGTCGCTTCCGGACCGCTGTCTGCACCCAGGGCTAGATTTCCCTGGAGAACAACCGAAACGCCATCATGTACCCCGATTTTTAGCACCAGCAGCCCACCGAACTAGACGGGCAGACGTCCATCAATGACCATCTCACCGCAACACCGGCCATAACTCCGGTCAAAATCCGAGAGCCGACTGACGCCGAGTTAGCCATCTTCTTGGAAGCAAAACGAATACCGCCTCCCATACACTGCGTTCTTTCTAGCACCGCTAGATTTCGTCCTGCCAGGTGGCAAGCGCTCGTGACCGCCTGTAGAAGGTCGCTCGGGACATACCGAGATCCCGGGCAACCTGGGCAGCCGGCTCGCCGCCTTTGACCAAGCGAACGGCGCTTTTGATCTGACTGTCAGTGACCCGGCGGGGTCGGCCACCAAGGTCCTTGCCCGCTTCTCTTCGCTTGATTATGGAATCAGTGATGCGTTCGCGCTTGATCTCGTGTTCCATCTGGGCGAGCGCGGCCATGATGGTGAACAACATGGAGCCCATCGGAGTTGCCGTATCGACGTCGCCTCCGCCCAAGTTCAGGACGCGCAGGCCGGCGCCCCTATTGCGGAGTTCGTCGGCGAAGGCAAGCATGTTCTGAGTGGAGCGCCCGAGCCGGTCCAAAGTCGTGATGACGAGGGTGTCACCCTGCAGGAGAGCGTCGAGTGCCCGATCGAACTGGGGTCGCGACGCGCGCGCACCGGACACACCCTGGTCAACGTACAGGTCATCGCGCCGAACGCCGGCGGCCAGCAGGTCCGCCTGCTGCCGGTCCGTGGACTGCTGACGGGTCGAAACCCGTGCATAGCCAATAAGTTTCGACACGCTTGCCTCCTCCAAATGTGTCTCATAACTGATGATTAGTAAGCCAATTCAAGCATGAGGTTTCGAGACATACTTCTGAGAATCTCCGGTCACAGAGCTAGTCGCGAAAATTCACGAACAGCAGGATCTTAGAGGACACCTCCAGTGAGACGTCTCATATCCTAAGGGTTTCGAGGCAGGGTGACACCCGCCGCGGTTCTCTCCGAGCGTCCAAAGTCGCGTAAGAGCGGGTGGCGCTGAAATCCTCGAGCTGTTCCCGTCTACCATTGTCTTTGGCGCGAGCGGGTGAACTCGCGCCGGGAAAGGTCACATGGCAAACCACGGAGGGCAGCCCTTCAACCTGTTCCTAGCTGTGCTCGGTGTCGTCTGCCTTGTAGTGGCTGGGATCGGCCTCTTCCTGGAGCGCTCGGAAGCTCTCGCGGGCGGCTTTCTTATTGGTGGGATCTTCCTGTGCGTCGCCGGAGTCATGGCCCCGCGCATGGAGGGCGGTCAGAAAGTGGGTCTGACCGGAGCCGAGTTCAACCTTGCTTCACTCCCAGAGACCATAAAGGAAGCTGAGATCGAAGTGAAGACTCAACGACTACCCGAAATCGAGGACGTGATCTAAATGATGGACCACCGAGTGCCAGGCACGTCCATTGCTGAGGGACGTCGACGACCTGTGATGCTCAGCAGTGCCGCTGTCGATGATTTTGCCAACCTTGAAGAGCGCGCGAAGAAGTCATTGGTGGCCAAACTAAAGCGTCTCGCGGCCGGAACGCTACAGGGAACGCACTTACTTACCGGCTCTCTCGGTGAGCAGGGATACAAGTCCTTCAAGTCAGGGGACTTGCGTGCCGTGTACCGGGATTTGTCCCCGGAGGAACTGATGAAGCAAGGTTTCGAGGAGCGTGTTGCACGGAAGGGAGGGATCTTCGTCTTGGACATCCTTCCTGCCCACGAACCGAGGTAATTCGAAGGCGCGGGTCCACTGCGTGCGGAAAAGTTTGCCCGCGGAGTGAACAGCGGCATCTTCCTAAGCACTGCTGTCTGGCTGGGCCTGTCCACTACCCGCTTCTCACCAGAAGGCAGGGAGGAGGTCCGCGAGGAACTCGCCGGGGACTTCCTTCATCTGAACATGCGGAAGCAACGGTCGCTGTTCCACGGAACCACGATGCCCTCACAACCCCCTACTTAGCAGGCTTGGGTAGTGTTGCCAGCATGCATGTTCTGGCTACTGTTCCCGCTTTTGCTGCCGGGACCGTTTTTCTGAAGCTCTCTGACGATGACGTTTTTCTCGCTTGGACCGGCATAGTCATTCCTGCTGCTGCTGCAGTCGCATCCGTCTTGGTGGCGGCGATTTCGGTCCGCATTGCGTCTAGGGCGAAGCGAATCGCTGAGGATTCAGAAACCGCCCGACGCGAGGACCAGTCACATAGAGAAGATTTCGAGCGCACGTTAAGATTCGATGCCGCTCTCAAAAGCCTTTATCTTGGGATCGCTGCCCGTATTGAGGCTCTGGTCGAACAGGACGCCGTAGTTAGAACTGTGGCTTTCAATCTTGCCTCTTCAGGCAAGCCCGAAGTGGCGTTGGCCAGCAAACCTCCACTCTCCTCGCTCCTCGCCCTGTTCGCGGCCGCGGCGCTGGATGCCAGTAGCGATGAAGAAGAAGAGCTGCTGGAGATCGGTGCGGCGGTAGTGATCTCGGCCGCGGAAGAAGCAGAGCTTGAGCCAAAAATGGATTCGCCGGCTGCCCGCGAAGCAAATCTGCGGCTCCAGGTACATCGGCTCGACGGTCTGATGCTTTTTATTAAGGAGTGGCGTGTGGCCGGCCCTGATGATCGGCGCAGAATGCTTGATTCAATGGATCCTGACTTGCATTGAAGGAAACCGCCGTCCTCTCTTTCCTAGCCGACGTGCGGCACTCCGATAGCAATACTGTCATTACCAGCAATGACAGTATTTTTACGAGGAGAGAGATCTTCCAGGAGACAGATTCCTTGTGCCGCCGGGAAATGGCTCGCCTTGGTTGTAGAGGCGCTCCCGGCGGTAAACCTCATTCATGACGGCGCGGGTGACAAATTCTGACCAGCTGGCGTCCTCTTCCTGGCCCCGGGTTGCGTTGAATGCGGCTTTTGCCCGTTTCCGAGAGTCTCCAGGCATGTAGTAAGTGACCTGTTCCCGAGTCGAGGTCCGCGCTGGTGCTGGCGTCGCAGGAGTCTGGGTGGCCTCGTTGCCGGATTCGCGGTTGGCTTTTATTAGGTTTTGCACGCCAGCGGATGGTCGGCGTGGCGGGGGGCCAATGGGTTCGCGGGTAGTCATGATGCGTTCCTTTGTTCTGCGGCTTCAAGTCGAGCTACCAGTTCTTGTGCGACGCGGTGAAGGTCTTCTGCGACGTTTCCCGCGGACCGTGGCTGGGTTGGTACTCCCTTTGCCGTGCCGCGCAGGACTTCGTACCATTTCGGGCCGGAGTTAACCTGTTCCTCGAGTTCGTGAAGGAGGACTCCGCGTTCTCGAACAGCTTGGGCGGGAGATTCCGCGTGGCGGACCATGTTCTCGAACAGCACATCCCCGCTGCCGAAGGCCTCTGTAATGGCTTCTCTTACGGTCCGTTGCACAGACCTGGCCGAAGATGACGTGGCCGCGATGATTACGCCCAAGAGGTCGATCCCGGGGTTTACATCGATCACGGAGTCGAGGCGCTTCGCGACGCCCAACAGTCCTTCACGTCCACCTCGGTCGGTTTTCGTCGGGACGATAATTTGCGAGGCCGCTCCCAGGGCTGCCAGCTGCAGGGGCTCATTTCCAGGGGGGCAGTCGATAAAGATGATGTCGTATTGCTCAGCCAGAGGTGACAACGCGGCCGCCAAAGCGAGCTTCGCTTTCCGACCGTCCTTGCCGGCAAGGGAAACAAGACCGGCAGCAGCTTGGTCGAGGTGCGATCCCCCGGGCACCACGTCAAGATTAGGGCGAACATCTTTTACTGGGTTGAGAGGTGCTCCGAACATGAGGCTCTGGGCCATGCCTAGGCCATCGTCGTCCGTTCTTGTGTGACGGTACCCAAGGTCTAAGCCCAGGTTTCCTTGCGGGTCGAAGTCAACCAGGAGGACTCGCCACCCCGAAACTGCCAAAAGTCCACCCAAGTTTGCCGTCAAGGTAGTCTTCAGGACCCCGCCTTTGCCGTTCACGAAGGCGCAGACTCTATCCAACCCGGTGCGGTCGAACGGCTGATTCATAGTCATGGGCTCTACCATACTGTCTTTACTGTCATTACCTTCGTTAAAAGCAGTCGTGTCTAAAAAGTCTTTACACGCATTGCCTGCATTACTGTCAAAAGCGCTATTGCTTTTTTTGAAGTCTTTGACAGTAATGCTTGCAGGCCTGCAAGACGCGGCGGAGCCTGTGCATGTCCGCCGGTTGCGTAGGGCGGGGTTCCTTCGTGTGGTGACCTGGCGGTTGTGGGCAGGCGGTCAGCTGGTTCCTGTCGTCCATCATGTGTGCAGGAAAAGCCCGAAGGATAGAGCTTTTGCTGTGCACATGTGGGCGAGAGGCTACCCATCGAGGGAACCTGGCCCCTTGGGCTGTGCGGCCGCGCGCCGGCTGGTGTGCTGGCGCTTGTTGGCGTCGAACATGGCGCGGATCTTCGCAATGGCGGTGACCTTGGTGGGGGAGTCGCTGGCGTCGAGCTGGGCCGCGCGCTCGGCCTGGCGTTCCAGGATCTGCCGGCGCTCGGCTTCCTGTTCGCGGCGGAGAGCAGCTGCGCGGGTCGCCGTCTGCTGATCGCGGGAGCGCAGCGGCTCGCCGGCCTCGGTGCGCCAGGCGCTCAGGCGGTGCCTGAGCCAGCCGCGCATCCGCCAGGCCTCTTTGGTGTCTGGTGCGCCGCTGTGCGGCCACAGCGTGCCGTCAGGCCGCCAGTCGAGAGCGTGCAAAATGTCCGCAACGGTCCAGCCTGCCAGGAAGAAGTCCCGGCAGGAGCTGGCGATGTCCTTGGCCGTCATGCAACGCAGGGGAAAGCTCCGGTAGCGGATCTCGGACGCGGCGGCCACACGCTGTCCATGGCGTTTTGGCGTCCGGTGAGCTGGCCACTGCAGTTCTGGACGCCATGGCACTTGGGCGGCAGGTGCGCCGCTTGCGGCGCCTGCAGGAATGAGCCGTGGCTGAGCCACGTCGGGTTGAGAGCTTTTTCCTCGTGCGCGTGTATGGGTTAACTCTTTTTCTTTAAGGTGAGAACCGCCTAGGGCGGGAGGGGTGCCAATTTTGTTCACAAGCGCCAGCGGCGACGGTGCGCACAGAACGTAGACGGCTGCTTCGTTGATGCGTTCGCCGTCCGGGCCTGCGGCGGCGTATTTAGCCTGCCTGCCGGACGCTACGCGGCCGATCAGGCCCCAGGCGGCCAACAGACGCAGAACGCGCGCCACGGTCGTCCTGGACGTCCCTGTGGCCTCGATGAGGGCTTCCCAGCCCGGCCGTGCCGTCATGCTCTCGTAGTCGGCTCGCTCGATGAGCGCACGGAGCACGGCGACGATGGTCGCGCGGCCGTTGCGATTCCGCAGCACGAACTTCTCATGTGTGAAGAGCGCAGCCATGGTCTGCCGGCCGTGTGCGGCACGGACCATACCGGCTGGCACGGCCGCCAAGACCACCGCTGAGGCGGTCTCTTGGCCGCGATTGACACGGCGGCGGCGAACGGGGGACACGGCCGTTTCCGTGGACGGGAGAGGACGTGCGTGTACACTTATGGGCATAGCAGAAGGACCCTCCTAGAGGGTGTGGAAGTTGGAGCCTTTCACCAGGACCCGCCAAGATCTGATGGTGAAGAGCTGAATAACTTGATACGAAGGCCCGCCTAGTGCGGGCCTTCAACATTTAAGAGGCGATGCGGCCGATAGGCAGTTCCTCCGGGCCCGTTAGCTTAGTCATGTCAATGGCTGCGAGCTTTTCAGCAACGGCGTGAGCTATGAACTCACTAGCTGACTGCCCTTGGTGGTCCGCTACGGCGAAAAGCTTTTCTGCGTCTGCCACGGGGAGTCGGGTAGTCAGAACGTGACGGTCCCCTTTAGAAGGTCGTCCTCCGCGTGCGCGTTTCTGAATTGCCATGTCCATCACGTTAGTTTCTGAAACGCTGTGAACTGGGCATACTGTGCGGCGTGTCGCTTTGAAGAGCATTTAGAAACCTTTTGCAACAGCGGCGGCTGCGGCCAGCCACGCCCGCTGTGTGGCCGGCTGGAGCGCGTCATAGCGGATAGGGCCGTTGACCAGGGCGGGGTCGTAGGGAATACGGACGACTGCGCGGACATGCGGGGCGAATCCGTCAGCGATCCGGCGAGCCTCGTCCTTGGCGCGCTTGAGCGCGTCGCCGCTCATGCTGCGCTTGGCGTCGGTGGACTCGGAGACGATCACCACAGCGTTGCGGGCCAGCTCTGCGTCGTGGCCGCCCCGGGATTCCAGCGTCTGGAGGGTCAGGCGCGCCGCTTCGGCGCGATCCTCAATGGCTGTCACGGGGACCACGAGCTGGTTTGTGTGGTGAATCATCCGCCGCCAATTCGCAGAGCGGGCGGTGTTGCCTGAGTCCATGACGATCAGCCGGTAGTAGCGCGTGAGTACCTGGTGGGCGATGTCCACTTCCTCGGCGGTCACCTCGTGGTCGCCTTCCTCGTTCTCGTCCGAGCGCAGGACGTCGAACTTGTCGGCGGTCTGGTGGTGAACGAATCGGGCGATCTCGGCCGCGTTGGTGCTGGGGGAGAGCAGCGTTTGGGATGAGTCGATGAGGTCAAGGACGCTGTTGTCATGGCTGCCCTGCTCGGTCCGCCAGCCGAGTGTCCCCTGGGACTCGTTGTTGTCCCAGGCGACAGTGGCCGCACCGCTGTAGCGAGCAAGGATCGCGCTGAGCATGACGACGGTGGGAGTCTTGTTAGCTCCGCCCTTACGGTTGACGACGGCAACCGTGCGGGGGCCGGGCCAGTGCTGGCTCACCGTGCGGATATCCTCGCGCTCGGCCAGTTCGTCGGGGGACGGTTCCATACGAAAGCCCAGGCGGGTGAGCGCGCCGCGCCAGCCGCGCGTAGCCGGCTCCAGCACGGGCGCGCTGACCAGGAACGAAGTCTCTTTGAGGCTCCGGCGCGTGACAGGTTCCGGGGCAGCTGCAGCCGTCGAAGGTTCCTGGCCGCGATTGACAGCTTCGTTAAAAGTGACAGGGGCAGCGGGGACCGGCTCTACCGGAGTCGGCGCCGGCGTTTCCTTGGCGGCAGGCACTACGGGAGTCGGTGCCGGCCTTTCCTTGGCGGCCGGCGCCGGGTCTTTCTGCCTCCTGGCGCTGGGCTTGGCCGGGGCAGCCTCGCTGACAATGCCCTCGGGGGAGACGACGATGAGGCCCTGGCCGTCCGGATCAGTGGTACTGACCCTTACAGGCCGGCCAAGCTGCGCGGCGGTATCCGTGATGAGCCGCAGCGCCTGACTGAGAACGGCCGCCTCATCCTCGGCCTGGATCGCGTGGGAAGTGCCGTTGATTGTGACCTCGCCGGTTCCGTTGGCGCGCAGAACGGCGTCGATCTTGGGGAAGTCGAGTGCTTGGGTTTCCATCATCTGTCCTTACTTGGTGCCGTTCGGGGGTGTGAAGCGGTTGACCTGCCAGGGCTTGTCGGCCGCGCTGCGCAGCAGCTGCACGTCGTAGTCGCCGGCATTGGTCGGGAACACGACATGGCAGCCGAAGCCGTTGCTTTCGTCGATCTTGAGTTGCCCGGCCCCGGTGATCTTCTTGGCTGGGATGTTGGCCGGGTCAACATACTGGTAATCAGCTGCAGCCTGGGCCGTTAGGAGCTGTCCCAGTTCCTGGATCCAGACCTTGTCGGTGACGGTGGGGCGGGCGTAGAGCGTCATGGCTTTGGTTGCGGTTTCCAGGGCGGCGGCCTTGCTTTGCTCGTCCCAGGCAATGCCCAGGGTGGCCGGGGCGGTGCCTCCGGGAGCTTGGGACTTGCCGCCAGCGCTGAGCGTTGCCGGGGCGGTGGCTGACGTGCTTTGGGACGGTTCCGCGGGTGTTGTGTTGGACACTGGGGCGCAGGCCGTGCACACGAGCACGGCCGCAAGGGCTGTCAGAGCGCGTTTCATGGTTCCTCCGGTTAGTTGGTGCTGGCCCGTAGGCCTGGCAGGTACAGGAAGGCGCTGGGAGTGCCGTTCTGGACCTTGCGTGTGTAGTAGGTGTGGTCGTTCGGTGCGGGGTTGCCGTTGTAGCCCTCTTCCAGGTAGCTGCCGTCGCCGTTGACGGCCTTCACGATAGCGACGTGGCCGTAGGTGCTGTCCGCGCCGCCTGCGCCGGGGGCGTACCAAACGACAGCGCCGACGCGGGGCGTCTTGCCGGTTTGCCAGCCCTTGGCGTCCCAGCCGTCCTTCCAGGTGAGCGCGGAGCCGAGCACGGCACCATCAGGCCGGAAGGTGCCGTTGAGCACCTTGTAGGGGGCGCTGTTGCTGCCCAGCTGCTGGTTCACGCGCCAGAGGGCGAAGTCGACGCATTCGCGGTTGTACATGCCCAGGGGAGAGGGCTGGTAGATCTGGGCTGTCCGCCACGGCAGGTCGTCACCCTTGCCGGATTCACCTGGGATGCCGCAGGAGCTTTCGCCGCCGGCATCGGTGGTCTTGACGTCGCCCAGGGCGGCCACGACTTCCACGGCTGCCGGCCAGTAGGACTGGTAATGGAAGGGGTCTGCGTTGCGCTGGACCCTGTGCGCGGCGGTGGTGGGTTCGAGTTGTTCCCATCCGCTGACCTTCTGCAGGGCCTTGAAGAAGTTCGTTGCGGAGGCCGTTGGGTTCATTCGGTCTTGGTAGGAACCCCACGCGCCGTTGTCACGCTGCTGGAACAAGCCTCGGGAGTCCGGGCCAGGGCCGTCGCCGTAGTCCAGGACGCGCAGGCCTGACTCTCCCATGGCTGTCATAACGCCGATGGTTTGGCCTCGGGCAGATAAACCCAGGGCTTTGCCGGCGTTGATGACCAGGGCGGCGTTCTTGAGCTGTTCGCCCTGGTATCCGGCAACGGCAACCTTGGGCAGCTTGCTTTCGTCAACGCTGACGCTGCCGCCGCTGGGCGAACAGACGTCGGCGGCAGCTTGGGAGCCGCCGCCGAACAGGATGATGGACAGAACCAGCACAATCGGGGCGAGAATCGCCCCAATGACCAGTACCGGCCCGGTCTTTTGATACTGCATGTGTCCCCCTCACATTTACGGCTGCTATGCCTGGGCTTGGTCCTCGCCAGCACGTGGTGTCTTACCGTCGCGAAGCGTGTTCCGGTTCTCCCACACCCAGTCTTTGACTTGATCTCTGGCGATTAGCCATGTCTTCTCAACTTGGTAGGCCGGAATCACGCCCGTCTGGAGCCACCGATAGACCGTGTTTCGGGACAGCCCGAAGATCTCTTCGAGGTCCTGGGGCGTAAGTCGCTCCGGGTACTTGGCGAAGAGTGCTTCTAGATATTTAGGGTCCACGCTCAGTCCGTCCCACAGCATAGGTTCATCGTAGCCCAGATATTGGTACTGTGATGTACTAAAGGTGATTGAAAGGTACTAAAGTTGTAGTTGGGGGTCACTCTTGGCCTTTCGTGTCGGATGGTACAGATACGATCTTTGCGGACATGACAGGGGGATGTGAAATGTCAATCTCTAAAAATCGATGGGTGACCTTCGGCGCCGAGACTGTGGAGGAACCAACTTCCGCCGTTGAAGATCCGCCGGCCTTCACCCCCACTGGGGCCACCAGGCCCCAGCTCAGCGTTCCGCAGCCAGACCTCGCGGATAGGCTTCCCCGCTGGAACGTCTCGGGAATCGCCCCGGACTACTGGTGGCTGGGCGTTCACGGCGGAGCGGGCGAAACGTCGCTTGCACGATTGGACAAGAACACCAGGGCGGCCGAACACCACTGGCCCATCACAGGGGCTGGCTCCACCGTCGTCCTCGTGGCCAGGTCCAACATGTCGGGACTGCGCGCCGCCCAGCTGGCCGCCACCGAATGGGCGTCGGGCACCGTTCCAGGAATCCACATTGCCGGCCTTGTTGTTCTGGCCGACGCTCCTGGCCGCCTCCCGAAGGAGATCCGTGAGTTCGCCCGGGTCGTCGGCGGGGGAGTACCGCATCTGTGGCATTTCCCGTGGATCGAGGCGTGGCGCTTGGATCAAGACGTCCTGCCTGAGGATCTTCCCAAGGAAGCTCGCACCGTGCTTGACCAGGTGCGTATCGCAATAAACACCGCTGCCGGACTCCCGGCTAACTAGAAAGAGGAAAAGGATGCACTTCGAACTTCTCAACATTGCGGGCGATGTTATGGCCCAGATCCCAGCGTCGACGATCCCTAACCCGGGCACCGGCACAGCTCCTCCAGGTTCTGAGGGCCTGCTGACGATCCTCAAGTGGGTCGCGTGGATCGTCTTCGGCCTGGCCGTTGCCGGCATCCTGATCACGGCCGGAACGATGATGGTCAACAACCGTCGTGGTGAGGGCGGCGAGCACGCCGGCCGCCTTGCCTGGGTCCTGGGTGGCTGCATCCTCGCAGCTTCCGCCGGTGGCGTCGTCGGCGCCCTGGTCTAAGGAGGAATCCAAGCCATGACGGAACCGACAGTGAACGAAGAACAAAGCCCGTTGACCAAGCCTAAGTTCATCATCTCGGCTGTTGTCGTGGCGATCATTGTCGCGCTTGGGATCATTCTGGCCGTGATTCCCAAAGGTGGCGGCACGCCGTCAGCTGAGCCGAGCAACGCCGGAGCTAGTACCGGTAGTAGCCAGCCCAGCGCTACGTCGTCCGCCAGCGTGTGCGGCCTGCCCTCCGGTGACCAGGCTAAGCCGGCCACCGCGCCGGCCGACACCAAGTGGGAACTGGTAGGAAAGATTGCTGCACCGACGTCGCCTAAGCAGTTCGGTCCTGGAAAGACTGAACCGAACGGCCTTCGGTCGTGCTTTGCACACTCACCCACTGGGGCCTTGTACGCAGCTGTAAACGTAGCTGCGCTCTCAGGATCAGGCAAAGCGAATGTGGTCTACGAACAGCTTGCTGTTCCGGGACCGGAACGTGACGCCGTTTTGAAGTCGTCTCCTACCGCCGCGCCGGCATCTGTTCCTGCGCAGCTCGCGGGCTTCACGGTTCGCTCCTATGACGGTGACCGGGCCGTCATTGATCTTGCATTCAAGGGAGCCAACGGGGCTTTCGTGTCCATTCCCGTTCCGTTGCAATGGTTCGGCGGGGATTGGAAGATCGTCGTTCCTGCCACGGGGGACACTGGGGCGCGGCAGATCGCGGATCTGAGCGGCTACATCGAGTGGGCCGGTGTGTAATGGCGGACTGCTCAGGATGGAACGCATTCAATCCTCTATGCCATGCGGGAGCGGCAATCGAGGATGCCGCGAACGATTCGGTCAAGAACATGGCCAAGGCGATTGCCGATGCCGTAGGACAGACCGTTCAGACACTCGGGACGTTCTGGGTAAATGTGGGGACGCCTAGCTTGACGACGGTGCCAGGTGGCTACACGGCAAGCGATCCCGTGTTGTTCCTGCAAAACAGCCTCTACTTCTGGACGGCTGCTCTTGCTGTGCTATCTGTACTGGTGGGCGCAGCCAAAATGATCATTGAACGGCGGGGCGCGCCCTTGCGGGATCTCGCCCGTTCGCTCGCAACGCTGATCGTCGTCTCCGGGGCCGGCGTGGCAGCGGTCGGACTGCTGACCGTCTCGGCAGATCAGTTCTCTGCCTGGATCATCACCAACTCCACGAATGGAACATCGTTCAACCAGAACATCACTGGGATGTTGGCACTCTCGGCCACCAGCCCTATCGGCTCAATTATGATCATCCTCCTGGGCCTGATTGCGATTCTGGCCTCCGTCCTACAGATCGTGCTCATGATCGTGCGTGGCGGACTGCTCGTGGTCCTCACGGGGATATTCCCCACGGCCGCAGCCTTCACTAACACTGAGGCCGGCAAAAGCTGGTTCCAGAAGTGCACGGCCTGGCTAATCGCCTTCATCCTCTACAAGCCAGCGGCAGCAATCATCTACGCAACAGCGTTTCGTCTTAGCGGGGCAAAGATCTTCGGAAACGGTGGCGACGGCAAGGACTTCGGCTCTGCACTGTTGACGACAGTTACGGGTCTTGCGCTGATGGTCATTGCACTGTTCGCTATGCCAGCACTCATGCGGTTCGTGACGCCGATGGTTGGAGCAGTTGCCGGCGGCGGCGGTGCCCTAGCAGCTGGTGCTGTCGGTGGCCTGGCTTCTGGTGCTATCAACATGGGCAGCGCCGGTCGTGGTGGCGGTGGAACAGCCAGCACAACGCCGAATAGCTCATCGAATCAGTCTTCTGCCTCCCAGGGGCCTTCCGGCACCGGGAACCAGGGCACAGCAGGGACGTCCGGCACGGCTGGTAAGACGGGCGGGCAGGGCGCCTCCGCTACAGCGCCCGCCGCAAGCGGCGCACAGGCGGGAACCGGAGCGGCTACGGCTGGCAGTGGTGGAACTGCGGCCGGTGGCGCGGCTGCCGGCGGTGGCGCCGCAGCTGGTGGCGCGGCGGCTGGTGGCGCGGCGGCGGCCGCCGGCCCGATGGGCGTCGGCGTCATGGCTGCACAGAAAGGCCTTGAGGCTGGCCAGGCAGCCGCCGGGGCCGTCAGGAACATAAGCGAAGAATCAACGGGGGGTGCCTGACATGGCGGCTATCGAAAACACATACGTGGAACCGACCTATGGCAACTGGCGTCGCCCGCGCAAGGCCGGTATCGGCACTCTGGGCGGCCTTGCCACGGCGGGCCTTTTCATCGGCCTTATCGTCACGGTGATCTGCTTCTTCGTCGGTGGTTGGTCCGCCGGCCTGGTGTCTTTGCTCGTCCTAGGCATGGCGCTGGCCATTGTCTCGGTGACGGACAAGCACAACAAGTCCGTGGGCGAAAGAGTCTTTGCACGCCTGGCGTTCCGCTCGGCGCGACGGAAGAAGGCGAACCTCTACCGTTCCGGGCCGTTGGGTCTGACCCCCTGGGGCGAGTATCAGCTGCCCGGTATCGCTGCCGGCTCAAAGCTCTACGAGTTCGCGGACTCCTACGGCCGGCCATTCGCGTTGATCCATCTTCCGTCCACCGCTCACTACACGGTGGTCTTTGGCACGCAGCCTGACGGTGCGTCTCTGGTCGATCCTGAGCAGATTGATGCCTGGGTGGCCAACTGGGGCGGCTGGCTGGCGTCCCTGTCGAATGAGCCGGCCGTCGTGGCCGCATCGGTCACGGTAGAGACCGCGCCGGACTCCGGGGCGCGCCTGCGCCGGGAAGTCGAGTCGAATATCCATGAAGATGCACCGGCCATTGCCAAGGCAATGCTAAGAGAAGCCCTGGAGACGTACCCGCAGGGATCGGCCACGATCCGTGCCTGGGTTGCACTGACGTTCAGCGCAGCAGCCAGGGCCGGCGGCAAGCGCCGCACTGCCGATGAGATCGCACGTGATCTCGCTTCCCGTCTTCCCGGCCTGACGGAACGTCTGGAATCCACCGGAGCCGGCGCGTGCGCGCCGCTGAATGCTCAGGAGCTGTGCGAAGTCGTGCGGGTCGCTTACGATCCTGCCGCCGCGCGCCTGATCGATGAAGCCCAC
>NZ_JBIVXN010000011.1:0-45249 GCF_044769165.1 Paenarthrobacter sp. NPDC090517 | reverse complement strand
TGAGCTTGAACGCCGTTGCATAGATCAACGCAGCCGCTGGCTTGTACAAGACGAAAGCGATGATCCAGCCCACGCAACGCTGGAACCACTGACGGCCCATCTCCGTGTTCGTGAAAGCAGCAGTGGTCGGGAAGATGCCCGCCAGCACCACGAGAAGGCCCGAACGGAACACCATCAGCACAAGCTGAATCAGGGAGATGATCACTGCCAGCAATCCCAGGACAATAACCAGAATGACGCCGATGTTGCCCGACAGATTGATCATCGCGGCCAGGTTGGTGCCGAAGCCGGCTCCTGCCGTGGCCTCATCAATCAGCCATTTCGCGAGACCATCCGAGGCTGTGACCAACAGCTGGATCGCGGCAACACCACCAGCTGAGACAAGAATGAAGCGGACCAGCCCTACGGCGACCTGCCGCAAAGGCTCGCCGCGCTGCTCCCAGATCATCCGGCCAGCGCCAACAAGGATAGCCAGTACCGCCAGAGACAGCGTCCAGAACCAGAGGTGTCCCTGTAAGAACTCAACCTCAGCGGAGGATTTCGTTCCAGCGGAGATCAATGGAGGAGTATCGACGTTCACCCAGAACGTGCCCAACCATGCAACCGCTTTGCCAAAGGCCTCAGTTACACCTTGGGCAACCTGCTCCAGGGCGCTGCCGGTCAGGTTCTTAACACCTTCCTTGCCGACACAAACTAAGTCACCGAACGAGCATCCTTTTTCGTCAGCCATTAGGCACCGGCCCAGGTCACCATGTTCGTGAAACTGTCGACCTGTGTAGGTTGAGTCTCGGTTACGACAACCTTCCAGTCGCCCTTTTCCCAGCTCAAGGTGTAAGGCGCAGAGAGCTTTACGCCGTTAGAGCTCGCAACTCCGATTTCCAGTACGGCAAGGTCGTCGGTGTAGGAAACGACGCGGAACGCCGCGATCTGCATCGACAGTGAGTCGTCGCGAGGTGAAAAGGTTGGAGGGTTGCTGAGGTAGCGGTCCCGGGCGGGGCCGTCCGCAGCGAGGTGTTTGAACAGAACGTCGGGTTTCCCCTCAGTGCCGTAGCTTACGAAGTTAGCTGCTGCGTAGAGTGCGCCTGTCGGGTTGTGCGCAAAGCAGGTGCGTACTCCGTCGACAGACTTGCCCGGGCCGAACTTCGAGCTGTCGACAGGGACGGCCGTCTTGCCATTGAGTTCCCATTTGGAAACTAGGCCTGGACCGGGGATGGTTTGGTCACCCTTGGGAAGCCCGCAAACGCTGTCTCCCGGAGCAGCGGCCGGCGCTGCGGAACTCTTATCGGTTGTGGGTGTTGGTTGCGCGTTGGGCGCTGCTCCCACAGGTGGGAGCAGCGTGTACACCACGGCCAGGACGATGATCACGACGATGACGGCACCGGATGCGAGGAACCACGGCTTAGTGAACGGGTTCTCCGCCTTGGGTGTTGGGTCTGTGCTTTCGCTCATGCGGTGCCACCCGAGGCAGTGACGACGGCCCCCACGAGGCCGGATGCGACAGCGGCGATGATGCAACCAGCGAGAACCCAGATAAGGCCGGTGGCGGCCTGTCCCCCGCCGTTGCCCTGGCGGTGGTCGAACATCATCTTGCCGGCCACGATGAGGACACCGGCGACGGCGATCGCGAAGACGATCCATGAGACCCAGCCCAGGATCGTCAGCAGACCGTTTGCTCCCGGAGGAGTGCCGGGGATCGGCTGAGGAATATCGGCTACAACTGCCCCTGCGACGAGGACGGTGTTGGTGAATACAGACATTTCTTTCTTCCTTACTGTGATGGGGTGTGCGCTGCGATGTGCAGCTGGATGTCGGCCACGGTGTTGCGGACTTGACGGGGCAAATCCGCTAACGCGGGGTGTACGCCCCGCCGCCAGTCCTCCACCCACGGCATCCGCCATGTGTGGGGGACAGCGCCCGAGACCGTGATGATGAGGTCTTGCAGGTCTTTTGGCAGTTTGGAGGGTGAATCGGAGACGATCACCAAACCTGCCAAGGCCAAGGGTTCGAGTGCTCCCGAAGCCCATTCAATGGCTGCCGACTGAGCCGAACGCAGGCCTTTCGCGTTCGAGCGGCAGACAAGAAGAACGCTGTCCTTGCCCTCCAGCAGTGGCGAGTCCTCCCGAACAGGCCATGCATGGGAGGCCCGCCTGGACCCCTCCAGCAGAGAAGCGATGGTGGATTCCCCTGCCCCGCCGTGCGTGCCCAGAACCCACAGCCCTGCCGGGCTCTCGTCGACGTTCTGCCGGTCCAAGTGCCCCGCACCGGCCAGCCGGCCGATACCTTTCTGCGGGCGGGCCGGACCCAGCGGCAGACGGGCCACCGTCACCGGGGCGCTGTCCTTTGCCTCCGGTTCTCCGTTCACCGCCTGAATCCATTTCGATTCCTGCCCTGTGGTCATCATGGTCTTTCCTAGTGAGCTTGAGTTGTCTGGCCACGGCGGCCGCTGGTGATCTGTGGAGTGGGGTTGGCCACGGCGTCCTGCAGCTGCACAACCAAGGCAGCGGCTATGCGCACGAATGCTGCACGCGTTGCCGGGGCCAGCTTGTCGAGCGTGATCGCGCCACGCTCAGCCAGGTGTGCGTCGTAAGGGACCGTGAACATGCGGTCCTCAGCCACACCGGTCTGGTGCATGAAGTCCTTCACCAGACGCTCGACCTTGTACTCCGGACGGCCGTCGGAGACCCGGACGACGATTGCCCGGTTGGCAAGCTCCCGGAAGTGAGGATCGTCGTGGGACTCGAGGAAGTGGAACAGCTCCACTGCCTCACCCATCGAGTCCGAGGCGTTCATCATCGGGACCAGGAGAGCATCGGACGTTGCCAGTGCACCGGCAAAGGCCGAACTCGTGTACACGTTGCCCGAATCCATGGCCCGGATTGTGTAGAACTGGTCGATGAGGGCGGAGACGGTCTCGATGGACTGACGGTCCAGCGGCGCACGCCGGGTCGGGCTTGAACCGAAGGTATGCGCGAACGAGGTCTGCGGGATGGCGTAGCCCTCCAGCTGGGCCTTGGTGGTCACGTTGGCGGCGTTGAGCACCAGCTCCCCGATGCCGCTGCGCTGCTCACCCTCTGAACGGCCCGCCAGCTGGCCGGGATCGTCCGAGACTTCCATCATCGCGACCGAACCGCCACGGATGGAGGCGAGGATCCCGGAGACAGAAACCGTCGCAGGGGTCTTGGCCGAGTTGCCCTTCTTGTTGGCAACCGTGAACGCAACGGAACCGCGCTGCCACGTGGCTTGGCGGATGATTCGTTCGCAGCACAGGAGCTCAGCCTGCTCGCGGCGTGCAGCTGCTTCACTCACGCCTGGGGCCAGCTTCGAGGACCCGCCAGTGAGTTTGTTCAGCCACCCGTTGAAGCCTTGCTCTGCAGGCCCGTCCTGAACGAAGTTGTCCAGGTCGTAGCCGTGGCCAAGGACGTAGAACAGTGAATCGTCCTTCTCCCGCTCTGAAACGGTTGTCACTGCCGACGCGTTCACGAACTCGGGGTTCCACCGGCTTGAAGCAGCAGCTGGGCTTTCAACGGTCCCGTCCGGTTCCACGGAGAAAGGTTCCTGCACGATGACCGGCGCCGGACGGCTCGCTCGATCCCGTGTCACAGCAGGTGCGTGCTCTTTCACGGCCACAGTTGCGGCAGGTGCTTCCTGCCGCACTGTTTCAGGCTCGACCTGAACTTCCGGCTCATCGGCCTCAATGGCTTCCGTTGGTCGCTTGTCATCGAGTTTGAGAGTCCCGTCAGGGTGAACGAGCAGCACCTCGATGCCTTCGTCGTCGCTGGTGGTAACCCGAAGCGTCTGGCCGGCGAGTTCTGCTTCTTTCACAACCATGGTGATCAGTGCGCGCCGGACGTCGTTGGTCGATTCCCCGCCCACGAGCTGTTCGTTGGTGCCGATGATCAGCACGCCGGTGTTGTCTCCGTTGATGCGGGCACTGATGGGAGGGAACTCCCTGATGGATTCCTTGTCGGTTGCCATGTCATCTCTCTTTCTTGTCAGTTCCTATTGCCGCGTCTGCGGCCCTGCGGTGTTGTGCCTGATGGATCAGGCGTCCTTGGGTGCGATTGAGGTGACCAGCCACGGCTCGTGCTGGTCCATCCGGTGCAGGAGCAGGACCCATGGGCCGCTGTTCGTGGCGAATTCCGCCGTGACCGTCATCGGGTTGCCTTGCTCCCGGGTCAGTACCGGGCCGGAATGGATCGTGTTGACTCGGATCCTTGCCGGGTCAATGTACTGGGCATCGACGGCGTATTCCTTGGACAGGTGAGGGAAGATGTCCGTGTACCACTGGCGCTCCGGTACATTCGGGCGTGCGAACAAGCCCATGACCTTCGTGGCCACGGCCTTGACGTCCTCTTCCGATTTGGCGTCCCATGTGACTTCCGGGACGTTGTGATAGTGCTCATCGGCCCCGTGTTCGTCTGCCGAGGCGCTAGGGATAGGTTCTGTGTTCGAGGCCGGTGAACAGCCCGAGACAGCTAGGGCGGACACGGTCAGGACGAGGCTGAGTTCCTTCCAACGGTTCATTTACAGCACTCCCTTTTCCTTGAGGATCGGACCGGGGTCGGTAGTGGGATTGATCGGGACCATGGGATTTGGCAGGGCTCCGGCGAAGAACTCCATGTGCAGGTGGCGGCCGGTGACGTTGCCGGTAGCGCCCTCGGTGCCCAGCGGCGTCCCAGCGGAGACGACGTCGCCTTCCTTGACCTTCACCGACCCGGCTTCCATGTGATACATGCCGATGGTCAGCTTGCCGTCCATCGTCTGACCGGTTACGCCGGTACCGAACAGGCCGTCGAGATTGCGCACCTTGACGATCTTCATGTCCGTTACAGCCACGATCGTCCCCGGCCCGCCCGGGTGAACGAAGTCAATCCCGTAGTGGAAGTTCGCCAGCACTCCCCCGGCAGTTCCGGGCGGTGCCGGACGCGGGCCGTAACCGCTGGACATCGTTGCGCCTTCCATCGGCGCAACCCACTTGCCAGCCAGCTCGCCGACGACAGACCCACCAGGTGCGGGGCACGCGCCGGATGCGTCGATGCCAGCGGCGGCTTCCCCGCCCAGGGCCTTCACGATCTCAGTGGCGGCACCCCGGAACTGTGTGTAGTGGTTCGGGTAGTCATTGCGCTGAACCCGGTGAATAGCGAGGCTCGGTTCAAGAGCTTCCCATCCCTCCACTCTCTGCAGAGCCTTGAAGAAGTTCGTGGCCGAAATCGTGGGGTCCATGCGGTCCGTGTAAGAACCCCACGCGCCGTTGTCCCGCTGCTGGAACAGGCCGCGCGAATCGGGGCCTGCTCCGTCGCCGTAGTCAATGACCTTCAGCGTTGACTCTCCGATGGCTGCCTGCACGCCCAATAGCTGTGCCGCTGACGGGAGGCCGAGAGCCTTTGCCGCTTTCATGATCGCCGCGGCGTTTTCCAGCTGGACTCCCGAGAAAGCTCCCACGGACCCCGGGACCATAGCTCCACCCACGGAAGCTGCAGGTGCCTTGCAGTCCGAAGCGCTGGCGGGAGAACCACCGAGGAATACGGGGATCCCCAGAAGGATGAAGATCGGCAGGACGAAGATTGTGACTGCGGCGATGACACCGACTGAACTCTTGTTCACTCTGACACCACCTTGGCCTTGCGCACCCACGAGTCCGACATCCACAACGGACCAGCTGCCTCGACAGTCAGGACCACGTCAGGACGGCGAATGCGAAACACCTCACCCGGGCGACCGTCCGCGAAAACTCCAGCGGCCGGATGAGACGTCAGCAGGCCAGAGCCCACAAGCTCAACAATGGTGCTGCCAAGGGACTCCCCCAGCCCGGTGCGCCGGGCCAGTTCAGCCTCATAGGTAACACAGGCAGCCCGGCCCTCCACGAACTCCCGTTCATCCATCATGTCCAGCAGCTCGGACAGGACGCGCCTTTGGCTGGCGCAAACGTCCAGACCAGCGATCCAGGAACGGAATACCTCACGCTCCTGGTCCGCACGTTCCCGCAACTCTCTGTGCATCAACCACTCAGTGCCGAACGGCAGCAAAATCTTCAAAACCTGTCCCTCCCCACTGGGCATCACTTCCACAAGTAGCAGATGCGGGTGACAAAAATAGAACACCTGTCAAGATAATCCAGACGATGGACCAACACGTATTGTCCCTGCAAAACGGTCGAAGCGCTTGTCACACGAATCGGTGAGACGTACGTCTCGCCGATGCAAGCCCGCGAACCGAGTACCGTTCTTCAGCGTTCATACCTCCCACTGTAATGCATTTAATGCACTACTCATAGCAGCTAGTGCATTAAATGCATTAGCATGGGGCGCAACGGTACGTAGGACAAAATAGAAGGATGCCCCGCTATGTCAGCCCCACCTCGCCTATGCCAAAGAAGGTCGCACGCATGACTGCGATCCTGGGCATCCCGTCATTGCGGGCAGAAATTCTCCGATACCTGTCGCAGCATCCTGACGGGGCGACCTCGGGTGAGATAGCGACTGCACTGGGCACCAGATACCAGACTGTGCAGCGACACTTGGAACAGCTGGAGGAATTGAAGGCGGTTAAGGCAAGCGTGAAACCACCCAGGCGGGGGCATCACGTGGTGTTCAAGATTAAGCCGGGCGTCTTGGCGGAAGCCATCGAAAAGAACGCTTCATACATCCAAGGTTCTTAACGACACGCCGGGCCACCTCCGCCTCCCACTTAATCGAAGCTGCTTCACCTTGGATGGGTTTATCCCACTTCGAGGAACAGGAGACAAAATGCCTATGCCAAGCAAGGGCAAGCGTCATAGCGTCACCGCGCGCCTGCCCATCGCAGAAGCAGAGAAATTGGAAGCGATCGTCAAGGCCACCAATGACACTCGCGGCGATTACATTGTCCGGCTCGTGATCGCCCACCTCGCGACCGTTGACCTCGAAGCAGTTGAGGCCAAGCAGGAGGCCCTACCGATGGCCAGTTAACTAGGAAGGCCCGCACTAGGCGGGCCTTCAACAAGTATGACGTTCAGATCTCGTTCTTGGCGGGACTGCGATCTGAACTAAAAAGCTTCCTCTCGCGAGGACGCTCCCTTTTTCGTACCTTCGAACGAAAGGTTACTGCTCCCTATGGTAGCGGACCTTGCTGTGCCGTCAACGCACGCGCCGATCCACATCATCCCTCGTGTTGTCCCCGGGGAACGTCTTCCCCGCGTCCCTGGCTACGTTGCTGTGCAAGGGTTGCCGGGTTTGTGGAAGAAGCGGGACGCCGCGCTTGTGGGTGAACACACCAAGCGCACAGAGGCTCCCAGACGCGTCAATCGCTTGGTCGAGCGGGATGAAGAAAACGTTCTTCGTGCCGTACCTGAGGGCAGCTGCATCTTGACCTCAGATTTCGACTGGCTCGATGCCATCGGACAGCACCCAAAACTCGCGTTGCGCAAAGCCGACTTCCGCCGCAATGTTCTGGCTGTCGCTGCACTTCTGCTCTTGAGCTTTGATTTCAACAGCCACACCGTCGCGCCCGGCAACGCCTATCTCCGTGCCACGGCGGGTATTGGCAAGGGCACCTTGGGCAGGGTCAAGCGCTGGCTCAAACGCTACGGGTTCCTTGCTGACGTGGCCGGCGGCCGCTCAGCGATCTACACGCCCAAGAACTGCCTTGGCTTCTCCAACCTCCACAAGAAGGGAGAACGCGAGGAACGGATGGCCGACCGGGCGGTTTATGTCCTGTGCCGTCCTGCCACCGAAGAGGAGCTGGCACAGTTCGGGGAGGAGGAGGTTCAGCGCATGGATTTCAAGTGCAAGCTGGACCCGCTGCTGGGCCTGTTCGGGCTTGCTGTGGACATAAATGGCAACCCTATCCACTCCAAAGGAAAAACCTCCCCCAAAGCCATAAAGGCGTGGGCTTCGCCCACACTGAAATCCTATTTTGAGGCGGCCACTAAGTACGTGGCCGACATAACGGCCGCTCGTACAGATATTTCGTGGCCACTGGACGGGACGACAAGCGCCAATGACCAGGCAACCCGCGATTTCAACGAGTTGCAAGCGGCCCGAACCGTTCAATGGCACTCGCCACCGCTCCGTAAGCTACGCTCACGGCATCTGGCGAGGATCCTTGCCCCGTTTTTCCGGGCCGACTACACCCCTGGCGATATCCTGCACGCCCTGGACACGAAACCTGACGGTTCAGAGCACCGGCATGACGGATTCGACGGCGCGAAGGACGTTGCCAAGCTGCTCCAACACAAGCTCAGCTTCTGGCGGCTGAACGGCCAACCGGTCTACAGCCGCAGTCAACGCGCCATCCAGCGCTCACAACAGCTCAAAGCCCAGGCCGAAGCTGACCGCCAACGGCGCCAACGGGCGGCGGCAGAGCCCCGTCCAGCTGCCCCGGCAGGGTCTTGGCGGACCCGCTTTGCCGACGACTACCAACGCGGCCTCCGAGAGGCCGCTGCACGCGGCACAACGCGCTGACACCCAGTGTGGATCGCTTTGAGATTCATCCTCCGGTCTCCACCGGCCCACAGTGGGGACAGCGCAAGAACGCGGACTGTCGGATACCTACAGTTTGGGATCCGCCGGCACCAGGTCACCGCGGCAACCCAAAACCCCTAGAACACGCGGAATCCGTGAATTTACCCGGAAATCCGCTGTGTAGGACTCCTACAACCGGGCCGGTTTCCCATGGTCCAAGACTCGGGCGTCCGTCTCCCCCACCGTCTTAGGCCGGGTCTTTCAGCCGGGACGACACACATCTGGTGCGCGGGGCGGGGCTTAGCTGGGGAGAGGAACCGTGAGCACGGGGCTGGGTTCTAAGGCGCTCGGGGGGCTACCAGCGAGCTACTGACGGGGATTACCGCAGCGGGGGACGGCGACCACCACAAACCCTAGAAATCTCCTAGGGGTACTTGCAGTAAAGTTCCTAGGGGGAATAGATTAGGAGCATCAAGAAGCCCACTCCCCCCTCCAACCAAGGAGAAATCATGCAGAACAACTACCTTGCCGAAGCAATAGCATTGGTCACCGAAGCGTCCCGGGACCTCCCTCAGGACGCTTCGGAAGCTGCGGCGATCAAGGTCAACATGGCGCAGGTTTACGCGACCCTGTCGCTGGCACAGGAAGTCGGGACCTCAAACGCAGCTAGGGTCGCGACACAGTAGTATCTGCCCTCCTAGCCCCCCTTCGATAAGACCGCAAAGGGGGGCTACGCTCGGGACTGGAGTCCCCCGCCTACGCCCAAGGAACGACAGAGGAAAAGTGACCATAAAACGAGAGCTGGAAGCCGTCGCCCACAAGGAAGGTAAGTGGTGGGAAATTCACATCCATGAGCTTGATCGGGTGACTCAGGCCAGCCGGACGAAGGATATCCAGGACATGGCCACCGACCTCGCTGCCATTGCGCTCGACCTTGACCCCGACGAAGTCAAGGTGAATGTCGTCCTGAGGCCGCCCGGAGAGGTCATGAGTCGATGGATGCAGGCGCGGGAAGATGCTGAGAAGGCGCAGGAGCTTTCCGCCAAAGCTGCGTCTGAATCGCGCGCTGTCGTCGCGGAACTTAGCCAGCAATTCACCATTACGGAAGTAGCCCGCATGCTGGGCATCTCCACGCAGCGAGTCTCCCAACTCAAAGCCAGGAACTCAGCCGAGGCATAGCCGGCACCGCAACGTAGCAACTTGCTAGTATCACCGTGATACTGTTTTGATGCTAGTATCAAAACAGTTCCGAAATTATACTGGTGCAGTATCGCCACGCGACTAAAACCTAATCGCCCTGATATCAGGGCAGTAGCATTCAATCTCTTGGAGAGGAAGACATGCCAATAATCCTTGTCGCTTGCCAGAAGGGCGGGTCAGGCAAAACGACGACAACAGTCAATGTCGCAGCTGAACTTGCTCGCTTGGGCCATGACGTCCTGATTGCCGACTGCGATAAAACCACCAAGTCGTCCACCACGTGGGCGCAAGACCGTACCCAGGACGACACGCTCCCCCGCGTCCACGCCATCCAGAAGACCGGTAATGTTCGCGAGGCCCTGAAGGACCTCGCTACCCGGTACGACTATGTGATCGTCGATGCCCCGGGCCATGACAGCCAGGAAATGCGGACGGCCATGACGGTAGCGGACCTTATGGTGATTCCTACCCGCCCGTCCCAATTCGATCTGGATACCCTGCCCGATATGACCAAGTTGGTCGAAATCGCTCAGGACATGAATCCCAAGCTCAAAGCATTCGTTCTGCTTGCGCAGGTCCCCACGGACTCGAATGGCTCGGAACAGGACGAGGCTAAGGACTACTTGCGGGATTACCCGCAGCTCCCCCTCATCGACGCGGCTCTGAAGTCCAGGAAGGCCTACCGCGACAGCATCCCGGCAGGCCGAGGCGTTATCGAGTGGTCAAACCCCAAGGCAAAAGCCGAAGTACAGGTACTGGTGAAGGAGATCCAAGGATGCCTATAAAGAAGCGCGACGCACAACCGACGTCCCCCGTGACGGCTGACGAGGATGTCATGGCGAAGAAGGCCGAGGAATTCGGCAGAGGTGGGTATGCGCCGGAAGTGAAAGAGACTTCTCTGGACCCCAACGCGCCCGTTGGCCCGCAGGGAATCGTGTTCCGGTTCAACGACTACCAGAAGCAGCTGCTCAAAGAGGAAGCCGAAGCCGACAGGCGCAGCCAGCAAAAGCTCCTCGAATCCATCATCTGGCCTGAACTGGAGCGTCGACGGGCAGCCCGGACCCAGTGACGGTGCAGTATCCGGGCAGTATCAAAACAGTACGTGGTGATAGCAGGGTAGTCGCAAGCAGCGACACCAGTCAGCCTGTCCCTCACCCCCCTTTGACAGGTAAACCGGGCGAATCCCCGATAGCGTGACCTTCGAACCAGAAGAGGCACCAGGGGGAGTAGTCCATGGCGGGACGTAAGAAGCAAATCGATGGCCAGCTGAGCTTTGACGCTCTGTGGGCGGCACCAGAGGAGGACCGCAATGAACAAGTACGGCAGGCAGGCTCAGGAAGCCTGGAAGGTGGCCAGCCCCACCCAATACAGCCAGATTCAGAACCCGGACGAGTTCTTCACGAATCTGGGGGAGCAAGCCCAGGAACAAGTGGACGAACTGCAGATCAAGCTGGCCGGCCCGGACCCGCAAGGGGAGGGGTATCTGGAGAAGGTAGGCCGGTTGAACGCGGCACGGAACCAAGCCGAGGAGATCGTCCGGTACGAACTACTCTCGCCCCCGGAGACGGAGGACGAGGACGAGAACGTCAATCCGGAACTGCAGCGGTACCTGAACTCGATGGCGGAAGCGGAAGAGCTGCGCCAGCAACTGTAGCTGGCGCGCAGGGTTTCCGGCCCGCGTCGCAAGAGGAATTGGCGCCGTCAGGGGCCCGGAGCCGCATCAAGGCGAACCTTGAAGCCCTCGAGGTACTTCAATCGCTGCAGACCGAGAACCGGCCAGCCACAGAGACTGAAAAGGCTTCGCTTGCACGGTGGGGGAGTTGGGGAGCGCAAGGCGTCTTCCAAATCTTCGATGAAGAACGCGAAGAATATGCCGGAGACCGCGAACACTTGCGCAGCCTCCTGACCGAGGCCCAGTACGACGCCGCCCGCCGCACCACGATCAACGCCCACTACACCGACGCCGCCTACGTGAAGGCCATGTGGGCAGCGGTGCAGGACCTCGGCTTCGACGGTGGGACCGTCCTGGAACCCGGATCCGGCGTCGGCACCTTCATCGGCTTCGCCCCCGAGAACGCAGAGATGACCGGCGTCGAGCTGGACCCGACCACCGCAGCCATCTCCCAAGCCCTCTACCCCGAAGCCACCGTCCGGGCGGAGTCCTTCGCGGACACCAAACTACCCAGCGGCCACTTCGACCTGGCCATCGGCAACGTCCCCTTCGCCAACGTCACACTGCACGACCCCCGCCACAACGCCGGCGGCCACTCGATCCATAACCACTTCATCCTCAAATCCCTGGAACTGACCCGCTCGGGCGGCATGGTGGCCGTGCTGACATCAAGCTTCACCCTGGACGCCACGAACCCGGCAGCACGACGGGAAATGAACCAACTGGCCGACCTCGTGGGGGCGGTCCGCCTGCCCACCGGCTCGCACCGCAAAGCAGCCGGCACCGACGCCATGACCGATCTACTGATCTTCCGCCGCAGGGAACCCGGCCGGGAACCGGCCTCCACACTCTGGGAGACAGTCAGCGCCCGCAGGATCGACGGGACCATCACCCGCCTGAACTCCTACTTCGATGAACACCCCGAGCGTCTGCTGGGGGACCTGCACGTGGCCCACGGCATGTACGGGGCCGAAACCCTGCAACTGACCACCGATGACCTCTCCGCTGTCCCGGAACTCCTGGAAGCAGCGCTGGCCGACGTCGTGGCCGAAGCAAAAACCGCAGGGCTGGTCATCACGGCACGCACAGAAGAGCAGGAACGCCAGCGCGCCGCCTACGTCCCGGCAGCTGCTAAGGAATGGGAAGGTCACATCAGCGCCAACGACAACGGCTTCACCGTTGTCGAAAACGGCTCCCACACCGAACTCGCCGTTCCCAAAACCCAAGCCGCTGAACTACGAGCCCTTCTCGGCCTCAGGGACGCCGGCCGCAAGCTCCTCACCGCAGAAGCCGACAGCCGCGACGACAGCCACGAGATCGACGCGCTGCGTGATGAGTTGAAGACCGCTTACAGCCAATACGTGGACACCTATGGCCCGATCAATCGCTTCACCCTCCGGGACACCGGACGTGTGGATGAAGAGACGCAGGAGCCCATCCAGGCCCGCATCACACCCCGGGCTGTCTCGATCCTTGGCCGTGACCCGTTCGGACCCCTGGTCAAGGCACTGGAGAACTTCGACGAGGCCACGCAGACGGCCTCCCCGGCCGCTCTGCTCTCCAGCCGTCAGGTCCAGCCCCGCCGCCCCATTCTTGGCGTCGACACCGCAGAAGAAGCCCTCACCGTCACCCTCGATACCGTGGGCGACGTTGACCTAGACTACGCCGCATCGTTGTTGGGCATCAGCCGCGAGGAAACGCGCGCCGCTATGGGGGAGAGCATCTACCAGGTGCCCGGCCCGGACGAAACCTTCCAGACACGTGCCGAATACCTCTCCGGCAATGTCCGCGAAAAGCTCGAAATCGCGCAAGCCGCCGCGCTCACTGACGAACGGTTCAAAGCCAACGTTCAGGCCCTGACCGAAGCCATTCCGGAACCGCTGCGCATGGACGAAGTGGAAGCACGCCTCGGCGCGGTCTGGATCGACGCCGAAACCCATCAGGAATTCGTCCGGGAAATCCTCAACGACCCCTACGCCACCGTTTCCAACGCAGCCGGCTCCATGTGGGACGTCAAAGCCAACCGCCACACCCTCGCGGCCACGAGCAACTGGGGCACCCAGCGGATGCCCGCCTCGGACATCCTCAAACAGGTCCTCGAGCAACGGCCGGTCCGTGTCACCGATGAGGGCGAGGACAAGCGCCGGATCCTGAACCCCACTGAAACCGCAGCGGCGCAGGAGAAGGCTCAGCTGCTGCAGGAACGGTTCAGCGAATGGGTGTGGGAGGAACCCGAACGGGCCAACCGCCTCATCGGCGAGTACAACCGCCGCTTCAACTCCATCGTGCTCAGGGACTACAGCACAGAAGGGGAGCGGCTGACCCTGCCCGGGATGGCCAAGGACTTCTCCCCACGCCCGCACCAGCGCGCGGCCGTGGCGCGCATGCTCTCCGAACCAGCCGTTGGCCTGTTCCACCAGGTCGGTGCCGGAAAGACCGCAGAAATGGTCATGGGCGTGATGGAACTGCGCCGACTGGGCATGGTTAACAAGCCCGCCGTCATTGTCCCGAACCACATGCTCGAACAGTTCGCCCGGGAATGGCTACAGATCTACCCCCAGGCGCGCATCCTCGCCGCTTCCTCGACTGAGCTCGCAGGCGACAAGCGCCGCCAGTTCGTTGCCCGCGCGGCTGCGAACCAGTGGGACGCCGTGATCATGACCCGCACCGCGTTCCAGCGCGTGACGCTCAGCCCCGAAGCCGAAGCTGCCTACAAGTCCTCCGAAATCGCACAATTAAGGGCGGACCTTGAAGCGGCCAAGAACAACGGCCAGGAGAACGGACGCGCCAGCTCCAGCATCGTCAAACGCCTCGAAAAGATCATCCTTTCCGAAGAGGAAGTCCTCAAAGCAAAGCTCGACAGCCCTGCCGACCCGGGGATCAGCTTCGAGGAAACCGGCATTGACTACCTCGTCGTGGACGAGCTGCACGACTACAAGAATCTCCGCACGCCCTCCAACATCCCCGGCGCCGCGATCCAAGGTTCACAGCGTGCATCCGATCTTCACATGAAGACGGAATACCTGCGCGAACGTGAAGGACGACGGGTGATCACCGGTGCCACGGCAACACCGATCGCGAACTCCGTCACGGAAATGTACGTCATGCAGCGCTACTTGCGTCCGGACCTGCTCCAAGCAGCGGGGATCAAGGACTTCAACACTTGGGCCGCGACGTTCGGCCAGGTCGTTGAAGAGATGGAACTCTCCGTCGCTGGCGGTGACCGGTTCAAACTCAAGAGCCGGTTCGCGAAGTTCCAAAACGTCCCCGAGCTGCTGAAGATGTTCCACACCTTCGCCGACGTCAAAACCGCCGAAGACCTCAAACTGCCCATCCCGGCCCTCGCCCCACGGGACGGGGATGGGCTCAGGCAGCCGAACATGCTGGTCGTTGAACCCAGCCCTGAACTGCGTAATTACATCCAGGACATCGGCAACCGCGTCGACGCCATCCAGCAGCGTCTCGTGCCCTCCGAGGAAGACAACATGCTCAAGGTCTCTTCAGACGGCCGCAAGGCTGCCTTGGACATGAGGCTCGTGGATCCCGCACTGTTCCAGCACGGACCCACCAAGATCAGCGCCACAGCCGACCTGCTGGCCCGCGTGTACGAAGAACACAAAGACCGCGTTTACACCGACCCCTCCACCGGGGAACCGGAAGCGGCCAGGGGTGCCTTGCAGTTGGTCTTCTGCGACTTCGGCACACCCTCGGAGAAGTGGAACGTCTACGGCGAACTCAAAGACCAGCTCCGTCGCCGTGGCGTGCCCGAACACATGGTCCGTTTCATCCACGAAGCCAAAAATGACAATGAGAAAGGCCGGCTGTTCGCAGCCGCGCGTTCCGGGCAGATCGCCGTGCTCGTCGGGTCCACATCGAAAATGGGTGTCGGCACGAACATTCAAAAGCGTGCCGTGCATCTGGTGGACATGGACGCCCCGTGGCGGCCGGCAGACGTCGAGCAACGTCACGGTCGCATCCTGCGCCAAGGCAACCAGAACCCCGAGGTCCGCATCTCCCAAGTCGTGACCAAGGAATCCTTCGACTCCTTCATGTGGCAAGGACTGGAGCGGAAATCCCGGTTCATCAACCAGATCATGCGCGGACGTCTGGATGTACGGGAAATCGAAGACATCGGGGACAACACCCTGAACTTCGCCCAAGCCAAAGCCATCACCAGCGGCAACCCGCTGGTGCTGGAAAAAGCCGTCGCAGACCAGGAACTAGCCCGCCTCAGCCGTCTGGACCGCGCCTACAACCGCAACCTTCTCGCGGTGAACCACACCAAACGCGGAGAACAAGCAGCAGCTGACGCAGCAGCCCAAGACCTGCCACTGATCCACGCCGCTGTGGCTCGGACCGTCGACACCACCGCGGACGCCTTCAAAGCCCGCATCGACGGCAGAATCCTGGACAGCAGGAACGATGCAGCCGAAGCACTCCGGGCATGGGCAGGACGGCAAGGACACCGGCTCATGAACCTCTACGGATACGAAGAGCTGGGCACCATCGCCACCCTCGGCGGCCACGAACTCCGGGCCAAGCTCGTCCCCGGCAGGGAACTAGACCACGCCACCGTCGAAGTCCGCGTCGAAGGCGTACCCAGAGCGACCACGCAAATATCCCGTAAAGGTCTGCTCTCAGCTGACCTCGGCACCATCAGGCAACTCGAGAACAGGGTCTCCTCCCTGCCACGGCTCGCCGCTGACGTCGAAGCACGCAGACAGGAAGCACTCACCCGCGTCGAGCAAGCCGAGAAAGCAATGGCTGAACCCTTCAAACACTCCGACGCGCTCAAAGCTGCACAGGCGAACTCCGCACGCATCGACCAGCTCATGGCCGACGCAGCAAAACCGGAGGAACCAGCACAGCCAGAACCTCAGCCCACGTCCGGACTCGACCCCGAGCTACAGAAACTTCAGCAGCTCCAGCGAACGTCCTTCCCGACTCGACCCGTCGCGTCCACGGCCACCGCCACAGCAACTGACCAACGAACACCAGGCCAAAGCACACAACGCCAAACCGAATACCGCCGCTAGAACCAGGCACGCAAAAGCCCTGCACAGCTGTAAGGCTGTGCAGGGCTTCTGTGAACACTCTGGGAACTCTTTCGAGCGTCAGTTAATCCTTGGCTGTCGAATCAACCATGTGGGCTACGGCCAGGTCGATGGAGGGGAAATGCTGAGCACGTCGCGTTCCGTCCGATTTCAAGCCCCAGAGGGTGCATCCATCGGTGCTCAGCCTTTCGAACGCTGAATTAAATTCGCCCGGCGTTGCGAATCTGATTTCCAGCCTGACTGGAGTGTCCGTCCGCGATTGCACCATGAGCAGCTTACGACCAGCTTCGCCCTGCAGGATGTGCGGGGCCTTGGTATCGACACAGATGACCTTGTCAGCCGTCCATACGACGAAGTCCGGGTAGAAGTTCGAGGTGTCCCCAACAGAGACCAGAGGGATGCCGTATCCGCTTCGTGGCGGATTTCTGAACCAAGTGTGCCCGGTTTTATCCAAGGATCGTGCGTAGGCGCGTTCGAGATCGTTCAGATCTTCGTACCCGCCATGCAGAGAGTTCGTGAACTTCTCGAATTCTCCATCGCGTACCAATATTGGGCCCACAACGAAGGGATTTGGCTTCCGCTGGACCAAATATACGTTCTCGACGTACGCCTGAACCACGCGGCGGGCCAGGTCTTTGACCTGGTCGAATGCTTTGCTTCCCACGCCGAGATGTACATCAAATCGCTCGTCCGCTGTACTGGCCACATCAAGGGCTCGTGGAAAGAGTCGGAGTACCTCGCGATGAAATATCCAGCGCGCAGATACCTTGTTGGACTCCTCGTAGTCTTCCCAGTCTTGGACTGTTTGAGTGGAGGCCCCGACCGTCTGTTGGACGAGCTTACGGCTACCAACTCCCGTGGTGTTCTTCACCGAATCGCTGTAGTCGAGCATCCCAGCCAAAAGCGTTTCAACCGGCAGGACTGCGTCCTGCGAGCTTAGTGCCGTTCGAGGTATTTCTCTGCGCAGCTTGGGTTTGAGTTCCCTAGGTCGGCTGGAACCAGGAGCCGCCGCTACTATCCGGATTTCGGGTGCGTCCTGACCGAGCCGCGAGGCCACTTCGCTTAGAACATCGCTGAACGTTTCGTTCCTGTCGACGCGGACATAAAAATGAGCGGTATTCAAGCGCTCAGGTGCGTAATGAGTCGCACCCGGCTGACGGAGCACCCGCCCGATAACCTGCGTGATCTGCACGCTGGATTCCATCGACTTGTCGATGTATGCGAAATAGACATCAGGATCATCCCAGCCTTCTTGAAGGGTCAGATTGAAGATGATGTGTCGGTAGTCTCCGGCCGTGAACTCCGCGTAATCCTTCTCTCCACCTCCAAAGAGCACAAATTCAGGCGGCAGCGGGTAATTCTTGTGGACATCGAGGTTCGAGTACACCGCGATTTCGCTGGCATCGACGCCGCACTGCTCTGTGAGGTATCGCCAGATCAGAATCGGCGGCGCTTGACGCTGGCCAAAGGGCTGCTGCGGGTTGTCCTTGCGGAAGGCATCGTCAGCAAGGACGTTGGTTTTGCAGACGTAGATAGCCTTCGGAGCTGTGTCAACGCCATACTCAGCAGCGTCGATTTCAGCTTCTTTCATATCCGCCAGCATGGCGGAAACCGTCTCTTCCATTGGGCTCTTATAGCCGGCCAGAGAAAGAGTGCTTTTCACAAGACCTTGGGAGACCACCACGGAAGATTGCACTGACGTGACGAGCCAATCGTCAGACCTGCCCGATCTTCTCAAATGGTCAATTTCCTGGACCATCAGCTGGGGTAGCCGCATGGTGGCGCTTGCAAGAAGGAAGGCATCAGGTTGCTGCTTTAGCAAGAGCTGCGTTTGTTGCTCTGAAAGGTTCTGCGCTTCGTCGTAGACGACAAAGAGAGGTCTTTTGACCCCGGACGCATCCTTGCGCTCGGCCAGCGCCTCCCAGGTGGAGGTTCCAGTGTTGTCTATGTCGGCCTTGAAAATGTTCCGGTTTCCTCCGTCCATGTCCTTCTGGTTGAAGGTACCCACGGTCGCGAAGAAGACGGATGGCGTATCCGCCATTTCTACATCAGAAGGATCGTATTCGCTGAGCAGCCTTACAGTTGCAGGCCCAAGAAGGTGGTTGTATTTGCCTCCGTAGGAGAGATTGGCGTAGCTCTGTTCCACGACCACCCTTCCTTTGGATAGCCACAGGATGACGGGAGCAACGGCCAGCGGGGCGGCCATCTGCCGAACGGTGTCGGCCAGAATGACGGTCTTGCCGGCACCCGTTAGCGCAGCGAGGGACTGGAAGAAGGGAACTGACTGTGGGTTGTTCTTTGTGCCCTTAAGAACCTCGTTTCCCTGGTACTCAAGAAATCGATCGGCCATCTGTGATGACGCTTGGCGCTGAAACTGAAAAAGCTGAATCACTGTTCCGCCCCTTGGTCCGTGTATGCCTCGGTTCTCATGTCCAGTCCGAAGTCGATGAGGATTTGGTCAGGGATTCGGTAGAACCTCACGTCCTCGGTGCCGAACAGGTTGTAACGCGCGTAGACGTTATAGACCGGTTCCAGCTTTGCTCGGTTTCCCTCGGTTACACACGCTTCGTAGACCTCTTCCGTGAGGTCCGTATTGCCGTCCGGCCCGTCCCACACGAGGTAAAAACCATGCCGTTCGCCGTTGCGCGCAACCAAATATTGATAATTCGGTTCCTCGTACGGGACCAATGAACTTCCTCGGCGACGACCGGAATCGTGATGCGAGGCAATTACGGTGTCCAGCATCTCGTCGCGTTCCATGCGTAGCACGGCCTTAGCGTCTACCGTCTTCGTCAGCGTCTTGAACACGAACCCGCCCCCGAGAGGCTGGCCTTTTCCATTGGCCCACTGCCCAGTGACAGCACGCTTCAACCGCTCGGCCGTGAGCGTCCGGGCATAGGAGTCTCCCTTTAACGGACGTCCTTGCTCGATGAGAATGAACCTTCTGTCCGCTTCTGTCATTTCGTTTAGAGCCAATACCGCGTGGCCAGTGGTTCCTGAGCCAGCGAACGGATCCAAAATGAGGCCGTCCGGGGGGCACCACAGTTGGATTATCTGCTGCATCAACATCAAAGGCTTGACCGTCTCGAAACCATGGCCTTTGCCGACGACTGCATCAAGCTCGCGGATACCTGTCTGGCTGTGTCCTACGGTTTCGTGTTCCCAAGACACAGATCCAAGTTCTTCCGGCATGGCATCAAAGTCCACGTCCGCCCAGTAGGTCATGGGGACGATGCCCTTCTTGACCTTTTCGAGGTATCTCTTCCGGTTCGGGCGACCCTGCCCGTCCTTTCCGAACCATAGTTCCGGCCAGACCTCGTTGTCGCGGACCTTCTCGGCGGCGATCCTTGAGCTTTCGAGAATGCCAGAGTCTATGCTTCCGTCCGGTTTCACGCCTTTAAGTACAAGGGCAGGGGAAGGCGCATGGTCGTGCAAGTCCACCGTCTGGTAAGGCGACCCCCACTCCTCGAGCCACTTTTTCATTCTTGTCCGGCTCGCGGCCCAGCAGCGGCCTTCAGGTGGGTACTGGACCTCGCCTGTGAACGGGTTTTGTATTCCATACACCTGCCCGGCATGGGTGGACGCGCCCATAGCCGTGGCGTTATCAACCCGCCACAGTCCCTGGGGATCGTTGTCGGGATTCTTGTATTTGGCATCGGTGGACACGCCACGCTCCAGCAGGCCCGTTTTCACATACTCGGCATTGCGGGCGTACACAAGAACGTACTCCGTGGCGGTGGAGACGTTGCCGTCGTGGCTCTTCGGGGCGTAAGCCTTTTGCCAGTTGATGATGGCCAGTCTGTTCTTCTCGTCGAAGATTTCATCCAGCATCTGCCCAAGGTGGAAGAGCTCGCGATGGTCAATGCAGATGGCCAGAACACCGGACTGCTTGAGCATTGAATGCATCATCTGCAGGCGGGGGTACATGAACTTCATCCACTTGGTATGCCGTGCGGTGTCTTCATAGCTGACAAATTCGCCAAGACCAGGATCGTTGGGATTCTCGTCCCACTTGTCGTTGTACCTGAAATCGTTCCCTGTGTTGTACGGGGGATCCGTCAGAATCAGGTCAACATGGCCACGCCAGCGATAGAGCGAGGCCAGACCTTGCAGGTTGTCGCCCTCGAGGAGCAAATTATTCGATTGTTCTTCCTGGCTACCGTGTGAAAGACCAGGGATCCGGCGCTGCACTCTGGGGCGCACCAGCCGCGAAATTCTGCGAGCCTGCTGCTTTCCAGTGAACGAAAGATTTACGCCAGCCCCGGTTTTCTCCTGAATAATCTCGATGAGCTGCTCAACTGTAAGCAGGTCAAGGTCTTGCAGATCATCCATAGAGCAGTTCCTTCAGAGAGAGGGCGGCTTGAAACGGCCAACCCGGAGCACAGCGTGACGTGGATCGGCAACCCTAGGGGATCCCGATCCTCAGCCATTACATCAGGGGGTGCAGACATTCTTGAAACCCCGGCGCAACCGCTGATTCTGACGGCGAAGGTCCCTTTCGGACGGGGAGGTCAGCTGCAGAAGCGCTGCGCGCCCTGTGGGGTGCTCCTCGACAACCGTCGTAGCGCTTGGCGGGACGACAGCGGCAGGAGCACCCGCAGAGGCGCTCCATGCCCAGCGCGGAGCCGTCCAGGGGTCTTGGGGGCGCAAATGGTCACTTCCCGGCAAACTATTTCAAGTCGCACTGGTGGTCACGGCCCATGTCATGGACGAGCAGCGCAAACGCCAGTTGGCGTTTTGGCATTGTTATCGGGTGTTTGGATCGGTAATTGTATGTGGAATTTTTTATCGGATGTTGTATAGCATCCGCTGAGACTGCAGTTCAGCGAATCCAGCTCTCCCTTTCGCCATGCTTTTTAGTGCTTAGATCAAGCCATGGAAAAGCACCTCACAGAGCTTCAAGACAAGTCGATCCAAGCCCTCCTGGACGACTCCAAGCGGAAGAAAAACGTTCCTATCAGGACTGACTTCGTTCAGATCCAAAAGGACAACACGCCCGGGCCGCTCGGCGAGCTCATCAACTCAAGCAACGGCAGATCACTGGACTTGTACCTCCTTCACCGCCTCGCAGCGTCAGCGCCGCCATGGGACACCAAGCGCGATGCCGCTGTGTGGTCTCGGGCAATGGGCCTCGGGGATGGAGCCTACGGAAAGGATGCCGTGTCGAGGTGCTGGGCCAAACTTGCTGACCGGAGGCTCATCCTTCGTGAGCGGGAGTCAAAGCAGGCAAAGATCACAACCCTCCACGAAAACGGAGAAGGGGATCCATACACGGCTCCTTCGGGCAAGTATTTCACCCTGCCCTTGGAGTACTGGTCAGAAAACTGGTACCGAGAACTCACTGTCCAGGGAAAGGCCGTTCTTCTCATCGCGCGATCTCTCCGTCCCGGCTTCTACCTGCCAGGGCGGCTGGTAAAGAAGTGGTACGGATTTTCTCCGGATGTCCTTACAACCGGACTCAAGGACCTCCGGAAACACGAACTTATCACGTCCAAAAACCGGACTTGGGAAGACTACGGAACAGCGCAGATCACCTTTACAGAGCCTCACTACACACTGAGAGCGCCGTTCGACAAGCCATCCAAGGGACAGATCGACCTGAGCCAAATCATCAAAACCTCTGGCATTTTCACAGTGAAGAGGGGGTGATACTTGTGGAAGAAACGCGACCTGAGAAACGGAAAGCCGAGACCGTCCACCTGTGGGTCAACACAGCTAGTGTGATGGTCTCGGCCCTGATCCCCGTGGTTTGGGACTTCATTAGCGGAATCGCAAACTAATCTCCTAGTCAACACGTGGGGGATCGGTCCAGTTGACGCTGACGATCCTCCACGTCCGCAATGGTGATTCTACGCAGACATCCACCGCGCCGGTTCGGGATGCTCACGCACGACAGAGAGTCTTTCACGGACCTGCTCCAGTCTGGGCAGCTGGAACTCTTCGCGGAGCCGCTCCCACATCGGCTCCGGAATGAGGGAGTGGTGCAAGTCAGTCGGCACTAGCTGATGGATTCCAGCAGCCATCTGTCGGCCGCGGGATCGAGGCGGAGCAGAAAGGTTCGCAGGGCCGAATTCGCGGAGAGTTTGACCTGCACTCTCCAGAACTCGATGTCCACGATGTTCCCGACGCCTACCGGCGCCGTCTGTCGACGCTCCCACCAGGAGTCCCGCTCGAACCAGTGAACCGGTTCTTCCGTGATTACCCAGAGCCGGCCCTCATGCCTGACGGCCAACGGCCGCCCTGTTGGGCTGAACCGGACGTCAACCTCGACGTTGAGGGTGGTTTCATTCGCTGTTGCTGTCACGGTTTACGCGCTCTCCTAGATTCCTGCCCATTGCTTCTCCACGGCGGGTAACCGCCGAGGCCCACACCCATGTCCGGTACGTCAAAGGCCCGTCCTTCCACGTCACTTCCGCAGCCCGTTCCGTCCAGGCGAACACTTCGCCCTCCACCAGCTCAGCGCAGTTCGGGAACCGTAGCCACGCACGCACCGGGATCCCCGGATACCCGTTGCGCAAAGGGAAGTTCTTGAAATCAAGCTCTTCCAAAGTGAGCCCGAACGGCTGCGCACGCTTGGAATACCTCGCGTGTAGCGCCTTGGCCTGCTCCGGATTCACTACCACACCACTAGAATATATGTTCGAATCGACACGAAAGAAAAAACGGCCGGTTGGCCGCTGATTCCAGTGTGGGGGAGGGGTACGACAGGATTATCCATCACCGGAATCCGCGGACGGCTTTCAGGACTTACCGGCCTTTGATGTGCGGTGGCAGTTCCACATCGGCAGGGTCCAATTCAGGCCGGGAACGCCTGAAGGCCAAAGGATGCCGGAATGACTTACCGGACCATGCAACGTCGGCCGCCACCTCGACTACGAACGGTTCAACCAGCGTCAGGCGCACCGGGCCCCTTTCCTTGCTGAATCTATTCAGAGAGGCTTCGCTGATTTCTTCGGGCCACGGGTGCCCAGGCCGCGCCGAGCGAAGCTGACGACCCAGTTCACGTCCTACCCGCGTCGAAAGGACCGTGGAGCGGCCGACGATCCGCAACTGCCCATCGACCGGCAATCCGGCGATGATCGCCTGCGGCTGACTCAGCGGACCAATGACGGCCGCGCAGACCACATCCAAAGTGTCTTTATGCTTCAATTTGAGCCACGAACGAGACGAGTCATAGGACTGCGATCCGCCCTTGAAAACCAGCCCTTCCACCCCGATGGATGGCAAGTCCCGTAACCAGGTCTTCGCCAGTTCCACATCCGTGGTGGCAGGGGAGAGGTTCAACGGCGCTGTCCATTCCCGTGCCAGTTCCTCAAGCAGCTGGCGGCGTCCGCTGAACGGAACACCGCGAACGTCCTGCCCGGCAACGGCCAGCACGTCAAAGGCCGCAAACGCAGCCGGCAACTCACGGACCAACTCAGGCAAAGCAGCCCGCGAGGTGACCATGCGCCGCTGCAGCGCCTCAAAGTCCAGACGATCCCCGTTCCAAACCACGGCTTCGCCGTCAAGGACCACACCGGGCGGCACCTGCACCAGCAAAGCCTCGACCAGATCAGGCAGCACCTTCGTCAACTCTTTGCCTTGACGGGAGTACAGCCTCACCTGATCAGTTTCGACAAGGGCTATCGCCCTAAACCCATCCCATTTGGGCTCCATCCAAAGCCCGCCCGGTAGCGCGCCCTGACCAGGGAAGGACTTGATGAGTTTGGCCAGAGCAACGGCAACCGGTGGTTGGAGTGCTGGTGGAATGGACTCGGACACGGATGGCCTGTTACCGGCTGGCCCTAGCGGGCCGGGCCGCCCTTAGGATCATCTTCTGCAATGAGCTTATGGATGCTCCTGAACGTATCAGCCATGGCCCGCATCGCTTGAGGGTCTTCTGCCCAATGCTGCCCGTCCCTACTGCAGGCGCGGAATGAGGTTACGCCCGATTCCTCCATAGCCCGCCGCAGTTCCACCCGCGCAGCCGCCACATCAACCGGATCAACCGGCGCAGGCGGCTTAGGCCCAACGGTGGCGGATAGCGGCGCCATGACCGCCGCTGGGGTTGCGGCGACGGTCCGGCGCCTGCTCATGAAATTCCGTAGTCCCACAACTGAATCCTTTCCTTCTCTGATCAACATAGCTTCCATGCGGCCGAGTTTCCCATGGTCCAAGACGTGGCGTTGCCGTCGCACTTTGGGTAGCGGGCTGGCTTCTTTTCAGCCTTGACGACACACAGTGGTGGTGCGGGGCAGGGGAGTGCGGGCACAGGAACCACGAGTGCGGGAAGTGTTCTCAAGCGGCAGGGGGGATTTGCGTAGGGGTACTCCCTGCGATCACCCAAGACCCGCCACCCAGCCCACACCAGAAACGACAAAAAACCCGCGCAGATATTGGCCTCGACGGCAGGAAACACCTTGATCGTATAGTATCACCGTAGTATCATTATAGTATCGCAAGGATATGAAAAAGGGTGGGCTCTGCGGACACAGAACCCACCCGGCCAAGCGACTCTCATCCCTACGCAATAAGGAGATAGGACCATGACAGCAATAGACGTGCTGACCGGCCAGCTTGACCTTCTAACCCTACTGGAACTCGAAACCAAGCCAACGGCCCCTCTTCACTTCACTGTCGGCCACTACCACCCCGACGAGCTGGACGAGGCGTACAGTTACCGGGCCAAAAGCGAAGGCATCCTCGGAGTATCCAACTGGAGCCGTCAGTGGAATGAATGGCGGACGGGCCGGAACGTAGCAGCCGGCTCACCTCACCGGACCTTCACCTACGGGGCTGATCTTCGATGCAATGAGCACTGGCGCAACCCGCAATGCCAATGCCTGGGCGAACTGCTCTACCGCGTCTACTGCCATGACTGTGACTGGTGGAGCGGTATCCATAACAACGAGAACAGCGCCGTGGAAGACATGCTGAACCACTGCTGGCCCGGATGGCAGGAGCTGCCGCTGGTCACGGCAACCATGAAGCCCAACGGCGGATACAAGTACAAAATCCCCGAGGACTACCCCACGGAATGGCAATACCCCGGCGCACCAGTGAGGACTCTCAGGGAGCCGATGGGCAGTCGGCACGTTCCCGGACGCAGCCCATGGGGCGGCTACGACATCGGAGTCATCAACAGCACCAAGTAGACGGGGAGAAGGCGGGGTCGAAAGACTCCGCCTCTCCTATTTTTCCCGGAAAACATCCTAAAAACCTAGATCGAGTAGTATCATCGTGATACTATAGTAGTATCAAGTCAAGCAGACGAACGAAACCAGAACCGACGCCACGATGGAGCTGAGACAGATGACGATCACCGTTTACACCAAGCCGGGTTGCGTACAGTGCGATGCCACCGAGCGGGCCATGGACAAGAAAGGCATCGGGCACCTGACCGTTGACATCACCAAGGATCCCGAAGCGCTGGAACGCATCAAGGCACTCGGATACATGCAAGCCCCCGTCATCGTCACCGACCACGACCACTGGTCCGGATTCCGGCCAGACAAGATCGAGGAACTGGCCCAGCTGGCCGCTTAGCCCCAACAACCAAACCTGCTAAAGCTGCGGACACAGCACCAGCAGGAACAACCCTTCCTACGCAAGGAGAACACCATGAAGAACCAGAGCACCCTGACAGCCGGCACCAGCGCCACCATGGCCACTGACACGCTGGACGTGACCATCACCGTCCGCGAATCCTTTGAACTCCGAGCCAACGTCACCATCAGCCGCGACGGCTTGGAGTCCTGGGTCCAGGCACACTACGACAGCCCCGAGATCACCACCGCAAGACTGCACCAGTACATCGACGTCATGCACGGCTCGGGGATGCTCCCCTCAATCACCGCCAAGACCTACGGACGCGAGCACGAAGTGACGGACGTTGAGCCGCAGGTCTTCGACCGCCGAGCAATCGACTCAGGCATCTACGGCGACCAGCACGCAGAAACGCTGCTCAAAGCCAACCCCATCCTCGTTTGCGGCAAGCAGCTGCCGGAACTGCACGACATTGACGACCACCACGTCGCAGCTGTCTACCGCGACCCCAGCAACGAAGACCTGACCACCCGGCTCATCATGGACGAAAAGGGCTCCCTGAGCGGACTGGAAATCTGGGAAGACCGCCAGCGCACCCCGGAAGTGCACGCAGCGTTCCGCTCAGGTTCGGACTGGACCGACGTCGAAGGTTCAGGAATCTGGGAAGACCTCCTCGCCGCAGGAATCCCCACCGCCGACTAACGAACCACCCGGTACCCGGACGACACAAGCCCCGGGTACCGGGCCACCAACTTGGAGGACATCATGACTATCTGGTTCGCCGTCTACGACTCCCACCAGGGCAAGACCAAGATCAAAGCAACCACCACCGAGGACGAGCTGCACACATGGCTCGAAAACCACACCCACTCGTTCCGCGAAGTACGCCAAATCGGCACCACCGAAGTCTAGGAACCATGGCACGCAACAGCAGCTTCCCGTCCAAGATCACCGGATACCTCGAACCACCACAAGGGCGACCGGACCCCGACGAACCACTCCGATGCAACTTCTCCGGCTGGTCAGCCCACGGCAACTCCACCGTCTTTGAGATGCGCGAGTTCTACTCCCAGCCCGAATACGCTGAGGAAGGCAAGCCCATCAGCGGAGACCAGACACAGCGCTTCCTCGTCGTGGAACAAGGGGAGGGGTGGCCGACGTACGGCGATATTCCCGACATCAAACCACGAAACGCACTGTTCTAAACCGAGAGAAAGGCGCCATCATGTCCGGCGAAACCACGATTACCGTCATAGGCAACCTAACTACGGACCCAGAGCTCAGATTCACCCCCAGTGGATCCGCGGTGGCTAATTTCACCATTGCTTCCACACCCCGGACCTTTGACCGTCAGAGCAACGAATGGAAAGACGGGGAGACGTTGTTCCTTCGGGCCAGCGTCTGGCGTGAAGCCGCAGAGAACGTCGCTGAGTCCCTGACCAAAGGTACCCGAGTCATTGTCAGCGGGCGGCTGAAATCACGCTCCTACGAGACCAAAGAGGGCGAGAAGCGCACCGTCATAGAACTGGAAGTAGACGAGATCGGCCCCAGCCTCCGCTACGCCAACGCCAAGGTCAACCGAACCCAACGCTCCAGCGGAAACGGGCAAACGGGCGGCGGCTCCGGCAACAGTAACACTGCCGCTACAGCTCCACAGGATGACCCGTGGGCCACCCCGCAGACCACGAGTGGCGGCAGCTGGGGCAACGGCCCGGACTCCGAGCCACCCTTCTAACCCTTAGGGTGTCGGGGCCAGTCACTAAGCTGACCCCGACACCACTACTTGTCACGAAGGACTCACACCATGACACACACAGAGGACCTTCGCCGTTGGGCGAAGGGCATGTACGGACTGGAAGCCGCAACGGAGTTGTTGATTCGCGCTTTCAACGGCAAGTTTGCAGCTCCCGGCAACCCATGGATATACACAAGAGGCACCACGCCTGAGGGCCATGCGGAAATGGCCTACATCGACTTCGAATCCCTCCCTGACCAAATAGGGGCGCTCTCTGGGGGAGAACAGAGATTGCTCCAGTTGGCAGCCTCTCTGGCCGGAGAAGTACACGTGGTCTTGGGTGACGTTCTTAGCGGACTGGACCGGCAAAACCTCGAACTGGTGCTGGCAGCAACCGCACACGCAGGCGGGAGCCATGAACACTCAGGAATGACCCTCCACGAAGACGGCACACCCAAAGCCTTCACTCACCTGACCACGCTGTATCCATGGCCGTAGACAACCGTCCCATCTGGGACAGTCTGGTTGCCGAAGCCCAATTCGCGACAGAACTAGCCCTGACCGGTCTGCGGCGATTGTGTTCCGTACCTACGGAACCTGATGTGGGCGGCCGGAGATCAAATGATCGGAACTACTCCCTTCACGTCGGAATGTACTCCTACTCGTCTGGGCTTGAGCGCCTATGCAAGCTAGCTATCGCCTGCAACAACTACGCCGCTAACGGTGAGTTTCCCAAACTCAGAAAGTACAACCACAAGATCGGAAAACTACTCGACGCCGTGGAGGAGCTGATCCCGTCCGGGCCCGGCACCACCATGCATAAGGCGAAGTACCTCACCAGACCGCAGGATGACCTAGATCCCGATCTGACAAAGATGGTCGAACGGTTTGCCAACGGCGACGGGCGGTACGAGTACTTGGACTCTCTCTGGAAGGACAAACCAGAGGTCAGTACCTTCAATGAATGGTCCGCGCTGGTTGCGAAAGTCTCAGTTCCGGAGGAGGTACGCGACCTAATTGCCCTCAAGGATGCCATGGTTTACGCCATAGAAGCGGAGCTGGCCGACGCCGGACTGGAATCGTCCTCCCAGAGAGTCCGGGAGGACTTAGCCCTTCCAACATACGTGCCATCTGTTGGCGTGACCCTGAAGCTGTACCGTAAGGTCCGCTGGGTGGCGGCAATTCTTGATGTTGCCACGTATTACACAAGTCCCGGCATCCCAATTCTGGGCGAGGTTGTCTCTCCGACCCTTACCCAAACGACCGTGAATTTCTTCAGGTATGAAATCGCCCGCATATCGGATGAGGAACCTGTCACAGAGGAGTTGCAGGAAGTGTACAAGCGAATCCTAAAACGTGAGGCAGAGGAAGATGCCTAGGGCTACTCATGGGGGCCTAGGGCCACGAAGGAAACGTCGAGCGCTACGCGCCAGATGAGATCGAGCCGTTCGACGGTTGATCCTTGACGTGCACGGAATCGGTCGTATTCGTGCATGCCCCACAACGCCCCGGGCAAGTTTTCCCTGCCCCTGCCGCTTCGCGGAAACTCACCATCGGATTTTGCACGAAACGCTGCACGGAACCACAGCATGAACACCAGCTAGCTGTGTTGAGTTTCGTGCACACTTGCTAACCTGAGCCCAGCGGCAACCGACGCCGTACCAACAGGAGAGACCAATGCCCACCCTCAAGCCCAGGAACGCGGGCACCCACTCCAACGAACCACGAGTCCTCATACGTGACGTGATCCCGTACGAGGTGACCGAAAGCCTTGATGCCCTGCAGGGGCCGGGGGAGGGCATCCTGACGCTTCCACAGCACGTCTACTGGGGACCGCAGGCAGAGTGCGATCTGGGACATCCCGAAGACGTGTACAAGGCATATCAGGCGATACTGCGCGAAGGCACGCGAGCAGACCAAGAGCAGCTGCTCAACGCCGACCTATTGATGAAGGTATGGAGCGAGTTGATGCTGCCCGTCCGCGTCCGTGACTTGTGGGAGAACAAGTTCCCCCAGCTGGCGCAGCACTCCTAATGCCGGGCCTCGAATACCAGCGTGATGTCACTCGTCTAGCGCTTGAAGCCTTGGCCAGCGGCGGTTTCGCTTTGGCAGGCTCCGGCGCGATCCGCGAACACGGCATCATCGACCGCCCCACGATAGACATAGACCTCTTCACCTCCGTCACCAGCACCGACGCTTTCGCACTGGCTACACAACGACTAGCGGCCGCCATGCGAGCAAGCGGCCTCGAGGTAGCAGAGCGCCGCAATGCCCCGCAGTTCGCAAATTTCTCCGTCACTTCACCGACTGGCCAAACAGTCGAAGTGGACCTTGGCGTCGACTGGCGCGCAGCCGAACCTGTCACCCTGTCTGTCGGCCCGGTCCTGAGTCTTGAGGACGCTGTAGGGAGCAAAGTCGTCGCCGTCTACAGCAGGGCCGAAGTCCGCGACTACCTTGACCTCGACGCCATCAGGCAGTCCGGCAAGTTCACTGACAACCAGCTGCTCGACCTCGCGGTCGACCGCGACCCCGGTTTCGACGTCGCAATGTTCGCCGGCCAACTCGAACAGATCAACAGAATCACCAGCACCAGGCGTGTAGAGGAATACGGTGTGGGGGAGCAGGAGCTGGCACAGCTCAAAGCGCGGTTGAGCGGCTGGGCAGATGAGCTGCGCACCAACCCGCCGACACTTGGCCGGGATCCGATCCAGAAGGACCAGGAACAGTCCGTGGCCATGGATCCCGGAATGGAACAGGTCATGAAACTGGTGCATGCCTCCTACCCGGTATCGGCACGCGACGCCTTGCGCCCGCCAGCCGAAGGGCCGGCCGCAGAAACCGGGCAACCAGAGAAGCGTCAGGGACGGCACCCGGGCAGGAATCTGTGACAACGAACCTCGTGGGTTATGCCCGCGTCAGCACCGCCGAGCAGAACCCCCAGCTGCAGCACGATGCACTAGAACACGTCGGAGTGATCAGGACCTTCACCGATTACGCGTCCGGTTCCTCGCAGGACCGTCCAGCGTGGCAGGAGTGTTTGGAGTTCCTGCAGCCGGGCAACGTGTTGGTGGTTTGGAAACTGGATCGCGTCGGACGATCCACCGCAGACCTCGCGCGCATAGTGACAGAACTGGGCCAGCGCGGCATCCAGTTCAAGTCACTGACCGAGAGCTTCCTGGACACGACGACCGCCGATGGCAGACTCATCTTCCACATCTTCTCGGCACTGGCTGAACATGAACGCAGCAGGATGCTGGAACGCACCCGCGCCGGACTTGAAGCGGCACGTAAACGCGGCCGCGTCGGCGGACGGCCGTCCACTATGACAGCAGCCAAGATCAACGCTGCCCGCACGATGCACGCCGAAAAAACACCCATAGTGGAGATCGCCCAAGCGCTGGGTGTCGGACGCATGAGCGTCAGCCGCGCGTTGGCGAAAGAGCGAACCTCGAAATCCGACTAAGCCCCTCGACCACATGTGCACGGCAAAAGCTAGATCCTTCGGGCTTTTCCCGCACACATGTGGACGACGGGACCCAGCTGACCGCCTGCACACAACCACCACGTCACCACCGGGGCAAAAGGTCACCAGAGCAAGCGGTGGTCATGCACAGCCTAGTGATGTTGGGGATGAGGCCGGCGCAGTTTTCGATGGTTCCATCTGCTGGGGCTTTGGCCCTGCCCGCTATTCGAACGGAAATGGCTTGTCCGTACCCGGGCATTCAGGCAGGTTTGGCGTCCCTTTCCACTGGCTGGCAAACGATCTCGGTGTGTCCTTGGCTGCGCAATATTGCCTCTGCTTTGCGTTCTCTTTCTCTAGCCGAAGAACGGCCTTGTTCGCCGGGAAGTAGCCAACCAAGGAGTCATCAGATTCAGCAACTACGTAGACCAGGTGATCAGTCCCCGCCACTCGGATGCGCTCCTTAGGAAGCCACATATCTGTTGAATAGAAGAAAAAGATCGACAGGATAATCACCACTCCAAAGACCACACGAAGATAGTTTGCTCCATGCTTCAGGCGACCGCTTACGAAAGCTTGAATCATGGCATACAGCGGAATGATCACAGCGCAGGAGTCAAACATCAACAGGGTTGGGGCGGCCACCGCAGCAGCGAGTGCGAGCAGTGGCGGCCAGATCATAAAGCTATGGGAGTGGTGCTCTGGGTTGCCCCTCTTACTCATTCTGCCCGCTTGGTAAATCAGAACGAGGGCGACGGCCAGCCCGATACCTGGTGCCACGATGAGTAACATCTGTATCGCCGTCGCTGAGGAGGTACCAGCGACAATGGCAGCGGCCACCTGTGCATCCATGCCGACCAGCAAAAGAACCTTGAGTGCGAAGGCGAATGCACCAACGCCGACAGCGATGGTTACGTATTTCAGCAGCACTGTTCCCAGATCACTCAGTGACAGCGGACTAGCAGTGTGCTGTTCGGTTGGCCTTTGAGCGACGGCAGGGTTTGGGGGACTGTCCGGTGACGGTTTCTCTACAGGCATTCGGGTTTCTGTCGTTTCTGGTGTGGGCTGGGTGGTGTTTCTTGGGTGATCGCAGGGAGTACCTCGACGTGAATCCCCCTGCCGTCTGAGAACTGTTCCTGCACTGATGGTTCCTGTGCCAGCACGTCCCCGGCCCCGCGCGACCAGTGTGTGTCGTCAAGGCTGAAAAGAAGCCGGCCCCGTTCCCATGGTGCGACGGCAACGCCACGTCTTGGACCATGGGAAACAAGACCGGGCGGTGACCGATATCGGAAGGAGGCTGCGCACGGCCACCGCTTGCTCTGGTGACGTTTTGCCCCGGTGGTGACGTGGTGGTTGTGTGCAGGCGGTCGGCTGGGTCCCGTCGTCCACATGTGTGCGGGAAAAGCCCGAAGGATTTAGCTTTTGCCGTGCCCATGTGGGCGAGGGGTTAGGAGGTCTGGCCGGAATCTTCGCGCTGGCTCTTGGCGCGGCGCGGGCGGCCGCCGACATTCTTTGGGTTGGGTTCGATACCGAAGCCTTTGAGGTCCGCGTCAGTCCAGCCGTGGGTGGCTGCTTGACGGTGCAGCTGGCTTAGGTTTCGTTCGGACTCTGCGAGTGTTTCGCGTGCAGCGCGGAATGTCTCGGAGGCTGTTGCGATGTCGCGGATGAATGCGATTCGTGCTTCGCGGTCGGCGTCGAGTTTGCGGGCGGCGGCTTCTTCGATCTGGTGGATGTTCATGTCTTCATCCTAGCGAAGTGGCGGGTAGAGGCCCAGTGCATGGTGCCTCGCTGCATAACTGACGGTTTTCCGTGCCCAGGGCAGAGGTTACAAAACCATGCATAGCCTTCCAGGAGGAGCAAGCTATACATTTACCCATGGGTAAATGGCTTTTCCGCTCGACCTGCGGCCGCTCCTCTGTCACACTGGAGTGTGAGTCCCCGAGGTTTCGGGGTCGCTGCGCTGGGCATGTGAAGGGATGTTTAGGGAATGGGTGACGCACCTAAGGCAGGTCGCCTTGGTAAGTCTCGCCGTGACAATGTTCCCGGTGGACGCACCCGCAAGGTCGAGGTGTACGTCACCGACGAAGAAAAGGCCGCCTTGGCTGCCCGTGCCATCCAGCAGAACGTCTCTGTTCCCCGTCTGCTGTTTGATTCGGCCTTCTCCGAATCGGGAGAAACGGCCACGGATCGCCGCAATGTTGCGGTGGAGTTGTTGGGCATCCGCACTCTGCTTGGTGCCATCTCCAACAACATCAACCAGATCGCCAGGCACGCGAATGCCACGGGAGAATTCCCGGATGACGCAGCAGCCGCCGTGGACGCTGCACGACGACTGATGGTGCGTATTGATAATGCGGTTGTGACGGTAATGCGGCCATGATGCCGAACATCACCAAGGGCACCAAGATGGTCGGCCTGATCATGTACCTCGCGGGCCCGGGCCGGTCCAATGAACACACGGGCATGCGGCTCATTACGGCATCGGATGCCATTGTCAGTGTCGAGCGTGGTGCTGCGTTGAACGCAGAGAACGCCAAGACGTTGGCACACGAAATGGACATACCGAAAGCTGTCTTCGCTGCCGACTCTGCGAGCAAGCATGTCTTCCATGTATCGCTAAGTTTGAAGGCCGACGAAGGCTCCCTAACGGATGAGCAATGGGCTGGTATCGCTCAGGACTTTGCCGAGGAAATGGGATTCACCGGAAGCGACGGTAAGCCACCGTGCCGCTGGGTGGCCATTCACCACGGCGTGAGCAAAGCCGGTAACGACCACATCCATATGGCTGTGTCCATGATCCGCGAGGACGGCACCAAATGGAGCCAGCACAACGACCAGCCACGCTCACAGAAGGTCTGCGCCGCGCTGGAGGAAAAGTACGGGCTCCGTGTCGGACGCGGTGAGCACGCCGAACGTGGATACCACCCCAAGGAACAGGAAGCTGCACGCGCCCAGGGACTGGCAGAACTGCCACGCGAGACGCTGCAGCGCAGCGTCCGAGCAGCCAGTACCGCGAGCATTGACGAGGCTGAATTCGTGCGCCGTCTGCGCGGCACAGGCGTTCTCATCCGCCCGCGTTTCGCCAAGGACAGCACGACAGTAGTCGAGGGCTACTCCGTAGCGTTGAAACCTGCCAACCGTGCTGAAAAGCCGGTCTGGTTCGGGGGTGGAAAGCTCGCCAGAGACTTGACCCTGCCACGACTGCGTTCGGGTTGGGATGGGTCGCAGGAAGCCGCCGACGCTGCAGCCCTTGAGTGGCAAGCAGTAGCCCAGGGACAACGCATTGCCTCACCGGGCAGGGAAGCCCTGCAGCCGACAGCGGAACAGTGGGAGAAGTACACGGCCGAGGTTGGTTCGCTGTACGAGCGGATCAAGACCGTACCGGTTGACGACCCGGCCATGTGGGCGCAGGTAGCCCGGGAAACGTCGGGAGCGTTTGCTGCGTGGAGTCTTCGGACGGAGGCCGTGCCGGGGCCGCTGGCCGACACCGCTAAGGCGTTGTCCCGGACCGCTCAATTGCGCCGCTTCCCAACCAAGACGGAGCGCGCTCCTTTACCGAGTGCCAAAGGTGCAGGGATGCTGTTGATGCAGTCCGCTGTTGGCCCCTCGACGACGGCAGGGGAAGCGTTATTGCTTGCTCAACTCCGGAACACCATGAGAGCAATTCACGACATGCACAAGGCGTCCGGCAGGCTCTCGGATGCTGAACGCGTACGCGTCGCTGCCATGGACCGGTTGCGGGAAGTTAAGGCCCGCATCGATGGGGCAATCCCCAACCCGACACAACCAGTCGTGGTGCACGAGACCGCCCCTGCGACGTCGAAATGGATCACGGCCGCAGAGAGTAGGCCGGGCACCGGCCTCCCGGAGGATCTGGACCAAGTTAAGTTCCTTGCAGGCGTAAGCCGCCCGCCGCAGAAGCCAACGCAGACCCCAGCCAAACCGACCACTTCAAGCGAGTCCGCCAAACCTGTCGACAAGTCACGGGACAAAGGTAGGAGGCGCTAGTTTCAGGCGCTTGAGTTGTGCAACGTAAGGTACTTCCAGCGAGAAGACGGCCGTACTACCGAAATGGAATCACAGTGAAACGGGCCCCGTGGGCAACCAAAAGAGCGTCAGCAGCTGGGGATGTTGAGCCACAGCCCGACCAAGCATGGAAGGCATTGGCTGTCACCAACGAGTGGGTGAGACACGCGGACACAAAGACCGGGGTGACTTTGGCCTTCGTGGGAGCGACGGTGACGGCGCTGTTCACGATCGTTAAGGACGAGGATCAGTGGACCTGCCTTTTGAGGACTGTAGTTGGTCTGTCTGCCCTGGCTCTGGTGTGCGCGGTTGGCTTTGCATACGCGGCGCTATTCCCTAGGACCAAAGGACGGCTGCCGAATGGGGAGGAAACCGACGAAGACGCAGTGAACCTCCTGTTCTTCGGAGACATTGCCGGGCACTACTCGAAGGACCGCCCAAGCTATTTGCAAGTGTTGTCACTCCTTACCAGTGACCCCACTCGGCTTACACGCCAAGTAGCGGCTCAGATTCATGAGAACGCACACATAGCATCAGCGAAGTTCAGGTACGTGAACAGGGCGATCATCGCGGAACTTGTGGCTGTCGGTGTCACGGTGACAGTCGCTGTCGTCGCTACGGCAGGATGGTGACGTGGACGGAAACTACAAGTTCTACTCATACACTTCAAGCGCAGCGCGGATTGATGAAATCCTGAATCAACCGACAGGCCAGTTCGAGGAAAAGGACAACTTCCCGGACCGTGACAAGCTGACCTACACCAATGGCGTCTATGGCAAATGCACGGCAATCTTCGTTGACATTCGCGACTCCTCAGGCCTCACGGAGAAGCACAAGAGACCAGCGCTGGCCAAGATCTACAGGTCGTTCATATCCGAAATGGTTGCGGTCCTAAACAGCTCCCGGCTGGTCAGGGAAGTCAACATAGTCGGAGACTGCGTATGGGCGGTCTACAGCACTCCCTTGCAAAGCGACATCGATGATTTGTTTACCCTCGTTTGTACCGCGAACACTCTGAAGAAGCTCCTCAATGCCAAGCTCATCAAAAAGGAACTGACACCTTTGAAGCTGGGTATAGGAGTGGACTACGGTCGGGCGCTGATGATCAAGGCCGGCTACAGCGGTAGCGGTATCAACGACGTGATCTACATGGGCGACGTGGTGAACCGCGCTGCTCACTTGGCGAACAAAGCCGGCCGACGTTACAGAGATTCTATTTGGGTAGGCAGCTGGTTCGCTGAAAACCTCAACGAGCACAACACCAAAATACTGAGTTCAAGCTACGAAACAGGTCTTAGTAAGGTCTACAAATGCGATGCAGTAGTTTCACCCATGGACGAGTGGATTGACGAAAACTTCAGCTAGCAATGATGTCCTCGTGGGAGATTCACCCACGCAAGCAGGGGCCGTACTTTCACCAAGTGCGGCCCCTGCTTGAGTGGGTCTCGTGTTAGATGCTGGCTAGTTGTTCGGGTCAGACAACGTCGAGCCAAGCCGTGGTGTAGTCGCCGGCACTCATGAACGTCGCGAATTTCTGTTTAGAGGATGAGACCTCGGCAGGTACCTCGGCGTGCGTAACGATGACCATGAGGCCTCCCCAGTCCTTTATCGCGCTGAGAGCCTGAGGAGGCATGTCAGCTTCGTACCCCATTCCTAGAGGGATGAGATCGAAGGCCACAGCGTCACCGATCCACCGAGCTTTCCAATTGGGATTGGAAGGTGTCCCCATCGAGAGTTCGCCGGGTTTGGAAAGGCCTTGGGACAAGTACCACTCGTTCAGGCTGGACGGCCACTCCTGGATGTAAGGGCTGAATGCGAAGCCGTCCACGCTGGGGTTCAGTATGGCAACGGCGACCAGCCGGGGCTTCTGAAACGCAGTTCCTCCGACAGGCACTAGTCCCCCGGAGGTCATCCAGGTCATTTCCGTGAGTGTGGAGGCTGCCATCGGTGTGGCAGTTGTCGGCTGGCAAGTGGCGTGGCGTGCCCACACATGGGGGATGAAACCATCCGTTGATGCGTCCAGCCGGACTTTCTGCCCACTGGTGAGCTGCTTCCCGCAGGCTCTGCAGTCTCCCCCTGCATGGATGGAGTTGCGCATATCCTCAGCAAGATCGTGCCCGAAAAAGGCGTCAAGGCTGGGGTCTTTAATTACGTCAAGTCGCATCAGAGGCGTCCCTTCGTGAGCAGCGGCACCATTTAGCGGCCGCCTTTGCTGATCTGGTGGGCGCGGGGGATGTTGGTGTTCTTCCGGGCTTTGGTGGCGCTGGGCGCCGGCCCTTTTACAGCGGCCGTTGGGTGGGTACCTTGGCTGACGTCAGCGAGGATTCGGGCGTCGACGGTGGCTTCGTCGGCTTTGCCGTGGAGTGTGCGGGCGAAGTCTTCGCGGCGGTCTGCGGTGTCCCAGTTCTCTGCGGCCAGGGCGTCGGCTTTGGCTGCTTCTTTCGCGTACCACGCAGCGTCATCTGCGGCGGGACCGGTCTCCATTTCCAACGGAATCATGTCCCTAAGATCCTCAGCGCGTACAGCTGCAGCGTCACCGTCCAAACGTGAACCGGTTGCGGCCGCTTCCTTGAAGTAGGCTGCGGAGCGCAGATCATCGGCGCGGGAGAAGTCTGGCTTCGCTGCCGGTGCGGGAGCGCCTGTCGTGGTGCGCCAATGGCGGATCAGGCGTTCGTCGTCGCCGCGCTCATCTGCAATGCTGTCGGCAAAGTTCCGTCGCTGCTGCCAGTCAGCGAAGTACTCGGGCTGGTGCTCTGCCGCCCACTGGCTGGCCTGCTTCAGATCGCTTTGGAGTTGAGCCTGCGCTTGAGCTGGCTGAGCCCCGGTCGAAGTTTCGGCGGGCTTGGTGGTTGCGGCTTGCCATTGACGGATCAACTCGTTTTCGCCGGACCGTGTAGCCTCCACCGTGTCCGTGAAGCCCTGGCGTTGGTTCCACTCGGCATAGAGCCGGGGCTCTTCCTCTGCTGCCCATTCAATGGCCTGCTTTAGCTGAACTTGGTGCTCGTCTTGGTCCTGTGCCGCTTGTGGCTTGTTACGTTCGGCGTGGGCTTGGCCTTCGGGGCTGGAGAGAAATGAGGACACGAGTTGATTGTTCAGACGCTCACGGTCGCGGCTGTTGGCGTTGATTATTGACCGGGTGTGGGCACTGTCCAGGAGCGGGTCCTTCTCCACCGCCCACTGCTTTGCATAAAGCAGAGTCGTGAGTTGTTCCGGTTCGGTGCCAGTGACGATTACGCCGCGCTTTGCCAGCTGCTCGTCCATGACTGTGCCGATCTTTGCGATGTCTGCGTCTTCCCTAGCCCACGCCGTGGCGGACTGGTAGGCAGCTCCGATCTGTTCAGGGGTAGCCGTGTCCCACCATCGGTCTTCTGCTACCGGGGCGAGGGCCACACGGGCGGCGTTGCGCTCCGCATCGAACCGCGCGAGGGCTTCGCGGCCTTCCTGCTCGCTGCGGGAGCGTGCTTGCTCAATGTGCTGCTGACGGGCCCGGGCTGCTTGCTCACCGATCCTGGCAGCGAACATCAGTGCCTGTCGCAGGAGGTCATCGAAGATTTCGTTGATGCCGTCTGATTCGTTCATGGCCTTACTCCTCTGTCTCATTTACTGATGGGCGTACATCGGGGAACAGCTCAGCTGGAGGGGAAACGGTGCGGAATGCTTTGATGCCGTCGGGGGCTTGGGCGTGGCCCCCGGTCAGGCTGCAGCCATCGAAGGGGCCTTTACCGTCCAGCAGGATGGGCAGGTGATGGTCGAGATGGTCCTTCATGAAGACGCTCATGCCGGTCTTGCCGTCGAGTCGGAGGTGTTCCCATGCCCGCCACAGTGCCTCGAAGCGGATGATCGCTTCGGCGTGACGCCACCATTCCGGGCACCACGTGGTGTGGTTTCCGTTGACGGTAATTTCACGCCGGTACATGGGCACCAGGTACTCCTCGACCCATTGGGCGGTGGAGCCGAACACCAGTTCCGGTTCTGGTTCCTCTTCACCGTCCGATGTCGCGTCAGCTGCACTCGGTCCTGTTGGGGTGTCAGCTGCTGCAGGTTCGGGAGTCGCGGCCGTGAACACACCGGAGGCGAACATCTCGGAGATCCAGTCCTCTATGGCGCGGAATGACCAGAGAGGGGTACGGCCCCAGACAAGGGGTTTGGGTGCCTCACCGTGGGCGACGAGCGTCCGGAACGTGCTGACGGACATTTTCTCGGAACGGTCACCAATGAGGGCAACGACGTCGGCGGCCGCGAGCTGGAAGTCCTCGACTTCCTCAGCGTCCTGATCGCTCGTGCTGGCGGGAGCCTCCTCGGAGTCCTTGTCCGGAAGAACCTCTTCTTGAGAAGCGGAGAGGGCCGGTTCAGACTGGTCTTCCGAGACAGGTTCGGCAGTTTCTGCCGGGGGCAGGTCCGACCAGGCGTCCATGGGGTCGTGGTTCTCAGTCATTGCCGGCCGCCGTGATCCAGCGCGAAGCCTCAGCAACAACCGGGGTTGCTGCGGGGGCTTGGGCTTTGTAGGCGACGACGACGGGGTTGGTGTCGGCGTCTTTGCGTTCGAGGATGGCTGCGGTCATTTCTTTGCTCTTCTCCGAGGGGTCGTAGAGGTTCAGTGAGAGCCATACCGAGTCAGCGTGGGGACCGTCCTTCCACTGCTGGGTCTTGATCAGCGTGGCCGGTGCGCCGGAACGCTTGACCACGGCGCGACCAATGGGAAGGGCAGAGAGGTCAGCGACGGTGAGGATGCTTTCCTTGCCGCCGTCAGGGTTCACCGAGCGGGACTGGCCGGTCTTCGATGAGCTCGTGGAGACGGTGTCGTAGGTGTACTCACCGATCAGGGACGAGAACTGACGCAGGAAGCCTTCTTCGTCGATGCCGGAGCCGATGACTTTCACGGAGCTGGCGGAGTAAATCTTCCGCATGCCCTTCTCTCCCCACAGTTCCTCGCCTTGGGAGTAGGACTGCAGGTAGGCCTCGGGGATGATGCCCTTGGATCCGTAGTGGCTGTATTTGTCCGGCAGGTCTTTCCAGGGGCAGACGTTGGCGATTTCATCCAAGGGGAGCATCAACGGTACGGCGAGCCTGCGTCCGGGCTGTGTCATGGCGTATTCCTCAGCCGCGTCCGCGACAGCGACTGTGAGCGCCGTGGTGAGCGCGGCGGCGGAGCCGCCGCCTTCCTTGGACAGCACGTACAGGGTGTCCTTGGCGGAGCGGACGAAGTCCTCGGGGCTGAACTGCGGCCGCGAGTCCGATTCCGAGAGCGGGTTGACCCACTGCAGGGTGCTTACGAATTTGAGGGTCTGGACCATGGCTTTGGCGGTACCGACAACGCCGTCACGCTGCGCCGGTTCGTACTGCAGCTGAGCCTCAAGGGATGAGGCGTAGGCGGCGTAGATGCCGTTCTCTTGCTCGCGGAGCAACCTGCTGGGTTCGGTGGGCTTGCCCTGGTTGATCCAGTCGTAGACGATGCTGATCGGCTTGTTACCGATCGCGGCCGCGAGGAACAGGGACGTGAGCATGTCCTTGCCCTCGTTGTCGAAGTAGGCGTCTCCGGTGACGTTCGGGCCACGGCCGGCGACCATGAAGATTTCGGCCAGCTTCATAGCTCGTTCGTCATTGCGGACGTAGGACAGCGGGTTCCACCACCACGTGGCGGGATCGCCGCTGATCTTTTGCGGGTCGAAGGCCCAGATTTGGCCGGTGACCGACCGCGCAAGGCGGGTAGCGTCAATGACGTCCGGCTTGTTGGAGGTCGTCAGCACGGCACCGGGCGCGTCCAGGACGCGGGGAATGACCTGTGTGGAGGACTTGCCTTGACGGGGACCCCAGATTTGCAGGACCACTGATTCGAAATCTGCGTAGACCTTTTGCATCCCGGCGATGGTGACGCCGATGAACGCGCCGATGGAGCCCTTTACACCGAACCTGGCTGCCGAGGCGGCCACGGACTTGTGGGTGATCTGTGAGATGTCTTTCCCGCGTCCCATCAAGGCTGCCTTGTGATCCACACGGCTACGGCCCTTGCGGGACCGCATCACCAACCGGAGAACCAGCACGGCGACAAGCAGGATCAGGACCGCCGTCACGACGGCCACGACCGTGGACATGGTGGACCAGCCGACCTTGCCGCCCACCAGCAGGAACGGTGTTCCGAAGGGGTTGGCCGGGAGCTTCTGGCCGTCACCGCTGAGCATGGACCCGCCGTAGATTCCGGCGTCCAGGACGCCGATGATGATTACGCACAGGCCAAGGAGCGCGAAGCCGGCCTTTTGGCCGGACGTGATCGTGTTCCCTTTACGCTGCTGCATCATGGTCGGTCTCCTCAACGTCGGCGTCAGCGATTCCCAGCTGGCGCTCGATCTCTTCCGGTGTCAGGCCTTCCTTACGCAGCGCCTCCCAGCGCTGGTTGGTGTCAGCCACCCGGTCTTCAACAGAAGTCAGTCGAGTCTCGACCGGGATCCCCGGCCCCTGCCCGAGCTTGATCAGGAACTTCCCGCGACCGTACGGCGCCTGCTTGCCGCCACGGGAGGTGATCTTCTTTGAGTCCGACCATGAAACGATCCGCTGTCGTTCGGCGCGGGTCATGTTTCGGAGGTTCTGTACGGCGTCCATCTCGGACCGGCCAAGGCCGCCCATGACGATCATGGAGCAGCGTTCAGCGAAGCCCTGTGCCTTCTTGCGGTCAGCTTCGTCGGCTACGGCGTCGAAGTCTTTGAGGGTGTGGGAGATCATCATCTGTCCGATGCCTTGGTGCCGGTTCAGGCGGGTCAGTGAGTCGGCCCGGTCCACGATGCCGCGTCCGATCCGGAGGGCACGCCAGAGTTCGTCGAGGACGATGTTGTAGTTCCGCCGCGGTTCCAGTCCGGCGTCCGCGAGGACTTGGGAGACCTTCACGGCGGCGAACCCTGTTGACCAGGACGCGAGCATCGCCGCTGCCTGCTGCTCAGGCAGGGTGTCATCGATAGCGGAGAGATCGAAGACGCAGGACCGCGTGATGTCCATCTGGTCCTCTTTGCGGGTGTGGCGGGAGAACATTCCGCCGATGGTGCTGCCGTCCGCGATGCCGTTCAAAGATTTCTGCAGAGCGTCGGTGGAGTTGGCGTATCGTTCGTCTTCTCCACGGTCGAGTACGGCGTTGCGGATGGCCTCGGGTCGGTCAGCGATCACCTGAGCGAGGTCCTTGATCAGCGGCACACCGTCGAAGCGGTCGAAGAGAATCCGCAGTGCTTTGTCCAAGACGATGGTTTCTTCCTCCGTGATGGAAGAACCACGGGCGATGGTCAGCAGCGCCATGAGCAAGGACTTTCGGTGGTAGTGCGCTTCTGTCAGGACTTCCTGACGTGCACCACCGGTGAGCCGTTCGGCGGCGCGCATGGCGATGTGAGAATCGAGCACGTTCAGGTAGCCACGGTCGTTACCGAGCCTGATTACCTTGCCGCCCATCATGCGGGTGCGGAGCACGTGTTCGCCCTTCACATCTCCCAAGGTCATGGACAGCACACCGAAGGCATCCAGGCCCATCATGATCTTGCCGACCAGGGTGGACTTGCCCAAGGCCGGGTTGGACATGAAGTACGCGCTGGGGTTGGGAATCAAGCCGCGCTGGTAGGCGGTGAAGTGATCCAACCCGACGATGTTTCCGGTCAGGAGGTTCGAGCCAAGGGGCACACCGGCCAGCGGTGAGCCTGCCCCGGACGAGAACGGGTAGAGGCCGCAGACCTGCCGGGATGATCCACGGTATTCGGCGGGAAGGTCGATGTAGGACGCGTGCCCGCCACCGGGCAGCGCGTACCCGCGCTTGGAGGGGGCGATGTATGCCCGCCGTCCTGCCTTGCGGATCCGCTCGACGTCCGGGAGTTGAGGAGCCACTTCCAAAGCGTCGTCATTCTTGGTGAAGAGGGAACGGAATTTCATTAGATAGCCTCTCGAACGCGGGCAGGAACTGCGACGTAATCAGGAAGCACCAGGCCAAGGGGCAAAGACGCGGCGAAAGCAACGTCCTGTGAGCCGTAGGCCGGGCGAATGATCAGCTGCGCCGTACCGGCAAGGTCCTCAATTTCGTAGGAGGCTGCACGGGCGTCAGAAGAGCGCATCACGGTTGCGGTGATGACCATGCCGAAGTTGATCAAGGACGCGTCCTTGGCGACTTCCCGCGCTGTCTGTTCGGCAGAGGCCAGCTCTGCAGCTGCACGGTAGCTCGGACGTTTAGTAGCTGATGCACGGACCTTGGCGGCGTTCACGTCCGCCTCGGCCACGTCCATGGCCGAACCGGCCGAAACCGGACGGTACAGGAATGTCACGCGCTTGCGGTTAACGTCCGGGCTGGGAGTCAGCAGGTCCTCGAAGACGTTTGAGAAGACCACACCACGTGGGGCGACGGACATCACCCAGGACTTGGAGAAACCAGATGCATGCCGGTACCACTCCCAGCCGGCATCGTGAGCCACAGGACCGGCGTTATCCCAGCTCACCGGAGGAGTGACGCCTTGGCTGTGGGCTGCGTCGAAGTGTTCCGCGAGCATTGGGTCATAGGCGCTCATGACAACCTCGGTGAGCGTTTGCGCGGTGACCGGATGTGCATCTCCGGCACCGCACACCTCCAAATGCTCTGTGAATTTGCCTAGACGCGAGCCAAGATCAAGTCCGATGTCCTCGATCTTGCGGTTCCGTTCCGCTCCCGGACGCCACGTCGTGAACGTCAACGCGATGTAAGCGCGCGTCACGGCTGACTGCTGAGGGAATTTGACCTTTACTTCCTCCATCATTTCCCGGGAGGCAGGTGAAGCAGAGTCGGCCATGTTCGAGTCGATCTCATGCCGGAGACGTACTCCGTAGTCGGGCGCGGTCTCCACCGTGACCGACGCGGCAACGATGTCGGAAGTCTTGGACAGACCCGAGAGCCATGCTCCCCAGTTTGCGACGTAGGCATCGATATTCTCCCGGTCATCCAAAGCAAGGCCGGTAGGTTCCACTTCGATGACAACGCTGACGTGATTCGTTGCGGGCATGTGCAGCAGCGCAAAGGGTCGCATGAAGCTGTCCTGGAATTCGTGCAACTCCGAGGTAGCCAGCAGGCCCGGCAGCCGGCACTTGCCCGTGGGGACGTGTCCTACAGGGCCGGAACGGTAGATATTCCGACGGGACTTGGAGGAGCGGTTGAACAGTCGGCGGCCAATGATTCGCTGGCTCATGGAGAGCCCGTGCTTATCGCGCACAGTCAGAGCAGCGAAGGCCAGACCAAGAATGACCAGGGCAGCAGCGCCGCCTAGGGCTCCGGTGAAGCGGAACAAGATGATGACGACCAACAGGCCGCCGATCAGCAGTCCGGTTTCCAGTGATCCCAGCTTGCCGATGCCACCAGTGCGGGGCTTGCGCCAGTTTCCGTAGGTTGGTTCGGTGTAAATAGTCGGTTCGCTCATGCTTATCCTTTGCTTCCGGACGGGCCGTCGCCCGTAGATGACTCAGCCGCGCTCTTCGCGGCTTCCGTGCCCTTCTTGGCGACCTGTGTCGCGACCGCGATTCCGGCACCCACTGGCCCTGCAGCTGCAGCAGCTCCGCCACCAGCAGCTGCGCCAGCGCCAGCTCCCCCACCAGCAGCTGCACCAGTGCCAGCTCCGCCACCGGCAGCTCCTGCACCCGCCGTTGCTGCGCCTGCACCCGCCGCAGGAGCTGCAGCCGTCGAGGTTCCAGCAGTAGAGGCCCCCTTGGCGGGTGTGCTTCCTCCGCCACTCGGGTTGGACTTGGAACCCGTCTCCGTGGAGCCCTTGGGGCCCTTCTCCCCTGCAGCACCCGGAGAGCTGGAAGAGGACTGGTGCCCGCCTGAGCGGCTACCACCGGAGAAGCTGCCCTTGTTGATCGCGCCCGTGGCCAATGAACCGGCCATAGCTCCGAACGCTGCACCACCGCCGCCGCCACCGGCAACGGCACCGACCATAGGAGTGACAAAACGCATCAAGGCAGGCAAGGCAATCAAGGCGATGAACATCAGGCCGAGACCAGCAAGGATCTTTACGCCGCCCGTTCCGTCGTCATCCTTGCCAAAGAAGTTGGCACCGGTGAGCTTGAACGCCGTTGCATAGATCAACGCAGCCGCTGGCTTGTACAAGACGAAAGCGATGATCCAGCCCACGCAACGCTGGAACCACTGACGG
>NZ_JBIVXN010000010.1:0-83044 GCF_044769165.1 Paenarthrobacter sp. NPDC090517 | reverse complement strand
GTCTCGTCCTCCGGTATTTGCTCCATGCCCCCACTCTTCCAGCCAGCAGAAGGCGCAATAAGACAGCAATTCTCCTATGTGGAAAACCAACCAGCCCGCCCCGCCCTGCCCCCTGCCCCCGCCCTTGTCCGTGCGGCTCACCCCGTCAACCGCTCGCGGAGCGAACGAACGCGGGACCTGCCGGCGCGACCCGCGCTCCGAGGAACGCACGCCGGTCACAAAAGAGCGGTTCCAGATCGCGTCTTGCGCTGAAGGGTGACTCCGGTCATACTAAATGAACGCTATTCATTTAGTGACAGTCGTCTCACGGAGTAAAACCCCCATGATTGAAATCAGACACCTGGAAGCCCCAACTTCCATCGCCAACCGCCCGGCGTCGGATGTTCGCCCGGCCGGACTGGTCCACCCCAACGCCAAGCCAGGCGCAAAACCAACCCAGGCAGCTACCGCGTGAGCGCCTGGCGCATGCCATCGGAAACGGCTCCGCAAGACCGCGTCTGGATGGCCTTCCCCACGGGCGGGTACACCCTGGGTGACACCGAAGAAGAGGCCCACGCGGCACGTACCACTTGGGCGACGGTGGCCAACGCCATCATTGAATTCGAGCCCGTCACCATGGTGGTATCGCCGGACGACGTCGACACAGCCGCGCGCTATCTGGACCCACGCGTGGAGGTAATTACCGCTGAACTCAACGATGCTTGGATGCGGGACATCGGACCGTCATTCGTCCTGGATTCCAACAAGCAACTGGGCGCCGTGGACTGGATCTTCAACGGCTGGGGCGCTCAGGCCTGGGCTAAGTGGGATAAGGACTCGCTCATTGCCGAGGACATCAGCGGCCGCGCCAACGCCCAGCACCTCCCTTCGGGGATCGTCAACGAGGGCGGCGGCATCCAGGTTGATGGGGAAGGCACCGTCCTGGTCACTGAGACTGTGCAGCTCGACCAGGGCCGCAATCCCGGCCTTACCAAGGCCGACATCGAGCAGGAACTTGCCCGCACCATCGGCGCCACCCACGTGGTGTGGCTTCCACGCGGCCTTACTCGTGACTCCGAAAAGTTCGGCACCCGCGGCCACGTAGACATTGTGGCCGCGATTCCGGGCCCGGGCACCCTTCTGGTCCATTCCCAGCAGAACCCCGAGCACCCCGATTACAAGGTCTCCCGCGAGATTATCGACTTCCTGCGGACCACCCATGACGCAGCCGGCCGGGACTGGAACATCATCGAAGTTCCCGCCCCGGAAACCCTTAGCGACGACGAGGGGTTTGTGGACTACAGCTACATCAACCACCTTGTGGTCAACGGCGGTGTTATCGCCTGCACTTTCAACGACCCCATGGACGAGAAAGCACTCCGCATTCTCGCCGACGCCTACCCCGAACGCCGCGTAGTCGGTATTGACGCGCGCGAGCTCTTCGCACGGGGCGGCGGTATCCACTGCATTACCCAGCAGCAGCCTTCGGCCATCTAGAAAGGGCCTCACATGAGCCAGACAATCCGCCGCAGCGGCAATGAAGCTGCAGAGTCGCACGACATCAGCGGCAAGGGACTGAAGACGGGGCAGTTGGGGCTCCTCGCCGTCGTCGTTCTTGGCATTTCAACCATCGCCCCGGCGTACACGCTTACCGGTGCGCTTGGTCCAACCGTTAATGAAGTCGGGCTCCAGTTGCCCGTCATTTTCCTGATCGGGTTCATCCCGATGATCCTCGTATCGCTGGCCTACCGGGAGCTCAACGCCGACTCCCCGGACAGCGGCACCACCTTCACGTGGGTCACCAAGGCTTTCGGTCCGTGGGTGGGCTGGATGGGTGGTTGGGGCTTGCTCGCAGCCAACATCATTGTCCTCTCCAACCTGGCCGGCGTCGCCGTGGACTTCTTCTACCTGTTCCTGGCCCAGGCCACGGGCTCCCCCGAGCTCGCCGACCTCGCCTCAAACAAGCTGCTCAACGTTGCCACATGCTTCGTTTTCGTGGCCCTTGCCGTCTGGGTGAGCTACCGCGGACTGCACACCACCAAGATCGTCCAGTACGGCCTGGTGGGATTCCAGTTGCTGGTACTCGGGATGTTCGTCGTCATGGCGTTCGCCAACTGGTCCACGTCCGAAACCGCTGTTCCGTTCAGCTGGGACTGGTTCGACGTCACCAAGATAGAGACCTTTGGGCAGATTGCTGCCGGCATCTCGTTGTCGATCTTTGTCTATTGGGGCTGGGACGTCTGCCTCACTGTGAACGAGGAAACCGCCAACGGCAAGAAAACCGCCGGCCTCGCCGGAACCCTGACCGCCGTGATCGTCTTGGGCATCTACCTCCTGATCACCATCGCGACGTTGATGTTCGCAGGCGTCGGAGACACCGGAATCGGCCTGAACAACGAAGAAAACCACGCCAACGTCTTCACCGCACTGGCGTCACCGGTGATGGGCCCGTTCGCAATCCTCATGTCACTCGCAGTTCTCTCCAGCTCTGCGGCGTCCCTGCAGTCCACGTTCACCTCGCCTTCGCGCAGCCTGTTGGCAATGGCCCACTACGGCGCCCTGCCGGAGCGTTTCAGCCACATGAGCAAGAAGTTCTCGACGCCGGGCTTCGCCACCATTGCGGCCGGCGTCCTATCCGCGGGCTTCTATGCGGTGATGCACGTGATCAGTGAGAACGTCCTGAACGACACCATCCTGGCCTTGGGCCTGATGATCTGCTTCTACTACGGACTCACAGCCATCGCCTGCGTCTGGTACTTCCGCAACAGCGTGTTCTCCAGCGCCAGGAACTTCTTCCTGCGGCTCGTATGCCCGCTGATCGGTGGCGTAGGCCTGTTCGTGGTGTTCCTGCAGACAGCCGTGGACAGCTGGGCTCCGGAGTTCGGCAGCGGCTCGGAGATCTTCGGCGTGGGGCTCGTGTTTGTCCTGGGCATCGGGATCCTGGCCTTGGGTGCCGTGGTCATGCTGATCATGTCCCGTGTTCGGCCCGGGTTCTTCCGCGGCGAGACCATCCGGAAGGATACGCCGGCCTTGGTAGTTCCGGAGTAAAGCGCGGCCCGAGTTCGCCTTCCACCGAGTTCGTGGGAAAGCGGCGAGTTCGCAGGGAAGATTCCCGCGAACTCGCCGCTTTCCGTGTTTTGGGGAGTAGCGGCAGCGCTTTCTACCAGCGGTGGGCCACATCCACTACAAGGCGCGAACCGCCGTCGGGCCCATCCAAAATGAAGACCCGGAACGGAAGGCGGGCCCGGACGCCCAGCCCGATGCTCGTGGTGCCCTCAAAGCTGCCCGCGTAAACCACCTGCCGGAACGTCTGGTACCCGGAAACGTTGGACAGTTCGGCCTTGGCTGCCGGTTCGTAGGTCGGCTGGCTGTACTGGTTGTACGACGGCGCCGTCACCATCACTTGAAGATCCGCATCCCCCAGCACAGGGATGGGGTAGCCAGTGGCGTCCTGGGTCAACACCGGAACGTACTGAACCACGTAACCGGCTACCTTTCCGGTCATGTCAATCACCAACCGGTCATAGCAGGGCTGTTGACCCGTGCGAACATTGGTGACATTGGCGGAGCTCCAGTCGAGGTCAGCCTTGGCCATGGAACCCCACGAAATACCGCAGTATGTTGCTGCCGAGGCTGGCCCCGGCGCCACCAGACCGAGCCCGGCAGCTGCCAGGACCGCTGCCAAACCCGCTCCAAATTTCCTCATTTTTTGTGCCCCCTTCAGGCGAAGTTGATACTTCAACAGTAGGAGTGCGAAGGGGGCTTTGGGTCGGTTGTGGCCGCTTCGGAGCGCAACCGTTAAATGGGCGCCTGTGTGGTCACAAGAGGGTCATTGGCGGGCAGTTTTGTGGGCGTTTTGTGGTTGCCCAGGGGCTCTTGGAGCACGTGTTCGTAACCCAAGATAACGAGACCCAGGCGTTACTTAGCCTTCACAGTCCTTGCAGTACTTAAGACCGTTCTTTTCCAGCGCGATCTGGGACCTGTGGCGGACCAGGAAGCAGGAGCCACATGTGAATTCATCAGACTGCTCCGGAACTACAATGACGGTCAGCTCTTCACCGGAAAGGTCAGCGCCGGGAAGGTCGATTCCTTCAGCCGTATCGTTTTCCTCGACGTCGATGACCGCAGTCTGTGCAGTGTTCCCACGTGATGCCTGAAGGGCCTCAAGCGATTCAGCGGGAGACTCTTCTTCTGTCTTGCGCGGGGCATCGTAATCAGTAGCCATTGAGGGTTCGCTTTCGTTGCTGCATAGTGCCTATCTCGGCACCTCAGTGAAGCAGTTTAGGGCATGTTACACGCGATAAACGAATGGTGTGCCCAACGCGACATTCTGCAGCTTTCCAAGCGGCTTTCAGGACTCCGTGCCCGCCCTCGCGGCGTGGGCTTGGATGGCCTGCGCACTGACCACTGTGACACCGCTGAGGGCCGGGAGCCACGCCAAGTCATTCATGTACCCATGCCCGTCAGCGTCCTCTTCGGCCGCGCAATCCTGGACGTAGGCGGCCTCGATCCAGGCCGCAATGGTGGTACCGACTGAGGTGGCCAGCGAGGTCAGAGATCCGATCATGCGGCAACGATAGCCACCCTGGGTTTGGGGGCAGTTTCCGGGTGATCACGAGCTTGTTAATTACTCGGCTAGGCTCGCATGATGAACACTCGGGGGATGCTGTTGCCAACTGATTCTGTTAACTATGTTGGGGCAACTTCCCAACCACCCCCTATATCACTAAAACAGGCCTTTTGGGCCTTAATGTGGATCGCTGTGTACGTTGCCGCAGTCGGCCTCGCGGTGGTTTCAGCAGGACTGTCGGGTCTCGTGCATTTCATAGAAGAAATCGCTGTTCCTGTCATCCTCGGAGGGGCAACAGCAGCCGCAATGCTGGCGACATACATACATTTGATTCGCAGAAACCACCTCACGCCAGGCATGCTCGGATTCCGACGCCTTGACGCCCGCATGCTGCACTTACTTTGGCAGATTCCGGCAGCTATCCTGGCTTCCGCCTGCGCCCAGGGTCTCTTCCTGGCAGGTCTCAGCTTCTTGGGTGTGGATAGTACTGCGGCCAATTCCTCAAACGGTGCGCTAAGCCGGATTGGCGCACTTCCGGCACCGCTGATTGGCCTGACCGTCCTCATGGTTGCCGTGTTGACTCCTCTTTGGGAAGAAGTCCTCTTCCGGGGAGCGTTCCTTAGCGGGTTGACACAACGTTGCAGGCCCTTTGCAGCCGTGGCAATATCAGCGGCAATCTTTGCCGCTGTCCACCTGGTCCTGTTGACCTTCGTTTATCTCTTTATGCTCGGTGTCGCCCTTGCGCTCCTGAAAAGATTCCACCAAAACCTCTGGGCACCCGTACTTCTGCACTCCGTCAACAACGCTTTGGTGCTGCTTATCATCTTGTCGGCTGCGCAAAACTAGCCACTCTGTAAAGCCCGCTCCACGATGTACTGCTTGTTGGCAAGTTCCCTCGCCACCGCCACGCCAATGATGCCGGCACCCACCACGGCGCAACGCTTGATGGTCCTCATCTGTGAAGGGTTGGACATGGCACTTGCGGGCAGGAAGGGACGGCAAGAGGGCACGAAAAAGGGCGGCACCCTAAATGCCGCCCCTTTACTTGATGCGTAGTTGACTATGCGGTCGGCTGATCAAAACGCTGACCGGCCGGGTTGGACGGCAGGAGCGCGAAGACCAGGACAGCAAGTCCACCCACGAACGGGATAAGTCCGAGAAGCGCCAGCCAGCCACTGAAGTTGCCATCGTGCAGACGACGAACCAACAGTGCGATGGACGGGATAAGGACCGCCAGGTAGAAGGCGAAAATGAGGATGAGGCCGACGACGGCCCCGGGACCTGGAACCGTGCTGGTTCCATCGGCGCTGACAGTTGCTCCTGCGGCACCGAGAATGCCGGTGAGGATTTGCAGGACGATCCCGATGACGCCCAATGCAAGGGCGACCCACCAGTATTCGCTGCGGCTGGCGCGGCCACTAAATGCTGTGTACTTCTTGAAGAAACGCTTTACCGCGGCGCCGATCGGGGCGCCGTAGTACGGAGCCCACAGCGGCGGCTCGCCGGCCTGTGCACCGTACTGCTCGGTCTGTTGCGGTTGTTGCGGGTATGTGCTCATTGGTATATCCCCCGGGTTAGGTGTGAGTTGTGACGAAGCGTCTTACTCAGAGTGAGTCGTGCTTATCGTAATGCCCCAACAGCGAATTAGGCAGTTCGATGGAGGAAATTAACCCGGATTTAGCTTGGTAACGGAATATTTCGTCCCGGCCCGCCTTTTTGGAACAGCATCTTCCGTTGCTCTAGCCGACTGTGAAGATGTCGATTTCCACCGCATCCGGGCGGCGCCGCCCCGTTCCCACCGCAATCGTGTGGTTTAGCCAGGCCCATTCCGGTGTGGCAGTGGAAAGCCGCGGGGTACACCGGAAATAGATCAATCCGGGGTCCACATCTTCTCCCCTGTTAAGCCGGGCAAGGTCCTCCGCGGCCCCGTGGCGGAGAGCCACGTTATGTACGTAAACCACGGCTCCACCATCGAGCTCAAGGGCGTACCTCGCATCCAGCGTCGTCAGTTCGGCACTTCGGAGAATTTGGTAGTCCGCCCCTGCCGGCATTACACGCCCTTGTAACTGTGGCCCGGTTACTGTGCCCCCCATGATGGGCACGATCCGTCGGTGTCCCTCCGGAGTGATACCGGCATCAATTGGTTCACCTACGTCGACTTTCAAGGTGGCCAGGAACGTCAGCGTGGGCGGCTCCGGGATGGTCCTCACCGGGCGTATTGCTTTCGAAGGTCCATCTTCCGGATTTTCCCGCTGGCTGTTCGTGGCATCTCCTCGACGAACACCACTGACTTGGGAATCTTGTACCTCGCCAGCCGGCCATCAAGATGCGAGCGCAGCTGTTCCTCCGTCAGGGATTCACCCTCACGCAAAGTGACTATTGCGCGCGGCACTTCTCCCCATTTCTCGTCATCAACTCCGATCACGGCTACGCTCCCTACAGCGGGCAACTCCGCAATGGCAGCCTCCACCTCGGCCGGGTAGATGTTCTCCCCACCGGAAATGATCATGTCCTTGATCCGGTCGGAGACGAACAGGAAGCCTTCGCTATCCTGGTAGCCCATGTCACCGGAGCGGAACCACGACGCATCGGAATAGCTTTCGGCGGTGGCCTCCGGCCGGTTCCAGTACTCCTTGATCACGTTGGGGCCGGAGATTTGGATCTCCCCCACCTCCCCCGGGCCGGTAACGCCGCCCAGGGGATCGGCAATCCGCACGTCCGTAAAGAAGTGCGGCAGCCCGGCAGAGCCAGCCTTCTCCTTGGACGCCGAAACTGGCAACATTGTGGCCCCGGGCGCGGTTTCAGTCATGCCGTAGCAGCTGGTAAACCCGATGCCGCGCTGCTCGTACGCGTCCAGCACCCTCTGCGGAACTGCGGAACCGCCGCAGGTGAGCTTGTCCAAGGACGTAAGGTCCGCCGTCGACCATCCGGGATGGTCACAGAGCATTTGGAACGTGGTTGGGACGCCGTTGAGCGTGGTGACCTTGTGCTGCCCCACCAGTTCCAGTACGCGGCCGGCGTCGAACTTGGATTCAAGCACCACCGTTGCGCCCTTGAGCAGCATCGGAAGCAGGCCCATATCCAGGGACGCTACGTGGAACAGCGGCGAAATCATGAGCGCCACGTCGTTGCGGTTCAGGTCCATGTCCACCACCGTGTTGATGCAGTTCCAGGTGATGTTTCCGTGGGTGAGGAGCGCCCCCTTGGGCTTGCCGGTGGTACCTGAGGTGTAGAGGATCATGGCGGCGTCGTCCAGCGTTACGGCTTCATCCGGCAGTGTCGCAGATTCGGCCTCAAGCACCTCGCCATAATGCCCGACGCCGGATGGCAGCTTGAGAGCGGACGTCTCAGTGACGTCGTCGGGCACCACCACAAGACGGTGGGTTACCTCTGTGTCCAGGGAGGATGCGGTGGCTACGGTCTCCAAGGCAGCTGAACTGACCATGAGCCGCGCGCCTGAGTCCTGCAGTTGAAACTGCAGCTCAGGGGCCGCTAAACGAGTGTTGAGCGGGACGAACACCGCGCCGATCAGTCCGCAGGCGAAGAACGTCTCCACAAAAGACGGGTCATTCTCGCCGAGGTAAGCCACCCTGTCCCCCTTGGCCACTCCCCTGCCCTTGAGGGCGTTGGCCAGGCGGTCGGTCCTGTCTGCGAGGTCCGCGTAGCTCAAAGTCTTCCCACCGGAAATGACAGCCGTTTTGGTCCCGGACTTGATCCGGCGCCGGTGCAGCCAGGATCCAACTCCGTTGTTGTCCATGGTGCGGTACTCCTAACTGACCGTAGAAAGGTCGTTGTTCTTAGACTCCCGCGTCAGCAGGATGAAGACAATCGATACCAGCGACATGACGGACAGGAACACCACCACCGGGACGATGCTCTGGCCGGCGTCCTTGTAGAGTCCGGCAACGATTCCCGGGGTGAAACCAGCACCGATCAGGGTTGCCAACTGGTAACCAACGGCAGCACCGGTATAGCGGTTGGTGGTGCCGAACTGCTCGGAAACGAACGCTGCCAGCGGTCCGTAAAGGGAAGAATGCAGGATCAGCGCCACTGTGAAAGCCAGGAAGACCAAGGCGATGCTGCCGGAGCTAAGCATCCCGAACATCGGGAACAGGTAAAGGATGAACAATGCCAGGCCGGTAACCATGACAGGGCGGCGTCCGAAGCGATCAGAGAGCCTGCCGCCCAGGAGGACGAACAGGATGGAGATGGCCGAGGCGCCTGCAAATGCATAGAGCACGCCCTGCTGAGGTGCGCCCTTGGATACTGCATAGGTCACTGAGAACGTGGGCAGCACTACCTGCAGGCCGAATCCGGCGGCACCGGCAAACATGATCATGATGAGCGCCTTGGGACGCTTCAGCACTTCCAGCAGCGGGATCTTGCGTTTGCTGGCTTGGGAACTTTCCTTGGCGACAGCTTCGGCGAAGATCGGGCTCTCGGAAACCCGCAGCCTGACGAACATGCCCACGATCAAAAGCACGAAGGACAACAGGAACGGCACACGCCAGCCCCAGGCCAAGAACGCGTCCTGAGGAAGGGCCGAGAAGATTCCCATCACCACGGTGCCGAGCACTGCGCCCGTCGGGGCACCGGCGTTCACGAATGACGCCGCGAAGCCACGCCGCTTGGGATCCGAATGCTCTAAAGCCATGAGTGCGGCCCCACCCCATTCACCGCCGACGGCGATTCCCTGGCAGACACGCAGGACCACCAGAATCACGGCACCCCAAGGACCGATGACGTTGGCTCCGGGAATCAGGCCAATCAACGTGGAGGCAATACCCATCATCGCCATGGAGATGATCAGCATGCCCTTGCGGCCGATCCTGTCGCCGAAGTGCCCGAAGATGATGCCACCCAAAGGGCGGGCAACATAGCCGGCAGCGAAGGTGGCATACGCGGCCACGACGCCCACCCACTCATCAGTACCGGCGAAAAACACCTTGGGGAAGGCTACCGCTGCAGCCGTTGCGTACAGCAGGAAGTCGTAGAACTCGATGGTGCTGCCCAGATAGCTGGACATGATGACCGTGCGCGCCTCTTTGCGCTTTGCGGCCGTGCTCGACGGTGCGAGCGCAGTGTGTCCTGACATGGCTGTTCCTTGGGAGAGGAGGGAAGGGATTGGGGATTTTGCTTGTAGAAACCGTTCCTACTTGTAGAAAAGGTTCCTACTTGTAGAAACGGGCCAGGAACTCGGCGACGACGGCGGGACGCTCCTGGCCTTCAATTTCGATGGTGGCGTTCACCTTGATCTGGGCGCCGCCTTTGACTTCGGTAACCTCAGCGATGGCGCCCTGCATACGGACCTTGGAGCCGACCTTGACCGGGGATGTAAAGCGGACTTTGTCCAGGCCGTAGTTGACCTTGGTAGTCACGCCGTCCACGTCGAAGAGTTCTCCCCAGAACGGGATGATGAGGGACAGTGTGAGGAAGCCATGTGCGATCGGGGCTCCAAAGGGACCCTCCTTGGCGCGTTCAGGATCGGTGTGGATCCACTGCTGGTCATCCGTCGCATCGGCGAAAAGGTTGATCTGCTGCTGGGTGATCTCACGGTAATCAGTGGTGCCAAGGTCTTTGCCGGACATGGTGAGCAGGGTGTCGAAATCGACGACGAGATTGGGCATCGTTGCCTCCTGGTAGTTGTGGTCTTGCGGTTTGAGAAAGGGATTAGCGGGCGAACGCACTCTCGCTTGTTAGGGCACGGCCGATGATGAGGGCGTTGATCTCGTGGGTGCCTTCGTACGAATAGACGGCTTCCGCATCGGCATGGAAACGCGCGACGTCGGCGGCGAGAGTGATGCCGTTACCGCCTACCACTTCGCGGGCAAGGGCTACGGTTTCGCGCATCATCAGGCTTGTCTGCATCTTGGCCAGGGCCGAATCTTGGTCCCTATAGATCCCCCGGTCCTGCTGTTCGGTGAGCCGAACCACCAGCGAGAGTGATGCGGTGATGTTTCCAAGCATCCGTGCCAGCTTTTCCTGCACGAGTTGGAAGGATCCCAGCGAGCGGCCGAACTGCCGGCGTTCTTTGACGTACGCCAACGCAGCCTCGAACGCGCCGGCCTGGATGCCGGTGGCGATCCACGCAACGTCGGAGCGCATCGCGCGCAGCATTGCGGCCACGTCCTTGAACGAAGTCACGTTATGCAAGCGCATGGCCTCGGGAACCCTTACGGTGTTGAGCGCGATGTGGGCATTCTGCATCATCCGCAGCGAGGTCTTTCCCTGGATTTTCTCCAAGCTGACACCGGCAGCAGTTCGGTCCACGAGGAACGCCTTGACCTGTCCGTCGGCGGCGTCGCGGGCGAACACACACAACACGTCGGCTGTAGAAGCACCTCCAATCCACCGCTTCGCGCCATCCAAAACCCAAGTGCCGCCGTCGGAGTCTTTTTCGAAGCGGGCGATCGTGGACAGTCCGCCGGCGATGTCCGAGCCGTGCTCGGGTTCAGTCAGTGAGAAGACACCCTTGAGCGAGAAGTCGATGACTTTGGGCATCCACTGCTTCTGCTGCTCCTCGGAGGCCCCCACCCGGATCGCGGTCCGGAACAGCCCTGCCTGCGCTGTGTACCAGGTGGCCAACGATGCGTCCGTGCGGGCGAGTTCGAAGATCCGGAAGCCGTGGTAAATCCCCCTTGCGGGTGCCTCGAAGGTAAGGTCAGCCGGTTCCATCAGTTCAAGGTCGATCAAAGGTTGCACGAGTTGTTCCGGGAACTCACCACGCTCCCAGTACTCGGCCAACAAGGGCCTTGCCTCGGCGTCCAGGAAATTTCGCAGCCGGCCCAACACCTGGCGTTCATCAGTGGTCAGCAGCGCTTCGGCGTCGTACCAATCCGCCGCGGAGTACAGCCGCTGGTCCACACCCGCCGCCGTCGCGCTCACCGTAGTGGTCACTTCAACCACCCAACCCGAGCAGCCGGACAGCGTTGTCCTTGAGAATCCTGGGCCGCACTTCATCCTTGAGTGGCAGGTCAGCGAACGCACCGAGCCACTTCTGCGGCGTGATCAGCGGGAAGTCCGTACCGAACATCACCTTGTCCTGCAGCGCCGAATTGCATAGACGAACCAGCGATTCCGGGAAGTACTTCGGTGACCAGCCGGACAGGTCAATGAACACGTTGGACTTGTGCGTCGCGATGGAGTTCGCCTCGTCCTGCCACGGTACAGAAGGGTGGGCCATGATGATCTGCAACCCCGGGAAGTCAGCGGCCACAGCATCCAGCAACAGAGGGTTCGAGTACGCGAGCTTGATCCCGTACCCGCCCGGAAGGCCCGCACCCATACCGTTCTGGCCCGTATGGAAAATACACGGAAGCCCCAGTTCCTGGAGGGTTTCCCAGAGCGGGTAGAACGTCTCGTTGGAGGGGTCAAAGCCCTGCAGCGACGGGTGGAACTTGAACCCACGGGCACCAAGTTCAACAGCCTGATGCTTGGCGCCGGCGATCGCGTCCTCACCCGTGCGGGGATCCACGCTCCCGAATGGAATCAACACATCGTTATTCCGCGCTGCCCCCGCGACCAGTTCCGAAATGCTGTTGGGCTCGTGCTTGAGCTGGGTCCGGGCGTCAACAGTGAAGACGACGGCGGCCATGTTCAGCTCGCGGTACACCTCGGCGATCCGGTCCAGCGACGGTGTCCGGTCCTCGGCTTTGAAATACTTTGCCGAGGCCTCCGTCAGGGCTTCCGGGAGTGAGCCATGCCCACAGCTGTCCACTTCGAGATGGACGTGCATGTCGATCGCATCCACTGCCGAGGCGTCGATGCCCAGTTCGTAGTGGTCGGCCATGATCAGCGAGCCTGCGCCGGTTCTGGGTTAGCCGCTTCAGATTTAGCCGGCTCGGGCTGCAATTCAGCGGGCAACGGCAGGAATTCCTCACCGAAGCTCTGCAATACCTGCGGACCAAACAGCGAGTCGGCGTTTTCCTTCAGTGCCTCGTAGCTCCAGCCGCCCTCACGGTATTCGGTGCTCGCCGCCGTCGGGTGCGTCCAAACCTGCAGCCGGTCACCCCCGGCACCGATCGCCTGGCCGGTAATCCCGGCAGCCGCATCTGAGGCAAGGAACGCGATCAGCCCGGCGACGTCGTCGGCCGTTCCAAAACCGAGGTCGTGACGGAAGAAGGACGGCATCGCCTCACCCCGCTCTTCCGCCTCAACAGCCTTCCGGAAGTACGGAACGGTCTTGGTCATGGCCGTAGCGGCCACCGGGATCACGGAGTTGACGGTCACGCCAGCCTTTTTCATCTCAAGGGCCCAGGTCCGAACCATGCCCACAATCCCGGCCTTTGCTGCAGCGTAGTTTGTCTGCCCGAAGTTGCCGCGCTGACCGGTGGGCGAACCGATGGTGATGATCCGGCCAGCAATGTTGTTTTCCTTGAAGTACGCGAAGGCCTCACGGACGCACGTGAACGTGCCCTTCAAGTGCACGCTGATGACCACGTCAAAATCCTCATCGGTCATCTTCAACAGGCTCTTGTCCCGCAAAATCCCGGCGTTGGTCACCAGAATGTCCAAACGGCCAAACGCGGCGATAGCGCCGGCCACCAAAGCCTTCGCCGCATCAGTACCTCCAACCGGAACCACCACGGCGGTGGCCCGGCCGCCGTCGGCCTCGATCTGCGCAACAGCCTCTGCAGCGGTCTCATCGTTCACGTCGTTAATCACGACGGCGGCACCCTGGCTGGCGAGCTCCCTCGCGTAAGCGAGTCCAAGACCCTGTCCACTTCCAGTGACGATTGCAACCTTGCCGTTCAAGCTCATGACGTGCTCCTTCGCATGCAGTTACCGGCAGGAGCCGGTGAGGCCAATCCCACTGCGTCGTGAGATCCTTGTCAGGATCAATGAGAATACGGATCATTGAAAAAGTCAACGATTGTTTTTCATTACTATTGGAGTTGTCATGGGCCCGCAGAGCATCGAAGTGGAAACCCCGCGCCTGGCCGCAGCAAAAATTGGCAGTGATGTGGGCCTGTTGCTGGCCAAACTGCATGCCACAGGGTCACTCCTGAACAACAAAGCACTGGCCGACTATGGACTCCGGGAGCGTTCTTTCTCCGTGCTGACGCTCGCGTGCAGCGGACTGGAACCCACCCAGCGTGAGCTCGCCGATTTCCTCAGCCTGGATCCGAGCCAGGTGGTCAGCCTCGTAGATGACCTCGAACACCGCGGACTGGTTAAACGAGCCCAAGGTAAGCAGGACCGCCGAGCCAAGATCATCGTCTCCACAGCCGAGGGTCGGCGGATCCACAACAAGGCACGGGCGGCATTGGAAGTGTGCGAGGAGACCCAACTCGCGGCACTAAGTGAGGAAGAGAACGTACAGCTCAGGGCGCTGCTGAAGAAGGCGCTGTGGGGTTAGGCTCGACGCCGCCGGGCCGGACGCCGGCTGCCCGAACTTAGTGCGATCGATGGACATCTGCACAGCAGCCCCTGGCTACCGTATGCACCTGTCCATATCGGTATCGGGGCGCTTCTGACAGGATCGGGGACTATGGACTTCCCTCTCTTCCACGATCCCCTGCAGGGCACCGTCACCGTTGACGCACCTGTACGTGATCCTCAAAACCACCGCCAGGCCCGTGCCACCAACCGCCCACCTCGACAGGCAACACATGGATCAAAGCCTGCGCGAGGCTCACGGCAGCGTGAGGTAGCCAAAGTCGCCGAAGACCTCCAAGCTTTGATGGCGAGGACTACCGGGCGGCGCTAGTCCTGCCAGCCACTCCTCCCCCGACTGGGGAATAACCAGCTACCATCCACTGCATGGGCATCCACATCGGCACCTCGGGCTGGAGCTACGACCATTGGGAGAACGTGCTGTATCCCCCGGGCCTTCCTGTCGCCAAGCGTCTGGCCCATTACACCGCGCGATTCAACACCGTGGAGCTGAATGCCAGCTTCTACCGATGGCCTCGCGATACGTCCTTCGCGAGTTGGAGGGAGCGGCTCCCGGCCGGCTTTGCCATGTCGGTGAAAGCGCCACGGGGCCTAACGCACGGCAAGAAACTATATGGTCCGGAAATTTGGGTAGAACGGATTGTCCGCTGCTGGCACGAACTCGGCGACAAGAGGGCGGTGCTCCTGGTTCAGCTCCCACCTGATTTTGAGCGCGACGACACACGACTCGACTACTTCCTGGCCACCGTTCCGCAGTGGATTCGCATCGCCGTCGAGTTTCGCCATGACAGCTGGGACCACCCGGACGTGTATGCCCTGCTGGAACGCCGAGGTGCTGCCTACTGCATCATGAGTGGCGCGCATCTGCCGTGCATCCTCCGGGCCACCGCACCATTTGTGTACGTTCGACTGCACGGCCCGGACCATGAGCACCTCTACGGCGGCTCTTACTCCGATGACGATCTTGGATGGTGGGCCCACCGGGTTCGGGAGTGGGACGGCGCCGGCAAGGATGTCTACGTCTACTTCAATAACGACGGTGGTGGTAACGCCGTGCGGAACGCGGAGACTTTGCGGTGGCTGCTTGGTGTCAGCTGAGCTCGCTACGCCAGGCGTCCGCGCACGATCTCGCTGACAGTCTTGCCGTCAAAACGTCCTGCAACCTTGGCGGTGACGGGTTTCATGACGGCTCCGATGGAGCGCATGGAGAGTTCCTGACCGTCAGCCTTCAGTGCCTGGATGGCGTCGTCGACGATCGCCTCTACTTCTTCCCTGGTGAGGGCCTTCGGGAGGTAAGCCTCGATGATTTCAGCCTCAGCGACTTCGGCGGCTGCACGGTCAGTTTCCCCGGCCTCCGTGTAGATGCGGGCTGTGTCCCGGCGCTTGGCCGCTTCCTTTTGGAGCAATGATGTCACCTGGGCGTCGTCCAGCTCCACCGGCGTCTTCCCGGACTTCTCGCGGGTGGTAATCTCGCCCAGCACGTTGCGGACAGTAGTAAGGGCGGTCTTGTTGCCTGCCTTCATGTGGTCGACGACGTCGGCTTTCAAGCGCTCTTTGAGTGTCATACGTTGCTCCTTGTTCGGGGTTCCTCCTGCTATCTTCCCAGCTTGGGCGCTCAAGCGGGTCTCCCTCCGCACGAACCCAGCCTCCAAAGCGTCCATACAGTCGGCAATACGAGCTCGTTGCCGCAGCCAAATTCATGCTTGAAATCTGAATAGTAAGCATGCTTAGCTTATCGAGTCACTGGAAATCAGGTTCGCCCGCGAAACCAGCTGACCCGCCAACCGCACAAAGGAGCCGTAGCGCTTAGGAGGAACTCCCATGCCACTTTCAGAAAGGGAGCGCAAAGTACTGCAGCAGCTTGAGCGCGAGCTCTTCATCCAAGACCCGGATTTGGCCCGACAATTGGAATCCGGGGTTCCCGTACGCGGCCCTGTTCAACCCCGCATCCGCGACGTCATGGCCGCCGCCGTCGGAGTGCTGTTGATCCTGCTGTCCATCCCCTTGCACGTCTTTCCGCTTGCCCTCGGTGGCATACTTCTTGTTGCCCACGCATTCCTGGCCCACAGGACGTACAAAAGCGAGTCCTCGTCAAGACTCCTTTGAAGGCAATGCCCCTGGCGGATCCTGTTCCGTTGGTTCCTTCTCAATCGGCCCGCTGACCACTACCTGTGCAGGGCTGTGGAGGAGATAACCGTTGAGCCAGGAGAACAAGGCCCGGATCTTTTGTTGAAGCCCCGACAACAGCGCGAGGTGCACCAAAAGCCAAGATAGGAAGGCAAAGATGCCTTGCAGCTGGAGGCGCTTGCGGCCCAGCTCTGCCACTGCGGCACCGCGCCCCACCATTGCCATATAGCCTTTGTCCACATAACGGAAAGGCGTCCGGCTGCCACCGCTGAGCTCCGCGAGGATGTTTTTTGCCGCCCATTTTCCGGCCTGTTGAGCGACCGAACCCAGTTGCGGCAATTTTGCGCCCGTTGAATCCGTGATGTTGGCTGCATCTCCAATGACGTAGACGCCTTCCGCATCGGGGGCAGTCAAGTCAGGACGGACATCTATACGCCCGCCTCTCCCTTGGGCAAGACCCGAACCGGCAATGAGGTCGCCCGCCTTCAGGCCCCCCGCCCACACCACGATTTGTCCGGGTACAGAACTCCCGTCCGCCAAAGTCACTCCGTCCTGCCGCACTTCAGTCACGCCCACACCCATGTGAAGTTGGACTCCCACCTTCTTCAAATGATCAGTGGCGTACCTTTGGGATTTCTTGGAGAACATGTTCAGGACACTGGGAACCATGTCCACCAGATGCACCCGACAGCGCGCCGCAAGCTCCGGCGAGAAGTACTTGCTCACAACGTATTTGACGTTTTCGGCCATTGCTCCAGCCGTTTCAACACCAGTGGGCCCGCCTCCCACCACAACTACGTCCACAGACCCGTCGGGGTTTCTGTCAGCCTGGTCCAACAACCGCGTGAGGCCGGTCCCAAGCCTCGTGGCATCCGTGACCGAATACAGCGGAAAGGCATGCTCTTCCGCGCCGGGCGTATTGAAGAAGTTCGGGACCGCCCCGACCGCGATGACCAGGATATCGGCACGCATGACGCGACCATCAGCAGTCCTGACCACTCTCTCAGCGGCGCTAACGGATTCCACTTTCGACGTCAGAACCTTGACTGTTTTGTAGCGGCGAAATACCGAACGAAGTGGCCGGGCGATGGCTGACACTCCAATTTGTGAGGTCGCCACTTGGTAAAGGAGCGGCTGGAACTGGTGATAGTTGTTCGAGTCGATCAGCAAGACGCGAACACCCTTGCGCCCAAGCTCCTTGGCTGCTGCTACGCCTGCGAATCCGGCACCGACAATGATGACTGGGTATGAGTCCTCCATGCGAGCAACTTACTTCACTCCATCTCCTGACAACAGGGTTCGCGATCGTCGTCGACCGTTTATCTTCTGGTCCGGTGGGTACGCAGTGGGTAGTGTTCTGCATTCGGCGACGCACGCGAAAGGGTGATCTTTGTGAATGAGGACGGGCTGACGGACGCAGTGCAGGAGGCCGGCGCTGTGGAGTTACTCCTGATCCGGCATGGCGAGAGCGAAGGCAACGTGGCCGCAACCGAGGCTCGTTTGGCCGGAGCCGAAGTGATTGATGTTCCAGCCAGGGACGCTGATGTGAACCTGTCGGGTACCGGAAGGGATCAGGCCAAAGCACTGGGAACGGCACTGGCCCGGATCGCCGATGAGCTCCGCCCGGATGCAGTTGTCTCCTCCCCCTATGCACGGGCCAGGCAGACCGCGGAAATCGCTGTTGAGACTGCCGGCTGGCCCGTGAAGGTGCTCACCGATGAACGCCTCCGCGACCGGGAACTGGGCATCTTGGACCGGCTTACACGTTTGGGCGTGGAGACCCGATATCCGGACGAAGCCGAGCGGCGGTTGTGGCTGGGCAAGCTCTACTACAGGCCGCCGGGCGGGGAATCGTGGGCTGACGTAGCACTCCGCCTTCGTTCAATCCTGGATGAGCTCAACACCCTGGGAACAGGGCACCGGGTGATGCTGGTCTGCCATGATGCCGTCATCCTGCTTGTCCGCTATGTTCTGGAAGGCATGTCCGAGCACGAAATTCTTGACCTTGCAGCGACCACATCAGTGCTGAATGCATCCATCACCCGGTACGTGCGGCCTTCGGGCGTTGGGCCCTGGAAGCTGGAGAGCTTCAATGTAGCCGAACACCTCACGGAACAGGGTGTCACCGTCACAGAGCACGCCGGAGACGCCAGTGTCCACCCACAGTGATTCCAGCGCCCCCACACTGGTGACACCATCGCTTCTGCGTGACTGGCCCCTGCCGGCGCCCGGAGAAGACAAATACTCACGCGGTGCAGTGTTGGTCATTGGTGGAGCCCGGGCGACCCCCGGCGCGGCTTTGCTCTCCGGGACCGCAGCCCTTCGTGCGGGTGCGGGAAAAATTACCTTGGCTGTGGCCGAATCCGTAGCGGTGCAAGTGGGAGTTGCACTGCCGGAGTGCGGCTCAATCGCCCTGCCCGAGACCGCCGAGGGGTCCGTGACAGGTGAAGGACTGGACAGGATCTCGTCGTACTTGAAACGGGCTGACGCCGTGCTGATCGGCCCGGGTTTGGATGATCCGGAACTCGCCGAATCGCTGCTGCGAGCGCTGCTGGAGCGGGAGGAACCCCGCGGTGCCACGGACGACGGCGGAGCTCCCGCCGTCGTTCTTGATGCCTATGCCTTGGGCGGGTTGGTGAAGATCGAGGATGAGTTGGGACCGTGGCGTGGCCGGCTGATCCTGACTCCGAACCCCACGGAAACCGGAATTCTTCTGGGCAGGGACGTGGAGGATCTTGGGGCTGATGTTGCTGAGGTCGCCCGGCGGTTTGATGCGGTGGTGAGTTGCCAGGGATACATCGCCGCTCCGGAGCCCGCGGAGGACTCGATGCTGTGGAAAATCACCACCGGCTACGGCGGCTTGGGGACGTCAGGCAGCGGCGATGTGTTGGCAGGGGCCATCGCCGGACTCCGTGCACGCGGTACCAGTGATGCCCAAGCCGCGTGCTGGGGCACCCATCTTCACGCGGCCGCCGCCGACCGTCTGGCCAGCAAGCTCGGCCCCTTGGGGTTCCTGGCCCGGGAGCTCGCTGACGAACTGCCGGCCCTCATGCTGGAGCTCAATACCTGACTTCCCTGGCCGCCTTTATTTAGCGGCATCCGGCCCGCACCTAGGCAGGCTTCAGCAATTCATGCTCAACGACGGCGGTGCGGGACAGGGTCTTGTAGCCCTCCTGTTCGAACAGAACAGTCATGACATCGTCCTCGTGCCGCATCACCAGGCCCGGACCCCATTCTTTGTGGATCACAGTGGACTGCAGCGGAAACAGGTTCTCTGCGTCTGAGGTGGGGTGTCCGGCGGAACCCGGCCCGGCGTCGTCGTGAATGTCAGCGCATACATCACAGTTTCCGCAAGGCTCCGGCAGGTCCTCCCCAAAGTAGCCCAGCAGGAACTGACGACGGCAGGCATCCGTCTCGGCATAACCTCGCATCATGGTGAGCCGCGACTGGTCCACACGCTGCCGTGCCTCAGCCAGCTCGACGGCGCGGTCCACCAGTGTGGCCGGCTTGGCCTTCGAGCTGAGCCGCGTGCCCCGCTTACCTGTTGTCACCGCGCCGGCTTCCTCCAGCTGATTTACCAGTGCCGTGACGCGGCGGGCAGGGAAACCGCTGAGCTCTACCAAGGCCGTCTTGGGAGCAGGCGCGCCGGCATTCTTGATGACTTTCAGGACGGTCATGAGCGACTCCGCGTCCGGCGAGTGGGTTGCGAAGAACTTACGCAACCCCAAGTCCTCGGCACGGTAGTGCAATATCGCAGCTGCCGGTTCACCATCGCGGCCGGCCCGGCCGATTTCCTGGTAATAAGAGTCCAAAGACTCCGGAATATCCGCGTGCACCACAAACCGGACGTTGGGTTTGTCAATGCCCATGCCAAAGGCAGTGGTAGCAACCACTACGTCCAATTGGTCATCCAGGAATTGTTCATGGATGCTCTCCCGGTCGGTGTCCGTGCGGCCTGCATGGTAAGCCTCTGCACGAAGACCTGCTTCTGTCAGCTTGGCCGCGTACTTCTCGGTGTCCTTGCGGGTGGCGGCGTAAAGCAGCCCCAGGCCCTCCGCCTTGGCAAGCCCTACGACTTGTTCCACCACGGCTTTTCGTTTGCCTTTATCCTCCTGGTGCCGGACAACGTCGAGGCTGATATTGGGGCGGTCGAAACCTCGAACCAGGACCAGCGGCTCTGTCATGCCGAGCCGCTTCACGATTTCGTCACGCACGGGTGGGGACGCCGTTGCGGTGAGGGCTATGACCGGCGGCTTACCCAGACGTTCGCGGACATTGCCCAGTTCGAGGTAGTCCGGCCGGAAGTCATGGCCCCAGGAGGAGACGCAATGTGCCTCGTCCACTACGAACATAGTGATGTCCAGCTTGGCGATCCGTTCCACCGTTTCCTGCTTGGCCAATTGCTCGGGGGCGAGGAACAGGAAGACCGTTTTGCCGGACTCAACTGCTTGCCAGGCTGATTCCACCTCTGAATCAGTCCGGGATGAATTGATGGCGACGGCGGTGCCCTCACCCAAGTCCTCAGACAACCCGTCCAGTTGGTCTTCCTGCAAGGCTATGAGGGGAGAAACGACGACGGCGGGCCGGCCCGTTTGGTTGTAAAGGTGCAGCGCTGCGACTTGATACGCAGCAGACTTGCCATACCCGGTGGGCATGACAGCCAGGACATCACGCCCCTCTACGAGGGCTGTCATTCCGGCGAGTTGGCCGTCGCGAAGCTCAGGCAAGGAAAAGGAAGAGGCCGCCAAGGCGGTCAGGGCAAGGTGATCGGACATTAAGAAGTGGCTCCGCGTTGTGGTTCCTGCGGCCACTTGCATCAGCCGAGGTGACCAGCCTAGCGCGAGCAGGCACCCGCCGTCGTACGCTGTTTCTCCGGTTGTGGATAACCTCGCATTCGTGACGTTAGCGCGGACCCGGCGGGCGTACTTGATAGACAAGATGGGTGACGCGGGTTCCGGGAACGATCACGGGATCATCGAGCACGATGTCAGTTGCCAAGTCCCCAAACCAACGGATTCCGCTTCCGAGCAGTACCGGCACCAGGTCAACACGGAGTTCGTCCACCACGCCGCGGCGCAAGCACTGCTGCACCACATCCCCGCCGGCAACGCCAATCTCACTACCAACCGCCAGGTGGGCGGCACGCTCCAGTGCCGTTTCCAGGTCCCCTACGAATTCAAACGGCACGGGCTTGCCATCCCGCCGGACGGGTGGCCAGTCCGACGGGGGTTCGCGGTGCGTCAGGACAACCGTGGGTGACTCATTGGGCGGGTGACCGCCCCACCCCTTTGCCACGTCGAAGATACGTCGGCCGGAGATGAATGCGCCCTCCGTCGGAAGTGACTTCCAGTAGTCGGCGTCGGCTTCGCTGAGGTGAAACGGCACAGGGTGGCCGGGCATCCAGGTTTCCACGGATCCGGCCTCGTACCAATCAAACAAAGGGCCGATTCCGTCATCCTCGCGGGCGATGAATCCATCAAGGGACACGGAAAACTGGGCTGATACGCGGCTGTTCCTGTACATGGAATCAGTGTGGTGGCACCGCTGGACTTGTCAAGGATCCTGCCCATCCGCACGGGTGATCAGGGTACTTATAAACGATGACAGTTGTGCCTATGCTTAGTTCATGGAGCCCACTTCAGCCATCCTCTTAGTGCTTATCGGAGTGGTTGTCTGGCTCGGAGCCACCATCCTGCCCTTGGCACTGCTTCCCTCGTCGCGTGCCGAGGAGGAGCACAAGCCCAGAGCACGCCACCCCCGTCATCCAAGGCGCGAGCCGCGCGCCGTCCACCGTTTTCGACCATCCTCACTGAAGGTCCGCTCGGGCCATCACGCCCATGCGCGGCCGCACGGCGCATAGCGCTGAGGCCGCCGGCTACAGCCCGGCTACAGCGGATTGCCAAACTCCCGGATGGTGATTCCGCTGAAGTTCGCGGGGCCACCGTCCGCATACAGTGAAAGCCCTGTGTCGCCGTCTGCGAAGTGAACCTGCTGTGAAATCACGGTGTGTCCCGAGTTCACAAACACCTCAACGCTCTGCGTGTCCACAAAGATTCGTAGGTGGACTGACCGCGCGTTGGCATCAATAGGCGCTGCAGCCCGAGTGTATGGCACCAGGGTGTACCCGCCCTGGTCTGAAGGCGCACGATCAACGTAAATCTCGTCGCCGTACTTGCCGATATTGGTATGACGGGAACCGTCCGGGGAACGGCCAACAGATACCCCAACGTTGGCGGCCTCGTTCCAGGAGATGTGGAGCTCCAGCTCGTAAGCACGCCCGTTCCATGGCAGTACCACGCTGCCGTTAACCGTGCGATCGGGCAAGGACGTAGTTGCGGTGACATAACCCTGCAGCGCGCCAACCGGGGCACTGAGCAAGCTGTACCAGCCTCCGGACTGGCGCTCCAACCGCAGTTCACGCGTAATGGAGTTCTGCCCGTTGTAACCATCGGAGGCATCTGTAGGCACGTCGCGGGCGGCGTACTTCCAGTTGTTCATCCAAGCGGTGGCCAGGCGTTTCGTTTCGGGAGCCTCGACGGAGGGCCACGTCACGGCGGCATACCAGTCCCATCCCCAATCGAGCCACTGCGGCGTGAGGTCATCAGCAATGAATGCCGTGCCGTTCCAGGTACCCGTCCAATAGGCAAAGGTCATAGGCAGATCGACGCTGTATGCATCCATGCTCGCGCCAAACACCCAATGCCGCGTGCCGTCGTCGGCGGTCATCTCAAACAGATCAGGACATTCGATACCTCCCAGGGCGTGGTTCGGGTAGTCGAAGTTGGATTTCCAGTTCCAGTCCCGCAGGTTTGCTGAAGTATAAAACGCTGCGTACCGCGCCCGTCCGATCACACATACCCATTCATTGCGTGTCCCGTCCCAGTGGATCTTCGGGTCACGGAACCACTCTGCGTTCTCAATCTCAGCTTGGGTGGTGGCAGTCCGTCCGTCAGTGTTCACGATCACCGGGTCCGGGAGAGCGGAGAAACTGTAACCGCCGTCGGTTGACCAGTAGAGGTATTGCTCCTGAAACTTTCGAATGCCCCCAGTTGGCTGAGTAGCCAGCGCGACTACCGTCCCCGCACCGAAACCAGCGGTGTTCGCGGTGTCCACCACTGCCGATCCCGACCACACCGGGAAGTCGGGCTGCAAGGGCATCACCACACCGTGGTGGGTGAAGGCCACGCCGTCACTGGTAGTTGCGTGATCCCATCCGCCCGGGCCGTTGTTCTGACCGGAGTGGAGATGGTAGAGCTGGTAAGCGCCGTTGGTATGGACGGGACGTTGCGGATCACATAGCCAGCCCGATGGTGGAGTCATATGGTAGACGGCCCGAAGTGATGTCCGGGCGTGCGCGGCTATAGGGGCGGCGTTGCTCAAGAACAGCGCGACGGCGCCGGCGCCTGCGCCCTGTAGTGCAGTGCGTCGAGAGATTTCGTACGTCATTGATTCGTTCCTCTCAAGATTCGGCGCAACAGCGCGCCAAAGAGTCGTTCATGCGGTGTGGGAAGCCGAAGCTATGCAGGACCCTAGCGGCATTGCCTGGATGGGGTCAAGCGTTTTAGCAAGAGTAAAAAAGTTAGGAACTAATTTTGCTAAAACGCTTGAACGCTCTGGAAATACACGCTAGCTTTCAATGATCAAACGCTTTAGCAGAATGGACATCAGCGCAGATGAAACGCTCAGTCTTCTTCCAACCCGCCAACGGCTGGGTTGGGGACCTCATCCCCTTCGAGAAGGACGGAGAGTTCTGGCTCTTTTACCTTCACGAAGACCGCTCCACCCCTAAACCTGGCACCTCATGGAACCTGGTCACCACAAAGGACCTCACCCAGTTTGAGGACCATGGCGTTTCGTTGCAGCACGGCAGCGAAACCGACCTGGACTTCAACGCCTACACAGGCAGCATCATTACGGACCAGTCCGGCGTGCATCACTTGTTCTACACGGGCCACAACCCCCGCAACCTCGGCCCGGATGGCGCACCCCTTCAATTGGTCATGCACGCCACGAGCACTGACGGTATGGGAACCTGGCAAAAACACCCCGAGCTCACCTTCGGAGCTCCGGACGGCTACGAGTCCGGTGACTGGCGCGATCCCTTTGTGTTTTGGGACGACAGCAAGAACCAGTGGCGGATGCTTCTCGCGGCAAGGCACTCAACCGGTCCGGAACGTCGCCGCGGCGTCATCGCACAGTGTGTGTCCACGGACCTCATGACCTGGCAGCACACCGAACCGTTCTGGGATCCGCGTCGGTACATTACCCACGAATGCCCGGACGTCTTCTCGTGGGGAGACTGGTGGTACATGGTGTACTCCGAATTCTCGGAATCGTTCACCACCCGGTACCGCATGTCCAAAAGCCCCGACGGGCCTTGGACCGTGCCCGCATTGGACAGCATCGACGGCCGTGCCTTCTACGCGTCAAAAACCGCAGAGCGGGAAGGACGGCGCTTCTTCTTCGGATGGATTGCCAGTAAAGAAGGCAACGCAGATCAGGGTCCATGGCAGTGGGCCGGAACAATGTCCGTGCTGGAAGCCCTCCAAAACCCCGACGGCTCACTGGGTTTTTCGTTCGCAGATGAACTCGTGGAGAGCTTCTGGGACGACGTCCCCGTGTCCCTTGCCAGTTCCTTACCCGCTCGGCTCCACGTGCCGGACGGCTACACCGCCATGATCTCCGCCGAGGAACTGCCCCAGCAGTTCTACGCCAAAGCTGTCATTGACATCGCCGCCAACACCACCGAGTGCGGGCTGTTGCTGCGTTCAAGCCACGACGGCGACCAGTCCTACGTTCTGCGATTGGAACCCAAACGCGGGCGGCTTGTCTTCGACCGCTGGCCGCGCACCATCACCGGGGACGCACAGTGGCATGTCTCGGGCGACGTCCCCTTCGACATCGAGCTCGAGCGGCCCTGCGACCTCACCCCGGGCGAGCACACCCTTGAGGTCATCGTCGACGGCGACATTTGCGTCGCCGTCGTCGACCGTCAGGTTGCGCTCAGCACCAGGATTTACGACCTGACGGCAGGGAGGATCGGCGTCTTCGCCGGCGAAGGAACCGCCACCGTCACCGAACTTGAGATACGTCAGCGCACCGACAACTGAATACCGCCCTATCCCCAACCTCTGTTCAATCAAGGGAGATTGCCGCCATGAAGAAACTATTCCGTCCCGCTGCCGTCGCAGCCGCCGCTGCCCTGGCTTTGACAGCCTGCGGCGGCGGAGGAGCCGCCAGTGACCCCTCCAACGTCAGCCCTACCGGTGAGATCAAGCCCCGCGAAATATCCTGGTTGCTCTCCAGGCCCGCCGATGGTGCTGTCATCAACATCATGAAGAAGCTGGCGGACGACTACGCCAAGGAACACCCAGGCTTCGAACTGAACCTCATCACCACCCCGGACCGGCCCTCATACATTCAAAAGCTTGAAACCCTGGCCGCGGCCAACAAGCTACCGGAGTTGTTCGACACAGATGCCACCCCCTTCGCCCAGGAACTGGCCAAGCAAGGCAAAATGGTGGACGCCGACAAGCTCCTGAAATCATTGGACGTCTACGACGACTACCGGCCCGGCGCACTGGACTACCAGCGCTTCGACGACGGCTCCCTGTACATGATTCCGTTTCAGTTTGAACTCGAATTCATGTGGTACAACAAAGCCTTGATGGAGAAGGCCGGCGTTTCCGTGCCAAAGTCCCTCGATGACATTCCCGCCATGTGCACCGCCCTTCGCAATGCCGGGATCACACCGATCGCCATCGACGGGCAGGACCAGTGGCCGCTGGAACGCTACGTCGCGTACCAGCCGTTCCGTGAAGCGGGGCCCGATTTCGTCCAGAAGCTGAAGAAGGGCGAGGCGTCCTTCTCGGATGCCGCCGGCCAGAAGACCGTGAAGTGGATGGCAGACCTTGGAAAGGCCAAGTGCTTCCAAGAGGGCTTCTCCGCCCAGGGATACTCGGACGCACAGAACCAGTTCACCTCGGGACAGGCCGCCATGTACAACATCGGCACCTGGGAACTTCCCAGCCTCGCCACGGACAAGCTCAACCCTGATGTGCGGGACGACATCGATTTCTTCACCTTGCCCACCACGGAAGGTTCGGTGACCGCCGCGAACGAGTTCGTCTCGCCCTCCGGTATTGGCATGGCGGTGAATTCGAAGACCTATGACCCGTTGGTGAGCGACTTCCTGAAGTTCGCCCTGGAGAAGTACCCGGCTGAATACGCCGCCACCGGGGCCCTCTCCCCCACCACCAACGTACAAACGGCCATCCCGGCGAACGCGACTCCGCTGTACAAGAAGGCGCTCGAAACGGCCAACACCCTTGGGGACAAGCAAGCAATGCCGTGGGATACCCAGCTGGACCCCACCACCAACGGCCGACTGCAACAGGAACTCGTCCTCCTGGTCCAGGGCAACATCACGCCCGAACAGTTCACCAAGACCATGGACGACGCCATCAAGCAGAACGCCCCAAAGTTCTTCAAGTAAACCGAAACGGCGGGGGCTCCCAAGCCCCCGCCCGAAAGGCCCACCATGCTACCCAACAGGTCAAAAACCTCGGTCCTGGTTTTCCTGCTTCCACCACTGCTGCTCTACTGCGCGGCCGTACTCTTCCCGATTCTTCAGTCGTTGTTCCTGAGCTTCTTCTCTTGGAACGGCATCAGCGAGATGGAGTTCGTAGGGCTCGCCAACTATGTCCGGATGCTCACCGCGGACGACATTTTCTGGAGGTCCTTCTTCAACGCACTTCTCTACCTGGCCATCTGCCTGGTGCTGCAGCTCGGCGGAGCACTGGTTGTAGCCAGTCTGCTCACGTCACTTCGCCGGGGCCGGGAACTCATCAAAACCCTCTACTTGCTACCAGCCGTGATCTCCACGGTCGCGATTGCATTCCTCTTTATCCGTATCTACTCCATTGACCCCGTTGGCTTGTTGAACCAGCTGCTGCATTGGGTAGGTTTGGGTTCCCTCGAGCGGGCCTGGCTCTCCGACGTGAACACGGTGCTGGCCGCCGTATCTGCGCCCGAAGGCTGGCGGTTTACAGGGCTGTACATGCTCATCATTTACGCCGCCCTTATCGCCGTTCCCAAGGAATTGGAAGAAGCAGCTGTCCTGGACGGCGCCTCGAAGTGGACTCTCTTCACCAAGATCCGTTTCCCCTATATACGTCCCGTGTGGATTACCACCACCATCATGGCCACCACCTACGGCCTGCGCGGTTTCGATATCCCGTACCTCATGACCAACGGTGGCCCCGGGCAGTCCTCGGAGCTGCTTACCACCTACATGTACAAGACAGCCTTCACCAGCACGGACTTCGGCTACGCAAGTACCATCTCCGTCTTCATCGTGATCGAGTGCCTCGTCGCCGTCGGCCTCATCTTGTTCATGCTCAAGCGGAAGGCCGATTCATGATCACCCAGACAGCCCCGTCTACCCCGCGGGCTTCTGCTCCGTCCAAGCCGGTTAATCAGCGACGGCGGCGCAAGCCGAGCCTGTATCGGACACTCTCGCGGGTCCTGATGATGCTCATCGTGATCGTCCAGGTCTACCCGCTCGCCTGGCTGTTCCTTACCAGCCTGCGGACGGAACACGACTTCGCTACCGGTGATCCCTTCGCGCTCCCCAGCTCGTTGACGTGGGAAAACTATGCGCGGGCCTTTGAAACCGGCGATCTGGGCCGGAACATCCTGAACAGCTTCATTGTCACCATGGGCGCCAACATCCTCATTGTGTTGTTCGGCATGATGGCTGCTTACGCCATTCAGGTTCTCGGCTTCCGCCTGAGCCGATTCGTCCGCGGTTTGTTCCTGGTGGGGATTATTGTTCCCGTTCAGATCGCTTTGGTCCCGCTGTTCATCGACTACTCCGCAGTGAACCTGTTGGACACCTACCAGTCGATGATCATCCCCTTGGCCGGCTTTGCACTGCCCATGTCCATTTACCTGTTCTCATCCTTCTTCGAGTACATTCCGCGGGAAACCTACGAGGCTGCGTCCTTGGATGGTGCCGGCCCGTACAGGATTTTCGGTTTGATAACCCTGCCACTGTCACTGAACACCGTGGTCACAGTTGTCCTGGTGAACAGCATTTTCATTTGGAACGACTTCATCTTCGCCAACACTTTTGTACTCTCCGAGGACTTGAAGACTATTCCGCTGGGCCTGCAAAACTACATCGGCGCCATGGGCAAGGTGGATTGGACGGCCACCTTCGCTGCGGTCTGCGTGACCATTACTCCCCTGCTCCTGGTCTTCCTGGTCCTGAACAAGGCCATGATCCAGGGCTTGGAAAGCGGGGCGACGAAGGGATGACCGCCATGGCAGACGGATATACTCCAGAAGGAGGACAGATGATTTCGCAGGAGAAAAATTCAGGCAACGCGGCCGCCCCCATCGTTCATGCCACAGCGGGCCGCGCCCATCCGGTGACCCTCCGCGAAGTCGCTGAACTAGCGGGCGTGTCCACTGCCACTGTCTCCCTGGTCATTAACAAAAAGAAGAACGCGCGCATTGCGGACGAGACTCGTCAACGGGTCACTGAGGCAATTGCTCAACTGGGCTACCGTCCAAATGCCATGGCCAAAACACTTGTTAGTGGAACCTCGAAGTTCATCGGGCTGGTGGCCGACGGCGTAGCCACCACGCCCTTCGCCGGCCAGATCATCCATGGTGCACAAGACGAGGCCTGGAAGCATGGTTACGCCCTGCTGATCGCCAATACCGAAGGCAACCAAGACCTCGAAAAAGATGCCATCGCCATGATGCTGGAATACAAAGTCCGCGGCATCCTGTACTCAACGTGGTTCCACCGCCCCACCGACATCCCGGATACCCTTCGCGAGGCGGATTTTGTCCTGGTCAATTGTTTCTCCCCCGACGCCGGGGCCGCGCGGGCCGTAGTACCGGATGAAGCGCAAGGTGGACGATCTGCCACTGAAATCCTGCTCCGCGGCGGCCACCGGCGGATCGCGTTCATTAACACCACAACCCCTGCACCCGCCAGAGACGGACGACTTCAGGGCTACAAGGACGCACTCGAAGCGGCCGGTATTCCTTTTGATCCCCATTTGGTGCTCGAAGCGTACCCGGATCAGGAAGGCGGCTACGGAGCCACTGAGGATCTGCTCGAGCTAGGGGTCAGCGCCGTGTACTGCTACAACGACCGTATGGCGATGGGACTTTACGACGGCCTGCGGGAGAACGGACTCTCCATTCCGGAGGACATTGCCGTGGTGGGTTTCGACAACCAGGAAGTCATTGCGGCGCACCTGCGTCCTCCACTTTCAACGGTGTCATTGCCCCACTATGAACTAGGCGCTGCGGGCGTTCGGATGCTGTTGGGCCTTGATGCAGCGCCTCTCGAGTCCGCTGTGAAGGTCGCTTGCCCGGCCGTTGAGCGCCACTCCGTTGCCGTTCATTCACCTGCCTAGAAACCTCTCGACATTGCTTGTTGCCCGAGGGCGTGGATAGGAATAGCGTTGAGGTGGAAGCCCAGTGGTCCCCCATCACTGGGCTTCCCTTTGGAACCGGCCGCTTGCGCCTCAGGCCTCTACGGCAGCGTCGCTTAGGAAAGGAGATCCACCTGATCAGTTTTCACAAGGCGACTGCTGCAGCCGATGAATTGACCGGGATTGTCGGTATCGCCGCGCAGGTAATCGAAGCCCTCGGTGAATGGGGCGTGGGCTTGCTGACGCTTCTGGAGACTGTATTCCCACCCATTCCCAGCGAGGTGATCCTCCCACTCGCTGGATTCCTTACCCAGCAGGGAAGCATGAACCTGATCCTGGTGTTCGTCACCAGCACCCTCGGCGCATATGCCGGCGCAATGCTCCTCTATTGGCTGGGGTACAAGGTGGGGTTGGAGCGGTCCATCAAGCTACTTTCGAAACTGCCGTTGGTTGACCGGGAAGACTTCGAGAAGGCCGCCGATTGGTTCGAGCGCCACGGTAAATCAGCAATTTTCTTTGGCAGGCTGCTACCCGGCGTTCGCAGCCTTATCTCCCTCCCGGCAGGTGCCGAACGCATGAACCTGCTGACGTTCAGCCTCTTTACCGTGGCCGGGACCGGCGTATGGAACGCCCTGCTCATTGGGGCGGGATCACTGCTCGGCACGCAATATCACCTTGTGGACCAGTACTCACGATTCCTCAATTACGCCGTGTATGCGGGACTTGCCGCCTTCATAGTGTGGCTCATCATCCGAAGGGTCAAAAAGCGCAAGGAAAGCACTAAGTAACTGAGGAAAGTGCCAGTTACGAGGCCGCAGGTGACGGCCACTAGGCTGGCCGTATGCCCTCGCCATGGACCTTCCTCATCGCCCTGCACGCCATCGCAGCAGGTTACGCCCTGATCTTCGGCGCCGTGAACCTGCTTCGCCGCAACAAAGGCAGCGCAGCACACAAGATCCTGGGCCGCATCTGGGCAGTGGCCATGTACGTCGTGGTCCTCACCTCCTTCGGGATCAGAACCATCGACGGCGGGTTCAACTGGCTCCACGCCCTCTCTGTGCTGACGTTCTGTACGCTGACCATGGGCCTATGGTCCGTCCGCCGCGGCAATATCCGTGCGCACCAGCGGTTTATGACAGGCAGTTACTTCGGACTCATCGGTGCGTTCATCGGCGTCGTAGCCGTACCGGACAGAAGGCTCCCGCAGATGGCCATCCATGACCTCGCCGGCCTCACCCTCTGGGTGGCGGCCCTCACACTTACCGCCGGGCTGACCGTCGCGGGGCTGATGCAACTGCGCCGGAAACCCGTACTAAGCCCCGGCACCCGAAAGTACGGGCCCACTAAGCTCTGAACCGTTATCGCCGCCGCCTCTAACCGTCTTTGATGGTTTCGCTGGCGTTGCGAACGTCGTCCAGCGCAACGCGGTCATCCGTGCGGGCCATTGTGGACTGGAAGCGGGCTCGGTATTCACTGGGCGACACACTAAGGCGCTGGTTGAAGATCCTCCGCATGGACTCCGAGCTTCCAAAACCTGCCACCGCTGCCGTTTTTGTGATGCCTTGTCCTGCCGCAAGAAGTGCTTTCGCCCGGTCAAGACGAACCTGCTCAACAAACTTCGTCGGGGAAGTTTGCAGTTCCGTGGCAAAAAGGCGCGCCACCTGCCGGGGGCTCAGTCCCACCATCCTGGCAATGGAGCCGGAGGTGTGGTTTTGCTCCGGATACGCCGAGATCAGTTCTACCGCTTCACGCAAGGGTTGATTCTTGGGCTTTTCTACGGATAGGGGTGCCGAGAACTGTGACTGTCCTCCTGGCCTCTGCATAAACAGAACCAACTTCTGAGCCACCTCACGGGCGAGGGCAGGGCCGTGGTCTTTCTCCACTAATGCCAGTGCAAGATCAATGCCGGCAGAGACACCAGCCGATGTGAAGACATTTCCGTCTTCGACGAAAAGCGAATCAGGCTGCACCCGGATTTCGGGGTGGGCGGCGGCAAGGAGCCGCGTGTGCTGCCAGTGCGTTGTCGCCCGTCGTTGATCCAACAGGCCGGCGGCAGCAAGAACGAACGCGCCGGTACAGATGGCAACCACCCTCCGGGAACGTCCCTGAATGGACTGAACAGCCGCCACCAGTTCCGTGGCGATAGGGGTATTGGGCAGGTGATCACCGCCCGGAACGATCAAAGTATCGAGGCTTTTCAAGTCGGCGGGGCATCCGTCTACCCCTGCTGGGAGACCGATGGAAGTGCTGACGGGCTCCCCCGAGACAGAAATGTATTTCAGGGTATAGGCAGCTCCGAGCTTGTTCGCTTCGGCAAAAACTTCTGCCGGCCCTGCTACATCGAGCATGGTCACACCATCAAACATGAGGAAAACGACCATACCGTCGTGCTGCATGCGACCATCCTGACCTGGTTGTAAACGACGCTGCTGGCGCCGGCGAATTCACCGGCTCCAGCGAAAACCTTATTCCGGCCAATCGTTATTCTGGATGATCTGCACGAAGTTCGATCGTACGAATGACGGATCGAAGTGAGCGAGCACGTCGTCGTTCATTGTCCCGAACGTCGTGTCCGGGCGCTCCCGCATTCCCTCGTAGAACGCTTCCAGAATTTTTCCTTTGAATCCGGGCCTTGGATGCGAAGCGAGGACGTTCGCGCGTTCAGTCGGCGAAATCTTATCAAGGTTCATTCCCAGCACGTCGGTCTCCACCCCCAGCGATACAACCGCCACGTCGGGACCCAAATGCTCTGGAATCCCGGGTGTTGTGTGGAGGGCAATCGCCAACCAGACGTTCCGGGCATCTTCCTCGGAACGGCCGTGCTCCTTCAGGAAATCAAACGCCAAATCCGCGCCGTCGACTTCGAAACGCTGCCCGGTGCTTCTGTACTTGGCTGTCAGTCCCAGATCGTGGAACAGCCCGCCGACGTAGGCGAGTTCGGGGTCCACTTCCCAGTCCCTTGCGCGAGCCTGCAGGGTTCCCCAGAGGAAGACCCTGCGGGAATGGTGAAAGACAGCTGCCTCCGCTGCATCCATCACCAGTGATGTGGCTTCGCGGACCAGTTCAGTTTCGGGCACTTCGACGCCGGCGATAAATTCGGTCATTTTTCCTCCTGGATGGGTTACCTACCCAGCATTTCGTGGCGTCGACGGCGAAGGAACCGTCCAAAACGACAACCATCCCACAGATTCGGACACTTCCGGGAAGGTGCTTGCTGCTAAACGCCTGCAGCGATCCGGCGTAAATTCTCGTAAGCCTAACCTTAACCGTCGATTCGAATATGGGCCGTTGGTGCACGGTGTTGTGATCCATACCATTGACCCATCGCACTTTCCCGCAAGCCCCATGACGCAGCGCTGCAGAGACTCGACAGGGGCAGCACTCTCATTTTTCGCCCGCATCGGCGCACCATCATCAGGAGACAGCATGTCGGAATCGACAAACAGATCAAACGACCACCAGTTGCCCGCGGCGCAGCATCGGGACACAGGAGTCAAACCCGCTCCGCGCGGATTGAGGACTTTTGCCAAGGGTGCGGCCATCTTGACCACAGGCTTGCTTGCCTTGTCCGCGTGCACCAATGCTTCCGGATCCACAGCGAGTCCCACCTCCGGCCCGCACAATGCCACATTCGATCCCGTCAGCGTAACGGCGGATGAAACGCTCGCGTCACAGGTACCGGAAGCCATCAAGTCCAAGGGCACCTTGGTCATCGGCTCCGACACAACCTACGCTCCGGCTGAGTTCCTCGGTGGCGCGGACAACCGCACCCCCATGGGCTACGGCGTCGACCTCGCGAAGGCCATCGGAGCCACCTTGGACCTGAAAGTGGACGTACAGACCGCAGAATTCACAGGCATCCTCCCTGCCCTGGGACCCAAGTACGATCTCGGGATCAGCTCTTTCAGCATCACCAAAGAGCGGCTCGAGGCCGTCAACTTCGTCAGCTACCTCAACGCCGGGACAGCCTGGGCCGTGCAGAAGGGCGACCCCAGGAAGTTCTCCCCCGATGACGTCTGCGGAAAATCCGTGGGCGTGCAGACGGGAACAACCCAGGAAGATCCTGACCTCAAGAACCGCAACGATGAATGTGTCAAAGCCGGTAAACAGCCCATCGACATTGTCACCCTGAAGAACCAGACGGATGTCACCACACGCTTGGTCAACGGAAGCATCGACGCCATGATCGCAGAGTCCACCCTGATCGGATACGCCATCCAGCAGACCAACGGAGCCGTAGAAAAAGCCGGAGGGGTATACAACACCTCCCCGGTGGGCATCGCTGTCCCCAAGAATGACACGGCGCTGGCCGAGCTCGTCCGAAAAGTGGTTGCCAAGTTGATTGCTGACGGAACGTACCAGCGCATCCTCGATTCCTGGAGCAACTCCGACGGCGCCATCACCACGCCCGAAGTCAACCCTGCCGTGCAGTCATGAGCATTACCACCAACCCCTTGAGCACCATGCGGGGAAATCCTTCACCGGAGCTGATCAAAGCAGTTCCCGTCCGCCACCCCGGACGCTGGGTGGGAGCCGCCGCCATTCTTGTGGTGGCTGCCATTGGCATCCATAGCCTGGCCACCAACCCCAACTTCCACTGGGATACCTTCGGCCTGTACGTCCTCGACGAAAACGTTATCCGCGGCGTCGGTTGGACCTTGTTGCTCACCGTTCTCTCGATGGCCATAGCGGTGACCTTGGCTATTTTGCTGGCCTTCATGCGCCAGTCTGACAACCCTATCTTCCGGTGGTCCAGCTGGTTCTGGGTCTGGTTCTTCCGGGGCACCCCGGTCTACACCCAGTTGATCTTCTGGGGACTGGTGGCCGTCCTTTATCCTAAGATCACTCTCGGGGTGCCGTTCGGCCCGGAGCTACTTACCCTCACTACACAAGACCTGCTTAACGCTTTCTGGGCTGCGGTCTTGGGGCTCGCACTGAACGAGTCGGCGTATCTGGCCGAGATCTTCCGCGCCGGCCTGAAGTCAGTGGACAAGGGACAAATTGAAGCCGCTGAAGCCTTGGGCATGCGTGGCACAAAAATCATGTGGCGGATTGTGCTTCCGCAAGCGATGCGCATCATCGTCCCGCCAACCGGCAACGAAACCATTGGAATGCTCAAGACGACTTCCCTGGTTCTCGCAGTTCCTTTCACACTGGATCTAACCTTCGTCACCAATACCCTTGCCAACAGAAGCTACCTCCCCATTCCGTTGCTCATAGTCGCGGCCTTCTGGTACCTGGTGGTCACAAGCATCCTCATGGTGTGCCAGCACTTCATCGAGAAGCACTACGGGAAGGGCATCGATATTTCCACGCGCATCACAGTCAATCCCGCAGCCCTTCAGGCAGCCGGCGCAAGCGTCAACCTGGCACCGGCCACCACCACCCCTGATAGCGCACCAACCATTGAGGAGAACGGCCGATGAGGGCAGCAACCACCGATCTGGTCATGATTGAGGGCGTCCACAAGTATTTTGGGGATCATCACGTCCTTAGTGGCATCGATATGACCGTCAAACAAGGTGAAGTCGCAGTCCTGATCGGCCCCTCGGGGTCTGGAAAGTCAACCCTCCTGCGCTGCATCAACCATTTGGAGAGCATTAGCGCCGGCCGGATCCGCGTCAACGGCGAACTCATTGGATACCGCGAAAAGGATGGAAAGCTCCACGAACTGCATCTCAAGGACGTCGCCCGCCAACGCCGACACATCGGCATGGTCTTCCAACGGTTCAACCTCTTTGGCCACAAGACAGCCCTGGAGAACATCATTGAGGCTCCCGTGCAGGTCAGAGGGCTCGAAAAAGTTCCGGCGAAACGCCGTGCCCAGGAGCTCCTTGACCGCGTGGGACTCGCCCATCGCGCCGGTTACTACCCCGCGCAGCTCTCCGGTGGCCAGCAACAGCGTGTTGCCATCGCCCGGGCTTTGGCCATGGATCCGGAGCTGATGCTCTTCGACGAACCGACCTCGGCACTCGATCCTGAACTGGTGGGAGACGTCCTGGATGTTATGAAAGACCTCGCGAAGTCGGGCATGACCATGATCGTAGTAACCCACGAGATCGGTTTTGCCCGGGAGGTCGGAGACACTCTGACGTTCATGGACGGCGGGATCATCGTAGAGTCCGGCAATCCCCGCGAGCTCATAGCCAACCCTCAGCAGGAACGCACCAAGAGTTTCTTCAGCAAAGTCCTGTAAACAACGTCTCGATCCCCCAGGTGCGGGCCGCCGAGTCAGCGGCCCGCACAGGGGCAGGACCCAAACCAGCCAAGGTATTTACGTTTACACCATGAACTTCGAACATCTGAAGGCTCTAAGCGCCATCGTCGAGGCCGGATCATTCGATGCTGCCGCGACCCTGCTCGGCATCACGCCTTCCGCTGTCAGCCAGCGCATCAGGGCTTTGGAAACCTCTGCCGGGCAAATACTGGTCCGCCGCAGCCTGCCGAGCAGCCCCACGGAAGCCGGCGCCGTACTCCTGCGCACAGCCCGACAGATTCTAGCGTTGGAGGCAGACGCACTGCAGTCCTTGGGCCAAAGGCCTACGGGGCGGGCCACTGTTGCCCTCGCCGTCAACGCCGATTCGCTGGCCACCTGGTTTGTCCCGGTACTACAGGATGCGGCCGCATGGCCGGATACAGTGCTGGACCTGCACATCGGAGACCAAGACCACAGCAGCCGGTTACTGCGCCAAGGAGACGTACTGGGGGCAGTCACCACCGATCCAAAAGCCGCCGGCGGATGCCGGGCGGAGTTGCTCGGCGTGATGCGCTATGTCCCGGCAGCCTCAACTACACTGCGGCAACGGCACCAAACTTCTGATGGGGTGAACTGGTCGGAAATGCCGATGCTCCGCTTCAGCACCGACGATGACATGCAGCACCGCTTCCTTCGTTCCCAGGGTATTGAACACTTCCCCCCAACCCATACCATCCCTTCCTCCGAAGCGTTCCTTGCGGCCGCATGCGCCGGACTGGGCTGGGGCATGATCCCCGAGCAGCAACTCCAGCAGGACCTGTCCCATGGGCTGGTTCCCCTCCCCGGGGCCCCAAGTGACGTAGCGCTGTACTGGCAGTGCTGGTCAATGGTCTCACCACGTCTCGAACGAATCACCAAAGCCGTCCGGGCGGCGGGTAGCAAGCTTCGCCAATCTGACCCCCTTACATAGTGCACTAAAAGTGCAGTATGATGCCTTTATGGAAACCTCAACCCTTCTCGTGAACGCCAGCTACGTTGATCCGGCCATCTTTGAATTGCGCCCGGACTATCGAGCTCTGCTGCTCACCGTCGATGGCCTCGTACCGGGGGCCAGCAATGACGCAAGCGAGGCGCTACTCCATAGAGCGGAAGCTTCCGCCCGGCTGGCACTTCAGGAGCAAAAGGTGGAGGCACTCCCGCATGTCGCCGCGTGGCGAGCGGCCTATCAAGACTTCGGCGCCAAGCCCAACCGAACACGGAACAGCCTTGAGGCGCTCCTCCGGCGCGGTGCCACAGGACTCCCCAGAGTGAACCGGCTGACAGACATCTACAACGCCATCTCCGTGCTTTACCAAATCCCGCTCGGCGGTGAAGACCTCTCCAAATACAGCGGTCCGCCCCGGCTCATGCGCGCTACCGGCGAGGAACCTTTCGACACAACAGCCAACGGGGAGGCCGTCGTCGAGTATCCCGAACCAGGCGAAGTCATCTGGTGCGACGACGACGGCGTGACTTGCCGACGCTGGAACTGGCGGCAAGGCCGACGGACACAGCTACGGGACGAAACCTCCAGCGCGTTGTTCATCCTGGATGCCCTGGATCCTGTTAGCACTGAGGCCTTGAAGGCGGCTGCCGAGGAACTCGCAACCCACCTGACCGGGCTCGGGCCCGACATCACCATCTCAGACCATCTCATCAACAAAGCCACCCTGACGTGACCAGGCCTCCGAGGTTGCGCACAAGCAGTGGATGCCCGACCGAGGGGAACCAACAATGACCACTTCCAACCCCGCAATACCACCGTGGGCGCTGACCATAGCAGCCATGTTTTCCATCCAGCTTGGCTCTGCCCTGTCAGCAGGATTGATGCCGGCGCTCGGACCCATCGGAACGGCGTGGCTTCGGCTAAGCATGGGCGCGCTCATCCTGCTGCTCTTGGCCCGCCCGCCGCTGAAGTCCCTCCGCCTTCGTGACGCCCCGGCCGTCCTGGGTCTTGGCATCGCCGTTGGAGTGATGTCAGTGACGTTCCTCGCCGCCATGGAACGTCTTCCGCTTGGCACCGCTGTCGCCATTGAATTCCTTGGCCCGCTCAGCGTCGCGGCACTTCGCGGGCGGGGCGTTCGATCGTTGGTCTTGCCTGCAACTGCACTGGCAGGCGTCCTCCTGCTCACCGAACCATGGGCCAGCGAAGTTGACCTGATCGGCGTCGGTTTCGCTGCCATGGGCGCGGTCGGCTGGGCGGCCTACGTTCTGTTGACCCAAAAAGTGGGTGACCGGTTCAGCGGAATTGGTGGCCTCGCGCTAACCATTCCTATTGCAGCCGTGGTTGTGACGCCGTTCGGACTGCCGCAGGCTTTCGGGCACATCACATGGGAACTCGTTGCCGTGGCCGCCGCCCTGGCGGTACTGATACCGGTGCTGCCCTACATCCTGGAAATGCGGGCGCTACGTCGGATGACGCACACAGCGTTCGGCACCCTGCTGGCGTTGGAGCCCGCCATCGGCCTCCTGTTGGGTATGGTCGTGCTCGCCCAGTCCCCTTCGGCTCTCCAACTCGCGGGAATCCTGCTGGTTATCTTCGCAGGCGCGGCAGCACAACGCGGAGGGCACCGACAACAGCAGCCCCACATATCTGCGCCTGTACAGGCGTGAAACACAGTCCCCGCAACCCGGATACAGACAAAGCGGCCTTTCACACATTCGTGGAAGGCCGTTTTGCCTTTCCGTGAAGATTCCGGAGCATCAGGCCAATGGCCGATGCGGCCAAACTGCCCACATTTTTGGGCGTTTCGGCATCTCCGGCAGGCGATTCGTACCTAGGAAACTGACATACCCGGGAACGAGGCTTAAAGGACAGCATCACCGCCCTACCAAGGAGATCCCGTGACTACTTACAATCTGGCCCTGATCGGTTTCGGAGGCGTCAACCGCGCCCTGGCCGAATTGATCCGCGACGAACCCCAGCGCTTCACTTCCCTCGGGTTCGAGCTCCGCGTCGTAGCCATCACCGACCTTGCTTTCGGATCGCTTGTCCAGGGCGACGGCATCGACCTTGCAGCCGTCCTGGCCATGCCCCGCGGATCCTCCTTCGACGGGCTCCCTGGCGGCAGCTCCGACCCCCGCAACGAAGACGTCATCAAGAACAGCCTCGCCGACATCGTCGTCGAAGCGACCTTCACCAGCCCAATCGATGGCGAACCCGCCGTCTCGCACGTGAAGTGGGCCATCGAGTCGGGCAAGCACGTGGTGAGCACCAACAAGGGACCCGTCGCCCTCCGAGGCCCTGAACTGAGCAAACTCGCCGCAAGCAACGGTGTCCGCTTCGAATACGAAGGCGCCGTCATGAGCGGCACACCTGTTATCCGTCTTGCACACAAGATGCTCGGAGGTCTCGAGCTGACCGCAGTCCAGGGCATCCTGAATGGAACCAGCAATTATGTGCTGGGCCGCATGGAAGCCGGTTTGCGCTTGGACGAAGCTATCGCGGAGGCCCAGGATCTCGGGTACGCGGAGGCGGACCCGACCGCGGACATCGGCGGCTCCGATGTCCGGCTCAAGGTCGCCATTCTGGCCAACGAACTGCTCGGCGCCAGCATGAACCCCAGCGATATAGAGACCACTGGCATCCAAGACATCAAGAGCGATGACGTGGCCAAGGCGTTGGCAAGTGGACTTCGTTGGAAGTTGATCGGCGAAGCCCGCCGCGAGAGTGATGGCCGGGTCGTTGCCAGTGTCCAGCCGATCGCCCTGCCGGCCGATCACCCACTCGCAGGCATTTCCGGTGCCACCAACGCGGTGTCCTTCACCACCGACTTGCTCGGGGCAGTCACCGTGTCCGGCCCGGGCGCTGGTCGTGTGGAGACCGCCTACGCCCTCATCTCGGACATCATGGCCGTCAACGAATTCGTCAAAGGAGCCGTCCGTGCCTGAAACAGCGATTGCCGAAGTCAGCTCCACCGTGACAACCCACGATCTGGTGGTGCACAACAAGTTTGACGGTTCCGTTTTGGCAACGTTGCCCCAGTGCAGCGAGGCAGATGTACAGGTGGAACTGATCCGTGCCGCTTCCGCCGCTCCGGCAGCGGCCTCCATGCCCCGCCACGAGCGTGGGCGGATCTTGGACACCGCCGCGGACCTTCTTCAGGAGCGGTCCCAAAAAGTCGCGGAACTGATCGTTGCCGAAGCGGGCAAGACCATCAAACAGGCACGCAAGGAAGTCGCGCGGGCCGTCAACACGCTCAAGCTCTCGGCTGCAGAGACGCGCCGGAATGTCGGCGAAGTGGTTCCCTTCGACTCCTTCGCAGGCTCCGAGAACCGGCAGGGTTGGTTCACCCGTGAACCGTTGGGACTCATTGCGGCCATTACCCCGTACAACGACGCTTTGAACTTGGTGGCCCACAAGCTCGGCCCAGCGATTGCCGGCGGCAACACCGTGATTCTGAAGCCATCGCAACTGACTCCGTTGACAGCCATCCTTCTCGTGGACCTGTTGCGTGAGGCCGGCCTGCCGGCGGAGTTCGTCACCGTTGTCTTGGGTGATCGCACTATTGCGCAGACCATCATTGCCTCCAAGCTGGTCCGCATGGTTTCCTTCACCGGAGGTTTTGCCACCGGGCGTGCCATCGCAGCGAATGCCGGCATCAAGCGTCTGTCCATGGAACTCGGCGGCAACGCGCCCGTGATTGTGTTCGACGACGCCGACCTTGCCACCGCCGTCGAGGCCTGTGTCTCCGGCTCCTTCTGGGCAGCCGGACAGAACTGCATCGGCGCGCAGCGCATCCTTGTCCAAAGGACTGTCTTCGATGCCTTCTTGAAGGACTTCGTCGGCCAAACGGCTGCTTTGAAAACCGGCGACCCGCGCAACGAACAAACCGACGTCGGGCCGATGATCAGTAATGGCTCCGCGGTCGAAGCGAAGCGCAAGATCGATGACGCAGTGGCTGCCGGGGCACAGCTACTCACTGGCGGCACCCTCAACGGGCCAGTCCTGACGCCCGCTGTGCTCACGGGCGTCCCCCGCAACTGTGAGGCCTGGAGCGAGGAACTGTTTGCCCCCGTCGTCTTGGTGGAACCGTTCGAGACCGCCGAGGAAGCCATCAAGCTGGCTAACGACAGCGAATACGCCTTGCAGGCCGGGGTATTCACCAAGGACCTGGGCCGAGCACTGGCAACCGCCAAGGCGATTGACGCAGGCGGCGTGATGATCAACGACTCCTCGGACTACCGGCATGACGCAATGCCGTTCGGTGGTTCAAAATACGGCAGCATGGGCCGCGAAGGTGTCCACTTCGCCTACGAAGAAATGACCCAGCCCAAAGTCATCGCGATCGCCTCATGACCACAGGCGTAAGAATTGAACAGGACAGCCTGGGGACCTTGGCGGTCCCCAGGTCCGCCTTGTGGGGAATCCATACTGAACGGGCCATCCTCAACTTCCCCATCAGCGGCATCCAACTGGGAACCCACCGGCACCTGGTCCGAGCCCTTGCCCACGTAAAGAAGGCTGCGGCGCAGACCAACACCGAGTTGAGCCTGATCCCGGCAGACATTGGCCACGCCATCGTTGCAGCCTGTGACACTGTGGCCTCAGGCGACGTCGACCATGCTTTTCCAGTGGACGTCATCCAAGGTGGCGCCGGGACTTCCACCAACATGAACGCCAACGAGGTCATCGCCAACCTCGCGCTGGAAGCCTTGGGCCATCCCCGAGGCTCCTACGAGGTTGTTGATCCGATCGGGCACGTCAACAAGTGCCAGTCCACCAATGACGTCTACCCAACGGCGGTGCGTTTGGCTCTGGTGTTCGCTTTGGAGGACTTGTTGGAGCGCCTGGCCCTGCTTTCAGCTGCGTTCGCCGGACGGGGTCAGGCGTTCGCATCCATCCCGAAGGTTGGTCGTACGCAGTTGCAGGATGCGGTGCCAATGACCCTTGGTCAGGAGTTCACCGCGTTCTCCGTGACGCTGGAGGAAGACCAGCGCCGGCTGCGCGAGGCGGCTGCGCTGTTGCTTGAGTGCAGTCTGGGTGCCACCGCCATCGGCACGGGCATCACCGCCGATCCACTGTATGTTAACAGGGTCATCGACAAGCTCTCAGCCGTCAGCGGCGTGAAGCTGGTCCGTGCCCACGACTTCGTCGAAGCAACGTGGGACACCGGCGCCTTCATGACGTTCTCCGGAGCGCTCAAACGCACCGCTATCAAGCTGTCCAAGATCTGCAGCGACCTGCGGCTGCTCTCCAGCGGGCCGCAAACAGGACTAGCCGAGATCCGGTTGCCCGCGCGTCAAGCGGGCTCCTCGATCATGCCCGGCAAGGTCAACCCCGTGGTTCCCGAGGTCGTCAATCAGATCGCCTTCTTCGTCGCCGGAGCTGACGTAACTGTAACCATGGCGGCAGAAAACGGACAGCTTCAGCTGAACGCGTTCGAACCAGCCATAGCCCACGCCCTGCTTCAGTCAGTGAGCTGGCTGACCAACGGTGCCGACGTGCTGCGGGACCTTTGCGTGGAGGGCATTGAAGCGAACGAGGCTTTGCTGCGCTCCCGGGCGAGGGCCTCCACAGCGCAGGCCACTGCGCTGCTCCCGTTGCTGGGCTATGCAGTGGCGGCAGAGCTCGCCCACCGCGCCCTTGCTTCAGGGCACAGCGTCATGGACCTCGCTGTCACCGAAGGCCTGCTTCTGCCCGAGCAGGTTGAGGCACTGTTGGGCGCCTGACCAGGGTCAAAAGCTCGCAGCAAATCCGGCGCTGCGGACCTACGCGGGTCCGCAACGCCGGATTCTTTTATTTACTCAGTATCTGCGCACCATTTAGCGTGGAATCTGCCTGTCTATCACCGTCGAGAGGGATAAGGCAGTGGTTGTATCCCGGACTCCGGGAAACTCTGAAACCTGCCGCCAGATTTCCTGGATCCTGGCTGCGTCCGGTGCCTCCACCCTGGCGATCAGATCAAGCTCCCCACTCACGACGTCGCAGGTGATGATTTCCGGAATCGCCCGCAGGCCGGCGATGACGTCGCCACCCCTCATCCTGTCCTGACGCTGAATCAGGAGCACGGCGTTGACCGTGGGCGTTCCGTTCCCCGTGGATTCTTTGATGGTGTAACCGTTGATGAAGCCGTCCCGTTCCAGCCGTTCGACGCGCTGCCGCACAGCGTTACGGGAAAGCAGCACCTTCTCGCCAAGTTGAGCCAGGCTGATGCGGGCGTTTCGACGAAGCTCGGCAAGAATCTGCGCGTCTATCTCATCGCGTGGATTCTTGGGCATGGGCGCTCCTGACTGAGGGGGGTTGAACATGCGATTGGGCGATCCCGCGCAAAGCATCGATAACGACTGCCACTGCCCGGTGAACTACCCGTTCGGGGCGGACCAGCATGTCCACGTGGCGAACTGTCTGGACGCCTTCCAGCGGACGCAGGACGACGTCCTGGGATGCAGGAATCCGAACGGTATGCCGGGGCAGCAATGCAAGGTGTCCGCCTTCGGACACCATGGCCGCCGCAGTGCTGAAGTCATTGATCCTGTGCACAACGCGCATCGGATACCCGGCCGCAGCGGCTACGGCGTCGAGCATGTCGGCCGGTGAAAAACCAGCATGGGTGGAAATCCACGTCGTTCCGACCAAGTCAGCCGGTTTCAGCGTCTTCTTCATTGCCAGGTCATGGGACGAATGCATTGCCACATCCATGGGTTCCCGCAACAACGACAACACTGCAAGCCTGTCCCGGGGCCACGGGGGTGTGTGGCTCATTCTGTGGCCGATCACAATGTCGTAGCTGGCGGTCAGAGCCGGGAACGAAACACGGTCAACGTCTTCATCGACGCATTCAACCACTGGGAATCCTTCCGTATGTTCCAGGGCGGCCAGCTCGGGGAAGAACGTCATCGCAGCGCTGTGGAAAGCACTGACGCGCACGGTCCGGTCGATGCCTCCGACAAACTCGTCCACAGTGGCTTCGGCGCGAGTGATCGCCTCGGAAACAGCAATGGCCGCTACCGCTAGAGCCTGTCCGGCATCAGTGAGTTCAACGGATCGCCCCCGTTTCTGGGTTAAGGGGGCCTTGAACTTACGTTGGAGCGCGGCAAGTGACTGGGAAACCGCCGAGGGACTGACGCCAAGAGCGCGTGCCGTCGCGGCCACACTGCCATGATCACCGAGCTCGCGCAAGACGCTGAGTTGATATGGATCCATAAGCCTTACCTAAATTGTTGATAACAACATATCCCATTGGCGCTATGTTTCCGCCACTCCGGGCTGCGGCAGGAACAGATCACGGAACCCTAACCCTGACTAGCATCGATACCCATTGAAAGTGCACTCTAAGTGCAGTATGCTGCATTCATGGATGAGAACATCGCAACTTTGGCTTCGGCGATCGGCACTCGGGTGAAGCAGGAGCGCCTGGCCCGCCGAATGACGCTGGACCAACTGGCCGAAGCGGCGGGCGTGAGCCGCCGCATGCTGATCAACGTTGAGCAGGCAACCATGAATCCCAGCGTCGGCACTTTGCTAAGGATCAGCGACGCCTTGGGGGTAGGGTTGCCGGACCTGGTCCAGTCTCCCGAACCCAAGGCCGTCAAAGTGACCCGCCAAGGTGAAGGTGCCGTGCTGTGGAGCAGTGACTCGGGCGGACGCGGCGTGTTGGTCGGCGGAACAGAGCCACCGGAAGTGGTGGAGTTGTGGGACTGGATTCTCGGACCAGGCGACCAGCATTCAAGCGAAGCACATACTCCCGGCACCAAGGAACTCCTGCAGGTTCAGGAAGGCACCGTCACGGTGGGCATCGCGGATCAAACGGTCATTCTCGAAGTCGGGGATTCGGTTACTTTCCCCGGAGACGTGGCCCACTCGTACAGCAACAGCACCTCTGAGCCGGCACGGTTCTCCCTCGCGGTCTTTGAACGTGGTGTCGGTTCAGGCCATCGGGAGGCAGGCAATGCCTAGTATCCAAGCCCTTCAGGAAACCCTGGACGCCGCCCGAGTCGAACCCGCTGTTTTCGAACTTCGACCCGACTACCGGGCCCTGCTGGTTGCGGTCGATGGGATCGTCCCCGGGGCCAGCGATGAAGCAAGCAACGCTTTGCTGGAGCAAGCTGAGGAAGTTGCCCGCACAGCCCTGAGCGGGCAGAAGGCCGAACACCTTCCGCACATTGCCGCATGGCGGGAGGCGTACCAAGCCTTTGGAGCCAAGCCCAACCGCACACGCAACAGCCTTGAAGCATTGGTTCGCCGGGCGGACGCGGGTCTCCCGAGGGTCAACAGGCTCACCGACCTTTACAACGCAATCTCGGTCCTGCACCAGATTCCGCTCGGTGGCGAAGACCTCGCCCGTTACAGCGGGGCACCACGACTGATCCGTGCGACGGGTCAGGAACCTTTCGACACCATAGCCAGCGGAGAACCCATCGTCGAATACCCCGACGCCGGTGAAGTTCTCTGGTGCGACGACGACGGCGTCACCTGTCGCCGATGGAATTGGCGTCAAGGCCGCCGCACGCAATTGCGTGACCAGACCACCTCGGCATTGTTCATTCTGGACGCACTTGCACCCATGAGCACCGAATCGTTGCTTGCCGCAGGCGCTGACCTTAAGCGGCACTTGTCCACGCTGGGTTCAGAGGTCGTCAGCGTCCAGCGACTGATCGGCCACCAAATCTCTCCCTTGCCCACTGATTAGGGCATACCCTCCGAAAGGAAACCCGAACAATGAACCGCACACCTGACAAGCACAACCGGGCCTCCGTCCATGACGCTACCTGGGCCGTCCATGGAGGAAACAGCATCGACAAGGGCACCGGCGCCCTCCGCACTCCCCTGGTCATGGCCAACTCCTACCTTCTTCCGGACGACCCCTCGGAGATGGACTGGTCGAGCGTTGACGACGGACTGGTCTACACCCGAAACGCCGGCGCCAACCAGGTTGCCCTCGAAACAAAGCTTGCCGCTATGGAAGGCGCCGAAGCCGCAGCCGCTTTTGCCACCGGCGTCGCCGCCTTGCACGGAGTGTTCTTCGCCCTCCTGAAGTCCGGCGATCACGTAGTGGTTTCCAACGTCACCTACGAAGCGGTATACCGTCTTTTCGGGGAACTTCTTCCGGAAAAGTACGGCATCGAGGCCACCTTCGTTGACGCGGACGATCTGGAAGCTGTCCGGGCGGCCGTTCGTCCGAACACCAAACTGATTCACGCTGAAACCATCGCCAACCCCACCACCAAGGTGGCCAACGTCGCAGCCCTGTCCAGGATCGCCAAGGACGCCGGCGTCCTGCTGACCGTTGATGCCACGTTCACTCCGGCACCTTTCTACCGGGCCCTCGACGACGGCGCAGACTTGGTCATCCACTCGCTGACCAAGTACATCAACGGTCATGGCGACGCCATGGGCGGTGTGGTCATTGGACGACGCGAACTCGTCCAGCACATCCGACACGATGCCATTGTTGATGCCGGCGGTGTCATTTCCCCGTTCAACGCCTGGATGATCATGCGCGGTTCTGTCACTCTTCCGCTGCGTCTCAAGCAGCAATTCTCCAGCGCCGAGAAGGTTGCGGCGGTCCTCGAATCCGATGCCCGGATCGCCTACGTCCTCTACCCTGGCCTCGTCTCTCACCCGCAGCATGAACTGGCCGGCAAACAATTCGGAGGTCGCGGCTTCGGAGGTGTCCTCGCGTTCGCTGTCGAAGGTGACTCAAACACCCAAAACACCTTCGTGAAAAACCTGCAGGTCATCACCTCGGCAGTCTCGCTCGGCCACGATGAAACGCTGATCGTCCACGTTGGCCCGGACGCCCGCGGCGGATCCGAAAACTACCCGGCATCGTTCCACAAATACGGCCACCTGCGCCTGTCCATCGGACTTGAAGACCCCGAGGACATCATTGATGACATCCTCAGCGCCCTGGACAAGACCTTCGGTGACAAATAGCCACCATAGGACAGGAAGGGTCAGCGTCGGGACCGATCCTGATGGCGGTCAACCAAGGATGCCACCACCGCCGAGACGACGAGGCCGGCTGCCAGGTATAGGGGAAGCTGGGCCGCGGGCGCGATGAGTGCTCCCGCCAGTGCTGTCCCGGCCGAACCGGCAGTGATTTTCAGGGCGCCGATCCAGACGAACACCTGACCTCGCGCAGCGGGCGGCGCGTATTCGCTGCGGGCCGCCAAGGTGGAGGCGAAGAAGTAGGAGTTCAGTACGCCGGCACAAGCAAACGCTGCGACCGCCATCGGGAATGTCCCGGCCAGGGCTGCACCGCACAAGGCAATCCCTACCGCGGCGGCCAGCCAGGTCATTAGTGGGTCTGCGTCTGTTCGCAGCGGGCGGACCATGACTCCCGCCGAGCCCAGGAGCCCGCCCAGTCCATAGGCGGCTGTCAGGATGCCGGCTGCTGCCGGCGCTACGCCCAGTGCGCCTGTGGATGCTACAGCGGTGATCGGTAGTGCGGCCACTGACAGTGCTACGACAACGGTCATATAGAGGGTTCGTCGCAGCGGGCCATTGGAGATCATCATTAGAAGTGTCCGGCCAGGCCGTGGAACTTCGGCGGCAACCGAAGCTGGAGGCGTGTAGGGCAATAGCCTGATGAGAGCAGCTGCCACGAACGTCGCCCCTGCAAGGATCAGTGCTGCGGCGGCGGGATCTGCCCAGGCGGAGACGGCCGCAACCAAGGACGGCCCAATCGTCCCGCTGATGCCGTAAGTCGCCACGTCCCAGCCCTGAGCGCGCCGTTGGCTGGTGCGCTCAGGGCCTGCGATTGCGGCCAATCTGCTGCTGATCCCGCCCGTGAGGAGAGGACCGACCAGACCGGAAGCGATGAGCAGGAGGGCCGGGACGATGGGCGGAGTTACCGGGAAAAGAAGAACCGCAGCCGCCAGGGTTGCCCCATGGACAACACAAGCCCACGCAATTACTGTCCTGCCGTCCTTGGCTGTATCCAGGCTGCGCGCTATGAGGGGCCCGAAGAGATGCGGCGCAGTGATGCACGCACCCAAAATTCCAGCCAACCAGCCGGGCGCTCCGCTCGTGGTTGCCAGCAGAACTATCGCGACCACGGCGCCGCCATCGGCACTACGCGCCAGGGTGGCAGCCAGGACATAGCGTGCAAGGCCGCCCGGAGAGCCTGGCTGGTTCTGGTTCTTCCCTGCCAGGGTTACTGCCGCGCTGTGGCCTCTGCCTTCGGTTGTTTCGGAAGATTCAACCTGAGACATCTAAGCTTCCAAACCGCATTGCCGGATAGCCTCGGCCACCCTTTCCCGCCCCTCGGAATCCAAGCCGTGGAGAGGCAACGGCAAAGCCGAGGACGGCACGACGCCTAGGTCCTCAGCCAGGGCTGCGGTGACGCGCAGGCTTCCATAGCTGCGGAACAGGGACCAGAGGGGTTCCAAATCGGAGGAGGCGGCCAAAGCCAGATCGCTTCGCCCCGCGACAGCATGATCAACAAGGGTCCTTGCCTGTCGAGGCAACACCCCGGCAATCACTGAGTACCAAACGTTGCATCCGGCCAGCAGCGCCTCGGCGGCAGCCCAGTCTCCACTGATGCCCAGTGACGTTTCGTCCGGCAAACCGGCCTTGAGCTTGGCAACCCTGGCGGCTACTTCACCGGAGGCGGGCGGCGGAATCTTTACGGACGCAATTCCCGGGATCCGGGCAATCCTGGCGTGCAGGTCATCGCTGAAGGTAAAGCCGGTGGTGCTTGGGTTGTCGTAGACAACAATTGGAAGATCCGACTCTGCCGCCACAGTATCGAAAAGCCCGAAAACCTCGGCCTCCGATAGCTTCTGGTAGGACACCGGGGCCAGGAGCAATGCGGAAGCACCTGCTGCATGCGCATCAGCGGCGGACAGCAGCACGTCCCGGGTGCGCACTGCGCCGACTCCGGCGAGAACAGGCACCCCGTTGGCAGCCTCTACTGCAGCTTCAAGGACGGCCCTACGTTCCTCGCGGGAGAGGTAGGCGTAGTTTCCGGTTGAACCGAGAACACCCAGCGAATCCGCTCCGGCCTTCGCAGCACGGTTCACCACCCGGCCAAGTGCCTTCAGATCGACGCTTTCACCGGCCATGGGGGTGAGTGGGAATGCACTGAGGCCGTTGAACACTGGTTCCTACTTTCGTCATGCCGCAAAATCGCAGCGCTTCGTGGTGACACGGTCCATGCTTCCAAAAGCTTTGGTCCTACACTAGGTCCAAGAACGCGTAAGCCTGGAGGTCCAAATGACTGAAGCTGAAATACCGATTGAACTGGACAGGAACAGTCCAATGTCGCTCACGGCACAAGTGGCCAGCAAACTACGCACTGCAATCCTCAACGGCATTCTTCAGCCAGAGCACACGCTGCCTGCGACCCGAAGACTCGCAACTGAACTGGGAATTTCGCGAGGTGTGGTGGTGCGCGCCTTCGAACAACTTTCAGGCGAGGGGTTCCTCGAGAGCAACGGCGCGGGCGGGACCAAGGTGGCCATCCGCCCCGACATCCAGCCCCGCCCCTCCAACGGAAGACGACCCAGTAGGAGCACACCCCCGGCCGATGTGATCGACCTGACGCCTGGCCGTCCATCCGGATCACCGTTTCAGGACAGGCAATGGCGTACCGCCTGGAAGTCGGCCCTGGCGGAACAGGGGAATGTCCAACTTCCGCCACCCCTGGGGACCACGTCACTTCGGGAGGCGGTGGCGGATCACCTTGCCGTATCACGAGGACTCGCCGTCGATGCAGAAGACGTCATCATTACCGGTGGCACCAGTGACGCGCTGCATCTCGTAGTAGCCATGCTCCGCAACCGCTCGGCACAGCCCCGCATCCTGGTTGAGGATCCCGGCTACCCCACGGCACGCCGGGTCATGACCGCGGCCGGTGCTCAGCTGGCGACGGTGCCGGTGGATCAAAACGGCCTCAACAGCTCTCAGCTGGCCGTGCTGGAGGAAGTACCGGATGCAGTCCTGGTGACCCCGAGCCACCAATACCCCTTGGGCGGCAGGATGGCCGTCCAGGAAAGGCTTGGGCTGCTCAAATGGGCGGGCCAACACAGTGTTCTGGTGCTGGAGGATGACTATGACAGCGAATTCCGCCACAGCAGAATGCCCCTTCCAGCCATGGCATCCCTCCCAAGCGCGGCCGACGTCGTCCTGCTGGGAACGTTTTCCAAGAACCTAAGCCCCTGGCTGCGATGCGGATACTTAGTGGCTCGGGGCAACGCCGGAGAAATGCTGAAGGCCACGAGGGAGGCCTTGGACACGCCCGTGGCCGGGGTGCTGCAGTCGGCTATCGCCCACTACATCAAGGGCGGCGGGCTTTCCCGGCATGTCACTCGCGCCAGGCGCGAATATGCGCATCGACGATCCCTCCTCATCGACCGCCTGGGCCCGCGGGATGACTTGGAGCTCACCGGACTCGACGGCGGGCTGCATGCCGTCATTCGCTTCAAAAGCCCAGACGCTGCAAGCGTGGCAACAAAGGCCTTGGAGTTAGGAGTTCGGGTGGTTCCCTTGGCCGGGTACTACGCCGATCGCCCAGCCGAAAACGGCTTGGTGGTTGGCTATGGCGCCGTCTCCGACCTACAACTTTCCAAGGCCCTGACTGTTCTTTCGGGACTAATAGGGGGCGCTGCCTAAGGTCGAGCAATTTTCCCTCCGCCCGCAGGTTAAAGTGCACTCCACTGCCCTAATAGTGCATAATGAGTGTCACCCGCAGTGTTCACTAATCCATCAGCACGAAAAGGTGCAGATCAGGGTTTCACTTCAGCAAGGAAAAGCTCATGGCGTGGCTCGTACTCATACTGTCCGGCGTGCTCGAAGCCGTTTGGGCAACTGCGCTAGGCGCCTCAGACGGTTTCAAGCGCAAGCTTCCAACATTTGTCTTCATCGCTTCCATGGCCGTCAGCATGGCCGGACTGGCCTACGCGATGAGGGAACTGCCCACCGGCACGTCCTATGCGGTATGGGTGGGCATCGGCGCGGTACTAACTGCGGTGCTTGCCGTCCTCCGCAAACAGGAGAGACTCTCCCTTTCGCGCGCCGCACTGCTCACCACCTTGATTGGGTGCGTCGTCGGGCTGAAGGTGGTCAGCTGATGCACTGGATAGTACTTCTTGCCAGCGCCGTCCTCGAAGCCATATGGGCTACGGCCCTCGGGCAAAGTGAGGGATTCACCAACAGCGCTGCAACAACCGTTTTCGCTGTAGGCCTGGTGCTCAGCATGCTTGGCTTGGGATTTGCAGCCAAACAGATTCCAATGAGCACCGCCTACGCCGTATGGACCGGCACCGGAGCCGCGCTGACCGTTACCTGGGCAATGATCGAAGGCAATGAGACACCCACTGCGCTCCGAATAATCTTCCTCGTGGGCATCATCGCCTGTGTCATCGGTCTGAAACTCATACCCGCGAAGACCATCAAGGCAGCCGACAAATCAATTCCGTGACGCTCAGAAGCGCCCAACCGACGAGCCGTTAGGCTTCAGGCTTCTGGTTCGCGGTTACCTTCGCATGGAGCTTCGGGCCAATGAACTGCCCCAGGACAAGCCAGGAAATCGTCGCCACCAACGCGACATTGCCAAAGGCCAGGTTGCCGCCCGTGACACCGTTGATGTCCAGCCACACAATAAAATCGGCCACAAGGATAGCCAAGGTGATTGGCCACAGCGGGCGCCGCCACGCATACATTCTCTGTCCCAGCATTTCCGGTTCCCCCAAGCAGTTGATACTACGCCGGCCGCATGGCCCGTGTCCGCGCCCAGTCTTCAGCGAAGGCGCTGGCGCTGCAAGTCGACCCGCCCTGCATGTCAGACACGAAAAACCCCTCCACCCCGGAAAATCCGGAGCGGAGGGGTTCGTGGAGCCCCCTGTCGGATTCGAACCGACGACCCCCGCTTTACAAGAGCGGTGCTCTGGCCAACTGAGCTAAGGAGGCACGCTCCGGTTACCCGAAGCAAAGCGCGAAAGAGCGCTAGATAAGGTTAGCCCAGACCATCCCCGTCAACGAAATTCACGAGCAAAGCAACGGCAGCAACAAGGCCCAAACGCAACAGCGGCCGGCCACCCCCAAAGGGTGACCGGCCGCCGTCGTGATTTCCAGGGGTTAGCCCTTGGCGGTAATTGCCGTCTGGATCTCGGCGTTGAGGTCGGACCTGCCGTCCCACTGCTTGCCGTCGATGAACACGGTGGGCGTACCGGTGACGCCGATCGCCGCAGCTTCCTGCGTGGCAACCTTCACCCACGGACGGAACTGCTTGCTGTCGATGCAGGAGTCGATGTTGGCCGCACCGATTTCGGTGGCCATTTTCTTGAGGTCGTTGTCAGAGATGCCTGCTCCGCCTTCAGCCGGCTGGCGTTCGAAGAGCAGGTTGAAGAATTCCGCGTACTTCTCGGGGGAAGAGTTGACCACGCAGGCAGCAGCGTTGGCTGCACGGGATGAGTAGTTGGTGGTGGACTGGCGGTCCAGGAAACCGAGGGCGCGGTACTCAACCGAAATCTTGCCTTCGTTGCGAAGGTTGGTGAGTGACTCGCCGTAAGCGGTCTCAAACTGCTTGCAGACCGGGCAGATGAAGTCGATGTAGGCAACAACCTTGACGGGCTTGCCGGCCTCGGCCTCGCCACCGGGAACGGCTACCGTGGCGGGCTTGGTATCAAGAGGAGCCGGTACATCTGCCACGTTGACGGTGGCAGGTTCGGACTTCACAACTTCAGTGTTGGCAAGCAGCGTGATGCCGCCGTGAACGTTGCCGTTGGCCGGTGTTGGTCCTTGATCAGCTACGGGCGCGTTGTTCTGAGCATTACCGATAACCACAAACGCAATCAAAGCGATGATGACAACAACGGCCACCACGATGCCCCAGCCGACAAGAAGCTTGTTGCGCTTCTCCTTCTTCAGCTGTTCTTCGCGGATAGCGTGCGCTTTCTCCCGCGCCTGGGCGGTCTTTTCGGCCTTGGACAGGCGTGGTTCGTTTGCGGGGCTCATCAGTTCCTCGGGTATTCGACGTCAAAGTGCATTATCTAGGGCAACGGGGTCAGTTTACGGGAGCAAACTTGGGCTTTGCCCCACACCTCGTGGCCCGGTTGTTGAACGATCAACTGCCGGGGAAGATTCCGCTAGTAGGCTGGGAGTTGAGTCACAGCAACCCCAGGGAGCGTTAATGCAGGATTTGGCAAGCGAAAAACTCACTACCGAACAAAGCGCCAAGGCTTCTCCAACAAAGAAGCCGACGGCGAGCACGTTCGATTTCATGGTGGTTTCCAACCGGCTGCCCGTGGACCGGTGCAGCAGCGACGGAAACGACGACGGCGGAGATGGCTGGCGTCGTTCGCCCGGCGGCCTGGTCACGGCCCTCGCCCCGATGATGACAAAGTCCGACGGCGCGTGGGTGGGTTGGCATGGCGCCCCGGACGAGACTGTGCGCCCGTTCAGCCACGAAGGCATGGACCTGGTTCCGGTTCAGCTCAGCAGCCACGAAGTGGAGCTGTACTACGAAGGTTTCTCTAACGCGACCATCTGGCCGCTCTACCACGATGTCATCGCACCGCCCGAGTTCCACCGTACGTGGTGGGATTCGTACCGCCAGGTCAACAAAAAATTCGCCGACGCCGTCATTCGCCACGCCGCCGACGGCGCCACAGTGTGGGTTCAGGACTACCAACTGCAGCTGGTTCCGCGGATGCTCCGCGAGGCCCGACCGGACCTGAAGATCGGCTTCTTCAACCACATCCCCTTCCCTCCCCCGGAGATTTTCGCTCAGCTCCCGTGGCGCCGGGAGATCATTGACGGCTTGCTGGGCGCGGATCTTCTGGGGTTCCAGCGCCCCAGCGACGCAGGCAATTTCATGCGCTCTGCACGCCGGTTCCTGGGTGCCAGCGTCAAACAGCAGCAGGTTCATGTGAAGGGCCCGGACGGCGAAGTCACTCACATCGCCCGGGCACAGGCCTTCCCCATCTCCATCGACGTTGACCAGATCCGCGAGCTCGCGGCCAGGCCTGACATCATCGAGCGGGCCAAGCAGATCCGCAAGGACCTGGGCGATCCCAAGACCATTCTGTTGGGTGTGGACCGGCTGGATTACACCAAGGGAATCGGCCACCGCTTGAAAGCCTTCGAGGAACTCCTTCGCGAAGGCAGCATCAAGGTGGAGGACGCCACCCTGATTCAGGTGGCCAGCCCCAGCCGTGAACGCGTGGAACAGTACAGGCTGCTGCGCGAGGAAATCGAAGGCACGGTTGGCCACATCAACGGCACTTACGACACCATCCAGAACACGGCCGTCCGCTACCTGCACCACAGCTATCCGGTGGAGGAAATGGTGGCGCTGTACCTCGCCGCGGACGTCATGCTCGTAACCGCACTGCGCGATGGCATGAACCTGGTGGCAAAGGAGTACGTCACGGCACGCTCCGAAGATGACGGCGCCTTGGTACTCAGCGAGTTCGCCGGTGCCGCCGATCAACTCAAGCAAGCACTCCTGATCAACCCGCACGATATTGACGGACTCAAGTCGGCCATTTTGCGTGCGGTGAACCTCCCGCCCAAAGAAGCCCGCCGCCGTATGAAACTGATGCGCAAGCAGATCCTGGACCATGATGTAGATCATTGGTCAGCTGAGTTCCTGGCTGCGTTGGAGGAAAAGGTGGTGCGTGATGACAGCTGAGAGCCTTTCCCTGTCACCGGAACTGCTGGACGCCGTCCGGCGCATTTCCGGCACGGAACACCTCTTGGTCGCCCTCGACTTCGATGGGACCCTGTCCCCCATCGTGGACCACGCTGAGGACGCACGCCCCCTGCCCCGCTCCGCTGCTGCATTGGAAGCCCTCGCCCAACTTCCACGCACGACGACGGCCCTCATCTCGGGCCGCGCACTGGACAGTTTGAGGTTGGTCGCCTCGCCTCCGACGGACACGCTGCTGATCGGTAGCCACGGCGCTGAGGTCTGGCTGGGCGAGGGATCTTTGGGCCTTGAACTCGACGAAGACCAGCGGCTCAAGCTGGCCGCGGTCCGTGAGGTCCTTGCGGAAATCGTGAACATTGCACCGGGAACCTTGCTCGAGGACAAGCCTGCCGGCGTCGTCCTCCATACGAGGATGGCCGACGACGACGTTGCGGAAGACGCCGTCGAGGCCGCGATGCGGGTGCTCCGCGAGCACCCAGGTGTCTACCTGAAGACGGGCAAGCGCGTGCTGGAGACGTCCGTAGTCCATGCATCCAAGGGTGAGGCCGTGGAGTTCCTCCGTCAGGCAACCGGAGCTACGGCCATCCTGTTCGCGGGTGACGATGTGACCGATGAGGATGCCCTGGGCCGGCTGATGGGCGACGACGTGGGCATCAAGGTGGGTTTGGATTTCACTCAAGCCCAGTACCGGGTGGAGGCGCCGGTCCACGTGGCGGAGCTGTTGGAAGCCTTGCTCCGGGAACGTAAACGGGTCACCGCTGAGGCCTGAAGCGTGACGAACCCAACATGTGACGTTCGTAACATTTAGGTAGTTAGTCAAAAAGTCTGACATACTCTTGGTTGTGATGTGACGCACAGTACCGTGCGGCGTCGCACGATCCTCCCCGGCCATTGGCCGGGGAGTTCAACTGAAGAAAATGAACCATTCACAACGGATCGTCCGGCACGTACCTGCCGGTGAAGGGATTGATAACTGTGGCTACAGTTACTTTTGATAACGCTACGCGTCTGTACCCGGGCACAGATAAGCCCGCCGTCGATAAGCTCAACATCGACATCGCCGATGGCGAATTCCTGGTCCTCGTTGGACCCTCCGGTTGCGGTAAGTCCACCTCGCTGCGCATGCTCGCAGGCCTTGAGGATGTCAACGCCGGCCGCATCCTGATCGGTGATCGCGACGTCACGGACGTCCCGCCGAAGGACCGCGACATCGCAATGGTCTTCCAGAACTACGCCCTGTACCCGCACATGACCGTTGCGGACAACATGGGCTTCGCACTCAAGATCGCCGGCGTCTCCAAGGAAGAGCGTGCCGAGCGTGTCCGCGAAGCCGCCAAGCTTCTTGACCTTGAGCAGTACCTGGACCGCAAGCCGAAGGCACTCTCCGGTGGTCAGCGCCAGCGTGTTGCCATGGGCCGTGCGATCGTCCGTAACCCGCAGGTCTTCCTCATGGATGAGCCGCTTTCCAACCTTGACGCCAAGCTCCGCGTCCAGACCCGTACGCAGATCGCATCCCTGACCCGTCGTCTCGGCGTCACCACGGTTTACGTGACCCACGACCAGGTCGAAGCAATGACCATGGGCGATCGCGTTGCAGTCCTGAAGGACGGCCTGCTGCAGCAGGTCGACACCCCGCGCAACCTGTACGACCGCCCGCAGAACGTCTTCGTCGCAGGCTTCATTGGCTCCCCGGCCATGAACCTGCTCGAACTGCCTGTAGTCGACGGCGGCGTCCAGTTCGGTGGAACTGTTTACCCCGTGCCGCGCAACATCCTCGAAGAGGCTCACGGCCAGACCGTCACCGTCGGTTCCCGCCCGGAAGACCTCGAGACTGTCGGCAACGGCGAAGGCCTCCAGGTTGAGGTTGACGTCGTCGAAGAACTCGGCGCCGATGCCTACGTCTACGGCCACACCATCCTGGATGGCAAGAGCCACGACATCGTTGCCCGCGTCGACGGTCGTCGCCCCCCGATGAAGGGCGAGTCCATCTTCGTTCGTCCGCAGTCCGGCCACGTGCACCTGTTCGACACGAAGACCGGCCTCCGCCTGGGCGACTAGTCCCCAGCGGCGCTGACCAGTCTGTACGTTCCGCAGTGTGATAGCGGCCCGACCCCTACCGGTCGGGCCGCTCTCGCGTTAACCTTTCTCCCGGAAAGAACGGCATGAACACCACAGATAACCTGATCCCACGGCCTTCGCACGTGGCACTCCTGGATGGACAGGGTTTCACCCTCGCATCCGCAGCACGGATTGCCGCTCCCCACCAAGCAGTACCGGTCGCTGAGCAGCTCGCCTCGGTGTTGCGCCGCGGCACCGGCTTTGATTTGCCCCTAGTTGAGGACACCCAACCAGGTGACATCACACTGGAGTTGCTGGAAGAGTTCGACGGCGGCGCGGAAGCTTACGCGATAAGCGCCACCGAGGGTGAGGTAAGGCTCACGGCCTCCACTGCCGCAGGACTTTTCAACGGAATCCAGACGCTTCGCCAGCTCTTCCCCGCGGCCGTTGAGGGCGCTGAGGGCCCTGAGGGTCCTCACTCAAGCCAACGCGCGTGGGTGATCCCCGCCGTCGAGATTGCGGACGCCCCGCGATTCGCGTATCGCGGACTAATGCTGGACGTTGCCCGCAGCTTCTTCACAGTGGAGGAGGTGAAGAAGCAGATCGATGTCATGACGCAGTTCAAGCTGAACGCCCTGCACTTGCACCTCACTGACGATCAAGCATGGCGGATCGAGATCCACGATCCCGGGTCTGGGGGCAATCCCTCCGGAATGCCCTATGCGAATCTCACCGCCGTGGGCGGACGAGGCGCTGTTGAGGTCCCCACCGCTATGCCCGCTCGGGGCCGCGAAGGGTTCTACACGCAGCAGGACTTCAAAGACATCCAAGCCTATGCCGCCAGCAAGAACGTCCTGGTGGTGCCTGAGATCGACCTCCCGGGACACGTCAATGCTGCCCTCGCCGCCATTCCACAGCTGAGTGCTGACGGCCAAGCCAAGCCCATGAGCACCACGGCGGACGTGGGCTGGTCAACGCTCAGCGCAGACTTGCCAGCAACGTATGAGTTCGTACGCGAGGTCCTCGGACAGCTCGCTTCCATCACTGCGGGCCCGTACCTCCACATCGGTGGCGACGAAGCCCTGGTGACCGGTCATGAGAACTACGTGACCATGGTTCAGGAGTTTGCCAACATTGCCGCCCGGACCGGTAAAACAGTGGTGGGCTGGAACGAGTACGCCGCAGGTGAACTTCCCCAAGGCGCTGTGATCCAGTACTGGCACGGCGACCTCGCTCCGGTGGTCCAACAAGCGGAGACCGGTGGTTCACCCGTGATCATGTCGCCGGCCGCCAATACATATCTGGACCAAAAGTACGCGCCGGACTCGCCCATCGGACTCGAATGGGTGGAAGGCGGACCGTTCACCTGGGCGGAGTACTACAACTGGGATCCTGCCCAAGGCGGGCTGAAAGAGCACCATATCCTCGGCGTCGAGGGTCCCCTGTGGACCGAAACGGTCCGTGACAACCAGCAAGCCCAGTGGCTCCTTTATCCGAGGGCCATTTCCCTGGCCGAGGTTGCCTGGTCCGGTCAGGAGGTCCGGAACGCCGGTGACTTCCGACGACGACTGGGCGCCTTGGGTGAGCGGCTCACCAGGCAGGGCGTCGTCTTCCAGGAAGCGCCCGACGTCGAGTGGTCGGCAAGGTCCACGTGGACGTTCCCGGAAGCGGCGACGTCCTTCCCTCCCAAGTACGGAACAATTGAGGCATGAGCGAGCAAAACGAAGCCCAGTGGCACGACGAACCCACCGACTACGGGCAGATCGGAAAGCTCCCCAGGACCGAAGCGGCAAGTGCCCAGGACACCGCACCACCTGCGAGTGTCATCGGATCCCTGAACATCACCGCAGCGGCGGCAGATCCGGAGTTGCTGGACCTCCCGTGGCACATCGCCCTGGAAGACTGGCCTGCCGAGAACCTTGCAGCGCTCCCCCGCGGTATCTCCCGGCACATCGTCCGCTTCGCCCACTTGGGCGGCTCGGTTATCGCCATCAAGGAAACCTCTGAGCACGTTGCCCGTCACGAATACCACATGCTGCGTAAGCTGGCCCGGCTGGACGTCCCCTGCGTTGAGCCGGTAGCTGTCATTACGGGCAGGACCACCGCCGACGGCAAGCCGCTGAACCCGGTACTGGTTACGCGGCACCTGAAGTTCTCCATGCCGTACCGTGCGCTGTTCTCGCAGATGCTCCGCAAGGACACCCTCACGCGACTCATCGATGCGCAGGCGCTGCTGCTGGTGCGGTTGCACCTCATCGGCTTCTACTGGGGTGACGTTTCGCTGTCCAACACCTTGTTCCGCCGTGATGCCGGCGCCTTTGCGGCTTACCTCGTGGACGCGGAAACGGGCGAGCTCTACCCGGACCTGTCCATGGGCCAGCGGGAATACGACCTTGAAATCGCCCGCGTCAACATCGCCGGTGAACTAATGGACCTGCTGGACGGCGGCCTCATCGAGGAAAAGGTGGACCCCGTGGCCACCAGTGAGCTGATCATGGACAGCTATCGCCGGCTCTGGACCGAGCTGACGGAAAAGGAGTCCTTCGAGCTCGGCGAACGGTGGCGGGTGGGTGCCCGCATCCGACGCCTCAACGAGCTCGGCTTCGACGTGGAGGAGTATGCCATCAAGACCACGGCGGACGGCTCCACCATCCAGCTCCAGCCCAAAGTCGTCGACGCCGGTCACCACCAGCGCCGGTTGCTGCGCCTTACCGGACTGGACGCGCAGGAGAACCAGGCCCGCAGGCTCCTCAATGACATGGACCAGTTCCGTGCGGACAACAACCCGGACTTGGACGAGGAAATCAGCGCCCATATCTGGGTTAGCCAGATCTTCGAGCCCATCGTGCGCTCCATCCCCCGGCACTTGGCCGGAAAGCTGGAGCCCGCGGAAGTAGTGCACGAAGTTCTGGAGCACCGCTGGTACATGAGCCAGAAGCAGGACAGGTATGTCCCCTTGGCCGAGACCGTACAGTCCTACCTGGACACCGTGCTGCAGCACCGCCGCGACGAAGCTGCCATCATGCTGAACCCGGACACCGAGCTGCTCAAGATCCTTGAGGTCGAGGTAGAGGAATCCGGCCGGTACGACGAAGTGGACGAGTACCCGGACGCCGACGACTAGCTACGGCTCCAGGGTCTCGGCGAGGCCGGCCAGGACTGGTTCGCGGCCCAGTTCGATGTGTGAGTACGCCAGCGAATAGGCCAGGTCCGGCTTACCCTTCAGGATCGCGTTGCAAAGTTCCGTGTGTTCATCGCGCTGGAGTTCGTTGCTGCGATTGTGCGCCAGCCCGAAAATCCAGCGCATCCGTCCGAACAGCGGTTTCACGGATTCAATCAGCAGCCTGTTCCCCGAGAGGCGTACGATCTCGGCGTGAAGCTCGGCGCTGATCACGGCCACGTCGTCGGTGCGGCCGTCGTCGATGGCTGCCTTCGAGGCCTCCATGAGTTCTTCCAGTCGACCACCGTCGCTGCCCTCGGCGACACGTGTGGCAGCCATCCGCGCAGCGAACGTTTCCAGGCAGAGGCGGACGTCGAAGAGCTCGTTGACATCGGTGAGGGTCAGCTGGCGCACCACGGCACCGCGCCGCGGGAAGGTCGCGACGAATCCGTCCTGCTCCAGGCGCTGGATGGCTTCGCGCACGGGAATACGGGAGACGTTGTAAAGCTCCGAGAGTTCGCGTTCCCGCAACCGCATACCTTGCGCGTAAGTGCCTGTGACGATGCCCTCCAACACCAGTTGGTAGACGTTCTCCGCACGGGCCTCTTCATCGCGGCCATTTCCGGTTTCCGGCATCGCCTCAGCCACTGTCAAACTTCCCTTCACGCCAGCGTCCGCTCCCTGTGCCGGACGGCGCCGGTCAGCGTTCCACCCGAGCATACACGGGAGGAAACAGCTCACCGGCCCCACGGTTCCGGGCGTCCCGCATGGTGTAGGCGTTGCGCATCTTATCGAAGAGCTCCTGCCCCTTGACGCGCCAGTAGTCCAGGTCCACTCCCTCGATCTCACCGTTGACCATGATGGTCCTGCCTGCCACCACAGAGAGCACGGCCTGGCGGGCTGTGCCGTTCAGGAGGAGGGTCCGGAGCGGGTCGTCGTGGACGCCGTCGCGGATGTCTCCCAGCGAGAAGGCCACAAGGTCTGCTTGGGCACCGGGTTCGAGCCGCCCCAGGTCAGGACGGCGCAGTGCATGTGCTCCTCCAACCGTGGCGGCGTCGAAGTATCCGGCGACGTTGCCGGCGTCGTTGGTCCCCTCGATGATTTTGGCGAGCTGCACACCGGCATCAATGCCCCTGATCAGGTCCGGCGGGAACGAGTCAGTGCCCAGGGAAATGTTGATGCCTGCCGCCTTATAGGCGTTGAAGGAATCCAACGTGCTGCCATAGCGCATGGAAGTCAATGGGCAGTGAATGATGCTGGCGCCGCTGGCTGCCAGTCGGGCGAGGTCGCCGCGGTCCTCGCTGTGCACCGCAGGATTCCGGTCCGTGTAGGTGGCATGGGGGATCAGCAGGCGTTCGTTGAGCATTCCTACCTGCTCCAAAAGCTCGAGGGGCGTCACCCCGTGCCAGTCCAGAATGAGCTCGCGCTCCACAAGTCCTTGAAGTGAGTGCAGGCGCACCAACACATCGCGTTCCGCGGAGGATGCCGCCGTCTCCTTGAGCAAGTCGAGATCCAGCGTCTCGATCCGGCACGGGAGCAGGACTCCATTAACCAGGGGATCGTCGAGTTCGGTGGCGTGGTCAATGAAGCGCAAGGCATCGGTCAACCCCTCCCGCCCGCGGTCGACGTCGAACATCACTGAACGTTCGCCGTTCTCCAACACCACATTGACGCCCGAGCGGTACGCCGGGCCCATGTAGCCTCGCAGGCCCAGGCGTCGACTGGTCTCGGCCATGCCTACCAGTTCCTCGAAGGGTTCTGCCCACTCGGAATGAACCTCCGATGCGATGGGCATGTAGGTGGTGATGCCATGCAGAACCAGCTGGATCAAGGCGTACTCGCGAATCTCCTGTCGCTCTTCGGCCGTGAAGACGTCAGAGCGGCGGTGACGGAAGTAGTCCTCGGACCACTGATGCCCCTTGGCCTGCTCCGGACCTGCCCAGCTGTCCAGAATGAGGTGGTCAATGTCCGTGAGGGCATCGAGGTCGATCAAGCCGGGCATGAGCAACGCCTCGCCTACGTGGAGTTCTTCGTCCACCGGACCCGTGTAGCCAGTCCCCACGTAGTCAATGGTGTGGCCGCTGTAGACCACGGATGCATTCTCCAGCAACACGTGGCGTCCGTTGTGATGGCCCAGCACATAGCGGGCGGTGACCTTGGTAGGCACGGCGACTCCTGTTTCCTGTCCGCCAGGACAGCTCGTATTACTCTCTGGTATTCCAAACAGTACATTATTTGTGATTTACATCGCATCAATCCTGCTCTAGTCTATTTTGGTATACAAGAACTCCGGAGCCAGCTCCTGATCATGAAACGAGCAGAACCGTTGACCCAGATACAATCCGTCGAACCAAGCATTGGCAGCCCGCCTCTCCCTCCGGCAGGGTCGCCGGAGGCCAAGGCACCTGCCGAAGCACGTTCCCTCCTCGCCACAGCTTGGATGAGGATCCGGCGCAGCAAGATTGCCCTCCTCAGCCTGTGCGTGGTGGTGGCCATCCTGCTGTTCGCCATCCTGGCTCCCGTACTGAGCGCCATGTCCGGCAACGATCCCTACACGTCCAACACCAGCCCGGAAGTTCTGGACGACTTTCAAACGCCCGGCCTGCCGCTTCCCGGCTATATGTACCCGTCGGCCCAGCACTGGTTGGGAGTGGAGCCCGGGCTGGGGCGCGATCTCTTCGCGAGGCTCGCGTATGGCGGACAGGTCTCCCTCACCATCGCTTTGCTCTCCACCGTTGTTTCAGTGGTCCTCGGAACCGTCCTCGGCGCGGCAGCCGGCTACTTCGGTGGCAAGACCGACGCCATCATCAGCCGCATCATGGACTTGTTCCTGGCCTTCCCGCATCTTCTCCTGGTGCTCTCCCTGACACCCATCCTGCAGTCACGGCTCAGGGATACGCCGCTGGGTGAAGGAAGCTTCCTGCCCATGGCCTCCCTGGTCATCATCCTGGGCTTCTTCGGCTGGGCGTATCTCGCAAGAATCGTCCGCGGGCAGGTGCTGAGCCTCCGCGAGCGCGAGTTCGTGGAAGCCGCGCGCTCCTTCGGCGCCTCACACCTCAGCATTCTTTTCCGGCAGATCATCCCCAACGTCATGGGTGTGGTCCTGGTCTATGCCACCATGCTGATCCCCACCAACATCTCGGCCGAGGCAGCTCTGTCCTTCCTGGGCGTTGGCGTAAAGGACCCCACACCGTCGTGGGGCCAGATGCTCAACGCCGCCCAATCCGGCAACTGGTACCTCAGTGATCCGTGGTTCCTCGCTGTTCCCGGCATCATGCTCATCGTCACAGTCCTGGCCTTCAACCTCCTGGGCGATGCCGTCCGGGATGCCTTGGACCCTAAAGCTTCGCGCCACTAACCCTCATCGCCTTACACCCCCTCACAAGGAGCATCATGAAAACCCCTGCAAGAGCTCTGGCACTTTCAGTGTTGATCGCCATGGCCGCTACCGGTTGCGGCGCCGGCCAAAGCCAGCCCAGCAGTTCCAAGCCTGCCGGGTCGGTCACGGAGCTGGCCCCCAACGTGGTCAAGTCGGGCTTCAATGGCAAGGGCGGCAATATCAACGTCCTGATGTCATCCGATTTCCAGACGCTGGACCCCGGAAACAGCAACTACGTCCAGACGGCCAATGTCGGTCAGCTCTACTACCGAACCCTGACCATGGCCAAGGAGACAGCCGGCCAGCCGCCAACAGTGGTCCCGGACCTCGCAACGGATACTGGCAAAGTCTCCGACGACGGCCTCAGCTGGACGTTCACCCTGAAGGAAGGCGTGAAGTTCGAAGACGGCACGCCCATCACCTCGGCCGACATCAAGTACGGCGTGGAACGCACCTTCGCGCAGGATGTCTTCACCCAGGCACCGCAGGAGCTGAATGCAGCCCTCGACGCCGGCGGGTACAAGGGGCCGTACAAGGATCCTTCCGCTGTGCTCAAGGCCGTTGAAACGCCTGATGACCGCACCGTGGTGTTCCACCTGAAGAAACCGTTCGCCGAGTTCCCGGCGTTGGCATCACGCTCCAACACAGCTCCTGTCCCGAAGGCCAAGGACACCAAGCTGGACTACACCAACCACCCCGTGTCCTCGGGCCCGTACATGGTGGAGTCCTATAACCGTGGCAAGTCCCTCAAACTGGTTCGCAACCCGCACTGGGATCCCGCGACGGACCCCAACCGCTCAGCACTGCCGGACACGTTCAGCTTCTCGCTTTCCACCTCGCAGGCCACCATCAGCCAGCAGCTTCTGGCGGACTCGGACCCCAATGCCATCACCTTGGACTCCAATGGCGCGCTCCAAACCTCGGACTCCGCCAAGCTGGCCGACGCCAAGGTTAAAGACCGGGTGGCCTCAGGTCTTTTGGGGTGCAACGACGTCCTGAGCTTGAACACGGAAAAGATCAAGGACCCGGACGTCCGCAAGGCGATCGCGTTGGCCCTTGATCGCCAGTCCATCCTGGTTCAGTACGGTGGACGACGCTTCGGCGAAATCACCCAGAGCCCGCTGAACTCAAAGATGCGCGGCTATGTGGAGACCGAACTGGAACTGGACCCCGCCGGAAAGCCGAAACTGGAAGAAGCCAAGAAGCTCTTGGAAGGCAAGGACTTCCCCAAGACCTTGACCTACGGTTACGCCAACAACCGCGATGCCTTCAAGAACACCGGCACAGTTGTCCAGCAGAACCTCAAGTCCCTGGGCATCGAAGTTGAACTGGTTCCGATTCCGGCACCCAACTACTACTCCGTTCTGGCCAGTGAGCAGCTGCCGGACATGGGCCGTTCCGGCTGGTGCGGCGGAGCCGACCCGGCTTCGGTCCGCACCTCCGCGGATCCCCTGCTGGGACCGAACAACGAGGGCACTAGCTACGGTTTCTCCAATACGTCCCGATACTTTGATCCTGTAGTTTCCAAGGCCATGTTCGACCTGCGAAATACAGACGGCAGCTCCGAGGAACTTGGCAAGAAGTGGTCGGAGGCGTTCGGCTCAGCCCTGAAGACCTACCCGATCGTCCCGCTCATCCGCAGCCACACCAACAGCGTGGTGGGTTCCAACGTCCGCAACGCCCAAGTGGGCTACTTCTTCGGCGGCATCGATCTCTCGATCGTCGGCGTCGAGCAATAACCGGGCTTCGTCAACTAATCGGGCTTCGTCAACTAATCGGCCATAGTCCAGAAGGAGAAGCGGGCCGCCCGCATCAGCGGGCGGTCCGCAAACCACCACCATGATGACTTTCATTCTTCGCCGGGCCGGCTCGTTGGTCCTGCTTCTCGCCGCGGTCAGCTTCATTACCTTTACGCTTTTCCAACTCGGCCCCTCCGACCCCGCAGCTGCTGCTTGCGGGCAGGAATGCACACCCGAACGGGTCGCCGAGGCCCGCGTTGCCTTGGGCATGGATCAGCCCTTTTTCGTCCAGTACGCCGATTACATCCGCGGGCTCTTTTCGTCACGAATGATCGGCGCCCCGGGTGCACAGACCCTCTGTGAATGGCCGTGCCTTGGCAAGTCCTTCCAAACCAATGAGAACGTTGCGGACATTATCGCCCGTTCACTCCCCTACACCTTCTCCATGGCCATCGGCGCGCTGGTGCTGTGGACCATCACCGGCGTCGGGCTCGGCCTGATGGCCGCCCTGCGCAAGGGCTCGTCCGTGGACAAATTCATTGTTGGCGCGGCATCCGTTGGTGTCTCCCTGCCCATCCCGGTTACGGGCTTGTTCCTGCTGCTCCTGTTCGTCAACCAGTTGCACCTCTTGCCCTTCACTACCAACGAGATCAACAGCCCGTTCGGCCCCCAAGGACCTGGTGCGTGGGTGGCCAACTACCTGCTGCCCTGGATTGCGCTGGCTGTGCTCTTCAGTGCCTCCTACATCCGGGTCACCCGCACCAACATGATCGAGACGTTCGGCGAGGACTTCATCCGGACGGCCCGCGCCAAAGGACTGGCACCGCGGACGGTAACGTTCAAGCACGGCGTACGGGCAGGCATTACACCGGTTGTGACCATGCTCGGCATGGACATCGGCTTGCTGCTGGGCGGGGCAGTCCTCACCGAACAGATCTTCTCCGTCCCCGGTCTGGGCTTCACGGCCGTGCACGCCGCCATTTCGGGCGATCTCCCCGTCACCATGGCCATCACCATGCTGGCCGCGTTCTTCGTCATCGTGGCCAACGTCGTAGTGGACCTCGCCTACGCCGCTATCGATCCCCGAGTGAGGCTCCAATGATCCAGTTGAGTAACAACGCCGCAGCGGCGAGCGCCTTGGCCGGCAGTACCGCCACTGCACCGTTCCTTGAAGTCCGTAGCCTTACAGTGAAGTTCCCTACTGATGACGGCGTTGTCTCCGCAGTGAACGGAATGGACTTCTCGCTGGAGCGCGGCCAGACCCTTGGCATTGTGGGCGAGTCCGGTTCCGGAAAGTCCGTCACCAGCCAAGCATTGATGGGCCTGCTGAAGGGCACTTCGGCGCAGGTCACAGGCCAGGCGCTGTTCCAGGGCAAGGACTTGGTCAGCCTGCCCGAGTCCGCGATGCGGCCGCTCCGCGGCCGCAACATCGGGATGATTTTCCAGGATCCCCTCTCGGCACTGCACCCGTTCTACACTGTGGGCCACCAGATCGCCGAGGCCTATCTGGTCCACAACAAGGCGAGCAAAAAGCAGGCCCGGGCTGCCGCCGTCGACATGCTGGGAAGGGTGGGTATCCCCAGCCCGGAGCAGCGCTACGACGAGTACCCCCACCACTTCTCCGGCGGCATGCGCCAACGTGCAATGATCGCCATGGCACTGATCTGCGAGCCTGAGCTCTTGATCGCGGATGAACCAACAACCGCTCTGGACGTGACGGTTCAGGCGCAGATCCTGGACCTCATGTCAGAGCTCCAAGAAGAAACCAATTCCGCGTTGATCCTCATCACGCACGACCTCGGTGTGGTGGCTGAAGTCTGCGACAACGTGCTTGTCATGTACGGCGGGCAGTGCGTCGAGTCCGGCCCCGTGGACGAGATCTTCTACGACACCCAGCACCCCTATACTCTGGGGCTGCTCAACTCGATGCCCACGCTCAACAGCGCATCGAGCCGGCTAAACCCCATACCGGGCCAGCCGCCGTCGCTCCTTGACCTGCCCAAGGGCTGCATTTTCAGTGCAAGGTGCCAATACGCAGAACTGGCCGGCGACGGCATCTGTGCCAGCCAGCGGCCTGAGCTGCTGGTCGAGGAAGGGCACGGCAAACGCTGCCATCTGAGCGGCCCGCAGATCATCACCATTCGGAATTCGCGTTAGGACCTGCCATGGAACATCAGCCAATTCTTCAGGTGGAGAACCTGCAAAAACACTTTCCGCTGAAGGGAGGCCTGCTTCCGGGAGCCGCGAAACGTTCGGTCAAAGCGGTCGACGGCGTATCGTTCAGTCTCGCCCGAGGCCAGACTCTGGGTCTCGTCGGTGAGTCCGGGTGCGGTAAATCGACCACTGGCCGCATGGTGGCGCGCCTCATGGACCCGACGGGCGGCCGGATCCTGGTGGACGGCGAGGACATCAGCCAGCTTCGCGGCAAGGATCTCTACAACTTCCGCCGTAAAGTCCAGATGATCTTCCAGGACCCCTTCGCGTCCCTGAATCCGCGGCAGACAGTGGGTACGGCCATCGCCGCTCCCATGGTGGCGCAGAAGATCAATCCGCCCGGTGGTCTTAAGAACCGGGTGAAGGAACTCCTGGACCAGGTAGGGCTCAAACCCGAGCACTACAACCGTTTCCCGCATGAGTTTTCCGGAGGCCAGCGCCAGCGCGTGGGTATTGCCCGGGCGATTTCCCTGAATCCGTCGGTAATCGTGTGCGATGAACCAGTGTCCGCTTTGGACGTCTCGGTGCAGGCACAGGTGGTGAACCTGTTGCAACAGATCCAGCGTGACACCGGCGTTTCCTACATTTTCATCGCGCACGATCTCTCTGTGGTCCGGCACATCTCCCACGAAGTGGCTGTGATGTACCTGGGCAAGATCGTCGAGCAGGGGCCTCGGGACGCTTTGTTCAGCGATCCCTTGCATCCGTACACCAAAGCACTTCTCTCGGCAGTGCCCCTTCCGGATCCGCGGGCAGCCCGTGAACAGGTGAAGATCCGGCTTCGTGGCGACCTCCCCTCGCCGGCAAACCCACCCAGCGGCTGCGTCTTCCGGACACGGTGCCCGCTCATTGGCACGCTTCCCGATGAACGGCGCCAAAAGTGCATTGACCAGATCCCCACCCCCGCCAAGCCCGCAGCGCCTGCCTGCCATCACACAGGTGTAGCCGCGACGGTGCTGGCGGGCGTGCAATAGAAGCAGGCAACAGATTTACTATCAGAGGAGTAACCATTGAATACCCTGATCCGCGCCGTCCGCCCCTGGGGGCAAGCGCTCAGCGACGTCAGCCTGGTGGCGGGCGAAGCAGGCGGCAAGATCACCGCCGTCGAACCGCATGATCCGGGCCGTGTGGTTCCAGGTGGCGTCACGGTGGTGGAAGGCCGCGGACGTTTGCTGCTTCCGTCCTTCTCGGATATCCACGTCCACCTTGATTCCACCCGTATCGGCCTCCCGTTCCGGGAGCACACCGGCGGTCCGGGCGTGTGGACCATGATGATGAACGACCGTCAAAACTGGCGCAATGCGGAAGTCCCACTGCAGGATCGCGTGAACGACACCCTTGCCCGGATGATCGCCCGGGGCACTACCCGGGTCCGCTCCTACGCGCAGGTTGACGTGGACTGCAGGCTTGAGCGCTTCGACGCCGTTGCTGCCGCCAAGGAGAAATTCGCGGGACAGGCATCCGTGGACATCATTGCTTTCCCACAGGCTGGATTGTTACTGGAAGAGGGGACGGTGGAACTCATGGAGGAGGCGCTGAAAGCCGGCGCCAACGTGATGGGTGGCATCGATCCCTGCACGTTGGACCGCGATCCGGCAAAGCACTTGGACATCGTGTTTGGCCTGGCAGAGAAGTATCAGGTTCCCATCGACATCCACCTCCACGAGCCCGGCGAATTGGGTGTTTTCAGCACCGACCTGGTGCTCGAGCGCACCCGGGCGCTGGGGATGCAGGGGAAGGTAACCATGTCCCACGCCTACCAATTGGGCAGCGTTAACGAGGCCACTACGCGCAGGCTCATTGATGCCTTCGCGGAACTGGACGTGTCCTTGGCCTCGGTCGCTCCGGCTGCTGCAGGCCAACTGCCCATTCCGCTGCTCACCGAGGCCGGCGTTCGTTTGGGATTGGGCGAGGACGGTCAGCGCGACTACTGGTCCCCCTACGGCAATACGGACATGCTGGACCGAACCTGGCAGCTCGCCTTCACCCACGGTTTCCGCAAGGACGAGCTGATCGAGCACTGCCTTGCCATCGCCACCATCGGTGGTGCGAGCATCCTTGACCCCGGCGCAATCAGGCTGAAGGACACGGCCCATCGTCCCGGCGTCGAGGTTGGCGATCCCGCGGAACTGTTACTGGTGGATGGCGAAACTGTGGCTTCAACAGTCATGGACCGGGGCAGAGACCGGACGGTCATCCACGCCGGAAGAGTTGTGGCTGACCAACTGGAACTGGTCTAGCCTCACTGGAACCCGCCCTTGTCCGAACTCCTCACCGTTGAACGTGGAGGAAGTCGGACAAGGGCGGGTTTCTGCGTTGCCAGGCTACTCGCTACTCCCTACTCACCTCTGGCCGTAGGCGCATCATCCAGCGGCGACCACCATGTCACAGCGGGAGTGACAGTGAAGCGACGGCCTGTCACTTCACTGGGTGTGATGCGGATGAACTGGTCCTTCTGGCCAGCTTCCCACGGGAACAGCAGGAGTCCGATGGTATCCAGTACGTCCTGCGTCAACTTCACGGCCGACGCTTGGCCCTTGACCACCACGCTCCATGCCACCCCTGTTTCGGAGTTGACGCCGTCGGCTTCGATGGCCACAGGCGCGTCGCCAAGGGCTGCATGAAGTTTGGTGCCTTCGCCCGTCCGGAACACCATGGTCCCGTGGTCAACCTTGTAATTCACGGGAAAGATGTCCGGGTGGTCATCCACCACAACTGCAAGCCTGCCCACTGAGACACCGCGGAGGAGCTCCCAGCATTCGTTGGTTTCCAGGATTTCCGTGGCAGGTGTTTCCGGCTGTTGAGTCCCTGATGGTGAGTTCGTCATATCGCCGAGGATACGCCGGAGCATAGCCTGCCGACAGTGGCCGAACACCATCTAACGGACTATTCACCCCCGCGTGCGAGGGTGAATAGTCCGTTGGGGGACGAATTTTGGCGCGATGGCTCAACGTTGACCACCGGCCCACGGATGGCCAGGAAACCGGCACCGGCCAGAACTACGGCTTCGGCGGCGAGCGCCTGGAATGTCAGCTCCCAGCCCCCGGTCCAGGTATAGAGGAGTCCGGCCACCAGTGGACCGAGCGAGGCGAGTGCGAACCCCAGCCCCTGGCTCATTGCCGAGAGCTTTCCTGCAGATTGTGGTCCGTCAGATCGGATCACCACCAACGCCATGGCAAGGCCAAACCCTGCGCTCTGGACGACTCCCAGTATCCCCACCATGACGAACTGCAGAGCGGACGGCGCCGCGAGGACTCCCAAAAGTGCCAGGGCAACCGCCAGTCCGAGCCCCGGCGCCATGATCCGAAGGATGGCAGGACGACCGGCCAGCACGGGTGCCAACAAACTGGCCGGCAGGCCCGCCAAGCTGAACCATGCGAGCAGGGCTGCGGCATCGGCTGTTGCGAGCCCGCGGGATACCAAAAATACCGCCAGCCAGGATGTGATCGCGAAGTAGAGCATGGCTTGGAGGCCGAAGAACGCAGTCACGGCCCACGCGGTGCGCTGCTTCCGGAGCGGGACGGCCCGCTTTCCCGTGGCAGTCGTCGACGGCGCGTCCCCGCCCGACGTCGTGACAGCGCCACCCTTGGACCCTCCTGTTCGGCGGATCAGGAAGGCTCCCAACAACGCGGGAACAGCCCATACAGCCAGCGCCGATGGCAGGTTGCCGCCGAAGGCGTGCTCCAGTGGTTGGACCAGTCCCGCCCCAAGCGCCGCTCCAAGGCCGAATCCCATGGTGCACAGCCCTGTCCACCAGCCCGTGCCGCGGTTGGCTTTAACGATCTGGGGCACCAGGACACTCGCGGTCATGATCGCCATGCCGGCCAGGAACGTGCCCGGCAGCAGGAGTGCCGGCACGGTGGCCCGAACCACCAACGCCGCAGCGAGCACCAGCAGGGCAAGAGCCACAGCCCGCCCCGTGCCGTATCGTCTAGCAAGCCAAGGCCCGATGGGACCGGAAATACCAAACGCCAGCACGGGCAAGGTCCCCAGCAACGGCAGCAGCGCGGGGTCCAGGTTGAAAACTCCCGGCACCTGGTTCATGACCCCGGCAACGGTCGTAATCGCCGGTCGAAGGTTAACTGACACCACGACAAGTGCGAGCAGCACCAGGCCAGTCATCAACCTCGGTCTAAATCCCGTCCCAGCCAACCGCTTCACACCCACGTCATTCCCCTCACAAGCCTTTTGGTATACCAAGTAAGACTAAGAGGTGATCAGTGGAAAGTAAATGCCGCAAAAATACGGTCACTAAGTTGACCCCCAGTGCAACCGGTCAAATTTGGGATACCAGGAAGTGCCAAGGCGATCGGGGTTTTGGAGGTGATAGAGCGTCACGCTCAAACACGAGGGACCTGATAGAGCGTCAGAGGGTCTTTTACCTGCGGGACGCCTCAGGGCTTGATCAGATAGCCTTCCCCGGGTTCAGAATCCCCAGTGGGTCGAACAGTTCTTTGACCCGCCGTTGCAGCTCCCGCACGGGCCCGGGCTGCTCCAGGCCGAGCCATCGGAGCTTGTATTGGCCAACGCCGTGCTCACCCGTGATGGTGCCGCCCATATCCAGGCCCACGCGAATGGATTCGTCCAAAGCAGCATTCAGCCTCTTCAAAGCCTCCGCATCGGTGGCTGGGTCCACCCTGTCCATCCAGAAGGTGGGGTGCAGGTTGCCGTCGCCGGCGTGGGCTACTACTTTGAGGCGGACTTGGAATCGGGCTGCCATCGCTTCAAGTTCGGCGACGAAATCCACTAGTCGCGAGCGCGGGACGGCGATGTCTTCGCCCACCCTGAATTCGTCGTCTACTTCCACACCGCGGCTGTTGCGTCGCATTTCCACCAACATTTCGGCTTCGGCGCTGACTTCCGTGGTCACTGTGGCGCCGCCTTCAGCCAGGACTCGCCGAACGACGTCGGCCTCCGCTGCGGCACCAAAGCCGTCAGTCTGGATCAGAAGCAAGGATTTACCGCGTTTTTGGAGGTCGCCGCCATGGAGTTCGTCGAGCTGCACCAACGTGCCGTTGTCCAGGAGCTCCATGATGGCGGGCTGTACCCTGGCCCTGCCCACGGCGAGTACTCCGGCGGCGGCGCTGCGGAAGTCCTGGTAGAAGGCAGCGATGGTGTGCACCTCGGGAGGCAGGTACTTCAGGCGGACGGTCACGCCCACCACGATTCCCAAGGTTCCTTCAGACCCAACAAGCAGCGCGGTCAGGTCGTAGCCTGCCACGCCTTTGAAGGTCTGATGGCCTGTGTGCATCAGTGATCCGTCGGCCATGACAACGTCCAGGGCCAGCACGGAATCCCGGGTCACACCGTACTTGGCGCAACGCAGTCCTCCGGCATTAGTGGCCACGTTGCCCCCGATGGTGGACATCTTGTAACTCGCGGGGTCGGGCGCGTACATCAGGCCGTGTTTGGCCGCGGCAGCGTTCAGGTCCGCGTTGATGACGCCGGGTTCGACGACGGCGGTCTCGTCGTCGGGGTTGAGGTCCAGGATGCGGTTCATCCGTTCGAGGCTCAGGACGATGCAGCCTTGGGTGGCGTGCGCTCCCCCGGAGACGCCGGTTCCGGCTCCTCGGGGAACGATCGGCACTTGATGGGCGGCGCAGCGGCGAACAATGTGTTGTACGTCTTCCACTGACTCAGCCCACACCACAGCGAGGGGCAGGTGCCTTTCCAGCAGTGGTCCTTGATCCACCGAGTACACAGTGAGGGTTTCTTCATCGTCCGCCACCTGCCCGGCCACAAGCCCAGCTGCGAGCTCCTCCAGGAAAGTTCCCCGGATGGCAGGTGGTTGGGTGGCTTCCCCCCGGCCCACTGTGCGTTCCTTGATGCTTTCCCCTGATGTTCCGGCGATGGCCGTTTCGTCCGACAAGGCTTTCCCTCCACATGAGCACCGCGGACACGCCAAACCGGCAGTCTTCGCAGTCTTTCCTTGCCAGTCTAGCCAGCACCGGCATCGCCTTGGGCGCCCTCTAGTGCGTGGGAAGCCGGGTTCCGGGGATCGCCCAGATTCCTGCGGAGATACCTTCCGAGCGCAGGCAAACACCTTCGACGCCGGATGGATCGGCAGTTGCCGTTGCCACCGTTCCGAAGTGGTGCAGTGGCGACAATAGTAAAGCCTCAAGCTGCGCGTCGCTGAGGACCTGATCGTCGAGGACCACAGCGGCAGCATCCCTTGAAACGAAGACCAGTACTGATGACTCCATGGTTTCCCGGACAAAGATCAGGGCGTCGCCCTGGGCGTGCAGCCACCGCACGCCGCCCTCAGTCAGCGCGGGCAGTTCCCTGCGGAGCCGCGCGAGGCTCGCGTAGACGGATCGCAGGTCCTTGACCACGCGATGCTTGACCACAGTAGCCGGCGTATCTTCCGATCCCGGCTCGGTCCACGGCATGGGAGTCCTGGAGTCCTCGCCGTTGAACCCTTCGAATCCAAACTCGTCACCGGCAAACAGCACCGGAAGTCCCGGCAAGCAGAAGGTGAGCACCGCGCCCACTTCCGGGCCGCCGTCGACCATCACCGTGGCTGCACGTGCTGTGTCGTGAGTATTGAGGGCGTTCATGTTGTTTTGTCGCACACCCCAGCTAAATCCCGCTGCGAGGTCCTCATGCGTCGCGAGAAAATCTTCAGTGGAGATCCTGTTGGGCCCGGACTGGGGTGAGCCGAAGAAGTTTACGTTCGGCGCGTCTTTCGCGAGCCAGGACCATAACGGCCGGGTGAGATTGGAATACGTCATGGCCCCCTGCCAGTGCTCACCCGTAACGTCGGGGGCGGCATCTGATGTGGACTCAGCGAGCAGGGCCGCATTCGGATTGATTTCACGTACGCGGTCAGCGATGAGCCGGGCAACTTCATGGTTGAGGTCTATCGCGCCCAGGCGACCCGTCATGTTGCCGACGTCGATCCTCCAGCCATCCAGGTTGAACGGCGCCTTAAGCCAACGGGCCACCACCGAATCATGGTCCTCCACGAAGCGCCGGCGGAGGGCTTCCGAGGACCAGTTGAATTTGGGTAGTGATGGAACGCCCCACCACGACTCGTAGCTGGAATGGTCCAGGCTGAAGTAGTAGTAGCCGGCCTCCTCTGATCCAGGATCGGCGAGCGCTTTGACGAACCACTCATGGGCAGCGCCGGAGTGGTTCGCGGTGAGGTCCCCCATGACGCGGATGCCACGCGCGTGTGCAGCTTCAACGAAATCCACCAACGCCTGGTCGCCGCCCAGGAGCGGATCCACGGAATCGAAGGTGGAAGCGTCGTATCGGTGGTTGGAACGTGCAGGGAAGAACGGCGTCAGGTAGAGGACATCGACGCCCAATTCCTGCAGGTGGTCCAGTTTGCCCGTGATCCCGGGGAGGTCTCCCCCGTAGAACTGTTTGGAGGCTTGCTCGCCCGTCCCGACCACGGGTGTGTCCCAGGAACACGCAATTGCCCAGTCTGGTGTGGGGTGTCCGTCTGCTTGCGTGGATCGGGCGAACCGGTCCGGGAACACTTGGTACATGGTGCTCTTCCGCAGCCACTCCGGTGCCGGGGCGAACGCCGTCAGCCTGAAGTCCGCCGAATCCGAAACGTCCCGGCCGAACAGGCCTTGGGCGGTGAGGTTCCAGTAGCGCCGCTGCCCTGTACCGGCAGGCGCCGGGGTACTCGTGACTTCCAACAGGAAGCGGTACTTGGCCACCGGATTCGCCACGAGCATCGCTGCTTCCCACCAATCCCAGCCATCCACGGAGCCGAGCCGGATGGCGGCGTCGTAGCGGGGCTCACCGTCCTGGACCGAACGGACCCAAACTTTCGACGCCGGACCCCAGCCCTGCGGTATGCGGATCCGAAGGCGAACGGTGTCGCCGAGGGACACTGACCCGGGTCCGGTGTTGGATACGAAGAGACTCGAGCCGTCGTGGTGCGGAAGGGCGATTGGCATGGTCAGCCTTTCACTGAGCCGGCGGTAAGTCCGCTGACGATGTACTTCTGGAGGAAGAGGAACAGTGCCATGACCGGGATCGCGGCGATCACGGCCCCGGCTGCGAAGACACCCCAGTTCTCGGAGCGCTGCTGGGCCACGTAGGAGTAAAGCCCGACGGCGAGTGTCTGGCTGTCCGGATCGGTCAGCACCACGCTGGCGATGACGAACTCGCTTGAAATGCCGATGAAGGCCAAGAGACCCACAACCGCCAGAATCGGCGTGACCAAGCGCAGGATGATGCCGAAGAAGATCTGCACGTGGCTGGCGCCGTCGATCTTTGCGGCCTCATCCAGTGACTGCGGGACTGTGTTGAAGAACCCGTACATAAGGTAGGTGTTCACACCCAGCGCTCCGCCGAGATAGACCATGATGAGGCCCAGCTGGCTGCCCAGGCCCAAGGCCGGAATTACCTGCGAAATCCCGCTGAGGAGCAGGAAGATCGCGACGACGGCCAACAGTTGCGGGAACATCTGCAGCAGGAGGAGGGTCAAGAGTCCCATCCGGCGGCCCTTGAAGCGCATCCGGGAGAATGCATATGCGGCCATGGCGCCGAGGAAAACGGTAGCGGCGGACGTAACTGTACCTACCACCAGAGTGTTCACGAACCAGCGGCCGAAAGGTCGGGTGGGGTCGCTGAAGAGCGCCACGAAATTGCCGGTGTCGAACCTGGAAAACAGTCCATTTGAACCCACCAGCGTGCCATTGGAATCCAGGGCAGCGGAAAGCACATAGAGGAGCGGGAACACGGCGAAGATGGTGGTGACGATGCCCACCACATACCGCCAGCCTTTGTCCTTGAACCAGACCCCAAATGGACGGCGCTTTTGCGCCAACGGCGAGGGGCCGCCGTCGAACGTTCTTTCCTTGCTGGAGGCGAGTGTGCGTACGCTCATCAGTTCACGTCCTCGAGTGCTTTGGTCTGCTTGAAGCTGATGGCCGAAATGGTGGCCACGATGATGAAGATAATGATTGCGAGCGCGCTGGCCAGGCCGTAGTCGCGTCCGGTTCCTTGGCCGAAGGCCACCTTGTAGACCAAGGTGATCAGAATGTCGGTGGAACCGATATCGCGGTCAGTGTCCGCGAAGCGCGGCCCACCGCCGGTGAGCATGTAGATGACGTTGAAATTGTTGAAGTTGAAGGCGAAAGAAGAAATGAGCAGCGGTGCCACGGATACCAGCAACAGGGGCAACTTGATGGAACGGAACACGCGCCAAGCGGAGGCTCCATCCATGCGGGCTGCCTCGTCGATTTCGGATGGCAGCGACTGAAGGGCGCCGGTGCAGACCAGGAACATGTAGGGGAACCCAAGCCAGACATTCACCACCAGCACGCTGATTTTGGCCAGGACCGGGTCCGTAAGCCAGCCGATGTTCGCGCCGCCGAGCAATGTTTGGTTCAGCCAGCCGAACTCGGGGTTGAGGATGCCGGACCACACCAGGCCGGACAGGAAGGCGGGGAAAGCGTAGGGCAGGATCATCAGTATCCGGTAGGCCTTCTTGCCCCGGAGGTCCTCACGGTTGAAGGTCATGGCTAAGAAGAGGCCCATCACAAAGGTGAGGGCGACGGATGCGATGGAGAACGTGAACGTCCAGAGGATCACGCCCACCAGCGGTCCGCGAAGGCTGGGATCCGTGAAGGCCCGAACGAAGTTGTCCATGCCGACGTCAATCTTCCAGCCGGTGGCCAAGGTCTCTCCGCTGGCATCAGCAAACGCGCCCTTGCCGTTGTCGCGGTATTCCGTGCCGGTTTCCGTATCCACGAAGGTATCCGTGGCGGCGTCGTAGGTGAGCGACGGTTTGAACTGGTAAGCCGTGCTGCCGTCTGCTGTGCGCAACGTTCCATCGGCGGGATCATCCGAAACCGGAACCGTGATCTTCAGGATTTCCTGCTGGTTGGCCACGATCTCCTGGAACTTCAGCGTCTGGTAGCCCGGCAAGGAGTTGGCCTTGCCTGTTGAGTCTTTGCCGGCGTCGGGGGCCTCGACGAGCGGATCTTCGCTGCTGCCGAGTTGCGCCTTCCCTGCCGGATCAGTGAACAGCAGATAGAACTCGTTGTCCTTGGTCAGCACGGATGCCTTGTAAGCAGGCGAATCCGGGACGCGTTTCTGTGCTGTCAGCTGGATGGCTGAAACGGCATCGTCCTTAGTGCTGTTGTGCCCATCACCGTAATTGGTGAAGGCGATATAACCGCTGAACACCACCACCAGGACTTGGAACACCAGCAGGAACAGCACCCCGGGAGCCAGGTATTTGGCCGGGAGCCCGCCCTTGCGGAGGTAGATCCAGTTAATGGCCAGAACCACCAGGGACGACACCGCCAGTGCCGCCCACGACTGGCTGAGGAAAAGCATCATCAGGACGTATACCGCGAAGGCGTCCACAAGACCGAGCAGGACAACTTTGAGAAGGGTGCCCTTGAGGGAATCCGGATGGCGTGGGGGCGTGGCTGTGCGCGGCGGCTTCGCTGGACGGCTGGAACTGCTGCCGGCCGCCTCAGCCGGGGCCGCTGGGCCTTGGCTTGAGGGCAGTTCGCGGAGATCAGGTTTTGGCATTGTGGATCCTTGGGTGAAGCGGTTGGCGGCAGGCAGGGCCGGGCGGTGGGATGCCGCCCGGCCCTGGGCAGACCGGTGGAGTTATCCGGTTGCGGTGTTAGCCGCCGATCTTGGACTTGATGCTGTCGGCCATCTTGGTCCAGGCCTCGGCCGGATCGCCCTGGCCCTTGATGATGGCCAGCTCAGTGGCACCCCAGTCGGCCCACACCGCGCTCATTTCCGGGATGGCCGGCATGGGAACACCGTTGGCACCGATCTTGCCGAACGCCTCCACCACGGGATCGCTGGCGGCCTTCTCGAATGACGCCTTGAGGGCCGGCGGCCGTCCGCCTGCTGCATACATGGAGTCCTGCGCCGACTCGGAGGTGAGGTAGTTGGTGACGAACTCGTTGGTGGCCAAGGCATTGGCACTCTTGGCGCTGATGAAGAAGCCGTTGACGCCGATGAACGGCTGGGCGGGCTCGCCGCCGGCGGTAGGCAGCTCATCTACGGAGAACTTGATGCCCTTCTTTTGGACATCCGGAACGTTCCACGGGCCAGTCACGAAGTACGGAGATTCGCCGGCCAGGAACTTCTCCTTGGCAATGTCACCCGTGATGTTGGAGTTGATGATCTTCTCGCCGGCATCACCCCAGGCGGCCAGCTTCTTGGCGAATTCGACGCCGGCAGCGTCACCGATGAGGAGCTGCTTGGCGTCATATTCGCCGTCGGCGTTCTTACCGAAGACCTGTGAGCCCATGGAGGACTGCAGTGGGTACAAGTGATATGGATCGCCTTGCTTCGGGTCCATGCCCACCAGGAACGGGAAAGTGGCTTTGCCGTCTGCCACGGCCTTCTTGCCGTTGGCCACTACTTCGTCCAACGTGGCAGCCTGGCTGTCCACGATGCTGGTGTTGCGCAGCAGCGCAATGTTTTCGATGGCATACGGGACACCGTAGACAGCGCCGTTGTAGGTCATGGCCTTGATGGAGGAATCCTGGAACTGTCCGGCTTTGTCGCCTAGCTCGACGGGTGCGATCACTCCGTTCTGGACGAACTTTCCAATCCAGTCGTGGGGTCCGACGATCAAGTCCGGCCCCTGGCCGCTGGGGACCTGGGTGATGAAGTCGTCCCGCACAGCAGCAAAGTCCTTGACCACGAGCTTCACCTCAATACCGGTATCGGACTTGAACTTCTCTGTGATGTCCTTCAATGCCGGGGAGCGTTCGGCGTCCACCCACATGGTGATAACACCAGCTCCTGCGGCCTTAAGGTCCGGTTTTCCAGCTTCCGAGCTCGGCGCGGTGGAGGCGCTTCCACCGCACGCGCTCAGTGCCAGGGCTGCGGCCACGGAGAGCGCCCCGGTGGCGAAAACGCGCCGGGTGGTGTGAGTCGCGAGGGTATTGTGCACCTTCATTGGTGTCCCTTTCGTTCTTTTTGCTTCGACGGCAAGGGGCTCAGGACCCGTCGAACCGCCGGTGACATGGCTCACAACTGCAAGCGCTTCCAAACACTACAGTGCTTGCCGCATGTTTGAAAAGCCCGCCCCTCCCAAGTCGCCCAAAGACAGCACCCTTAGGACTGGAAACGTTTACAACTTTGCGATTCCTCTTCTACGATGTGTCCATGTCCGTTGATTCCTTGCTCTCGGTCGCGAGCCCCGAGCCCACCACTGTTTTCACGCACCTGACCCCGGTCCACGACGCCTCAATGGCGCACGGATGGTGGCGTTCCGCCGTGATCTACCAGATCTATCCGCGTTCCTTCCGGGACCTCAACGGTGACGGCGTAGGCGACTTGGCTGGGATCACTGCCGAACTGCCGCAGTTGGCGGCGTTGGGGGTCGACGCCGTGTGGCTGTCCCCCTTCTATCGCTCACCCCAGCGGGATGCAGGATATGACGTCAGCGACTACTGCGATGTCGATCCCCTGTTCGGTACCCTGCTCCACTTCGACGCCCTCATCGCAGAGGCCAACAGGCTCAACCTGCGCGTCATCGCGGACCTCGTCCCCAACCACTGTTCTGACCAGCACGTCGCTTTCCAAGCAGCACTTGCTGCCGGCGCCAACAGTGCGGAGCGGGACATGTTCATTTTCCGGGACGGTTTGGGACCCGACGGCAATGAGCCACCCAACAACTGGCAATCGCACTTCGGCGGCCCGGCGTGGACACGCATCATCGAACCTAACGGTCAGCCCGGCCAGTGGTTCCTGCATCTCTTCGACTCCTCACAGCCGGACTTTAACTGGGACAACCCTGCCGTCCATGCTGAGTTTGAACGCGTTCTCCGCTTCTGGCTGGACCGCGGCATCTCCGGCTTCCGGGTGGACGTTGCCCACGCGCTGGTCAAGGCCGCTGGCCTCCCCAACTGGGGTGGGCGTGCAGACGGCAACAGCTCCGACGGCTTCCCGGGCCAGGATGCGCCGATGTTCGGCCAGCCCGCCCTGCACGATATCTATCGCCGCTGGCGCTCCATCCTGGAAGAGTACGGACCGGACCGCATCCTGTGCGCCGAAGCCAACGTGGACCCGCTCCCCCGGCTGGCACAGTGGGTCCGTCCCGACGAAATGCACCAGGCCTTCAACTTCCCCTACCTGCACGCAGGACTGGATGTAAACCGCCTCCGCCACATCATCACCGACTCGTTGGTCTCGCTGGACGCCGTGGGTGCCCCGAGCACCTGGGTCTTATCCAACCACGATGTCGTAAGGCACGTGTCCCGCTTCGGTTACGACGGACCAGGGCCCCGCGACGGTGACGGCATTGGGCCGGATGACGTGCAGCCAAACGAAGAACTCGGACGACGACGCGCTGCCGCGGCCACCATGTTCATGCTCGGACTACCCGGCGGCGCGTACCTCTACCAAGGCGAAGAGCTGGGCCTTCCCGACTCCTTGAGCATCCCCGGCAGCATGCGCCAGGACCCCACGTTTGCCCGCACCGGCGGAGCCCGCATTGGCCGCGATGGCTGTCGCGTTCCGCTTCCTTGGCGTTCGTCCGAACCACACTCCGGTTTCGGCAACGGCATGGACCCATGGCTGCCCCAGCCCGAGTCCTGGCCCGAACTGGCGAGGGACAAGCAAGAGTCGGATCCGGCGTCGCATTTGAACCTTTACCGCCGGATGCTGGCCCTCAGGGCCACGCATCGGCTCGGCGAAGGCTCCCTCGCCTGGGTGGAGGACTACTGCAGCGAGACCTCGCTCGCCTACCTCAACGGCAACACCCTGGTGATCATGAACGTCGGGGCTGAGGCGATGCCGCTTCCAGTAGGGGGAACAATCCTGCGGAGCTCCGTTGCAGAAGGCAGCGCAGCTGATGTAGCAGACGCAGATGTACCAGGCATTGATCTACTAGGCTCGGGGGAGACAATCTGGCTTTCAGCCAGCTAACTTTCCCCCCAAGGAGCAGCATGACCGGCATCAAGGACGTAGCCGAGCGAGCAGGGCTGTCCGTTGCCACGGTCTCACGGGCGCTAAGCGGGAAGGGCAATGTTTCCCCAACAAGCCGGGAACGTGCCCGTGCCGCTGCTGCCGAGTTGGGATTCGTGCTTTCCTACCATGCGTCGAGCCTGGCCTCCGGGCGTACGCACAATGTCGGATTGGTGGTGCCCTCGGTCCACCGCTGGTTCTTCTCAGCGGTGATCGAGGGCGCCTCCGCGGCCTTGCTGGAAGCCGGATACGACCTCACCCTGTACAACATCGGCGAGAACCCCGCGCACCGGCAGAGCGTCTTCAATGATTTCCTGCTCCGCAAGCGGGTAGACGCCGTCATTGCAGTATCCCTGGAGCTCAGCGAAGACGAAATCGAGCAGCTTCATGCGGTGCATCGGCCCATTGTGGGTATCGGCGGCCCCTTACCGGGAGCGTCCACCATCAGGATCGACGACTCCGGGATCGCGCTGAAAGCCACCAACCACTTATTGGGTCTGGGGCACACCAAGATAGCGCATATCACCGGTCACGAAGCCTATGACCAAGACTTCCACCTGCCGGGAACCCGCCGCAGCGGTTTTGAAAAAGCAATGAACGACGCCGGCTGCCCGGTCAGGACGGAATGGATCGTTTCTGCGGACTTCACTATAGAAGGCGCCTACGCAGCCGCGCGGCAACTGCTGGCCAGCGCACCCGATCGTCCAACGGCCGTTTTCGCAGCGTCGGACGAAATGGCTATCGGCACCATCCTGGCCGCCCGGGACTTCGGCCTGCGTATCCCTGACGATCTCTCGGTCATGGGCATCGACGGGCATGACCTGGGCAATGTCCTTGGCCTGACCACCATCGATCAGGATGCCAAAGGGCAGGGGGCCTTGGCTGTCCGGACCCTCCTGGGTGCCATCAACAACGGGCTGGTTCTGGAACCCGCAGACACGGAGCACCCCACCAAACTGGTGGTGCGGACAAGTACCGCTGTGCCCAGGCCCGGCACCTCCTAGGACGTTCCTAGGGCAGCCGCCGTTCCATCACTAGCTCCAGCTTTGACGTGTCCTGCGGATAAGGCCGGCTGGCACCCGTGGTTTGGAATCCGTGACGCCTGTAGAACGCCAGCGCCCTTGAGTTGTCCTCATGCACCCCAAGCTCAATGCTTTCCGCTGCCAGTTCTTCCGCTGCGGCCTTGCACGCCTCGTTCAGGAGTTCGTCAGCAAGTCCCAGCCCGCGGTGCTCGGGGGCAACATAGACGCTGATCAGCATAGCCTGCAGCGGCTTCTGCGGGCTCTGGGGGTGTTTGACCACCACGCGCATCAGGCCGCAGAATCTGCTGCCGTCCTCGCCGCCGTCGGCAACGAGGGTGATACTGGCGTCCCCGGACATCGCGGCCGCACGCTCCTGCCATTGGGTGTCCGTTTGCCGGCGCGCAGCATCCAGGCTTTCCACGTAGGCCATGGGCGTATCTCTGAGCATCTCCAGGCGGACAGCCCTCAACAAGGCCCAATCGTTCGCGTGGAGCTTGCGGATCCTAGGCAACTGCTCCGCCCATGAATCTCACGTAGCGCTCCAGGACACGGGGCCACCCCTCGGCGTAGGACGCGCGCGAAGCGGCAGGGTCTTCGGCGCCCTCCCAACCGTCATGGACCAAGCGAACTTCAGTGCCCTCTTCCACGGCCCGGAACGATACACGGATCTCGGTGGACCAGAGAGGTGTGCTCGCGGGATACCAGCTGGCGTGGAAAGACAATGGCGGCTGCCAATCGTCGATGGTTCCCCAGACGGCGGTACGTCCGTCCTCGGCCGTCTCGAGGATCAGGTTCTCTTCGAACTCAACATGTGATCCCTCGCCGAACACACTCTCTTGTTCCAGCGGCCACCAAAGATGCGGATGATCCGTGAATCCCTGGAAGGCATGTGAGACGTTCGTGGGAACGACGACTGTAATGATGAGCGGCTCCAGGGCGTCGTTGTCCTGCTGGGACGGCTCGGGATCCGACTCGGGATGGCTGAAGAGGTTTTCCATGACCACCAACTCTACCGGGGGCAGGAGGCACACACTTGGGTTAACCAGGGGAGTTAAATGCAAAGAGCCCCGACCTTCGTGGTCGGGGCTCTTTTCAAATTATGTCCGGCGGTGTCCTACTCTCCCACACCCTCCCGGGTGCAGTACCATCGGCGCTGTGGGTCTTAGCTTCCGGGTTCGGAATGGGACCGGGCGTT
>NZ_JBIVXN010000009.1:0-114348 GCF_044769165.1 Paenarthrobacter sp. NPDC090517 | reverse complement strand
GCCGAAAATGGCGTGTTCCGGCTCGACGGCAAAATGATCGACGGTCCGATCCTGAAGCATGCCGAGGCAACCCTGCATCGGTTCAAACAAACACAAACGACCGAGCAGGACCTCAGCAGCTGAAAAAGAAAAGGAGGATGCCGTGTCACAACGCGAGGAAAAATCACAGAGGTACGCGGAAGGTCTGGGCCTGCGAACAAAAGTAATGGGGAGTGCCCACGTGGAACTGGCTCTCAAACAAACCAGTGAATTTTGCCGTCCCGTTCAAGAACTTGTTACCGAGTATGCATGGGGAGAAATCTGGTCCAGGCCCGGACTTGACCACAAGACCCGCAGCATGCTCAATCTGGCCATGCTCACGGCACTGAACCGTCCTCAGGAACTGGCAGGACACGTCCACGCAGCCCTCAACAACGGGCTCACGGAAGCACAAATCCAGGAAGTACTGCTGCAGACTTTGGTCTATTGTGGTGCCCCTGCTGCCCTGGCGTCGTTTCGGGTCGCCGAAGAGGCGATCGCCGATCACCATGACGCAAGTTTCTCCACCAAACGGGCATGACGGGTGTATTACACCCACCCACTGTCGTTTGTCAGTCCGGTAACGAAAAGTGCCGTGTTGTCCATGGCAGTCTCTGCCGGATCACGGCACAGCAGGAAGGGCAGAGCCGGTGGGTGCTGTTGTTCGGGACGACTTAGTCCTCTCACGTGCGGTCGTCACAGCCGATGTGAGTGCGCCGTTGGCGCACGTCAATATAGAGCAATGGTTGAAAACCCAGCAGGCCCTTGAGTATCAGCAGCGCGCAGCTGGGCATAACAAGAACGCCGGCTACAGCGAAGCGATGTCGATCAATGCTGAGGTGATTGGAAAAGGCATCGTAAGCGAGCGATACCGCATGGAAGTTGGCACCCCCCACTACTGCAAGATGGTGTCAGTCCCCGATGCTTTCCCATCATCATCAGGGAGGGCCACTACACAGGTCATCTGGGAGCTTAGTATTGAGCAGCTGAAGGGTGATGAGCTGAGGTATACAAACACCGTGACGTCGCACCCTACTGATGACTTCCTGACGATTATCTTCGGGAGCGGGCAAACGTTCGAGGATGTCGCTGCCGCCCGTCAGCGGGCCTTAGGTGAGCGCTGCCTACTGGAGACGCCTTACTACGCGCAATGCATTGCGGCGTTTGCCTCAGACCGCGAGTCCAGGGATGTCAGCTTACTAACAGCAACTGAGGGCAGCTAGTGCCGAATCTGAACAGTGAAGTCTGCTCTCGGCCGACGGTCACGGATACTGAATTCGATCGAGGGAAACGCCCAGATCTCTTGGTGCGGACGGACTGCGCCGATGTGGCACGTTGTAATGGGCGCGGACACGAGACAGTCAAGGAAACCTCCGCCTACTTTCGTGTTCGCGTTCGCCGCACGGTCGTTCCTGCACTTCTGTCCCACGAAAACACGACATATGGGCGCTTATCGGCGTTCCAGCTGGGCTGGGGTGGTTCAGTTCTCTGAGTCCGTGGTTGGCTCGGCCCATTCGAGGGCAGCGACAACATCCCCTTCATTGGGCAGTGCGCGCTTTTCGTCTGCCGGGAGTTTGTCGTAGGTGTAGGCTGCGACAGCCATTGGTGAGGTTGAGCGGCCGAGGCTGTATCGGACGCTGCGATCGTTCTTGGTACCGCAGATGAGAATCCCGATGGTTTCGTTGTGGTGTTCCCGGCGCAGCATGTCATCGACGAGGGCGACGTAAAAGTTGAGTTTGCCGGCATATTCCGGCTGGAACTTGCCGGTCTTGAGTTCGACGACGACGTAGCGGTTCTGGTCGACGTGGAAAAAGAGGAGATCCACGTAGAAGTCATCGCCGTCGACGTCGAAGTGCACCTGACGGCCGACGAAGGAAAAGCCGGGGCCGAGTTCCCGGAGGGTTTCGGTGATCCGGCTGGTGAGGGCATTCTCCAGATCGCGTTCGGCGACCTCCCCGGAAAGGCCGAGGAATTCGAAGTTGTAGGGGTCCTTGGCAACCTGCTGGGCCAGCTCGGATGATTGCGCAGCAAGCTGCTGCGCAAAGTTCGACGGGGCGTTCCCGGTACGTTCCAAGGTTTTGTTCATGATCATGTTCAGCAGCACGTTCCGGGACCAGCCGTATTGCACTGCGGCCGCGGCGTAGGCGTTCGTAGCTCCTGGTTCGAGTTTCTTATCCAGCAGGACCATAATGTGGCCCCACGGTAATTGCGCAGCAGCCTGCTGCGCAATTGCCCCATCAGGCCACATTGCGGCGAAAGTCGTCATGTACTGGATGTTTCTGGGCGAGAGGCCCTTCATATCGGGGAACTCCTGGCGCAGGTCTTCGGAGAGGCGTTTGATGACCCCGCTCCCCCAGCCCTGTTGGTCCTGTTGCTGCCGAACTCCCTGGCCTATTGCCCAGTACAGCTCAATGAGCTGTGTGTTGATGGTCCTGAGTGCACGAGTCCTTGCCGTTTTAACTGTGGCCTTCAAATCCTCGAGAAGGTCCAGGTAGCCAGCGGGAAGGTCCAGGTCACGCGAGTCGGTCATCAGTCCACCCTAATGTGCGCCACAGACGCTTTGGACCGGAACCCGTCCTGGACATGAACCGCCGGACGACGAGCGGAGAGATGGACCTGGAGGCGGAGACTCGCAGGGACTATCAAGCCCTCGCATGACCACCACTGACTCTTGTGTTTCATTGCTTCCCCGTCGTGTGGCCGTCAAATGTGCCACAAGCTGGGGCACATTCACTCGCTGTGCCCAGTCCTCGGCCGGCAAACGCACGGCAGCGCTAAGGGTGGAGGGTTCTCACATCGGGGAACCAGCCTGTTGGTGCCTTCTTGGGCTCCAGGTGTTCGGGGTCGCGGTGTGTTTTCATGTCGCATTTGTGGAAGGGACCGCGCGGGTCCAGCAGGATGGCCATGTGGTGGTCGGCATGGTCTTTCCACCACACGCTCATGCCGGTAGCGCCGTCGAGTCTGAGGTGTTCCCAGGCCCTCCAGAGTGCCTCTATGCGGGAGAGCGCTTCGGGGTGAAAGTACCATTCGATACACCACTTCGCGCTGCGCCCGTCTACGTCCCGCACGTAGGTGGGGAGCAGCTGCTCGTGTAGGAATTCTTCGGCTGAGCCGTACACCAGCTGCGGGGATTTCGCGTCCTCGGCTGCTTTCTCCACCGGCACTCCCGAGTCCCCGCTGCCGGGCGTTAGGGCGAACAAACCAATGTTGTTTGTCATCTTGGACGCTCCTACTTTGTCACCCAAGGGTTGACTGTCGATGCAGCGGGCACAGTCTCAGCGGGTTCTTCGGGGCGCGGGCTGTACCGCTTGATGGACGCCTCCACGGTCTCCTTGTGGGGTCCGGTGTACCAGGGCATGGTGCGCACCAACGTGGCGGGTGCGCCTGAGGCGAGGACGACGGCGCGGCCACGGTCGAGTTCGGCGAGGTTGGAGACATCAAAGATGCGCTCTTTGCTCTCCTGACGGGAGCGGCTGGAACCGGACTTGCCGGAGGATGTGGAGACGTTGATGTAGCTGTAGTCACCGATCAGGTCCGAGAGCGCCCGGAGGAAACCTTCTTCTGCCACGCCTCCGCCGTAGACCTTCACGTTCGCTGCAGACCAGATTTTCCGCATGTTCGCCTCGCCCCACAGCTCGACCCCTTGGGACCAAGACTGCAGGATCCCCATGACGATCAGGCCCTTGGAGCCGTAGTGGCTGAACTGGTCCGGCAGCCCGGCCCAGCGGACGACGTTGGCCAGCTCATCGAGAGCGAACACTGCGGGCTTGGGGAGCCGGCCGCCGCTGCGCTCGGCACGCTCTTCCATGGCCTCAGCAATGGCCACCGTCAGGGCTGTGGTGAGCGGTGCAGCTGAGCCGGCACCTTCCTTGGAGAGGATGTAGATCGTCTCCTGCGAGGCAGCGAACGCGTGCGGGTTGAACTGGCGGCGGGTATCCGTGGCCACCGTCGCCCCACCCGTTGGAGCGACCCAGCGCAGCGTATTGCGGCTCTTGAGGCATTGGATCATCTTCTCGGCCGTGCCGAAGATACCGTCGCGCTGCTTGTCAGCGAGTTTCAACGTGGATTCAAGGCCCTTGTACTGCAGCTCGTAGTCATGCTCCCGGAGAATCTCAATAGGCTCTTGGCTGACCTGTTCGGTGACCCAAATGTAGACCTGGGTGATGGGCAGCTCCCCGAGCGCGGCCGCGAGGAAGTAGGAGGACAGAATGTCCTCGGCTTTGGGATCGAAGTAAGCGTCGGGCTTCGACCCGGGGACACGGGAACCGACCGCGAAGTGCTGGGTGAGTTTGTACGCCTTCTCTTCGTCGGTGACGTAGGAGAGCGGGTTCCACCACCAGTCCGGTTCTTCCTGGGCGATCTTCTGCGGATCGAACACCCACACCGGAGCCGTGGCCTCACGGACGCCACGGGTGCCGTCCACGACGTCGCGCTTGTTCGACGTCGAGACCACGGCACCGGGTGCGTCCAGAATGGCGGGCATGACCCGTGAGGTCGACTTACCGGTACGGGGTCCCCAGATATCGAGGGACAGGTCTTCCCAGGACTGGATGAACTTCTGCCCGGTGGAGACGACCTTGCCCACGACGATGCCGGGAGTGTCAGTGACGCCCAGGCGCTCGGCGGTCGCTTTCGCTCCCTTTTCCGAGAATGCGGCCAGAGACTTACCCCGTCCGAGGTAGCGGGCGGCCTTATCGACGCGGGCGCGCTTGGACGCACCCTTCCTCCAAGCCACGAGGACAACGATGGTCAGTGCCAGCACCACACCGGCCATGAGGCAGGCGACGACCGTGGCTTCGGTGGGCCACGGTACGCGGCCCTTGGCGAGGCCGGCGATCAGATCAATGGGATGGGCTGGTGGGGCGGCGATGCCCGCCATCCAGGACCCGAGGTGCAGGGCGGCGTAGGTTCCGCCGCCGAAGACGACGATGAAGCCGATGGCCAGCCAGACCAACAGGGCATCACCCAGACCGATCCCTTTACGGTTTGGTGCGCTCATTGAGTCTCTCCTTCGTTGGCGGAAGACGGCACGCTCCGGTTGGCCTTTTTCAGCTGGTCCTTAAGCTCGGATACCTGGATTTGTAGCCGGGTGATCTGATCGGCCGTGTCAAAGACCGGCCAAACTGTCCACAACGTGGCAGCGATAATTGGCCAGCCGATCCAGGGTCCAAACTCTGGAGGGAGGTTGAAAGCCAGAGCTGAAGCCAGGACTCCTAGCAGCGTTATACCGTTGTTCGTCCAGGTGATTTTCGAACTGGGGCCTTCTCCCTTGGTAAAAGCGGAAGCGATAACTGCTGCAGCGGCCAAGAAGACTGTGGCGAAGGTTGTAAACACCAGCTGGGAAGGGACGGTGAGGCTCTTTGCGGGGAGATTTTGAATGAAGTCAACCACGAAGCCTAGGGTCACAACTCCCCCACCCGCAGCCAGGATGGCCAGAGCAGCAAGGCCCCGCCAGTCACCACGGAGGCCTATCATCACCGCCAGTGCAATCAGAAGACATGTCGTCACGGTGGAGATATAGAGCCCCGGTGAAGGTGAATTCTTAACGAAATCCACTATCAAACTCGTTGTGATCGCTGCCCCAAGAATTGCCAGGATGCTCAGGGCTCTCCACCAACGGACCGCAGCCGGTTTCGGTTGACTGGTCTCAACTTGCATTGTCACGGGGTAACTCCTCCACTGGGCAGGACCGGGGCTGCAGATTCGAGCAGGGTTTCCGGGACTGCGTGCCATTTGCCGTCGGTGTCGTTGACGCCTTCGGGGCCTTTTTCCAAGGAGGTGAGTCCGACCTGGACGGGGATCCCGGGACGGCCACCGACTTTGATGAGGAACTTTCCCCGGCCCGGTGGTTCGACGTCGACGCCGCGTGAGTCCCACGCGGGCGGGTCCTGCCAGCCGATGAGTTTCTGCTGCTCCTGCCGGGACAACGGTATGGCGGAGGTCAGCTGGGGCATCTCGGAGGCTGGCAGTCCGCCGCAGATGACCATGCCGGAGCGTTCCACGAAACCGCGGGCCTTCATCCGGTCCTCTTCTGCCGGCAGGGCCAGCAGGTCGGACATGGTGTGGGAGATCATGATCTGCCCGACACCTACGGAGCGGTTCAACCGGGTCAGGGCGTCCACACGGTCCACCATGCCCTTACCGGCACGCAGCGCCCGCCACAGCTCGTCCAGGACGACGAAGTAGTTCCTACGCGGTTCCAGCCCGGCGTCGGCGAGGGCGTTGGCGACGTTGACCGTGCCGAACCCGTAGGACCAGCAGGCGAGCAGGATGGCGGCTTGGAGGTCCGTTTCGGTCTCGTCGATGCTGGAGACGTCGAAGACCACGGCGCGGTCGCGGACCATGGGCTGGCTGGTCTGGCGGGAGAAGATTTCTCCGAGCTTTCCACCACCGGTCAAGCCGAGGAGTGTTGCTTCCAAGGCCCGGGTTTCCTGCAAGTAGATGTTCATGTCGCCACGGTCCAGCGCGACCTGGCGCAGCTCGTCAGGGGCCGAGACGATGACATCGAGCAGGTCCTTCAATACCGGGACGCCGTCAAAACGGTCATCGAGGACCCGCAGCGCCCGGTCCAGGATGGTTTGTTCTTGATCGGTGGGTGGCTGGTTGCGGCTGATCGTGATCAGTGAGACCACCATCGTCAGGCGGCGGCCGTGCGCGTCAGCCCGTACACGGGCAGCGTCTTCGTGGTGGCCGTTGTCTTCAAGGAGCTGTGCGGCTTCGACAGCCTGGCCGGGGTCAAGGATGTTCAGGTACCCGACACCGCGCCCGAGCCGGATGACCTGCCCGCCGAGTGCCCGGACGGCTTTGACGTGCTCACCTTTGAGGTCACCAAGGATCAGCGGGTGTACACCTTGGGCGGAGAGTCCGATGAACATCCGCCGCACGACGGTGGACTTCCCCAACCCCGGCTTGCCCAGGATGAAGGCCGAAGGGTTCGAGATCAGGCGCGCGCGCTGGAACCAGCTGATCGGGTCGCAGCAGACCGTGGCTTGGGTTTCCTCGTGGCGTCCCAGCGGGACGCCGATCATGGGCGAGGATGCGCCGGAGGAGAACGGCCACAGCCCGCAGACCTGAACCGTCGTTCCCCGGTACTCCTTCACGGACGGGACGAGCTGGGCCATGCCACCACCGCGACCCGGCCAGCCACGGCCACTAGGCCCGGCCTCACGCGGCTGCTTCTCAGCCTTCTTCGGCGCAGCTTTTACCGGGCTGGTGCTGTGCTTCGAGGAACTGGCAAAGAGTTTCGGAAAGGCCATTACAGAGCATCCTTAATCTCGGACGGGACCATGCTGTGCTTGGGCAGCACCAGACCCAAGGGCAGGGACGCGGCGAACGCGGTGTCCTGCGAGCCGTAAGCACGGCGCAGCAACACCCGGGCGGTGCCGGAAGTCTGCTCCACAGCCGCGACGGCGTCCGCGAGGCGTTCCCGGTCGGTCACGGTGGCGGTCACGACCATGCCGAAGTTCACCAGCCCGGCACCTTGGGCTTCTTCCTGCGCGGTCTGCGCCGCTGAACGGGCATCCACCAGGGCACGTGCGGACGGGCGGGTTCCGGAGGTGATGCGGACGTTGGCGTTGTTCTGGTCCCGCTCAACCACCGCGGCGGCACGTGCCGAATCCATCGGACGGTACAGCAACGAAACCCGCTTGCGGTCAATGTCCCCATGCGGGGCGAGCAACCGGGACAGAACCGAAGAGTTCACCGAGCCACGCGGGGCACCGGTCATGGTCCAGGACGCTGAGAACGCGGAATCGTGCCGGTAAGCGTCCCAGCTTGCCTGCGTCGCTGTGGGGCCAACCTCACCCCAGCTCAACGACACCGGGGACCCGGCTGCGTGGGCTTCATCAATGATCAGCGCAGCCGGCGGATCGTAGGCGATCCGCACGACCTCGCACAGTTCCTGCGCTGACATGGGCCGGGCGATCCCGGCACCGGTGGACTGCAACCGTGCCGAGAGGCCGGGGATCCGGGAGGCCAGGTCGCGGGCAACATCTTCCGGTGTTCGCTTCTTGGCGCCGGCCCGGATTGCGGAGTTGAACGTCAACGACACCCAGGCCCGGACCGTGGCCGATCCTTCCGGGTACGTTTCCACAACCTCGTTGAGCAATTCCCGGGCGAACTCGGGTGCGTCCGGGTCGATGTTCATCAACACTTCGTTCCGCAGCCGGTACCCCGAATCCGGGGCCGTCTCAACCGTCACGGCCGCGGCGTCCAGCCCGGCCTCATCGGCCAGCCCGGCGAGCCAGCCGCCCCAGTTCGCGACCCACGCATCGACCTGCTCAGGGTCCACCAAGGACGCCCCATCGGGTTCGGTCGAGAAGATGACCGTGAAGTGGCTTGTGGTGTGCACGTGCAGCAGGGCGAACGGGCGCTTGTAGGAGTCGGTGAATTCGTACAGGGTCGACTTCGCGGCCAATCCCGGGAGCTGGTACATGCCCCATTCGGTCACTCCGAGCGGCCCGGAGCGGTAAAGGTTCGTCCCGGAGGACTTGGAGACTCTGAAAGCCAGTCGGGTGCCGGCACGGTCAACGACGGACTGGCCATGCTTGTCCTTGACTGTCAGCAGCAACGCGCTGACACCGGCAAAGGCAAGAACGCCCAGGCCGACGAACAGGCCCCAAATAGCGAAGCTCACGATGCCCAGCAATAGGCCGGCAAAGACGATTGCGGTGCCGATCGCGCCGAGGTTGGCCAGCCCGGCTGAGCGCGGCACGCGCCAGTTGCCGTAGGACGGTTCTTTGTATTCGGTGCTAATTGCTGCCACTGGGGCCCTCCCCGGTTGAATCCTGTGCTGTCTTTTCGATTGCTTGTGACGTCTTGGAAGCCATCGTGGCTCCCGTAGCTACAGCCACACCCACTGGACCAGCTGCCGCTGCCGCCCTGCTGGCTCCTGCCGTGACCGCACCGCCACCAGTGGCCGCTCCTGCAGATCCCGCGGTCCCTACCGCGCCTGCCTTGGCTGCTGCAGCAGTACCGGCCGCTCCACCCGGACCCGTAGCACCGGGGGTGGGCTGCCCTCCCCCGCTGCGGGGGCCGGGCGTTCCATCGCTGCCCTTGGGCGGATTGCCGGCTTGCGTGTTCTGAGTGTTCGTGTTCGAGGTGTTCGTTGACGATGGAGGGGTCGGTGACGCGTTGCCCCTGCCGCTACCGCCACGACCAAGCGAGACTGCGCCGGTGGCAATGGCCCCAACAGCTGCTCCCGCTGCGGCGCCGCTGCCGGAGGCCACCGCACCGACCATAGGAGTCACGAAACGCATCAAAGCAGGCATAGCGAACAGCGCCACGACCATCAACGTGAAACCTGTGATCGACCCGATCAACGCGTCTTTCCCCTCGCCGTTTCCCATGAGCAGGAACGCCACCGAGTAGACGATGGCAGCGGCTGGTTTGTAGAGGATGAAAGCGATGGTCCAGCCAACGGCTTTCTGGAACCACTGCCGGCCCATCTCGGTATTCGTGAACGCGGCCGTGGTGGGCAGAATGCCAGCCAGGATCACCAGCATGCCGCTGCGCACAACCATGAGGACTATCTGGACAAGGGACGCAAGCAGCCCGATAAGACCCAGAACGATGAGGATGAAAACCCCAACATCTGTTTGGTCCGTCAGGATCAGCCCTTGCATCGAGTCGGCAAAGCCCTTGCCGTCGGTCGAACGGTCGATGACACCGGCCGCCAGTGCATCGGCCGCAATTACCAGGATGGAGATGACGCCCAAGCCCAGGCCTGAGACCAAAGTCAGCGTTATGAGGGAACGCAGCAAGTCCTTGAGCGGGGCCCCGCGTTGTTCCCAAATCAACTTGATACCACCGATGATCACGGCGAGAACCGCCAGTGCCAAGGTCCACGGCGTTAGCTCGTTGTTGACGATGGAAACAACAGGGCTTGCCGTCGAACCGTCTTGGCTAGTTAGGTTCACCGCCGGAGTTGAAACCCAGAAGGTAGACAGGGTCGTCACCATCTGACTCATTCCCTCAAGAATGGCTTTGGCCATGTTGCCCATGGCGTCGTCTGTCAGACCGGAGACCCAGTCCCCAACCGGGTTCCATAATGGCCTCATGCGCCACTCCAAGGGATAAATCCTGAAAGGTCACGGATTTGCCGAGGTTCTTCCAGTGGTGCACCGCTATCCGCGACGACACCCTTCCAGTCCCCGTCCTGCCAGAGGAGGGTTGTACGGACGGACGCAAGAGCGCCAGTGTCAGCTTTGAATGCCAGCTCTACCACCGCTTGGTTCGCTGTGTATGAAACATTGAACCCCGCGATCTGAACCTTTACGTTTGTCGGCGGCGCAGCCGTTTGCGGAGCCTTCATGCCAGCGTCTCGGCCAGGACCTTTAGCTGCAAGCTGGTCAGCAATGGCACGTTCTTTGGAAGGATCACTGCCAAGGGCCCAGAGGTTCACCGCGGCGTAAAGAGCCCCTTGCGGAGAATGGGCAAAGCAAGACCTTATGCCTTGGCCATCGGTCTTGCCCGGGCCGACATTGGGATCTGTCGGGGCCGCCATGGTTCCAACGAGTTCCCACTTACTCACCGGAGCCTTCCCCAACGCCGTTTCGGTAGATGCTGGAAGCCCGCAGACACTCTTGCCGGACGCGGCAGATGTGCTGGGGCTGGTTGCGGCCGCGCTTGAAGAGCCAGCCGGTGCTGGCTGGGCTTGTCCTTTGGGGATCAGGAAAATAACGACGGCTGCTGCGATCAGCGCGACCACCAGCGCGGCAGCAATGATGAAACCGGGCTTGGTGAACGGATTGCTTTCGGTGGTGCTCTCTGTTGACTGGCTCAAGGGTGAACCTCCCGTTGTTGGTGCTGGCTTAGACGAAGGCGCGGACGATGCCTGCGGCACCGGTGATGATGATGCAGCCGAGCAAGACCCAGCCAAGCTTGGCCAGGGACTGGCCGCCTTCGCCGCGCTGAAGCTGGATGACCATGGTGATGCCGACGATGATGACGCCGAGAACGCCCAGAACGAGGCCGATACCGGAGGCCCAGTTCAGGACGGTGAGCAGACCGCCGGCCTCTGCAGGGACGACCGGGGTCGGGTTAGGGATGGTGCTGGTGGTGATTGCCGTGATCGCGTTCATGATGTGACCTTTCAGTGGTTGGCGCTCGGGTTGAAGTCGGTAACCAGGGCGGTTACGTCGGTGATGAAGCGTTGGTATTCCCGGGCCGTTGGAGTGGTGGTGGAGTCTCCGTGCCGCCATGCCTCGACCCATGGAAGGGTCCACAGACGGGGCGCTCCCCCACCGACGATGGACGCGAAGTCACGGAGCGCTTTGGGTGTCTTTCCCGGCGCGTCCGCGAGGACGGCAAGGCCCAGCAGGTCAACAGCGGGGGCGGCGCCTGAAGCCCATTGCGTCAGGGCGCTTTGGGCGGTGGTGAGGCCCCGTAGGTCGGCCCGGCAGACCAGCAGCACGCGGGGCTTGCTGCCCTCCTGCAGGACAGGCCAGCAATGCCCGGTGGGGCGTGCCCCGTCGAGAAGGTCAGCGGTGCGGCTTTCACCGGCTCCGCCGTGGCTGCCGACAACCCACAGCGCTGCGGTGCCGGACATGGTGCGGCTTGCCAGACGATCTGCGGTGTCGGGTTCGACCATGCCTTTGAGCGGTGCGCTGATCACGGCAGCCGGCGGGACGTACACGTCAGGTGTTTCTTCTTCGATGCGTTCGTCCGGGCTGGTGATCCAGGGGTTCAGTGACAGTTGCATGATTCCTCCTTTCTTCAGTTCGGTGTGGATGGGTTAGAAGCCTTTGGCGACGGCGGCCGCTGCGGCCAGCCAGGCTCGCTGGGTTGCGGGCTGGAGAGCTTCGTAGCGGATGGGGCCGTTGACCAGGGCCGGATCGTAGGGAATCCGCACGACGGCACGGACAAACGGCTCGAACCCGTCAGCGATCCGTTGGGCTTCTGCTTTCGCCCGTTTCAGGGCATCCCCCGTCATGCTGCGCTTGGCATCGGTCGACTCGGAGACGATGACGACGGCGTTGCGCGCCAGCTCAGCGTCGTGGCCACCACGGGATTCCAGCGTCTGCAGCGTCAGCCGGGCCGCTTCGGCGCGGTCTTCGATAGCGGTGACCGGAACAACGAGCTGATTAGTGTGGTCAATCATCCGACGCCAGTTCGCGGCCCGGGCGGTGTTACCGGAGTCCATGACCACCAGCCGGTAATAGCGGGTCAGCACCTGGTGGGCGATGTCCACTTCCTCGGCCGTGACTTCGTGGTCGCCTTCTTCGTTCTCATCCGAGCGCAGCACGTCGAACTTGTCTGCCGTTTGGTGGTGGACGAACTTGGCGATCTCAGCCGCGTTGGTGGTCGGTGAGAGCAGTTCGGTAGAGGAATCAATCAAGTCCAGGACGCTGCGGTTGTGGGCACCCTTCTCTGTCCGCCAGCCAAGGGTGCCTTGGGATTCGTTGTTATCCCACGCAACCGTCGCCGCGCCACTGTAGCGGGCAAGAATAGCCGAGAGCATCACGACAGTGGGGGTCTTGTTAGCCCCGCCCTTGCGATTGACCACGGCAATGGTCCGGGGCCCGGGCCAGTGCTGGGACACCGTCCGGATATCCTCGCGCTCGGCCAGCTCTTCGGGTGAGGGGTCCATGCGGAACCCAAGCCGCGTCAGACTACCCCGCCAACCCTTGGTAGCCGGTTCCAGCACCGGTGCGCTGACCAGGAACGAGGATTCCTTCAGGCTGCGACGAGTCGCCGGTACTTCCGTCGCTGCTGCAGTTGCCGGCGGCACTTCTGCATCGGTGATCCGCTGCCCGCTCGAGCCAGTGACCTCAGACGTCGCCGGGACGTCCGTGCTTGCTTCGGGCTCCACGCGGGTGGGTGGCCACGGCTGGCGTTCGACTGCCGCTGCCGTCGCTTCGACGGTCGCGGTCTGCGAAGGAGTGGCTTTCGGTTCAGGAGCTGCCACAGGAACGGTTTCAATGACGGCCGGCGCTACGGTCTCGGGCGTGGTCGCCGGGGCCTGGGTCCGGCGGCGGGCTGGGCGCGATTCGTAGGTGACGGATTCGATCTTGTTGTCCGGATGAACGATCAGTTCACCGTGACCTTCGGGATCCTCGATCTGGACCCTCACCGGGCGTTTCAGGGTCTGCGCTTCGCCCACGACGAGAGCAAGGGCGTTGTTGCGGAGGTCCTGCAGGGAGTCCCCGTCGGGAACGACGCGGGAGTTACCGGCAACGACAACCTCAGCGGTTCCGTTGTCACGGACGATGGCCTTGATATTGGGAAAAGCCAAGACCTCAGTTGGTGTAGTACCCATGAACTTTCTTCCTTTACGTGTAGGAGGCAGGGGCGGCGCTTAGGACGCTGGTGGCGTGAGCCGGTTGACCTTCCACGGTGCGTCCTTGCCCGTACGGAGCAGCTGCAACGTGTAGATCCCGGCATCCGTCGGGACCGCAGCTGTGACCCCGTAACCGTTGGCTTCATCGACGGTCAGTTTGGCCGGGCCGGTGACGCGGTTGGCTGGGATGTTGGCCGGATCCACGGCCGAATAGTCGGCGGTGGCCTGCGGGGTGAGCCAGCGGGCAAGATCGTTGGCCCACTGCTGTTCCTCGAGCTTGGGACGGGCGAAGTCGGTCATGGCCTTCTGCGCGACGTCTACGGCTTGGTCCCTGCTTGCCTGATCCCAGGAAATGCCAATAGTGGCAGGGACGGTACCGCCCGGTGCCTGCGGGCCGCTGTCGACGCTCAGGGAGACTGGAGCTGAGGGCGTGGGCGATGCCTCAGTGGGCGCTGACGTGGTGTTCGACGCTGGTGCGCATCCTGCGCACAGCAGGGCTGTTGCTGCAATGAGGGCCAGGGGCTTTTTCACTTCTTCTCCTCTTGGTTGGGCAGGTACAGGAACGCGGACGGGACACTGCTGCTGACGGTCCGGGTGTAGTAGTTGTGGTCATCCGGGGGCGGGTTGCCGTTGTAGCCCTCCTCGACGTAGGTCCCGTCGTCCTTGACTTCCTTGACGACAGCGACGTGGCCGAACGTCGGGTCCGATCCCCCGGTGCCAGGGGCATACCAGACGACGGCGCCAACGCGGGGTTCCTTACCGGAGGGCCAGCCCTTGGCGTCCCAGCCGGCCTTCCACGTCAAAGCAGAGCCGAGGCCCTGCCCGTCCGGGCGGAAGTTGCCGTTGAGGAACTTGAACGGCGCGCTGGTCGAACCCATCTGCTGGTTGACCCGCCACAGGGCAAAGTCCACGCATTCGCGGTAGAACATGCCCAACGGTGAAGCCGCAGCTGCTCCCGCTCCGACCTGCAACCAGGTCGGTGAATCCTTCCACGGGTAGTCATCCCCAGCCCCGGATTTCCCCGGGATCCCGCAGTCACTGCCTTCGACGGAGAACTTCCCGTCAGAGAGCGCCTGGACGATTTTCACGGCTTCGGGCCAGTACTTCTGGTAGTGGTACGGGTCGGCGTTGCGCTGGACCTTGTTCCCGGCAATAGTCGGTTCCAGCTGCTCCCAGCCCGGGACAGCCTGCAGAGCCTTGATGAAGTTCGTGGCACTGATGGTCGGGTCCATTCGATCCGTGTAGGAGCCCCATGCGCCGTTGTCGCGCTGCTGGAACAAGCCGCGGGAGTCCGGGCCTGGACCGTCTCCGTAGTCCAGCACACGCAGCCCCGACTCCCCCAGGGCCACCATGATGCTGATGGTCTGGCCCTTCACTGAGAGGTTCATCGCTTTGCCGGCTCCCATGACAGCGGCGGCGTTCTTCAGCTGCTCCGCGGAATACCCGTCAACCTTCGTCTCGCCGTCAACGACAACGGACACTGGGCCGCAGTCCGCAGCAGCAGGCTTAGCAGGGGCAAGCAGGAGGATGAAGGAGAAGATCAGCCCAAAGAACAGACTGGGGATGGCAATGAGGGCCGCAAGGCCCAGCGACTTACGCTGCATCATGAGGTGGCACCAGCAGCTTCGAACAGCCAAGAGCGGAAGCTCTCACGTCCGACCGTGACGCTGGTACGCAAGCATGCGTTCCTCGGGCCCTTCGCGCCAAACGGCAGCATATTCTTCAAAACTGTCCCTCCCCCAATGGGCACTCATTTCTACAGCTAGCAGATTCGACTGACAGAAATGGAACTTCTGCCTAGATAATCCAGACGATGTACTAACGCTTATTGTCCATGGAATCCCGGAACTTTGCTTGTCACACGGTCTCAGTGAGACGTATAACCATTCATTCCTGAGTCTAACATTAAATGTTAGTGTATTATCCAGTTGTGATGAGATACGGCAAAATAATCAAGTGCCCCGATATGCAAAGCCCGTCACCTCCGTCCAGCCTCAGGCGGAAGCGGCCATGAAGGCTTTCGGGATGAACCAGGTGCGAGCCGCCATTGTTCGACACCTTGCCCTGAACCCCGCTGGAGTGACATCGGGGCAGATCGCACGTGAACTTTCCGCGACATACCAAACCATCTTTCGGCACCTTCAAGACCTGGAAGAGCAAGGGATTGTCGCATCGGACGCCGGGGAGCATCGGCATGGCCAGCGGGTCATCTACACCTTGAACAAGGCCGCTCGCGACAAGGCTTTGGCCGACTATGCGGAGTACCTGGACGGCAAATAGGGCCTATCGACCGCCTCCTGAACTTCACGATCCGGAAGCCCTCGAAGCTGCTGGTGCCGTTACGGCTGACCCTCCTGCAGGTCAACGGCATGGCCACCGTGCCTATGTCAACGACTTTCGCGGTAGCCGAGCGCCCGCCGTACATAACAAGCCTTGTCAAAGAGCAAACCTCCTTGTTTCACTAAGCACGTTACATGCCTGTAGTGAACATGTGCAACGCCTGTAGTGAGCATGATTTACGCTACATCAGCCAGAGAGGGGCGTTACGATGTCTGGGTTCCATTTCCCCTTTGACCGGCCTGGAGGACGAAGACCTGATGCTGACGAAACGGCGCGTCCTGAGCTGCTTGGCGCTCCTTGTGCCGGCCGCAGGGCTGTCCGGGTTCGCTGTCGTCATGGCCCGGAAAATCGTCAAGCGAGGCCCAAAGGATTACCGGCGGGCAGAGATGGTGCACGGCGGACGTAGCATCCGCATTGATCTGGACGACTACACCAAGGCGCCGGGCGGCTTCGGCGTGCTCGACCCAGCGACAGGTAAATACACGCGAGTCGGTGAGGTCACCCTGATCGACGAGGAACAAAAATTCGTAGAAAGGCTGCTCGATCAGTCAAGCTCTACGCCGGGGGGTCTGGGCCCAATCGTTGATTGGACCCCCGACGTTTTCTTCGAACCCGGTGCTGTCCGCGGACACTATCAAGAGGTGCATGTCCCCACCGAGTACGGTGCGGCGCCGGCATGGCTATTTGAAGCCGAAAATCAGGACGTGTGGGTGATCCATATCCATGGCAGCTGGACGGACCGCTCGATCATGTTCCGAGATGTCCATGCATTCAGCTCTTTAGGATTCACCTCTCTGGTTCCCACATTTCGCAGCGACGCCGAGGTTAGGCCGCCACAGGCAGACTCGAGTCACCTGGGGCAAACAGAATGGCGTGACGTGGAAAGCGCCGTGTCTTATGCCGTCGCTCACGGAGCCAAGCGCATCATCCTCTCAGGCTGGTCAATGGGCGGGACCATGGCCCTGCTCACTTCAGAGCGCAGCGCCTACCGGGACAGGATCATCGGGCTCGTCCTAGTAGGTCCCGTCACCAGCTGGCGGAAAGCCATTAGAGCAGGAGCAGCGCAGGCCCGGGTCCCGGCGGCTGGCGCAGACCTTGTTATGAGCCTGCTGGGTACCCGTGTGTTCGCGAGAATGCTCGGGCTGGAAGAACCGATTGATTTCGATGCGCTCGACTGGGTGGACGTAGCCAACAGAGTGGATGTCCCGACCCTGGTCTTGCAGTCGACCGCTGACCAAGAGGTTCCCTGGGAGATCTCGGCCGCATTCCAACGCGCGAATCCGGCCACCGTCACCTTGATATCGCTACCTGAGGCGCACCACACCCAGGAGTGGAACGCTTCGCCTTCTACCTTCACCAACGAACTGACCAGGTGGGTAAGCAACACGATCCTGACCGAACAGAGCTAGGTCCGCGCGTCCAGCTTGGCTTCGATGTGGCTGATCCTGCCTTGAACAGAGTCCGGGAAGTCCATCAAGTTCACCCGCTCGTAGTTGTGCAGAACAATCAGGCTTTTATAGACGCCGTTTTCGAGCGTTTCATTGAAGAGGTCCCAAGCAGGACTGACTCGTGACCGATCGGCGCGGACCCGCATTCTCAACGCGGTCAGCCACAGAGCATCAATCATCCAGAGACGCAATCTGGGCAGCTGCTTCGACAGGAAGAGAATCAGCCATCCCGCGGCAGTCACTGAAAGGCCTACATAGAAAAGGCGGTCAAACCAGGCACCGATCTCCCGGGCGAGGACGTCCCAGGGCGAGAAGTAGAACAGCACCACGTAGGTGATGTGGCACGAAACGGCGACCGCCACAACCAGCAGGCCCGCTGAGAATGTGGCGTACAATCCCCTGGCTTTGTGCCGAAGCATGTAGATGATCCTGAGGACGGTGAACAACAGCGCGAGCATGTATATGCCGCTGTACACGGCGGTAGCGAGCTGGTCCATGCGGGTATCGATGAAGTCAGCGGCCGTTGGAGCTTTGTCCTGGATCAAGGTGAAGCTGACGATCATGATGGGAATGCTCAGCAGCGGCGCGTAGTAGGTCCATCTGACTATGGGTACGTTCGCCAGGCGCCGCACACTGTCGTTGAAGAAAAAAATTGCCAGGAGCGCGAAGACGGCCTGGAGCAGGTTCGTCATATTGATGCCACCGAGGTAGCGGTCAATATTTTCCAACGGTGTGACCGTTCCCAAGACATAGAGTGCCGCGAGCCCGAAGATCGACGCCACCCACGAGGCCCGGGATTCCGGGACCTTGACCACCGAGGGGATCCGAAGGAGGCATAGGGCGCTTAGGAGCCCAAAGAGCAACAGTTTCATGGTTTATCAGAGGAAGGGATCAAGATCGGACGAGCTGCGTGAACGCGTCTTCTTGGACATCTCGAACGCGAAATCCTCCACCCACCGCTCGACGGGGTGATTCGGAACCGACCGGCAGGTGATACTAATGGCGTCCGCGGTTTCCCTCAGCATCTCTCCAGAGAGATCCGGCAGGGCAAGGGCTACCGGAAGGCTCTCCAGGTAGATGTGTCCGAGCTCGTGATAGATGCAGTGGAGCTTGTACTGCTGGGACTTCTGCGGGGGGAAATAGACGTTGATGCGATCTTCAAATTCGGCCTTGAATGCCGTCAGGGAACCCCAGGACTCGTTGTACTCGATCAGATTGATCGGCTTCTCGCAGATCATGGTCAGGCGTTCGACGACTTCCTTCATCGACGTCGTGCCGTCACCGCACAGCTCCCGAACCTTGTCCTGTACAGGTGGGAGAGTCATTCATCCTCACCGTTCATCGACGAGTCGATAATCCTGGTGATCATCCGCAGGGTTTCCGGCGACGTCGCGCCCAAGTTTCTCGCGGCGAAGTTCTTCACCTTGAGCTTGCGCATCTGCACAAGGAACTCCATCCGCGCTTCCACCTCGGGAGGAGTCGCACTGTTGAGATCAACGAGGTAGCTGGCCGGAACGGCAAAAACGAACTCTGCGATTCCCTTCAGAAGTTCCTGATCGGTCACCAGGCTGCCACTGCCATTGATCAAATATGACCACCGTGTCCGCGACAGATGGATCCCGTTGGCAGAAAGTGCCTCCTCCACGTGATTGTACGTAAGCGCCGCGTTGTTGTCGGACTCCCAGATATCCACCAGGATGCCCATGCGATCTGCCAGGCGCTCCTTCTTCTGCTGTTGCGTAAGGAACACGCTACGACCCCCATTTGCCATCTCTAAGCTCCTTCAGCCAAAGGTCAGCTGCTTATGATGCGACCGCTGTAGAGCAGGCGGACAGCCGACACAAAACTTTACCTGATGTCATTCATAGCGTATAGGCCACGAGTAATAAGTGAGTTGTGCATGTGCGAAGCATGTCTGTAGGCTGTCTTATACTTGATTTCTTGGGGGATTCAAGTTGATGCCGCCGGAACCCGTACGGAAACCTACGGGTTCACTGAAGACCGGGTTTCGGCGGGCGCTTGTCGTTGGAACGAAAGGATGGCGTGGCTTGAATTCAAGAGACGGCCGCCGCGGGCACTTCAACATTGTTTTCATGGAGCTCTACCCAGACATGTTTTCTTGCCCGCCCCAACTGGCTGGCCGCCGAGCCTATGTGCGTCAATAGACGGACCGCACCTTCACGCGCAGCAAGACTGAAGCCGGCCGATCAGCTTCATAAGCATTGGGCGGCGACACGCAGGGCCGTTTTCTGTAAACAAATCCCCCGATCGGACTCGGCGCGGTGCTAGGTTCGATTCAGTCGATAGCTGTAAACAGAAATTCAATCGACTGCACGTGGCACCAACGATGAACCAGCTACAACCCCTGGTTGTGCGAGATTCAAAGGACCTGACAATGAGCGCAGTAATCAATCGTGGAGGCGGTCGGCCCAGCAAGGGCCTCCGCAAATACATTGGCTTCCGCACACCGGCCAAGACTGCGGAGGACGTTCACATGATCGCCGCCGCTAAAGGCATGACTGTCACCGACTATGTTGCCTCTGCAGTCGACCGGTCCTTGCGCGAAGATTTGGCTTTGCTGGATCAGTTCACTCAGCAGGATGAACTACCGATCCGTATGGCCTCGTAGATACAAGGAAGGCCCGCCATTAGCGGGCCTTCGAAGCTGAAGATTCACGATCCGGATAGCTTGCCGGCAGACAGATCGTAAATCGTATGGAAGTCCTTAACAGGCCTTCATTTGTGTAACAAACCGATCTGGCAGGATCGGCCCTCGGTCATTCCCTGAACAGGAACAAAATCATCGTACAACAGCACGCTCCCGTGCTGCCAGCAGCCGACGCTACTGGCGTGTCTCAGGAGCCATCCCAAACCTCCAACGCCGCTCAGGCGTGGGCTGCGTTGACACCTCTTCTCGCAGGTCAACCCCGCATCCGCCTCTCCCGGGACGGGGGAAAGACTTATCCCCAGAAGCATGAACGCGCTCTGACTGAGACCCTCCCCACTTTTCCTGCGGCCGTCCGGATCTTCGGCAAAGACGGCAGCTGCTCGGCTATCTTCCTGGACTTCGACTCGTCGATTGCAGGCATCGACTGGGTCGAAGCCGATGTGAAATCACTTCAAACGTGGCTGCACAGCTGTGGGGCTCGGTGGATTGAAGATCGCTCGCCCAATGGCGGACGGCACGTATACATCCCACTAGAAAAACGGATTGCCTTTTCTGAAGCACGAGATGTTGTCGAGGCATTAGGCACCCGATACCGCACGTTGGACAAGACTCCGCACCAGAACATGCTTCACGGTTGCATGAGGACCCCAGGGTCACCGCACAAGCGTGGCGGCTACCAGGAACTCGCCATGAGCCTCAGCACGGCCTACGACATTGCGAGACGCCCAAACAAGGAACAAGTATGGGCAACAATTCGCGCAGACCTAAAGGACGAAATCGCCGGCGTACGAAGGCTGAGACTCGAGCAGCCACTGTCGGCAGACAACGAAGCTTATGAATTACCACAAATGGCCGGTCGGATGTCCAGGCCGATGCAGCAGATGGCGCTATCAGGTCTGTACGACGCGAACCGGTACGCCTCAGATTCAGAAGCACGTCAGGCAGTCCTGACTGCGGCGGCCGCAGCAGGCATGAAACTCATCGATGTAGAACGGCGAGTCCTCCAGGGCGTTTGGCCCGGACTCGCATCCTTCTATGCCCGCTACCGATCCAGCCACAGGCTTCCCTCCCTGAAGCGAGACTGGAAAAACGCGATCACTTACCTACAAAAAAACCAGATTAACGAGACAAGGAATAACAATGCACGTAAATCCCCCACAAGCCAGCCAAATACACAGCCCCCGCTAGGAACCGCACCAACCTCAGATGCCTCCAGCGAACACCGCTACCTGCGGACTTGGGAAAACGCACTTCGACTAAGAGAGCCTGTTTACGCTAGCTCGCGCACCGGCTTGGCCCGGCGCGTGATTCTAAGAGCTCTCGGAGCAGCCGCTCACATGACCGCTTCTCGCTTCGTTGAGTTCGGTGATCGGTCAATTGCCGTCGCGACAGGTCTGGACCACACAACCGTAGGCTCCCACCTGAGAGCCTTGCGCTCTGAAAAGGATCCTTTGGTGACCTTGGTTGAGCGAGGGCGAGGGACAAAGGGCGATCTATACATGCTGACGATTCCTGAAGGTCTTCGGCCAGGCGCCGAAGATTTGCCCTGGCGAAAGGGAAAGATCCATGCGCTCAGACCCGTCTTCAGGGAACTGGGTCTGCCTGCAGCGTTTGTTTACGAAGCACTGGAACGCACCCCCGGTTTGACCACCACGGAGTTGGTGGGTCAGACAAAACTGTCCAGGACCGCCGTGAGCGAAAGTCTTGAGACCTTGGCCGCCTGGAACATGGTGTCGAGGAATGGTGGAAGATCCTGGATAGTCATCGCTTCGACGTCCCTCCACGAACTTGCTGAATACTTTGGAGTGCTCGAGTCTGTGGCCGGACAGCTTCAGAGGTACCGCATCGAGCGGGTCATATGGCGGGAGTGGCTTTCGAGAAATGTGAATACGGTAGTGGAACTCCTCTCCCCCACTGAAGATTACCCCTGGGAAGCCTATGAAGGACCACCTGACGAATGGACCCTCGCTGATATGGCGTTCACCACAGCGATGTGACCGGGGGCGGGACGATCACGGGCCTCAGACTACGAGATCGTTAGCAAGCGCAGGTAGAACGCCATTGTTGTAAAGGTCGTGTAGCTCCATCTGAGGAGAATTAGCTAGATCGATTCCATCGTTGATGCGCTGCTTGGCGTGACATTCCGGTTTCGGCGCCTATATCGGCCCATGTCAGACCAGAGTCTCGTGCAGCGTTGACAGCCTCGTCCAGACGGGCAGCTGCACGGTCATAACTGCGAGCCGCCATTTGCAGTGCCCAAGCCTGTACATGTTTCTGCCATTCGCTCAAGATCGATTCTTCTACCGATAAGGGCGGTATAGTTGGTGATCCAATCAGTGCTTTTGCTCGGTATCTCGCCATGTCGGTACTGCCTGCCCCAAGGACGCGCTGCCACTGTCTACCAGTCCAGCCGCATTCGCAGCTACCTTGCCAACCTGCGGCTGCACTTTCCATCACCAGCTCATAGCCTGGCCTTTGCGGGTCTCGTTTGTGTTGGCCAGTGATTCCTTGGACGCTGATCGTCCCGTCATGTTGGTGGCTGGATCCCAGCCGACCATCACTCAAAAGGACCCCAAGTCGTCCGCAGTGGAATCCGTCTCCTAGATCCCATTCCATGCGGCGTCCTATCTGTCAGGTTTTGTTGACGATCCCCCACTCTACGGGTTGCAGGCGCTAGTGGCTTGTGCCGGATTATGTCGTGCTGCTGTTCGTGCGCTCAGGAACTGGGGGACTGAGGCCTCGTGACCTTGAGATGCCACCTAGGAACCCATAATAGTTTTCAGGCTATAATTAAATAATTATGTCATGACAGAAAGATTGATTGATACATGTCGATTCTCTGTCACTCGTCATTGACTCCCCGGTTCTTGCCCGCAGGAGTCCCGGGCATGGGTTTCCAGTTCCGGGACAGGTCTTGATGGGTTGAACTTTTCACTCGCCCAGGACGCCCGGTGCAGGCCCTGACTTCAGCCTCACGACCCCCCCCTCGGGCCTTGGTCTGCCAGGCGACCCATGGCGACCCTTAAATAATTAAATCATGACAGAAAGATTGTTGGGTGTATTGATGGATTGCGGGATATATTGATTGCTTGATATATTGATGGCTGGATTGAATGACTGATGTATTGATGGATCTCCATCAATACCGGCGCGTCTCGGAGGACCGGTATGAAAGTTACGGCTATAGGTAACCGCAAGGGCGGTGTGGGCAAGACGTCAGTGACACTCGGCTTGGCTACCGGCCTGCGTCTAATTGGAAAGCGCGTGTTGGTCATCGATCTCGACCCTCAATCCAATGTAACGGAAGCCCTTGAAGGGGCTGGGGAGTTTGACGTCTTCGACGTGCTGTACGGGGGAGAGGCTGGCACCCTCGGGCAGGCCATCACTCAAAGCACATGGCCGGGCATTGATCTGATCCCGAGTTCTGAGTCCCTGGCGAGACTTGAATCGGAAGCTCTGCTAACGCCCGAGATGCGACTCAAGACGGCAGCGTACGGAGCTGACGAGCTTCAACAATACGACCACATCCTCATAGATCTTCCACCAGCCCTTGGGCGACTGACGTTGAACGGACTCATTTGGGCTGACCGTGTACTTGCCGTCACTGAACCAGCGGCCTTCTCTGTGAAGGGCGTGACGGAGTTCCTCGACACGGTGAAGAAGGTCAGGTCGCTTCCGCACTTGAATCCCCAGCTGGAATTTTTGGGCATCATCATCAATAAGACGAGTTCACCCCTCACGTCCGAACACTCCTTCCAAATCGGAGAGCTAGAGAGCACTTACGGCACCGACGTAAGAGAGCCTCATCTTCCTCTCCGAACGGCGATGCAGGACTCCGTCAGTACACGCTCGCCGCTCACGAAGCTCGCCGGCCGGGGCGCCGCAATCATGACTGAAAAATTTGTTGCGCATGCGCGCTACTTGGATGGGGTGAACTAATTATGGCCTTGGAACGCAAATCGTCGATTCGCAAAGCACCGGTCGCCGACGTTGTGGATGTCCTGACTTCTGCGGAGAAACGAACCGAAACAGTGGAACAGGGGGAGGCTTCTCAGGCCACCGTTGGGCAAGGAAACATCCAGATGGAGTCGGCCCACACTGATCTCGAACCAAGGCGTCCTGGCCCTGGACGGCCGAGAGGTAAGCGCCGGATGGAACCCTTCTCATCGAAGATAGAGATTAGTCTTCGAGACGAATTGGACGCCTATTCGACGAAGTACGGAATCACTATTACGGATCTGCTTGACGAGGCCTTGCGAGAGAGGCTTCGTCGCTAATAAATCTATCTGGACATAATTATTCTTACTTGGGCTGAGTTGAAGTCTTCCGCTGGCAAACTGAGCGCAACCGAGCAAAGGTTCCCTGTGACAGGCATTGTATGGGAATTCCCGCTAGCGTGAGCTTCGATGCAGAAGAGGCACCAGGGGGAGTAGTCCATGGCGGGACGCAAGAAACAAATTGATGGACAACTGAGCTTGGAGGCTCTGTGGGCGGCACCGGAGGAGGACCGTGATGAACAAGTACGGCAGGCAGGCACAGGAAGCCTGGAAGACAGCCAGCCCAACTCGTTACAGCCAGATTCAGAACCCGGACGAGTTCTTCACGAACCTGGGGGAACAGGCCCAGGAACAAGTGGACGAACTGCAGGTCAAGATCGCGGGACCGGACCCGAAAGGGGAGGGGTACCTGGAGAAGGTCGGACGGTTGAACGCAGCACGGAACCAAGCCGAGGAGATCGTCCGGTACGACCTCCTTTCGCCGCCGGGGACGGAGGGCGAGGACGAAGAGGACGAGTACGTGAATCCGAGTATTCAGGCGTACCTGGATTCGATGAGGGAAGTGGACAAGCTCCGCGAACAGCTCTACTAGCCGATGAAGCGGGCAGGTTCCGCCCGACGTCTCAGGAGGATCTGGCGCCGTCCGGTGCGCGGAGTCGTATCCGGGCGAACCTTGAAGCCCTCGAGGTGCTACAGGCCCTGCAGGCCGAGAACCGGGCCGCCACGGACGCCGAAAAGGCTTCGCTTGCACGGTGGGGGAGTTGGGGAGCGCAAGGTGTCTTCCAAATCTTCGATGAAAGCCGTGAGGAATACGCCGGGGACCGTGAGCACCTGCGCAGCCTCCTGAGCGAGGCACAGTACGACGCTGCCCGCCGCACCACAATCAACGCCCACTACACCGACGCCGCCTACGTGCAGGCCATGTGGACAGCGGTGCAGGAACTCGGATTCGACGGGGGCGCCGTCCTGGAACCGGGATCCGGCGTCGGGACCTTCATCGGGTTCGCACCGGAGAGCGCCGAGATGACCGGTGTCGAGCTGGACCCGACTACCGCAGCCATCTCCCAGGCCCTCTACCCCGAAGCCACGGTCCGGGCGGAATCTTTCGCGGACACCAAACTGCCCACAGGCCACTTCGACCTGGCCATCGGCAACGTCCCCTTCGCCAACGTCACGCTCCACGATCCCCGCCACAACGCCGGCGGCCACTCAATCCACAACCACTTCATCCTCAAATCCCTGGAACTGACCCGCCCGGGCGGTATGGTGGCTGTGCTGACGTCCAGCTTCACCCTGGACGGCACCAACCCGGCAGCCCGCCGGGAAATGAACCAGCTGGCCGACCTCGTCGGAGCCGTCCGCCTGCCGACCGGCTCGCACCGCAAAGCAGCCGGCACCGACGCCATGACCGACTTGCTGATCTTCCGCCGCAGGGAATCCGGACAGGAACCGGCCTCCACACTCTGGGAGACCGTCAGCGCCCGCCGGATCGACGGGACCATCACCCGCCTGAACTCCTACTTCGATGAGCACCCCGAACGTTTGCTGGGGGAGCTGCACGTGGCCCACGGCATGTACGGGGCCGAAACCTTACAACTGACCACTGATGACCTCTCCGCCGTCCCGGACCGCCTGGAAACGGCGCTGGCCGACGTCGTGGCCGAAGCCAGGTCCGCCGGACTCGTCATCACGCCACGCACAGCAGAACAGGAACGCCAGCGCGCCGCCTACGTCCCGGCAGCAGCCACCGAATGGGAAGGGCACATCAGCGCCACCGACAACGGCTTCACTGTCGTCGAAAACGGCTCCCACACCGATCTCGCCGTTCCCAAAACCCAAGCCGCCGAACTACGCGCCCTGCTCGGCCTCAGGGACGCTGGCCGGAAGCTCCTCACCGCAGAAGCCGACAGCCGCGACGACACCGCCGACATCGACACGCTGCGCGACGAACTGAAAGCCGCGTACGGCCAGTACGTGGACACCTACGGTCCGATCAACCGCTTCACCCTCCGGGACACCGGGCGAGTGGACGAAGAGACGCAGGAGCCCATCCAGGCCCGCACCACGCCCAGAGCAGTGTCGATCCTCAGCCGTGACCCGTTCGGACCCCTGGTCAAGGCACTGGAGAACTTTGACGAAGCCACCCAAACCGCCACCCCGGCTGCCCTGCTGTCCAGCCGCCAGGTCCAGCCCCGCCGCCCCGTCCTGGGCGTCGACACCGCAGAAGAAGCCCTCACCGTCTCCCTCGATACCGTGGGTGAAGTTGACCTGGACTACGCCGCGTCCCTGCTGGGAATAAGCCCGGAAGAAACCCGTGCGGCCTTGGGGGAGAGCATCTACCAAGTCCCCGGCCCGGACGAGACCTTCCAGACCCGGGCGGAATACCTCTCCGGGAACGTCCGCGAAAAGCTTGAAATCGCCCAAGCCGCCGCGCTCACCGACGAACGGTTCAACGCCAACGTTCAAGCCCTTACCGAGGCCATTCCGGAACCGCTGCGCATGGACGAAGTAGAAGCGCGCCTCGGTGCCGTCTGGATCGATGCCGAAACCCACCAGGAGTTCGTCCGCGAAATCCTCAACGACCCCTACGCCACCGTCTCCAACGCAGCCGGGTCCATGTGGGACGTCAAAGCCAACCGCCACACCCTCGCTGCCACCAGCAACTGGGGCACCCAGCGGATGCCCGCCTCCGAAATCCTCAAACAAGTCCTCGAACAAAGGCCGGTGCGCGTCACCGACGAAAACGAAGACAAACGCCGGATCCTGAACCCCACCGAAACCGCAGCAGCGCAGGAAAAAGCCCAGCTGCTGCAGGAACGGTTCAGCGAATGGGCGTGGGAGGAACCCGAACGGGCCAACCGGCTCATCGACGAATACAACCGCCGCTTCAACTCCATCGTGCTCCGGGACTACAACATCGAAGGGGAGCGGCTGACCCTGCCCGGCATGGCCAAGGACTTCTCCCCACGCCCACATCAGCGTGCGGCCGTCGCTCGGATGCTCTCCGAACCAGCAGTCGGGCTGTTCCATCAGGTCGGTGCCGGAAAGACCGCAGAGATGGTCATGGGCGTGATGGAGCTACGCCGACTGGGCATGGTCAACAAGCCCGCCGTCATCGTCCCGAACCACATGCTCGAACAATTCGCCCGGGAATGGCTGCAGATCTACCCGCAGGCGCGCATCCTCGCCGCCTCATCGGCTGACCTCGCCGGCGACAAACGCCGGCAGTTCGTTGCCCGTGCGGCAGCAAACCAGTGGGACGCCGTAATCATGACCCGCACCGCCTTCCAACGCGTCAGCCTCAGCCCGGAAGCCGAAGCCGCCTACATCAATGCTGAAGTCATTCAGATGCGAGCCGAGCTGGAGGCCGTCAAGAACAACGGCCAAGACAACGGCCGAGCCAACGCCAGCATCATCAAACGGCTGGAAAAGGCCGTCCTGGCCCAGGAAGAAACGCTGAAGGCCAAACTCGACACTCCCGCCGACCCCGGGATCAGCTTCGAGGAAACCGGCATCGACTACCTCGTCGTGGACGAGCTGCACGACTACAAGAACCTCCGGACACCGTCCAACATCCCGGGAGCGGCAATCCAGGGCTCCAACAGGGCGTCGGATCTGCACATGAAGACCGAGTTCCTGCGCGAACGCGAGGGGAGGCGCGTGATCACCGGTGCCACGGCAACACCGATCGCGAACTCCGTCACGGAAATGTACGTCATGCAGCGCTATCTGCGCCCGGACCTGCTCCAAGCAGCCGGAATCAAGGACTTCAACACCTGGGCCGCGACGTTCGGCCAGGTTGTCGAGGAAATGGAACTCTCCGTCGCCGGCGGTGACCGGTTCAAACTCAAGAGCCGGTTCGCGAAGTTCCAAAACGTCCCCGAACTGCTGAAGATGTTCCACACCTTCGCCGACGTTAAAACCGCCGAAGACCTCAAACTGCCCATCCCGGCTCTCGCCCCACGGGACGGAGACGGGCTGAGGCAGCCGAACATGCTCGCGGTCGAACCAAGCCCTGAACTGCGGGACTACATCCAGCACATCGGCGACCGCGTCGACGCCATCCAGGGCCGTCTCGTGCCCTCCGAGGAAGACAACATGCTCAAAGTCTCCTCAGACGGCCGCAAAGCCGCCTTGGACATGAGGCTCGTGGATCCCGCACTGTTCCAGCACGGACCCACAAAGATCAGCGCCACAGCTGACCTGCTGGCCAGCGTGTACGAAGAACACAAAGACCGCTTCTACACCGACCCTTCCACCGGGGAACGGGACACGGTGCCCGGTGCCTTGCAGCTGGTCTTCTGTGATTTCGGCACGCCGTCGGAGAAGTGGAACGTTTACGGCGAGCTCAAGGACCAGCTCCGCCGCCGGGGCGTGCCCGAACACATGGTCCGGTTCATCCACGAAGCCAAAAACGACAACGAGAAAGGCCGGCTGTTCGCGGCTGCCCGTTCCGGACAGATCGCCGTGCTCGTTGGATCAACATCGAAAATGGGTGTCGGCACGAACATTCAGAAACGTGCGGTGCACCTGGTGGACATGGACGCCCCATGGCGGCCGGCCGACGTCGAACAGCGCCACGGCCGCATCCTGCGCCAAGGCAACCAGAATCCCGAGGTCCGCATCTCCCAAGTGGTCACCAAGGAATCCTTTGACTCCTTCATGTGGCAGGGACTGGAACGGAAGTCCCGGTTCATCAACCAGATCATGCGCGGACGCCTCGACGTCCGGGAAATCGAAGACATCGGGGATAACACCCTGAACTTCGCCCAAGCCAAAGCCATCACCAGCGGCAACCCGCTGGTACTGGAAAAGGCTGTCGCGGACCAAGAGCTTGCCCGCCTGTCCCGCCTGGACAGGGCATACAACCGCAACCTCGTCGCGGTTAACCACAGCAAGCGCGGCGAGCAATCAGCAGCCGACGCAGCAGCCCAAGATTTACCGTTGATCAACGCCGCTGTGGCACGGACCGTGGACACCACCGCGGACGCTTTCAAAGCCACCATCGGCGGCCAAACCCTCGATAACAGGGCCGACGCTGCCGAAGCCCTCTGTGCATGGGCAGGACGACAAGGCCACCGGCTCATGAACCTCTACGGATACGACGAACTCGGCACCATCGCCACCCTCGGTGGCCATGAGCTGCGCGCCAAACTCGTTCCCGGGCGGGAACTGGACCATGCCACCGTTGAGGTCCGGATCGAGGGCGTACCCAGGGCCACTACGCAGATATCCCGCAGGGCCGTTCTGGCAGCTGACGTGGGCACCATCAGGCAACTCGAAAACAGGGTCTCCTCATTGCCACGGCTCGCCGCTGACGTCGAAGCACGACGACAGGAAGCACTCACCCGCGTCCAGCAAGCAGAGAAGGCACTGGCAGAACCTTTCAAGCACGCCGAGGCGCTCAAAGCCGCCCAGGCGAATTCGGCGCGCATTGACCAGCTCATGGCCGACGCCGCCAAACCAGAAGAACCATCACAGCCCCAAGCCGCTCCCGAGAGCGACCCACGCCTGGAGAAGATGCAACGCCTCATGAAGGCATCCTTCCCGCAACCACCCAGCACGGTGGCCACAGCAACAGTCGCCTCAACAGCCCAACAACGAACACCGGAACAAGGAAGGCAGCAAGACGCCGATTACGGGCGCTGACCACCACTAGAGCTGGGAATGCCCTGCACAGCGCACCGCCATGCAGGGCATTCCCGTCTACTGGAACCCGGGTCTAACGAGGTGCTGCCTTCGAGCTTAGAAGCGACGAACAACCTGGACGAGCTGCAACAGCTGGACGATCAAGGGGAGGCCCAGACCCAGGGCAGACACGGCCACGGCCGCCCACTTGCCCGCTCTGTTGAGTTCCCACGAAATCGTGGCGAACCGTTCATCAACAATGTCAACAAGTGTCAGATGAACGGTGGCCGGGATGCTCTGAACGTTGCTAACCGTGGGGTCGTCCAGGAACATTGTGATGCGTACTATGCGTGGATCGGTGTCCGGAACTCCTGCCTTACTGGCAAAACGGAGAGGGGAGTGGGCTGGGCGGGTCTTGGACGACGGCACCTACCGGGAATGGCCAGTCGCGAGGGCAACAGAGCGAATATGAACGATGAATCGCTCTATCGGGGGACTGCAGCGGCGGTACTGCGGTGGGTGCCGGGTGCGATCAGTAGGCGGTGACGCTGAGGCTCCAGGTGACGCCGAACTGGTCGGTGAGCATTCCGAAGCCGGCGCTCCAAGCGGAGGCGGCGAGGGGCTCGATGATCTTGGCGTCGGACGCTAGGCTGTCCCAGTAGCCCTGCAGCTCTTCGATGCTGTCGGAGCTGATGGAGACGAACAGGGCCTGCTCAGTGATCGTCGTGTGGTTCTCGCGGTGGGTCGCGCCGCCATTGGCGATACCGCCCTCGGTCTGGCCGGGGATGTCGTAGCCCATGATGCGGAAGCCGTTCTCGGCGGCTACGGCGCCGAAGACGACCTTGTCCGAGCCCGGGACGTCTGCGGGCATTCCGAAGTCGGCGTAGGTGTTGATCATGGTGTTGCCGCCGAAGACTGAGCCGTAGAACTCCAGCGCTGCGCGGGCGTCGCCGAGGAAGTTCAGGTGGGTGGTGGTCTGGATGCTCATTTGTTGCTCCTTAACGTTGGATACCGACCGAACCCGGCAGGTATGTTTCAGCCTTCCAGTCCAGTAGGTCAGATAGTGTCCTACTTTGGTCGTAGAGTTCGAGACATGACCACGCCGACGTCGCGACTCCTGAACTTGCTGTCTTTGCTGCAGACCCGGCGTGACTGGCCGGGCTCAGTGCTCGCTAAGCGGCTTGAGGTCAGCGACCGGACCGTGCGACGAGACATCGAGCGCCTCCGTGAGATGGGCTACTCGATTGACGCGACCATGGGAAGCGACGGCGGGTACCGGCTCGCAGCAGGCAGTGAACTGCCGCCGATGCTCTTCGACGACGATCAGATCGTGGCTATTGCTGTCGCGCTGCAGACCGCCACCGTCGCGGGGGCCGAAATCGGTGAGGGTGCCATCCGGGCCCTGGCAACGATGCGGCAGGTGATGCCCCCGCGTCTACGTCAACGCCTCAACGCGCTGGAGGTCACCGCGATCCGGCAGCGGCCAGGAGCAGGAATGCCCGACGCTATCTCCATGGAGGTGCTTCTGTCGGTGGCGGCTACGATCCGCGCCTGCGAGGTTCTCCGCTTCGACTACGCGCCGTGCACCGTGCCTCCAGAGGACCCATTTCACCCTCCTCGCCGGGTCGAGCCGCACCACCTCATCGCCGCGCAGGGCCGTTGGTACCTCCTCGCATGGGACCTCCAGCGAGACGACTGGCGCATGTTCAGTGCCGGCCGGATCACACCGCGTACCCCCACCGGTCCCCGATTCACCCCACGCGAGGTACCGGGAGGTGACGTGAACGAATTCGTCTCCGCCCGCTTCAAAGGTGCCAATGTCAATCAGTGGCCCTGCCGCGGCACCGTTATTCTTGACCTCCCCATCGAAGAAGTGCTGCCGTTCGCAGGCGACGGCACCGTCCGTCCCTACGGCGACGAGCGCTGCACGCTCGAGTCCGGATCGTGGTCGTGGGGCTCACTCGCAGCGTCATACGGCCGCTTCGAAGTGCCGATGGAGGTCCTCGATCCTCCTCAACTCGCCGAGGCATTCGCCGTACTCGCCAACCGTTACAGCAGCGCTGCCACCATGACCCAATGAGGTCTCACAAGCCCGCCCAGCCGTCCCGTCACAATCATCCGTCAGTCGGCCTTGAGGCACTCAAAACGACCGTAAAATCGGTGGTTTGAGGGCCGGAAAGGCCGGAGAATGCTTGATGTCGGGGGGAATTTTGGCAGTCAACAGCCACCAGGAACACGATGATGCGGTGCATGCCGAGCATGAAGCGGCTCTTGCCCGTGGGGAGCAACGGGTTTTGTACTTAACCAAGGATGGGATGCTGCACAGCTACACCAAAAAAGAGCTGGGCGGTCCACCTAACGGAAGTACACGCTGGTGGCAGAATCTGCCCGGGCTGCTGTTCCTGCTCCCAATGCTGTCCCTCGGCATATACGTATTCGTCACTAATCCAGTTGGCAAGCCGAGTGCGCAATGGGCAACCTTGTTCGGTGCAGTGTTGATGGCCCTCGGAGTCGTTTACCTCATCTGGGAAATGGTGGTTGTGTATCGCGGTCGGGAGGAACGTCTCCGGCGGGGATCGCCTGATCCACTTCGCATCTCCGGGGCCAAGACCAAGCTTCCCGAGTCGTATACGCAATTACAACCAGTTAGGAAGGGGCGATGGTGAACGATTCCTGATCCATGAGGGCATGTTTGGGTTGGGTCGTCCCGGACACACTGCGGCATCTCTCGGCGATATCGGTCAGAAACGACCGTTTCTGACCTGAGGTGAGCCCGAATACTGGGAACGGGGAGTGCACCCCAGCTTGTGCCAGTCAAAACTTGTTGCCGGTATCAAAGTTGGTCAAAAGTTGGGGTGCGTGATTTTGCTGGCTGGATGAGAATGGAAGCCAGCGTCTCGTGGAGCGCCGTCAAGAGCCAGCTTTGGCTCTCCAAACCGTTGGAGGGTTTGGTCCCCGGGTGTCAGGTTATTAGGGCGGACAGGAGCCTAGGACTTGAGTGCAGACTATGCATCACTGAGACTCAACTGAGGCTCGCATCCCACGATCTCTTGACCAATGGTTTGCGCGATCTGCTTGATGAACCAGTCGGCGGCTAGGGAGTCTTCGATCGGCAGCTTCTGGCAAGCGTCGTCCAACGCGCTGCAACTCTCATCGGAGTGGATCAGGCTAGACGCTACTTCCGGCGTCATTGGCTTTTCATTGAAGATAAATAGCTGACGAGTTGCCTTTGACCTGAGGAAGACGGCCGCCTCCTCTTGCAAAAAGTCTTTCACGATGACAGAAGCATCGGAACTTAGGTCAATGTCCCGGAGCGGGCCCTCCACCACCTGACGAAAGCCGACATTCTTCTCTCTGTCAAAGGGGTGCTCGCTAATCTGCGGCGATGATGTTCTGGCGTTGATTTTGGTCCGTATGTAGGTCGCAACTCCGCCTTTGTAGTGCTTGTTCCAAAAGATCATTACGCTCGTTGCCCGTCGGGCTCGGTGGCCGCCCACAGCTAGAGCCTCATTAAACTTCTCTTGGATCTTGCGTCGCAGAACGGGGTCCTGGTCCGCTGCCGCGTTGAGTAGCGGTATAAGATGCCGGCGAAGCAAGGGGCTGTCCAGAAGTTCCACGCAGTGAAGAAGGAGACGTCGCCTGATGCCAGGGGCGTCGATTGCGAAATTGTCTTCTATAAGATCCCCGCAGAGCATCGCGCCCGGTTGGGCGATTTGGCTTGCGACCGAATCGCTGTCACTTTCGAGGAGCAGGTCGACTAGGCGGTCTCGAATGTAGGTCCGCGTTTCGAAAACGTGAGCGGCAGCGAACAGCCAGGTGTTACGCCAATGGCTGCTCCGAGCCAGCGCCCTAAGTCTCATCAGCACTAATTCGTCGGTGCCCGTAGTGAGATACCGCGACGCCATGAACTCTTGGAAACTTCTGACCTCGAAGCCCCAATGATCGTTTGAGGATTCAACCAAGAGGACGAGTCGGTCTGTTGCCAGATCCACCAGCTGGGAACCGGTTTTCTCAGCCGCTGCAGGATCATACGTTTGGACTCTAACGAGATGATTGCTGGCGATTGATTTAAGATCATCGCGAGTTAGGTGGACGTCGGCTTGGCCCGACTTTTCGGACTCCAGGTGGAGGCGGATCCCGGCCGCGTCGTGGAGACCGTCGATATTTGCCTTATGTTGCTCCACCCGGGCCCCAACGCTTCCGAGCTTGTTGGATTCACGGCGGAAGACGGTCTCGTAGAACTCCGCAAATAGAGCTTGCCGCGTTCTAGGCAATCTAACGCGGTCTTCCAGCAGCGAAGCCATGATGCTCACTTGCAAAGGTGTTCCCATCAAGCTGGCGGTTGTTGATTCCCTTGATGCAAGTTCGAGACGTTCGTAGATCTCTAGGGCCCGAGCATCATCGCCGCGATTCCGGGACTGCAGAAGCTTTTGGCCGTAGGACAAAGCTTGCTCACGGTTGAGCTCGATGAGTTCGAGTTCCCTGGGTTCAAGGATGCTGAGATCCTGTTGATAACCTTGAGGCCGTGTTGTAGCCAGAATGCTGACGTCTGCCTTTTGCTGGGCGGCATCTGCAACAAACTCGCTAATCTTCTCGATCAGTGTGGTTCGCGTATGTGCGTCTGGGACTTCGTCGAGACCATCGAACACAACCATCCACGGCCACTGCCGAAGCCAGGTGTGGATTTGATGCTTCTGCAGGCTCTCGGGGCTTCGCTGGGTGATCTTCTCCGCAATGAAAGTCTGGATGGAGAAATCTTCTGCGCCGAGAATTCGTTCGCTGTATTCGCTTAGCTGAATGTATATGGGCCATCGCAGCATGCGAGGGAGCGGGACGCCGATAGAGGCTAAATGATCAAGGGTTTCGTTGAGGACCTGTTTGTGCTCAGGGGCAAGCAGATCGGAGCTGCCCTTCAAGTGAGCGGCCCTATAGGCTTGGCAAATCAGCTGCCCCACCGTGGACTTTCCCTGCCCTGGGCCACCGATGAGCACAGTACTGAATTGCCCTGTGTGGATGCTTTTGGGGCTGTCGCCGTCTTGAATTATCTGTTTGGCTACATCGAGTGTGAGTTCTTGTCCGTTCTCATCTTCTGGACGCGCCCGGTCGATTGCCGGTAGGTCTATGCCAATGTCAGCCAAGCGCTCACGATCTGGCCCACCGCCAGCACGAGTAAGTCTGAGGTGCCGATGAGCAACCAGTTCCTTGGTCACAAAGTTGTTGATGGTCTGGACTGCATCAGGGTTGTGGACTTTCAGGTCATCGATGAGCACGGCCAGCAGGTCGCCAACGACTAGCTGTCCAAGATGCCTTTGTCGAATGGCCGTGTGGTTATCCAAAAGCCGTGATACGTGTGAAGAGGGCCAGACAGCCCACCCCTTTAGTTTCATTGCGGTGGCATGCTTCTTCATCGCTTCAGACACGCGATCAATTCCTCCGCGGTCTTGGACAGCGGACAGCCGAACGTTGGTGATCACAAGGAAGTTCTCAGGCTTTGGCTTGCGATCCTTCTTTTCGCTTACCCAGTCGTTGACTTCCTTCTGGATAGTAGTGAGAAGCCAGTCCACATCAGATTTCACGTCGTCCAAGGCGTGCTTGTGTTTGGCCTGTACGACTGTGTAACCAGACCAGCCATCGGTCTCCCCAAGGACTTCGTCGCCTTCGCCGCGGGGGCCGTTAGGAGGTAGTGGTAGGCGTCCTGTGTAAGTCCACTCTCGTCCGCCGTCGGCGCCGACGCCGAAGGACTGTCCACCTGGGCCAAACTCAGCACTGCACAATGCCACTGCAATGTCTTCGAATTGGGTAGGGCCCATGCGCACCAGGTCGTATTCCATTTCTACAGGCTATGGCAGACTTTCCTATCCCCCGGATCCACGAGGTGCCCCGCACAAGTATTACTAGCGTTTTGGGGTTGTCGTCTTCAAGCACTCGGGCATGACGTCTCGGGGTGTCTCGAAAAGCTAAAGGTTTATGAGGCAGTGCTTCAGCTGCGGCCGGCACATCAGCTACTCAGGATTTCCGCGCACGGCGGGGTCTCGTTTAGTCGTCGCGCCGTGAAGCGTCTCAGTATCGGTGGGGGAGGGGGTTTCCGAGTGAGGGAACGTAAGGGGATCCCTAACCGGACAGTCGGATTGCCCAAGACGTCCTGCGGCCGTGACACGATGAGAGTCGGAGACTGCCCAAGCGGAAGCATTGCCTCCTACGGACCACTTGATATGGAGCTACGACTTGGTAAACACAGGATCCCGTCAGGATCTGATCAGTGGCCCAACCGCCTTTGAGCTTCAGCGATGGCGCTACCGTGCCACCGCCGTCCTAGCGACGATCGGCCTGGCAACGCTCTACATGAACAACGCAGGTGTCCCTCAATCCTTTTTCACCAATCTGATGGTGATCCTACTCTTCGTTAGTGGACTCGTTCTGGCCTTTCTTGTCGCTTGGGCGGGCCGGCGCGAAAGCGCCGAGCGGAAGGCTGGATATACGACTCTTCGTTTTGGCGACAAAAAGCTCATGCAACGCGACCCACACATGGGACGCATCATCCGACTCGCCGGCGCTGACTTCCTCGACCGGCAGCACTTCGCCGAGATTTTGGAGAAAACTAAAACAGAAGCGAACAAGCAGCAGGCCCACTAGGACCGCGCCCGTAGCCGGTCGCTCAGCGCCCATCCATGAAGGCGTATCCGGGACGCCGTCTGATGACGACCCCGGCATGTACGTAAGACCCGCACGGTGACAATGCACGATAGCGGGGGGATAACAGCAACCTGTCGGCTCCCTGCGCTCATCTCATCAATGGATCCTTTGATAGGAACCGTTAGGCTGTGGTTCGTTGTCGACTTCAGTTCGCGGGTTTCCGGGCTGATGCCTGTCCCAACAATGTGTCTTACTAAGATATTCTCAACATCGCTTGTATTTGTCCTTTGATAAGAACCGGAGAAGCGATGGCACGCCTTGGATACGCCCGCGTCAGCCTGGCAGACCAGAACACCGATTTGCAGATCCGGGAACTGGAAGCAGCTGGGTGCGAGCGAATCTACAAAGACCAGGGGATCAGCGGTACCCGAGTAAGTCGTCCGGAGCTGGACAGGATGCTGGACCGACTCGGCCCAGGAGATGAGGTCGTGGTGTGGAAGCTGGACCGGTTGGGACGCAACACCCGCCACCTGCTCGAGCTCCTGGATGACTTCAAGGGGCGAGGCATCAAGTTCCGTTCCTTAAGGGATGGCATCGCCACTGACCCGGCCAGCGAGGTCGGGGGAGCGATGGCCCAGGCGATGGTCACCATTATTTCCGCTTTCGCCCAGCTTGAACGAGACCAGCTTTCCGAGCGCACCAAGGCCGGCATGGCCGCTGCAGCTGCTAACGGCCGCAAAGCAGGCCGCCGGGAGGTCACGACAGCGCACGAGAAGGTCAAGAGGGCGCATGAACTGAAAGCTCGCGGTCTCAAGCCGACGGACATCGGAAAGATCATCGGAGCCAGCCGCGCCACCGTATACCGCTACTTAGCGATGGACTCCTGAGCCACAAGGTAACTGTCCCGGAAGTTGTCTTTGTGACGACTGATCACTGGAGATGGTTTGGGACAACATCCGGGACAAAAATGTTACGAGAGGTCCTGCTGTTGGGTGTAGATTCTGTCGACCTGAAACCTGGGAGATCCATTGGAAGGCCGCGGAGAGTAGGTGATCCTCTATTAGTACCCTCGTACTATGTCTCCGAATGAACTCCACCGTTTCCGAACGACAGACAGCTTCGACGACGTGGCTGAAGCGTTCGGTCAACATATCGACAGCAACGAGCCCCTGGAGTTGCTAATCCGCGGTCACCTTTGGATCGAGTCTGCGTTGACCAGCCTCGTCCAAAGGAGTCTGCCACGCCCGAGAGCCATTGAGAAGGCTGGACTCTCCTTTAATCAGCGGCTTCTCCTTGCCGATGCATTGGGTCTGCTCGATGAAGACGAGGCCCGAGTTATGCGACAGATCAACCAACTCAGAAATCGAGCCGCCCATCGCCTGCATGACCTTCCGCGCGAAGAAGATCAGGCGCAACTCTTGGGATCTTGTAGCGAACGGCTGCGCCACATAGCCGGCGTAGACCCTAAACGATCTGAATTCCCTAAGGGCCTCGCTCAAATCATCGCAACCCTCGTCATTATTTTGCACCGCAAGATCGATGACCTCGATGCGTCGAGGAGGTATTCCGTGCACTTACATCAGCGGGTGGAAGCGCTCCGTGCTCGGTTGCGGACCAACACCCGCTGAACGCCCGGCCTGAGAACTGGCGGCCGTGAGGTGGCGCGTGCAGACGGTTGGGCTTCTCCACATGACTGTAGTTGCCAGGTCGCGGGATCAATGGACTTCAGAACACGTTCTGAGATAGTGTTTGTTGTATGAGCGCAGCAACCCTATCAAAAACGACATTCAAGTCCTCTGAGCTAAGCCGCGCATCCGCAGACGTCTTCGCGGCCGCGGTGGACCATCCTGTCCAAGTCACACGCCGTGACGGCGAATCCCTGGTGCTGATGTCCGAGAGTGCCGACAAAGCGCGCGATGCGCTGCTGGAGCTCGCAGCGCAGCTCGTCGCTGTTTCCACGAGCACCGATGGAACCCTCGCCGGCCGAATGAGTGACCGGTTCCCCTGGATGTTGGCACTGAGCCCGGTTGACCAGGAAGCCTGCGCGACGGCTGTGCTGGCCGCAGCTCGTGCCTCTTTCGCCACCCACCAACCCCACCTTGCGATCGCTGAACTTACCTCTTGGCGCGAAACGGCGACTGCCATCGCTGCGGGACTTGGCAGGGAGCCGGTGGAATGGCTCGAAGAAGACGAAGCTGTCGAGCGCCCCTAACAGATGGGGAAGGAATCTAAGGTTGAGCGGCCAACCAAAAAGAGCGAATATGAGATCAGATTCGCCTCAGCCCAAGCCAAGAAAGGCTGGACTGATCTTTCGGCCACGATCAGGAACTCCCTTGTCGATTCATGGGATTTCCTGACCAGGACACCTCAACTCGAAACACCCTTCAACTACCAGCTGAAGGGTGAGTTGGGTCTGGTGACCCGAAACGGTTCCTCCCATGACAGGTGGCAGCACAAGCCGACCCTCAAGGGCACCGCCCGCCTCTGGTTCTACGTTGAGGGACAGGTCGTCTACCTGGAGCAGGTTCACACCAGCCACCCCAACGAGACAAAGTAGTGCCGTCCTCGGCCGTACCAAAAGAAACCCGAATCTGCAACGGAAGTCCCATCGATGGCATGAACCGCTTTTAAGAAAGTGGACACACCCAGCGGTGTAGCGGTTAGGAACCCCGATGTTGGTCTAACACCCAAACAGGGAGTGTCCTTGATGTATCAACAGTCCTGTTCGCTACGGGAGGCCGGAATCAACGAAGATGGGGGCATGAGGATTGGAGAATTATCCAATAACACTGGCGTTAGCGTCAGATCGTTACGCTACTACGAACAGCAAGACCTGCTTCAGCCGCAGCGCACGTCGGCAGGTCATCGTTTCTACTCGCCCCAGGATGAACCCCTAGTACGTCAGATCCAGGACTTGTTTGAAGCTGGTTTTTGCAGTTCCGTAATACGGAAATTGCTTCCTGCTCTAAGCAATCCTGTGGGAAATCGCGAGATGCTCCAAACGGCCTTGGCTGCTGCGCAGGCGCGGCTCGAGAGCGAGAAGGAATCCATCGCAGCTGAACTTAGGAAACTGAAACGGCTTGGCGCTCAGTACGGGCTTGAACCTGACGCCCATGTCACCCTCCAAAATGAGGAACATGATTCTTCCACAACAGCCCAAGCAACTGCGTTTGATCATCGAAACAGACGACTTCGATAGCGCCCTGCGTTTCTACCGTGATGTCCTTGGTCTTGAAGAACAGCCCGCTTTCGCAACTGATGGTGAGGATCGAGTGTCAATACTGAACATTGGGACGGCGACAATTGAACTTGCCACACCCACACACGTTCGCAACATCGATGCGATCGAAAATGCGCCATCTGCAGAAGGTCCCACACTTCGCATCGCCCTAGAAGTGGACAACACCGAAGCTGCGATGACCTGCGCCGAAGAGGCTGGGCTGACGGTACTAGCGCCCCCAATCAAAACCCCCTTCGAGACCATCAACGGACGAGTCCAAGGTCCTGACGGCTGGCAATTGACCTTCTTCCAAGAACTCGAGACTTTGCAAGAACGCGCCAGGAGGAAAAGCTTCACCACCGACGCTCATCGGGGCCGCTAAAGTATCCCCCTTGAGGGCTGCAAAGGCGCCAACATGGCGCGGTGCCAAGCCGAGACTTAGCGCCGGTCACATCGAAACCCACCACGAGAAGTCGCGGCCGATGCCGCGACTGCCTAACGACAAGCCTTAAGGTTCGGCGGCATGATGAGCGTCATTGGGACTGCTGCAGTCCCCTCCTGTCTGTGTCCCACTTCAAAGGAAATCGGACGGGGACTTTACTCCAGCTTTCAGCGTCGATCAGGGACGAAGGCTTTGGCTACAACCCTGACCTGATACAGGGACACTTCCTTCGCTGGCGCCGGTGAGCCGCCTTGGAGGCAGGCGACGATCCGGAGCCTCTGGCCAGACAGGAGCGTGAGCCGGTAACGGCCCGCGGGGGGTGGCTAATTGTGCGTGCGAATTCGTCCATTGGGCCCTGAATTCGTGAGTAACATCGTCCAGCGGGGCCGTGTCGACTTAGTAGCCCGCTACGCCGACGCTAACAGCAGCCCATCGATTATGGATCGGTCGTTATAAAATAGCTCGATGAACACTACAGCGGGACGCCCAAGGCAGTTTGACCGTGACAGTGCGCTGGAGAAAGCCATGCTGCTGTTTTGGGAACGTGGCTATGATGCCGTCTCAGTACGGGACCTGACGGCCGTCATGGGCATCGCGTCGCCCAGTTTGTATGGGGCTTTCACCGGCAAAGAGACGCTGTTTCTTGAGGCTGTGGAAGTTTATGCGAGCCAGTATGGGAGCTATATTCAGGAGGCTATCGATGATGAGCCCACTGCCTATCGTGTAGTGGAACGATTCCTCCTTCAGTCAGCTATTCAATCGACCCTTATGGGTCGCCCTGCTGGGTGCCTGATCCTGAATGGGGCAACGAACTATACTCCGGGTTCGGAAGGTGTCGCTGAAAGGCTTCGCCAACGCCGGGCCGATACCGTTGCCCGGATTGAGCAGGTAATAGCTATCGACGTTGCAAAAGGGGAACTGCCCGAAGAGACTGATTCTGGAAGTCTTGCCGCGTTTACCGCCACAGTCTGGCAGGGCTTGGCACAGCTTGCCCGGGATGGTCGGCCACGCCGAGACCTCGAAAGTGCGGTGTCAATGGCCATGCAGGCGTGGCCAAAGAAGCCCTAACTTCGGGGGCGGTGACAGTGCTGACTGCTTACTTTACCTAGCCGCTAGCTTCAGCTAGAGGTGCCGGTTTCTGGCCTGTTCGTATGTAGGGGCTGCTGAGCGCGGGAAGTATGGCTGTGATGGCGAGTACGGCCAGGGTGATCCCTAGAATCAGGGTGGAGTGGAGTCCAAACCGGCTGACGAGGGCGGATCCGGCAGCGCTACTGATGATGATGCCAAGCGATATGAAGGACGAGTGGATCGTGTTAATCAGTGGTGAGGCGTTGCCGGCTGCTCTGTGTATCCGAATTGTCATGGCGGGGTTGAGGGTTATTCCTGTGATCCCGATGGCGATCATGAAGAAAACTGCGGCCGGCTGAGTGCTGGTCCAGAGGGTGAAGCCGAGAAGGAGCATGCCGTTGAGGGACGTGCCTGCCAGCAACACCAGCACTGTGTGTTTGTCAGCCAATCGGGAAACAATCCAGTTACCAAGAAGGCTGGCTGCCCCATGTGCCAGTAACAGTAATGGCACAGCTTCCAGCTCGACGGAAGCGATCTCTGTGAGTATGGGAGCGAAAAAATTGAAGGCTGAAAACGTCGATCCGATGATCAGCGTGCTGGAGAGAAGCGCCAGGATGAGCTGGGGCTGCTTCAGGACCGTCAAAGGTTGGGATGAATCCGTCCGGGCCTCTGGCTGCTGATAGCCCACAGCGGTGCCGAAGAAGACGAACAATAATCCCGCTCCTGCAGCAACCGCTGTGATGGCGACGAAGGCGTAGCGCCAGCCCAATTGTCCTCCGATGTAGGTGGCAACCGGGAGTCCCAGAAGTGTTCCCAGCATCAGACCGTTCATGGCCACCCCTATGGCCCTGCCCCGCATATGCTCGGGCACCAAAGCAACGCATAGCGACAAAGCTGACCCGAGAAATGCCTGGGCTGCTGCACCTGTTACCACCCGCGCCAGGACCATCATGGCGAAATTGGCAGCGAAGACTGCGACGACGTTACCCATCAGGAAGATGACAAGAATGAGAATCAGAGACGTCTTCGGATCCGTTTTCCGGAGAATAAATACGAGCACCGGTCCGCCGACTGCCATCGAAACAGCAAAAACCGTTACAAGGTATCCGATCTCTGCCGTGGAGACTTGAAGCCCTTTGGAAAGTTGAGGCATGAGGCCCGCGGTAGCGAATTCACTCATAACCATCGCGAAAATCCCCACAGCAAGGATGTGTACTCCTGCAGGCACTTTGGACAGCAGGGAAGACGTGTGTACTTCTTGTTGCATGGCCAATCTCCTTCGATGGCTACCGTCTCCGCGGGGCATTGATCAGAGGCGAACGTACCCGCAGACATTCATGTGTGTGGCGGACTGGCGTGGGCGGCGCTATGACGCCCACGCCTGTTCTTTGCGCCACGAGCCTTGATGGCAGGGGAGTCACCTCTAAAGTAGGGCGCCGCCTGAGGTATCGATATGTTGACCGGTTATCCAGCGGCTGTCGTCTGAGGCCAAAAAGGCGACGACGTCCCCAATGTCGGAGGGAACCGCTACTCGGCCCAACGGAGACAGCCCAGCGACCGCCTCGCGTGCATCCCCGAGCCAGTCCGCATTCATATCTGTATCGACTGCTCCTGGTGCTACTGCGTTGACGGTGATCCCACGTGGCCCCAGGTGTTTACCCAAAGTGGCAGTGAAGACGTCGATGGCCCCTTTGGTCATCGAGTAGCCGATCAAGTCCGGCAGTGCAGCACCCCTCGTCAAATGAGTGGAAACGTTGACGATCCGCCCACCGTCGGCGAGGCGGGGTAAGGCATGCTTCGTGACGAAAAAGGGCGCTAGGGTGTTGACGGCCAACAGCTTGGTAAACCCGTCGAAGTCGACCGATTCGATAGTTGCCCTGCCCTGGGCGATCCCAGCGTTGTTGACGAGGATGTGCAGTTCATCTGTGACCTCATCAAATTCTTTCCACAGTGCTGCCGCTTCATCCTCGGCATTCCCTCGGCCTAACTCGGCTTGGATCACATTGGCCCGCCCGCCGTCCTGCCTGATACCCGCCGCAGTTGCCCTCGCTTCTTGCTCGTTGGAGCCGTAGTGAATAATCACGTGGGCGCCTTCGGCCGCGAGCCGCCGGGAGACAGCGCGACCTATTCCCCTTCCGCCCCCCGTTACCAACGCGGTCTTTCCAGTCAGAACCATTTCATTCCCCATTTCTGTATCGATCGTTACAGAATCGACCGTAGCATGTTATGTAACGATCGATACATAAGTTGGTAATGATTCCCATCGTTCCCTCTCAAATGCTGGTGATGGCGGCGTGGTTCGGTCCTTGGAAATGGCCCCTCAATCGGGCTTGTGGCCGGGTCGGACGCAGCCGGGTCGTCGGCCGGCAGCGGCTGCGCCTGGAGGAAAGAGGTCCCGCCGCAACTCCGGATCGGACTCTGCTGCATTTCTTATATTAGAGAAGTGTCTCTAATATGGGGTGAAATGCGATTGATCAGACGATGAAGGGTAGGGGAGGACGATGGGTAGGGCGGCGAAATTCAGTGATGAAGACGTCCTCACGGCAGCTTTGGCTGTCTTCGCGGAACACGGCCCCATGGGAACGACTGCTGTTGCTATTGCTGCACGGATGGGAGCGCCGTCCGGCTCTATCTACCACCGATTTCCCTCCCGGGACTTCATCATGGCCCGTCTGTGGATCAAAACCATTAAGAACTTCCAGGAGGGATTCCTGGCATCCTTCAGACGGGACGAGACCGAAGCGATCATCAGGCAGGCCGTCTCCCACACCCTTGACTGGTCCCGGAAACACGCTATTGAAGCCCGGGTGCTACTGCTGTATCGACGCGAGGACCTTATCGCACGGTGGCCTGATGAGCTGGGGGCGGAGTTAAAGGAGTTGAACAACGGGATCAAGGCGGTGTTACGCACTTTTACCGAAGGACATTTCGGTGCATTTACATCCGAGGGAATGGGCAGGACGCGGCTGGCGCTGGTGGAACTTCCCTACGCGGCAGCCCGGCAGCACCTGATCGAAGGAACTACCCAGCCGGCATGGCTCACTGGCTCCGTTCTTGCCGCTGCCCATGCGGTCCTCCAGCTCACGGATGAACCACGATGACACCCGCTGACGTTACCAAGGTCCTTCTCGGAAAAGTTGGTAGTTTTTTGGCCTTCAAGCTGTTCCACCCGCCCCGAAAGAAGCACCACCGCCAACCTTCCGACCTCGGGTTGGACGCTACAGTTTTGGAGCTGACAGCGATCGATGGTGTGAGGGTCCATACCTGGATCATCGAAGGTAGAGCCAAGGGCAACGTGATTCTGGGCCATGGGATAGGACTCACGAAATCGGCAAGCCTGGCCCAGGCCAAGTTCTTGAACTCGCTGGGATACAACGTCATCCTTTTCGATCACCGGAACCATGGTCTCTCCGGGACCGATACCGCACGGTCCGGTCTGGCCGCACGCTACAGCGCCGACATCCAAGTCTGCCTGCAGTTGGCTGCGCAACTGTGGCCCGAGTCCACGGTCACTGTCGTGTGGGGGTTTTCGTTTTCCACTTTTCCAACTGTGTACTCGCTCATGAACAGCACGCACTGCATTTCCGCGGTCATCTGTGACAGCGGTCCGGGGCTGGACTTGGTCGCTGTCCTGGAAGGGTTCCTGACGGGAGGTGGAATACCTGCCCCCTTCCCGCTAAAAACAATGATGCGGTCTCGCTCGCTTGGCCGCAGCTTCGCGTCAGCTGCGGTTGACATGCTGGAAGCAGAGTGGCCGCCGGACCCGGGATCCGCCGAAGTCCAAAACATCCCCATGCTGTACCTGGTGGGGGCCGATGACGCATACATCAGTGCCCACCAAACTGAACAATTCGCGGCGCTGTACGCACAGGCCCGGGTGGCGGTTTTTCCCGCGGGGCACCTGCAGGCACTGAAAACTCACCCGGACCTCTACGTCGAGGCCGTGTCAACGTTCCTTGAGGATCTCCAGCGCATCCCGGTCCAGGCCAAACCCACTGGCACCCCTGGTCCCAGGCATCCGGCGACGATTCAGGAATCAAGCTGATGAACGGGCCGTTCAGCCCTAAACCTGATGAAGGGCGAGGGCTCCCGTGGGTCTGGGGGCCTACACGAGAAACTCCCCTTACGAGCCCGCTCTATGATTCTGACTGGGTACGGTTGCGCCGGAGTATCCAAAGCCCCGCCAGAGCCCCGGAAGTGTTTTTGTGGTTGTGCCAGCTGCGCCGAGCCCCATACAGCTACGACTGGATCGACAACTTTGGAAAACGCAGCCCGCGCGTAGCTGACCGCAGCTTCGCTGATCTTGCCCTTGACCAGGAATTCATGACGATCTTCACGGTGGTTGGTTTCGCCGAGGAAGAGTACATCGCCCTGAAAATAACGGCCGGTTGGCCCTCACGAGTCTTCGGTGATATTGCCCTGGTTTACGCGGTGGAAGACACCGGTAACGGAGACACGTTTGTCCATGTTGAGATGTGGGTCCCCCTTGTAGGGAGGTTCCTGCCGCGGCTGCGACGCTATCTCCTTGCCTGGGGTGACCTGCTGATGATGCGCAAGCAGCTGAGGGTTATCAGCGACCTCGCCTCACGTGAGGCCTGAACACCTCGCACTTAGACCTTGGAAGGACAGAGGCTGCGTCAGATTGACGCAACCTCTGTCGCCCTTGTCAGCGGACCTCGGTCATGTCCTTACCCTGGGGTGCTTCCACATTTGCTTTGGCTTGTTTTTTGATGAAAAACAGGACCAGACCGACGGCTAGGAACTCGACTGCGGCAATCAGGTAGAGCCCGCCGGTGTAGTCACCGGTGGATGCCTTGATTCCCCCTAGAACCTGGGGTGCGAAGTAGCCGGCCAAGTTGGCGATGGAGTTGATGACCGCAAGACCCGCCACTAACGCGGTGCCCGACATAAAGCGCGCGGGCAGGTTCCAGAACACTGGAATAGCGCCCATGGTCCCGGCAGCAGACAGGGCCAAGGCGAAGATAACTCCGAGGGTGCTGCCCTGGTTGAGGAAGATCGCAGCCAGTACGAGTCCGGCAGCTCCCAGCCCTGCAGCGAAGGCGGTATGCCATCGTGATTCATGGTTGCGGTCTGAGAGCCAGCCGTTAACGACCATCCCAATCCAACCGCAGGCGTAGATGCCGGACATGACCCAACCCAATGTCGTGATGTCGGTGATGCCGACAGCCTTGACCAGGCTGGGGCCGTAAAAAGTCAGGGTGGCGTTGCCGGCGACGATGCAAAAGAAGGTGAGGATCAGTACCCATGTGCTGGGCTTCCTGAGCGAGGACCAGAAATTATGGTCACGATTCCCCAGCGTGGTGTCCTCAACAGCGAGTTCATAGGCGACATGCTCTTTTTCCGCGGGTGAGAGCCACTTGGCGTTGATGGGCTTGTTGGTCAGAATGAAGACCGCAGCGACGCCCACCACTACCGAGGGGATGCCTTCAATGATGAAGAGCCACTGCCAGCCGGCCAGATCCAGAGAGCCGTTGAAGGTGTCCATGATGAACCCGGCCAGCGGGGATCCCACCATCAGGGACATCGCGGAAGCGGACATGAAGATCGCCATGGCTTTACCGCGGCGGTGCGCCGGCAGCCAGAACGTCAGGAACAGGATCACACCGGGCTGCAGCCCCGCCTCAAAGGCACCGAGGAGAAACCGGAGGGTATAGAACTGCCATTCCTCCTGAACGAAGGCCATCAGTATCGAAACGATGCCCCAGCCCAGGGCTATCCGCATGATGGTTTTCGGTGCGCCGATCTTTTGCAGCAACAAGTTGCTGGGAACCTCGAAGAAAAAGTAACCGATGAAGAAAATACCGGCCCCGGCACCGTAGACCACTTCGGTCCACTGGAGGTCATCCATCATGGTCAGTTTGGCGAAGCCGATGTTAACCCGGTCAATCCAGGCCAGGAACCATACCAGGGTAAGGAAAGGGATGAGGCGGAACACCACACGCCGGAAGGTACGGTTCCTCTCCTCGAGAGTTGAAGTTGTCGATGGCGGATGCCCAGTTTTAGCGATTTCCACGATGCCTCCCAAAGAGTTTTCCGCCACCTCATTGTGGACGGAAGTATTTCGCATTATGGAATCGGTATTCCATAATGCTGAATGTGAGTTAGATTACATTCTTTTCGGCAGGGTAACCAGAGTGTTTCTTAGTAACCGAATGCAACCGGACATCATTTGGAGCGACCACCTCACTTGCGGTTCACTCGGCCTTAGGGGCGTGTAATGGCTCGCGCGAAGGCGAGGTTAGGACTCCCCAAGTCCCTCGACCGAGGTCCCGTGGACCAGCTATGCCGGTCACAGCAAAGATCCCGAGAAGATGAATGAGCACGTCTACAGCGATGTGAGTTCTACTATCCAGCCGTCAAGATGCCCGCCAATGGCAAGCTGGGCCACAGCTCAACTCCGTTCTGGCCACAATGTAAGGATGAATCGATGAAGATACTCGTATATGGTGCCGGGGCCATGGGCCTCTATTTTTCTGCCCGTCTTGCCCTGGGAGGGCACGACGTTACCCTCAAGGCCCGGTCGACCGTCAAGGACGCCCAGATACAGTTGGACAGTGCACGCCAACAAGAATCCATACCAGGTGTGCGTGTCGTTTCAGAGCTTCCCGTCCCATTGGAAGTCGATGCCGTACTGCTCGCCACGAAAGCGTGGCAGGTGGAGGAAGCTCTCTGCGACCTTCGGGGCAAGGTTGATGATGGAACGGCCTTGGTTACCTTGCAAAACGGAATAGACGCGCCCGAGCTCGCCCGACGCCACTTCCCTAACTCTCCCGTTATCGCCACAACGTGCGTGGTGATAGTCAAGCGAACTGCCCCGCTGGCTGTTGAATTGATCGGAGGGGAAGCGATTCTCAGCGCCGGGCTTTTCGACGCCGTCGGCGCCGGCAGCGGCATCGCAGAGCAGATGGCGGGTGCCTTCAACGGCAGTTCCATGGCCACCACCGTGGTCGAAGACGTGCAGCGTGCCTTGTGGAAAAAGATTGCTCTTATCGCCTCCTATGGTGGGGTAGGGGCTGTGGCCGGTGTCCCGGTGGGAGTGAGCCGTGCGCACCCCGAGACCCGGTCGATGGTTCGTGAGGGCATTACCGAGTGCGCTTCGGTGGCTCATGCCTGTGGTGTGAAGTTCTCGGAGGAGGATATTAAGGAGGTCTTCTCTGTTTATCTTGACGTTTTCGACCCATTAACAACGTCATCAATGCAACGTGACCTCGCCGCCGGGCTGCCTTCCGAATTGGAGAATCAGACCGGAGCGATTGTTGCCCGCGCCTCACAGGCAGGGGTGCCCACCCCAACCCACTCGTTTATTCTGCGGTCCCAGCTGCCGCGCGAACGACAAGCCAGAATCACTCACCAGGCGGGGCAACCGGGCAGGCGAAAGGCCGGACAGGCTTCTGGGTACCGCTGTCCGGCCTCGCCAGCAGATACAGGGGCAAAGTGTCGGCTGACTATGGGGGAAATAGCGCCGGCTGCTGTCATCCGCTCCCTTAAGTAAGACAGGAAAGCAGCCCGCCCACCCGAGTAGCCAGTACTCGTCTTTTCGCCCGTGGAACCCAACGACTACCTAGACTGCCTAGTAATTCCCTCGACTCTGGAGAGGTCCAGGTTCTTGCCTGAAGTGCAGGACAGCGCTAGAAGCTGAACCCAGGGCAGCCACGAGCGCAGACAGCGAACGGGCACATCAGCCCATTCCGAGGGCGTCCGAAGGTCTAACGTGGCTGGGTTGGCGTTGGGAGTGCCAACGGGCAGCCATCGGGACTGCGGCTCCCAGTCAGCCCCATGAGGATGTTGGCCGGAGCGGCCAAGGTCCGGAACAGGCTGACGGTGAGGAGGAACCGGGTGGGCGGCCGGCTGCATGACGGACCACCCGATCAATGCCTGTGCTTGCGCGAGACCATCCAAAAGTGACATCTGCCTCTCAAGATCAAGGCATGCTTTACCTCAAGATTCGATCAAGAGGCGGCTCTCCATCACGTCAGAAATGGTGGGCGGGTACTTTACCGGCCCGTAGCGGGGGCCGCGTTTCGCTGCACTGTTGCTACAGACGGCAAGAGACGCCCATACGGTTACAGTGCGCGCAGGACCAGGATCGTGACGCGAAAATCCCAAAAGCTTTGCAGGAGATAACAAATATTTCCCCTAGGGGTCTTTCGCAAGCTGTCCGGACGGGCGGGTGCGGTCAGCGCGCCGGGATGGTCACACCCTCGTTTGGTTCGGTGGTGGCGGGAGCGAGCCGGCCGTCGGCCGGGTTCGCCGGGAGGCTGGGGGTCCGGAGTCCGGGACGGCTCCTGCACGCCGATAGCGCACCGGCGTGGGCTGGTGGGCTATCGGCTTTTGTTGGGCCCTTAGTTGGTGGTTGCGGCGCGGTGGTTGATGCCTGCCTGGTCCACTTTCCGGTGGAAATGCATTCCGGCTTTACCTCCGACGATGGCCCATGCGAGCGGGACGAGCACGGCGATGACGAGTCCGATGATGCCGCTGGTGGTCAGGAGGCTTCCATCGACGGGTATCCGGGGAGCGACGCCGAGGTTGCCGAGGATGTTGAACTGGCTACCGGCCACCGCGGCCAGGACCGCGACGATGATGGCGATGATGATGCCCCATAGCCAGACAGCGAGTCCCTGCTTGATGCCGTCGAAGCGGGCCATGCGACCGGCGACGTAGCCGCCGCAGTAGTAGGCGAGGAACAAGATGATGACCAGAAGGATCCCGCTGAGGATGCCAAGGGTTTGGGCGTTCTGCGTTGCCTGGTGCGCTGCCTCCTGGGCGTTGGTGGTGTTCGCCGCCCCCACACCTGCACCGATTGCGGTGGCCAGGGCGCTGAGGAGAACCGTCATGCCGATCGCGGTCAACCACCCGAAGAAGGCTGAACCCCATTTGATGCCGCCGAAGCGTTCTCTTTCCGCGGCAACGAGCCCGTCCCGGTGACCGCGGGGACTGCTGGATCCTGAATGGTTGATGCCAGCCATGTCCTGTCCTTTCCCCAGCCGGGCAGGCCGGCTGGCTGTCCCGGGGGACGCCAGCCAGCCCGGCGGCTGTTATTGGCGGCCGGTGCGGCCCTCGTCGTCGACTTCGATGTTTTCCTTGCGGACTTCTTCGTTGACGGCTCGTTCTTCAGTGACGGTCTGCTTGTCCAGCCGTACCCGTTCGACCGGGACGGTTTCTTTCTCCACGACGGGGCGTTCCTCGTGGAGGACCACTTCGTGTTCCTCCTCGCTGATCTCGGGCCCGTCCATGGCCTGGCCGATGTTCGCATCGGTTATGGGTTCACGTTCAACACGGATTTCCTCGCGCTGGACCGGGACGGTCGTGGTGACGTTCTCGGTTGTGATGTATTTCCGCAGCCGCGCCTTTCCGGTTTCTTCCCTGCGGGTGCCGACGTTCAGTTGTTCCTCCGAGCGGGTCATCGCCTCATCGGTGGTCGGACCGGAGGTGTCATGGCCTACTGTTTCCCGGCCACCTGTTCCACGACCGGTTGTATCGTCAGTACCGGTCCGGGTGTAACCGCCGGAGAGTCCGTAGTAGCTGTAGAGCTGTTCTTCTTCCTCGGGTTCCAGGTGCCCGTCAGGGGCGACACGGGGAGCGTCCTTGACCTTGTCCTTGGTGTACGGGACCACGATGTCATCGCCGTCCTGCGAGGCAGAATCCAGCGGGACGAAGGACTCCCCGCTGCCGAAGAGGCCGGTCTTGACCGTGACCCAGCTCGGCTGTGAGGTTTCGTCATCAACGTAAATTTGTCCGATGCCACCGATTTTGGTGCCGTCCTGATCGATGACGTTGCCACCGGTGTTGGACAGTGAAGTGAGGTTCTCAGCGTTAATCATGATGTTCTCCTTCTGTTACTGCGGTTGGGTTCTTGAGGGGTTTCAGGCCATGGGATTACGGGTCGCGTGGGCGCCGCCCGTGGCAGGGGTGCCGGTAGCTTCCTGAGCCTTGGCTTTCAGCTGGTCCGTAGCCGGCGGGGCGGAAGCGGCTTCGGCCTTAATTCTGGGTGCTTCTGCCTCGGCTTTGCTGAGATAGCTTTCCCAGCGCCGGGACATCGGTCCGATCAGGCCACCGCCGACTCCGACGACGATGACACCCACCAGCGCGGCGAGCACGGCGATGAGGATGGGTGTCGTGACCGTGGTGGCGATATCGACCTGGTTCAGGGCGGCGATGATGCCGATACCCAGAATGAAGATACTCGCGATGTTGGCCAGGGCCTTGCCGTAGGACAGGCCCCCGAGGGATCCCTGGATCAGGGTCTTCACCCCGGCTGCGATGGCCGCGCTGATGATGACAATGATGATCGCCACGACAATCTTGGGCAGGAAAGCAATGATGCCGCTGAGCAGGTCACTGACCGGGTTCGGTCCGAAGACGCCGAAGGCGAACTGAAGAACGAACAGCACCAAGGCGTAGTAAACGATCTTGCTGATGATGTCACTGGCGTCCATCGAGGACCGGGCCAGGGCCTTCTTGATGCCGCCGCGTTCGACCAGCCGATCGAAACCAACTTTCTCCAGAAGCTTGTTCAGCGCCTTGGAAATGGCTTTGGCGATCAGAAGACCGACGATCAAAATGACCAGGAATAAAAGCAGTTTCGGGACGAACTCCACTACCTGGATAAGTCCTGCCTGCAGCGTTTCGAGCATGTTTCCTCCGGGGGGTGCGAGCCTTGAAGATGGAATTGCTTCGTGGTGATCCCGGGCCCCCCACCCGTCCCACCCATGAAACAGCAAACCCACACGAAATAGCAAGCACCCTTACTAATAGAAAATCTAGGTATCTTCGCCACTCGTCCTTGCAAGACGGTTCGCTGGGGTGTGCGAGAAGACCTGTCGGTGGGCTAAGAGCGGTTCATACGGGGACAGATACCGCCCGCAGCCCCACCCGCTACGGCAGGAGAGGTCCGGGGCCCATTGCCGTCGATCGGAGATGCCACCCCGCCCGTTCGGGATCCCCTTACACAGGATCTCGGCGGACAATCAAGCCGGCGATCGGGGAGTGTGCCTGTTTATGACGTCCCACTTCCAAGGAAGTGGAACACCATAGACTGGCCCCGAGAATTTCATCCGTCGAACCTACATAGTGTTCCACGTCCAAAAAATGAAAATGCTTGGAGACCAGGGCAGGAGGTCCGTATGAGGCTCACGGTACGAATCAGCAAAGCCACGGACGGCAGGTTGGATCTGTACGTGGTCGAATTGCCCGAACTGGAAGCTCAGGCGCAGAGGGTTGCCGAGATTCCCGAGACTGTCAGAGAGGCAGCTGCAATCCTGACGGGGCGGTCCAAGGATGATTTTGATGTTGAAGTGGGCTACTAGAGGTCTACAACGGACCGCCTCTTTCGCTGTTCCGACTCCAGGCATTGGTACGCGCACCGTTGTCGATACCGAGTTCCTATGAACAATCCCTTGGTAACCCCTGATGACTGTGTCGAGGGGTATCAGTGGAGGTTTGGTGAGTTTCCCACCAACGAATACTGGAACGGGTTGCTCCCACCCAGGCAGAACGTCAGTGGCCCCTTCGGAACTACTTGAAGCTCCTGACGATGTGAAAGCAGCGCGCAAGGTGCCTATGCCTGCGCACATGCTCGCGCGGTTGGCCCTTGAGGGGTGGAGGCCTTCGGGGAGAACTTCGTGATGCATTCGGCTCTTCCGGAACGCCCATGTGCTTGTGAGCCGGCAGCGGCTGGGGGAGAGCTTCATGAAAGGATGTCACTCTGTCGCTGCCGGCTTGCTTCAAGTTAATCGGATGGTTTTCGCGTGGGCACCAGTAATTGGTACTCGGGTTTGCGGGCATCGCACTTGTGCGGCTACTTGGGTGTACTCGGTCCCGTTGGGAGCTTCCCAGGAAAGGAACCTCCGCAGAGCATCTCCTCTCCGTGAACAGGACAAAGGAGAAGTTCCTAGAGAGCCTAGGTAGTCATCATTACTTGAGGGCGAAAAGATGAGTACTGACTACTCGTGCCCGCACCCTCGTTCAGGGGTCTACTGGAGGAAGCGGATGACAGCAGCCGGCACTATTCCCCCTAGTGGCCGACAACTTGCCCCTGTATCTGCTGGCAAGGCCGGATAGCGGTAATCAGAAGCCTGTCCGGCCTTTCGCCTGCTCGGCTGGCCCAGGGTCCGGGGCGTGGGCACTTCTTCTACGCCCGTTTGGGTTTCCGGGGAGAGCGTTTCTGCGTGAGGGCTGCTTCAGCTGCTTTACGGGCGGCACGCATGGCTCTGCGTTCCTCTCTTTCGAGTCGTGAAAGCATGAAGAAGACGAACCCTGACCATATGATGGCGACCCCCAGAACGATGCCCATCAGAACCAGTGGGTGCATGGGTTGGCTAGCCCCAGACTGCGCGGACTACCAGGTCTGCGCCTGCGGACAGGTGACGGCCGATGTGCCCGGCATCCAGGACGCAGATCTCTTCCGCGCCAGGAGCTCCGGTTGAGATCGGGCATTCGGTGGCGCTGAAACTTAGTCGTTCCAACGGGAGGGTATCGCCGATTTGAAGGTTGCTCATGAGTCCTGCTCCTCCGGACATGAACCTTAGCCGGTGTGGGTGTGGTCAAGAGATCTGCTGTCTCCTGGCCGCCGGACTGCCTCAGCGGATGACTCCATCCTGCCCTGACGCATCGGCTTCGTCCATTCGTGACCCTCGATTGGGGTGAGGCGTGGGTCGTGGGGTTCTGGTTTTACTATGGGGGCGTGGACACTGAGGAACAGAACGAGGACTTCCAGCGCCTCCACCAGCTCATCACCAGCACAGCCGACATCAGGGCCTTCCTGAACGGCATGACCCGGTACGCGGCCACGACCATGTCCAGGGTCACCGGTGCCCCGGTCGAATGCGGGGTGACCTTGGGGCGGCGCAAACGGGCTGTGACCATCGCCGGCAGCAACGATGAAGCGATCGTGCTCGATGGCATCGAACAATCCCTTGGAGAGGGTCCAGCTCTGGCGGCGCTCGAAACGGGCGGGCCCATACTGCTGGCAGATACAAACACGGATCCGCGCTGGCCCAAATACTGCAAAGACCTGGCCCTGGCCGGTGTCCGTAGCGTCCTGGGTGTGCCGCTGCCCCTGGGACAGGACGCCTCGGCGGCCCTGAACTTCTTCGCCCCCGAAACGGGGGTATTCACCGAAGAAGCCACCACTGAGGCACAGGTTTTCGCTGACATCGCATCCCATGCCCTGCGCCTGGTGTTGAGGATCGCCGCTGCAGACCTGCTCGCTGAAGACCTCAAAGCGGCCATGGCACGCCGGACAGCCATCGACGTAGCCTGCGGCATGATCATGGCCCAGAACCGCTGCACCCAGGATGAAGCCTTTGCGTTCCTGCACAAAGCGTCCCAGAACCGGAACCAAAAACTTCACGACGTCGCCGACGGCATTATCAGCGGACTGACAGGAGAAACCGGCCCGGCCACGACGTACTTCGAGAACTGAAAGCCGAACCAGCGCAGCGCCCCGGCCGTTTCGCCCCAGCGCAAGTAGCGCCAGCCCAGATGAGTTTGCAAAAATCTCTCAGTTTTCTCGTCACGAACGCCAATGAGCTGGCACTAACACGTGGGGAAGTGCATGTACTGGCCCCTAGGCTGAGCGCGACTACTGACCTCAGCACCTGGCAACCACTCATGGCTGTCCCACTTCTAAGGAAATGGGAGACCTTGGGGGTGAGGTGCGATCCCTAGTCCAGAACAATGAAGTACCTGACATGCTGTTCCATGAGCGGGCGAAGCGCCCGTGGGCCGTTTACACCTGCATGCAGGAGCCTCTATTAGAAGGCTTGTCTCGACTAAACAGACCGAGAAGCGGGAAAGAGCGGGCCTATCGTATTTTTGATCTCCTCTGCGCTCGTTTGCTTTCGCGCTGACGGACTCGCCTAGCAGCCACATATAGGTACGAGGCTTCTCGGCGTGAGCCGATACGGGTCGCAAGGTATGGGGCCATGGTGGTGAGTGTCCCAACTGCCGCTCCGGTTAGACCGGGCAAGCCTCCAACGGAGGCTATGCCCATGCCGAGTGTGGACCCAGCTGCGGGAATAATGCCGGACAGAAGCCGGTCAGTTCTAATGCGCTTGGTCAGCGCCTCGGAGGCGTCTTGAATTTCCTGCGCGACTTGTCGGACCGCGAGAATTTCTTGGTTGGTGTCCTGGGCCGTCATGAGAGCCCGCCGGATGCGCTTACGCAGGTCTTGGATGGGCTCTTCATGCCGTAGAAGGGACGCTAAGCCAGCACTGGAAAGATCGCTAAGCATCGGGACACCCGCCCAGATGGCTGCCTGGGCCGGGTGAGGTGAGACCGTAGCCGCCCGGCGTTGCAGCAGTCGGGCTTCGAAAGGGGAAGCTGAGACGTATTGGGCGCCGAAGACATCTGCCGAGACTAACCGTTCGTTGGTGCGCTGCACGTAATAGGAAATGGCAGCATTCTGGCACTCACGGATCCACGGCGTGTAGTCGTAGTCAGTGTCATAACGCTGCAGCAGCTGGGTGGTGAATTCTCTGGTTCCTGAGTTGACGCTTTCAGGGTCGATACGGGCATGGAACCATATTTTAGAAAACAGTTCCTTCTGCAGGTCGTCTTTCACCGAACCAAAAATGACTTCCCGGGCTGTGGGGCCTTCAAGTACGAGTTGGCTGCGGACGAACTCGACGATCTCTGTTTGGTGGAGGTCCTGGGCGGTTTGCTCTTGGACGCTGCGACCCTGGACCGCGCGACTGACACCATCGGGTATCGGAATCACAATGCCGGCTGTCAGGAGACTTTTGTGCCTGAGGAGCTTTTGGGCGGCTTCTTTCAAAGAGCGGTTGGTGGGGTCTTCTGATACTGCCTTTAGAAGGGAGTCGGGAACGAAAATGTGGTCTGCGAGCAGAAGAGTGCGACTGAGGAATACGTCGGCTTCGAGGTCCTCGTTCCACAAGACCGTCAGGTCCTTTTTCCTTTTGGTGAGGCTGCTGGCGGTTTGAATGGTCATGACCGCTAAGGCGAGGATGCTTTCGAGATGGGCGTCTGAGACGGATGCGTCATTATCAGGGCACTTCACAAGTTCTTTGAGAACTTCCACCCGGAGCTTGCCGAGCGCCTCAGGGCTCTTTACTGCACCTTCGTGTCGGCCGTGGGCGGCAAGGCGATCAAGTTCGCTGTAGTGGACTGACCTGGGGCCGGGCTCGGCTGTCGGGGCCATGATGGGAAATCCCCCGGCAGGCATCATCTCCGGCAAGAGTGAGCGGCTTATTCGGATGCTTGGGCTTAACCAGGTCGTATCGTGATCATCCTCCGGTACAGGGTCCCCTGGCTGTGAGCGCGGGGTGTGGAACTTCCGGTGGCAAAGTCGGTATGTCTTCCCCGAACCGCACCAGCACGGGTCTTGGCGGTTCAACGGTGCCAGCGGATCCACGGGTCTCCTTCAGGTTGTCTATGTGGCAGGGAACGACCCCGGCGCGAGTCTCATTCTCCCGCAAGGACGTACTACGGTTCCTTACGGAGCGGATGGGCACGCAACTTTGGCATCGGATGGTAGTGAAACCCGTGTTTCAAAACAAGGTCTTGACCTCATAAATGTAATGATCTTTACTTAACGTGCCATTGAAGATCTCCTTCTGGTGCGGCTGGCTGATCCAACGATTCCGACGCGCGTTCTATGGCGTGCCTAGTACGGGACGTGTCGCCGCTACTCCACCTAAAGAGGACTGTTATGTCTGTTAGCGGTACTCGGGGCAGGAAGCTGAAATCGTGGGAAGCCGCTGCGCTTTCCATAGGCTTCATGGGCCCCCTTATGGCCGTTTCCCTTAACGGGATCGGCGTTTCCTCACTCGTGGGCAAGGCCGTACCGTTTGTCTTTGCCCTTGGGTTCGTCGGCGTTGCACTTGTCGCCTACGGATTTGTTCGCCTGACCGGTCGTTTCAACCATGCTGGTTCTGTGTATGCCCTCGCCGGCCTCACCATAGGACCTCGTGCCGGGTTCATCGGAGGGTTTGCCCTTCTGGGCACTTACCTCTTGTTTGCCGCATGTACTTTGACGGCTTGCTCCGTATTCTTCCAAGCGTGGGTAGTCGAAGCCGGGTGGTCATTCGAGCCCAGCTGGATACTCTTGCCGCTGGCGGCTGCCGTTCTGACGGTTGTGTGCAACTTGAAGGAGTCACGCTTTACGACGCATTTGCTCACCTACATCGGCGGTGCCGGCGTTGTTCTAATGCTCGTACTTGCCGGCGTGATTCTGTTCAAGGTTTCCACCGGGCAGGCACCAGTGGAGACCGGTATTGACTTAAGCGTTTTCAGCCCCGAAGGCGTCCCACTTGATTCTTTGATGGCAGCGACTGTGTTCGCGTTTCTTTGCTGGGCCGGGTTCGAGTCCTGCGCCTCTCTGGGTGAAGAAACCGACAACCCGAAACGGGCGATTCCGATGGCCCTGGGTGGAGCAGTTGTGCTCTGCGGCGCCATTTTCGTATTCATGATGTTTGCCCAAACCATTGGGTTCGGAACCAGTGAGACAGGGGTTGCACTCTTTGCTGGTTCTGAATCATCGATTACAGCATTGGCTGGCATGTATATAGGAAAGGAATACGCCCTGATCCTCGCGTTCGCAGCAGCGGCCGTAGCGTTCGCCTCAACGCTTAGCTCTACTGCTGCAGCGTCACGGCTGTTGTTTGCATTGGCCAGGGATGGGTTCGGACCTTCGGTTCTCGCGCGGGTTGACCAAAAGACGGGAGTTCCCCGTCCGGCAGTGGTGATAGCTACCGTCCTGAGCTTGGCCATCACCGTCGGACACTGGCTCGCAGGCGTCACGGCCTTTGATACCTTCTATTGGACGGCTACCATCGCGGTTCTGTGCCTTTTGGTGGCGTACGGGACAACGATCATCGGGGTCGTGGTCTATATCTTGTCCGGTCGCGGGGGCATCCCAAAATGGGAAGTTGTGATTCCGTTGCTGGGACTTGGCTTTCTGATGTACGTCTACTTTGTCCAGGCTGTCGGCCAAGAGCCTCCCTTCAGCTACTTCCCGTGGATTGCCGGAGGTTGGTGCTTGGTAGGTGCGGCCATCGCCATTTTCGCTCCGACGCTGGCCCGGAAGATCGGACAGAGGTTGGTCCAGCAGGATTCCCTACAGCAGGACAGCGACGCGAAAAATCCCAGTGCACCACTGCTCGGCGCAGCGTCTTCGGCAACCTCCAATGAAGCAGGTACGGGCCAGGACAAATTGTGAGTGCAAAGACACTCTATGAACGGGATCAGGAGGTTCTTGCCTCTTGCGGTTTGCTTCGCTTTTCCCCACTCGCAGTCAATTCCGCGCAGGGAAGCCAGCTTGTTGACGAAAATGGACGGATCCTCATCGACTTTTCTGCTGGCGGCAGTGCAGCAGGCCTAGGCTACGCGCACCCTGCAGTCATCTCAGCCGTTGAGCAGGCAGTAAGGACCATGCCGGGTGTGGGAGTTCTGCTCGGCACTCATCGTTATGCTGTCGACCTGGCTGCCCAGCTCCTGTCCCTGACCCCCACCAAAGGTGATAACCGGTGTGTTTACCTCGGATTATCGGGATCGGATGCAAATTCAGCAGTTCTTCGAGGAGTAAGAGCTGCTTCGCCCCGGCCGGTCATCGTTGCGTTCGAACATTCGTATCATGGGGGCATTGGACCGGCCCAGGACATCTCAGGTGTTTGGGCAAATCCTGCCACAGAAGCAGACCCTGAACTGGTCCTATTGCCCTACGGGGATGCTGGTGCCGTCGAAAAGGCACTGGCGAGTAGGGACGTGGCCGCGGTGTTCATTGAACCGGTTCTAAGTGACGGAGGGCTGGTATTCCCTCCGCAGGACTTCCTAGAGAAGGTCAGGAAGGCTTGTACCGCTTATGGATCCTGGCTCGTGGTCGATGAAGTCAAAGTGGGGTTGGGTAGAACCGGCAGGTTGCACGCCTTTGAGCACGCTGGAATCGAACCCGACGTAGTGACTCTGGGGAAATCCTTAGGTGGCGGTCTGCCCATCTCCGCTGCGGTAGGACCCCGCAAGATTCTCGGAGCCGAGCCGGCATCCTCACTCCTCACCCTCTCCGGCAATCCAGTAGGTGCGGCGGCCGCTATAGCAGTCACCGAAGTTCTGAGCACGACGACTTTGGTGGCAGACGTTGCCGAGAAGGGGAAACTCTTCGCGAAACAGCTGGAGGATCTCTACCTTCAACATGACCTCGTCGTGGATGTTCGAAGCCAGGGCCTGGTGTGCGGTATCGAGCTCCGGCCCGAAAACGGGCAGCCGGCAGCCGCCATTACTTCCTTGGTCTTGTACAGAGCCTGGGAATTGGGCGTCACCGCCATAAGCGTGGGGCCTGCCGGAAACGTCATCGAACTCACCCCACCTCTGATAATCACTGAAGCAGAACTGGAAGACGGATTTGCTCGATTGAATCAAGCACTAGCGGATGCAGCAAGAGGCCTAGTGGACCCCGCGAACATACGGGCCTTTCCTGGCTGGGGCTAAAGGTATACACCAAGGAGGCGTGAAGGCTCCCCACGACCGTCAGGTCCGGGGGGCCTTCGCGTTTGAAGCGAAGGCTCGGCCACAACCAGCCTTAGCGTTTCGCACGGCCAGAGTCGGAACCGCGCACGGCTTGTGATCTGAGCTACATGGAGTAAGATTCATTACAGATATCCAAATTTGAGCTAAAACGTAACGATCGATACGGCGAGTCCTGTTTTCTAGGCTAGAGCCCATCCGCCAGTTGCGACCTCTGGCCCGCTGATCCTGCCTCCTGTGAGGATTTGGCTTACGGACGTGCCTTAGCTCCTCGAACATGTAATAGAACTTTCAATGTGAGGAATAAGTGGTGATATACGAACTCGAGTTGGCAACCAGGGTTTCCCTGGTTGACCACCACTGTCACAGCGTGATGGGGAACGACCTAGTGCGGGACGACGTCGAGTCGTTGCTTACGGAGTCGGATTGGGCCCCGCCCGCCGGTATCAGTAACTTTGACTCCCCGGTCGGGGTCGCTGTTCGATCGCTGTGTTCGCCTCTGCTGGGACTGGCACCCAATTCATCTGCGACAGACTATATGGCTGCCAGGACAGAACTGGGTGCCGCGGAAGTGAACAAGCGGCTGTTTGCTGCCACGGGAATTCAGGGGCTCCTTATCGAAACCGGAGCTTCACACCCTGCGATGCTGACGGTCCCGGAACTTGAGGCTGTGAGTGAAATCCCCTGTGAGACCGTGGCACGACTTGAAGTGATCGCGGAGTCTCTCATTCCAACAGCAACCTCCGCCCCCGACCTCATTCAAAGGTTGGCCGCGGCCATGGATGAAGCTGCCCTCAAGGGCAGGGGATTTAAATCAATAATTGCCTACCGCTACGGGCTCGATTTTGATCCGGAACGACCCACTCCTGACGAGGTCTCCGCTTGCATTGACGCTCTGCTAGTAGAGCGCGATGCGGGTGCTTGGAACGGGCGGCTCGCGGACCCGGTACTGATGCGTTACCTCATCTGGGAGGCTATAGACCGTGCCCGCCCCTTACAATTTCATGTCGGGTACGGCGATTCGGACATCAACCTCTACAGATGTGACCCCACACGCATGACTGAGTTCATCCGTCGCACCCGCACCAGCGGATCCAGCATAATGCTGCTTCATTGCTACCCCTTTCAACGTGAAGCAGCATTTCTGGCGCAGGTGTATCCGCACGTGTACCTCGATACGGGCGCTGCAATGGCTTTTACTGGCTTTGCCTCTGATTCCCTGATCCGTGAATCGCTGGAGTTGGCACCCTTCGGAAAAATTCTCTTCTCGAGCGACGCGTACGGGCTTCCGGAACTCTACCTTTGCAATGTGGCCCTCTGGCGCCGCGCCATCGGACGAATTTTCGCCGAATGGGTCTCTGAGGGGGTACTCGGCGAAAAAGATGCGGAACGCTACATCATCGCCCTCGCCCACGGGAATGCAGAACGGGTGTACTCCCTATGACATATATACCCACCGTCCACGAACTCCGCATAGCGCTGCAACGTCACCTTCCAGCCGCTGTTGATTTACGGCGGGAACTGCATGCCGACCCGCGGGTGGGAGGCACGGAGGCCGAGACAGCAGAGAAGCTGGCTGCACTTCTTGGGAGGCCAAGTGCACCTTCCATCGCGGACGGGCGCATCCTCCGGTTTGGCCCGGACGAGGGGCCAGCGGTGGCCTTGCGCGCCGAACTGGACGCGCTCCCCATCGTTGAAGAAACGAATGTCAGCTGGGCCTCCTCAAATGGTGCGATGCACGCCTGCGGTCACGATGTACACATGGCAGCCCTCTATGCAACCATTCTCACGCTCCGAGACGCCGCCCCCGGGCTGCCAGTCGTAGCTCTTCTTCAGCCCAGGGAGGAGGTTTACCCGTGCGGCGCCGTCGACCTCTTGGCAGCACGAGAGTGGCAGGAAGCAAACATCGGTGCGGTTATCGGGGCGCATACCCAGCCACGGCTTGCCGCAGGACACGTCTCCGCCGCCGAAGGCCCCGTTAATGCCTCGGCTGATGAATTCGAGATCCGAATCACCGGCCACGGCGGCCACGCCGCTTACCCACATCTGCTGAAAGACCCAGTCGTGGCATCAGCGGCTGTAGTGGGCGCAATTCAACAGATAGTCTCCCGCACCGCAGACCCCATGACGCCAGCCGTTGTAAGCATCGGCTCGATCCATGGAGGATCTTCCGCCAACGTTATTCCGGACGAGGTTGTTCTCAGGGGGACTGCCCGCTCATTTTCAAGCAAGCAACGCACACAGATTTTGACACTGATCGGCACTATCACCCAGAGCGTCAGTGCCGGCTATGGGTGCTCGTCCCAAGTGATCATCTCCGACGGAGAACCAGTCCTTGATAACGACAAGGCTCTGATCCACGGAGCCAAGCAAATGCTCTATGAACTCGGTAACGACATGGACACGGAGCTGAGGTCCTGCGGTGCAGACGACTTCGCCTACTACTGCGAGGTAGTCCCGTCAGCGATGATCTTCGTCGGAGTCGGAACCGGCGCAGCCAATGAACCTGGCCTCCATCATTCAAAGTTCCTTCCCCCGGATGAAGCCGTCGGTCATGTCGCCGAAGCACTTCTCGCCGGGTTCGTTTCTGCACAACAAAACCTCACCATCCCCCAGGAAGTCGACGACCTCCTCAGCTTGAACAGAGAGATTCCATGAACCACCAGGACCGCAGTCTCCCGCAGACTGATCTTTTGACCACGATCGTGGATAACGCGGGAGTATCCCGCGCTAAATTGCTGCCTGCAGACAGGGTGGAGTCCGTGTCCAAGAAGGGGATTGGCCTGTCGCCAGCCTTTGCCACGATCTGCGTTGACGACTCCATCGCGGTGATCAACGATTCCTCACCGGTAGGAGATATGCGGCTCGTCCCCGACTTGGAGGCGGCAGTACCTCTGACACCACACCTCAGCTGGGCTCCAGCGGACCAACTGGATCAAGAGCTGTCACCGATGCCCACCTGCCAACGCTCCGCGGCGCGCAGGCTTGATGAAGACGCGCGACGTAACGGCTATGAGTACCTGATGGCCTTCGAATATGAATTTACGGTCTTCAAACGTGATGCAAGCGGACTCAGGCTTGGCCACGACGGACCAGGATATGGTCTAGCCGCTTTCCTGGAGCTTGAAGCCTTCCTCTTGGACCTCCTTCATGACCTGCAATACGCAGGGGTGAAGGTTGAACAAATCCATCCGGAGTATGGCAAAGGCCAACTTGAGCTTTCCGTAGCGCCATCGTCGCCTGTTCAGGCCGCCGACACTTCCGTTCTTGTGCGTCTAATCGCTCGCAGAGTAGCTTTGCAGCACAACCTCATGGTTTCTTTCTCGCCGATCACTGTTTCCAACGGGATCGGAAACGGCGCCCATCTCCACTTCTCAGCCAGCACCAGCAAGGGAAACGTTTTTAGCAACGGCGACCTTCCGTTCAATATGAGTCAGTCCGGCGCCCACATGATCGCCGGGCTCCATGAGAATCTGGCCAGCGTCACCGCCCTCCTCGCTCCCAGCGTGCTGAGCTTCGACCGGCTTGCACCAGGTATGTGGTCCGGTGCATGGGCCTGCTGGGGCCTGGAAAACCGTGAGGCGGCATTGCGCTTTATCAAGGGCACAACCGGATACGGTGATAGCTCCGCAAACTGTGAGGTCAAGATTGTTGATCCGGCGGCGAACCCCTATCTTGTCGTGGCGACGGTTCTGGCACTAACCCAGCACGGCGTAATCAACCAGGTGGAACTCAAACCACCCGTAGTAATTGATCCTTCCCTAGTTCCGGTCCAAGACCGGCTCGAGAAAGGCATTGAACAACTGCCATCCAGTCAGCAGCTAGGCCTGGAATTTCTCAAGGCCAACACCGTGATGAGGGAGGCCTTGGGCGGACCCCTTGTTGAGGCGTTCGTTGCCGTGCACGCCCAGGAGCAGGAGAAATTTTCTGCCTTGGATAAGGACACACGGATCGACCTCCACTTGTGGAAATACTGACCGGTCCGAGTGCAGTCCGACCCATGCACAATGAACAGGCTTGTCGTATCGAGATAAGAGCGACCAACCATCGGAGGGAAGATGCGATCACTACTGCAGCTCGCTGCCCACTACTCCTACGCCGATAACATCACCTGCCCCGCCCACCCTCGCAGCTTGGCCGGTCTCTTTCTGTCAGTTTTCAGTTCTGGCCGGGGTTGCTCGTGTACTGAGAAGGATACGACCGCGGTTATAACAGCGAATATGTAACAGATAGTCCAGAAATGAAATGCTTCGGGGTAGGATCACACTGTGCAGGTAGAAGAGATACATTCCGAGCGATCGCTAAAACGGACGATAGCGGCATCCATGGACACGTTGAGCAAGGGTGAGCGGAAAGTGGCCAGAGCGTTGCTGGCTTCGTATCCTGCGGCAGGCCTGGCTACTGTTGCATCACTAGCTACCGACGCCGGGGTAAGCCCTCCTACAGTACTCAGGTTTGCGACCCGGCTGGGCTACACAGGATTTCCTGAGTTTCAAAAGGCTTTGGTGCACGAGATCAACGAGGGTATGGGATCACCCTTGAAGCAGTACGAGGCTTCCCCTTCCGAAGGGGACATCCTGGACCGCTCAAAGGATGTCTTTCATTCCAGCATTGATGCTTCCTTCACCGAGTTGTCTCGGTGGGAGTTCGAGCGATTGGTGCGATTCCTTGCCGATGAGTCGCGCGAAGTAAGGGTGGTCGGGGGCCGCTTCAGCAGGTTACTCGCGGATTACCTCGCCAGTCACCTTCAATTGATAAGGCCTCGGATCCAACTCATACCTCGCGATGAGTTACCCCGCCTGGCTGCCGTCACGGACGCTGGGCCATCTACGCTGCTGATCGCCTACGATTACCGCCGCTACGACGAAGTCACGGCACAGTTTGTCGGAGCCATGCGCGCCAAGGGTGCCACGATTGCGCTCATGACTGATAACTGGTTGTCTCCCATCGCTAAGTCCGCAGACATCGTTGTAACATGCCGCGTTGAAGCGCCATCGCCGTTTGACTCATTGGTGCCGGCGACCGCTCTTACGGAGGCGCTCATTGCTGCCGTCACTGACGGTCTAGGAGAAAGGGGCCGCACTCGACTCGAAGCCGTAGAAGCCTCAGCCGAGTCCCAGGAGTCGGTGCTCTGATTTTCTGAAGTCCTACAGGAAGCCCGGCCAGCGGCCGGGCTTCCTTGCTTTACCAACTCCGAAGCACCTAACAAAAGTTTCATCTAGACCGGCTGTTCTATCAAGTGTAATGTCTATTACACTTGATAGATACGACCTTTCGGCACTGCCGCTGGCCCATGGATGGAATCATGAATCAAAGCCTCACACCCTATGCAGATGCGCTAAACGCTTTCAGCGAGCGAGATTTAGTGCGGATCATTGTGCCCGGGCATGGCGCCGAGGGAGGTGGTGTCCCTGAAAAGCTGCAGCACTTTATTGAGTCAAAACCCTTCCACAAGGACTTCACGCCTCTCCTCACGGGACTCGACAAGGGCGCCGGGAACCCTTTGGACCAGGCGAAGATGTTGGCCGCGCAGGCTTGGAACGCTAGACGAGTCTGGTTCCTGACGAACGGCGCTTCACAAGGCAACCGGATCACCGCGTTAGCGTTGCGGGGGCTGGGCGAACATCTGCTGGCCCAACGGAGCACCCACAGCTCTTTTGTGGATGGTCTGGTCCTATCCGGACTGACACCTGAATTCGTCCTGCCAAGCCTTGATCTCCAGCGCGGTATCGCTCATGGGGTTTCCGCAGCGGCAGTCGACCAACGGCTTGCCGAACTTAGCGAACGCCCCGTTGCGGTGTACGTCATAAGCCCTAGCTACTTCGGTGCGGTGGCAAACATCGAACAGATCGCTGAAGTAGTCCACCGGCATGGCCTGCCCCTCATTGTCGATGCAGCTTGGGGTGCGCACTTCGGGTTCAGCCGCTCTGTTCCGGACAATCCCATCAATCTCGGAGCCGACCTTGCTATTTCGAGTACACACAAACTGGGCGGGAGCCTTACGCAATCGGCCATGCTCCATCTTGCAGAGGGGCCTTACGCTGACCAACTCGAACCGTTGATCGATCGCGCATTCGGACTCACCCAGTCCACGTCCGAAAACACATGGCTTCTAGCCTCGCTGGATATTGCTCGCCATTTCCTTGCCAACGGCGAAAAGCGCATCGACGCATCTGTCGAGGCCGCAGAATCCCTGAGGCGGCTCGTACGAGAAACCGACTACCTTGAACTCGTTGAAGAGTCATTCAAGGCGTTTCCCGATATCCTGACGCACGACCCGCTTCATGTGGCCATTGACGTTTCCGGCACGGGAATTTCAGGGCATGAGCTGAAGGAATACGTCGCGAACGAGCACGGCGTTTACTTCGAGGCCTCCACGCATAACTCAGTCGTAGCGCTGATCGGAGCCGGTGCGATGCCAGATGCTGCCCGCATTGTGCAGAGCATTGAACACGCCCGGGTGGTCCTGGGCCGTGAGACCGCTCCGACGGCAAATCTTGCTGAGCTCGGGATCCCCATCCCTGCCGCGGGCCGACGACTGATGTCACCCCGGGATGCGTTCATGAAAAAGCACGAGATTGTTCCCGCGTCGGAAGTCGCGGGCCGCATTTCGGCGGACACCCTGGCCGCGTACCCGCCCGGCATTCCCAATCTGCTTCCAGGGGAAGAAATCACCGAAGAAACTGTGAAGTTTCTTTCTGCCGTCGCCGCCAGTCCTGGCGGGTTTATCCGTGGCGCAGTCAACCGTAACAGCACTCTGTATCGGGTAGTTAGCGACTAGACGCCCCCTGACCATCTGCATTGACCACAAAATGAGTAAGGACACGCATATGAAAGAACTGTCGACCGACGTAGTGATCATAGGGGCCGGCATGGCGGGCTTGACGGCAGCGAACACCCTAACCGCCGCAGGCCTCGATGTGCTGGTGCTCGAAGCGCGAGACCGGGTGGGGGGCCGGGTCAAGAGCGAGATTCACGACGGGTGCCTGGTGGAGGTGGGAGGACAGTGGATTGCTCCAGACCAGGAAAAACTGCTGGCACTGTTGGAAAAGCTTGGATTGGAAACGTACTCCCGCTACCGGGAAGGTAAGAACGTCTACGTCAACCCTCAAGGTCAGGTGCGGCGGTACGAGGGAGATATTTTCCCTGCCAGCCCGGAAACCGAAGCCGAAATCATCAGGATCATCGATGTCCTCGACGAGATGTCACATGAAATCGACCCGTTGAAACCATGGGACCACTCGATGGCCAGCTCTTACGATGCCATCTCTTTTGACACGTGGTTGCTGGAACAGACCCAGGACGCGGAGGCGCGGGACAACGTAGCTCTATTTGTTGCCGGGGCGATGCTGACCAAACCGGCGTACGCATTCTCCCTGTTGCAGGCGCTGATGATGGCAGCCAGCGCCGGTGGCTTCAAGGAACTTGTCGATCCAGACTTCATTTTGGACAAACGTGTCAAGGGTGGCATGCACCAGGTGCCCACACTACTCGCTGAAAACATTGGACTCGATAAGGTGCATCTCAACACCGACGTCAAGAGCATCACCTGCATTGATGGTACCGTCACGGTAGCCTCTGAGAACCTCAGGGTCCGTGCCTCGAGTATCATCATCGCCCTCGGCCCTCACTTGCTCTCGCGCATCGATTTCGAACCGGCCTTGCCGTCGGTAAAACAACAAATGGCCCAGCACCTATCCAGTGGTCAAGTCATCAAAGTTCAAGCGTTTTACCGCAGGGCCTTCTGGAGAGACCAAGGGCTTTCTGGAACCGCGTTCAGCCCCTACCAAACGGTGCATGAAGCATACGACAACACGCCCTTTGGCTACGACGGCGGAACGCTCGTAGGATTCGTCTCTGACCATGTAGCTGACGAGTTGTACGAGAAGAGCCCGGAGGCCCGCAAACAGGCGATTCTTGATTCATTCGCTGCCTACTTCGGAGACGCTGCGGTGAGCCCTACGGTGTACTACGAGAGCGACTGGGTCAACGAGGTGTACACCCGGGGCGCTTATGGGACGAGCTTTGATATCGGGGGACTTACCCGATACCGCGACAACATCCGCTCAAGCGTAGGCAATATTCACTTCGCATGCTCTGACATTGCCGGCATTGGCTACACACACATCGACGGTGCAATTCGGATGGGTGAAGCTGCAGCCAAAGCTGTGATCGGCTAGACCATACGGTCTGTTGGGTGGGGGCGTAGCAGAGACGCTTCGTCCCTGCCCCACTCATATTCAGGGCGAAGACAGGGGATCAAGGGTGCAGATTCAAGTGCAGGTGCAAACCTCGACCCAACGTGATGAGTTGATTGGTCGGGCCCTTTCGTGGGTCATTCCAGTGGCAGCGGCCCAAAGGTGCGGGGTGCTGGTGACGAGAGTGTCGGCAGGGTATTTCACGGTTCAGGTTTCCAACGAAATGCCTGTTGGTGAGATCGGCGAACGTTGCGTTTGGAACCGGGCTAACAACCAGCGTGCCTCACTCTCATGCCAACTTGAATCGATCACCCCGGAGACCGTGGTGGCCTAAGTTAGCTGACTCATGATGTAAAGCGCACCAAGCAGAAATTTCCCCAGCATATTACAGGCTCCATCCAGCCGTACATCTGGGCCGCGCTGGTCATTGTCGGTGGCTACCGACTGACTTCCTGTCAGGAAACCCTGACAGGAAGGTATAGGCCATGGGCTGGATATCAAACGACTACAATCACGAGGGCTGGGTGGCTTTTGTCGCACCCGACGGACGGCTCTCAGGGAGTTCGACCGGGGCGGGAGTACTTTTCCACGGAATCACCGGTGAATACCAGCCAGCAGGGGAGTTCGACCCTGACCAGGAGATCGTTCCTGACGATCTGATCATGAGCTGGCGTGGTGCTTGCACGTGCGGCTGGCAGGGCGAGCTCTGGCACAGAGTGGGGTCAGCTGCAGAGGCTGACATTGCAGCCCGCAGGGAATACGTCCCCTTGGGGGATGCAGCGGATGTCTCGGGAGAGGTTGAGGACGCCATTCAGGCGGAATGGTGTGTTCACATTGCCCCGTCCGAAGCGATCCTTGGCGTGGAGGCAGCAGCGAAGGAGCACCAACAGTCGGCCCATCGGCTGGATAAGACGGTCGCGGCCGCGAAGGCTGCTGGTGCTTCGTGGGCGGATATCGGCCGTGCGGCTGGGATCAGCCGGCAGGCTGCACACGAACGTTGGGCCGACAAATAGCCTGAGACCTCAGCTGGAAGACCTGGGGCCGGGGGTGCGGTCCCATCCGGGCATGCGTGCGTTGAGTTCCTGGATCCGGGCTGGGTATTGGCCCTTGGCGGCGTGCCGTCGTTGCCGTGTGATCCAACTGGACAGTGCCCGTTCGGTGGGGTCCGCGGAGCTGTGGTGTGGGCGTCTTCCGTTCTTGGTGACCCATTCGATGAACTCCGTCGCCCGGGCTTGCCACTGACGTTCGATTTTCAGGGTGGTCCCGTCCGACCAGGCAGGGAACGCCGCGTCGAGGACCTGGATCGCTTCGTCCGTGAGGCGGCCGCGCCGTTTCTGATGTCGCAGGACATTGAGTGCCCGGGCGAGGCGGTCCGTCTCACTCCCGCTGTGACCATCGGAGGCGGGCAGGGAACCGGTTCGCTGGACGTAGGCGGCTATGTGCTGCGCCGATTCCAGGTACGAGCGCCTGTTAGCTGGTGCGGATGGCAATAGCTCTGGAGCCTTCGGGGATCTGTGCTTCGGCCTCGACGTGGCTCAGTTCCCCGGTGGAGGCCTCGACGGTCAGGGTCACTTTGACTCCCATATCCTAGGCCGCCATCGAGGTGAAGGCCCGTTCGAGGGCTGCTGTCAGCGCCGGTGCTGCACGTCTGTGCTGAAGGTCCACGGGCCGTTTCCCTTGCAGGGCGGGGGAGGGGACCATCATCCAGAGAGCAAAGTAGTTGTGAGGGATCCTCAACGCCAGGGCACGTTCGAAAAGCTCAACCACTGCCGGGTCCAGGGACAGGTCAGGGCGGAACTGGAAACCAGGACAGTACGTCTCTTCTCCGACGAAGACGCGGAAAAGCTGTTGCATCACCGGGTCGGGATCCTCCTGCACGGCGGTCAGCCGTTCGTGGACCTGTTCCAGGGTGGGCAGGCTGTATTCGTTGCGGATCCGCTCCCAGAGTTGTTCTGGGATGGGGGAGCGGTACAGGTCGGCGGGCACTAGCTGATGGCCTCCATCTGCCACACTGTGGCCAGCGGTTCCCGCCGTAGCGTGAAGGTGCGTAGCTCTGCGCTGGCGGTCGGGAGTTTGGCTTGGACCTGCCAGTGCTCGACGCTGACCAGGTCACCGGTGCCGACGGCGGCCCGGGTCCGGGTTTCCCACCATGCGTCCCGGGTGAACCAGTGCGCGGTGTGGACGTCGGGATCGACCATCCAGATCCGGCCGTCGTGACGGATCGCCAACGGTGTGCCGTCGTGGCTGAACCGGACATCGACCTCACGAAGGGCCGTGGGTGTTTCGGGCGCAAGGGTCATTTGTGGTTTCCTTTTCTTTCGTGGCGCCGGTCAGGCGGCCTTGACGAGGGGAAGTTCGTCCCAGTGGGTGGTATACCTGGGGGAGAGCATGTCGCGTTTCATGGACCAGTCCGGACCGCCCTTGATGCCGGCATGGCCCAGGCCGATGGAGCCGCGGCCATACCGTTTGGACACGTCCTCCAGCAGGATCCCGATGCCGCGTTCCTCGTGGGGGTTTTCGAACAGTTCCAAAGGTTTCTGGTTCCCGGACGGGCGCAGGTCGGTGACCATGATCCCGGCCCTGACGTACTTCACGCCCTCGTGCACCTGGGGGAGCAGCGCGTGCGCTGCCCGGGTCAGCAGCACCGGGTCCGCCGTTGGCATCGGCAGCGCCAGGCAGACCGACGGGAAGGACTTTTCGTTCGGGTTGAAGTGCGACGTCGCCGCGAACGCCGTCAACACCTTCGCTTGCAGGTCGTGTTTGGCCAGCCGCGCGGAGGCCATTTGCGCGTACACGCTCATGACCTGCCGCAACCCTGCGGTGGTGGTGATGGGTGTGGAGAAGGACCGGGAGAAGATCAGCTGGTCCCGGCCGATTCGTTCTTCTTCCATGGGGATGCACGGGGTTCCCTGCAGTTCCAAGACGGTGCGCATCATGACGATGGAGAACTTGTCCCTGATCGCTACCGGGTCCGCCCGGGTCAGGTCAGCGATGGTGAAGATCCCCATCGCGTTCAGGCGTTTGGTGAGCCGTGTGGCCACGCCCCAGATTTCGATCACGGACAGCTTGGCCATGAGCGCTTCGCGCTGCTCGGCCGGGACGGATTCCCACCGGCACACGCCCCTGAAGGCGGGGTTGTTTTTTGCCCACTTGTTGCACAGCTTGGCCAGGGTTTTCGTCGGTGCGATGCCGACGCAGACCGGCACGCCGACGTGCCGCCGGCAGGCGGCCTTCATCTCCCGGCCGAGTTCCAGCAACTGGTCGGGTTCGCCCTTGACGCCAAGGAATGCCTCATCGATGGAGTAGACCTCCAACCAGGCCGAGTATCGGCCCAGCAGCTCCATCACCCGGGCTGAAATGTCCCCGTACAGTTCGTAGTTGCTCGAGAGGGCCACCAGCCCCCATTCCTTGGCCCGGGGCCGTAGCTTGAACCACGGATCGCCCATGGCAATGCCCAGGCGCTTGGCTTCGGGCGAGCGGGTCACGGCGCAGCCGTCGTTGTTGGAGAGCACAATGACCGGTTTCCCCTCCAAGGAGGGGTTGAAGGCGCGCTCGGCCGAGGCGTAAAAGCAGTTCACGTCCACGTGCGCGATTTCCTGCATCCGGCGCATCATCGCGGGCTTAGACATGATGCAGGCACCTCGTGGCCACGCCCCAGATCGTCAGGTCGGACAAAGCCGGAACCTCGATATCGGGGAAACGTGGGTTATCGGCCTGCAGAACCACGCCCGAGGGTGTGATCCGCAGCCGCTTGATCGTCAGCTCACCATCGAGGACCGCGACGACCACGGAACCGTCTTTCGGTTCCAACGCCCGGTTCACCACCAGCTCGTCACCGTCGCTGATGCCGGCCTGCTCCATGGACTGCCCGGTCACCCGGACGATGAAGGTGCTGGTCACGTCTTTGACCAGGTGTTCGTTGAGGTCGATCCGACCGTCGAAGTAATCCTGGGCGGGCGAGGGATAGCCGGCAGCCACCGCAACGGGGGCCAGCAAAGCCGTCACCAGAGAGAGTCCCGCATCTATCACACGGGGGCCAACTATCACGCCCACAACACGCCCTTTATTCGAATCTATGTTCGATTAACTGTACTCCAAGGGCTCCGACGAAATAGCCGCCCGTCGGGCGGCGTGGACGGCTTGCACGGCCAATGGGGACAGCTTTGAGCTGTGCGGAGGACTCCACCTGCCCCCAATGGGCACAACCCGTCCACCGCGACGGTCAGGGTTGCCGGTCTTTGAGATGCGGGGGTAGTTCGACGTCGGCGGGGTCGAGCTCGGGTCTGGTGCGGAGCAGCTTGATTGGGTGGCGGTAGGACTTGCCTGTCCATGCGACGTCGGACGCGATCTCCACCACGAACGGTTCGACCAACGTCAGCCGCACTGGCCCTTTGTCTTTGCTGAACCGGTTCAGCGAGGTTTCGGTGATTTCTTCGGGCCACGGGTGCCCGGGCTGCGCCGGTCGGAGCTGGCGGCCCAGCTCACGCCCTATCCGCGTTGAGAGCACCGTCGAGCGGCCGACGATCCGCAGCTGTCCATCGACCGGCAGGCCGGCGATGATCGCCTGCGGTTGGTTCAGCGGGCCGATGACGGCCGCGCACACCACGTCTGTGACGTCTTTGTGCTTGACCTTCAACCACGCCCTGGCACCTGGCTCGTAGGTCTGGGCTCCGCCCTTGACCACGAGCCCTTCCACGCCGGTGGCGGGCAAATCCCGCAGCCAGGTCTGTGCCAGGTCCCGGTCTGTTGTGGCGGGGGAGAGGTTCAGCGGGGCGGTCCATTCCCGGGCAAGCTCCTCGAGCAAGGACCGGCGGCCGGTGAACGGCACGCTCCTAATGTCTTGCCCGGCGACGGCTAGGACGTCGAAGGCCGCGAAAGAGGCCGGCAACTCGTGAACGAGAGTCGGCAGAGCTGCCCGGGACGTGACCATCCGCCGTTGCAACGCGTCGAAGTCCAGACGGTCACCGTTCCAGATGACGGCTTCACCGTCGATAACGCACCCGGGCGGGATCTGCGCCGCAGCGGCAGCGGCAAGATCAGGGAAAACCCTCGTGAGCTCTTTGCCCTGCCGGGACCAAAGCGTCACGGATTCGGCCTCTACGACAAGGACCGCCCTATAGCCGTCCCACTTGGGCTCGTAGTAGGAAGCACCTGGGAGCGCATTAGGACCGGGGAGAGCCTTGACGAGCTTCGCCAGGGCAACAGCAACCGGTGGTTGCAGTGCCGACGGGATGGACTCGTCCATGAGCTCAGCCTAGAGGACCAAGGACCCGGACGGACCTTCGCTGCGCTTCGGCCTGTAAGAGCTCTTCTTTGCCTTACATGTGGCTGGGTTGTTCTCCGTACAAGGCCACTGATCGTAGCCGTCCGGGGGCCCGACCCGTCAACCCACGCGACCGGAGACTCCCACGCGGTCGCTGCGCTCCCTTATTTCGCGGGATTCCCCGGTCACTCTTCGGGGTTGACGGCCCACCCTCGACCGGCTGGACCAGTGGGGGCCTCGCACGGCGGGGCAGGAAGGAGGTGGCTACATGAGCATCGACGAAGCGATCAAGCTCGCGACTTCGGTCGTGAGCTTGATGACAGCTGTCATCGCTCTACTCTCCATGCGGAACGCGCGCTTAACAAGCAAACGCTCCCGAGGTGCAACTCGGAAGCGTGAGCGTAAAGCAAGGAAGTAGGTGTAGCTACGAAATCCGGTGGTCGTGACCGCTTCGGTTGCGGCCACCGGCTCCTTCTCAGACTAAGTCCTACTCACCGATAAGGAAACCTCATGGAACCACTGACCATCGTGAACTTCGTTCTCTCACTCACAGCACTGGGCGCTTCGATCATGGCGTACCGCGCCACCTCCAACGTCCTCAAGGAAGACCGCAGCTAGACCGGACCCGGGGCGGGTCTGCCAGACGGCGGCCCGCCCTACGGGTTTTAACCCGTGAAACCCGTAGCTATGACGCAGCTCAGAAGTAGCCGAAGTCGTCATCCATCGGGCTGGGGGCTTCCAATTCTGCGATAGCCCGCAGAGCCGCTTCTTTTGAGACCTCCCGCCCATGCGGGTCCAAAAGAACCCATACAAAATCTGGAGTTGGACCGGACCGGACAGGACGACGCCTCCAGCGGTACCCGTATTCTTTGAGCTTTTCCTTCTCTGCATGGAACTGTTTGTCCTTCTGGATAGCCCTCTGAGCACGGGCTTCCTCGGAATCACCAGCAACGCAGTTTCGACAAGTATGCCGCCGGCCGTCAGCGCTGGAAGGCCAGGGCTGGAAATCAGAAGCCGGAAGCTCCGTTCTGCAGCGCTTGCAAATCTTTGGGTCATGAACGTGGGGGTGTTCACTGAGATCGACTTGCTCATTGCAGTATCCACACGATTTCAAATCCATGCCCGCAAGTTAGCAGAGAGCAAGGGACAAAAATGTCCCGCCTGGATTGGGGGAAACCAGGCGGGACATCCCCACCGTACCAACCCAGTCTGACAAGACTCAGGGAAGGCATGCTCGCAGGGATCGCGCCCCTTTTGGGCGTCCACTGCGCTTCGCTCCGTGGCCGGCTGGTGGGCCCGGTCCCGATGTCGCAGAGCTCCGCCGTGCTCGGTCCCTGTTGTGTCTACGACGTTTTTTGGCTGCTGTCCTTCGGATTGTACGTGTCCGCTCCACCCCGTCTAGCCCCTCCGTAAACTCCGGGGCCTGCGGTGCAGGAAATGTCCCTCCGGCGCTCCTGCGTCGCTTATTTCCTCCGGGATTTTCCTGCCCCTTGCCCTGCGGGTAGACAGGCCTCCGTCGGCCACAGCTCCGCAAGCTTCGCCAGCAGCCAAAAACAACGGGGGGAGAGGGGAAGCTGGCCGGTCACCATTGGTCGCCCCACCCACCCAACTTCTCGGTCAAGAAGGACAAACACCACATGGATTCAATTACCACCACGACGGTGACCACCGAGGACACCGGCGAAACCATCGACGGCGTCACCGTGCTGGGCGACTACCACATGAACGACGGCTACGACTGGATGGGGCTCATTTCAGAGCACGGCTGGGCCGTGATCCCCGGGTGGGGGTCTGAGGGCTGGGACTTGGGCCAGTGGCCCTACGTCATGGTCGCCGGGATCCGCACAGCGGATGAAATCGGCAACCTGTTCGGTATGGCCACCTACTGCGAGGGCGACGTGACAACGACGTTCTACCGGACCAAGGCCCGGTACTGGGACGCGATCAGTGAACAGGCGTTCTTCCACTGGAAGAACGGACAAGCCCACGGCCCGGAAGACCTGCCCGAAGCCGCCGCAGAGCTTCCCAGCCGTTACCGGATTCCACCCGTCTTCCAAACAGCCGCCGCCTAATACCCCTCGACTCCTTGCCGGGCGGAACCCCCACCGCCCGGCAGGGCCCCAATCCCAAAGCAAAGGACCAATGACAATGACCGAAAAGCGCAGCATCGCCAACAGCCCCGCCCAAGCCGTCGTCTTCCTCGAAACCCTCGCCGCGATCGTGGAGAAGTCCCCCGTGGCCTACAGCACCGACTCCGCCGCAGACCTCGCCGCGCACATCCGCGGCATGGCGAAGCCGTCAACACCGAGGCCCGTGTGAACCCGGCCGAACTGGACACCACCCGGCAATACGCGGCACTGGACTGGCACAACGAAGCCGTAGGCGTCGTATTCGCCGCAGAACACCGCCCCACCTTCCTCTAACAGGCGCTGGTGGGCCGTTCGCCTTGTGTGGGCGGGCGGTCCGCCGCAGGTGGCCGCCTGGGTGGGTGGTTGCCGGCGACGGACCGCCGTTCCCGCGACGGTCAGGGATCACTGACCTGGTGCGTGCGGCGAACCGGTGCCGGTTCTTCCTGGAGAGGTTCGGCGGGATCAGGGAAAGCATGCTCGCAGGGCTCGCACCCTTTTGGGCGTCCACTCCGCAAGCTCCGTGGCCGGCTGTTGGGTGCTGCCGGTCCGTCGCAGAGCTCCTGCCCGTCATCACCTGCTTGTCTACGACGTTTTCTGGTTGCTGTCCTCCGGATTGTAGGCGTCCACTCCACCCCGTCTAGCCCCTCCAAAAGCAGTCGGGGCCTGCGGTGCAGGAATTTCCCTCCGGCGCTCCTTCGTCGCTTATTTCCTCCGGGAATTTCCTGCCCCTTGCCCTGCGGGTAGACAGGGCTCCGCTGGCCGCCAAGCAAGCATGCTTGCCAGCAACCAAAAAACAACTGTGAGTCTTTACGTGGCTGGTCTGGGACTAGCTGGCAGTGTTGGTGCCGGTCGTTCTGCTTGGCGTGTGACTCGAAAAAACAATTGCCCCTCGAGGGTGCGTTTCCCCCGATTTGTCCACGCTGGGCGGAGCAACCGGCGCTAACCTGTCCCACGTCGTTGGCTTGATTAGAAGCTTGCCCAACCTGTGAGGTTGTGGCTCATCACAGTTTTGCCGCGGAGTGACCCTTTCCCAGGTCCGGCGCCGGTCGTGCTGCGACCTGTCTTGTCCGTTCGAAATGAAAGGAGGGTGGCCGCGTTGACCCTTGTTGCGCAGACCCGCCCGTACATCGTCGGCGTGGACTGTCACGCCCGCACCCACACGTACGCCATCATCGAGGCCAGCACTAAGCGACAGATCGCATGTGAGCAGTTTCCGAGCACCTCGGCCGGGATTTCACGCGCACTTGCTTGGGTAGCTCGAAGGTCAGACGGCGATATGGGCTGTTTATGGGTTGTTGAGGGTATCGGCTCATATGGGGCGCGCTTAGCTAGGCCAGTAACGGACGCTGGCTATGACGTCGCCGAAGCACCACGAATGAACGCCCGAGGCCGTCGAGGACTCGGCAAATCCGACCCACTGGATGCCACAGCCATCGGAACCGCGGCCCTAGGCTTGGAGGAGTTCCAACTCCGGACTCCGCGGGAGGACGAAGGAACCCGTGCCGGACTCAGGATTCTAAGTGCAGCCCGGGATCAGCTGACACGGGAACGAACAATGAACGTCAACGCACTCATCGCCCTTCTGCGGACTCATGATCTGGGAATTGACGCCCGCAAACCTTTGGTGCCGGCCCAGATCGCCACAATTACCAGGTGGCGGGAACGACAGGAGCAGTTAGAGCTATCGATCGCGCGCGAGGAAGCTATCCGGTTGGCACGCCGTGTCCTGGAAGTAACCGCCCAGCTCACGGCGAACCAAAAGCGGATGACAGCTCTGATTCAGCAGAGCCCTGCCGCGCCGCTGCTGGAGATGGTAGGCGCCGGGGCCGTCACAATATCAGCAGTCCTGACAGCTTGGTCGCATCCAGGCAGGGTTCGCAGCGAAGCTGCTTTCGCCTCACTCGCAGGGGTGAATCCTTTGCAAGCCTCAAGCGGAAACATTGTCCGGCACAGACTCAACAGAGGCTGTGACAGGCGCCTTAACCGTGCCTTGCACACCATCACCATGACCCGGATGATCCACCATCCTGGCACACGCGACTACGTCGCCAAACGCACTCAAGAGGGCCGGAGCTACCGGGAAATCCGCAGATCCCTCAAGCGATACCTAGCCCGAACCCTCTACCGCCAACTGAACACGCTTTACGCCACCGCCGGACTGACGCCATCTCACACCTCGGGGGAGAACCTTCCGGGGAATCGGCCCACATTGTCAGCTCTGCGGGAGCAGCAATCTTGGTTGCCAGTGGTCGCCTAAGTCACTGCTTGCTTGGGGCGCTAGTCCGGACTCGGCCGCAACCCCGGTCCCCGGCTGTACCCGTCTCATTTCCCTAGAGTTTTGAGGCAGCAAGGTTTCGAGACACGGCTTTTTGCAACGGTCACTGCAGCACCTCTGGGTTCGATCAGGCACTTGCTTTCCAGGGCCGAGCTTGCGCGGTATCCAAGACGAAGACTGAGTACTCATCGAATTCCAAAATGCGGGGTTCCCCCAGTGTGTCGACCGCCCAGAAGAGTTCCATGGGTTCGTGGATGCTGACGACATGACCTCGGAAGCTCTTAGTACCGTTGCGGGCTTCTATCTCGTCACCGCAGGTCAATTCTCTGCAGGAGTTGACGGGGTATTTCAAGGTGGCTCCTTGGGCGAACCGGGGGCGCATGCTCTGCTGCGCCCCCGGGGTGTTGTTTGTTAACCTTAGCCGTTGATGATCTGGGGCTGGGCCAGGTGTTTGAGTCCTTCGACGCCGAATTCCAAGCCATAGCCGGATTGTTTGGCTCCGCCGAACGGGATCCGCGGGTCGACTGCTCCGTGCTTATTGATCCAAACGGTGCCGGCTTGAACGCGTGCGGCAACGGTACGTGCCTGCTCCAGGTCCGGGGACCAGACCGAGGCTCCCAGCCCTACGTCAAGTGCGTTCGCCATGGCCACGGCTTCGTCGACGGTCTTGTATCGGATGATGGGTAGTGCGGGGCCAAACTGTTCTTCTACGACCAGCGGGTTGTTGTTGTCGATGTCCGCCACGAGGGTCGTGGGATAGAAATAGCCGGGCTGCTCGGTGTCCGGGTTGCCGCCGATGAGGATTCGGGCCCCGGATTTCCGTGCTTCGTCTACGAGGCGTTCCACGATGTCGTACTGGGCTTTGTTCTGAAGTGGTCCCAGGACGTTGTTCTCGTCAAGCCCGACACCCATGGGCATCGCCGAGGCGACTTCGGTGAGGGCTTCGCAGACTGCGTCGTAGATATCCTCGTGGACGTAGAGGCGTTTCAGCGCCGCGCAGGTCTGGCCGGTGTTGATGAAGGCGCCCCAGAAAAGTCCTTCGGCGATGGCCTTGGCGTCTGCGTCGGGAAGGACGATTCCGGCGTCATTGCCGCCCAATTCCAGTGTCAGGCGCTTGATGGAGTCCGCGGAGGACTTGATGATGGCTTTGCCGGTGGCGGTGGAACCGGTGAACATGATCTTGCTGACGGCCGGGTGGGAGGCCAGGGCTTCACCGACGTCCCGTCCCCCGGAAACGGCGGTCAGGAGGCCGGCAGGTAGGACCGTGTTGAGAACTTCCACAAGGGCGAGAACGCTCAAGGGGGTGTATTCGCTGGGTTTGACGATGACCGCATTGCCCATTCGCAGCGCGGGAGCGACCTGCCAGATCGTGATCATCATGGGCCAGTTCCACGGCCCGATTGCCCCGACGATCCCGAGCGGGCGGTAGTGCACTTCGGCCCGGGTTTCGCCGTCATCGACCAGTGTCTCCGGCTCCAGGGGGATGCCGGCGGCGGCCCGCAGCCATGCGGAACAGGCACCGATTTCGAATCGTGCATTCGGTCCGTTCAGGGGCTTGCCCTGTTCCCGGGAAAGGATCTGCGCCAGCTCCTCGGCGTGGGCTTCCACCGCGTCGGCTGCGGCCAAAAGCGCAGCCGAGCGGGTTTCATGCCCGGCATCAGCCCAGGCCGGCTGCGCCGACCTGGCAAGATCGACTGCATTTTGCAGGTCCCTAACCCCGTGTTGAGGGGCATAGCCGACTGTTTCGCCGGTGGCCGGGTCCTTGATTTTGCGGCCGTTATCGGCAGCGCTAACGGAAGCGAGCAAAGCCTGCTTCATCTCTGGAACAACACTCATGATATTTCCTAAGTCTCTTCGGATTAGAGGGAACGCGTATGAAGTTTGAGGCGACGAGGTTTCTTCTCGTCAGCCCAGACGCAGAGGGGTTGGACCGAAGAGTTATGCCATCCCGGAGGCGAACAGCGGGTCATAATCGGGGGTGCTCATCAGCGTCTGGAGTTGACGGCGGCGGACGCCGACGTTGCCGCCTTCAATGATGGGGTAGGCCAGAGCGTCCATGAGGTGCCTGAGGATCGGGAATCCTTGGTTAAAGGCGGTGACGCCGACGGCTTTGATGAGTTCGTTGATGACCTCGACCCCGGTTTCTGAGCCGAAGACCTTGGCATGCAGCGCGAGTTCGGGCGCAGCGGGGTCCTGGCGTAGTACGGCGTCCAGAGCGCGCCAGGACAGCAGGCGTGTTGCTTCTATTTTGCCTTTGGCGTCTGCCAGGATGTCGGCCACTGCCTGGTAGTGGATGATAGGGGCGTGTCCGCCGCGTTTTTCGGCCAGCGCGAATTCGTGGGCGATGTCGAATGCCTGTCGCATTGCTGCGACGGCGAAGGTGCCTATGGAGGCGCCGCTGGCGTAGAAGGCGTTGCGAGTCAGGCGGACCCCGTCTCCTTCGAGTCCCAACAGGTTTCCCTTGGGGACCCGGACGTTGTTGAGGGTGACGCGGGTAGTGAGGCAGCCCCTGAGCCCGGCTAGGTCGTAGTATTCCTCCACGGTGACGTGGCCCTGAAGGTGCTCTCGCTCGGCAACGATGAGGGAAACCCCCTTGTCGGTGCGGCAGACGATGGTCATCAGATCAGGGCCCTGTCCGTCCCAACCACCCAAGTGGGAGGCCCACGCCTTGGAACCGTTGATCACCCATTCATCGCCATCGAGAACGGCGGTTGTCCGGACGCCGTCTGCGGGCGCTTCGGCGTCGAAGTTAGCACTTCCGCCAGGCTCGCTGTAAGCCATCGCTGCAACGGGCGCGCCGGAGTCGGCCAGGAAGGGTGCAACAAAACGCGAAATCTGCTCCATGGTGCCGACCTCGTAGACCGGTGCAAGAGCAATTAACGGTCCCGCAAGGGAAATCACGAAGTCCGGGCTTTCGGCGGCGAGCTCCTCAATGAAAATCGCCGCATCCACACCGCTGCCTGCCGACCCGCCGAACGGGACCGGGATAAGAGCCTTCAGGAAACCGGCCTGAACGGCCTTCTCGAACACCGGCCGCAGCAGCATCGCACGACGCAGGGGATCTGCCTCATTGCCCACTCCGTGCATCATCGGACGGAGATACTCTTGGGCGAAACCTCGCGCAGCCATCTTCAGCTGTTCTTGCTCAGGTGTGAGCGTGAATGAAACAGTCATTAGTGCCTCTCACAAACCGCCGCGGACCTGTCTATGGTCCACGGCTTTCTAATTGGTGAGATCTATATCACTCTGCTTCAGGCTCGTTTTCTATGCAGTGCGTGCACCCCTACTTTGCAGTTCGTGCAGTCACGGAGCGCCGCAGCTCGACTGGGCTCACACCAAAACGCCGGCGAAACGCCCTCGTGAAGGCGCTCGGATCATAGAAACCTGAGAACTGGGCCAGCTCGGTCACCGATACAGTGCACGAAGGATCGGACAGCACATCGTGTGCACGCTGCAGGCGAAGATTCCGAACTGTCCTGGAGAACGAATCTTCTGCCCCCTCGAACAACCCATGAAGAGTGCGCACGGAGATGGAAAAGGTTCTGCTCACCTGCTCCACGCTAAGCCCGGCATCACCAAGGTTCCTCCGAACATGGTCCAGAACAGCGGCACGCAAAGGCGCTGCCCCCACCGCGTCCACAGAAAGACCCGGCGCCGCTGCCAATGCAGCCACCACAGCAGACTCAAAAGAATGAACCATGGAGGACACCGAGACCGGGGACAGTTCATCCGACAACGAATCCAGCACCCGCATCAATGACGTCACAGCACTGCCGACACCCCCAGGCCCGACCGGGACGCCGAGACGATCCCGATACGCCGAGAGATAGTCCTCAATGTCCCTATGGTCGACGCGGAACGACAACATACGCCAATCACCGCTGAACTCGAACTCGTAAGGCTCGGCGGTGTCAACCACCATGAATTCTCCAGGGTTCACCACGGAACTAACGCCGCCGACGTTTGCGAGACATCGTCCTGCCATCTGAAGATTGACGAAGAAATACGCCTCGTCTGACGCGGCAATCTCACGGGCACCTCGCCGTGTGATCTGCGCTTTCGACACGATGCTTGCACGGTTCAGCGAACCCAGCGGAGAAGTCTCAACCTTCGACGCAAATCCGAAGTCATGACCGGTCCTCACCGCAGACAAAGGCACAAACTCGCGACAGATAATGTCCTGCCAATAGTCGAATTGCTCCCGGGCCGGGATCACCGACCCATCCCACAGCCCCATGCTTCCTCCAACAGCCACAAGCGCCATCACTAATCACGCACGCAGAAACGCACAGACGGATGGCCCATTCCCCTGAACATACTGGGCCATGCATGACCGAAAGACCATAGCTACGGGAAACCAGAGGCCTTTCTCGCGCAGAACCCGCCAGCGCTTTGGCTGCTTTGGAAGGTAGTGGTTGCGGAGTCGGACCAGTTCAGGATCCCGGTGGGTGGAGCTGAGGTGCCTCCGAAATGCCCAGTGACGGGAGCCCCTAAGTCTAAACAGCAAAATGTCTCGAAACCTTTGGGATACGAGACGTCTCATGCCGATGTCCGGGCTATCCCGGATTTCCGCAGTAGGTGCAACCTTTCAGGGCACCAAAGATTCTCGTAACTATGTCTCGAAACCTACTCGCGGAATCGGCATACTGACCTTTAGTTATGCGACACGTGGAGGCAGGCTATGACGAAACTTATCGGCTACGCGCGAGTTTCGACACGGCAGCAGTCAACCGACCGGCAACAGGCAGATCTACTGGCCGCGGGCGTTCGACGCGACGACCTCTACATCGATCATGGTGTCTCCGGAACACGCGCTTCACGACCCGAGTTTGATCGAGCAATCGAGGCACTGATCGAAGGAGACACCCTTGTCATCACGACTCTGGACAGGCTCGGCAGATCGACCCAGAACATGCTTGCCCTCGCTGATGAGCTCAGTAGCAGGCGTGCCGGGCTGCGCGTACTGAACCTGGGTGGAGGAGACGTCGACACAGCAACTCCGATGGGGTCAATGCTGTTCACGGTCATGGCTGCCCTTGCCCAGATGGAATCCGAGATCAAGCGCGAACGCGTCATGGATTCCCTCAACAAGCGCAGAGAGTCTGGCGGAGACCTCGGCGGCCGGCCCCGCCGGGTTACCGATAGCCAGATCCGAAACGCCGTCCAACTGGTCACAGCCGGCGAGCCGGCAGCGCAGGTTGCCCGTGACTTGGGGATGTCCCGTGCAACCTTTTACAGACGCTCACGAGCACTCACCGAGCAGAAGACTTCCATGTAGCGCACTATCAAGCAATCCCCCTGGCACCGTCAACGTGCGGTGTCAGAGTGCAGCGTTGAGCGCTGTAGGACGGTCCTCGCTTCGCTCGGGCTGTAGAAGCGTTTTTCTTGTTTTGGCTGCTGTCCTTCGGATTGTACGTGCCCGCTCCGGCCCGTCTAGCCCCTCCTTCGTCGGGGCCTGCGTGCCGTGAAATGTCCCTTCGGCGCTCCTGCGTCGCTGATTTCCTTCGGGAATTTCCCGGCCCTTGCCCCATGGGTAGACAGGCCTCCGTCGGGCGCAGCTCCGCAAGCTTCGCCAGCAGCCAAAACAACGGGGGGAGAGGGGAAGCTGGCCACTCACCACGAGCGCCCCACCCACCGACAAACAACGTGGCAGCGGCAACCTCTAATCAGCTCTTCCAGCCCATTTCCGACGCTTGACAAGACATAGAAGCATCGGGGGAGAGGGGAAGCTGGCCGGTCACCATTGGTCGCCCCACCCACCCAACTTCTCGGACAAGAAGGAACAACACCATGAACGCAGCACCCACGCTGGAAATGCTCGACCCCGCAACCCTGACCGTGGACATCAACGTCCGCAAAGACGCCGCCCTGACTCCTGACTTCGTTGCCAGCATCAAGGAGCATGGCGTGATGGAGCCGGTGATCGCCCACCGCAAAGAGGACGGAACCGTGCACGTGCTGATGGGTCAGCGCCGCACCCTCGGGGCCGTGGAAGCCAAACGCGCGGAAATCCCGGTGATGATCATCAGCAGCCCGGAAGAAGCCGAACGCATCGTCACGCAGGTGGTCGAGAACATCCAGCGCGCGGAACTGACCGACGCGGACGAAGCCGACGCCTACCACCAGCTGTCCCTGATCGGCGTCTCAGCGGCAGCGATCGCCAAGAAAACGGGACGGACGAAGACCACTGTCGAAGGCGCGTTGAAAGCCAAGGCATCCGAGGTTGGAACCGCCGCCCTCGGCAGAGGCCACACCATCGAAGAAGCCCTGATCCTCGCCGAATTCGAAGACGACGAGGAAGCCACCGCCGAACTGGCATCGGTCATCCAGGACGAACCTGACCAACTGTTCCACGTCGCCCAGCAACTCCGGGACGACCGCGTACGCGCCGCCACTCTCGCGGCGTACAGGGCAGAAGTTGCAGCCACCGGCACAATCATTGTGGAACGGCCCGGCTACGGCGAGGAGGGAACCGCCAGTGTCACGTCCCTGAAGCGGGCCGATGGGGAACCGGCCACCGAGGACGACGCGAACGCCGTCTACATCATCCAGGACTACCGGGGTGAGTTCTCCACCGTCCCCGTGATCGTCGACTGGAAGGAACTTGGCTTCACCGAGCGGTACACCTACCACTCTTCATCGGCCAACAAAGGGCCGATGACCGAGGAACAGAAAGCCGAACGGAAAACCCTGATCGCGAACAACAAGGCCATGGAATCGGCCACCACCGTGCGCCGGGAATTCGTCAAAACCCTGCTGGCGAAGAAGCAGGCACCGAAAGGCTGGCAGTACTTCACCGTCCACGCGATCACCCACCACACCGACGTCGCCCGGAGTTACGACGGAGAAGTGGCCGCCGTGATGGTCAGCGCCAAGACAGACGGGGAGAAGTCATGGGGATGGAACCCGCTGAAGGACCACGTGGCCAAGTCCACGACCCGACCCGAGTTCTCGTTGGTCGCGCTGGTCTGCGCAGGGTATGAGAAGACCATCGCCAAGGACTCCTGGCGGAACCCGTTCCAAAGCCACCGGGACTACTTGAACCAGCTCGTCATCTGGGGCTATACCCCGTCCGAGGTTGAGCAGATCATCATCGACAGCGACAAACCAGTCGAAGAAGACACCGCAGAGGAAAATATCGAAGCAGCCTAGAACCCCTTGCCGGGCGGAACCCCCACCGCCCGGCAAGGCCGCCGGGCACTCACCACGAACAGGGCCAGGAACCTCCCAAAAGTCGGGCGGTCCGCCGCCCAGGGCGAACCACAGCAACCAATCACCAGCGGCGGACCGCCAGTGGACGCCACCAGGCAGACCCCCATCAAAAGAGCCGCGCCCCGCCGTCGATCCGGCTACTTCATCGACTCACCACCGGGAAGCTTCGCTAAAGATCCCCGCTAGACTGAACAACAGATTTCCTTTGTCCGAGGAGAGCGAAGCAGGACCGGCCCGCGCCGGTCCTGCTTTGTTTAACCCGCTCAAACCGGCCACCTTCCCCATGGGCCACAACACCCGCCGCCGGCCCACCACCGGCTGGGGAACAGTTCCTTTCAGCCGCGACGACACACTGGGGCGCACGCAATCACCTGGTACAGGCGCAGGAACCCAGCGCCCTGGACAGCTTTCAAAGAAGCCGGGGGAGTGCCGCCGGACTACTGCCCGCAACACCAAACCCACCACCCGCAAAACCCACCAAAAAAAGACCCAAAATAGGCCGAAAAACCCCGGAAATACGGGACAAAACCTTGTTTATCCGAGTGGATAAATGCTAGAATTGAGGTAGCAAGTCAGCCAGACGAACCTTACCTAATTGATACGAAACGCAGGACTGAAAATGACTACTTCACCCACCGATTACACGGTTTACACCAAGCCCGGTTGCCCGAACTGCGACCGCACCATGGAGTACTTCGACTCCAAAGGCATCACTTACACGAGTGTGGATATCGCCGAGGTGCCGGCAGCGCTGGAATACATCACCGCTGAGCTCGGCTACTCCCAGGCCCCCGTCATCGTGAACAACTCCGATGACCAGGACCACTGGTCCGGGCTGCGCCGCGACAAACTCGTCACCGCCGCCATGACCCACACCGCCACCACCCGGAAGGAAGCATCATGAGCATCACCGCAGAAACCATCACCGCGATCCTGAACGAGTTCCGGGTCCCTGCCGAACTCCACGCCGACCCCGAACTGCAGGCCGTGGCCTACGGGGTCGCCTTCCTGGGCGCGCCCGCCACCAAGACCGAGGAAAACTTTTACGACTCCGATACCGTCTTCTACGACGTGGATCCCGAAAGCGATTCTCCCTTGAGGTACGAGGTCGGTAACCGGGACCTGATGGCCGAACAACTCTTCTACCGGGCCAGCGTCCGCACCAACGCCCTCCTGGATGGCGACGCCGAAGACGAGACAGAGCACGTGGGGCTCCGGTGAGGGAGCCGCACCCGGTGGACGGGTTCACCCTCAGCCCCCGGCAGTACGTGGACCTGGAGGAGTTCGGCCGGATCGGGAACCCCTCGGGGGTCATCAACGTCGACACACCGGACCCTTACGTCGGCTACTACGCCAACCCGTACACCGTGGAGGATGACCGGTACCTGGCCGCCATCCTCCGAGCCCCGTTGGGGGAGGGTGGTTTGTGGGATGAACACACCGCGGACCAGCACCAACCCAACGACCTCACCCACGATGAACCCGACGTCACCGGACCACGGAACGACACCAGCACAGGCAACGGAAACACCAGCAACGCACGAGGAAAAGGAACCATCATGGCCGGCGAAACCACCATCACAGTCATTGGAAACCTGACCAACGACCCGGAGCTGCGGTTCACCCCAGGCGGTTCGGCGGTCGCTAACTTCACCATCGCTTCCACGCCCAGGACCTTCGACCGCCAAGCCAACGAGTGGAAGGACGGGGAGACCCTTTTCCTCCGCGCCAGTGTATGGCGGGAAGCCGCGGAAAACGTCGCCGAGTCCCTGACCAAGGGAATGCGGGTCATCGCCTCGGGCCGGCTGAAGTCACGGTCCTACGAAACCAAGGAAGGCGACAAGCGCACCGTCATAGAACTCGAGGTAGACGAGATCGGTCCGAGCCTGCGTTACGCGAACGCGAAGGTGAACCGCACCCAGCGCAACACCAACCAAGGTGGCGGAAACGGCGGAGACTTCGGGAGTCAGCCCAGCACCGGGCAGGCCAGCCGGCAGGACGATCTGTGGGCCGCGAACACGTCAGCGAATGCCGGTTCCTGGGGCAGCGGCCTCGATTCCGAACCCCCGTTCTAACAGCTACCCAGCCGCTTTCAGGAGGTCCATTGGCCATGATGAAATCCAACCAGAAGAAGGGGCCCTACTTCACGGAAGAGGACCTGCAACAAATCCGTGCAGCTGTCCAAGCCGTGGGGGAGCTGGAGGGGTATGCGTCCATTACGGACTTCGTTGAAGCAGCCGCCCGCCGGGAGCTCCGGCGTCTGCAGCGCAAGTACAACGACGGCCGGAAATGGCCGGGAGTCGAAGCCGGGCAACTCCGTCCAGGGAGGCGGACCCGTGCCGAGACAGCAGCGAAAGAGGACCGGTAAATGATCCGGCCCAGACCCAAACCCGCAGCCCCTGCACCGGGGAAACGCGTCCTCATTCAGGACGTGATGCCGTACGAGATTCCCGACCGGCTTGAGGACCTTCACGGGCCGGCAGAAGGACTGCTGACTCTCCCGCAGCACGTGTACTGGGGGCCGCAGGCCGATTGTGATTTGAACCAGGCTGAAGGAGTCATCAAGGCTTACCAGGCTGTTCTGCGCGTAGGCACGCAGGCCGATCAAAAGGAACTTCTAAACGCGGGCCTTCTCTGTGAAATCTGGTCTGACCTGATACTTCCAGTGAGATGCAGGAAGCTTTGGGAGGACCGCTTCCCCCGCCTGACTCAAGACGCCAGATAACCAGCATCACGACTCCAAACAAACAGTCAGGGCCCGTACCTTATGGAACAGGCCCTGGCTGTTTGCGCGCCGCTAAGGATGTGGGCTGGGTGGTGGGTCCTGGGGGAAACGAAGAGCACCGCAGCGTCGATCCCCCCTGCCGCTCTGAAAGTCTCCGCCAGCCCCGGTTCCGGTGCCCGCATGCCCCCGCCACCCCGCCGGCCGTTCATGTCATCAAGGCAGGAAAAGCCAACCCAAGATGGTAGGTGCGCCGGCAGTGACGAGTCTTGGACCATGGGAAACAGTGCCCCTGGTGCCCTTCTTCTGGGCGAGGTGCTACTGCTCAGCTGATCCCGTGGAGGAAGCCGTTTCCCGCGTCGCCTTTTTGCCGCGCGGGCGGCCGCCGGCTTTCTTGCCCGGGGTATCCAGACCGAAGCCGCGCAGATCTGTTTCAGTCCAATCCGCACGCAGTGCAGCCTGGTAGTCCTTCGCATATTTCTGCTCTGCTGCGGCGAGTAGCTGGGAGGCCTCCTGGAGTTCGACGCTGCTGGCCGCTGCGTTCTTTACGGCGTTGACCTTAGCGTCCCTGGCAGCGTCAATTTTCGCGGCCGCTTTGGCGGCAATGTCGTTGATGTCCATGAGGCCAGTCTACGGGTTCGGACCGACACCCGGAGGGAAGGTTTCTCCCGAGTCCCGCAGAGGGACGAAAAACCCGAAAACTCAGTAATGCGGAGCAAGCTATACACTTACACGGGTGTAAGCGGCTTGTCGTCCTCGACACTGGCGGTCGAGTACGGCACACTTGTCAGTGTGGTCCCCGGATCGGGGTCGCTGCGCTGGGCCTTTGAAGGGAGGGATTGGGATGTCGGAAGAGGAAAGCACTCACCGCCCCAATCTGTCCCGCCGTCGTCGTGCCAACACTCCGGCAGGGACGAAGAAGCGCCGTGACGTGTGGGTCACGGTTGAAGAGGAAGCGGCTCTCGTTGCGAGGGCCGAACGGGAGAAAGTGACCGTTCCGAACCTGCTGGTTTCATCGGCCCTGGCAGAACGCACTGATTCACCGACCGAGCGCCGTGCCATCGGCGCGGAGCTGATGCAGCTGCACAACTTGTTGGCGCGTTCTTCGAACAACATTAACCAGCTTGCACGGCAGGCCAACGCGACGAGCGAGTTCCCGGTTGAGGCTCGCGAAGCATTGAAGCATCTGCGTTCCGTGGCCATGCGAATCGACCGCGCCATTGAGGGGCTGATGTAAGGATGATTCCGAACATCACACGCGGTTCACGTATGGGTGGGCTCATGGTGTATCTGGCGTCCACCGACTCGGACAAAACGAAGAATGCGCACAGTGATCCGCACCTGGTGGCAGGCGACGCAGCGATCATGAGCTGGTATGACGACGGGATACTGGACAGGGATGATGCCCTGGCTATTGCCAAGCACCTTGACCAGCCACGGAAGCTTTTCGGGGTCTCCGTCAAGATCAAGGACTTCCAGTGGGATGCTGCAAAGAAGGAGCGGGTCCACGTTGGTTACAAGGACGCCAGTGTCTGGCATTGCTCGCTGAGTCTGCGCGCCGAAGAGGGCGCATTGACGGACCAGCAGTGGGGCGACATCGCAAACGATTTCATGGATTCGATGGGCTTCACTGCCGCCAGCGGCAAGGCCCAGTGCCGCTGGGCCGCCATCAACCACGGCACCAGTGAAAACGGAAACCACCACATCCACTTGGCCGTGTCCCTCGTCCGCGAGGACGGCACCAAGGCATCCACCCACGGGGACTACAAGAGGGCACAGCAGACCTGCCGGGAACTGGAAGTTAAGTACGGCCTGGAGCAACTTTCCACCGTGTACGCCACGCGAGGCTACGACCGTGCAGAGAAAGCAACTGCCGTGCGGGACGAACGGGAAATGCACCGTATGTCCCTGGCCCGTAAAGTGCGTGCCAGTGCCAGCGCCTCAGCTACGGAAGGGGAGTTCGTCCGCCGTGCGCGCGAGACCGGTATGCTTCTTCGTCCGCGTTATGCGAAGAACACCACCGACGTCATTGTCGGGTATTCCGTGGCCGAACGACCCAAGGCCGGGGAGCGGCCTATTTGGTTCGGCGGCGGCACGCTCGCATCGGACCTGAAACTGGGTGCACTGCGTGAAGAGTGGATGGACTCACCGCACCTTGCCACCGAAGCTGCAGCCGAGTGGAATGCCGCTGCACGCAACAAGCGCACCGTCTTCAGGACCGGACCCGAGAAGGCAACACCTCCGGCGCAGGTGTGGGTGGAGTACACCCGCAACGCAACAGCCCTTGCAGAGCAGCTGCGGTCCATTCCCCGCGATGATCACGCGACCTGGGCGAAAGCCGCACGGGAAGTTTCCGGCGCGTTCGCCGCATGGTCACACCGTCTCGAACCCACACCTGGGCCACTGGCAGCCACGGCCGCTGAACTGTCCCGCACCGCCCAGCTGCGTGCACCGCGTGAGCACAGCAAGCCGGTTGCTCTTCCGTCCATTGCCGGCACCGCCATGTTGTTCATGGCAGCGTCGAGCAAGAATAAGTCAGCAGCGCAGACAGCACTCATGGTGCAACTGATCAACACCGCCTTCGCCGTGTACGAAATGCATCAGCAGTCGGGACGGACGCGCGAGGCTCAACGCATCCGCTCGGTCGTGGAGAACCAGCTCGCACCGTTCACTGGAACCATGCCCAAAGCCGCACCAGCGGAAGCAGGCCAGCAGCAATCAACAGAGTCAACGGTGCCGCCCCGTGCGATTGATATCGCACGCCGAGGCATGGTTCCCATCCGTCCCGGATCCGCCCTGCCCACCACACCAACCGCTACACCAGCAAAGACCTACCAACCCAGCCAACGCGATACCGGCCCGGGCCTGGACCGATAAGAATCACACCACTAGTGCAAGGGGAACACCATGAGTGAATCAGACGGAATGGACGATGTAATAGACGGTGGGCTGCGGCAATCGCTGATGATCGCGTCCCGCATCGCTGAGACCTTGGCCCGTCGTCGTCAGGAATCCCAAAGGCAACAGGAGCACCGAGACGCGCAGGCCGCTCAGGAAGCAGCCGCCCGCCTGGCGGCTGAACGCAGCACTGCCCACGCGGTCCTCGCACAGGTAGAAAAGGACCAGTGGTGGGACAAAGCTCAACCGGCGGACATTGCCACAGCACATGCTGTCGCTGAGGGCTGGAAAGACTACGATCCCATTGCCTTGTCCGCGTCGGAGAAGATCCGTCAGGAAGTCCTGTCCAGGTACGCCATCGACACCCGCGAGGTGGGCGGCGCCGAGCTTGAAGCCGGCATCCAGACGGCTACGACTGAGAAAGCCAAAGGTGAGCAGGCGCGTAGCCAGGAGGATGCTCGCAAAGGCGAGGCTGAGCACCAGAAAGCCACGCAGCTCATAGCCGCCGCCCGAGCCGAAGAACTCCGTGCCCAGGCTGCGAAACTCGCCCCCGAAATGGAACGCCACCAGGTGCCGGCGGATTACTTGGCCAACCCTGAACTAACCAAAGCACTCCAGCTCGCACACAACGCGAAGACCCCTAAGGCGCGCGAGGTAGCCGACGCCGAAATCAAGGAACGCATGTTCCTCATCGGGAAGGACGGCATCAACGGACCCGACATCGACCAGCTCCGCACGGAAACCACCGCCAACGTCAACGGGGCGGGAGAGGAACACTTCAAAGACCCTGCCTTCGTGGACGCCGCCAAGAAACTGCACGAAGCAAAACTACTGGCTGAGGGCGGCTTCACGGGTGACAAATGGTCGACGCAGGAGCAGCGCTATGAGCGGGCCGAGAAGGAACTCTTTGCCCGTATGGAGGCGGTCGGACGGGAGATCGAGAACCGCGTCACCGGCAACGACAGCAGCCGGCTAAAAGACCAGGGCTTGAAAACCGAAACCGCTGCACAGTCCGGCTACGGCTCAGCCGAGCACCACCAGAAATTCGCGGAGTCCCTAGCCGGCACCGGCGCCAACGAAACCCAGATCCGTGGCCGACTCGCAGCTGCCCGCAGCGAGGGCACACACCCGAGAGCAGCAGTGACAACCGGGAAGGCCGCCGAGGCCCGCAAATCCCGCAGAGGGGCCTCCGTAGGAGCTGAGCGCGGGAAGAGCGGACTGTCGCGTTGACTACCAACAGAGGAAGGGCGTCACGTTTCAACGTGACGCCCTTCCTTTGTGTTGGCAAACTAAGTACTGATTCTTCATATGCAGGAAGAAAGTCGTAGTCCGGGTTGAGCGCTTCCCACCAGATCAATAGGACGTCACAGATAGCTGTTTGCCTCCGAGTCCTCCATCCTCAATTGGTCGGTGACTTCGTTGTACGCCTCGTTGGGGGATTTGAGGTCGCCATTAGATTCGCTCAGCTTCATTTGCACGGTCTGTTTGACCATGGTTGAGGTGTAGGGTTGCTCGCCCGTCATCTGAACTGTGTCAGGATAGGAGTCAGATGATTTCCGGTGCCTGTGCTGACGACCAGTCCTGATGTCTACTCCACCAGCTCCCTGGCTGGTCCAACTCCGCTGTTTCTGCGCCCTTGATGAACCACCACGTCGTCTACGTCGTGTCCCTGGGGTCTGTGGGCGATGATCAAGGGTATGACTAGCCGTCTCGCGCTCGAAAAACGAATAAGATACGAACTCAGTACGTTGGCTGAGAGTAACGCCCACCACGATTTCGAAGCCATATGCCTGGGTCTTGCTCGCGGACGCATCGCGACGAATCTTATGCCGGCGACTGGGCCAGTCAGTGCTGGAGGGGACCAGGGGCGAGACGCGGAGAGCTTTTGGACCCACCTTCCCTCCGAGGTGGCAATCCTTTCATCTTTTGCGCTGGGTGCGACCCAAGAGAATGTTGTCCTCGCTTGCACGATCCAGCAGGCGGACGTTCCCACTAAGATCCGAAGAGATCTGCGTTCCATTTGCACACAGGGCGGACACGTTGACCGGGTCGTCTTCTTCACTCTAAGTCCTGTCTCTGTGGCGAAGCGTCATGAATTGCAGCAACAGGCAAGAGACCTTCACGGTATCTCCTTGGATATCTGGGATGGCCTAGCCGTAGCAAAAGAGCTCTCGGAACACGATCTGTACCACTTAGCCGTCGATTACCTGCACCTTCCTAGTGACCTTGCCCCTGAACGGCCGGTCCCCGAAAGTCCCAGGCCGGATTGGTACGTGGAAGCCCTATCTCGGTGGAGCACACGTCCAAACTCGCCGTCCACGATCGGTGATCTTGTTGATCTGAGGGAGGGGCTGAGGCTCGCCAGTACCGACTCTCTGTTTGCAGCGGACCTGCCCAATTGGTTGACGATGGCTAAGCAACTTCTCGCAAATGCCAACAGCGAGGATGTCGCCGTTCGAGCACAATTCGAAATTGCATGGGCGACGATGCGCGGTACCGAAACACTGCTGCCAGCAGACGATATGCTTAAGGCTTTTTTCGGTCTCGTGCCTGGGTCGCTGGAGGATCCGGGCATTCTGCGTGACGGTACCATGCTGCTCGATCTCGGCTATGCCGCGATGCTTCGACGAACAACCAGCATCGATCGATGTCAGCTGGAGACGTGGCATGGAGCTTTGGCGGGCAAAATTGACGCGTTATTAGGAGCAAGCCCATACCCCAATGCGCGAGCCATGTTGCTTTCGCTCCAGGCCTATCTAGCACTGCATCAGAGGTACCCAGCCGGGGAACTGCCTGAACATGGGGAGATGCCTTCCATGTCCGACACCATGTCTGCTCTTCGTGGCACTGTCCAAATTGATGCGCATCACGGGGTGAGCGGCATTGAGTTGATGGATGTCGATAAGGGTATGAAAGCGCTGGGAGAACTTGTAGAGCTCCTTCCCGAAGCCCCCCTTTTTCCGATCCGCGACACTGCCGACATTTTTGGCCTCTACACGTCCCAGTTGGTGGACCACCCTCTGTTCGGAAAAGTGCGCGACGGGCTGGACGACGCTTTGGAACGAGTAGAAGGTGAATCTGGCCGTGGTAGTCGAGCTCTTAATCGCGCGCTTAGACTCATCGAAGTAGATCGACTACTAGACGCGCTTCATGAACTTCACGTCGCCAAAGCCAGTTGGTGGCACGGCGACACTCTCGAAGGAAGCATCGAGATGTTTATGTTGATCTCTAGGGTCTACTACCAGCTGAATTTGCCGCATGCGGGCAAACTCTACGCCTTGGCGGCGACGACCGCGGCTCACGACGCCACTGACCCCTCGTTGAAGCACTATGTGGCGCATGGCCTTGTGGCTGCCGCCACCTGCGATCACCACGCTGGTCAATCCCTTACCGCCACTCGGACCTTCAATCTGGGGCTGCTTGCTCGAAGTCACTATGGTGACCGCTCTGATCAATTGGAAGTTCATTCGGCTGTGACGAACATGCTGCAGGACCAATGCCATATATTCCGGGCAGCGAAAGCGGTGCGGCCGTCTCTTGTTCCGTTACTCTCGTCATTACTTGAGCCCACCAACGTCATGGAAGCAGTCACGTCGGTGCTGGATGCTGTAGGCGGAACTAAACCCATGACGGAGTCCGAAATTGCAGATGCAACGGATCGTTCCGGAATGGGGAGACTGTTCAGTGACGTTGGACCTACCCGCTACTATCGTTGGGCTGCCTTGGGGCTTACATGGCAGGTGCAGTGTAAGAATGAACGACAAGCTGTACTAGCCACGGAGCGCTTTATAGCCACAACTCAGATTGTCCTTAGCGAGTTTGCCCGGCATGATGCACATCTTCTAGTGGAGCCCCTACTCATTGACGTGAGTGTCGATGCGAGAAATGGACTGGGGGGTGCAGGGTGGGTCGACTGGATCTCGGATAAGCGAGGCGGGCATTGGAACCTCCACCTAACCCCTGGTGATGGTGCTGACCGTGAAGCCTTACAGCTAGAATCGCTCGGTGCGGCCATGCACTTTCTGGCTTCCCAGTCCCTACTCAATCAAGCTGACTTCAGTGCCGTGATGGACACCTTGTTTGCAGGGGGTCTATCACACAAGTCGTCAATTGTGAGGTCGTACGACGAGCTCGCGGACCTAGCAGAAGGTGCAACCTATGCTGCTTTTTCCGAGCGTGAGGAAACACCCGTGGGACGGAGTGATCCATCATCAATTAGCAACCCGAGCCCCGACATGCAGGAGCTTCAGGGTTTGGCGGCCTCCTACGAGGCAAATAGGAACAAGATCCACGAGAACATCGCCTACCGGTACGCGCGGCTTCCTGCGGTGATCGGCCCGGTGTTGGGCCTCCTCCAGCAGGACACTCAATTCACATTCATAGCTAAACGACTTCGCCGAGAGGGATGGCTTGACTGGCATCTGCTTCTTGCTATTGCCAACATCGTGGTCAATGGCCGAGCGGCCGCGCGTGGTATCCGACTAAGTAGAAACATGACGGCCAGCGAACAGCGGGCTTTCATCGACCTGATTCACGAGCCCGCCCGTACTAGTGACCCCGTCCTTCCCACTAGTTCTTTCACTGAAGACAGCCTTCGGATCCATCTGTCTACTGCAGCGGTGTCGGGCCTAGGTACTTTGGGTCTCACCCTTCACAAGAAGGCTGTTCCCACCGAAGCGATCCTAAGTTTCCTGGGTGACAGATACCGCTACTGGGAAGACGACTCCGAGCATGAGCCGTACTTCCCGGGAGCACCCAAGTTCTAACTCTAAAGACGTGTGCCCCCAAACCGATGGCTGGACTGAACCCGCGGAGAAAGTCCTACGGGAAGATGGCGGCCGTTGATCGTGCATCAGATGCCGATAGTCATCGTTCAACACGACATAATCTCCGTTATCGGTACTTAAAACACGGGGCTGGAGATAGCTGCTGGAACTCCTCAACAACCTATTTTCCCTTGGATAGCATGTGGCTTTAGTTGCCTGGGCGACCTGTGTAGCGAGTCAGTTCATTCGGGAGATCCAGGTCGACTCCGAGCCAGGCTATCCAAGCCCCGGTGCGGCACTTGGCACCGCTCAGAGAGCGGTATGTGCGCGACGTTGCGCACGACCACAGAATGGAGCCTAAGCTGGTCCATTCTGCTTGAGCCCAGTCGCGGGTAGGTCATAGAGGGGGTGGTACGCAGGCAGTGTCCCGAGGGATGGCTGCTGGAGCATCCGCCAGGTGGTCGGCTCGCTTTTTGCTGGAGGCATCAAGGTGCCCTCGCTCAGAAACATCGTGCGCTGGCCTTCTGCATTGGGGCTCCACCACCCGGTCATAGGGCAATGTTCACCGGTCCGGGCCCAACGAATACTGCGCTTCTTCATTTCAATGCTCCTTTCTCGTCAGGGATTTGAGGCTGAGCGGCGTTTACGCAAACCCAAACTTCGTAGTCCTCGGCCTTCTCAAACATCTGTCGAGTGCAAGTGCCGTCTGCAGTCAGCCACATAACTTCCGAATCTGAAGTGGCCTCTTCGATGAAACCTCTTCGCACAACGTTGTCCCGACGTCTTACCTCCACGAAGTGACCTCGCAGGTGGGACCAGCCGTCATATCTGTACATCTCGATCATGAGTACTACCTGCTGTCAAAGGGCTGAAATCATGTGGCTTGCGGTGGCGAGCTCCACGGGTGGGGCATAATGCACGGCTCGAGGGCCTTTGGCGTGGTGGGCGCAGCCTCTACATGAGCCCTGCGCCCACCACCTGCGTTCACCTGGTTCGCGGTTTAGTCGTGAACTGAAAACGGAGACGTTATCCGTTCACGATGCGGTCAGCATCGTTTCGTCAGGCAGGGACTCCCCCGCGTGGGCTGCGAACTGGGCGGAGATTTGCTGGACGCTCTGGCGCTGCATTTCGTCCTTGTTCAGATCCATGACTATGGTTCCGGCATGCAGCATCAGCAGCCGGTCGGCGTGTTTGAGCGCGTGCGCCATGTCGTGAGTGACCATGAGAGCTGTTGTTCCAGACTCTTTTACGATGCGCTCAGTGACTTCCTTGATTCGTTGGGCACTGTTGGGGTCGAGAGCCGCCGTGTGTTCATCGAGGAGCATTACAGCCGGTGAGCCGAGGGCGGCGATGGCAAGGGCGATCGCTTGCCTTTGGCCTCCGGAGAGGCTCTCTGAGGTCGCATGAAGCCGGTTTTCAAGGCCCATGCCCAGCATCTCGATCTGCCTCACGGCCAGCTCTCGAACTGCCTTGTTTCTGGCAGGAGTCAGCCTGTATCTCTGACGGGTGCCAGAGAGGGCCATGGCGAAGTTTTCCTCGACGGTTAGCGATGAAATCATGTTGTCTTGCGGATTCTGACGCACACGGCGAACTAGGGGAACCCGCTTCCAGGAAGGGAGGAAAGTTATGTCTTTTCCACGGACTGAGATCCGTCCTGAGTCTGGCAGAACTGTTCCCGAGACCATGTTCAGAAGGGTGGATTTACCTGCACCGTTGGAGCCCACGACGGCGACTGTGGTTCCCTTCTCGATGGTCAGAGAGAAATTTGTGATGACCTTGTTGACTTCTTTGCCAAGTCCCTTGAATTGCTTGGCAAGATGGACGATCTCCAGGTCGGGGGCTGAGTTAGAAGAAACTAGCAACACGGTCCTCCTCGTAGAATTTGACGCGTGACATTTGGAGATTGTTTCGTCCGCGTTTGGATGTAAGTCCGGTGAGCATGTTGCCGTTGTTCCGCAACCACACGACGAGCACAACAAGTGCTGCTGTGATCAGCTGAACAAGGTTTGGATTGATGCCCAGTTGGATCGCGTAGACCACAACGAGCCGGTAGATGAAGACCCCCAGGATGAGTCCGATGAGGATAAGGGTTGTCTTGTTGGTGCGGACAAGGCTGAGCCCAACCATCATTCCTGCGAGTCCGATGACGATGATTCCATTTTGTATGGTGACGTCCATGAAGCCTTGATTTTGGACGATCAAGGCACCCGAGACGCCGGCGAGCCCGTTGCCGATCGCCAAACCGACGACCTGCCTGGATTCAGTTCTGATGCCCAAACCTCGGGCCGTTTGAATACTCTGGCCTGAGGCGATCAAGGAGACACCATACTGTGTGCGGAGGAAGACCAGAATTGCAGCGCTCAGAAGGATCGTGATGGCAGAGCCGGCGAGTATCGTCGACATCTGGGGGGTCAGCCCCAGACTCTGGAACCAGGAGAAGACGCTCTTTTTGCCCATCAGAGAGAGATTTCCGCTGCCCATGATGACGAGCGCCACCGAATATGCGGCCGCCGAGACCAGGATGCTTGCCAGCAGGACGTTAAGTCGAAGCCACAAGTGCATCGCAGCGGTCACGAGGCCTGTAAGAGCCCCGGCAATCATTGCGACCAGGATTGCGACGAGTGGGTTCGCTCCATTAATCGCCAGGACGGCTCCCGTCGCTCCGCCGATGCCAAACGATCCTTGCATCGTGAAGTCGGGCAGGCTTAGGACGCCCATGGTGATGTAGATACCTAGGACGAGCGGGATGTATAGCAGCCCCACCTGGACTGCGATAGTGATTGATTCAAGCACAGAATTTCCGTTCTACTTCTTCTTCAAGAGCTGGTCTTTAAGCGAGTCAGGCAGAGTAAGACCGAAGGTCGAGAGTTTGTCGGTGGCGATGTCGAAGCCTCCGACGTGGGGGATGACAACCGGGGTGGTTGCTGGGTCCTTCCCGTCCAAGATGCCCAGCATCAGCTTGGCGCCCTCGGTGCCTACGTCGACATAGTTGTAACCGGAGGCCAGCACTGCCCCCGCGTCGACGGCCGACGTTGTCCCGCCGAAGACCGGGATCTTGGCAGCGTCTGTAACTGCAGTGATTCCCGCGGCGGCACTGATGGTGGTTGTATCGCCCGGGATCATGACTGCATCAACGCGACCTACGAGACTTTGAGCCGCCTGGGTAACGTCGGCTCCGGTCGTAATGGTGGATGTGATGTTCTTGAGACCCAACGAATCCATGTGTTTCTGCGCGGCTTTCGCCAGTGTGTCTCCCGCAGGGTCACCCGTCTTCCAGATAAGACCGATGGTCTTTATGGACGGATCCAGTTTGATCATGGCGTCGATATCGGGAGCTGGGTCAAGGACGTCGGCCACGCCCGTGACGTGCCTTCCCGGCTTATCCATTGATGCCACGAGGCCGGCTTCCACCGGGGTGGACGAAGCCAGGAACACGACCGGGATTCCGTTGGAAGCATTGGCCTGTAGCTGCGCTGCTGCAGTTCCTACTCCCCCGATGACATCGCAACCGCTGCTGATGAACTTCTGAGCAATGCTCTGCTCGGTGGCCGGGTCAGCGTTGGGGTTCTCGATGACGACTTTGAGTCCTTTAGCCTTGGCGTCAGCCAAGCCTGTCTCCAGCCCAGCCATGATGTCCGTGATCGCTGTGGCTGTCGCATACTGGTCGATGCAGACGGTTTTGCCTGAATACGGATTTGAGCTCTCTGCCGGTGACGGACTTGAGCAGCTAGAGAGTGCTAAAACGGACACGCCGAAAAGGCCGGCGAGAGCCGAAGGCTTGATAATGCGCATAGTGAGTCCTTACTGGGGTGTTGGGGAAAAGGAAGGCAGGGAACTAAGCGAGACCTTCTTCTTGGGCGATCTGCATGATTGCAGCGGAGAGGGCGGCTACGGCTTCGTCGACGTGTTCCCTGGTGAAAATAAATGACGGGCAGACGCCAATCCGTTCGGGGTCCGTGGGAAGACTGGGTGCCCCGAAACCCGGGTTGATGAGCACTCCCCGGTCGCGGGTTGCTTTGCCTATCCTTGCTCCGATCCGCTTCGCTGCGGCAAAAGGAGTGCGTGTTGATTTGTCGGAAACCAGCTCAATACCTGTGAGCATCCCCAGTCCGGAGATTTCTCCGACGATCGGGCTTTCTGCCAAGGCCAACCGAAGCGAATTCAGGAGGTATTGACCTGTCTGTGCGGAACGTTCGACCAGCTGGTGCTCGTTGAGGTAGTTCAGCACAGCTAGGCCAACCGCGCACGAAAGGGGGTTGCCGCTGTAGGTGTAGCCATGGTCGAAAAGTCCCGATCCTTCTGAGACTGCATCGTAAATTCCGTCAGTTGTGATGACCCCGCCCAAGGGGGTGTAACCGCTGGAGACGCCCTTGCCGAAGATGATCATGTCCGGTGTCACATTCCAGTGATCAATCGCGAAGTTCTTGCCGGTGCGGCCAATGCCGCACAAAACCTCGTCGGCTATGAAGAGAACGTCGTACTTGTCGCAGATCTCCCTGACACGCTTGAAGTAGCCTTCGGGAGGTATCCGGGCAAGGTCGGCTGAGCCCACCACAGGTTCAGCTATGAAAGCTGCTATCTCATCGGGTCCTTCGTTGAGAATCGCAGCCTCGAGTTCCTCGGCTGCTGCCAGGTCACAAGCTGGCGAAATGTGCGGGAAGTTGCTCAGATACGGGGTGTACTCCAGCCGTCGCGCCGTGTAACCGGAGGCAGCAAGGGCCCCCAAAGTGTTGCCGTGAAAGCTCTTCCATCGGCTGATGATTTTCCACTTGGAGGGCTGGCCGATTTCGACAAAGTAATGACGGGCCAGCTTGATGGCAGTCTCTGTCGCCTCAGCTCCCCCCGATGTGAAGCGAACGTGGTTGAGGTCCCCGGGGGCCATGTTGGCAAGAACTCTGGCCAACTCCTCCTGTGGTGCGCTGGTAAATCCGCCGCAGAAGGTTACCAGGGCGGCCTGCTTCTGCATGGCGTCAAGGACCTCTTGTACGCCGTAGCCAATGTTGACAACGACGTTGAGGCCCGAAGATGCGTCTAGGAGGCGATTTCCAGCCTCGTCCCAGATATGCACGCCTTCAGCGCGCTCTACCCGGACGGGAACGTTGGTGACATCACGGTGGAAGACTCTGGTGTCCTCGTGAGTCATCGTTGCGGGGTCCACTCGAAAACCTCCTGATTGTGTCCTAGCCCACTAAGGGCCGATGAAGACCAGTCTAACCCTGGTGTTACCAATTTGTGGTCGGTATCACCAATTTTTTAAATTGGTAGACCGTGGTTGCTATGATTGGGGTAGATTCGACCGATCATCCAACAACTGGAGCTGCCCGCGGAGTGCGGGCCGACTGGAGAGCTGAAGGGTTCATGTCACAACTGGTAGAACCGGCCTTGGAGCCGGCGAAAGATCCTTTTGACGCACTTGCTCAGGAAGACCCGCTCGTTGCTGCGCTCTCGGACATTGTTAAGAGCCTCAAGCCTGGCGATAAATTGCCGACGGAACGCGAACTCACCAAGCAGCTGGCCGTCGGTAGAACCGCGTTGCGTGACCGGCTGGGTGTCCTTGAGGGCTTGGGCATACTGGAACGTCGGCCCGGATCGGGTACTTATGTGCAGGAGTTTAATCCGGCCTCCGTATCGATGGCCCTGAATTTGGGCATCAGTTCCGCCCAACTCCCGCTCAAGGCGCTGGAGTCGGTACGCATTGCGCTGGAGCGACAGGCGGCGATGGAGGCTGCGACGAGTGCTGACCCGGTGCTTGTCGCCTATATGCATCGCGCTTTGGACCTTATGGCGTCAGCGCAAGATCAGGCAACGAGGGATGAGGCTGATAGGCAATTCCACCAGGCGCTGCTCCGGTCCGCCTCCAATCCCGCCTTGACCTTCTTCGCGGACGCCATAGCTGGCGTTCTTACCCAAGATGTCAAGACGCGCTCCAGCCAGGCCCTTGCCGGAGAAGGTTCCCAGAGCTCCACTGAGTTTTTTGTGGATGCACATCGTGAAATCCACGAAGCTATTCTCGCCCGGGACCCAGAGCGAGCGATGGCGGCGGTAAACCATCATTTCATTCGCTTGGAGCCGGCCCACTAGCATCTCGACAGCCGTGACCGGAAAGCTGGCCGGTGCATCCAGGATTGTTGTCCATCCGGCAGACTTCGAGAGGTGAAGCCTGCCGGATAGCGTTGTCTTTTCAGCGGCGGGAATTGATGGTCTCGATCAGCTTAGGAACCACGGAAAAGACATCTCCAACAACACCGAAATCAGCAATATCGAAGATGGGCGCATCCGGATCCGAGTTGATGGCTACGATCGTCTTCGCCGTTTGCATACCTGCCCGATGTTGGATCGCTCCGGAAATTCCCAGCGCCACGTACAGGTCTGGTGTGACACTGACTCCGGTTTGGCCCACTTGTGAGTCACGGCCGACAAAACCAGCGTCAACAGCTGCCCGGGAAGCGCCAACGGCAGCTCCGAGTGCATCGGCAAGCTGCTCGACGAGCAAGAAATTCTCTTTGGAGGCCAGACCTCGGCCACCTGAGACGACTTTTGTCGCAGCACGCAGTTCCGGGCGACTGGAAACGGTCATTGCAGAGGAGCCATCGATGACCACTGATTTACTCTTTTCGCAGAGTACCGTTGCCGTAGTCATGGCAGGAGTAGCCGGCCTTGCCTGAGTTTCGATTGCTCCTTCTCGGAGCGTGATTACCGGTAGGCCATCGGCAACCATGGACTCAACCGCGTAGGATCCTCCGAAAACAGAGTGCGTGGCAATTATGGTTCCGTCAGTGAGCTGCAGGTCGACCGCATCGGCGATCAGTCCGCCCTTCGTGCGGACTGTGAGACGGCCGGCGAGTTCCCGCCCTCCCGGAGTAGCGGCCAAAAGAACGGCTAAAGGCTCAAAGTGTTCCACTGCCAGGTGCAGCGCCTCCAACTGAGGTGCCAAAAGGAGAGATTCGGCGTCCTCGCAGTAAGCCGCGAATACGTGTTCGGCTCCGAGGTTGCCCAGCTCCGCGACGACACTGTCCTCTATGGGTCTTGAAGCGACCAGAACGGCCACCGGCGAGCCTAGCTGCGAAGCCGCAGCGAGGACCTCCCGGGTGCTCCTGCTGAGTTTTCCTTCGGGAGAAGTGTCAACTGACACTAGTACGTTGGGCATCGTCGCTTCCTCTTTCAAATGAGTTTGCTGGAGATAAGAAATTCGGCCAAATCGTTGGCGGCCGCGCCATCATCGACGATCTTTTTACCGGCAGTCCTGGCCGGCTTGGCATTGGTGGACACGACAACGGATTGGCCGCTCCCGTTACGGTCCGATGCGACCAGGCCCAAGTCAGCGAGGGAAAGGTTCGTGATGGATTTCCGCTTGCCCGACAGGATGCCCTTAAAGTTTGGAAAGCGTACTTCAGGTGAGCGTTCTGTGACTGTCACGAGGGCCGGCAGCGTCGTATGCAGTTTCATGACTGTTCCTTCTCCGTGGCGTTGACCGCTGACAAGATGTGCCGAGACTTCCACATCGTCGACGAAGCCGAGCAAAGGCAGGCCCAGGTACTCGGCAATCATGGCCGGCACCGCTCCGGTCCAGCCGTCTGTGGACTGGCTTCCGGCGATTACGAGGTCAAATGTGGAGTCGCGCAGAGCAGTTGAGATGACCTGGGAAGTCCACACTGAGTCAGCTCCGATAAGTCCGTCGTCGCAGACATGAATGGCTGAATCCGCTCCTGTGGACAGGCACTTGCGTAGTGCCGCGTTAGCCTGCCGCGGTCCGACCGACATCGCTACAACTTCAGTTTTTTTGTCAGCGTCCTTGAATCGCAGAGCCATTTCGAGCGCACGCTCGCTTATCTCGTCGACGACGCAACTGTCCGGACTTCGTTCAATGCGGCCGGTGGCCATATCGAGCGATCGTTCGTCGGAGGTATCCGGAACTTGCTTGATGAGCACGATGATCTTCAATGAACACTCCTTCGTGTATGGCCCGCGATGGCGTCGAGACGAGGCCCTTGACAGAAAGCTCACGTCTCGTAGAGTGGTGATACCAATTCGTCAGGCGGTGGTACCACTCTACACGCGGCGACTTCGAACGGAAAGGATGTGTCACATGAGTGCTCAGGTGTCTATTAATGACCTAGGCGACGGAGTTGAAGAGGCTGTATTCGCTGCTTGGCTGAAGGAGGTCGGGGACTCCGTCGCTGTCGGTGAAGCAATCGCCGAGGTGATGACCGACAAGGTCAACCTCGAAATCGAGTCAACCGTGGCCGGCGTGCTTGCGAGCCAGGATTGTGAGCCCGAGGACACTGTCCGCCTTGGCCAGGTCATCGGCTTGATTGATGTGCAGGCATCATGAGCTTTGACCACGGAACACCAGAGGGCCGAATGAACCTGTGGCGGGCGATGGTCCGGGGTCGTGCTTTCGATCAAGCCATGTGCCGGCACAACAACCATTGGCATGAGGCCCGCGGCGAAGAAGCGGTCTTTATCGGAGGTTTCGCCCACCTTGAAGCAGACGATATCGTCGCACCTCACTTCCGCGGTGCTTGCGCCGTTAGCCTCATGCGTGGCAGTGATCCGGCCGAGCTGGCTGCGGGGGTCTTCGGCACGGATGGCAGCAATTCGGGGGGAAACTGGCGCGGGGACATCTGTCCCACTCCCAGTGAGCGCTTTATCGGGATGTTCTCGGGTTCGCTTGGAACCACCGTCGCTTACGCAACCGGAGCCGCGCTCCATCTGCAGCAGCGACATCTGAATAACGTCGCCGTCTGTGCATTCGGCGACGGCACCGCGAACGCGGGCATTGTGGCTGAGTCAATGAATCTTGCATCCATGCTGCAGCTGCCGCTGGTTCTCATTTGCCAAAACAACCAGTACGCCACCTCTCTTCCGGCGACCACTGCGATTGCCGGGGGGACAGTATCCGACCGGGCGAAGGCTTTGGGACTTGAGGTCGTTGACGTTGACGGCAACGATCTCGAGGCAGTGATCAGTGCCCGCGCCACAGCGGTCGCGCGGGCACGCGAGGGCGGAGGTCCTACTTTGATCCACGCGCTCACCTACCGGATGGGAGGGCACTACATGAATGATCCGGAGACATATCGAACAAGAGACGAAGTGGCCGCTTGGGAGAAGCTGGATCCCATCACACGATTCGAGCAGAAGCTGATTGTTGCTGGCGAATTAGGGGCCGACGAAGCTGCCTCGGAGACGCTGTCCCTGATGGCGGAAATGAATGACATTGTTGCGGCGGCCAAAGATGCTCCGCCGACAGAGAACTTGGTACTGAACCCGTCGGCCTTTGCCGAGGACTGGAGAATCGCATCGTGACCAGGATGACCATCAGTGAAGCCATCGTTGCGGCGATCGGCGATGCAATGGACACAGACGATTCTGTGTACCTTCTGGGGCAAGACATTGGGATCTTCGAGGGTCCAATGCAGTCAACAAAGGGGTTGTGGGAACGGTTCGGTCCCGCCGGCCGACTCATTGATGCGCCCATCTCTGAGGCGTCCATGGTTGGCAGTGCTGTGGGGGCAGCAATGGCTGGCAGCCGCCCCATTATCGACCTCATGTTTGCTGAATTCCTCGCCCTCACCATGACGCCGCTGGCTCTTGAAGGCGCATCGGTGGCTTACCGCACCCGGTCCGGGGTTACCGTTCCCCTTGTTGTGAGGGCGAAATTTGGGATTGGGCCGCACCGCGGCCATGCCGAGTCGTGCATTGGCATGCTGATGGGCTTTCCCGGCTTGAAGATCGTCATCCCGACCAGTCCACAGGATGCCTACTCTCTGATGCGGGCAGCTATTCAAGATGACAATCCGGTCGTCTTCCTCGAACACATGAGTCTGCTCCACGGTGCACGGGCAGAGGTGGACACACAGCTGAGCATCGAAATAGGAACAGCAAGCATACGGCGGCCCGGGAATGACGTCACTGTCGTAGCCTCGGGCTTGATGGTCTCCCGCGCACTTCGAGCTGCCAAGGCTTTAGCCGCCGAAGGCATCGACGTTGAGCTTATTGATACCCGGTCGATGGCCCCTTTGGATATTTCCACCATTCTGAAGTCGGTGCAACGAACTGGCCGCCTGGTCATAGCCGAAGAGTCCTGGCCCGTCGCGGGTCCTGCGTCCGAAATTTGCGCACAACTGATCCGTGCGGTGGACGGTCTCCCAAGTTTCACTGTCGACTTTGTGGAGCCACCCCACACCCCCGTTCCCTTCGCGGCACAGTTGGAAGCTGCTTTCGTTCCTAGCATCGAAAACATCGCAGCCGCTGTCAGTAAGGCATACGGAAGGAACGCGATCGCCAGGTCCACTGCCGTTTCCGCAGAGGGAGGCGCAGCGTGACCGATATGAGTACGACGACGGCTCCCGGGGAACGTCGCATTAAAATTTCGGGGATCCGCAAAATCATTTCGGACCGCATGGTGCTGTCACACACACAAATCCCGGGTGTCCACGTTGTCGAGGAATGTGACGTCACTGAGGTTGATCTCAGCAGGATCGTCGCCATTACCTGCTCGTCAATCGGACAACTTTCTGCCACGTACCCCTACTTCAACGCCCATGTCGTGGACTCGGAAATTGTCTGCTTCGACGAGTGCAACGTGGCCATAGCCGTTGATACCCCACGCGGTCTCATGGTCCCGGTGATTCGCAACGTAGGAAACCGAAAAGTCGACGATATCCAGGAAGAGATTCGACGGCTGGCGGCACTCGCACGCGACGGCAAGCTCACTCCGGCTGACATGACTGGGGCAACAGTTACCCTCACCAGCCCCGGGAAACGAGGCGGGGTCTTGGCGACTCCGCTCATCAGTCATCCTCAGACTGCAATTATTGGGGTCCACCGGGCTGTCCAACGCCCTGTGGTCCGTGACGGTGCAGTGGTTGTTCGGACACTCTCGAACGTCACCGTAACGTTCGACCATCGTGTAATTGATGGAGCCACCGCAGGAGACTACACCTTGGAACTCTGTCGACTCATTGAATCCTCGGGAATCCGCTAACTGTCGCGGTTCACGGAAGCACGGAGAATCTGTCATGTCCACTAAATCCAAAGCCCCACCCACAGCCAGGCGACGCTGGGTTCCCATAACAGGCAAGGTTGCGCTGGCTCTCGGCATCCTGCTTGTATTCGTGCTGTTGGGACGGTGGCTCCGCGAGATGAGCCCGATACAAGATTTCATCGCGGCGTATCCCGGTGAGTCGCACCAGCCCGAAGGAACGCAACCAGGTATTCCGGCGTGGGTGGGATGGCAGCACTTCCTCAACTCTTTGCTGATCGTACTGATCATCCGATCAGGGTGGCTTGTTCGAACTCGAAGCAAACCGCCTGCGTACTGGACACCCAAGAGACTGATTTGGTCGAAGAAGTCCCAGAAGGGGCTCACAAAGATCAGCCTGGACCTTTGGTTTCATCTCTCCCTTGATGCGCTCTGGGTACTCAACGGTGCCGTGTTTTTCGTTCTCATCTTCGTGACGGGGCACTGGATGCGGCTTGTACCCACGGGGTGGGACGTTGTGCCGAATGCGGCGTCTGCTGCCCTGCAGTACGTTTCGCTAAATTGGCCTGTGGAGAACGGCTGGAACAACTACAACTCGCTGCAACTGTTGGCGTACTTCACAACAGTTTTCGTTGCTGCACCTCTGTCCATAGCGACAGGCCTACGAATGTCCCCGGCCTGGACAAAGGCCCCCGCCATCTTGAGTCGCATTCTTCCCATGGAGATCTGCCGCAGGGTGCATCTTTGGGTGATGTTCTATCTGGTTTTGTTCATTGCTGTTCACGTGACTCTGGTTTTGGCCACGGGTGCGCTGCGAAACCTAAACCATATGTACGCCGCACAGGACGGTGAAAGCTGGGTTGGTTTCTGGATTTTCTCCGCTTCCCTGGCCGCTATGGTCGCCGCGTGGGGATTGGCGCGACCTCTGTTCCTGCGCCCGGTGGCCGCTATGACAGGGTCGGTCACCCGTTAGAAGCTGGCCAGGAATGCTTCAACTGATGCGAAGGGCGTCGAAATGGTCATCGATTGCCTGCATCGCCGCAGAAGGATCGCCGGCAACGATTGCGTCATGGATCCTCTGATGGTGCTCGACCAACAAGGTTTGGACGGAGTCAGTGAGTCTCGTGTTGTTTAGACGCGCGCTGCGGTAGGCGAGGTCTTGGGCGAAGACATCAGAGAGTGCTTCAGCAAAGAAGGACAGTGCGGGATTTCCTGCCGCCCTAAGAAGGGACTGGTGGAATGCGAGGTCGGCATCCATGACGTCTGCTCGGACATCTGTGGATGCCATCGTGTTAATGGCGCGCTGCATATAAGCAACAAGGACGGGATCCGATGATGTAGCCGCTTCACGGCCCGCTTGCCGCTCTAGCGCGATCCGGACGGATTCAAGAGCAGATACCGGAAGGTGCGACGAAGCAATGGCCAAGTTCAGAGCCAGTGCCAGAGCATCTGGGTTTAGAGTCTCAACAAATGTTCCCGACCCGGTACGGCGCCGCAGGATTCCCAAACCCTCGAGCACTCCCAAACGGTCGCGTAACGCCGTCCTGCTCACTCCCAGTTCAAGGGCAAGGTCGCGTTCACTAGGAAGTCGATCGCCAGGACGCAGTTCCCTAATGAGCCGCGCGAGAGCTGCAGAGACTGGGTCGTTCGCGAAGACGCTGGCGAGGGAGTGGACTTCCCCATCATGTATTGTCATCGGCCCTTACCTCATTCACCTCTTGGCGGACTCTCCGATTCTATGGGTAGCCGCTTCAGGGCTCTTGACACCGGGTCCACAACTCGTAGAGTGGTAGTACCAATTTATAAAGCGGTGATACCGAAGTGGTTGAGTATCAGTCGCCCCTCACAGCATCTCTCCGGAAAGCTCTCCAGTGGCTTTCGAAAAGGCGTGAAGGAAAGCCCCCGTCTGGGGCAAGAAACCTATGTGGAATGGAAGATGTGCATGCATGCCTTGCAAAGCTCAGCGGATTTCGTCGATGCAACATATGCCGCAAATAATGCTGCACAACGGGATCTCGTAGCCACGCTCCGGTCCAAGTTGGCCTCGGCGGCCCTCGGCGGCCCAGCCAAGTCCCGGGAACGGCACATCGCCCGCGGGAAACTGCTGCCGCGGGAACGGATCGACTACTTACTCGATGAGGGCAGCCCCTTCCTTGAGATCGCGCCGCTGGCTGCGAATGGCATGTACAACGACGATTCTCCCGGTGCGGGGGTTATTGCAGGCATTGGCCTGGTCCATGGTCGCCATGTTCTGGTGATCTCCAATGACGCCACGGTCAAGGGCGGCACTTACTATCCCATGACTGTGAAGAAGCACCTCCGGGCACAGGAAATCGCCTTGGAGAACAAGCTCCCGTGCATCTACCTCGTGGATTCCGGCGGAGCCTTCCTGCCCAAGCAGGACGAGGTCTTCCCGGACAAGGAGCACTTCGGCCGGATCTTCTATAACCAAGCCAAAATGTCCGCGGCCAAGATCCCGCAGATCGCCTCCGTCATGGGGTCGTGCACGGCCGGCGGTGCCTATGTACCCGCCATGAGCGATGAGACCGTCATAGTCCGGAACCAGGGCACCATCTTCCTGGGTGGCCCGCCCTTGGTAAAGGCAGCGATTGGCGAGATCGTCACAGCAGAGGAACTGGGCGGCGGCGACGTCCATTCAAGGATTTCCGGGGTCACCGACCACCTGGCCGAGAACGACCAGCACGCTCTGGAGATCGTTCGGGACATCGTGGCGACGTTGCCGAAGCCGGCGCAGCCAGCATGGGACATGTCGGACGTCGTCCTGCCGCCCGTCGTCGATCCTTCGGAGATATACGGTGTGGTTCCCACAGACGTCAACGCCCAGTACGACGTCCGCGAAGTCATCGCGAGGCTGGTGGACGGATCCGAATTTCATGAGTTCAAGAAGAACTACGGCACCACCCTGGTGACCGGATTCGCGCACCTGCACGGCCACCCCGTGGGCATAATCGCGAACAACGGCGTCCTCTTCAGCGAATCGTCTTTGAAGGGAGCCCACTTCATCGAGCTCTGCGATCAGCGCGGTATTCCCCTGATCTTCCTGCAAAACCTTTCAGGCTTCATGGTGGGCAAAGACGTCGAGCAAGGTGGCATCGCCAAGAACGGCGCCAAAATGGTCACCGCCGTGGCAACAGCGAGGGTCCCGAAACTGACAGTGGTGATCGGTGGTTCCTTCGGCGCCGGCAATTACTCCATGTGCGGGCGGGCGTATTCGCCGCGGTTTATGTGGATGTGGCCGGCAGCCCGGATCTCCGTGATGGGCGGAAATCAGGCCTCCAGCGTCCTCGCCACGGTCAAGAGGGATCAATACGAGGCGGTCGGCCAGGAATGGTCCGCCGAGGACGAGGAAGCCTTCAAAGCTCCCATCAAACAGCAATACGAAGACCAGGGAAGCCCCTACTACTCCACCGCGCGCCTCTGGGACGACGGCATCATCGACCCCGCTGATACGCGGCGTGTCCTGGGCATGGCCCTGGACGTCGTCTCCCGCCAACAACTGCCCGAGACCTCCTTCGGTCTCTTCAGAATGTGAGCCCACAATGACTCTTCCCTCACTCACCTCTTCCGCTCACAATCCCACCGGCATCGGCTCAACTAGACCCCTCTTCGAAACTGTGCTCATTGCCAACCGTGGTGAGATAGCCTGCCGCATCATCCGGACCCTGCGGTCCTTGGGCATCCAGTCAGTAGCTGTGTATAGCGATGCTGACTCCCATGCCCGGCATGTGCAGGAGGCAGATCGAGCGGTGCGGATTGGCCCCGCCTCTGTCACTGAGAGCTACCTGAACATTGGCGCCGTAATCCGAGCCTGCCGGGAATCCGGCGCCGACGCTGTGCACCCTGGGTATGGGTTCCTCAGCGAAAACGTCGACTTCGCCCGTGAACTTCAGGCGGCCGGCATCGCCTTCATTGGTCCCGGAGTCGAATCGCTAAACGTCATGGGCGACAAAATCCGTTCCAAGAATCATGTTGCCGGTTACGGCGTTCCAGTCGTCCCAGGCATCGCGCAGCCCGGTATGACAGACGGACAACTCATCGATGAAGCAGCTGCTGTCGGATTTCCGCTGCTGATCAAGCCCTCCGCGGGTGGTGGCGGCAAAGGCATGCACGTTGTCGAAGATCCAGCGGACCTGCCGGCTACCCTGGCTACTGCCCGCCGCGTCGCAGCCAGTGCTTTCGGTGATGACACTCTCTTCCTTGAGCGTCTGGTCCGCACTCCCAGGCACATCGAGGTCCAAATCCTGGCCGACAATCACGGCAACGTGATCCATCTAGGCGAACGCGAATGTTCGCTGCAGCGCCGCCATCAGAAAGTCATCGAAGAAGCCCCCTCGCCGCTGCTTGGAGGACTTCACGATGGGGAAGCCGTCCGCGCTCGGATCGGGGAAGCGGCCTGCCAAGCGGCGCGCAGCGTCGACTACAGCGGTGCAGGTACTGTCGAATTTATCGTCTCTAATGATGCTCCGGACGAGTTCTTCTTCATGGAGATGAACACCCGGCTGCAGGTGGAACACCCCGTCACGGAAATGGTCACCGGAGTGGACCTCGTCGAATGGCAGGTAAGGATCGCCGCCGGTGAAGAACTTACTTTGTCGCAATCCGATGTCGAACTCAAGGGTCACGCCGTCGAGGCCCGGATCTACGCGGAAAACCCTGAGCAGAACTTCTTACCGTCAACCGGCACGGTTCAGCTCTTACACGAACCGGCAACCTGGACGGCAGCCGGGGCAGAGGCGAAAGGTGAAGTTCGGATCGATTCAGCCCTGCTGCCCGGCCTTGAAATATCACCCCATTACGACCCGATGATCTCCAAAGTAATCGCCTGGGGCGAGGACCGTGAGTCGGCGCTCGATACCCTCGATGACGCACTCTCGGGCTACAGGCTGCTCGGCGTCGAGACCAATGTGGAGTATCTGCGCCTGCTGATCAACGACGCCGAGGTCCGGGCAGGAAAGCTCGATACGGAACTTATCGAACGCAAGATGTCGGGGTTCTCCTTCAGGGCAGCTGCCGACAGAGAATTTGTGGCGACAGCCCTGTACCTGGTCGCGATGGACGCGGGCCGACCGGCGTTGGAAGCCGACGTTTGGACCCAGCCCACAGGCTGGCGCTTGGGAGAGCACGCGCCACGGCGCATTAGTCTAAGTGCTTCCAGTGGTGAGGTGAGGACTGTGTCAGTCACCCAGGGGGGCTGCATCGGCAGCGAGTTCGATGTAAGCGTGGACAACGGTCCGCCGCATACCGCTACTCTCTCCCAGCTGGGCGACGATGCCATTTTGCTGAGCTACAACGGCGAAGTCCGTAAGTACTCCATCGCTACCATCACCAACAGCTCGTACCAACAACAAGTAATCAACTACCCGACCGCGTTGTATCTGGGCGAACACGGCTGGGCCTGCCGCATGGATATTCTGACGCGTCAGGCCCGCCTCGACCGGATGCTAGGAAGCATCCAACGAGCGGAGGGCACGGTAGACCCCGAAGTCCGGTCCCCCATGCCGGGAACTGTCGTATCTGTAGCAGTCAGTACCGGCGAAGAAGTCGTTGCCGGCCAAGTCCTCCTCTCCGTGGAAGCCATGAAGATGGAACATCAACTACTGGCCCCGCAAGACGGAACCGTCCAAATAAACGCGCACACCGGTGCACTGGTCAGGGCGAACCAGATTTTGGCGACGGTCCGCGGTCCACAAGCCGTTGACTCTTAGAACTTCACACCGGATGGCACTTCTTCCTTAGACGCAGCCGGACGCAACAGCTCAACTCACGCGCTGTAAACAAAACGCAGACAGAAGATATTAAGAAGGGAATCAAAAATGGTCGATTTTGAACTCAGCGAGGAGTACCAAGAACTCCGGAAGACGGTGGCTGACTTCGCCGATGAAGTCGTCGCTCCCGTATCAAGCAAACACGACGAGGAACACAGCTTTCCGTACGACGTAGTTTCCCAAATGGCGGATATGGGCCTCTTCGGGCTCCCCTTTCCTGAAGAATATGGGGGCATGGGCGGCGACTACTTCGCACTCGCCCTTGCTCTGGAAGAACTCGCGCGAGTGGACCAGTCGGTAGCCATCACCCTGGAGGCCGGCGTCTCGCTCGGCGCCATGCCCATTTTCCGTTTTGGAACTGAGGACCAGAAGAACGAATGGCTGCCTAAGCTGACGTCCGGACGAGCACTGGCAGGATTCGGGCTCACAGAGCCGGAGGCCGGTTCGGATGCCGGCGGCACCCGAACCCACGCCCACCGTGATGGAGGCCAATGGGTGATCAACGGTAACAAAGAGTTCATCACCAACTCCGGCACGGACATCACCCGGCTCGTCACGGTCACCGCTGTCACCGGCCAGCGGGAGCGCGAGGACGGCACCACGAAGAAAGAAATCTCCACCATCCTGGTCCCCACCAACACACCAGGGTTCACCGCCGAAAAGGCGTACAACAAGGTTGGCTGGAACGCTTCGGATACGCACCCTCTAACACTGAAGGACGTCCGGGTACCTGAGTCGAATTTGCTTGGAGAGGAAGGACGCGGCTACGCAAACTTCCTCGCCATCCTGGATGAGGGCCGAATCGCGATCGCTGCACTGGCCACCGGTGCAGCCCAAGGATGCGTGGACCTGTCCGTGAAGTACGCCAAGGAACGCAGCGCATTCGGACAGAACATCGGCAAGTACCAAGCCATCCAGTTCAAGATCGCGCGTATGCAGGCCAGAGCCCACACAGCGCGCCTTGCGTACTACGATGCCGCCGCCAGGATGCTAGCCGGCAAACCCTTTAAGACCGAAGCTGCTATCGCCAAGCTGGTTGCAGGCGAGGCAGCCATGGACAACGCGCGAGATGCTACCCAGGTGTTCGGCGGCTACGGCTTCATCAACGAATTCGCCGTAGCTCGACACTACCGAGACTCCAAAATCCTGGAGGTAGGCGAAGGTACCACTGAAGTCCAGCTGATGCTCATCGCCCGTGAACTCGGTCTGTAGCGGAGCGATAGAACCATGACGCAGATCCCTGTGCCCTCACCCGGGCACGCTCCCCCACTCGTCGAACAACGTGGGCTGTACTTTGATGAACTCGACCTGGGCGTCACCTATGCCCACCGCCCAGGCCGAACCGTCACCGAAACAGACAACGTGCTCTTCACCACCATGACAATGAATACCCAGCCTCTTCACTTGGACGCCGCATGGAGCGCCCAGCAGCCCCTTGGTCAAAGACTGATCAACTCCATGTTTACCCTGGCCACGATGGTGGGACAGTCTGTAACCCAATTAACGCAGGGAACAATCATTGCCCAACTAGGGCTGACCGACGTTTCCTTCCCTCATCCGCTCTTTCATGGGGACACGCTGTACACCGAGACCGTTGTCCTCGAAAAGCGGCTGTCCGCCACCAGGCCCGGGCAGGGGATCGCCGTCATGAAACACACCGGCAGAAATCAACACATGGTTGCTGTCGCCGTAGCAACACGAAGCGCCCTCATGTGGACTGAAGACGCTCACAAAGCTTCCAGGCGGCTTTCATGAATATCGAATTATCTACCGGCCCTGCACTCCTGTTTTGCCCAGCCGACAGACCTGACCGGTTCATCAAGGCCGCCGCCCGCTCAGACGCGGTCATTCTCGACCTCGAAGACGCCGTGGCATCAGAAGATCGGGTAGGTGCCAGGCGGGAAATCCTCTCCCGGCTTAGCGATCATGGACAATTCCACGGTCTGGAGCCCGACAGGACCATTGTTCGGATAAGTGGCGTAGGCACCGAAGACTTTGAAAAGGACCTGCAGTGGCTGGCACTCACGCCCTACCGCACCATAATGCTGGCCAAAACCGAGGACACCGCACAGATCCGCGTCCTGGATGGCTACCGAGTGGTTGCTCTGTGCGAGACCGCCGCGGGCGTGGCAAATGCAAACGCCATTGCTGCCGAGCCCAACGTAGTGGCCATGATGTGGGGCGCCGAAGACTTGCTGGCATCTATCGGTGGGACATCAAGCCGTCACCCTAACGGGAGCTACCGGGACGTCGCGGTCCAGGCACGATCCTCTGTGCTCATAGCAGCGGCGGCGGCTGGCAAGCCCGCAATCGACTCGGTCTACTTGGATATCTTCGACCTTGATGGGCTGGCCGTCGAAGCCGGCGATGCCGCCGCCTCGGGCTTCGGTTTCAAAGCGTGCATCCATCCGAACCAAGTAGATGTAGTGCGCGCTGCATACGCGCCCTCCGAAACTGAGGTTCTAGCCGCACAAAGGATCCTAGAAGCGGCGACCAAGGCCGAAAATGGCGTGTTCCGGCTCGACGGCAAAATGATCGACGGTCCGATCCTGAAGCATGCCGAGGCAACCCTGCATCGGTTCAAACAAACACA
>NZ_JBIVXN010000008.1:0-153661 GCF_044769165.1 Paenarthrobacter sp. NPDC090517 | reverse complement strand
TCGGGGCAGTTGAATGAGTGGCGGGCCACGCTGCTGGTCAAGGAGACCGCGTGTTTGTCTGTTGAGGACCGGGGCGCGGTGGATGAGGAGCTCGCCGCCGATACCGGGACCTTTGATGGTGCCGGGGATAAGGCGATCATCGCGGCGGTGAAGGCTGCCGCGTATCGACGTGACCCGCGGTCCGTGACGGGGCGTGCCAGCCGTGCCGCCGCTGAGAGGATGGTGAGCCTGCGCCCGGCACCGGACACGATGACGTACCTGACCGCGTTGCTTCCCGTGGCCCAAGGGGTGGCTGTTTACGCAGCTCTGTGCCGCGCGGCTGATTCGGCCCGTTCCAGCGGTGACGCGGTGTCTGGTGTTGTCCGGACCCGTGGTCAGGTCATGGCCGACACCCTGGTTGAACGCGTCACCGGCACACCCGGCGGGATTTCAGGGATCAACCTGGACCTCGTCATGACCGACCGCACCCTTTTCCAAGGCGACAGCGAACCAGCACGGCTAAAGGGCTACGGAATCGTCCCGGCCGAATGGGCAAGGGAACTTCTCCGTTCGGGACAAGCCAAACCGTCGACGCACGGCAGCACACCCTCCGGCTCCAGACACACGGACGCCGCGCGCGTACCCCAAGACGAAGACCCTGCCCAGGCCCAAGCCCAAGCCCAACACCAACCGGCGCCAGGCCACGAGCAATCAGCCCAGGACCAAGAGTTCACCGTCTGGCTCCGCCGGCTCTACACCGCGCCGGCCAGTGGAGAACTCCTGACCACGGACTCCAAAGCCCGCCTCTTCCCACCACAACTGAGACGTTTTATAGAAACCCGCGACGACATCTGCCGCACCCCCTACTGCGACGCGCCCATAAGACACATCGATCACATCGTCCCCTGGCACTCACACGGAACCACCACGCTCACTAACGCAGCAGGACTATGCGAAGCCTGCAACCACACCAAAGAAAACCCGGGATGGAAGAGTAAGCCGCTAGTCGAAGACGTGCACACTCTGGAACTCCGCACGCCCACAGGGCACACCTACCGCTCCAGACCCCCGCCCCTTCCGGGACATCGGGCCGGGGCAACAAAACAGCCGGCCGCAAGCGTGACCCTGCCCCGGTCAGCCTTCACTTAGCACCTGTGAGCGTTGCACCTGCACACGCAAACGGGCGGACCACCCAGCTGTCCGCCCGTTTGGTGTCATTGGGCCCCTAGGAGCGCATCGGATTACCTTCCGGTCACCGACCCCGTGCGTGTGTTGGTGGTCCGTCGGCCGAGCGCCAGGCCGAGTGCCAGCATGCCCACTCCCAAGATGAGGTGAAGCCAGTTGTCGGCGTTGTTGACCGGCACGAAATTCGCACTGGACTCTTGGTCGATGACCAGGCCATAGATCCAAAGGACGAGGTACACAGCGCCACCACCAATGAGGTAGTTGCGTGCCTGTCCTGGCGTACGGGCCATCAGTATGCCTGCCACACCAAAGAGCAGGTGCACGATGTTATGCAGGATCGAAACTTGGAAAATTCCCAACAACAGTGCGTCGGAATCGTGTCCCGCGAACGACAATGACTCGTAATTCGAAGTGATTCCAGGGATGAATCCCAGCACTCCAACGAGGAGGAATACCGCTCCGACGATTTGTGCTGCTCGTTGAATGGTTGATCGGGTTCCGGTTGGGCTATGGGTGGATGTCATGAGTTCTCCTCTATTGGCAAACGGCTCAAGATCCTGGTTGTCGCGACCGGAACCGCCTGCTCAATCCCAGTCAATCCGAAAATATCATAAGGCTACTTATTATCAGAAGAGTTTCAAACTAATACACTCGTGATATTTTGGAATGATGGTGAGGACAATCGACGGCGTGGAACGACGCCGAGTGCTTTCGAAGGCAGTGTGGAGCATCATCCGACGCGAGGGTTTCGAGGCAGCCTCCGTCAGGGCCGTAGCAGCAGAGACCGGACTTTCAACCGGCTCAGTACGCCACTTTTTCGCCACGCAGGATGAACTGCATGTTTTCGCGATGGAGCAACTCATTGAGGAGATGACCACGCGGGTGCGGGTCGCCTTGGAAACGTCACGGTCAAAGGCAGGAAATGCTCAAGCCTGGGATGCCCGCAGCACCCGCAAAGGTGCCCTTGCTGTCATGCTCGAGCTGCTTCCGCTGACCAAAGACCGCGAAGAACTATTTCTCGCCTATCTGCAATTCATCGTCAAGGCAACGGTCCATCCCGTGCTCCGACCTATGACCGTTCGGCTTGCGGATGAAACACAGCAGCTGGTGGAGCACTTGGTGCAGTCGTTGGTAGATACGGGCGCCGCCCGCCACGAACTCGATGTCCGGGCATCCGCTGCGGCAATGAACATGCTGCTGGACGGGATCACCCTCAGGCTTCTCACTGCCCCGGGGATGCTATCCGCCGAAGAAGCGATTGAGCTTGTCGAAAGCCTCCTGGATTCGTGGGAGATGCCGTCATGATTCTGGCTATCGTCGCAGCCGAAGTGCTCTTCTGGGTTTTCTTGCTCGGAGGGCTGGCCCTCCGCTACATTGTCCGGGCTCAGCGCGCGAGCACTATCGCTTTAACCGCCGTACCGCTCGTGGATGCGGCCTTGTTGACCTTCGTCATGATCGATGTTGCCAGCGGAGCCCCGCCGACGCAGGCCCATGCGTTGGCTGCAATCTATCTGGGGTTTACCATCGCCTTTGGCCACTCGATGGTCGCTTGGGCTGACGCGCGTTTTCGTCACCGTTTCGCGGATGGTCCGAAACCGAAGAAACCGCGGAAAGGGTCACGAGCAGAAGTTAAGGCCCTTTGGCTGGAATGGTTCCGCGCGATGCTTGCTTCGGGTATCGCTGTAGCCATGCTCGGACTGATGTTGGCCATCGAAGGGAGCGGAATACCTCAAAGTATTGATGCCGCGGCGGAGCACCCCTATTGGGCGACCATGGTCCTGCTGGGCACGGTTGTGGGTATCTGGTTCCTCGCAGGTCCGGCTTTTGCCGGCCGCGGCAAAGACCATAGCCAGGACGCCCGGCAACCCGAACGTCAGCTGTAGCCGGACGCCTGGCCTATGCTACGGTGCGCAGGCGTCCTTGAGGGCCTGAACCGACTCGGCCGGCACCTCGTCTCCGGCTTCCGCAATCTGGTTCAACGGCGTCGTAATTTCAGCGGGAACGCCGGCAGCACCAGCGGCCGAGACCAACCCGGCAAGCAACTGCTTGTCCTGAACGCTGACCAAGCCGTCCTGGACCACGGCGCAGACCTGTTTGGTCACTTCATCAGCGGCGGCCGTAGCCACCTTCGATGCGGCGTCGCTGGCTGCGCTTGTAGCTGCTTCCTCCACGGCTCCGCAGCCGACGAGCAGCAACATCAGGGGGACGGCGGTCAGGGCAGCAAGGCGACGGGTCATGAGTCAAGCCTAGCAACCGGGCCCCAGTCATCAGGTCGCCCTGGACCGCTGATCACTTCGCGATGAGCTCCTTGACGGGACCTTCGTGCAAAGCCAGATAGACGTCGTCACGGATCTGGTTAGCTTCAGGATCAGTCATTGTGCGGCCAAGAGGGCGCAGCACCAACCGAATCAGGGCGTTGGCCTGACCGGCAAGAATCTGAAGCCTTTTTCGAGCCGCTGGCGGCAGCTGGTTGTAGGGAGTTAGGGCCAGCAACTCAACACTTTCCAAATCCTCGACTCGACCAGCCAAGGCTGACCGGACCTTGTCGCCAAGCAGTTCAGCGTCTGCATCCTCCCCGATCACAATGGAGAGATCCCTTCTGATAGGAGGCATTTGGGACACAGGTTTCCACGGGGAAAGGTCAAGCATTTGCTGTGCAACGCGCGGGTCGGCGGACCTGAGCAACCTGATGTCCGGGATGCCCTTGCGAAGCATCAGGGCACGATCCAGTCCCATCCCTAGAGCCAGACCGGACCAGGTTCCGGGATCCAAACCTGCATCAAGGAAAAGTTGAGGCGCCATGAGCCCGCATTCGGCGAGCTCAAGCCAGTCACCGTTCATGAGGACGTCTATCTGCAAGCCCTTTTGCGTGTAAGGATGGACGGCCGGAACAGCGCGCCACTCTGCGCCCGGAAGCACGGCATCCACCAGCGAGCTGATCGTCTCCTGCAGATGGTCGGAATCCAGCGACTTGATGGAGGACAGGCGCCACAAGTCCACCTGATGGGGCGTCCCCACGTGGGTGCGGTCGATGGCGTCGCGCCGATAGACCAGACCCGGGATGGCCCAAAGCTCGTCCAACAACGCCTCCGGATCAAGCGAGCGCAATAGCGACGGGATGGACGCAGACGTGTGGCTGCGCAGCATGACGGTGGGGCTGACATACCGGGAATACCTTTTGTCACGTGTGACGCCTGCGGGACTGAAACCCAATCGATCGTAATTGTCGGCAACGCTGACCAATGGACTATTGCGAACTATTCGTTCGGACACATCCCATCGCTTGCGCAGAGCGTAAATCACGTCATGGAGTAAGGATTGCATGGCGTGTGGGCCATTGTCGGGATTCGAGAGGTCCCTGATGCGGAGGGCATCGTGAAGCTCTAAGGGGCTGAGATATGTGGTCATTGCTGGTCCTTGGATTGGATTGGGTGGAGGTTTCCTCCCCCGACTCACTCCGATGCCAGGACCTAGGCGCGCGCCAAGCAGCCCTCGCGACCGGAGGCCGGTCGGGGGCAAGTAAATCGACGCAATGAGAGCATGGGCCCGACTATACCGCCGCTCAGGGCACCGGCACAGAGACGACTACCTGTTGATTGGCTTGTCCAGGGCAAGACTGATGGTTTGCCCGGCTGCCAACTCTCCGGAGGGGGCATCCGTCAAGTCGTACCAGGATCCCTTGCCGGCGGTCAGCGGCCGGTTCGCTGCACGAATGTCAACCACGCTGAAACGGAAGGCAACCCGGCTCTCCCTGTCTCCCGCCGCCGTCGTGTACGTCAGGGGAATTCCGTCCGTGTCCGCCGTGAAGGTTCCACGGGCGCCGTCGATCGGCAGTTCGCCGGGGAACAAGCGCATCTTGGTGCCGGCGGGAATGGACTCTCCGGCGGAAAGGGCAGGGTTATACCTCAACAGCTGCTCGGTGGTGGATCTGAATTTGTAGCCGAGACTGTCGAAGGAATCGCCGTCGACAGTGGTGTAAAAGATCGGCTGGCCGAAGGAGTTACTGACTGTGGCGCCTGTACCGGACCTGCTGTCCACAGGGTTCTTCTGCAACTGGATAAGGTGCCCGGAGCGGATGAAGTAGGTGTTTCCTTGCTCGTGCACGTAAGGGACTTTGTTCGCTTCCGCCAACTGTTTTCCAGTGATTCCAAAGCGGTAGGTGATTCCGTCCAGCGTGTCGTCCGGTTCGATCATGTAGGTCAAGGGGATGCCCTGCGCATCTTCAGTCGCCGTCCCCATGGCACCGGGGGTTGGAGCCGCTGCGGGAATCAGTCGAAGCTTGGTCCCGGCCGGGACCGCCGCGCCGGCCGTTAGTCCATTGAATTCCGCAAGTTTTGCACTGGACAAGTCAAAGGACTCAGCCACTTTTGCAAGCGTGTCACCGTCGGCTGTGGTGTAAAAGTCCACATTTCCGAACGAATCGGTGACTGTTGCCCCTTTAAGGGCCGCGTCTTCGACGGCGGCAGGTGCCGCTGGCGCACTGGTCACCGGAGACTCCGGTTCGGGCGATTCTTTCGTGGGCATGCAGGCGACCAGTCCTGCGGACAGCACCACTGCGAAAAGGACGGATCCAACAGCAAATTTCATGACTTCCCCCAAAAGCACCCGCTTCACAACGGGTGAACTGCCAAATAAACGTTCATGACGACCCTAGCGCTCGGCCAGCCGATACACACCGCACCTATGCTTGACGGATGGGAAAAAAGCCAGTGGACCATGTGGCGTTGGCCGTCTGCATGATCGATATCTCGTCCGACATCCGGCGTAAGTCCCTCAACGAAACAGGCCTCCGCCCCATCTCCAACGGCGTACTGGAGATCCTTAGGGTCATAGAAAGCCACCCTGGAGTCACCGTTGCTGAGGTGGCCGCTCGCCTGGGCAGGCAACTGAGCAATGTAAGTGTCCAGTTGCGCGAGTTGGTGGCTGCCGGCCTGGTCACGCGGGTTAAGGATGAGGCGGACAAGCGGTACGTCTCCCTCCACCCCACGGACGAGTCCAAGCGCATCAAGTCACTCCTCGAGGGCGCATGGGCTGATGCACTGACGAAAGCCAGCGAACGGTTGCTCCCGGAAGAGCGTGAAAAGATCGCGGCCAGCCTGCCCGCCTTGGAGAAGTTGGCTTTGTTCCTTGCGGAACCCGAACAGGCACGAGAACAGGCACCGGAACCCGCATCGAAACCGGCCCGGACGCCACAACCAGAACGCCACTAGGACATAAGTCACGCCCTCGCGGCTTACACGAACCCCCAAAAGTACTTATACTTTCATAAGTATTACTACTTTCAAGAATGGGTGACGCGTGGCATCACAACTACTCGAGACGCCGGGCTCTTTGGGTCAAGGCAGCAAACAAGGCGAGCACAACAAGAAGGGGATCGGCTGGCGCGCCCTCCCCTTCCTGGCCTTGGCGCAGTTCATGGTTGTCCTGGACGGCACCATCGTGAACCTGGCACTCCCCCGACTCCAGATGGAGATGGGCATCAGCGACTCGACCCGGGCATGGGTGGTCACCGCCTACGCCCTGGTCTTCGGCGCTTTCCTGCTCCTCGGCGGGCGCATCGCGGACTTCTGGGGAAGGAAGCGGACCTTCATCACAGCCTCGGCAGGCTTCGCCATCGCGTCCCTGATCGGTGGACTTGCGCAGCAGCCGTGGGAACTGATTGGAGCCCGAGCGCTGCAGGGTATCTTCGCAGCACTACTCGCACCGGCGGCGCTGGCGCTCCTGACGGTTGCATTCCCGGGAGGCAAGGACCGCGGAACCGCGTTTGCCATCTTTGGCTCCATTAGCGGGGTAGGCGCGGCGGCCGGAGTCCTACTCGGCGGTTTCCTCACCGAGTTCGTCTCTTGGCGCTGGTGCTTCTTCGTCAACGTCCCCATCGCCGTCATCGCCCTCATAGGCGTCTGGACCTTGGTGAGTGAAAGCAAGGCCGGCGGCTCCACCAAATACGACTGGCCCGGCGTCGTTCTTGCCGCACTGGGGCTGGGCTCCCTGGTCTACGGCTTCGCCAACGCCGAGCATGGCTGGGGTGCTATCGAGTCTTGGGGCTTCATCGCCGCAGGTGCGGTGTTGCTGGGACTGTTCGTCGCCGTCGAAAGCAAAGTCAAGAATCCGCTGTTGCCATTGCGCGTAGCTACGGAACGCAACCGTGCAGCAGCATTCCTGGCATCATTCCTGGCAGGAGCGGTGCTGATTGGCGGCATCCTGTTCATCAATTTCTATCTGCAGATCGTTTTAGGCTTCGCGCCGTTTGCCGCAGGAATCGCGTCGCTGCCCATGACCGTGGTGCTGATCATCACCGCGGGCCTCGTTGCGAAGAACCTACCCAAGCTGGGCGCCAGGGTCCCCAGTGCACTTGGACCCGTCTTCATGGCGGCAGCCATGCTGTGGCTCACCCAGGTCACGCCCGAGGGCAGTTACACGGTGAACATGCTGCCCGCGCTGGTGCTGATGGGCATCGGTCTTGGAATGGTCTTCGTCCCCATGCAGAACCTTGCCCTGTTCGGAGTGAGCAAGGACGATGCAGGCGTCGCGAGCGCACTGGTTAATGCGTCACAGCAGATCGGCGGCTCGCTGGGCATCGCCCTGTTCAGTGCGATCGCGGCCGCAGCCACAGCCGCAGTCGGCGGCGGGACACTGGCCGCCCTAACCTCGGGCTACTCATTGGTGTTCCTATGGGCGGCAGGCGTGGCGATACTGATCGCCCCGGTTGCCTTGCTCCTCATCAGGATCGACCGCAAGACCTTCAGCGGCGCCGAGGACACTCCCCACATCCATCTTTGATGGACGCAGAGGCGCCGCCACCCCGTACGGGGCGGCGGCGCTTTTGCCATGGGTGGCGGTACTTTAAATTACGACGGCGGCTAACTCGCGTAATGATTGACATGACATAACTCACATTCTGTAAGCTAATTTCATAGTCACGCAGCCGGCTTCCTTCGCACTCATCAGGGAGGTCCGCTTTGGCCCCCAATTCCCTCAAGTCAGAGATTCTCCTGGCCCATGGGGTCGCACCTTCTGCGGCCAGCGTTGCTCGACGAAGAGCAGCCGCACACCATGGAAGCCATGGTGTGTCCAACAAACCCGACGCCCTTCTCGGAGCCATCGCCGTCAGGCAGCTGTTTCACCGCTGGCCGTTGGTGCCATCACGGGAACTGGAACGGATCCGCCATGTGCTCCTGCACTGCGACCAGCTAGGTTCCCCCGACACCCACCACCTGTCCGAGCCGGCCCAAGCGCTGCTGGATCTGATCAACAGCGAGTTGGAACGGCGTCGAAACGCCGCGGCTCCGCCGGGGACGCCAGGGGCAAAGGCGCCCGCAGACGTTCCGGAGCGGGGTGCCGCTTAGATGGCCGGACATTTTGAACTGTTCGAAGAATCCGGAGGTGATTGCCGCGTCCGGCTCGTCGATGGCGACGGGACGGAACTCGCTCTCTCCATCTGTTTCCACGACAAGGATTCGGCAGCCAAAGCCATCTACTCGTTACGGGAGATCGCGGCGAGTGGCCTGATCGAGGACCACACGTCGCGGGCATCCTGAAGAGCGCCGCGGCACCGGCGATTTACCGGATAATCGGCAGGCCTGCCGTCGGGAAGACGCTGGGAAAGATCGACGGCGGCGGGACGGGTACGGTGTCCAACGGCACCGTGACCGTTTCCGCGCTAACCGTGACGTCGTAACCCCGCACGTCAATCCGTAGCGGCTCGTCACTGTAATCCCCACCGGGTACGAGCGTCAGGGCGATGGAACCTTGGGAAAGGTCCACGGCCAGCAGGCGTCCCTGCACCTTGAGCCGGAAGGACAAGCCTTCCCACTCGGAGGGCAGGCGAGGATCAAAGCGCAGCACCTCGCCCTGGTCCCGCATGCCTGCGAAACCGCACACCAAGGAGCTCCAGATACCGCCGGTGGAGGCAATGTGGACGCCGTCGATGGTGTTGCCGTGGGAGTTGTCGAGGTCGATGAACAGTGCCTCGGTAAAGTGCTTCAGCGCGACGTCGCCGTATCCAACCTCGGCAGCCATGATGCCCTGAACGCAGGCAGACAGGGTGGAGTCGCCGGTGGTGATGGGATCGTAGAAGTCGAAAGCGCGCTGCTTTTCCTCGGCCGTGAAGTCCTGCCACTGCAGGAACATGGCCAGCACGGTGTCAGCCTGCTTGAGTACCTGGTGCCGGTAAATCACCAAGGGGTGGAAGTTCAGCAGCAACGGGTACTTGGACTTGGGTGTGTTCCAGTCCCACGGCTCCAGAGTCATGAAGTCGTTGTCCTGGCTGAAGACTTCCAGGTGGGGGTCGTACGGGAGCGACATCCGCTCGGCCGCCTGCCGCCACACCATGCGCTCGGTTTCGGCTATCCCCTCGTGTTCCAGCGCGGCGGCGGCTCGCAGATTGAAGCGCGCCATGACGTTGGTGTAGAGGTTGTCGTTGACCACGGCCGTGTACTCATCCGGGCCGGTGACGCCGTGGATGTGGAACATTCCGTCTTTGCCGAAGAAGCCCAGCGACGCCCACATGCGTGCTGTTTCAATCAGCAGGTCTGCGCCGAGTTCGCCGCGGAAGGTGTCATCGCCACTGGCCCACTGGTATCGGTTGGCTGCGAAGGCGATGGCCGCCGCAATGTGGAACTGGGCTGTGCCGGCGGCGTAGTAGGCACTCGCTTCGAGGCCGTTGATGGTCCGCCACGGGAACAGTGCGCCGTCCACGCTGAGCTCCTTGGCCCGGACGCGCGCATCAGGCAGCATCGCGTGGCGCGATTCCAGCACCTTCCGCGCACCGCAGGGGTTGGTGTAAGTCAGGTACGGCAGGAGGTAGACCTCTTGGTCCCAGAAGTAGTGGCCCTCGTAACCGGAACCGCTCACACCCTTGGCCGGGATACCCGCAACACCCGCCCGGGCAGTGGCCTGTGCCAACTGGAACAAACCCCAGCGCACCGCCTGCTGCATCTCCGGCTGGCCGCCGATTGAGATGTCCGCGGTGGTCCAGTATTCGGCGTAATGCGCCTTGCTCTGGGCCAGGATGTCGGAGAACGACACCAGGTTCGCTTCGGCCTCGGCCGCAAGGCTTTCCCCACGGTCTTCGGCGTCAGAGGAGCCGGCAACCACGTAACTGACCGACTTCTCCAAACGGAAAGTGTCGCCGTCGTGAATGGCCAAAACGTAGCGGACGGACGATTCGTCCTCCGCCACCAACGTCTCGAAGGGCTGGCCTTCGGCCGAAATCCAGTGATCAACGGCCATGGCGACGCGCTGGCGGGACTCGGACGTTTCCCATGCCAGGCGAAGCGAGCCGTCGGTGCCCTGGAGGTGCAGCGGAAGCAGGACCCGGCCAGCGTGCCGGCCCGAGCGGCGGGGGTCGTGGACCGAGTGGTCCTCCACAGGCTGATCCTGGCGATTCACGACACCTGAGGTGATGTCCGCGGACACGTCGCGGTCAGCTGTCAGCGACAACTCCAGGCCAAGACATCCGCGGGAATCGAAGCCTACGGCGCGACGCTCCACTGTGGTGACGGTAGCGCCCGAGCGGCAGGCCCAGGTGATGCTTTCCTCGTACACGCCTGTGGAAAAGTCGACGCTGCGGTGGTAGTCCGTCACCGTGGATTCGGCAAGGCTCAGGGCTTCGCCATCAATGGAGACGGTGAAGTTGTTGGCGTCAGGCACGTAGACGATCCGCTGGCCGGTCCGGGCAAAACCATAAGCATTTTCGGCGTGCTTGATGTCCCAAATCTCATGGAAGCCGTTGATGAACGTGCCGGGAAGTTCGCCGTCCCCGGCGGTCGAGTGCGAGCCTCGAATACCAAGGTGACCGTTGCCAAGCGCGAATAGCGTTTCCAGCGTTCCCTCTTCACCGGGGACGTGGATATTCTCCACGAGCTTCCAGGGCTCGCAGGGGAAGCGAAGCCGATCGGAGCTGATGAGTGCCATGGGCTGTTGAAATCCTTCGAAAAAAGTAGGGTCAGAGAAGATCGTTGAGGTCGTCTACTACCAGGGTGGCGCCGGCGTCGAGCAGCGTTTTCCGGCCTGCCCCGCGGTCCACGCCGATCACGGCGTAAAAGGCAGCGCCCGCGCCGGCCTGCACGCCGGACACTGCGTCCTCAACCACGATGCATTCCTCCACAGGCACGCCCAGCAGGCTTGCTCCATAGACGTAGGTGGCCGGGTCCGGCTTACCGGGAAGTCCGACGCCGGCAGCAACCTGGCCGTCGACGACCACCTCAAAGTGGTGGTCGAGCCCGGCAGCCTTCAGTACCGCAGGCGCGTTGCGCGAGGAAGACACCACAGCCACCTTGAGACCCAGCTCCACTGCAGCGTTGATGAACTTCACCGAGCCCTCATACGGCTCAACGCCGCGGGAGTTCACGATCTCGTTGAAAATCGCGTTCTTGCGGTTGCCCAATCCCTGCACGGTTTCGTTGTCCGGGTGGTCATGAACCGGCCCTTCGGGCAGCGTAATGCCGCGGGACGTCAGGAAGTCACGGACGCCGTCGAAGCGAGGCTTGCCATCGATGTGATCGAAGTAGTCGCTCTCCCGGTATCCCTGAGGGTGGCCTGTAGCGGCCAGGTAACCGTCGAAAAGTTCCTGCCACGCCTGCTCATGCACCACGGCAGTGGGCGTCAGCACGCCGTCGAGGTCGAACAACAACGCCGAAGCGCCAGTCCAGGCATTACGAAGATCAGTCATGTGCATTGTTCCGTTCAGCGCTTGTGGCGCGTGGTCTTGCGTTCGATGAGCTTGGTATCGAGCAGGTGGTTGGAGGGTTGATGGGGGGATTCAGTATTCAGCAGGCGTTCACACAGCAGGTTCGCTGCGAAGGCACCTTGGTCGGCAACGGGTTGCGCCACGGTGCTCAGGCCCAGGAACCAGCTCATGGGGTGATCGTCTATGCCGATCACGGAGACGTTCTTGGGCACGGAAAGGCCGTGTTCACGCAGCGCCATCAGGGCACCGAACCCGGCCTCGTCACAATGGGCGAACACCGCTGTGGGCCTCCCGCCGCGGGTCATGAGTTCAGTCATTGCCCGCCTGCCGTCGTCGATGCTTGGCCCGGTTCCCACCACAAGGTCCGGGTGGACGGTGAGGTGGTGATCATCCAGCGCACGTTTGAAGCCACGGAACCGTGGAGTCTCAGTCACAACGGGGTGTTCATTGCTCGAGAGAACGGCCAAGTCCCAATGGCCCAGCCCCAGCAGGTGTTGGGTAGCCTGCCAGGCTGCGTGTTCGTCATCGATACCTACATTGTCCCACGGAACATTTCGCATGCCCACGCTGGCTACTGCCAGGCCGCAGGCTTTCAACGCTTCCACCTCTTCGGGGGCGAGGTCAATATTGAGCAGCAGCACCCCGTCCACTCTTTGCGTCAGGTTTCCGAGGTCCGCAAAGAACTGCTGCCGTACGCTGGCCTTGTTGCGCAGGCTGATCAGGACTGTGTCGTAGCCGCTGTCGCCGAAGACTTCCTCTGCTGCCTCTACCGCCTGGGCGAAGAACCAGGCAGTGGCTGTCGGAGCCACGATTGCCACCGAACCCGTGCTCCCACCGGCCAGCCTTGATGCTGCGGCGGAGGCTTTGTAGCCAAGTTTGCTGGCGGCTTCGGCCACCTTTCGCTGGGCTTTTTCAGAAACGTTGGGGAGGTTCCTGAGGGCCCGTGACACCGTGCAAATAGACAACCCGGAAAGAACGGCTACGTCCTGGATTGTCACTCTGTGAGTCCTAACCATGCAACACGGCCTCAACCCTTTCCATCCTCGCCTGACGCCTTGGCGTGAGTCCCTAACCGGGACACCAGCCAAAAGTGTAAGCGCTTACAATTTTGTCATTCAATAGAGTGTGGCCGAATGCGATATTGTGACGCGAATCTCGCCGAAAGCTTGATTCCGAGGCCTTGATGCCTTCTAATCCTTAGGGCTTAACCCAAGACGTAGTACTTGAGGAACGCGCTCACATCCACCAGTTCCGGCGGCTCGATCCTGTGTCCCATCCCCGGATAGGTGCGCGCCGTAAGTGCGACGTTGGCGTTCAACCACTCCTCGGTGTGGGCAATGGCGTCCTCGTTGATGACCGGATCGGCCTTATCCCGTCCCCAGAAGAATGGTGGCGGGGCGTCAAATGACTCACTCAGGGCCAGGAGATCGTTGTCCAGGACGAACCCGGACAGGCCGACAGTTGCCTTGAACGCGTTGGGCCGCAGACGGAGGAGCGTGCTTGCCATAGCCATGCCCTGCGAGTAGCCCAGCAGGCTGATGCTGCTGTGGTTGTCCTTGACGGAGTTGATCCAGTTGAACACCGAGTTGGTGGACGCGATGACATCCGCGAAGTCGTTGGTCAGGAAGTAGTCCAGCAGGAACCAGCCGTAGTGGTCACCAATGATCTTGGGGCCGCGAAGTGCCGCGCAGGTGAACTCGCCCGGAAGGTGCGGGAAGAGGTCCACCATGCGCTGCTCGCTGGTGCCATACCCGTGCATCATCACCAGCAACGGCGTGCCCTTGCGCTGGTTTTCGGGCTTCGACCACACCACTGATTCCATGGGCACGAGCCTAGTAGACTGTGCCCATGACTCCGCAGGAACTGGCCAACCTGGCCCATCTGCGGCGCGCCCGCGACTTCATCGATCGCGCATACGCGCGTCCCTTGGACGTGCCCACAATGGCCGCCGGCGCTTTGATGTCCCCCGCGCATTTCTCCCGCCAGTTCAAGGCCGCCTACGGCGAATCGCCATACAACTACCTCATGACCAGGCGCATCGAGCGCGCCATGGCCCTGCTCCGAGCAGGAACAAGCGTGACAGATGCCTGCATGGAAGTCGGCTGTACCTCATTGGGCTCGTTCAGCACCCGTTTCACGGAGATTGTAGGAATCAACCCCAGCGAATACCGGGCCCGGGAGCACCACGCAGTGAAGGCGATGCCCAACTGCATCGCGAAACAGCACACTCGCCCTGAAAGAACCGGGAATAAGAACCTGAGCAGGATTGAAGAAGCGCCCGCGTCCTAGCTGCAATAGCGTGTGATTCATGAACATTTCATTGAAGTACGCACACGTCACTGTCAACGATGTCGATGAGTCGCTCGCCTTCTACCGGGACGCCCTGGGTTTTGACGTTCGGAACGATGTCGGCTCCGACGGCCAGCGCTGGGTCACCATCGGCAGCGATGCCCAGCCTGATCTTGAGCTGGTCCTTTCCCCGCCGCATGCAGGCCGCTCACAGGCCGACGGCGACGCCATCCAGGAACTCCTCACCAAGGGCGTCATGCCCATGCTCGTATTCACCACGGATGACCTCGACGCCACCTTCGAAAAGCTGCGCGCATCCGGCGCCGAGGTACTCCAGGAGCCCATCGACCAGCCGTGGGGCCCGCGCGACTGCGCCTTCCGCGACCCCTCGGGCAACATGATCCGCATCAACCAGGGCTAACCATCCTCGCCGGGTTCGCAGCCCGAAAGCACGACGGCGGGACGTCACCATGGGCACCCACGGCGACGTCCCGCCGTCGTCGTTCTTCTGTTGTCAGATACTAATCAGGCTGGCATCCGATCGCTCGCCGCCCTGATGCGTGGATGTGATTGCCGCAGTCACGACGTCGGACAGCCGCAGCCGCCGGCCATAAGCTTGACGCTGCAGCCGCTCGCCGGTTCCTCGCCGGAGGATGTTCGCCACCCCTGTCCGCGCGAGTGCCAAATCTCCGGATTCCGTCAGCGCCCGCCGGATGTGCCGGAGCAGCGCACCGGCCACATCAGCGGCAGCATATGGAGCCTGCTCCAGGGGGTGCAGCAGCTGGTTGTTGACGCCGAAACGGCTGGCCTTCCAGTTGGCCATGCGGATCACGGGCGTCAAAGTGCTCGACGGCGGTTCCCCCTTGCGCCACTCGCTTGCCGACGTTTCCACAAGGGCACGTGCGAGGACCGCAATGGTGAGGGCGTCTTCGGCGTAGAGGCAGACGTCCGCAATCCGAAGCTCCACCGTCGGGTGTCCCCTGGACAGGCGGGCGTCGAAGTAGATCATGCCTTCATCCAGTGGAACTCCAGTCCCCAGCAACTCTGAAAGCACCGCCCGGTATCCGTCCGCCGAGCCGAAAACATCCATTGGACCTGCCGTGGGCCATCTGTTCCAGATTTGCGTGCGGTAACTGGCGAACCCCGTGTCAGCGCCCATCCAGAACGGGGAATTCGCGCTCAGCGCCAAGAGGACCGGTAGCCAATGGCGCATCCGATCCAGCACTGCAACGCCCTCGTCCTGCGACTCGATGGATACATGCACATGGAACCCGCAGGTGAGTTGCTCACGGGAAATCAGGCCAAATTCCGTGCCCATGGCGGCATACCGCTGGTTGCCCGCAGTGGGCGTGGCATGGAAGACGGGCGGGGTGGCCAACGCGGCAACCCGTGCCCCGACTATCCGGGCAGCAGAGTCGGCCAACGCCCGCCCGGCGCGGATCTCGGCCTTCAGTTCCTTGGCGGTCCGGCAGGGCAGGGAGTTGACCTCAATCTGTTCCTGTTTGAACTCCGACTTCAGCGAAGGCCCGTCAGGGTTGGAGTCCTCACCTTCGGGGGAGGCCACATCCAGGATGTCGGCGGCCAATGCCAAGGGCATGCCGTCCACTGGATCGGCAATAAGCAGTTCCTCTTCGACGCCAAACGTACGCATAGCCGCCCCTCCCCGCGACGAGTTATTTAGAGACGGCGGTTATCCAACGTGGCGCGGAACCTCCATTTGGAAACCGCAACGGCAGTGGAGCACCTGCGTTTGCAAGTACACCTCAAGGAGGCTCGGACTGTCCGGATCGTCAGTGGTCCGGGGCGCCTCGATAACGCGTTCCGTGGGGCGTCCCAAGGTCATGGGATCACCGCAGTGCGTGCAGCTGAACCAGAGGCCCGCTGCGGACGTGGAAAGAAATTCACTCTGGATGGCGGGTATCAAGGCATCCAGGCGGACTGCATGGGCGTAAAACGTATCGCATTCGCTACAGGTGTAGCTGACTTCGACGATCTCCGACTGATTCGGCGTTGCTTCCACAACCGTCTCTACAAAAACGTAGGAATCAGTATTGCAAACGGTGCACCAAGGGCGTGCTCCGGTATCGGCAGTTGCAGGTGCCCGTCCACTTGCAGGCTTCGGGGCGGGAATCGGGGATCCAAGCGTCATTGCCATTCTCCTTTTACTCCTTCAAGGAGCCTGCATGGAGGCACACTGTGAGCCGGCCGAAAGGGGCCACGGCTAAAAAGGTGCAGTTCTTGGACCATCCGGGATGGTACAACTCATGAGGCTCCAAGGGCTATCTGCTTAACCCATGTATGAATGTAGTTCACTAGTGGCGCCCGTCACAAGTGATGGGGTTGCTGCCTACCCCTTATGCGCGCGCTTTTACGCTTCGAAGTGCGCCACGGGAGATTCGTTGGCCACGCTCTTGACGATAGTCTCTGCCACGTCCCGTAGCTTCTGGTTCCGGGTGCTCGATGCCTTCTTGAGGATTTGGAACGCTTCCTCCTGCGTACAGCGGTTTTGGCCCATGATGATTCCACTGGCGAGGTCGATCACCGTGCGGGTCTGCATGGCTTCCTGCAGATCGTCAGCGTGCTGCTGCTTCACGCCAATCCGTACAGCCAAGCGCAGTGAGCGCTCGGCTTGGCTTGCGTAAAGTTCACAATTACGGATGGTGGCGTCATCGAATGCGTGGGCTTGCGGGGCGAAGAAGTTGAGGGCGGCCGTGGCTCCTTCGTCCAGTTCCAGAGGCACGCACAGTGCCGAAAGATGCCCCCGCTCGGCAATGACGGTGCAGTACTCCGACCACCTTTCTTCGGTTGAGGTGTCGGGAACATGCTGCGTGCTGTGGCTTCGCATGGCTTCGAGGCAAGGACCGTCCCCGTAAGCCTGCTGAACTTCATCGATCAGTCGGGCTTCATGGGTGCTTCCAGCTACCGTGGCAGTACGGCGGCGCCGGCTGAGAGTGATGCCGCAGAGCACGTCCATGCCAACGGCCTGCGACACGGCAGAAGCCGAAAATACCGCGAGCTCATGTAGAAAACCGCCCACATCTTCGCTGTCTATCACCAGGTCCTGCAACTGCTCAGGCACCGAAACATCGTCGGGCGCGGAGACAGCATCAGGCGCCGCAAAATCAACGTTCATTTCGTCCATGCCTCATTTTACGGTCGCGCAGGCCCAACTCGTCACCCGATCGGCGATGGAATCAGAATCCTTGCATCTGGCGTGCACCTATGTGCACAATCGACCTATAGTCCACATCACAGGACTCAGGTTTTCCAGCTCATGCAGACGGGCACCCCGCATTTTTGATGCAGAGGTACAGACCCATGTCGGCTCAGCCAGCGTCCAGAGTCCCGGACGAAGCACATCAACCACCCGATGAACCGCTTTGGTGCTCTCGCTGCAATACGGACCAGCACCTTCTGGTGAACTCCATTCAGTCGCACTACCCACCCGCGCCCAACATGGTGGAAGTGGCGTACGAATGCCATGTTTGCAGGTACTCCTACGAGCACGTTGCTTCCGTGAGGCGCGTGGCTGCGGTACTGAACCGCCCTGGCACCCCTCAAGGCGTGCTGCAGTTCGGCGGTCAGTATCTCCACTGCGGCGAACCGATGAAAACCAAAAGTTGCGAGCTTCGCAGGGTCCAGGCGCCCCTGGTCCTGACTCCGGGAGCGCAGCTGCGGATGTACGAGGTACTTATCAACACACGCATCCTCGGGTGCCATTGCGGCTTCCGCATGGAAATCCCGGACTGAGATTGGGGCGACATGGGGAGCAGAGCCATGACGAGCAGTGCCAACAATTCTGAAGCTACCGGGAGGGATAGCATGCACGCAGAATCGCAACAAAAAGAGCCGTCGACCACAGGTGGAAAGCTGGGGAAGGTGGGCAAGCGCCGCCTCCCCGATCCGCCGGATCCGGACAACCTTCCCATCGATTACCCAGGCTCGGGGTGGGACTCCAGCGGGTATCCCTCAACCGTTCCCGGAAGCCTTCGGCCCCAACACTCCACCCACCGGCGGAGCGCCTGATCATGAGCGAATTCCCCCCGGACCCCTCGCATCCCGATCCCACCCGTGAGCCGGGTCCCACTCCTGAACCCGTTCCCTTGCCGGAACCAGGGCCGCCGCCCGTCCCGGACCCCACGCCGGGACCCACAGTGCCCTCGCCACCGACCCCGGGGCCATCAACACCGGGAGAACCCCCTGGCCTTTTGACCTAGCCCACGCCGGCAAGGAAACCAGACAGGTTCACTCCATAGACCGGATCCCGTATTTATCCCCCAGTCGGGGTCCGAACGAGGGCGTGCCGCGCTACAGGGAGCGCGGCACGCCCTTTTCGTGCGCCTGGAGTCTTGTGTCGACCAAACTTATCCACATCAGCATCTGTGTTTATGTTGGTTTCTATTGACTTCCCAACATAAACAAAGATAGAGTCAAGCAATTCCACATCGTTGTGACAGCAGTCACTGATGTGGCTGCACTGATAAGCAGATTGACCGCTATGGAGGGTAAGTGTTCGCCGAAGAACGCCAGCAACTGATCTCCGCACTCGTCGCAGAGCGCGGACGGGTGAGCGTCACTGACCTTGCCGACCGTTTCAGCATCACCACTGAGACAATCCGCCGCGACCTCGCGGCCCTTGAGGTTTCCGGGAACCTGAGGCGCGTTCATGGTGGCGCCGTCCCCTCTGACCTCCTAAGCACCCGAGAGGAGAGCATCCTCGAGCGCGCCGTTCAGCGTCAGGTGGAAAAACTTCGCATTGCTAACGCGGCACTCGCCCTGATCCCGCAACTCACCACGGGCAGTGTCCTCCTGGACGCGGGTTCCACCACCGAAACCCTCGCCGACCTGCTGGCCCAGCGCACGCCGCCGGCCAACGGAAATGATGAGCTCGTGGTCATCACGCACGCCATTCCCATCGCCGGCAAGCTCTCCTCCACGCAGGGCATAGCACTCCAGATCCTTGGCGGGCGTGTCCGCGGACTGACGCAGGCCGCCGTCGGGCAGTCAACTGTGGAGGCAGCTCACAAACTCCGCCCGGACATCGCCTTTGTTGGTGCCAACGGCATCCATGCAATCTTCGGGCTCAGCACCCCGGATCCCGAAGAAGCCGCGGTGAAAGCCGCTTTCGTCACGTCAGCCCGCCGTGTGGTGGCCCTGGCCGACTCCTCCAAACTGGACGCCGAAACCCTGGTCCAGTTCGCCACCCTGAAGGATGTTGACACTTTGATCACAGACAGCGAACCGTCCGCGGAACTCGCAGCAGCCTTGGCCGATGCCGGCGTCGACGTGGTGATCGCATGATCATCACTTTGACCGCCAACCCCAGCCTGGACCGCACCGTTGAGCTTCCCGGCGCCTTGGCCCGCGGCGAGGTTCAGCGCGCGGTGGCAGTCCACCAGGAATCCGGCGGAAAGGGTGTCAACGTTTCACGGGCGCTGGTTGCCTCCGGTCTGGACACTCTGGCAGTCCTTCCGGGCGCTGATTCGGATCCTGTACTTTCAGGGCTGCACGACGGCGGCGTACCGTTCGCGGCGCTGCCCATCGGTCAGGCGTTGCGCAGCAACGTCACGCTCACCGAACCGGACGGTGTCACCACCAAGATCAACGAACCCGGCCCGGAGTTGAGCGGAGAACAGCAGGAAGCCCTGATCGGGCTACTGCTGGAACGCTCCCGTGGCGCCAGCTGGGTGGTTCTCGCGGGTTCGCTCCCACCAGGAGTGCCCGCGGATTTCTACGCCACCATCGCTCGTCGACTCCGGTCGAACGCGGACGGAACGGCCGCCCCAAGCATCGCCATTGACTCCTCCGGGGCGCCGCTCGCGGCCGCCTTGGTAGGCGATGCCGCGGGAAAGCCCGACCTCCTCAAACCAAACGCGGAGGAGCTCGCAGAGCTTGCCGCCGCCGCCGGTTTTACCAACGTCTCCACTGCTGACGAACTGGAAGCGGATCCGGCCAAAGCCGCTGAAGCCGCAGCCGCCGTCGTCGCCAGCGGTGTAGGTGCCGTTCTCGCAACACTCGGGTCCAAAGGAGCAGTCCTGGTGACGGCGGACGGAGCATGGTTCGCCACGCATCCGCCCATCAAAGCCGTCAGCACGGTAGGCGCCGGGGACTCTTCATTGGCCGGCTATTTGCTGGCTGCAACCCAAGGCGGCTCTGCGCAGGACTGCCTTCGTCAAGCCGTGGCACATGGTGCCGCTGCTGCTTCGCTGCCGGGCTCCACTGTCCCGGCAGTCCACCAGACAACCCCCAATGCCGTAACCATCACGGCCCTCCAGAAGGACTCACAGTGACCCAGCTGATCACACCCCAATTGGTCACCCTCGACCAAAACCTGGGCGACTCCCCTGCCGACGTCATCCGCGTCCTGGCTGGCAAAGTTGCCGCCTCCGGCCGTGCTTCCGAGGTTGAAGGCCTCTTCGCCGACGCCTTCGCCCGCGAGCAAAAGACCGCAACCGGTGTCCCCGGCGGAATCGCTATTCCGCACTGCCGCTCCGCTGCCGTCCAGGAGCCTGCCTTGGCCATGGCGCGCCTGTCCCACAAAGTGGACTTTGGTGCCAAGGACGGCCCCGCTGACCTCATCTTCTTCATCGCAGCCCCGGACGGTGCGGACCAGGAGCACTTGAAGCTGCTCTCCAAGCTGGCCCGTTCGCTGATCAAAAAGGACTTCACTGCGGCTCTGCGTGCGGCAGCCACGGAGCAGGACATTGTGGACCTTGTTAACGGTGCACTGGCCGACAAGCCGGCCGCAGCACCTGCGGAGGCTGCGCCCGCGGCCGCTGCCACAAGCACGACGACGACTGCCGCGCCCAAGCGCATTGTGGCCGTGACCGCTTGCCCCACAGGTATTGCACACACGTACATGGCTGCCGACTCGTTGGTTGCCGCTGCAAAGGAAATGGGTGTTGACCTTCAGGTCGAGACCCAGGGATCCTCCGGCGCCAAGCCGCTTGACCCGGCCGTGATCGCAGCAGCCGACGCCGTGATCTTTGCCGTCGACGTGGATGTTCGCGGCAAGGAACGTTTCGCAGGCAAGCCCGTCATCAATGCACCGGTCAAGCGTGGCATCGATGAGCCCACCAAGATGGTCCAGGAAGCACTTGCAGCTGCTGACGACCCCCGGGCCCGCCGCGTTCCCCATGCCGGCCCTGAAGAGCAGGCTGAGCGCGATGCGGAGGAGAAGGGCGAGCACATCGGCCAGAAGCTGAAGCGAGCACTCCTCACCGGCGTGAGCTACATGATTCCGTTCGTAGCCGGCGGTGGCCTGCTGATTGCCCTGGGCTTCCTGCTGGGTGGTTACGACATCACCGAGGTGGCCGACAAGGTGGTGGTGGAGAACAACTTCGGCAACCTGCCCGAAGGTGGTTTGGCGATCTACCTGGGTGCCGTTGCCTTCAAGATCGGTAACCTGTCCATGGGCTTCCTTATCCCGGCCTTGGCTGGCTACATCGCCTACGCAATCGCTGATCGACCGGGTATTGCGCCCGGCTTCGTTGCGGGCGCCGTAGCCAGCTTTATGGACGCAGGATTCCTCGGCGGCATCATTGGCGGTCTTCTGGCGGGTTACATCGCTTACCTGATCGGGACGTGGCAGGTACCGCGCTGGCTCCGTGGCCTGATGCCCGTTGTCATCATTCCGCTGCTTGCCTCAATTGTTGCTTCCGGTGCGATGTTCCTTGTCCTGGGCGGCCCCATTGCGGGCCTCACCGCAGCTTTGAACGGCTGGCTCACGGGCATGAGCGGAGCCTCCGCCGTGGTTCTCGGCATCATCCTTGGCCTCATGATGTGTTTCGACCTTGGCGGTCCCGTCAACAAAGTTGCCTACGCCTTCGCGGTGGCCGGACTTACCGCCGGCAGCTCCGACAACCAGGCACCCTGGCTGATCATGGGTACCGTGATGGCTGCGGGCATGGTTCCGCCGCTCGCCATGGCTCTCGCCACGGTCCTGAACAAGAAGCTCTTTACCCTCAACGAACGCGAAAACGGCAAGGCAGCCTGGCTGCTGGGTGCCTCCTTCATCTCGGAAGGTGCCATCCCCTTCGCCGCAGCTGACCCGTTGCGCGTCATCCCGGCCAGCATGGTGGGCGGCGCCCTCACCGGTGCACTTTGCATGGCTACAGGAGTAACCTCCCAGGCACCACACGGCGGCTTCTTCGTCTTCTTCGCCATCGGTAACCTGCCGATGTTCATCATCGCCATCGTCGCCGGAATGGTGGTCAGCGCCCTGGCCGTCATCGCCCTCAAGCGCTTTGCAGTCAAGAAGGCGGTGGAAGCGGAACCCGTTCCTGCTACTGCCAGCGTCTAGGGCCACCACGGTCTAGACTTCCCACAAGCAACCCCCACCACAGCCACCCTTCACAAAGAGGAGCACCAATGCCAGAACGTACAGCCACCATCGCAAGCCGCGTCGGCCTCCACGCCCGCCCGGCAGCCATTTTTGCCGAAGCAGCCGGGGACCTGGAACTTGACGTCACCATCGCACGCCAGGGCGAGCCCGCGGATGACGCCATGGACGCCGCGAGCATCCTGTCACTGATGAGCCTGGGCGCTTCCCACGGCGACGTAGTAGTCCTGCGCGCCGAAGGTGAAGGTGCGGATGCGGCCTTGGACAGCTTGGTCAAGATCCTCGAAACGGACCACGACGCCTAAACAAGGGATACACAAACCCCTCGGCAACACTGAAAGAGCCTGTCAGCACCCGGATATGGGTAATGGCAGGCTCTTTCAGTGTCTGTTGCCGTCTCTCACCACCGGCTAGGCCTACTCTCCGTTCAGGAAGGCCGCAACAGACGCCTCAGTGGGCTTCACTTCCTTGAGCTTGCCCGAGAGGTAGGCCTCGATGATCCTTGGGTCGACGTACGATGAGCGGGCCACCGACGGGGTGTTGCCCAGCAACTCCGAAGCTTCCTTGATGGCCCGCACTATCGCTTGGCGTGGTGTGCCCTTATGTCCGGACTTGATCAGGCATAGGGCCGCAGCCGCAGTGCCCTTCCACGTCCGGAAATCCTTGGATGTGTAGGCTTCGCCGGCGATGCCACGCAAGTATTCATTGATCATGGACGCGTCAACGGAAACCCAGGACCCGTTGGCTTGGTAGGCCAACAACCGCTCTTTGCGGGGCCGTTGTGCGAGCGGTTCCAGGAAGGCTGCCAGCCCGGGGTCGTGGATGGATGTGTCCCACAACTGGCCGCTCTTACCGGGGAACTTCAGGAAAACATCCTGCCCTTCCACCCGGGCGTGGCGGCATCGGAGTGTGGTGAGCCCATAGGAGCCATTCTGTTTCATATAGATCTCGGAGCCGACGCGGAGCGCACCGAGATCCATGAGCCGTACCGCAGCGGCGAGGGTTTGTTGCCTGGGATCTTCGGTGTTCTGCAGCTGCACCGTGACGTTGCGCCGAATTGCGGGAAGGACAAGGCCCAACTTGGCTGCCCGAAGGAACTTCTCGGTGTCCTTCCGTTCCCGCCACCGGGGATGGTAGATGTACTGGCTGCGTCCTGCACCATCAACCCCGGTGGCCAGAATGTGGCCGTGCTCGTAGGGGCTGATCCAAACATCCGTCCACGCAGGCGGGATCGCCAGCGCATTAATGCGCTGGCGATCCTCTTTGCTGACCAGGCTTCCATCCGGATGCCTGTAACTGAAACCTTTTCCTACCTTGCGGCGGACGATGCCGGGCTTGGACAGGTCACTGCGCTTAAGCCTGGGCACGGTTCTTCCGCCCTACTCGTGATCGAACCGGTCCGGTAGGTCTAGGCCTCGTCCGGATCAGTCACGGCCGCGCCGGCGTTCATGATTTCGGCGTTAATCATCCACACCAGCTGCTCAAGGCGGGAGATGAACGCGTGAAGCAGGTCCGCCGTCGTGGGGTCTTCCTCGTCCACCTCGTCATGGACGTCGCGCATGGTCTGGACTGCACGCTCCACGCGGTCAGTCACCAGCTTGACGGCGTTCTTGGTGTTGACCAGGCCGGCCGGGAATTCCTCCAAACGAGTGCCCTTGGCGATGGTTGCACTGCGTCCGTCCGGCAGGGCGTGGAGCGCACGCATACGCTCAGCAGTGTCATCAGCGAACTGGCGGGTGGCGAGGACCAACTCGTCCAACTGGAGGTGGAGATCGCGGAAGTTCGGTCCCACAATGTTCCAGTGGGCCTGCTTCCCCTGGAGCTGCAACTCGATGAGGTCGGTCAGGACGATCTGAAGGTTGTCTGCAAGCTGCTGTGACGCTTTCATGTGTTCCTCTCATGGACGTTCATGTGAGCCAAAAACCCGCCGCATAATGTCTGCGACTACTGCCCAATCATCAGGTGACGACTGCAATAAGCCTTTCATAAGGTTGCTTAGTAGTACAATGAGGAGTGTTAGTGTTCACGACTGGCGAACTTCACCACATGGCGAAGACCGGTATGTGATACACGAAAAGGCACTTTGAGGCCGTGGAACGCCTCCAAGTACCGGCATAACTCAATCGAAGTAAATCGGAATGCATAGTTTGGAATCGGCGATTCATCAAAGATTCCCCCAGAAAGGAATGTGCTGACCATGAATACGCTTCTGATCATTGCTGGTGTAGTAGCAATTGTTCTTCTCTTGGTAGGCGGCTTCACCGAAGCCCTGAGCTGGTTGCTGTGGGTAGGCGTCATCCTCCTCGTCATTGCGGCCATCGGCTGGTTGCTGAGCTTCATGTCGGGTCGCAGGGGACACACGGTATAAACCAAACCCGGACATACCCCTCCCGGATCCAGACGGCCAGGCCCTAAGCACCTACAGACCGTGAGGGCTGTTCCCACCACTGCAAGTGCGCTGGGAGCAGCCCTCCGGCATCACCCGTCGCCGTCGGCGCCTTTGCCGGTCGCTGAAGGTGGCGGGGCCGCATCAGGGTCCTGAGGTGTCGGGAACTCGTCACCGAGGGTGTCGGGTACTCCCTGGGCCGGCCGTTCCGGCGTCTCGCGTTCATCACCCTGACCCGGCATTTCCTGTTCCGGGGTAGGGGTGCCGTAGCCGCCGGGTTCGCTCTCCGGGTCTACGCGGTGTTCGTCCTGGCTCATTGCTTCCTCCTTGGAAATCCGATGAGGCCCCGATAGAAAAGATCGAGGAATGCTGACAGTTCGACCGTAGTCCCGTGCATGGTCGTCGTCCACCAAAACCACAATGGAGGTGCACAGATGGTAGAGCCCGAGCAGGCTCCCAGAACCGGTCGCAATGAATCGCTCGAGGAGCGAATGGACCGAAACTGGATGGAACTGATCCAGGAATTGCGGGTGCTCCAGACCGGGGTCCAGATTCTGGGAGGCTTTTTGCTGACGCTGCCCTTTCAAGAACGCTTCGAAGAGCTGGACGACTGGCAACGGAGTCTCTACCTCTTCAACGTGATGGTGGCAGCGCTGACCACAATCCTCATCGTGCTCCCCGTCAGTGTTCATCGCCGCTTGTTCCGCAGGGGGTTGAAGGCCACCCTGGTCTCCAGTGCCGACGTTGTCACCAAGTGGGCGTTGGGCGGGGTAGCACTCCTGATCGTGGGCTCGGCCACCTTGGTATTCGACTTCACCGCAGGACGAACGGCGGGAATTGTGGCCGCCAGTTTCCTCATTCTGGTCCTGTTGCTCCTCGTCGTCGGCACGCCGCTATGGCTGCACCGCCGGGCCGTCCGGAACGGCAACGGTAACGGCAACGGCAACGGCAACGGTGGAAACTCAAGAGAGGTGTGAGCATGCTGAAACCTGCGAAGCACCAGGACACGTCCGGTAAGGACAACAAGCCGGCCCGCCAGTGGGTCAAGGACCATGGTTTGCTGCTGGTCAACGCGGGCTTGTTCGTCGTTTTCCTCGGCGGAATGATCATTTCAGGGGCAGCCCATTACAGCGAAGAACAACAAACACACGGACAACCGGCAACCGGCATTTCCGATTTCCTGGCTTCTGGAGCTTTCTGGGAAGCCGTCTTCGAGAACTGGGAGTCGGAGTTCCTCCAGATGTCCATGTACGTGGTCCTGACGGTTTTCCTGTTCCAAAGAGGCTCCTCTGAATCAAAGCCCGTGGACAAGGACGCCCCTCAGGACGAGGACCCACGAGACGCCAAAATGACAGCCAAGACCCCTTGGCCTGTACGCCGGGGTGGGTGGGTCCTGAAGGTCTACGAGCATTCTCTTTCCGGCCTGCTCGGCCTGCTTTTCCTGCTCTCGTTCACCTTGCACGCTTTCGGCGGCACAGCCGCCTACAACGACGAACAGCGCAGCCACGGCCTCCCCGAGGTCTCCACATGGGAGTACATCGGTTCCAGCCAGTTCTGGTTTGAGTCCTTCCAGAACTGGCAAAGCGAGTTCCTTGCCGTGGCCGTGCTGGTAGGAGCTTCCGTCTACCTCCGAGAAAGGGGCTCACCGGAGTCGAAGCCGGTAGCAGAGCCACACTACGAGACGGGCGCCTAGCCAATTCAGAGAAAGGAACGCATCATGCCAGGAAAGAAAAACTCCAGTTTGAAGGACCCCAAACTTTATGAGGAGCTCCGTGAGGATGGCGCGTCCAAGGAGAAGGCTGCCCGCGTATCGAACGCTGCCGCGGCCAAGGGCCGCAAGGAAGTAGGACGCAAGGGCGGAAAGTCCGGTGATTACGATGACTGGACTGTGGACAAATTGAAGTCACGCGCCAAAGAACTTGGGCTAAAGGGCTACTCGGATAAGAAGAAATCCGAGCTCATCTCCATGCTGCGAAATCACTAGCCATCCAGAACAAACATAAAAGCAGCGGCCGCTTGAACGGCGGCCACTGCTTTCACGAAATTCGGACGGGTAAATTACGACGTCGGTTCACGCCTTTTTCTTGGCCCGCGCCTTTGGTTTGCTGGCAGTTTTGCTGGCGGCAGCGGCGTCGTCGTCCGCTTTTTCCTTGCCGCGTTTCTTGTCCAGGCTGCGCTTGAGTGCTTCCATGAGGTCGATGACGTCCCCGCCCTCGCCTTCGCCTTCCGTCGCACCGAAAGTGGCCTCGGTATCCAAGGCCTCGCCCTTTTCCAGCTTTGCCTCAATCAGCGTTCGGAGCTGCGCTTGATAGTCGTCGGTGTATTCATCGGGGTCAAAGTCGTGCGCCATGGATTCCACCAAGGCGGAGGACATTTCCAGTTCCTTGTCGGAGATCTTAATGTCGGTCTCCAACGACGGGAACTTGGCCTCGCGGACCTCATCTCCCCACAAGAGTGCCTGCAACAACAGCACGTCCCCACGTACCCGCAGCGCCCCCAAGCGGGTCTTCTGCCGCAACGCGTATTGGACGATCGCGATCCTGTCCGTGTCCTCCAGTGTCTGCCGGAGAAGCATATACGCCTTGGGCGATTTGGAGTCCGGCTCCAGGAAATAACTGCGTTCGTACATGATGGGGTCCAGTTGCTCGGCGGGGATGAACTCCACCACCTCAATTTCGCGGCTGTTCTCTTCCGGCAACGACTTCAATTCGGCCGACGTCAGGACCACTGTGCGGCCTTCTTCTTCATAGGCCTTATCAATATCCTCGTACGCCACAACTTCGCCGCAAATTTCGCATTTCCGCTGGTACCGAATGCGCCCGCCGTCCTTATTGTGGACTTGGTGCAGGCCAATATCGTGATCCTCCGTGGCACTGTAGAGCTTCACTGGTACGTTGACCAGACCGAACGCGATAGATCCCTTCCATATGGCCCTCATGCACCCAGTCAACAGCACAACACAGCAGAGGAGAAGAGGTGGCAGGCAAGCAACAGGAGCGGGTGAACGTGGAAGGCCACGAGCTCACCCTCACCAACCTGGGGAAAATCATCTACCCCGAAACCGGCACCACCAAGGCAGAAGTGCTGGAGTACTACGCTGCCGTCGCGCCTTTCCTGATCCCGGCTGCCGCCAATCGGCCCGTAACCCGCAAGCGCTGGGTCAACGGGGTGGGCACCGCCGAACATCCCGGGGAAGTGTTCTTCCAGAAAAATCTCGAGGACTCCGCTCCCAAGTGGATTCCCCGTGCCGCCATCCAGCATTCGGACCACACCAACGTGTATCCCATGGTGAACAACCTGGCGACGCTCACGTGGATGGCGCAAATCGCCTCCTTGGAAATCCACGTACCGCAGTGGCAGGTGGACCCTTCAGGTAAGCCACTCCGCCCCGACCGCTTCGTCCTGGACCTCGATCCAGGCCCCGGGGCTGGACTGCCCGAGTGCGTTGAAGTGGCCAAGCTGGCCCGCTCCATCCTGCAGGACATGGGCATGGATCCTGTACCGGTCACCAGCGGCAGCAAAGGCATTCACCTCTACACAGGCCTCGACGGCACCTTGAAGTCCGAGCAAGTGTCTGCCTTCGCCAAAGAGCTCGCCCGCGTTTTGGAGTCGGACCACCCGGAGCTGGTGGTCAGCGACATGAAGAAGTCCCTCCGCCACGGCAAAGTGTTGGTGGACTGGAGCCAGAACAGCGGGAACAAGACCACCATCGTCCCTTACTCCCTCAGGGGGAAAGCCCACCCTACGGTCGCCGCGCCCCGCACCTGGCGGGAGCTCGCCTCCCCTTCGCTGGACCACCTCGACTACATGGCCGTAATGAAGCGCGTTGCTACCGGGAAGGACCACTTTGCGTCCATCTCCGACCGGCACCTGCCGCCTCACGGTGAGGATGAGAATGACGACGACGGTGCTGCTTCGGGTGACTCCGGTGCCCGTGAGCGGGTGGTGACGGTCGAGAACCGTCTCGCCAAGTACGTCGGGATGCGCGATCCGGGGAAAACCCCGGAGCCGTTTCCGTCGTCGTCGGCCGTTTCTGCCTCCCCACACTCCGGAGGCTCCTCTTCCGATCAACCCAAGCCCGGCGATCCTCCACCCCCCGGCGGAATCTTCGTCATCCAGGAGCACCACGCCCGCCGCTATCACTTGGACCTCCGTTTGGAGCACAACGGTGTCCTGGCGTCGTGGGCGCTGCCGCGTGGCATCCCGGAAACCCCCGACCGCAACAACCTCGCCGTCCATACCGAGGACCACCCCATGGAGTACGCCACCTTCGCGGGCGTCATCCCGAAGGGCGAGTACGGGGCAGGGACCATGACCATTTGGGACCACGGTGAGTACACGTGCGAGAAGTGGCGCGACGGCAAGGAAGTGATCGCGACCCTCACAGGTGAGCCGGGTGGTGGCCTGGGTGGGACCAAACGTTTCGCACTCATCAATACGGGTCAGAACTGGCTCATCCACCTCATGAAGGAGCAGCCGGGAGGGCGGCGAGTCGGGAAAACTGCGGCTAAATCCGTCGCACCCGCTCCCGCCAAGCCTGCTGCTCCCCTGCCCATGCCGAACTACGCCCCCATGCTCGCCACTTCCGGAACCACAGCCGATCTCCGCGGCGATGATTGGCTTTATGAACTGAAGTGGGACGGAATCCGGGCGATCATCACCGGCACCGAGGGCAAGATCCGACTCATGAGCCGCAACGGAAACGACCTCACCGCCGCCTATCCCGAATTGACGGACCGCGCATGCTGGCCCGATGGCGACTTCGTGGCTGATGGCGAAATTGTGGCGCTGGGCAAAGGCTCGCGTCCGGATTTCGGGCGGCTGCAACTCCGGATGAACCTTGTCAAGGCTGCGGACATCGAACGCGCCCGTACAACGGTTCCGGTGCAGCTCATGCTGTTCGACCTTCTTTACGACGACGGCACGGACCTAAGCGGGCTGCCTTTCCGCGAGCGCCGTGAGAGGCTCTCCGGTTTTGCGGAGCGCCTGCCGAAAGGCTGCCCGCTGCATCTTTCGGCAGTTTTGGACCACGATGTTGAGGACCTCATGACCAGCGCCGCCGAGCTGGGCCTGGAAGGTGTCATGGCCAAGAAGGCCGACAGTCGCTACGTGATCGGCCGCCGCAGCAGGTCCTGGATCAAGCTGAAGCTGGAGCAGAGCCAGGAAGTGGTGGTGGGCGGTTGGCGTCCCGGCGCGGGCGCCAGGAGCGGGACGTTCGGTGCGCTTCTGCTAGGCATCCCCGACGGCGACAACTTGCACTACGTGGGCCGGGTGGGCACCGGGTTCAAGGACTGGCAGCTCCGGGACGTCATGGCGAAACTGGAGCCCCTGGCAGTGGGCAACTCCCCCTTCGCGGACATTCCCCGGGAGGATGCTGCGGGGGCCAAGTGGGTGAGCCCTGAGCTGGTGGCCGAGGTAACGTTCGGTGAATGGACAGGCCCCGGCCGGCTACGGCACCCGGTGTGGCGTGGCTGGCGTCCGGACAAGTCCCCTGAGGACGTAAGCCAGCCCAACTAAGTGACAGATAACGCTCTATTGAAGGCTCAGTAGGACGTTTGCTGTTACTCAGTTGGGCTGGCTACGCGGGTGGTGCGGTCGATGCGGGTGCCGTTAGGAGGAATGTGGCATCTGCGGGCGGCTGGTCCTATGGATCGCCGTCACAGCTGCTCCTTGCCCCATACGGCCGTGGGCTTGGTCGCGGTCTTTCGGGTGGCGACGTTTGCCGTTACCGTCCGGCCATTGCTTGCTCTGGTCAGCGCCCAGTGCGACGGCGACGGTAGTCGGTTCCGGCATCGGGGCCATGCCCATGGACTCCACCAAGTGGTTAGCAACCTCAGGATTGATGCGTTGAGAATCGTGATTCGCAGTCATGGTTCTTCCTTTCCAGTGTGCCTGTATTTCAGTTCCTGTTTGCTGGTTTACCAGCGGACCTTCTTCTCGGTTTTAGCCTGCTTGCCGCTGGCGGAGGTGGGTTTGTGCCCCTTGCCGGTGCTTTGCCAACCGGCCGGAGCACCGCCCCCGGATTTGCTGGCCAACATGGCCTTCTGGGCGTCGGTCAGTTTGGACTTGATGCCGCCGGAAGCCGGGGTCTTCTTGTTTTCGGAAGGGTTGGCAGTCATACGTGGACTCCTAAAAGTGTGAGTCCTGAAGAGACACGTATCCCATGTCGTTGCGGTTCGGGTAAAAGGCGTCGAGAACGGGAACGGCATGGAGGCAGGGCCTCAACAGGCGTGGATTTTTGTCAGGTGAAACTCGGCTATGCCGCTAAGGCAGAGACCGGTCTACTCAAAAATCAGTGTTCCCATGTCTCATACCCTAACCAAATCCCGGCAGATTTGTGAACCCCTCACCTGCCGCTTCTTCGTGCTCCCCCGGAATTCGTCCTCGGCTAGCATGGCAAACGTGACCCGGAGAGCATCCATCGCCACAACCCTGCGTGCCGCCGGCTGCGTTTTCGCGGAAGATGAAGCACAACTGCTCATCGATGCCGCCCACCATCCGGACCAGCTCACCCACATGGTGGACCAACGCCTTCGAGGACTGCCCTGGAACACATTGTGGGGTGGGCGGATTTCTGCGGGACGCGCATCGCCGTGGAACCGGGCGTCTTCGTGCCGCGCCGTCGCACGGAGTTCGTGGTGCGGGTGGCGGCGATGGTCACCAAACCCGGAGCCGTCGTCGTCGACCTTTGCTGTGGTTCCGGGGCGATAGGCGCTGCGCTCAACGATCTCCTGGGGAGCTGCGAGCTGCACGCGACAGACGTGGACCCCGCGGCGGTTCGGTGCGCGCGCCGTAACATTGAGCCTCGTGGCGGCCGCGTCCATCACGGGGACCTCTACGCTGCACTCCCCCGGGAATTGCGCGGGAAAGTGGAAGTGCTGCTCGCGAACGCGCCTTATGTTCCTACGAGGTCCATCGCGATGATGCCGCAGGAGGCACGCCTCCATGAGCCGCGGGTAGCGCTCGACGGCGGCGCTGACGGTTTGGATATCCAGCGTCGCGTAGCGCTGGACGCGGCTCGGTGGCTGGCGCCGGGTGGTTCCCTGGCAATGGAAACCTCAAGCCAGCAGGCGCCGCGCACCGCCCAACTACTGGAAGAAGCGGGGTTGCTCCCGAAAGTGGTCTCGAACGAAGCGTTGGATGCAACAGTGGTGCTCGCGGCTAACCGGTAACCCGTTCAAACCATCAGCTTTTAGGCCCGAATCCGGCCTGTTAAGTGGGCTCCGCTAAACAATTTGGTAACAACGTGCTCCCGAGGGCAAAAACGAGCTCGGATCCGCATGATTACAGGGCAAGAGCGGGTAATGAGATGCAACACACCTAGGCAATTTGCATCCTCATATGACCCAAAAATCGGATCTCAACTCGGGTTTTCGGTCCAAAACGCGTAAAATTGAAACCCTGCCCAGAGCGGGGCAGCAGAAGTCGCAAGCAAATGACCTCCCTAGGAGAAGCCCAAATGCCCACAGACCAAAGCAACACCGTCTCTCCGGATGGCGCAAGGAACGCCACCGGGAACCAGGTATTGGCAGGCCCCACCCCGGCCGCCACAAACGCACCAAACTCAGTTAGTACAGTAAAGAAAACGAAGCTTCGCCCGAAGCGCCGGCTGAAAGAATCCGACGTCAACGTGGTGAACAAGCCGATGCTGCGCAAAGCACTCGGCGGCACGATCGTCGGCAACACCATGGAATGGTACGACGTCGGCGTGTTCGGCTACCTCATCACCACCATGGGCCCTGTCTTCCTCCCGGAAGCGGACAAGTCCGTCCAGACACTCTTCCTTCTGGGCACCTTCGCCGCAACCTTCATCGCGCGCCCGCTTGGCGGCGTCGTGTTCGGTTGGCTTGGCGACAAGGTTGGCCGTCAGAAGGTCCTCGCAGCAACACTGATGCTCATGGCGGCAAGTACGTTCGCCGTCGGCCTCCTTCCCGGCTACGCGCAGATCGGCATCTGGGCCGCCGCGTTGCTGGTGATCCTGAAGCTCATCCAGGGCTTCTCCACCGGTGGCGAGTACGCCGGTGCCACAACCTTTGTGAGCGAGTACGCCCCGGACAAGCGCCGAGGCTACTTTGCCAGCTTCCTCGACATGGGCAGCTACATCGGCTTCGCCCTCGGTGCCGCCCTGGTTTCTGTCCTGCAGCTCACGCTCGGACAGGCAGCCATGGAGGAATGGGGTTGGAGGATCCCATTCCTGATCGCAGGTCCCCTGGGCCTCATTGCCGTGTACTTCCGTAGCAAGATCGAGGAATCACCCCAGTTCCAGGCAACCCTGGACGCCCAGGAAGCCTCAGCGAAAGACGCGGCATCGCAGGATGCTGCCGTCGCCAAGGGACCCATCGGCATCATCAAGGCCTACTGGCGCCAGATCGTGCTGGCCATGATCCTCGCAGCCGCAGCCAACACTGTTGGTTACGCCCTGACGTCCTACATGCCCACGTACCTTACGGACTCCAAGGGTTACGACCCCGTCCACGGCACGCTGCTGACCATCCCGGTCCTGGTCATCATGGCTGTTTGCATTCCACTGACCGGTAAGCTCTCCGACCGCATCGGCCGCCGTCCCGTGCTGTGGATCGGCGCAGGCAGCACCATCGTCTTCGCCATTCCGGCCTTCATGCTGATCGGCATCGGAGACATCTGGTCCACGCTGGCCGGCCTCGCCCTGATCGCCTTCCCGGTGACGTTCTACATCGCCAACCTGGCTTCGGCCCTGCCTGCACTGTTCCCGACGTCCAGCCGTTACGGCGGAATGGGCATCGCTTACAACTTCTCGGTTGCGATCTTCGGCGGAACCACGCCGTTCATTGTCCAGGGTCTGATCGAAGGCACGGGCGACGATATGATGCCGGCGTATTACCTGATGGCCACGTCCATCATTGGTGCGATCGCCATCTACTTCCTGCGTGAATCCGCCCAACGTCCCCTGCCCGGCTCCATGCCCAGCGTGGACACCCAGGCCGAGGCACGTGAGCTCGTAGCAACGCAAGACACCAACCCGCTCATCAACCTGGATGAGATGCCCTTCGACGGCCAGCCCATCGATGATGCCGTGTTCGGTAAAGGCAACAAGGACCTGACCCCCGCTTAGGAACTCTTTGCCTGCAACTTCTGCGCAGCGATTCAGCTAGTTCGCGGCAGCTAGCCGCCCACCGTAGCCACCAGCCCCAAGGCGCTCTCCTTGAGGTTGGTGGCTACGGCTGTTAAAGCCCCAACTGGGCCCGAACTGCCTCGCCAATGATCCGCGCACCTTCCGGGAAGCCGCCCGGATTGGGGCCCGCATAGTTGAGCCGGATGTACGGCCCTTCAGGTTCCGCAGGGAACCACTCCGTTCCGGCCGCAATAAGAACACCGGCCGATTCGCAATCTTTGGTGAGCTGATCGACGTCGAACCCGTCCGGCATCCGCAACCACAAGTTCAAACCGCCTTTGGGAAGGTGGCTGAGATGTGCCTGCGGAACATGCTCACGGAGGCTGGTGACCAGCAAATCGCGCCGCGACTGCAGCTGATGGCTGAGGCCACGAAGGTGCGTTTGCCACCCTGGTTGCGTGACGACGTCGAGCGCTGCCGCCTGAAGCAGGCCGCTGACGTACATCGACTCAGCGGCCTGCGCCCCTATGATGCGTCCGCGTGCCGGGCCTCGCGCGATGACGGCTGCGATACGGATGGACGGCGAGACGCTCTTGGTCAGCGAGCGAATGTACACCACATGCCCGGAGTCGTCTTTGGCGGCGAGCGGGACCGACGGCGCGGTGATGCCGAAGTCGTGCGCCCAGTCGTCCTCCACAAGGAAGGCTCCGTGCCGCTGGACGATCCGGAGCACCTCTTCCCCACGATCGGCCGACCACTGCGCTCCTGTGGGGTTGGCGAAGTTCGGCTGCGCGTAGAACACCCGCGCGCCCGACTCCTCGAAGGCCCTGTCCAGTTCTTCAGGGTCGGGACCGTCCGGGCCGCTGGGGACAGGAATGACGTTGACGCCCGCTTGGCCCGCCGCCATCAGTGCACCCCAGTAGCTGGGCGACTCCACCAAGAGTGGCTGGCTATGCCCCACCAGACCCCGGAAAATCGAGCTGAGTCCGCTCTGGCTACCGGGAAGAATGACGACGTCGCTCGGCTGGGGCGGCGTGACGCCCACCGGCGTTGAGGTACTGAGTTCCTGCGCGAACCAGGTCTGGAGTTCGGGAAGTCCTTGCGCCGGCGGCCGGGACAGGGCGGCGTCTCCTCTTGCGGCCCGAGTCAGAGCAGCACGAACGAGTCTTTCGGGGAGGAGTTCGCGGTCCGGGTATCCGGAATGGAATGCGATGACATCGTTGGTAGCGCTCCGCATGGCGCCAGAGGTCAGTGGTCGCGCGACTTGGGCTGCCCGCAAGGCTGCTGTTTGCCAGCCGTAGTCGGAGGGCCTGGCCGTGCGGTAAGCCCGGACGAAAGTTCCAACGCCGGGCCGGCTCTCAATCAGGCCCTGTGCCGTTAGTGTCCTGAGGGCCTTCTGAACCGTGACGGGGCTGGCCTGGTACTCAGCAACGAGTTGGCGCGTAGATGGTAGCTTGGCTCCCGGCGCAGCCCCTGCGACCCATTCTTTTACTCGCGAGACGATTCGGGAACTGCTATCGTTATTCATGAGTCCTAATAGTAGCGCTACTACACTTTTGCAGCCAGTGGTATGCACACGGACATCAACAGGTGTCTGGTGGGGCCTCCTTGGCGTCGTCGCCTTTTCCTTTACTGTGCCGCTGACACGGGTGGCCGTGGAGGGGATGTCTCCCCTGTTTATCGGCGCCGGCCGTGCAGTTGTCGCCGCCACCCTCGCGGCGCTTGCCTTGGCGCTGACTCGGCAACGGTTTCCACAGGGCTTCCAATGGTTGCGGCTGGCTGTAGTTGCCGGGGGCATCGTGGCCGGATTCCCGCTGCTGACCACGTTCGCGTTGACCAGTACTTCCGCCAGTCACGGAGCTGTGGTCATCGCGCTACTCCCCGCAGCCACGGCGACCGTAGCGGTGATCAGGGGGCGGGAACATCCTCGCCCATTGTTCTGGGTACTGACCGCGGTGGGCGTGATCGCAGCCGTAGTGTTCGCTTTGGTTCAGTCCGGTGGATTTGGCGCTCTGCACTGGGCGGATCTTCTACTGCTGGGTGCCGTGGTGGCGGCCGCTATCGGCTATGCAGAGGGTGGGTTGCTCGCCCGGGAACTGGGTGCCTGGCAGACCATCTCTTGGGCTTTGGTGGTGGCTGCGCCAGTGATGATTCTGCTGACGGTGGTATCGCTTGGCTCCGGCATACCTTCTGCCACTCCCGTCCAGTGGTTGTCCTTCGCTTACCTGGGCGTGGTGAGTATGTTCCTCGGCTTCTTCGCCTGGTACCGGGGCCTGGCCATCGGACCCATGGCCCAGGTCAGCCAGATCCAGCTCGTCCAGCCGGTCATGAGCATCGCCTGGGCCGGGCTCCTGTTAGCTGAGTCCATGACGTGGACCACCGTGGTGGGCGGCCTCGCGGTGATCCTGTGCGCCGGCGCCGCTGTTCGCGTCAGGCTCAGGAAGTAGGAACCCGTGCGCCCGTGGCGACTCGGCGAGCGCAGCCCTGTGAAACGGGCACAGACCTCGTAGAATCGGCGCATGCGTGAGGTTCCGGTGGGATCGATCCACCATCTTGAGATCTGGGTGCCGTTCCTTGACAGGGCAAGGGAAGAGTGGGGCTGGCTGCTGGGTGAGCTGGGTTATGAGCCATTCCAGGAGTGGCCCACGGGGTGCAGTTGGAAGCTGGACGGCACGTATGTGGTGGTGGAGCAGACTGATGCAACCACCGCCACAACCCACCGACGCACGGATCCCGGGGTCAACCACATAGCCTTCCACGCCGGGACCCGGGAGAACGTGGACAGGATCCGGGCACTCGGGGCGGATGCCGGTTGGTACGAGATGTTCGAGTCGAAGTACCCGCACGCCGGCGGCCCGGACCACTACGCGGCATACCTGCTCAACACGGACAGCTACGAGGTTGAGTTGGTGGCAGGCTAACCCGACTGGCTGGGTTACTTGGGCGGGACCGCCGGGCGCCACATGGCTACGCGGGGCCACCGGGTCAGGCCCAACTCAGCCTCGTGCTCCATGAGGCGGGTCAGCCCCGGACCCCAACTGCCGGCGTCGAGCACTTCGAAGCCGAGGCGGCGATAGTACGGGGCGTTCCAGGGCACGTCCCGGAAGGTGCTTAAGGTTTGGCGCTGCATTCCGTGTCCGCGCGTCCAGACGCGCGCTGCATGCAGGAGCTCCCGGCCCAGTCCTTGGTGTGCTTGATCGGGGTGAACGCTGACCTGCTCCACGTGACCGTTGCCGTCAACGATGTCCGTCAGCAGGTATGCCACCGGGTAGTCGAGCCCGTCGACGGAAACCCAAGCGCGCCCGGCCGTGGCATAACTGTTCAGCTCATCGATGGAAAGGGGCTCGTCGTCCGCGATGGAATCCATTCCCAAAGCCCGGAAAGCCTGGCCCGCGGCACGCTCGATGTCCTGCAGAATCAGCAGGTCGTCCGCGTGCGCGAGCCTGATCATTGCCGGGCGTCCCGGGTTGGCGGTTCCTGGATTGAAATGGCGGGTGCCACCAGGAACGCGTTGCGCTTCTCAATCAGGTTCTGCAGGTATCGGGCCAGAATCAGCTTTTCCACCAGCCTGCCCAGCGGACCAAATGGTGCAGCGAATTCCACGGTATCCACCATGAGGGTCCCGCTGCCGTCCGGCCGGAACTCGTGCGTGTGGCGAAGGTACTTGAAAGGGCCCTTCACCTGTTCATCAGAGAACGACGACGGCGTCTCCATCCGCGTAATGCGGCTGGTCATGCGGAACCGGACGCCGAGGTGCCATGCCTGCCAGGTGACAGTCTCACCTTCCGAGATGAGCCCAGTGGTTACGCCGCCGATTGCCTTCTCTCGGCTCTGCGTCATGGACCCTACGTGGGCATCGATGTTGCGGGAAAGATCAAATAGCTCCTGCGGTGGCATGCTGGAGCGGGTGCGGCAGACGAAAGCGACGGGCATACCTTGATCTTCCCAGAACTTCCCCCGTCCGCGCGCCCAAGTCCGCTACGGGTTGTGACCGGGCTAATGGCGGCCTGGGCCGCGATGATGCTAATTTCCAAAGACAAGCCCTGACCGATTGGTGGTGTTCCCGCATGCCCGCACTCATCTCGCATGCCCGTGAACTCCACCGGATGGGTCCTGCCAACAACGACCACCTCTCGGCTGTACGGGTGGCCCTGAGTGTCGCAGTGCCAGGGTTGTTCCTCATCCTCATCGGCCGTCCGGATCTTATGATGTACGCCGTATTCGGTGCACTAACCGGCATGTACGGCCGCAACGAAACGCATCAGCTCAGACTCAAGCACCAAGCCCAGGCTGCCCTGTTCCTGGTTGGCGGACTCACTATCGGGGTGTTCCTCTCGGTCAACCACATCCAGTCCTGGTGGTTGGTACTCGTGGCAACCTTCTTTGCCGGCACCGGATCCCTGTATGCGGACGCCGTACGACTCAAGCCCGTAGGCCCGTTCTTCGGTATCCTCGCCTTGGGCGCCTGCGCCTCCGTCCCAACCAACGTGCCCTTCACGACGGCGGTACTCATCGGCGTCGGGTCCGCTGGCTTTTCGCTGGTGGTCGGTTTCAGCGGCTGGTTCCGGCGGCGCACATGGGTCGCCGGTGCCGGCCGCGACCTTCCCGTCTTTCGCGGCCCGCAGCGTCAGGCCGCGTTGGTCCATGCTGCACGCTATTCGCTCGCGGTCGGCGTGGCCGGGGCCATCGGGGTGCTGAGCGGCAGCGGCCACCCACATTGGGCCATGGCCGCCGCGGCCGTGCCCCTCGCAGGAGCCGACCTCCCAAGCCGCGTCCACCGAGGTATCCACCGCATCGTGGGGACATTCCTCGGGTTGGGGATCGTCGCCGTCGTGCTTTTCCCCAGTCCGCTATCGCCGCTTCAGTACTTCCCGGGTCAAACCGCAGTGGTACTCGCCGTGCTGGTGGTTCTGTGCCAGTTCCCCACCGAGCTGTTCATGGCACGGCACTACGGGTGGGCCATGGTGTTCTTCACGCCGGTGATACTGCTGATTGCCCAACTCGCTGCCCCCATGGATCCAGGGGTGCTGGTCATGGAGCGCGCCATCGAGACATTTGTGGGGGCCGTGGTTGGGATCGCGGTGGCGGTGCTGGTGCGGGCCCCGAGGGGCCGGGTCAGTTCGTAGCCGGGTCAGTTCGTAGCCGGTTCAGTTCGTAGCTGTTTCAGTTCGCAACTGTTTCAGTTCGTAACGACGAGGATGTTCGGGTGGATTTTCGTCAAGCCACTCGACTCAAGCTCCTGGGTGTCATAGTCGTCGGCAACCAAAACAGCAGATTTCTGGTCGGGACCACTGATCCTCAGCATCTCCCCCTGAATAGAGTCAGTGCAGCCGCTATGAGAGAGCGTTGGGTCCGCATTTTCTACGACGAGGCATGACGGACGGCCCTGTTTGCCCTGTCCCAAGTAGTACTTCTTCCCGTTCGCTTCAGCGACCAACAGCACCTTTTCCAGTTCGAATTGCTCGAGTTTCAGGCCCGTCGGCGGAGTGTCGGTCTCCGTCGCCTCTCGCTCCAGCGCTTTGAAGCCCGTGTTGCTCGTTCCGGTGCAGCCGCTCAGCAGCACTCCGCTGACAACCATGGCCACAATGAATGCCCAGGATTTGTTCCTCACAGCACTGCCCCCTCAGGCTCGAATGAACTGTCATAGTAACCCGGACCTCAGATTTACGGTTCGAGCGGCCGCCGGGGTGGGCCGGAAGTCAGCTTCGCCGGCAGGATACGTGCAAAGAAACTGACCACTTTGTACCGCCGCGTAGGGATGGAGACACCCTTGCCCTTGGCGTTGTCCTCCAACCCTTCGCGCACTACACGCTCGGCTGTGAGCCACAAGAACCGGGGAGCAACGGTTTTGTCCATGCCCATACGGTCGTGGAATTCGGTGTGGGTGAAACCTGGGCAAACCGCGGTGACCTGTACGCCGGATTTCGCGTAGGTGATGTTGGCCCACCGACTGAATGTCACTTGCCATGCTTTGGCGGCGGAGTAGGTACCCCTGTTGGCGAACGCTGCCACGCTGGCGACGTTGATGATCCGCCCCTTGCCGCGTGCCAGCATGACTTCAAGTGCAGCGTGGCTCAATTCCATGGGTGTCTGGACGTGGAGCCTCAGGTGGCGACGTTCCTCGTCCAAGTCATTCCGTTCGAACGACTTCAACAGCCCGATGCCCGCGTTGTTGACCAGGACATCCACAGGCCGTGCAGCGTCACTCAAGCGGTCAGCCACTGCCGAGACGCCGACGTCGGTGGTTAAGTCTGCGGAAAGAACCTCCGCCGAGATACTGAAGTCGCGTTCGAGTTCCTCGGCCTTTTCTTTAAGGCGCTCTTCATCGCGGGCCACCAGAACCAGGTGGTGCCCGGCTTCGGCGAGCTGGCGGGCGAATTCTGCACCGAGCCCGGCGGTAGCGCCGGTAACCAAGGCGGTGAGATCGTTGGCTCGAGTGGTCATGCGCCTAGACTAGCCCCTCCCCTTTGCCCGCGCCGAGGTGACAGTTAATACCCATGTCTGCGAGCAGGATTGGTGTTAACTGCCACCTCGGCGCAAAGGGTGTGTGGTCTACGCGTACTGCGTGATGTGCAGGGTGTTTATCGCAGCTGAGCCACCCACTGCGTAGACGGAAACGTCGTTGCTGCTCGGTGACGGGAAAATTAGTTCGGTCATAGTGACTTGACCGCCCTGGGCGAATACTTCCACGGAGCAGTGGTCCACGAAGATGGTGAGGCGGTAGTGCCCGTCCGCCGCGCGGATGGGTGCGGTGTCGATGGATGCGAAGGCTTCATGGAAGTCTGTATGCCCTGATTCGCGACGATCGACTACGAGGGTCCCTTCTGCAGGCCGGACGCCTATGCGGGTTCCTAGCGCACCTTCGCCGCGGACTACGAGCCCGAATTCTTCGGCAGTTCCCGGCGTGAGGGTGACGTCGATGCGTTGAACGGCGCCTGCTGCGCCCCTCAGGATGTGCTGCCCCTCAGCGATCTCGACTTCGGCGAGGGTGAACGAGGGGTTCAGTTCCGGGTGCAAGGCAAGGTCTCCTGCCACCTGCTGCACCAGCCGCCAGCTTCCATCGAGGCGTTGGAGGGATACTTCGCGGACCAGTGACATGGGGCTTCGCCATGACGCTGTGGGGAGTTCGTGGACGTACTGCCAGTTGTTCATCCACGCGATCATCAGGCGTCGGCCTTGCGGTGCGTCGCTGAAGGACACGGCGGCGTAGTAGTCGCGGCCCCAATCCAGCCACTGGTAGTCACCCAACCGCTCAGGGTCCTGAAGGCCTTCAGTCACTGTCGTGGCTGAAGTGAAGGTGGCGCCGTCAAAATCACCTACGAAGTACTGCCCGGCCGAGCCGCCATTTGGACCGCCCGGGTTCAGGTTGACCGTGAGCACCCATTTGACGTCTTCGGGGTCACCGCCGACCGCCATGGGAAACAGGTCCGGGCATTCCCAGATACCCCCTGTCGCGTTCGCGGGACCGAAGGTGCTCAGGTACTCCCAGTTCTTGAGATCCAGTGACTTATATAGGAGGACTTGGAAGTCCTGCGCTTCGACGGCTACTAACACCCAATAGTCACCGGCCGGGCCGGAATAGCGGAACACTTTAGGGTCGCGGAAATCAGCTGAACGACGATTCAGGACGGGATTCTCCGCGTATTTGGTCCAGGTGTATCCACCGTCGAGGCTGTAGGCCAGTGACTGAGCTTGGACGCCTTCGAGCGCGGAGGCGGGTTTGTAGGCGCTGGTGTAGATGGCTACCAGGGGTGCTGTTCCGTCCTTGCCGAAGCCGCTGGTGTTCTGCGGGTCGAAGACGATGCTGCCGGAGAAGATGTCTTCCTGCTCGTCACAGGCGATGGCGACGGGATGGTTAGTCCAGCTCACGAGGTCGGTGGACGTAGCGTGGCCCCAGGACAGGTTGGCGTGCTCGCTGCCGAACGGGTTGTTCTGGTAGTAGAGGTGGTAGACGCCGTCATGGAAGATGAGGCCGTTGGGGTCGTTAATCCAGGTGTTCCTTGTTGCAAAGTGCAGGGCCGGGCGGAAGGTATCGGTGGTCGTGGCTGCGGCAGTCATGAAGGACGAGTCTCGTTTCTGAGTGGAGGGGGTTCAGGCCCCGGGACGAGGCAGGCCGGTGGGTCAGCTCCGGCCTGCCCCGGTGTTAGCAGTTAGGAGTTCTTCTTGAAGCGGTCGTAGGCGGCTTGGTAGACCTCGATCATCTTGTCGACGCCAACGTTCTTGAGCTGGGTGACGTAGCCGTCCCATTCTTGGTCGATGCCGCCGGACACGATCCACTTGGCAGTGTTCTGCTTGACCAGTGAAGTGACGTCTGCCTGGATGGTGCCGATCTGCTGGAGCTCTTCGTTGGAAAGTGCAACGGGCGGGTAGCCGTCGTTGCCCGCAAAGGGCTTGTAGTTTTCAGTGACCGTCTTTTGGCGGGCCGCGGCGCGTGGTTCGGGGGCGACGACGGACGTGAAGTTCTCGGCGGTGTTTGCCTTCGGTCCGCCCGGGGCAACCTTTTGGCGGCGTTCGCCTTCGCTGGTTCCGGCCGGTGCCGGGATTTGGGTCAGGATGCCGCTGGCGTCCTTCTGGAGGGTTTCACCGATGGGTCCCCAGTTGGCTTGGGCGGACTGGATGGGATCGTAGAGGTTGTCTGCCCAGCGCATGGTCGCTGCCGGGTATTTGTTGGCCCGGGTGATGGCGAACGCTCCGCGGGCGATTTCCTGGTTGTTGGATTGGCTGGCGATTCGTTTGCCGTCGACGCCTTCAAGGACGGGCACCAGGGCGTAGTCGCCGGCGCGGTCCGCGCCTACCATTTCGGGAATTTCCCACCAGACAAATGAGCCGAGGTTTTCCGTGGCGGCCTTGCCCTTGGCCAGATAGGCTTTGTCGTCCTGGGAGAAGGACTCAGGATCGATCAGGCCCTCCTTGTACCACTCGTGGAGGGTTTGGATGGCCTTCTTGTAGCCATCCTGGGTGGCCGTGAAGATGACTTTGTCGTCCTGGACGATGCGGTGGTCCATGTTGTCCGGGGTTCCGCCGAGGGCAGCGATCAGGTCCACGATGTCGCCGCACCATGAGCCGGGCATGAAGCTCAGGGGGATGGTTTTGCCTGTGCCGGAGGCATCCTGGGCTTTGAAAGCCACCAAGGCGTCGTGGAACTCATCGATGGTCTTGGGCATGGGGATGTTGAGCTTCTTGAGCCAGGAGGTGTTGATGGCCAGTTCATTGGGGAACTGCACCAGGCCGAGCTCTTCCACGGACGGCAGGGAGTAGATGTGTCCGTCTGAAGAGGTGATCGCTGCCTTGATGTCCGCGCGCTCGGAGAGGAGTTTGGACAGGTTCGGCGCGTTTTTCTCGATCAGTCCTTCCAGAGGGATCAAGGTGCCGCTGGCGGAGTAGGTGGCGATTTCGGCATCCGTCAGGCCTGTGTTGAAGAACGCGTCCGGCAGGTCGCCACTGGCCAGGATCAGGTTCTTCTTTTCCTGGAAGACCGTCTCGGGAAGGTTTTCCCACTCGATGTGGACGTTGGTGGCCTTTTCCCATTCCTTGACGACGGTCATGGTGTTGTAGTCGGGGGCCAGGGCCGCTTTCGTTCCTGAGAACTTCAAGGTCAGCTGCTTGCTGACAATGGGGAAGCCTTTTTCTTGAAAGCCGAAGTCTGCGGAGGCATCTTTGATCTCCGTGGTGCCTGAGTTGGAGCCGGAGCAGGCGGTGAACGTCAACGTTCCGGCCAGCACGGCGCCAAGGACGGCGAGTTTGCGGCTGATTGCCATGGTCATTTCCTGTTCTGAGTGTGATCGGGTGCGGTCCAGAGGCGAATGCTTTGGACCGTTTTCTTTGGGGTGAGCGATTATTTGACGGCGCCGATCATGGCGCCCTTGGTGAAGTGCTTCTGCATGAATGGCAGGGCAATCATGAGTGGCAGGCTCGAGACGACGATCATGGCGTACTTGGTGAGCTCTGCGATCCTTTGCGCTGCCGCATAGGATTCGATGTCCCCGCCGGTTGTTCCGGTGGAGGAGACGTCTGACTGGATCAGGATGTTCCGCAGGACGAGCTGCAGCGGGTATTTGGTGTCGTCGTTGAGGAAGATCAGGGCGTCGAAGAACGAGTTCCAATGGGCCACCACGTGCACCATGATCATCAGCATGATCAATGGCTTGGATAGTGGCAGGACCATGTTGAAGAAGAACTTGAAGTCCGTTGCCCCGTCCATCTGGGCGGCCTCGCGCAGTTCGTTGGGGATGGTGTGCTCGAAGAAGGACCTGGCGATGATCAGGTTCCAGACGCCCACGGCACCCGGCAGGACCACGGCCCAGATGGTGTCCAGCATGCCCAGGTCCCGGACCACCAGGTACTTGGTGATGAGTCCGCCGTCGAAGAACATGGTGATCACGAACAGGAGCATCAGGATCTTGCGGCCCGGCATGTCCTTCCTGGACAGCGCGTAGGCGCCACACAGGATGGTGGTAACGCTGATGGCGGTTCCCAGCACGGTGTACAGGAGGGTGTTGCCGAGTCCGTTCCAGATCCTGCTGTCGGCGAAGATCCGTTCGTAGCCTTCGGTGGTAACTCCGGATGGGAACAGCCAGACTTTCCCTTCGTAGACGGCATTGGGGTCGCTGATGGAGGCGATGACAATGAAGTAGAGGGGGTAGACCACGGCAAGGATGGACAACAGCAGCACTGCCGCGGCGGCGACGTTGAAGATGCGATCGCCGTATTTGTCGCGCAGAGTCTGGTGACGGCGGCCCGGGTTGGGAGCGCTGTTGGCCTGGTGGATGGTTGAGGGTTCGGTTGTCAGGGACATTTCGGCATCACCACAGGGTCGCTTGGTTGGCCCGGCGTGCGATCGTGTTGAAGACGAGCAACAGCGCAAGGTTGAGGAGGGAGTTGAAGAGGCCAATGGCGGCCGAGTAGCTGAACTGCGCTTGCTGCAAACCAGCGTGGTAGACGTAGGTCTGGATGATCTCTGATGTGGACAGGTTCAACGGTGTCTGCATCAGCAATGCCTTTTCGAAGCCCACGTTCAGCAGGTTGCCGATAGCCAGGATGAAAAGGATGGTCACCACCGGCATGATGCCCGGCAGGTCGATGTGGCGGATGCGCTGGAGCTTTGACGCGCCATCCACCTTCGCGGCGTCGTGAAGTGCGGGGTCGATCGCGGCCAACGCGGCGAGGTAGACGATCATGGAGAACCCCGCGTTCTGCCAGACATCCGAGATGACGTACACCGGCCGGAACCACTCAGCCGAGCCCATGAAGAAGATCGGCTCGCCTCCGGTGAGTTGGATGGCGTTGTTTACCAGCCCTGACCTCGGCGAGAGGATCACGAACATGATTCCCACCACCACAACGGTGGAGATGAACGCCGGCGAGTAGAGCACCGTTTGGGTGAACTTTTTGAATCTCTCGCTCTGGAGCTGGTTGACCAGCAGCGCCAGAATGATGGGGATGGGGAAGGCCACTAAGAGGCCCAGGACCGCGATCCATAGCGTGTTTCCCACCACTTGGCCGAACTGGTAGGAGTTCACGAACCGGACGAAGTGGTCCAGCCCCACCCAGGGGCTGTCAGTGAAACCATCCACCGGGTTGTAGTTCTTGAAAGCTATCTGCACGCCGTACATCGGCCAGTACTTGAAGACCAAGATGTACAGCAGCGCTGGCGTTAGTAATACGTATAACTGCCAGGCCCGAAAAATGCGCCGAAGGCGGAGCGAAGCAGAAATTTTTCGTTGCGGAAGTTGCGGCACCGGTGCCGCAGACGGACGCCCGCGTTTCGCCGGCATAGTGCGGCTCATGGCATCTCCTTAGGGTGTGTAACTGACTTTCGTTCAATAAGGGGGCATTCCATGAGCTCCACCCGACCATCGGGCTCGGCGCCTTGGAGGATAAGATCAACCGCGCGCCTGCCCATGGCAATAAAGGGCAATTCGAAGGTTGTCAGCCCTGGACGAAGATGGGGAGCGACGATGGCTTGGTTATCAAAACCCACAATCGAGACGTCATCAGGAATCGAAAGCCGAAGATCGGCTACCGCTTGATAAGCCCCCCATGCCGTCCGGTCATTGGCGCAGAAGATCGCCGTAGGTTGCTCCGGGGCAGTCATCAATTCCATTGCATACTTGTAACCGTCATCCTCGCCGCCCCTGCCGAAGCGCACCAGCGCGGGGTCCACGTCCAGTCCAGCCTCTGCAAGGGCTGCCGTATAGCCCTCGTAACGGCCCACCGCGGCAGGAAGGCCGCTTTCGAGCAATTCGATGTTGATCATCCCCACGCGGGTGTGCCCGGCATTAAGCAAGTGGCGGGTGGCTGAATAGCCGCCGTTCACCTCGTCGGGTGCCACACTGGGGAGCTGCCCGGCCCGATCCTGGGAGTTCAGCACCACCGAGGGAACACCAGCAAGAGCCTTGGGCACCTCCAGCAGCCGGTGATACATGGAGCCATAAACGACGCCTGCCACATTGTAGGAAAGCATGGCGTCAAGGGAAGCGGCCTCAAGGTCCTTGTCTCCGCCGGTGTTCATGGTCAGCAGGAGGAGCCCATCCTCCCAGGCGCGCTCTTGGGCCCCTTCGATGATTGCCCCGGCAAAGGGGGAAGTCGCCACAGAGTCGCCAATGAACCCGACCATACCGGCCAACCCATCGCGGAGCATCTTTGCGTGGGCGTTCGTGCGGTAACCGAGTTGCGCGACGGCATCTTTGACCTTGCGTCGGGTCTCGTCGGAAAACCGCGACCCGCCCGCTGAGTTCAGCACCAGGGAGACAGTGGCTTGCGAAACACCGGCAGCAGCAGCAACATCGTGCATGGTCGGCTTGGAATGCGGCTTCGACTTAGCCATGGGGCACCTCCTTGGGCCGTATCAGCGTATTGGTTATTCGTATTAGTTATTCGTATAACGTGGACAAATGTATCCGGCGTCACGTCGGAGTGTCAAGAGTTAGGGAGCACTCGCTCCGCCGAGGTGACAGTTAATACCCATGTCTGCGAGCAGGATTGGTGTTAACTGCCACCTCGGCGGAGTAAATCAGGCGAACTTGGCCAAGGGGTTCGCCAAACGGCCCGCCATCTGGAGCCCACCAGAGGGATCCGAGATGTCGAGCATTTGCTGGTTGTTCCGGAGCTGCAGGCGGTTGAGGCAGGAGAGCTCGAAGTCCGCTGCGAACAGGTCGTGCATCGCGAACTGGTCCGCCAACTCCGGGTGGCGCTGCTGGTATTCCCGCAGCACTGCGGCGGCAGTTCCCCAGAACTCGTCCTCGCGCAACGTGCCGTCCTCCACAAGGATTGCGCCCAGGAAGCGGAAGATGCAGTCGAACACGTCGGTAAAGATGGCCAGGACCATTTCCTCGGCAGGGATCTCAGCCTTGACACGGGAGACCTCCTCCGGGAGTTCCAGCCGGTCCCCCATGACCACGATTTCCTCCGCGATGTCCTTCATGATGGCGCGGACGGGCACTCCATCCTCAAGGATCAGGATGACGTTCTCGCCGTGCGGCATGAAAGCGAGCTCGTACTCGTAGAGGCAGTGGACCAGCGGCACAAGGTAGGCCTCGAAGTAGCGGCGAAGCCACTCAGTGGGGGCCAGGCCCGACCGCTGAATCAGGGCGGACACCACCGATTCTCCCGAGGAGTCCACGTGCAGCAAAGACGCCATGGTGGCCAGCTGCTGCCCCTCCGTGAGCAACGGTAGCGGGCTTTCCCTCCACAGGGCCGAGAGCATCTTTCGGTACGGGGACCCCTTGGCCGAAGCAGCCTCGTAATAGTGATTGTGGTAGCCGATGGCCGCGGTTTCACGGATCATGGCCAAGCCCCGATCCTGGAGCTCCTGGTCATTGCCGATCAGTTCCTGCAGCCAGTCATTGATGGCCGGTGTTGCCTTCATGTACTGCGGGGACAGACCGCGCATGAAGCCCATGTTCAAAACGGACATGGCCGTCTTGACGTAGGCCTTTTCCGGGTAGTCGGTGTTGAAGAACGTACGGATCGACTGCTGTGCCTGGTACGAATCTTCCCCCGTGCCAAGGTTCACGATGTGGCGCTGGGCGATTTCTGCCGCGAACGTCACCGTGAGCTTGTTGTCCCACTGCCACGGATGGACGGGCATGAGGAGGTAGTCCTCCGGATCCAGGCCGGATGAGGACAGTTCCGCGTTGAACCAAGCAAGAGTCGCGGGCCCAAGTTCGGCCTCGAAGTGCGTCCGGTAGTCCAACCTTGCACTGGAGGTGAATACTGCCTTGCTGCGGTGCACAGCGATCCACTGCAGCTTCACGGCTGCGCCGGTTTCCGGTGCAAATGCATGGTAGTCGGCGATCCCGAACCCAAGCCGGCCGTTGTTGGCCACGAAGCACGGGTGGCCCTCGGTCATGCTGTGCTCAATGGCTTGGAAATCAGCGGCGCGGTCAGCGCCGCCGGTGATGCCCGCAGCCAATTGGGCCGAGCTGAACGGCTTGCCCTGCTTATAGGCGTGGCTGGCCAGCGTGCTGCTGATTTCCTCAAGGTATACAGGCAGCATTTCCTGGCGGATGGCCAGTGCCTCATGGAACTCGGCAATGAAGTCCAAGGCATCCACAGGGAGCTCTTCACCATCCCGCAACCGAACGATGGATTCCGCGGATACGGACCAGTGCTCCAGTTGCAGCAGCCGGGCGCGGAAGCGGTATTCAGTAGCAGCGTCATCGCTCACTACCTTGTACAGTCCCACGCCGGCACCCTCCTCGCGGATCAGCTCCGGGACCAGGATTCGCTCGTGCGAGAACTCGGCGATCGCCTTGCGGACCAGGTGCCGGTTGGCGATGGCCCAGCGCTCCGGGGTCAGATGGGACACGGAATCAACGGCGGTGATAGTCGCGTTGTCGGCAGTTGTTGTCACAGGGATTCTCCTCTGGTCGCCGCGGCAGGCGCGGCCAGAATCGGGGTCAGGGTCGCCAGGAAATCCTCGCGGGTGCAGAAGCTGAGCAGCCCCTGCTTGTGGTCTTCGGCAGGGTCGACGGCGGGAAGGGTCACCACTCCGTGCGGGCGGAAGCCCACTTTCTCGTTCAGGACATGGATCTTGTGGTTGCGGGCGTCCGGCTCGACGACGACACGCTGGGTTGCCGGGTCATCGAAGAGTTCCGTCATGACGGACTGCATAACGGCGGTGGTGAAGCCCGGTTGCGGGGCGCCGCTGGGTGGTGACACCAAGAGATGCATGCCCACGTCACCTGGCTGAACCTCGTAGACGTCCGCCAACGGCGACGACTCCGGTCGGTACCGCTCCATCAGGAAGGCGGGGACGCCGTCGTCGAGCCCCAGGAACGCTTGGTGATGGCCGGATTCAGCGATCTTGGAGTATTCCTCCACAACGTCCTGCTCGGTGGCCGAAACCATTCCCCAGAACCGCGCATATTCTTGGCTGACCCAGCTGTGGAGGATAGGTGCGTCCGCCACGGGATCAACCAGCCGGAACGTGAAGCTCATACGGTGGCTCCAGCGGTTTCGGGGACGGCAGCAGTCACGGGAGCGGGAGCACCGAACTGCTGGAATGCGATGCTGCGCTCGATCGGGTAGACCTCGCGGCCGGTGATTTCGCGGAGGATGCAGGAGTTGCGGTAGGCGGCCATGCCAAGGTCCGGCGTGACGAAACCATGGGTGTGCAGTTCGGCGTTTTGGACGAAGATTTCGCCCGGTTCCACGCCGGTGCCGTAGTTCCGCTCAACGTCAAAGCGGCCCTTGGCGTCACGACGGATCCGGTCCTGGATGCCTGCCAGGAAGGCGGGCTCCTTGTACGTGTAGCCGGTGGCGAGGACCACGGCTTCGGACTCCAAGGTGTAGCCCTGCCCGTGTTCCTCGTGGTGCAACCGGAGTGTATGGGTGCCGGTGGTGGCATCCCACTCTGCAGCGGTGAGCGATGAGTGCGTATGCAACTGGGTGTCCACCATGCCGGAGAGGCTCTTGGTGTAAAGGAGGTCGTAGATGTCGTCGATCAGGTCCGAGTTGATGCCCTTGTACAGGTTCTTCTGGCTCTTGATCAGCGAATCCCGCTGCTCGCCCGGGAGCGAGTGGAAGTAGTCAACGTACTCCGGCGACGTCATCTCAAGAGTGAGCTTGGTGTACTCCAAGGGGAAGAACCGGCCCGAACGCGTGACCCAGTTGAGCTGGTAACCGTAGACATCGATCTCCTGCAGCAACTCGTAGTAGAGCTCCGCAGCGCTCTGGCCACTGCCCACAATAGTGATGCTGCGCTTGGACTGCAGCTCACTCTTCCTCGACAGGTAGTCGGCGTTGTGGAGGACAAGTCCTCCGGCGTCCACTATTCCTGCACAGGATTCCGGGACATACGGGGAGGTACCGGTGCCCAGGACAAGCTTGCGGGCGCGAAGCACCTCAGCTCCTTCCGGCCCCTGGACCGAAAGCCGGTACACGCCGTCGTCGTAGGTCACATCCAGCACATCCGTGCTAAAACGAACAGACTCAAGCTGGCCGGCCACCCACTGGCAATATTGGTTGTACTCGGCACGCAGCGGGTAGAAGTTCTCGCGGATATAGAAACGGTACAAGCGCCCGGTCTGCTTCAGGAAGTTCAAGAACGAGAACGGCGACGTCGGGTCGGCGAGCGTCACGAGGTCCGCCATGAACGGGACCTGCAGGTGCGCCGGCTCCAACATCATGCCGGGGTGCCAGTCGAAGGACTCGCGGCGGTCCAGGAAAACGCAGTCGAGGTTTTCCACGGGCTCGCTCAACGCGGCCAAGCCCAGGTTGAAAGGCCCGACGCCGATGCCTGCGACGTCGTAAATCTTGCCGTTGTCCTGGGTGCTCACGCTGCGGCCTCCGTGGTGTTCGCCAACAGGTTGTCGCCCGTCCGGCGGATAAGTTCGATGATTTCCTGGATGTCCCTCAGGCTCGCCTCGGCGTTGAGGAGGGTGAATTTGAGGTAGTGGCGGCCAGCCACTTTGGTGCCGGCAACAACGGCCTGGCCGGAAGCGAAGATCGCGGCGCGGATAGCTGGGTTGAGAACGTCTGCAGCATCTTCATCGAGGGCTGCACCGTCAACCACTGGGCGGTAACGGAAAACCAAGGTGCTCAGCTGGGGTGCTGCAGCGAGTTCGAAGTCAACATCGTCAGCCAGCGAGGTTCCCACCCGGGCGGCGAGGTCGATCGCTTCGTCGAAGAGTGCGCCGATGGCGTCGGCACCCATGATGCGGAGGGTCAGCCACAGCTTCAGGGCGTCGAAGCGGCGGGTGGTCTGGATGCTCTTGTCCACTTGATTGGGGATTTCTGCCTTCGCCGCGCTCTCAGGATTCAGGTAGTCCGCGTAGTAGGTGACGTGGCCCATCATGGAGCCGTTGCGGACAAGGACTGCGCTGGAGCTGACAGGCTGGAAGAAGGTCTTGTGGAAGTCGACCGTGACGGAGTCCGCAAGGTGGATCCCGTTCAGGAGGTGACGGTGCCTGCCGGAAACGATGAGCCCTCCACCGTAGGCGCCGTCCACGTGCAGCCACGAATCGTAGGCGCGAACCAACGCTGCCATTTCGGACAAAGGGTCAACCGAACCGAAGTCCGTAGTCCCGGCAGTTGCGACAACCGCCATCGGCACCAGCCCGGCGTCGTGGGCTTCCGCCAAGGCAGTAGCAAGCGCGGTGGGGTCCATGCGGTGGTCTTGGGTGGTAGGCACTGCGATGACGGCATCGAAGCCCAGCCCCAGCATGGAAGCAGACTTCTGGATGCTGAAGTGGCTATCCACGGACGTAAAAATCCGGAGCCGGTCGAGCAGGTGCGGCAGGCGCGCATCCCCATTCGCGGCCCGCAGCTTGGCGACGGCATGATTCCGGGCAATCAGCAGGGCTTGGAAGTTGGACTGGCTTCCACCGGACGTGAACACACCGTCAGCGTCTTCCGTGAAACCGATCCGCTCGGCCGTCCAATCGATGAGGCGGCGCTCGATCATGGTGGCACCGGCGCTCTGGTCCCAGGTGTCCATGGAGGAATTCACTGCCGAGAGCACGGCTTCGCCAACCAGAGCCGGAATGACAACCGGGCAGTTGAGGTGCGCCGCGTAGCGGGAATCGTGGAAGTAGACGGCGTCCTTGAGGTAGAGCTCCTCGAGCTCTTCCAGCGCCGCAGCCGTGTCCGGCAGCGGGCGTTCAAGGTCCACCGCACCAACCTTGGCCTTCAGTTCTGCATGCCCGACGCCGGTGAACGGCTGGGCGGTCCGCTGAACTTTGGTTGAGACCGCATTGACCCCCTGGAGAACCTGAGCGACGTAACTGGGTGAATTTCGTGCGTTGAACAGCTGGTTTGTGGCAGCGAGGGCCAGTTCCACTTTGGAGCCAAAATCCTGCTCCTGAGCGATCCGCTCTTCGACACTAGGTGACGTCACGTCAGCTTCCTTCCATTGCGTTGGGGCCGCTTGTTAGCAAGGTAAGCCTTACTTAGGTAATCCTTTGCGTCAAACTTTTGTGATGTATTTCGCTGAGAAGACGGTTTCTCGCGACTGTGCCGCCCGTAAGTACGTCATTGACTTTTCTTCGGACCACTTTGGGTGCAGAATATGGCACTATTTTTGGGTCCGAAGGCTTCGCTGGGCCGTGTGTGCACGACCTGCTGCCTTCCGATCTCCAAGGGGTAGAGTGCTAGGACTATCCGCTGCCCACGGTTGGGGGACCATATGAAGGACCACGCCCACGAACGAATCGGCTTCCGCGAAATCGACGAGCATGGCAACGCCCAGCCCGCCGTCAGCCCCCACGTGCCGGAGACCGCGGGCGCGGAACGCAAGCGCATCCAGCTCAACCCATTCATCATTGCCTTGTGGGTCTTGGACGCCGGCTTGGCATGGTTTGGATTATGGGCTTTAACTACGGCGGCCAGCGCGATAGTGAGCACTGCCCAAGCTCAGTCCCCCGAGTCAGCCCAGACAGCCCAAATTAACTTCATCATGCTCTCCAACGCACCCTATGCAATCCTGGCTGCGTTGCTGATCACTGCCGCTCTGCTCTTGTGGCATGCAGTGCAATGGCAAAGAAAGCGGTCCCCGCTTCCTTAGCGAACCGGCTTCCCAGGGAAGCGGGCATCAAGTTACTCGTTCTTCGGTTCCCCCACCGGCTTCTCGGCGGGCCAGTCGACGTCCTGCTCGTAGCCCTCGTGCTTCTTCAAGTACGCGGCGATGTACGGGCAGTGCGGGATGATGCGCTTTCCGGAGGCCACCACATCATCCAACGCAAAGTGCGCCAGGACTTTTGCAAGGCCTTGGCCGTTGAACCCTGGTTTCGTCTCAGTGTGAATGAAATCAATATGACCGGGCTTGTCCATGAACTGGGAAATCACGGCCAGCTCGCCGTCCACATGCAGCTCATAGCGGTGAAATTTGTCGTTGCGCACCGTGGTGACGCCAGCTCGGAACGACTCTGCCAGTGAATCCGTGTACTCGGTCATGTTTCGAGATTGGCACGTAAATCCGGGTCTGGCAACGTGCGCCAGCGCCCCCCGCGCAATTCAGCGCCTTCCTGTGCGGGCAGCGTCAGCACCGGCGTCGGAACCCTGCCAAGCAAAAGGACCGAAAGGGCAAAGCACGCCGCTCCCCCACCCAACAGGGCAAGGGTCAATCCGTTGAAGGCGGCGTCCGCCAGCGGGACCAAAACCACGACGGCGGCGGTCACCACTGCGGTACGCGACGGTCCCCGCGCGTGGCTGGCCGCCGTCGGGCGGTTCTCCAATCGACCAAAAATCCATACCACTGGGGCCAGCAGGGTTAGTACAGCGAAGAAGACCGGGATCCGCGCCCACCACCACTCTGCGCTCCCGGCCAATGGCTTGGGCACATCGGTGAGCAACAGTAACCCGGACATGCCCACCAGCAGTGGGAGGTGCCACAGATAGACGGTCATGGATCGCCGTCCCGCTACAGCAATAACTACCTGGACCCAACGGAGGTCCGCGATCCACCGAATGCCCTTGTGGAGCAGTTGAAGCGTCGCCGCCTGGGAAACGCCCAAGAGAAGCAGGCAAAAATTGGGCGGATTCAGGTTTACCACCATGTTCCCCGGGTACACGGCCACGCCGGTCACCAGTCCCAGCAGAAGGTTGCTGGAAATCATGGCACCAAGAAGCCAGCTGCGACTACGTTTCTCGAAGAATCCGTCGGCCATGAGGAATCCAAGCTGCTGGACAGCGCACCACACGAAGATCATGTTTGCGAACGCCAGGACGGGGACGGCGCCGCGAAGGGAATCCACCGTGATGATCAGTGCCACCAGCACAGCGAAAGTCAGCAGCGGCAGCCGTTCGTGAAGCCGGGCCATGAACGGGATACTGAGTTGGGCCGTGAGGTAGGCAGCCAGGAACCACAGTGGCATTGCGGCCCCGGCAGTCATCAACTGGATGACTTGCGGGTGGACGCCAAGCAGCAGTGCCACCCATAGCCCTCCCCACATGACGGCCAGTACAGCCATGGCCGGGCGGATCAGGCGCAGGAGCCGTAGCTGGGCGAAGTCGAAACCGGTGCCGCCGTGTGACTTCAGGCGCCGCCACGATTGCAATCCGGTCACGCCGCCCAGGACGAAGAACAGCGGCACAATCATGAGCCCCCATGCCACAGGGGTGAACCAGCTTTGCTCCATGAGCACATTCAGGGTGGTGACAGTGCCATCCTTGTGCAGGACGGGGCTGACCATCATGCAGTGTGCCGCGACGACCAGGAGCAGGCAGATGAAGCGGACGAGGTCGATCGCCGGGTCCCGTTGCACAGCCGTTGCCGGGCCGGCGGGAGGATGCGCGTCCATCTCCATGGTTCTCCCTACAATGGCACGCCGCTGCGTGCTTACTCCATTGTCCGCCCGCGCAAGGGCTTGGACCAGCAGGCAGGGCGGACGACCCAGCCGTTATCCACAAACTCGAAATTGGCTCTGGACGAGTTGGGGAATCACCGGCAGGATCAGAGGCATGACTACGTCGATTTTCGTGAACCTGCCCGTCAGCGACCTGGAGGCCTCCAAGGCCTTTTACACATCCCTTGGCTACTCCATAAACCCGAACTTCACCGACGAGACCGCTGCCTGCGTGGTCTTCAGCGACACCATCTATGCAATGCTCCTGACCCACGCCAAGTTCAGCGAGTTCACCAAGCAGCCCATCGCGGACACGCAAAATTCGACGGCGGCCATCGTCGCCATTTCAGCCGACAGCCGTGAGGACGTGGATGCCGTGGCTGCCAAGGCACTCGCAGCCGGTGGTTCCGAAACTTACGACGCCATGGACATGGGATTCATGTATAGCCGCGCGTTCCGCGATCTGGACGGCCACCACTGGGAAGTTGTTTGGATGGACGAGACCGCGGCCCAGGATGGTCCGCCGGAATCCTAGGTCCTTGGCCTAACCCAACCTGGCTTAGCCCAGCGTTACTGCAAGCACGCCAAGCACGACGGCGAGAAGCGGCGTGGTGCCTTGGAGGGTAGCTGCGCGGAGGTACTTCTTGCCGCTTGCTGCGAGCACGAGGGCCGCCAAAAGCATGGAACCGCAACTGCTGAAGACAAGGGTCCAGCCCACTTGGGGTGCACCCATAGCCACTGCGACAATGCCGACCAGTGCGCCGATGGCCAGGAACAAGTTGTAGAAACCCTGGTTGTATGCGAGCGGTTTAGTGGTTTCCGCGTCAGCCTGGGAGGTGATGCTGAATGTCTTCCAGGTTTTTGGTTTTGTCCAAGTAATGGACTCCATGGTGAAGATGTAGACGTGGAGCAGGGCAGCAATCGTCGCGAATATCAGGGAGGCCAGGATCATGTTTTGATCCTAGCCTCCCTGGTTGCCGGCCTTGGTTGCCGCGCTGCTCGTCAGACGCTGAGCAACTCGAGTGTGGCGCCCGCAAAAGCTGCAGCCGAGCCATTCCATCGGGCCAACAATCCCTGCAGGTTCTCGCCGTCGGCCCGGTGGGCTGCAGTTTCCGACTCCAGCGTCGCCAGGATGCCGGTCCGCAGCTCCGTGTTGAAGTTCACCTTTCCAACGCGCATTGAGGGAGCCTTCGCCAACTCGTCGGCCGGAATGCCGGAGGCTCCGTGAAGCACCAGCGGCGCCTCGGTCTGCGCAGCGACTTCTTGCAGTACGTCCCAACGGATGTTGGGGTCGCCCTTGTACTTCCCATGTACGTTACCCACCGCGACAGCCAGTAGCTGGGCTCCCGTGCGCTTCACAAAGTCGGCCACCTGTGCCGGGTTGGTGAGTCCCGCGACGGACGTTCCGGCGTCGTGCGCTGGACCTTCGGCACTGAACGCCCTGTCCTCATCGCCCGCTAGGCCGCCCAACTCCGCCTCAATCACGACGTCGTTACGTCCTTGGGCGTTTAGCGCCGCACGGACTTCACGGACAAGGGCGATGTTGTCCTCGTAGGGCAATGATGAACCGTCAGCGAGGACCGCATCCGCACCGGCTGTCACGGATTCCAGGATGACCTGGATGTCCGAGGCGTGGTCCAACTGGACCGAGACGGGGATGCTGGCGTCGTCGGCGAGTCCACGAAGGGCCGCGATGAGGCGCAACCCATTAGGCGTGGACGCGGTCTTCGGAGCGACGAGCAGGATCACGCCGAGCCCTGCTTTTTCGGCCGCGCCAACCACAGCCAGGGCGGTGGTGAAGTCGTAACAGGTGAACGCCGGAACAGCCGAGCCGGAGCCCAGGGCAGAGTTGACCATATGGTCGAGTTTGCCGCGCATCAGTGGGCCAAACCTCCCACCAGGATCCAGGCAACGTAAGTCAACGCGAAGCCGGCCAAGCCCAGGATGGTGGTGAGAACGGTCCAGGTCTTAAGGCCATCTGACACGGTGAGGCCGTAATAGCGGACAACGGTCCAGAACCCGGCGTCGGTTACGTGGGACAAGCCCAGTGAACCGAAGCCAATGGCAATGACGATTACCGCGATCTGGGCTGGCGTGTACCCGCCCTCCATCACAGCGGAAGTGAGCAGGCCGGTTGTGGTCACGATGGCGACAGTGGCAGATCCCTGGGCGGCGCGCAGTGCCAAGGAGATGATGAAGCCGAGCACGATGACCGGCAGCCCGAGGCTATCCAGGGTGTGGGACAGAGCTGCGCCGATTCCGGATGCCCGGAGGACTTCACCGAACACACCGCCAGCGGCCACCACCATGAGGATGGAAGCGATGGGAGGAAGTGCGCCTTCGAAGATCTCACCCGTTTCCTTGAGGGACCAGTTGCGGCGGACGGCCAGCAGGAAGAAGGACAGAGCCACAGCCACCAGGAGTGCGAAGAACGGGTTCCCGATGAACGCAGCCACACCGTACCAGTAGTTGTCCTTGGGGAGGGTCAGCGTTCCCACGGTGCCAAGGAGGATCTGGACGATGGGGGCGGCGATAAGGAACATGATCAGGCCAGGCCGCGGAGGAGCGATGGCGTGGGCACCGGGGCCGTCATGGCCAACGTGGACCAGTGATTCGGAACCGAACTCGTCCACTTGCTGCTTGACGCCTGGAAGCAATTCGTACTCTTTGCGGTTCATGATGCTGGCAACCCAGTAGGACAGGAAGCCAAGCGGCACGCAGATGATCAGTGAGATCAGGGTGATGAGTCCAATGTCCGCACCGAACACGCCGGCGCCGGCAACGATGCCCGGGTGCGGCGGGACGGCCACGTGAATGGACAGCATGATGCCGGCCATGGGCAGGCCGAACTTGATCGGGTGTACGTTAGCGATCTTCGCGAACGCATAAACAATGGGAACGAGGACGATCACGCCCACCTCGAAGAACACGGGGATCGCCACGAGGAAGCCGACGGCCGTCAGTGCAATGGCAACGCGTTTGGCGCCGAGCTTCTCAGTGAAGTGGGTGGCCAGCGACTGCACGCCGCCGGAAACTTCAATCATGCGGCCGAGGATGGCGCCAAGGGCGATCAGCAGTGCGACCTTGCCCATGGTGCTGCCAACGCCCGTGGTCACAACAGTGAAGATGTCCTTGAGCGGAATCTGCGCGGCGACGCCCACGAGGATGCTGACGGCAAGCAGCGCAACAAAAGCCTGGATTTTGAAGCGAATGATCAGCACAAGCAACAGGGCGATGCCCGCTGCGGCGATGGTCAGCAGCAGGGGTGTTCCCAGCTCCACTGCGGGCTTGATAGCGGGGGCGTCAGCCGCCTGAACCATCAAAGAGTTAACGAGGGGATTCATTGGGGGTGTCTCCTTTGACATACCAGTCTAGAGAAGACCGGCGGGAGGTGGCGGCGACGGCGAAGGGGGGATCGCCGTCGTCGCGCGTTCTGAGGGGTGCTTAGGCCGTGCGCTTTGCGGGCGCTACAACCTTGATGACGGCGGAGTCGTCGGCGGCGGCGAGGCCCTGGGCCTGACCGAGAAGGTAAAGCTGTTCTGCAGCGGCGGCAACGGGTGCGGCAAGACCGGCGGCCCGGGTTGCCTTACCCACGATGCCCATGTCCTTGACGAAGATGTCCAAGCGGCTGAGTACCTCGGCGCCCTCTTCGGAGTAGGCCTCGAGGATGCGCGGGCCGCGGTTTGAAAGCATGAAGGAACCTGCGGCTCCGGCTTCCAGGGCGGCGAGGGTCTTGGCCTGATCGAGTCCGAGGGCGTCGGCAAGGGCCATCGCCTCGGCAGCCGCGGCGATGTGGACACCGCAGAGGAGCTGATTGACGGTCTTGAGGGCCTGTCCATCGCCGGGCTTGTCGCCCACGATGCTCAGGGTGGAGGCCAGCAGTTCCAAGGCAGGACGGGCCTTTTCCAGTGCCTCCGGCTCAGCACCGACAACGATCAGCAGGTCGCCTTCGCCGGCACGCTTCGGGCCGCCGGAGAGCGGCGCATCCACCAGGGCTACACCGTATTCCGCAAGCTTTTCCACCGTGGCGGGGATGGCTTCGGTGCCAACTGTGCTGCCGAGGATCACGACGGCGCCCGGCTTCAGTACAGAAGCCACGCCATTCTCGCCGAAGAGGACGTCGTTAAGCTGTTCGCCGTTACGGACGGCCAGGAGCAGCGCGTCCGCGCCATCCGATGCCTCGCGGGCAGAAGCAAAGGTCTTGATGCCGGCTGCTGCGGCGAGCTCCAGTCGGGGCTCGGCGATGTCGAAGCCGTGGACAGTCAGCTCGGACGCGAGCCGGGTTGCCATGGGCAGGCCCATGGCGCCGAGGCCCAGGACGGTGACTGTGTAGTTGCTGCTGGTCATGGTGTTCTCCATTGAATTTCGGGGTTCTAGAAAGTGGCGCTGAGCTTGCGGGTGACTTCAGTCAGGGATTGGTCGTCGCCCACGTTTCCGGCAAACACGATGTACGGGATGCCCTTCGCGGGACCGTCCACGGGCTCCCACAGCGAAACAATGCCCGGCAGCATGGGGCCGCGGACGATCGCGTGACGAATCTCCAGTCCGTGCGCGGCGACGTCCGACGACGTGATGCCGCCCTTGGCGATGACAAACCGTGGCGGGAAGGTCTTCAACGTCCGGTTCACGACTGCGACGACGGCGGCCGAGACGGTGCGGGCGATCTTCAGGCTCGCTGCGGCGTCGTCTGTCTTGATGAGCAGGCGGCTGGTGTGGACGATGACGTCGCCCTTGTGAAGTGCGTCGACGACGTCGGACACGACAGTTGCGATGTAGGCATCGGCCTCGGCCGTCAGCAGCTGCTCGACGTCGATCTCGACGGTCCGTGCAGAGCTGTGTTCCGCGGTCAGCGAGTTGAGCTGGCGCGTGGTGACGCCGACGTGGGAGCCGACCACGATCAGGCCCCCTCCTGTGGAGGGGGTGTTGCCTGCATAGGCCTCTTCTGAGGTCAACGCGGTCCGGATCTCCTGGCCGATGCGACCCCTCACAAAGGGTGGGCCCACTCGGTAGAGAAGCTTCTTGCCACGGCGCTCGGCTTCTTCGAGACCCAGGGCCAAGGCGCGGAAATCATTCTCGGTAACAATGTCTGCCACGATCGGTGTGGAGTTGGTGGCGGACTCAAGGGCGTCGGCGATGGCCTTCGCTGAGATGGTGGGATCCTGGGCGGACGCTCCGGCTCGGATGATGTTGAGGTCAAGCACGATCACATCGCCGGCAGGGAACCGTCCCTGCGACTTCTCCTCCACGTACTTGGCCATCTCGGAGTTCTTAAAGCCGAAGCTGGCGTCCTTGGCGAATTCCGTCTCGGCCACGGGGGTGAGTGTGCCTGCTGCTTCTCCGGTGCCCCGCATGTAGTGCACGCCGCCGATGGTGACGCGGCCGGCGTCGGGGAATGCCGGGACGATCACCACGCCGTCGGTAGCTTCATCGGTCTCGGCTGCCACGGTGGCTGCAATGACGTCGGGCTCCAGCGGGTAGTGGCCGCGAAGGGTGGAGTCGCTGCGGCTGACAAAACCGAGCCTCACATTCCCTGCTGCCGCTGCCAGGGCGTTGCGGACGATTTCCTCGTTGCGGGCTGCAGCTTCGGCCGGGTCCAGGCTGCGGGTGTTGGTGAGGACGTAGACGGCGGGCTTGGTCTGGTTCTGCCGGATGTGGGTGAAGGCCCACGTGAAGTCTGCGACGTCCCACCGGGTCAGCACAGCGAGATCCGCAACGGACTGCGTTCCCGTGGGGTCGTCGTCGAGGACTACCAAGACGCGGGGAGATGTTGCCGAGGACGCCGCAACAGCGTCGGCAACCAACTGAGCAGGAATCTGAACTTCCGCCGGGAAAGCGGCCAGAACGTCGGCTTCAAGGGTCACTGTGCACTCCATCGTGGGAAATCTCTGTAGCGGTTTGGTGAATGTAAGATGTCAGACATCTAACATTTGAATTAGTGTGACACACGGCTCTACACTGCGCAAGGTGCTGCGCATCACTAGGCTGGGGGCATGGCTGACCGTGTTGTTGCGCTCCCGTTCGTCAACGTCCTCACGCCTACCGTCTCCGCAGGTGAAGCGGCTCCCGTGGCACTGATCCACGGATGGGCCTCCAGCTCCGTGTACTGGGAACCTCTTGCGAAAAAACTGCTCGACGCCGGCCGGACGGTCTGGATTTTCGACCTCCCCGGCTACCACCCAGGTGAAGAACTACCGCCGGACTTCGCGTGGACGCTGGGCTCGGTGGCCAGTTCGGTTGCGACAGCCATTGAAGACAGGAGCAGCGGACCGGTGCACCTGGTGGGGCATTCCATGGGAGGCAGTGTTTCATTGACACTTGCTGCAGCCCGCCCCGAACTAGTGGCCACCATAACTTTGGTGGGCATGGCCCCCGTGCCGCAGAATCAGGGATTCAAAAAGCTGTTGAGCTCGCAACTGGATCAGGGATTTTTCGATTCTGAGACCATAGCAAAGCTCATGGATGCTTGGTATGGAGAACTGTCCGCAGCAGACATGGCGCGGCTCAGCACAGGATTTGATGCGCCGTTCCCGATTCTGTCCGCAAGCGCTTTGGCGGCCATGACCGGCGTCGAACCTTCAGTGCCCGGGCGCGTCCACGCGCCACTGCTGGTGATAGCCGGCACCGATGACCGGGTGCGGCCTATGGAGCAAATACGCGCGTTCGTAGCCGAAAGTCCGCATCGGCAGCTAAGTGCCATCCCCGGCGCCGGCCACAACGTCCACTGGGAACAGCCGGAAAAATGCGCTGCGGCACTAACTGGGTTTTGGGAAACAAGCCGGACACTGCCAGCGTAAGATGTCTGACAACCGCCCGTCCGAGGGAAATGCGCAAGGAGCCGGGCGGTCTGGAGTATAGGAAATGGGGATACATGGCACGCAAGTCGCTGGTCGGCGTTGTCGCTGACGAGCTGCTGGACCGGATCATCGCGGGCGAGTTTCCGCCTGGAACGGTAGTCCCGGGAGAGCTGGAGCTCAGCGCCAAACACGAGGTGAGCCGGATGACTGTGCGCGAGGCCATGAAAACCCTCGAGGCGCAGCGGATCCTTAGCGTCGAACGGGGCCGCGGAACGTTCGTCAACCCTCTCAACCAATGGGCATCTCTGGAAGCCGTGTTGCGTGCGGCCTCGGAGGGAACCAAGGATGCAGCTGCCGCGATCCAGCTGATCGAACTGCGGCGCATGCTTGAAACCGGCGCCTGCGAACTGGCCGCTGAACGCATCTCGGACGATGAACTCACGGCCCTCAAAGAGCATGTGGAAAAGATGCAGGCCGCCCACGAGACCAATGACCTCGCCGCCTTCGTGGAAGCAGACCTTGCCTTCCACGACGTGATCCTTCACGCCTCAGGCAACGTCTTTGTCGCCGTGCTCTTCGAGCCGCTGCACCGGGTCCTCGAAGCCCGGCGGACCGAAACCTCAGCCTTCCCGGAGATCCAGGAACACGCCATCGGGCACCACCGGAAGATCGCGGCCGCTTTGGAATCGCGCAATCCCAATGATTCACGGCTGGCCATGGATGCCCATATGCAGCAGACGCTGGATGACCTGAAGACGTACGTGCTGGAGGCGTAGCTACCGACGCAGGCTCACGCTGGGCAGCTCGCCGAATGCCTTGACGTACAGCGCCGAGAACCGTCCTTGGTGCGTAAACCCGCACAACTCCGCAATGGCAGTGACGCTCTGCTCCCGCGGGTTCGCTTCCAAGAGCATCTCCCGGGCTCGGTCCAGCCGGATACTGCGCAACATGTCCGACGGCGTGGCACCGGTTTCCGCCCGAAGCGCCGTTTGCAGCGTACGGACCGAAACGCCCAAGCACTCGGCAATGTCCGGCACCGTAAGTTCCTCGAATGCATGCCGCTCCAACAGCTCGCGGCATTCACGGACAAGCCGGCTTTCGGACTCCGCGTCCTGGGTCTCGCCACTGGGCAACTCCATCGCCATCAGCAAACGTGACATCATGCTGTCCGCCAGCAATCCCTGAACGAACGCAGGGGCACTGGAGGCGGGCTGGCTGATCATGTCGTCATGAAGTTCGACGACGGACCTCAAGAACGCCCGGCCGCTGCCGCTTGAGAGATCCATGCCATAGCCCAGGTCAACAGCACTGTCGCCGTACAACTGCTCGGCCACGCGCTCCATCGCCGAGTGCCGCACATAGACAATCAGGTGCGGACTGCCGCTGTCCCAACTCATGGAAAAGGGCCGGTCGACCGGCGGAACGGTGGCCACACTCGGACTGGATTCCACAGTGTTTGTACCCACCTGCATGGAAGCGTGCCCGGCCAGCGGAATCTGCACCAGATGGAAATCCTGCAGTCCCTCAGGTTCTATCCGAACGTCCGCACCGTAGTCCAGGAACTCGATGCCCACGTCGCCGCGATGCAACGAACGCAGCTTCATGTCCATCAACGATGCGCGCGTGCGTGGAGCGAGCTCATGGCTGCAGAACAGCTCCGCGATCTTGGCATGTGCTTCGTCCACATCCTTTGTGGCCACCGTCGGTTGTCCCCGCAGAACATCACGGGCAAGAATCCTGACCATCCGCCACCTACTTCACGGGTAATTGCACTCCACATTTAAACGGCATTTTGCAGCTTTTCGCCTTTCGGATGATCCCCGCGCCAAGTGGATATTCCGCAGTGCAGCGGCTGTCTAGAGTCGCCTTTAAGACAAGTATGACGCAGCTCACAAAACCATAACAGTCGTGGAAGCGAGGTGAGGACAAGTGAAGAACATCAGAGTGGTACATGACCGCAGGGACGAGTGGGACAGGAGCCACTTCGAACTCTGGGCGGCGGAGCTACAGGCCAGGGAAACCCACCTCACTTCCGCGGCGTGGGTTGGTTGGCATGAAGAAGAGGAAGATCCTGCGTAATTCGGATGATCCTCGCGCCAAGTGGATATTCCCACCGGCAGCGGCTGCCTAGAGTCGCTAGCAGGATAAATATGACGCACGTCATATCTTCGTAACAGCATCATCCCCACGCGAAAGGGTTCGGCACATGTCAGCACTCAAGGGCAGGACGGCAATTGTTACCGGTGGAGCCACCAAGGTGGGGCAAGGCGTAGTCTCGGCGCTTCGGGACGCGGGAGCCACTGTGGTGGTTGCGGACATAGACCCCGACGGCGCCTCGCTCACCGCCGGGCTGGGCGAAGGAATCACCTACTCCCACACTGACATCACCGATGACGGCGCCGTGGAACGGTTGGTCAGCGAAACCGCTGCTGCACATGGGGGCCTGGACATTCTGGTGAACCTCGCCTGCACCTACAAGGACGACGGCGGAGCTTCCGGTCGCGCCGACTGGCTCGACGCACTCAATGTCAACCTTGTTAGCGCTGTGGTGGCAAGCAACGCGGCCCGCCCCTACCTGAAAGCCTCCGGACACGGTGCCATCATCAACTTCACCTCCATTTCCAGCTCGGTGGCCCAGACCGGCCGCTGGCTCTACCCGGCGAGCAAAGCCGCGCTGGTCCAAGTCACCCGGAGCATGGCAGTGGACTTCGCAGGGGACGGCATCCGGGTGAATTCTGTTAGTCCCGGTTGGGTGTGGAGCAACATCATGGAATCCCTCAGCAACGGGAACATTGAGAAGACAGACTCCGTCGCCGCGCCTTTCCACGCACTCAAGCGCGTCGGTCGCCCGCAGGAGATAGGCGACGTCGTCGCGTTCCTCGCCGGCGACCAGGCAAGTTTCGTGACCGGCGCTGACTGGGCTGTCGACGGCGGATACTCGGCTTTGGGCCCGGAACGCGCCGAAGAAGCCATCCCCTTGCTCGCCGCCAACTGACCATCGCAACCAGACACTCGCAACCAGACCCAGAGAAAAGGGCAACACTATGACGCAACGCCATATCACCATCGTCGGAGCCGGTCAGTCGGGGCTGCAGCTCGGCATCGGTCTGCTCGATGCCGGATACCAGGTCACCACGATTTCCAACCGCACGCCCGAGGAGATTGCCGGAGGCAAAGTGGCCTCCAGCCAGTGCATCTTCCACAACGCCCTGGAACACGAGCGCGCGTTGGGTCTGGATTTCTGGCCGGACGCCCCCACCGTGGACGGCATCTCCTTCACCATCCCGCACCCCGAACTTCCAAGTGAGAAGGCCATCAGTTGGGCTTCCCGCCTGGACAACCACGCCAAGTCGATCGATCAGCGCGTGAAGTTCCCCAAGTTCATGGAGGAGTTCACTACAAGGGGCGGCGAGCTGGTGTTCGAGGATGCCGGCGTAGCTGAGTTGGAAAGGTACACACAGAAATCAGACCTGGTGATCGTGGCGGCCGGCAAGGGCGAGATCGCACAGCTGTTCACCCGCGACGCCGAACGCAGCACCTACGACGCCCCGCAGCGCGCACTGGCCCTGACCTACGTGAAAGGCCTGGAGCCCCGGCAAGAGTACTCCGCGGTCTCGTTCAACCTCATCCCCGGGGTTGGGGAATACTTCGTTTTCCCGGCACTGACCACTACCGGTCCTTGCGAAATCATGGTCTTCGAAGGAGTTCCGGGCGGGCCCATGGATACCTGGAAGGGCCTGTCCCCCGAAGAACACCTGCAGAACTCAAAGAACATCCTCAACACCTTCCTTCCTTGGGAAGCCGAACGGGCCACGAATGTGGAACTGACCGATCCCAACGGCGTGCTTCAGGGTCGCTTCGCGCCCACCGTCCGCCACCCGATTGCTACGCTGCCGAGCGGCAAGCAGGTACTAGGCCTGGCCGACGTCGTGGTGTTGAATGATCCGATCACCGGGCAGGGCTCCAACAACGCCAGCAAATGCGCGGCGTCGTACTTGGACAGCATCATTCAGCACGACGCTGGAGCTTTCGATGCAAGCTTTATGGAGGCCACGTTTGAGAGGTATTGGGACTACGCCCAGCACGTTGCACACTGGACAAATGCCCTCCTGGCCCCACCCCCGCCCCATGTTCTTGAGCTCCTGGGGGCTGCGAACAACGAACCGGACATCGCGCACCGCTTCGCCAACGGCTTCAACCATCCTCCGGAATTCCAGGACTGGTTCATGTATCCCGCCAAAGCCGCGAGCTATCTTGCTGACCTGTCGGCCGCCAAAGTTTCATAGCACAGCCCTGCTAGCAAGGACACCATCATGCGAAAGATAGCAATTATTGGGGCCGGCGAGTCCGGGGCCCAGTTGGCCCTTGGCCTCCAGCGGGCAGGCTACGCCGTGACGCTCCTGTCCGATCGTTCCGCAGCCCAAATCCGCACCGGCAAGGTCATGTCCAGCCAGTGCATGTTCTCCACAGCCTTGGATGCTGAAGCCCAGATGGGCACAGCGCTCACCCAGTTCTATGAATCCGGATCGGTCCCAGGCATCAACTCCATCCGACTGCACGTGGACGCGGACGACCCCATTGAGTGGGACGCCCCCTTGGATGGCCCGGCCCACTCCATCGATCAACGGATCAAGAGCGCCCTCTGGATCGAGACGTTTGTTGCATCCGGTGGTGACTTCCGCATTGAGAAGGTCACCCCGCGGGTGCTCGAAGAACTCGCCCATGACTACGAGCTGGTCATTGTGAGCACCGGCAAGGGCGAGATCGGCCAGATCTTCCCCCGCGACAAGGCAAAGTCACCCTTCGACCGGCCGCAGCGGGTGCTGGCGCTAAACTACGTCAAGCCCGACGGCGGCGCTTTCGCCGATTCACCGGCAAGCACCTCCAGCAGCGGCAATGCCATTCGCATGTCCATGGTCCCCGGCGTCGGGGAGTTCTTCACTTTCCCCGGCCTGACCGTTTCAGGTCCTTGCCGCATGATGGTGTTCGAAGGGGTGGTGGGCGGCCCCATGGACCGCTGGACCGATGTCGGAACCCCGGAAGAGCAGCTGGAGCGTTCGCTGGAAATCCTGCGCGAACATTTCCCGCACGAGGCCGAAAACTTCGCCAACGCGGAATTGACGGACGACGGCGCCACGCTCCTGGGGCGCATCACGCCCACGGTGCGTTCCGCCGTCGGGGAGCTTGGCAACGGGAAGCTGGTGTTCGGGCTCGGTGACGCCGTGGTCCTTAATGATCCCCTCACCGGGCAGGGTTCCAACAACGCCACACTGGCCGCGAAGTACTACCTTGACGCGATCGTTCGCCGCGGCGAGCAGCCCCTTGACCGCGCCTGGATGGAGCGCACGTTCGACGAGTTCTGGCGCGGGTGGGGCCAATGGGCAGTGGAGTGGACCAACGACCTGCTGAAGCCGCGCCGGGATCACCAGAAGACGCTTCTCAGTGAAGCTGCTGAGCACCCCGCTTTGGCGGCAAGCATCGTGAGCGGCTTTGATGATCCTCGGACGTCGTACCCATGGTGGTTTGACTCAGCTGCAGCCGTGGACTTCATGCAAGCCCGCAAAGAAGAGGACACGTCGGCTTTCGATGTCCGGGATTTCCGCAGCGCCTTGGGTCAGTTCGCCACCGGCGTCACCGTGGTCACAACAGCCTCGGCAGACGGTCGAAAAGTGGGCATGACGGCCAACTCGTTCACGTCGGTGTCCATGGATCCGCCGTTGGTACTCTGGTGCCCCAGCAAACGCGCGCCCAGCTTGGACGATTTCGAGGACGCAACGCACTTTGCCATCAACATCCTGGCCAGTGACCAGCATGTGCTGTCCCGCCAGTTCGCCACACCGGCCACGGATAAGTTCGCCGGCGCGGAAACCACAGAGGGCATCGCCGGAATTCCCCTGCTGGAAGGCGCAGTGGCCACCTTCCAGTGCCGAACAGTTTCGCGACATGACGCCGGGGACCATGTCATCTACGTGGGTGAAGTGGAAAGCTACAAGCACGACGGCGGCGCTCCCCTGGTGTTCCATGGCGGCAAGTACCACGCCACCGCCAGCCATCCGGATTTCTAGGCAGTCCCTTTTCACTTCTGTGTACTTCTGAAAGGTGCGGGTATGGACGATTCCCTTGACGTCGCGATCATTGGATCAGGCATTAACTCCTTGGTGGCGGCGGCTGAGTTGGCCTTGGCCGGGAAGCGCGTGTGCATTGTGGAGCGCTCGGACCGGCTGGGCGGTTTCATTCAGTCAGCCGAGCGGACCCTTCCGGGCTTCATCCACGACTCCTTCTCTTCCTGGCACCCGTTATTCGTGTCCGGCGGCGCCTACGGGGCGCTGGGTAAGGAACTGCACGCCAGGGGCCTGGAGTACTGCAACACCACCGGCCCAGTGACGGCCAGTGTTGCTGCGGACCCGACCACCGGAGCCCACCGCGTGGTCATTGCCCAGCGTGATCCGGCTGAGACGGCTGCTGCGTTCAAGGCCCCTGGTGATCAGGCCGCCTATATGGCCATGTTGGATGATCTTGGGCGGAATGCCGGCACCATTTTTGGTGCCTTCGGGGCGGAACTCCGCTCGTTCGGGGAGGTGGCCAAGATTGCGCTTGGGGCTGTTCGCCGCGGTCGCTTCAGTGGCACGGAGGCTTTTATCCGGGATTCGGTGATGAGCGGCCGGAACTACACCCGCAGCCGCTTTGACGGGTGGGAAGCAGACCAGCTGTGGTCTCCTTGGCTCTTGCACGCAGGACTCGGCCCGGACCAAGCAACAGGGGGTGTCATGCTGCCCGTGATGGCCATGAGCATGCATGGCTTCGGACTCCCGATCGTAAAAGGCGGGGCATCAAGGTTCGTGGCGGCCTTTGAGTCGTTGCTGCGCGACAACGGGGTCCGGATCATGCTGGGCGCGGAGGCCGAGGAGATTCTGGTGGCTGAAGGGTCAGTGGCTGGAGTGCGGACTTCACAGGGAGTAGTTTCTGCCAAGACGGTGCTCGCAAACGTTTCGCCCCAAGCCCTCTACTCCCAGCTACTTCGCCAAGCGCCGACCGGTACTGCCGAAGCCGCCGAACGCTACCAAAACGGCCGCGGCGCCATGCAGATCCATCTGGCTTTGGACAAGCCTGTGGAGTGGCTCGATCCGCGGCTCAATGAGGTTCCTCTGGTTCACATCAGCAATGGCTCGGACAGCACCGGGATCGCCTGCGCCCAGGCAGAAGCCGGCCTGTTGCCCAGCGAACCCACCGTGGTGGTGGGGCAGCAATGCGTCCTGGACCCGTCCCGCGCTCCGGAGGGCAAGGCCACGCTCTGGCTGCAACTCCAGGAAGTCCCCTTCTCTCCCATCGGTGATGCGGCGGGCCGACTGCCAGTTGGTGAAGGTTGGACCCACGAACTGAAACAGGGCTACCTGGAACGGGTCCTCGACCGATTGGAGCAGTTCGCTCCAGGAACCCGCGCCACGGTCCTGGCCTCAGACATCATCGCTCCCACGGACCTGATGTCCGCGAATCCCAATGCCGTCAACGGCGACCCCTATGGTGGCTCCGCGGAACTCTTCCAAAACTTGCTCTGGCGACCCTTTCCTGCGGCGGCAGGCCACCAAACCGCCGTCGACGGTCTCTGGCACATCGGCGCTTCCACCCATCCGGGCCCTGGCCTCTCAGGTGGCTCCGGACACCTGGTGGCCCAAAAACTGAAGGCACCACCCTCACGGCTTTCCCGTATTCAAGCAGCACTGAAACCAAGCAAGCGATAGGAGAACAATGTCTGTTCTGGCCGGGCTCACTGCAGCCCTCTCGAGTGGTTCGGTGGAAATCATCGATCTCACCACGCCCCTGAGCTCCGAAACCCCCATCCTGAACCTGCCGCAACCGTTCGCGAACACCGTCGGGTTGTCGGTCTCGCCGGTGAGCAGTTTCGACGACGCTGGCCCCGCCTGGGCGTGGAACGACGTCACCGTAGGCGAACACGCCGGGACGCACCTCGATGCCCCAGTTCACTGGATCACCGGCAAGGACGGAAAATCCGTGGACCAGATCGAACCACACCGGCTGGTGGGTCCCATTGCGGTCATCGACAAGACCGCCGAGGTTTCCGGCAATCCTGATTTCCTGTTGGAACCGGAACACTTCGAGCAGTGGCAAGAACAGCACGGTGCCTTCCCTCAGAATTGCTGGGTCATTTTCCGGACCGGTTGGGCGGCACGTGGCACTGACGCGGCGGCGTTCGTCAACGCGGACGACGCCGGTCCCCACACTCCGGGGGTCTCTGCCGCGGGTGCCAAGTGGCTTGCCGGTAACACCTCAATCAGCGGTTTCGGTGTTGAGACCGTGGGCATCGACGCCGGCCAGGCCGGTGCCTTGGATCCGATGTTCCCTGTCCACTCCTTCCTCCTGGGCGCCGACAAGTATGGCGTGACCTCGCTGCGGAACGTGGACCGGCTTCCCGTCACCGGCGCCACGTTGGTGGTGGCACCATTGCCGATCGTGGGCGGCACGGGCAGCCCCAGCCGTGTGTACGCACTGGTTGAAAAGGACAGGATTGCAAACGACACGGTGGAAACAGCATGAGCGAGCAGGTACGGGTCTCCACACTGGTAGGCAGGACGCTGGCGAAGCTCGGTGCCGGGCATGTTTTCGGCGTGGTCGGCTCCGGCAACTTCGATGTCACCGGCACCCTCATGGCCGAAGGCATCGGGTTCACAGCAGCCCGGCATGAGGGCGGCGCCGCGACCATGGCCGACGCCTACTCGCGGATGTCCGGCAAGGTGGGTGTCGTGACCACGCATCAAGGGTGCGGGCTGAGCAACGCCATCACCGGAATCGGCGAGGCAGCGAAAAGCCGCACCCCCATGATCGTTCTCACAGCCGACACCCAAGCCGCAGCGATCAGGTCCAACTTCAAGATCGACCAGGACGGACTGGCCCGCAGCGTCGGGGCGGTGGCCGAGCGCATCCACTCCCCCGCCACGGCCGTCGCGGACACCGTTCGGGCTTTCCGGACGGCGGTGAACGAGCGCCGGACAGTGGTCCTTAGCCTGCCACTGGACGTCCAAAGCGGCTCCGCGGCAGACGAGGTGAGTGCCGTCGTCGTGCCTGAGCCGTTGAAGGTGCGCCCGGACGCTGCCGCCGTTGAGGAATTGGTGGTACTGATCGCGGCCGCGGAACGGCCCGTGTTCGTCGCCGGACGCGGCGGACGTGGTGCACGGGACGAGATCCTGGAACTCGCGCGGCATGCCGGCGCCTTGGTGGCGACGTCCGCGGTGGCTAGTGGGCTGTTCAATGGTGACTCCCACAACCTCGGCATCTCCGGCGGTTTCTCCTCCCCGCTGACCGCCCAACTGATCAGCGGTGCGGACCTGATTGTGGGTTGGGGTTGCGCGCTGAACATGTGGACCATGCGGCACGGGCGGCTGATCTCCGCAGGCACCAAAGTGGTGCAGATCGACGTCGAAGACTCCGCACTGGGCGCCAACCGTCCCATCACCCTTGGCCTGCTGGGTGATTCGGCGTTGACAGCGCTGGATGCTCTGACGGCGCTGCGCTCCAGGCAGTCCGAGCCCGCTGAAAAGTACCGCACCGAAGCCAACGCCTTGGCCATCAAACAGGGCTCCAGATGGCGGGACGTCCACACCGAAGACCTGTCCACGGCAACGTCCATCGATCCCCGAGTCCTCACCCGCGAACTCGACACTATGCTCCCTGCCGAGCGGATCGTGGCAGTCGATTCAGGCAACTTCATGGGCTACCCCAGCCAATACCTCGCCGTGCCGGACGAGTTCGGGTTCTGCTTCACCCAGGCATTCCAAGCAATCGGGCTCGGACTCTACACGGCCGTCGGCGCCGCCCTCGCCCAACCGCAACGGCTCCCTGTCCTGGGTGCCGGGGACGGTGGATTCCTCATGGGCATCAGCGAACTCGAGACCGCCGCCCGGCTCAAACTCCCCCTGGTGTGCATCGTCTACAACGACGCAGCCTACGGGGCAGAGGTACACCACTTTGCTTCGGAGCATTCCGAGAAGGATCTCTCCAGCGTGGTGTTTCCCGAGACCGACATCGCTGCCATCGCCCGCGGCTTCGGCGCTGAAGGCATCACCGTGCGGACCGTGGCGGATCTGGATGCCGCGCGCCCCTGGATCGCCGCTTACCGGGCCGGAACGCAGGACCGGCCGCTGGTCATCGACGCGAAGATTGCCTCAGATGGCGGTTCGTGGTGGCTGGCCGAGGCCTTTCAAGGCCACTAACTGCGGGGCTCCCCAGCTTGGAAAAAGAACTGGACACAGATAATAAGGAGGCTTAGCATTTTTACCTGTATCGACAGCTAGCTGTTGGAGGCGGCGAAAATGCGAGCGATGGTGTACCGCGGCCCTTATAAGGTCAGGGTCGAAGAAAAAGATATCCCCCGGATTGAGCATCCCAATGACGCTATAGTCCGGGTAACCGGAGCCGCGATCTGCGGCTCAGACCTGCACCTGTATCACGGCATGATGCCGGATACGCGGGTGGGAATGACCTTCGGGCATGAATTCGTGGGAGAGGTCCACGAGGTTGGCTCGTCGGTGGAAAACCTACAAGTCGGGGACCGCGTGATGGTGCCCTTCAATATCTACTGCGGGTCCTGCTACTTCTGCGCCCGCGGTCTGTATTCCAACTGCCACAACGTCAATCCGAACGCGACGGCGGTGGGCGGCATTTACGGTTACTCCCACACCACCGGTGGTTACGACGGCGGCCAGGCGGAGTTCGTGCGCGTGCCGTTCGCCGACGTCGGGCCCACCAAAATTCCCGAGTGGATGGATCAGGAAGATGCGGTGATGCTCACCGACGCCCTGCCCACTGGCTACTTCGGGGCGCAATTGGGTGACATCGAACAGGGTGACACGGTGGTTGTGTTCGGGGCGGGGCCCGTCGGACTCTACGCGGCGAAGTCGTCTTGGTTGATGGGTGCGGGCAGGGTCATTGTCATCGACCATCTCGAGTATCGGCTGGAGAAGGCCCGGACGTTTGCCCACGCGGAAACGTACAACTTCACGGAATACGACGACATCGTGGTGGAGATGAAGAAAGCAACGGACCACCTGGGCGCAGACGTGGTGATTGACGCCGTCGGAGCTGAAGCTGACGGCAACCTGACCCAACACATCACGTCGTCGAAATTCAAGCTGCAGGGCGGTTCGCCTGTTGCTTTGAATTGGGCAATCGATTCCGTCCGTAAAGGCGGAACGGTGTCGGTGGTGGGTGCCTATGGCCCGATGTTCAGTGCAGTGAAATTTGGCGATGCCATGAACAAGGGGCTGACGCTGCGGATGAACCAGTGTCCAGTCAAAAGGCAGTGGCCCCGGCTGTTCGAGCATGTCCAGAATGGCTACCTGAAGCCCAGCGACATCATTACCCACCGGATTCCGCTGGAACACATCGCCGAGGGTTATCACATCTTCTCGGCCAAGCTGGATGACTGCATCAAGCCGATCGTGACCACGGCCGCCTAGACGGCTGATCAGGCTTAGTGCCAGCTGGAGCAGGCAAAGCAAGGAGGAACATCATGCCGTACACAGCAGAAAGGCCCCGACCAAGGCCAACGCCCGAGGAGCTCCGGGCCAAAATCCCGGGCTGGGGCGTGGACCTGGACCCCAAGGATCGGCCGGCGTTTCCGCGCGAGCAACGCGGGATTCCCACGGGGGCGCATTGGGACTTCCCGGAGCGCCAGGAGGAAAAGTGGCCACGGGAACGCTCTATTGAGCACAAGTTCCTGACACCTGTTTTTGGTACATCAACCCCACCAAAGGGTGTTTCAGGAGCTATCCGGAAGTACGCCTATAAATACAGCGAAGGGCGGGCGGCGCACTGGCTGCTCCTGATCGCAGGTGACCGAGTCGACGCTTGGGAGAGCCACTTGCGGTCATTTGGCACGCTGCATCCGGATAACCCGATCACGGAAACCGGCGTGCTGAGCGAGTTCAAGAACCACGGTTGGGCTTCTCGGCGGGGCAGAAAGCGTGCAGACACCAAGCACCAGTGGATGGACCCGATCATCGTGGCCGGGCCGTGGCTCCTGGTGGGCACTGGCGTGGTCCTTGTTCTCAAGGGCCTCACGAAAGCCGCCGGGAAAACCCGCCGCTAACCCAACCGGGAGACAGCCACAACTAAGTAGCAGCACAGGCCGTTCTGAGCTTCCAGAACGGCCTGTGCTGCTACCTACATACGTTGGCTACGCGTCGACGTCGGTGTTCACGATGTACACGTCGCAGGGAGCACCATGCGCCACGCTGTTGGCGATGCTGCCCAGAACGCGGCCGAGGCCCTTCATGCGCTTGTTGCCCACCACGATCAGCGAGGCGTTGTTGGTCTCGGCATAGTTGATGAGGGCGTTGGCCGGAGTGCCGCGGGCCGCGAAGTACTTGATGTTGCCGGCGGGAACGTCCAGCTCTTCGGAGACCTTGCGTGCCACGTATTCCGCGGAGTCCGCCGAGGAGACGGTGATGCGGTCGCTGCCGCTGCCGAACTCTTCGATGCGGTCATCGGAGAAGCCGCTGATCACGTGCAGTTCGGCACCGAGAGCGGTGGCGAGCTTCGCTGCTGCCACTGCTGCGCGCTTGGCCGTCTCGCTGCTGTCAACGCCGACCACAATAACTTCTGACATGAGTACTCCTGGTTGTGGGGATTCACTAGGTGCTGCTGCAAGAAATCTACACTCGATCACCCCGCACCGGGATGACCCTTTTGCGCCGGGAGTGTTTACGGCGGAAATCCGAGGGTAGGGATAAATCGTAGGAACGATCACACGACCGAAAGGCACGACAATGAGCGACGCACCATTCTCCCCGCAGACCGCCATCGTCACGGGATCGGATTCCGGCATCGGAAAGGCCACTGCGGTGGCCTTGGCCAAGGCGGGCATGGACGTAGGAATCACCTGGCACTCGGACCAGCAGGGAGCTGAGGAAACCGCGGAGGAGGTCCGCGGCTTGGGCCGGAAAGCTGTGGTCCACCAACTGGACACAACGGATGTCCAGGGAACAGCTGCAGCCATCGACAAACTCGCTGAGGAACTTGGCGGCGTGGACGTCTTCGTCAACAACTCCGGAACCGGCGATGGCACTAAATTCCTTGAGCTGGACTACGACACGTGGATGTCCACGTTGGACACCAACCTCAACGGGGCTTTCGTCGCAATGCAAACAGCAGCCAAGCGTATGGTGAAGGCCGGCCGCGGTGGGCGGATCATCGCTGTCACCAGCGTTCATGAGTTCCAGCCGAGGGTTGGAGCCTCGGCGTACGACGCGTCCAAGCATGGCCTGGGTGGCCTCATAAAAACCATGGCACTGGAACTCGCTGAGCACGGCATCACTGCCAACAACGTGGCGCCGGGCGAAATCGCCACTCCCATGACAGGCCAGGAGGATGAGGACCCCACCAAGAAGGAACGGCCCGGAGTTCCGCTGGGGCGCCCCGGCGATGCCCGGGAAATCGCCGCTGTCATCGCCTTCCTGGCATCACCGGATTCCAGCTACGTCAACGGCGCTTCATGGCCGGTGGACGGCGGAATGTTGCAGATGGGACCGCAGGCAGGTTCGCACATTATCAGCAACGACTGGCGCGAAAGCTAAGCCCATGCAGACTCTGGCCGCACGGTGATCCGTGGGCTAGTCTGCATGGACGGCCTGCCTGGCGGGCCTGATTTTCCAGAGATTCGTAAGACGTTGATGAGGAGCACCATGGCTGGCCACACATATAGCGTTTCCGAAATTGTAGGAACTTCCACCGAGGGCGTTGACGACGCGATCAAGAACGGCATCGCAACAGCCTCCCAGACCCTGCGGAACCTGGACTGGTTTGAGGTCAAGGAAATCCGCGGCCACCTCGAGGACGGCGCAGTTGCCGACTGGCAGGTCACCATCAAGCTTGGTTTCCGCCTGGAGCGCTGATTACCCCTTTACCCACCCCGTGAGATGGCAGTTGACGCCCATGTTTTCGGAAAACATGGGCGTCAACTGTCGTCTCGACGCGCGGGTTCGGGTCTGCGAACGGGCACGGCGGCCGCCTCGCCGAGGCTCAGGAGGGTTAAAGCGTCCGACGACGGCGAACCTGCCTTCGCGGAATAGATCCTCAGCATCTGGTCGGGGTCGTCCGGGAGACTCAGCGTCTCAAAGTTCAGTTCCAGGTCACCCACTATCGGGTGGTGCAGCCGCACTGTGCCAGCGGATCGCGATGCCACCCTGTGCCCGGCCCACCACTGCCGGAAATGCTCGCTGTGCACGGCAAGCTCGCCCACGAGTTGGCTGGTCTGCGGATCGTTCGGATGCCGGCCCACGTCCATCCGGAGGGCACCCACAGCTTCAGCGGCTACGGTTTTCCAGTCTCTGAACAGCTGCCCCGCCAAGGGATCCAGGATGATCCAGCGGGTCAGGTTCCTCTCCCCGGCGGGGAGTGAGGGGAAGTCGGTAAAGAGCAGGTGGGCCATCCGGTTTCCGGCCAGGACATCCGCGCGCCTGCCCAGCACCATGGCAGGAACGTCACCGACGGCGTCGAGCAGCTGTCGGAGCCCTGGCCTCACCTTTTGCACGGGACCGGGATTACCCGCGGAACTTGCACAGTGCTCCAGGAGGTCCATCATGTGAGCATGCTCCCCGGCATCCAGGCGCAGAGCGCGGGCCACAGAGTCGAGGACCGCCTTGGATGGGTGGATGTTGCGTCCCTGTTCCAGACGGGTGTAGTAGTCGGTGCTCACTCCGGAGAGTCTGGCAACTTCTTCGCGGCGGAGTCCGGGCACCCTGCGGGCACCGCTGGACTCTTGCGCTCCAGCGTCCTCCGGTGAGAGACGGGCACGCATGACCTTGAGGAATTTACCGAACTCGGCGCTTTGACCCATCCGTCCATTCTGCCGTTCGGGGCGTGTGAAAGACCACCATTTTGGGTAGGACTACCAGACCTAGGAAAAACAGGATCAGGTTGGACTGCTGACTCTGCCGCCAAAAGTGAATAGGCTCAGTACAGAGCCTCCGAAAACGCTTTCTGGAGTGTCACCACCATAACCATTCCGTCGAAGGAGACCGTCATGCCAGAGCTGACATTGAACAACGGCGTCACCATCCCCCAGCTCGGATTCGGTGTCTTCCAAGTACCTGCTGAGGAAACGCAGAAGGTCGTGGAAGACGCCTTGGAAGCCGGCTACCGTCACATCGACACCGCGGCTGCCTACCGCAACGAGGCAGGAGTCGGCGCTGCCGTCGCGGCCTCGGGGATCCCCCGCGAAGAACTCTTTATCACCACCAAGCTCCGCAACGGGGAGCAAGGCGAGGCCTATGACGCCTTCCAGCGCAGCCGCGACGCCTTGGGCCTTGAAGTTATCGACCTGTACCTGATCCACTGGCCGGTCCCTTCGCAGGGCCTCTACACGCAGGCGTGGAAAGAGATGGAGAAGCTGTACCAGGACAAGCAGATCCGGGCCATCGGCATCTCCAACTTCCTCTCGGACCACTTGGACACGTTGCTAAAAGAAGCAGATGTAGTTCCCGCCGTAAACCAGATCGAGGTCCACCCCACGTACCAACAGGGCGAGCTGGCCAACAAGTGCCGCGACCTCAGCATCGCCGTGGAGGCTTACAGCCCGCTGGGCCAGGGCAAGGACCTGAACTCCGAGCAGGTAGCCCTGGTGGCGGCTGCCCACGGCACTACTCCTGCACAGGTGATTCTGGCCTGGCATCTCGCGCAAGGGACCATCGTGATCCCCAAGTCCGCGGATTCGAAGAGGATGCGCGAAAACTTCGGCGCGGCCGATCTTACCCTCACCGAATCCGAACTGGCTGCCATCACGGCACTTGAGGCGGGCGCCCGCATAGGGTCTGACCCCGCCGTCGCTGCTTTCACCCAGCTCTAAGAAAAGGACAAACATGCAGTACACGCATCTGGGCCGTTCCGGCTTGAAAGTTTCACGTCTCTGCCTGGGCACCATGAACTTCGGTCCGCAGACGGACGAAGCGACAGCGCACTCGATCATGGACTCTGCACTGGATTCCGGCATCAACTTCTTCGACACCGCCAACGTGTACGGAGGAACCGGACACCGCGGCTGGACCGAGGAAATCATCGGTCGATGGTTCGCGAAGGGCGGCGAGCGCCGCGAGCGCACCGTCCTGGCCACCAAGTTGTATGGCACCATGACGGACCGCCCTAACGAGTCCAAACTGTCGGCGCTCAATATCCGCCGTGCACTCGATGCCAGCCTGAAGCGGCTTCAGACGGACTACATCGACATTTACCAGTTCCACCACATCGATCGGGATACGCCGTGGGACGAGATCTGGCAGGCTATCGAGGTAGCTGTCCAGCAGGGAAAGATCCTGTACTCGGGCAGCAGCAATTTTGCTGGTTGGCACATCGCCCAAGCCCAGGAAGCTGCCCGGAGGCGGAATTACACGGGTCTCGTCAGCGAACAGTCCATCTACAACCTGTTCCGGCGCGAAGTTGAGCTGGAAGTCATTCCTGCCGCGCAGCAATACGGCCTTGGCCTGATCCCGTGGTCCCCGCTGCAGGGTGGGCTCCTTGGTGGTGTGCTGAAGAAGGAAGAGCAGGGTGTTCGCCGCACCGAGGGCCGGGCTCTGGAGACCCTCATGAAGCATGAGGAGCAGATCCGCCAGTACGAGGATTTCGCGGATGAAGTGGGCCATGCGCCCGGCGATGTAGCGTTGGCTTGGCTGCTTCACCAGCCTGCCGTGACAGCTCCGATTGTGGGACCTCGAACCCAGGAGCAGCTTGACGCTGCTATCCGCGCTTTGGACGTCACCCTGAACGAGGACGCTCTCAAACGCCTCGACGATATCTTCCCGGGCCACCGCACCGCCCCCGAGGACTACGCCTGGTGAGCAGTTCCCGTCCCACCACCCTCGGAACGGCAGCGGACACCGTCTCACCGCGGAACATCCTGTTCATTGGCGGGACCGGGGTTATCAGTGCGGCGGCGGCTGAACGCGCCGTCGCATTGGGCCACCGGCTGACCATCCTCAACAGGGGACGGTCAGCTGGCAGGCCGGTGCCGGACGGCGCGGAAATACTCCACGCGGACGTTCGGGACGCCGCCGCCGTGCGCGAGGTACTTCAAGGAAGAGAGTTCGACGCCGTTGCGGACTTCATCTCCTACACACCGGATCAGGCTCGGGCCGGGTTGGAACTATTCCGGGGGCGGACCGGACAGTACGTTTTCATCAGTTCTGCTTCGGCGTACCAGAAGCCACCCACTACGCTGCCGATTCGGGAATCAACGCCGCTGAAAAACCCGTTCTGGCAGTACTCGCGGGACAAGATCGCTTGCGAGGAACTGCTGTTCGAGGCCTACCGTGAGCAGGACTTCCCGTTGACAGTAGTCCGGCCGTCCCACACTTATGACCGGACCAAGATCGCGATGGTGGGCGGCTGGACCGACATCCACCGGATGCGAGCCGGAATGCCGATCATGGTGCACGGCGATGGAACGTCCCTTTGGACGCTGACCCATACCCGGGATTTTGCCAAGGCCTTCGTCGGTCTTCTGGGCCGGCCGCAAGCCGTGGGTGAGAGCTACACGATTACCTCTGACGAGTTCCTGCCATGGAACCAGATCTACCGCTTGTTTGCGCGTGCGGCCGGGGTGGAAGAACCGGAACTGTTCCATGTTTCTTCGGACACCATCGCAGCCCACAGCTCGGAGCTCGGACCGAATCTGTTGGGCGACCGCTCGCACTCCGTGGTGTTCGACAACTCCAAAATCAAGGCACTGATCCCCGGTTACAGCGCCACGATCCCGTTTGCTGATGGCGCCAGGGAGATCGTGGAGTGGCATGACACCCATCCTGAACTGCAGATAGTGAGCGAGGATTTTATGGAGTTGAGTGACCGGCTCCATGAATGGTCCTTGCGGTAGCTGTTGCCAAGCAGCAAGCGGCCAGCGTAGAACAGCAACAGACCCAAAGGAGATCACGCGCATGACAATTGCCCCGCTCATTGAACTCAACGACGGCCACAAGATCCCGCAACTGGGCCTCGGAACCTGGCCGTTGAATGATGCCCAGGTTGCCGATGCCGTGGTGGAGGCGGTGTCGCACGGTTACCGCCATGTGGACACGGCGAAGAAGTACGGCAACGAGAAGGGCGTGGGCAACGGTATCCGGGCTTGCGGGGTGAATCGCGAGGAACTCTTCATCACCACCAAGTTGGACGGTGAGTTCCAAGGCTCCGGTAAAGCTGTGGCAGGGCTGGAAGGTTCGTTGGAGCGTTTGGGGCTGGAATATGTGGATCTCCTCTTGATCCACTGGCCGCTCCCCCGCCGCGGTGAATTCGTGTCCACATGGAAGACCTTCGAGGAACTGCAGGCCTCCGGCAAAGCACGATCCATTGGTGTTTCCAACTTCAAGCCCGCCCACCTGGACCAACTGTTCAGGGAAACTGATGTTGTTCCGGCGGTCAACCAGATCCAGGTCAGCCCCTCTATTCCGAGGCCTGCCGCCCGGGCTTTCAACAAAGCGAACGGCATCATCACCGAGTCGTACAGCCCGCTGGGAGCCAGCAGCGACCTCTTGAACGCGCCAGTGCTGGCCGGAATCGGCAATAAATACGCTAAGACGCCTGGCCAGGTGGTGTTGCGCTGGCATATCCAGCAGGGCTTGGTGGCCATACCCAAAACCGCAAATCCGCAAAGAATGAAGGAGAACCTGGACATTTTCGACTTTGAACTGGACCACGACGACCTCACCCGATTGCAAACCCTCGACGCCGGACCGGACGCCGGTGTGGACTCAGACGTACAGGGGCACTGATCATCATGGCTACTCAAAAGACGCTCATCTGGGTTGGTTCCTACACAGCCGACAGGAACGCCAACGGCGAAGGCATCGTCGCGCTTTCGGCCGATGATGACGGCCAACTGACGTCCCTTGGCTTGGCGATCGCCGCCGACTCGCCGTCGTTCCTTGCACTGCACCCTTCACTCCCGGTGGTTTACGCCGTAGCAGAGGAAGGCAAGACCGTGCGGGCGTATCGCCGGACGGGGGATGCTGAGCTGGAGGCTTTTGGCGATCCCTGGCCCGCCGGCGAAGCGACCTGCCACGTAGCCACCGACCCGCAGGGACGCTTCATTGTGGCCACCTGCTGGGGTGACGGCCAAGTCATCTTGTATGAACTGGATGACGATGGTTCCATCACCTCGCGCACCAGCGCGGCGGCCGCCGTCGACCCCCACACCGCAACGTCTCCGGACGAGCAGCGACCCAGCCGGGCGCACTCGAGCCTGATGCTCCCGGACGGGCGTGTCATGACCACGGACTTGGGGCATGATCTGGTCAGGGCGTGGCAGTACTCCCCGGCCGGGGGCCTGCAATTGGATCACCAGGTGATCCTGCCGAAGGGCTCCGGGCCCCGGCACATGGCCCGCCATCACAGCGGAACAGTGTTTGTGGACACCGAATATTCCGTGGAAGTGGCCGCCCTTCGGATGGAACCGGACGGCACCTACGAGCTGACAACCATAGTTCCGGCGAGTGCCGCAGGGGCAAAAGAGGGCGACGCCGGCGCGGAGATTGCACTCTCGCCGGACGGCCGCTTCGCTTATGTCGGCGTGCGGGGATCCAACCGCATTTGTGTTTTGAAGGTGTCGCACGGCGGGGCTGAGCTGGAGCCCGTCGCGGATCTGCCGTGCGGCGGCGAGTGGCCGCGCCACCACCTGGTCCGCGAGGGCTGGCTGTACGTCGCCAACGAAGGCTCGGACGACGTCGTGAGCTTCAAACTGGACCGTGAAACCGGCTTGCCGGGCAGCGTTGTGAGTCGGGTGGAGACCGGCTCTCCGAGTGTGCTGATTCCCGCCGGTTAACTACCGCCGAGATGGCATTTAATACGTATGATCCGCTCAGACATTGGTATTAGATGCCATCTCGGCGAGTCTTTTCAGGCGGTCCAGACCTCGACGTCGTCCGTTCCGCAGATGAGCCGGCGGCCGGTCGGCTCGAGGATAACCCAGAGCAATTCCTGGTGCTTGGAAACGTCGTCCACGCGGCCGGTCCCGGCGCCCCACGCGACGTCGTAGATCCACACGGGATCGCCGGAGCTGAGTTCAGTCCACTCAGCCGCCGGTACGTGGCGGTAATCAGCGGGCCTGTTCAGGATGGTGCTGGTCATGCCGACACTTCAGCGGCAGTGCGGCGCCGCCACACAGTGGGTACACCATTGTGCGCCGGGAGGATGTGGCCTTCCGCGAAGACCTGGACGGCATCCGGATCGGAGTCCGGGCTCCACAGGCCTGACGCCGGGCAGTGGGAACCGGTAGGCATGACGCGGGTGGCTCGTTCGCGCAGGAGGGCGATGCTCTTCATCGTTGAAACTCATCCTTGGAGGTAGATCGGGGGCGTTTTTGTGAAGCAGATCTCTTCAACCCTATGCAAGTCACGCGGGCTTGGTTATGGGCATGTGCATAGCGTTTTGCTGTGGAGTGATGCAAGGGCACAGCGGCATTTTCAACAGATTTCGGTTAGAACACCTGCAAGCGCTTCCATTCAGTAAGAAAGAGAGGACGTTTTTACCTTTTGTAATCGTGAAATTTTCTGGATTTACACTGCGCAAGCGCTTACAGTTGTGACTTGTCACACAGCACCTATGCCCCACAGCACTGTCGCTTAGCGGAAGGTTCCATCACTTGTTATCTCGCAGCAATAGACACCGCCCCTGCCCCCAGCGCCCACCACTCAGCCGAATCGCCGCAGTTGTATTGACGACGGCGGCCCTCACCGCCTCGGCCATCCTCCCCGCAGGCGCCGCGCCAGCCAAGAGCACGGATCCCGCAGCCCAGCACTCAATCCGCGGCGGTCTCAGCGATCAGAACTTCTACTTCGTCATGGCCGACCGCTTCGCCAACGGCACCAAGACCAACGACGACGGAGGGCTGGGTTCTGATCCGATGGTCTCCGGCTATGACCCCACGCGTAAAGGCTTCTTTAACGGCGGCGACATAAAGGGTCTCCAGGACCAGCTGGACTACATCCAAGGGCTGGGCACCAATTCACTCTGGCTCACGCCGAGCTTCAAAAACAAAGCCGTCCAAGGTGACGGCACCCTGGCGAACAGTTCAGCCGGATACCACGGGTACTGGGTCACGGACTTCACCCAGATCGACCCCCACTTGGGCACCAACGCCGAGTTGAAGACCCTCATCGATACCGCACACGCCCGTGGCATGAAGGTGTACTTCGACATCATCACCAACCACACGGCGGACGTGATCCAGTATCAGGAGACTGCTTCGGCGCCGTACATTTCCAAGGAAACCGAGCCCTACCGGACCGCCGCCGGGGAAGTCTTCGATGACCGCGATTATGCCGGGACCCAGGACTTCCCTGCCCTGGACCCGGCGACGTCCTTCCCGTACACGCCCGTGGTCCCCGAGGCCGAGAAGGACGTCAAGGTTCCGTCCTGGCTGAACGACCCCACGCTCTATCACAACCGCGGCAACACCAACTTTGCCGGCGAGGACTCCCTCTACGGCGACTTCTTTGGGCTGGATGACCTGTTCACCGAGAACCCGAAGGTGGTGAACGGAATGATGGACGTCTACAAAACATGGATCCGGGACTTCGGGATTGACGGCTTCCGGATTGACACCATGAAGCATGTAAATGACGAGTTCTGGCAGCAGTTCGGGCCCCAGGTTCTCAGCTTTGCCAAGGAACAAGGCAAGGATGAGTTCTTCATGTTCGGCGAGGTCTTCGATACCTCCAAGAGCATCACGTCCAAGTTCACCACCAGGAACCAGATGCAGGCAGTACTGGACTTCGGCTTCCAAGGAGCAGCCCGGAGCTTCGCGTCCCAGAGCAGCAAAGCCACCGGCTTGGCGGACTTCTTCAATGGGGATGACTGGTACACGGATGCCGATTCCAACGTCTACCAACTGCCCACCTTCCTGGGAAACCATGACATGGGCCGCATCGGCACCTTCATCGCCCAGGACAACGTGGGAGCTTCCGAGACCGAACTGGTGGAGCGCGACGAGCTCGCCCATGAGCTGATGTACTTCTCACGGGGCAATCCTGTGGTCTATTACGGCGACGAACAGGGCTTTACGGGTGCCGGCGGGGACCAGGATTCCCGGCAGACGATGTTCGCGAGCAAGGTCCAGGAGTACCTGGATGACGACCTCCTGGGAACCAGCTCCACCCATGCCACGGACAACTTCAACACCGAGCATCCGCTCTACAAAAAGATCAGCGAACTCGCGGCCCTCACGGCTGAGCATCCAACGCTCCGCAGTGGTGCCCAACAGAACCGCTATGCAGCGGACGGCGCCGGGATTTACGCCTTCTCCCGTATTGACGCAAAGGAGCAGCGCGAATACATCGTTGCGGTAAACAACAGCGAGACCGCCCAGACCGCGGCGATCCCCACGTATGAAGCCAAGCAGCCGTTCAAGCTGGTCTACGGTGACGCCGCAAAGAACGCCAAGACAGACCCCCAAGCGAACCTTTCAGTCACAGTTCCACCGCTTTCGGCTGTGGTTTACGAAGCAGCGGGGCGACTTGCCAAATCCAAGGCAGCACCCGGCGTCGTGCTCAAGAAACCGGTCACCGCGGCTGGTGACGCTAGTCGCCTGAAGGTGACGGCCGACGTCGACGGTAACTCGTTCTACGAAGTCACTTTTCAGGCGCGTAATGCCGGTGGCGAGTGGACGCCGATTGGCACCGACGACAACGCGCCCTACCAAGTTTTTCACGACGTATCGTCCGTAGAGTCGGGGTCCTCAGTGGAGTATCGCGCGGTGGTGTTGGACAACCGCGGGCAGACGTCGACGAGTGAGCCGAAGAGCGGCGTGGTGGGAGAACCAACCCAACCCGAAACCGTCACCGTAGCCGGCAGCCTCAACACGGAACTGGGTTGCACGGAGGACTGGCAGCCGGGCTGCGAGCAGGCGCTCATGAGCTACGAGCCGACGCATCGGCTGTGGCAGTTGAACGTCCCCAATCTGCCGGCCGGAACCTACGAGTTCAAGGCCGCGCTCAACGGAAGCTGGGACGAAAACTACGGTGCGGGCGGCGAGTTGGATGGCCCCAATGTGGTGTTCCAGCACACTGGTGGTGCCGTCACGTTCCTGTACGACCACGCCACCAATGTCATCAGCGCAGCTGTTCCAGGACAGCAGCCGGCTGCCGTCTCCGTGCCGGGAAGCCTGAACTCCGAGCTCGGCTGCGCTGGCGATTGGATGCCGGACTGCGCCCAAGCCCAGCTGTCGTTAGATGCCAATGACGGACTGTGGAAGCTCTCTGTGCCCAATCTCGCTGCAGGAAGTTACGAATTCAAGGCCGCGATCAACGGGTCATGGGCTGAGAACTATGGCTTGGCCGGAGCCCCTAACGGCAGCAACATCGCCTTGAAGCACGACGGCGGCCCGGTCACCTTCCGGTACGACCCCGCCAGCCACCTGGTCACCGTCCGCTAACCCAAGTAGGTCGCAGTTGAGGCCGTTTTGAGCTTTCAGAACGGCCTCAACTGCTACCCAGATGGGCTTATTTGTAGCTCACGCTCATGAGCATGGACTTGAGCTGGCCATACTGGGCGCTGCCCATCCACGCCTTGGCAGCTTCCGGCGTGGCGAAGGCTGGCTGCTTGTTGATATCAAAGATGACACGTGCGGACATGTACCCGTTGGGCATCAGGATCTGGTTGGATCCGGACCCCGTCTCACCGGGCTGGAGTTCGGAAGCAATCCGCAGGTCCATGAAGTAGCTCGGTGGATCCAGCACCGGGGCACTATCCGCGGGGGCCCCGTAGGGAACATACCTGGCCTGATTGGCCGCGAAGCCGAACTCCACGGGATTACCTGACTTGTCAGTGAGACCTGGGACCACTGCACGGTCATACACCGTCCTGGTCACAGGGCCACCGGTCCCGTCGCCGTAGAAGCCACTGCTCATAAAGGCAACCTCGGCACCGGTGCCGTCCAAGATGGTGGCACCCGCGGAAGGCCCTTGCTCCAGGCGAACGGTCCAGCCCACCGGGTACGTGAAGGAGATGTGTCCGTCGGGGAACGTAAACGTTTGCGACGTGGCCATCGGAACGGGCGGCTGGGTCGTTGTCGAAACCGGTGTTGGTGCCACCGCCGGGACAGTTGGAACCGGGGGCGGCGCAGTAACCGGCGCGGCCACTGTGGGCGTTGCGGTCGGAGTAGCTGAGGGTGTCGCAGTTGGCGTTGGGGTCACCGAAACGCTGGGTGTCGGTGTCGCTTCTTGGGACGTAACCGTGACGGCAGGCGCCGGCGCTGAGTTCACGGAACCAAAGTTGGCGGCCACGAGCACCCCGGCGGTTACGGCAGCAGCGCCGAGCAACAGTCCTCCGGCGATCTGGGCCTTGCGGCGCCGGCGCTGTTCCAGGGACGTCACTGCGGCGATCGGGCGGCTGTCGCTGAACACCGTGGTCCCCGACAGAATTTTGTGGAGCGCTTCTTCGCCGTTGGGTTCCGCCACTGGATCGATAGTGAGCGGGTCAATCGCTGATATCTGGTTCTTGATCGGATCCATTGTCTTCAGACCCCCATCTTGTGTGTAGTCGATTCGGCCCCTGCAGGCAGTTGATTCCTGAAGGCTGTCCGTGCGCGGTGAAGGCGGACTTTAGCCGCCGATTCACTGCACTGCAGCACCTTCGCTATATCGGCGCTCCCCAAACCGTCCCAGTAGGCCATCTGCAAAATGTCGCGGTCCTGCTCCCGCAGGCGGTCCATCGCGTCCTGGACAGCAACGTTCTCGGAGTTGTCACCAAACCGCTGGACCGCCGTCGTCCGCAGTTTTTCCTGTAGCGCCAGGCGCCTGTCACGGCTTCTATACGCATTTCCCACCAGGTTCCGTGCAACCGTCAAGAGGTACGGGAGGTCCGGGCGGGAATCGTCGGTCCATTTTTGCCATACGACACGAAACACGTCGGCCGCGATCTCCTCAGCTACCTCCGCGGATTCAACACGTCGGCAGACGAACTTGAAAACGGACGGGTAGCTGTCTTTGTGAATGGCGATGAACGCCAATTCGCGCTCTGAAAGCACGATTGTTCCCCCTGATAATTAGAGCCCTGAACTGCAGGATACTTGTATAGTTTCCGGCCGGGCGGTCAGGGTTACACGGGGTGGCAAGTTTCGTCGCGCCCACGATAGATTCGATGCACAAACCCCGAACGAAGGCGTAAACAACCATGGTGGAAACAGGACACACTGCAGACTGGGCCCGCAAGCAGGTAGACCTCAATCGTGTGCCCGTCGCGGTAGTGGGCATCGCCTCGAGCCAAGGCATTGAGGACGTCATGGCGTTCGGGTCCGACGACGGCAGGCAAGCCACAGCCGACGACCACTTCGCGCTGTTCTCCGTCACCAAACCGATCAGTGCCCTCACGGTCATGCGACAGGTTGAGTTGGGGAAACTCTCGCTTGGAGCTTCGCTGAGTGAGGGCCTCCCGGGTTTTGGCGCCGCGCGCACAGACACTGTGACCCTTGAGCAGCTGCTCAGCCACCGTTCCGGAATTTCCGACCCAGCGCTCGACGACGGCACTCCCCTACGCGAGGCGCTCACCTCAGCGGGGCAAACCTTCTACGCCGGCTCCCTGGTTCAGTACTGCAACATTGCCTTCGAAGGCGCAGCGGCGATGGCCGAATGGGCCGACGGACGCCCGTTCGAGGAGCAACTCCTGGCCTTGGCAGGGGACACTGGAGCCCACGGCCTCACGTTTGGCACGGAGTGCAACCCGCACACCGTCCACGGCGCCGACGCGGCAGGCCTCGACGTCCAGGCCATGTACAAGAACAGGCACCCGGGAGCCGGCCTGTTCGGCACGGCCACGGACTTGCTGAATTTGGGCTCCGAGCTGCTGCGGGACTCCGGAAAAGCCGTGAGGCCCGCGACGCTGGCAGCCATGCGGAGGCCCCGGACCACGGAAGTTTCCCACATCACCACCCGGCCCCAGCCACTCCGCCACACCGGGCTCGGATTCCAGATGCCCGCCAACGAGTCCGAGCTGTTCGCGCAGGGCATTTATGGGCACCCGGGCTGGTCCGGAACGGAGTGGTGGATGTTCCCGGAGCAGGATCGCTGCGTCGTATTCCTGACCAACGTGCTGGACACCCCGGACCGCGGCGTGGACACGAACGAGCTCTTCAACGCGGTGGCGGTTTCCTAACCCAAGTAGGTAGCAGTTCAGGGCGTTCTGAGGGCTCTAAACGCCCTGAACTGCGACTCAGTTGGGCGGGGCCGGCCGTCTTACGCGCCCACGGACTGCGGACACCGCCCAGACGATCACGAACAACCCCACCAGGATCAGGCCGGCGTCGCCAAGGTCAATGCTGCCAAGCCACGTGGTGAGGGGGTCCTCGAGTTTGAGCGCGGAATTCATGAATCCCCCGAGCGTGATCACCGCGATGAATAGCGCCGAAACTGCCGAAATGCCGGTGATTACGGCGTTGAACCCCAGCTTCCGTCTCGGGTTGTGGATGGCCGATTTGTACATCTTCATCATGGCCACGCCGTTGACGGAATCGCACAGGGTCATGGCGGCGGTAAACGCGAGCGGGAGCGCCATCAAGGCAAGCGGTGAGACCCCGGCGAGTGACGCCGTCGTGGTGATGACCAGCAGCCCGATGGTGGTGGCGGTGTCGAACCCGAGTCCGAACAGGAAACCGATCACGTAGATGTTCCGTGGGCGCTCCACTTTGGACAGCGGTTTGGCGAGCAACCGTGCTACGAACCCTTGCGCTTCAAGGTCTTCGGGACGCGCCTCGCCTCCACGTTGGACCTGACGGTAGACGCTCGTGGCGCGAACGAACGCCGAGCCATTGAACAAACCCATCGCCAGCAGGAACAGCCCGGAGACGCCGCTGCCAATCAGCCCCAACACCTTGTTTCCAGTGGTCCCGTCCTCCATGAACTGCCCGATCAACGTCGCACCCGCAACCACCAGCAGCCCGGCCAGGATCACCACGGAGCTGTGGCCCAAGCTGAACGCGAACCCCACACTCACCGGGTCCTTGTGCTGAGCCACGAATTTACGCGTGGAATTGTCGATTGCAGCGATGTGGTCCCAGTCGTAACTGTGCTTGATTCCGGCCACATACGCGGTGATCACCAGCCCCAGCGCAAGCGGCTGCGCCCCGCCAGCTGTCCCCAGAAACAAGAGCACGACGGCGGCAACGTGCAAAGCGGCCACGGCACCGAACGTGAACAACAGCCGGGTACGCAAAGACAACGTCTCCCGCTCCCGGTACATGGTGGCGAACTCAGTCAGCGCAGTCATCAATACTTCCTCAGGTTCAAGGGTGCCTGCCCATACCAACGTTCCCGCAGGACGCCGGTGCAGGCACCCAGCAAATTGTTGAGTTCCTCAGTGCTGTTGGACAACGATCGCAGCACAAGCCCGGCAGTCCCGGCAACAGTCGCGGTCAAAGACACCCCCGTATAGGCGTCAAAGTCACGGACTATTTGGTCCAGCTCATCGGCAAGCCCCTGATTCACCCGCGGGTCCACCACCACCAACGACCCCAGGTGGCTGAAGCCCTCCATGAACCCCATCCCGGTCACATCGTTGACAGGTGGGAGAATCAGCACATTGTCCAGCGCCAACAACCTGAACCCATCACCGGTCTCCACCCAGATCTCGTTGCGCAGCCGCAGCTCTTCGTACTTGAAGGTTGCCCCGTCCGGGGACCACCCGGGCGTGATGACTTCGGCCATGACAAGGCTCGACGCCGGATGGAGACTGATGCGCGAATTCTGCCGGTAGCTTGCCTCCCGGTACGCAATCAACTGGTCGGGCATCAGCTCCAACCGCGCGCCCTCCCCCAGTATGATGTTCATCCGCTGCTCAGCAAACGACCCCGGAGTTCGGTATACCTTGGTGGCGGACTGCGTCGTCAGCAGCAGATCAGCCCCGGCCTCAACCTGCACGTCAATAACGAACAGATCCGCCCCAAGATATGCCCCGCCCGGATTGACCATGACATAACAAACCTGCCCGGACCCATCCAAGTAATGCGGCCGCAATACCCTCAGCGCACCTTCATGAAATTGCCGAGAAGCAACGGACCGCCCGCCCCGCACACTAACCCCCAACTCCAACCTGCCCCGAACCCCCCGCTCCCCCTCCCCAAAAGCCAACCCAGCGTGGGGCTCTACTTTCCCCAAGGGCCCGGCATCGAGTTCCGGGCCCACAATGTGCGTACTCACAGGCCACCGCCGCAAGGAGACGCGACCACAGAGTGGGGGCGGTGAGCGCACGCGGATGAAGGGGGCCGCGGCGTGGCGGGCATCGCGGAGCGGGCACGGCCCCCTTCATCCGCGGGCGCCGCCCCAGGTGAGATCGCCGCGGACTTTAGGCGGGTCATAGGGCCAAGTCGAGCATCAGGACATCGCGGCGGATCCAGTTGAGGACGGCATCCAGCCCTTCGTCCGTCTTGAGATTCGTAAAGCAGAACGGCTTGTTGCCGCGGAACTCCTTGGAGTCCCTCTCCATGACTGCGAGGTCCGCCCCAACATGGGGTGCGAGGTCTGTTTTGTTGATGATGAACAGGTCGGATTTGATCATGCCTTGGCCGGCTTTACGGGGGATTTTTTCACCCTGGGCGACGTCGATGATGTAGATGGAGAAGTCGACAAGTTCTGGGCTGAAGGTGGCGGAGAGGTTGTCGCCTCCGGATTCGACGAAGATGACTTGGAGGCCCGGGTGCCTGGTTTTGAGTTCTTCGATGGCCGCGGTGTTCATGGAGGTGTCTTCGCGGATGGCGGTGTGGGGGCAGCCGCCGGTTTCGACGCCGATGATGCGGTTTTCGGGGAGGATGCCGTTGGCTGCGAGGATTTTGGCGTCTTCGATGGTGTAGATGTCGTTGGTGATGGCGGCCATGGAAATGTCGCCGCTCATGTGCCGGGTGATGCGTTCCACGAGCTGGGTTTTGCCTGCTCCGACGGGTCCGCCGACGCCGATTTTGATGGGTTCTGTCATGTTTTCTGTCCTTTACGCTAGCTAGCTCATGAACATGCGGGCGCGTTGCCGTTCGTGCCGCATTTGTGAAATTTCGAGGCCGGGGCTGACGGCCCCGAAGTCGTCCCAGCACAGCTGTGCTATATCACCGACGGCGGTAGCGACGGCGTCGTGCGCGTGGCGAAGTACCCGCTGCCCGGCGTTCTGCCCGAGCGGAATGGCGCGCACGGCGTTTTGGGTCAGCGAAGTAACGGTGGCAAACAGATACGCAGAGAGCGCCTCCTTATAAGGAACCCCCAAGGACCTCGCAATCACCCCAAAAGCCAAGGGCTGATGCCCCGAGGCCAACCCCTCCCGAACAAGCCCCCGGTACGCCTCCAACTCCGCCGAAGGAAACACCTCCCCGCCGATCTCCAACAGTCGTCCGCCCATCTTCAAGGAAGCCTCCCGAACCTCCCGAGCCAGCAGCTGCGCAGACAACACCCCATCCAGCAAGCCCACGTCCACTCCCTCATACAAAAACCGCAAAGCCAACCCATCGGAATAAGTCAGCTGCTGCCCCACAAAAACAGCCAACCACTTCCCAAAAGTGTCCTCATCCCCCACCAGCCCCCGATGTATGTAGCTCTCAAACCCCAAAGAATGAGCAAACGCCCCCGTAGGCAACGCAGAGTCAGTCAGTTGCTGCAGCGCCAGCTGATATCCAGCGCTCAAAGCGCACCGCGCTGTAACTGGGCTCGACAAGCGGAGGCGGGTGATAGGGGCCGCGGTGTGGAGGGCATCGCGAAGCGGGCACGGCCCCTATCACCCGCCGGAGGCTTGCCAACCCCGAAAGCCAGCACCGGGATTCGCCTAGTGCGAATGCTCAGCATGGCGGAAGGCTACCGGCATGACCCGTTCTTGCCTGTCGTAGGGGACGCCGACGCTCTTCAAATAATCTTCGACCGTGTGGTCATACTGACAAACCATGACCTCACCGCCGTACTCGGATGGAGCGTCAAAGAACTGTGCCTGCAGGTGCCGGTTGCCGAGCGAGTGTGCCACCACCCCCATTTCGTGGATGCTGCGCGGCGCGATCACCAGGACGTCGGTGGGTAGCACGGAGACAACGATGATGTTGTGGTCGTTGACGGCCAGGATGTCGCCGTCGCGGAGGTCGCCGGTTCCGGTGGGGAGGCGGATGCCGAGTTCTTTGCCGTGGTCGGTGGTGACGCGTTGGATGCGTTTGACGAGCAGGGCGCTGGGCAGGATTACCTTTTCTTTGTGTCGGCCTGCGTAGAGGTTGGGCTGTTCGTGGAGGTTGCCCAGGATTTTTTCGATGATCACGGAGGCTCCTAGAAGAGGAAGTAGCGCTGGGCCATGGGCAGCACGTCGGAGGGCTGGGAGGTGACTTCGACGCCGTCGACCGTAACCTTGTAACTTTCGGGGTCGACGGCGATGTTCGGGGTTTCGCCGTTGTATTTGAGGTCCGCTTTGGTGAGGTTGCGGATGCCGGTGACGGGTTTGATGATGCGTTCGAGGCCGAGTTGGGCGGGTACTCCGGCGTCGATGGCGGCTTTGGACAGGAACGTAATGGATGTCTGTTGAAGTGCCTTGCCGTACGTGGCGAACATGGGCCGCATGGTGCGTGGTTGCGGTGTGGGGATGGAGGCGTTGGCGTCACCCATGAGTGCGTAGGCGATTTGTCCGCCTTTGATGACGAGTTCGGGTTTCACGCCGAAGAAGGCAGGGTCCCAGAGGACGAGGTCGGCGAATTTTCCTTCTTCCACGGAGCCGATCACATCGGCCATGCCTTGGGCGATGGCCGCGTTGATGGTGTATTTGGCGATGTAGCGCTTGAGTCGGAAGTTGTCGGATTCGGCGGAACCGTGCACTGCGCCGGACGGATCGTGGAGGACGCCGCGTTGCCGTTTCATCGCGTCTGCCACCTGCCAGGTGCGGGTCACTACTTCGCCCACGCGTCCCATGGCTTGCGAGTCCGAGGACGTGATCGCAAAGATACCGAGGTCGTGCAGGACGTCTTCCGCGGCGATGGTTTCGGCGCGGATTCGCGAGTCGGCGAAGGCCACATCCTCCGGGATGTCCGGGTTGAGGTGGTGGCAGACCATGAGCATGTCCAGGTGCTCTTCGATGGTGTTTTTGGTGTACGGCAGCGTTGGGTTGGTGGAGGCGGGAAGCACGTTAGGCAGGCCGGCGATCTTGATAATGTCCGGAGCGTGGCCACCACCTGCGCCTTCAGTATGGAAGGTGTGAATCACGCGCCCGTCGATCGCCCGGATGGTGTCTTCCACGAAGCCGCACTCGTTGAGGGTGTCTGTGTGGATGGCAACCTGGACGTCGTATTCGTCGGCTACGCGCAGGGACATGTCGATGGATGAGGTAGTGGACCCCCAGTCCTCATGGACTTTGAGCCCTACGGCACCGGCGCGGATCTGCTCTGCGAGAGGCTCGACGGCGGACGCGTGGCCCTTGCCGAAGAGGCCGATGTTAACGGGAAGTCCTTCGGCCGCTTGGAGCATTCGGGAGATGTGCCAGGCGCCGGGTGTGATGGTGGTGGCTTTGGTTCCTTCGGCAGGGCCGGTGCCGCCGCCAACCATGGTGGTGATGCCGTTGCACAGGGCAGCCGGTACCTGTTCCGGGGAAATGAAGTGGATGTGGGTGTCGATGCCGCCGGCGGTGAGGATTTTCCGTTCACCGGCGATGATTTCCGTGCTGGCGCCGATCACGATGTCCACACCGTCGGTAATCTGCGGGTTGCCGGCCTTGCCGATTTTGAAGATGTGCCCGTCTTTCAGGGCAATGTCGGCTTTGTAAATGCCGGTGCAGTCCAGAACGATCACGTTGGTGATCACGGTGTCCGGGATGTCCTCTGCGCGGATGAGCTGGCCGTTCTGACCCATGCCGTCGCGGATGACCTTGCCGCCACCGAAGACCACTTCTTCGCCGTAGACCGTGTGGTCCTTCTCGATTTCGAGGAACAGTTCGGTGTCAGCCAAACGGATGGCGTCACCGGTGGTGGGACCGTACAGCTCGGCATACTGCTTGCGGGGAATCTCGAAGCTCACTTGTCCCCTCCTTCCGGAGCAGACCCGCTCAGGGAAGCAGACCCGCTCAGGCGACTACCGCCGTCGAGCTTTCCGTTGACTGCGTTACTGAGGCCGTGCACCTCGCGCGTCCCGGCGAGTTCGATCAGCTGGACGGTCTTCCGGTCGCCCGGCTCGAAACGGGCGGCTGTGCCCGCGGGGATGTCCAGGCGGCGGCCGTAAGCGGCGTCGCGGTCAAACTCCAGGGCGCTGTTCGCCTCGGCAAAGTGGTAGTGCGAACCGATCTGGACGGGCCGGTCGCCGCGGTTCACAACCTCGACGGCGGTTCGCTCACGACCGCTGTTGCACGCGATGGAACCGGGCTGGAGCTTATATTCACCGGGGATCATGGGGGCTCCTAGCGGATGGGGTTGTGGACGGTGACGAGCTTGGTGCCGTCAGGGAAGGTGGCTTCGATCTGGACGTCGTGGATCATCTCCGGCACACCTTCCATAACGTCCTCACGGCGGAGCACGGTGGTTCCATAGCTCATGAGTTGGGCAACTGTTCGGCCGTCACGGGCCCCTTCGAGGAGCTCGTAGCTGATGATCGCCACGGCTTCCGGGTAGTTCAGTTTGAGCCCCCGCCCTTGGCGGCGTCGCGCGAGGTCGGCAGCCACCACGATCATGAGTTTCTCCTGCTCACGGGGCAAAAGATGCATGATTACTCCTTGGACGCCGGGCACCTGGACAGATTGTGACCAGCGTAGGGAGCAGAAGTTTCGGCTACGTTTCCAAATCGTCTCAGTCGGGGGTCGGTTTTTCAGGAATTGACCTCAACTTAAGTTGAGGTCCTAGCATCAATCAGGTGTGTGCCTGCAAGAGGCGCCCTCCCGAACGCAGTTCAAGTCCCACGAAGGTGTATGAATGACCCACCACAAGCCCCTGCCATCCGAACCAGTCGACGATTTGTTCAGGTCCGCATTTCGTGCTCATCCGGCCGGAGTCTCGATTGTCACGGCAACGGGACCGGAGGGAGCGGTGGGGCTGACGGCATCCTCAGTGGCATCGGTGGCAGTGGATCCACCAACACTGGCATTCTCTGTAACCGGCGGCCGCTCGGCTTCTCACATTGCAGCCGCACAGACAATCGTGGTCCATCTGGTCGGCGCCGATCAGATGGAGCTCGTGCGGACCTTTGCGGACCCAGCAGCCCCGCGCTTCACGGACGCCATGGACTGGGAGGTACTGCCCACGGGAGAGCCCCTGCTCAGAGAGGCTGTTTGGGCCTTGAGGTGCGAAATCATCCACCGGGCGCCGATGGGAGGCTCTGTGTTGCTGGCAGCGAGAGTTTTGGACATCCGGTCCAACCCGTCAGATTCAGCTCCGCTGGTTTATCACAACAGGGAGTTCCACACCCTGTTTCAGAGTGTGTCAGCCGTGGCTTAGCTGCAGGTACTGGTCCATCAGGTCCACGAAGACCTGCCGGTTGGTTTCAAAGGCGACTTCGGCATGATGAAGGATTTCCTGCTTTTCGGTGTCCGAGAAATCGGCCTCGTCCAGGTGACTGCGGTATGAGTCCTTATACGGCTTGATCTTCCCAATACTGTCAAAAACGTAAAAGTTGAGCCCTTGAGGGCTAAGGCCGTAGTGCCGCTGAACAAGAGCGGAAATGATCTGCCCACCCGAAAGATCACCCAAATAGCGGACGTAGTGGTGGGCAATCAGATACGTAACCGAATCCGGACCGAGTGCATCCAGTTCATCGGCGTATGCCTGGGCACCGGGTGTGACGTGCAGTTCGCCTGCGGTAAGCCTCAACTCCCAGTCATCCCCGTAGTGCACCGCCAAGTCCTTTTGCAGTGCCGGGACGCGCATGAGAGCCGGGTCAGCGAAGGGTGCGAGACGAGGGTCCGGGTTGACTTCCAACGCTGATTCCAAAGCCCGGTAGATGACGTAGTTCTGCAGCAGCATGGCTGCTACCTGGCTAGCCTCCATCCGGCCGGCCAGCAATTCAGTGACAAATCCAGCCTGCTCGGCATGCTCGTGCGCGGAGGCTGTATGGCTTTTGAGCTCCTCGGATAAGGCGGTCATAGTTGACTCCAGTCGTCACACCAAACGGACCAAAAGGCTGTTTGATGACACTCTGTCACAGGGCCCGCGAGGGGTAAAGCCTTTACGCGCCAGTTCCGCGAGCGATGGCCCGGCTTAGTTGTTCCGGCCGCGGGCTGCCACAGCCCACTGCTCCACCACGGCCCCGGCACGCACAACAGTCACCTCATCAACAAGGTTCATGGTGAGGCATACGTGGTTGGGAATGACCCGAAGCCGCGTGCCCAGGGATGGCAGTTCCGAAGAATCCGGCCACACAACCGTGGCGTGGTGCTCGGATAGCGCGGTAACGCGGGCCTCGGGGAATTCGGGAAGCCGTCCGTATCCGGTGGCCCAGTCCGGACGGTCACTGCCCAGGATCTTGCTGCCCGCGTCCACCACAACGCGGCGTACGTTCCCGCCGCGGGCTTCGTGCCTGCTGACAACGGTAGCGGCTACCGTCAGGGCGATGTCGTCCCAGCTGCAGCGTTCGAGTTCCAGTTGCTGAGCATCACCGAACACGTAGACTCCGGGCCGCAGTTCAGTTGCCGCGGTGTCACCGGAGATCAGGGCTGTAGGTGTGGATCCCCCGCTGATGGTCTTCACCTCAAAGCCGGCCTGGCTCAAAGCCTCAGCGGCCTGCGCCAATGATTCATTCTCGTTGCTCGCCGCACCAGTCGGCATGCCGGGCTTGTAGCTGTGCCCCGGGAAGGTAAAGACCCCTGCCACGTTCAACCCGGCAGACGCTGCGGCACGCGCAACATCCACCACTTCGGCCGGCAGTACGCCGCTCCGGTGATGCCCGCTGTCCACTTCGATGAGTACCTCAATGCTTCCGGCGTCCGCGCCCAGTTGGCCACCCATCGCCGTCGCACTTTCCGCTGAATCCACGCCGAGAGCGAGGCGGCACTGAGCCGCCAAGGCGCGTAGGCGTTCCGCGTGCGGCGCTTCAACCCAGAGCGGGTAGGCGATGAAAATGTCCTTCACGCCGTCCGCCGCGAAGACCTCGGCCTCTCCGATCGTGGCCACAGTTATGCCGACGGCCCCCGCCGCGAGCTGCTTGCGGGCAATCTCCAGCGTTTTGTGCGTCTTCACGTGTGGCCGAAGCTCCAGCCCGCGCCCGCGCATGCTCGACGCCATCCGTTCGATGTTCCGGTCGAGGACATCGACGTCGATTATGACGGCAGGGGTGACGACAGCAGCGGGAATCACGTTCATTCCTCAAACACTAACGGCCGGGACACTGACGCCCCGAAAGCAAACAGCCTACGGTGCGGACTGCCTGACACGCATTTCGAACGCCGCCTTCGGTTGCTGGACAGTGGGCGCGGCCTCTTTGCTTTCAATTCGCTGGATGAGGAGTTCGACGGCGCGCTCCGCAATTTCCGTCCGTCCCGGCGCCACAGTGGTCAACGACGGCGACGCGAACCGGGACTCATCAATGTCATCGAAGCCGGCCACGGCTATCTCTTCCGGGACCTTCCTGCCGCGCACCAGGAGTTCGTGCAGCGCCCCCAAGGCGAGGGCGTCGTTGAGCCCGAAGACGGCGTCGAATTCCACGCCACTGTCCAGCAACCTCGCGGTGGCGTCAGCACCGGCGTCGCGACGCCAATCGCAGGGAACCACCAGCGCCGGGTCATGCTCCACACCGGCGGCAGCGAGCGCAGCCCGGTACCCGCGGAGGCGAAGGCCGTTGCTGCCGGCTTCGTCGCCGTCGTGCGCTCCCAGGACTGCTATACGACGGCGGCCACCCGCCAGCAGGTGCGTGGTGACGGCAGCGGCAGCTTCCTGGTTTTGGATGAGGACCATGTCCAGCCGCGGGTCCTGCACGAATTCACCCAGGAGAACCAGCGGCTTCTTGCCGGCAGCAGAGATGATCTGCTCGGCGTCGAGCGCTAGCGGAATAAACAAGAGACCGTCGGTGAGACTGCGAAACTGGCCTTGAAGCGCAGCTTTCTCGTGCTCCGGCTCGTTGCCGGACTGCTCCACCAGGACACGGTAGCCGCGGGCCCACGCCGCCTTCATGATGTCCGAGGCGAGCTCCGCGTAGTACGGGATGGAAAGATCGGCCAAGACCAAACCGAGCATGCTGGTCTTTCCGGATCGGAGACTGCGGGCTGTCAGGTTGGTTTCATAACCGAGTTCGTCGATCGCATCAAGGACGCGCTGCTTGGTGGCGGGCCGGATGAACTCGTAGTTGTTGATGACGTTGGAGACCGTCTTCAACGAGACTCCCGCCGCGCGTGCGACGTCGTTCATGGTGACCGCCATGCAGGTGCTCCTTCTATACGTTGTCAAACATCGTTGCAGATCAGCCGGGCATCTGCGGGCACGGTAGCGGCGTACGCGTATTGGGCGGCTGAACTGAGCCGATTGGAGCGAATAAGACGTACTGCACTAGGCATGGGCGTCCTTCTTTTGTCGATTGGGTATATCCCATCACAGCCCGCCACCCTGTCATGTTGAATGGCATCGGCGTAGTCTCGAATGTAGGAGATTTCGGGTTGCGGCTAATGGTCCGGAGTTGAATATCCGGGCTTTGCGCGAACACGAGCGCACTGCCGCCCAGCCGGAGATGCGTGGACTCCGGTGTTGCTGGAATTGAGGCCGCATGGCCGAGAGTGACGCAGTGCCCACAGCCGAACAGCTGCAGGATCTGCTTTTGGAAAGCCCGGGATTCACCGAATTTCTTCTTGGATTGGCAACCATTTCGGCGTCCCTTCTTGGGGGTGACTCGCCCATGCTTTGCGCCATCACCGTGGAGCGTGACGGTGGACCATCCACAGTTGCCAGCAGCAATGACGCTGCCCGGCGGCTGGACGAAAAACAATACGAGTTCGACGACGGTCCTTGCCTTACGGCGCTCCGGCAACAACGCACCGTGTTGATTCCGGATCTTCAGTCCGATGACTCCTGGCAACACTATGCAAGGGCAATTTCCAATGAGGGCATCCGGTCAGTACTGGCAGTGCCGATCCCAACCGATGACGGGTCAAAGTGTGCCCTGAACTGTTACTCCACGGAGTTGGGGACCTTCGGTCCGGACACTGTGGCCCGGGTGGAAAGCCACGCGGAATCGCTGTCAAGGATTCTCCGGCTGGCCCTTCGCATGCACGCCGAGGACCCCTATCCTGAACACCTGCGGGCTGCTTTCAAATCCCGTGCCATAGTGGACGCTGCGATCGCCTTGATCATGGCGCAGAACCATTGCAACAGGGAATCGGCGCTCCGGCTGATACAAATGGCCTCGCGCAACAGCAATAAACGGCTTCATGAAATCGCCGGAGACATCCTGGACCGTGCCGGCTATCCGGACCAGAGGGGGAGGTAAATTCGATGAATGCCGAACCTTGGGACGGCTGGAGCATCTTGGAGTTTGATCAACGCCTGCAGGCGGCTTGCAGATTCCAAGTTGAAGATATCGGCCTCAACCGACTGTGGACCTACTATTTCGGGATTGGAGGAAACGCCGACGAAGTGGCTTTGGAGGCCTACCTTCACGAACTTCTGACCCTCGCCCCGGGTCAGATGGAACTCGTAGACACTGCCATCAGGGAGCTCAGCTCCGACGACCGGACGGAACCGGCCGGCAGTAGTGAGGAAAACACAGATTGACTGAAACCCAGCCCTCGGAACAAATACCAGGCCCCATCCCGGAAGAGGACCATGTAGATCTGACGGATTTCCTGGTGCACTTGCAGGAGCTACTCGTGGAGAATGCCGACATTCGGGAATTCCTCCAGGACCTGGTAACCATGACTTCTGAAAAACTCAGCCGGAATGGCAACACTATCGCTTGCGGTGTGACCGTCATTCGGCAAAAAAAGCCAGTTGCTGTGGCGGACAGTGATCCCATGGCCCGCAAACTGGACGACATCCAGAACAGCTTCGGTGATGGTCCCTGCCTTTCCGCCCTGCGCACACGCACCATCAGCCACGTCCCGAATGTTCGTGACGAAACGCGGTGGGCCGACTACATGCAGGCGGCCGCCTGCACAGACGTGGGCTCTATTCTCGCCGTGCCGATGGAACTGAACAGCACCGCAGAAGCCGTAGTGAACCTCTACTCAACGCGCCCCCACGGCTTCTCCCATGAGGACATCGCCGCCGCTGAAAAGATCACAGCAACGGGAGCGAAAGCGCTCTACCTGGCCCTCAAGATTGCCCAACTGCGGGACGCGCGGGAGAACCTCGCGGCCGCCTTGGCGTCCCGCACGGCTATCGATACCGCCGTCGGAATTGTCATGGCGCAGAACCGCTGCAGCCGCGATGCCGCCTTCCAGATTCTGGTCAGCGCTTCCAGTCACCGCAACATCAAACTTCGCACTGTAGCGGAGGGTGTCATCAACCATGTAGCAGGTGACCGGAATATTTCAACCGCATTTGAGGAGTAGAAATTGAGCCACGCGGTTGGGGCACGAGGTTCCAAAAGCACTAGGCTGGAATTGCAACACGGGAATCCAGCAATTCACAGAATTTACATGTCGGCTTGCCGACATGAAGGGCCGGGGAGAAGACCATGACGAAGAAGCAACTTCCTCTGGATGAGCTCTCCGGTGCCATCGGCAGGATACTGGGCCTTCTGCTCACCGAGGAAAAAGTGGACCAGGCCGTTCAGAACCTCTCACAGGCGATTAAGGAATCCGTACCGGGGACTATCGGGGCAGGGGTTTCCATCCTCGATTCCCAAGCCCGCAGAACCAGCACAGGTTTCACTGACAGCATCGTAGAGCAAGCCGACCACCTGCAATACGAGCTGGGTCAGGGTCCCTGCCTCACGGCCTGGGCGTCTGAGGAATCCGTCATCATCGATGACGTCCGCACCGACCCCCGCTGGCCCGAATGGAGTGTCGCAGTCAGCGAGCTGCCCATCAGGTCGGTGATCAGCGCCCCGCTTATGGCCAACGGACACAGCATCGGCGCAATCAAAATTTACGCTTCCGAACCCTCCGTGTTTGATGCCGCCGCTGTTTCGTTGATGGAGCTCTACGCTTCCCCCGCAGCTACACTTCTGGCCCACATCCAAAGCGCGGAAACACCCAAGCGCATCAGCGAAGGCCTCCAGACCGCCCTGCACAGCAGGGACCTGGTCAACCGTGCCTGCGGAATCCTTATGGAACGCCACAAAATTACTCATGAACGGGCCCTCCAACAACTGATACTGCAGGCGCGCAACAAGAGCCAGAGCCTCCAGGAAGTCAGCGCGGAGCTCGTAGCCGGGATCCCGGCAGACCGGAACTAGGGCCGCAGGACAATGGGCTTCGATAACAACGAACCCGAGCAACGCCGCAGACTCCAAGCGGCGCTCTCAGGCGCGGGGATCACCACAGGTAGTCTGTGGCTGCAGTATTTCAGCATCGGCGGATCGGTGGGCGAGTACGAGGTTGAGGCTTACCTGCAGGGGATGCTCTCCCTTCCCGAGCTGGAACGTGACCTCCTGGCCATGGCGGCGAACGAACTCTTCAACAGCGGTCCCGGGCCTCACGCCCCATACTCTGATGAGCTCCCCTCCGAGGCTCCGCGGGAAACCGATTCCCCGGACGACGGCCCTGCTTCCCAGTAGCCGTCACACCCCGCTCATTTACCTGCAACGCCCCCGCAACAAACATGCGCAAAGCTAGGTCCCATAGATGACGCGCAGCCAGCTGAGGGGTGCAGACATGAGCATTGTAAACAGGGATCTTTTCCAGGCATTGAAGACACAGGCAAGCTTGGCGCAGGCATTCGGCACTTTGCCCGGAAGCGAGGATGAACCCCACGCACTCAAGCCTGGTGAGTTCATCGAGGCGTGGCACAACGGCCGCCTTTATCATCGGGGGACCGTAGTGAAAACAGTGGCCGGCACCGACCTCTTTTGGCTCCAGGACGAAACCGGCAGCCGCCGCCTGCTGGACATGGAGTCAATGGAAATCGTGACTGGCGACGAGCCTGCCCCGGCGCCCGCGACGCAGGCACCGGAGCCCACCCCGACAGCCACAGTCACGCCGATCTCGGCCTACCCCATCTTCAGGGACGGTTCGCAGGCTATTGCCTAGGAGTTGAGGGCCAGCCGGATCATGCTCCAGCTCACGGCCGGAAGCTCGGCGGTGAGGCGGCCGCCGTCGAGCTTTACACTGACGTTTTCAGACGGAAGGACCGACGTCGAATCGTCAGCCGTCGCCTGCCAGTACGGGTCCTTGTTCGTGTAGGTGACAGCCTCGATAATTTGCGCGGGGTTCAGGCTTCCGACGGCGGCATCCAGCGTCAGCGCGTCAGTTGCCGAGCGGTTGACGGCGAACACCACGGCCTCGTTGGCTTCGGCATCATAGGTTGCCACTGCTGACAGCGACGTGAATCCGGATGTCGTCTTGCTCTCCAGCAGCGGGGATTCGACGGCGAGATTCAGTACCGTGCCCGAGGCGTGCTGCGAGGTGAGCGCGAACGGGTGGAATGTGGTTTGCTTCCAAGCCCGGCCGCCCGGCTCAGTCATGATCGGTGCGATCACGTTGACCAACTGCGCGAGGCTCGCTGAGTGGACGCGGTCCGTATTGCGCAGCAACGTGATGAGGAGGTCGCCCACCACCACTGCGTCCGCCACCGTGTAGCGGTCCTCGAGGAGCACCGGCGCAACCGGCCAGTCGTCCCCGGTGGGGGCCTTGGACTCGTCGCGGGACATGTGCCAGACATTCCATTCATCGAAGGAAATGTTGACCTGCTTCTCGGACTTGGTGGCCGATTTCACGTGGTCGATGTGGGACACGAGGTCCTTGATGAAGGCTTCCATCCGGTGGCCGGCGGAGAGATGCTCCTGCAGGTCTCCGAAGTCCTCGAAGTACTGGTGCGCCGAAATCAGGTCCACCAGTTCATAGGTCTCACTGAGGACCACACGCTCCCATTCACCAAACGTCGGCATGGTGGGTGCCGAGCTTCCGCAGGCAACCAGTTCAAGATCCGGGTTGACCATACGCATCGCCCGCGCCGTTTCGGCGGCAACCCGCGCGTACTCGCCCGCCTTCTTATGGCCGATCTGCCAGAAGCCGTCCATTTCATTCCCGAGGCACCACATCTTGATGTTGTGGGGCTCGACGGCGCCATTCGCCTTGCGCTGTTCGGATAGCGCAGTTCCACCCTTGATGTTGGAATATTCCAACAGATCCAAAGCTTCCTGGGTTCCTCGGGTGCCCAGATTGACGGCCATCATGGGCTCAACGCCGGCCTTCTCGGACCACTTGGCGAACTCGTCCACGCCCACTAAGTTGGGATCGCTGGAATGCCAGGCGAGGTCAAGTCGGGTGGGGCGGTCTTCCTTGGGCCCCACTCCGTCTTCCCAGCGATAACCCGACACAAAGTTGCCGCCCGGATACCGGACCGTGGAGACACCCAGTTCCTTGGTGAGCTCCAGGACATCGGTGCGGAACCCGTCGTCATCGGCCTTGGGGTGCTCGGGCTCGAAGATGCCCGTGTAGACGCACCGGCCCAAGTGCTCCACGAAAGCGCCGAAGGTCTTCCTCCTGACGGGGCCAACCACGAACGCGGGGTCGAGGGTGATTTTAGCCGCGGGGTTCTCTTGATTTCCCAAGGGTGAGTCCTTATCTGCTGGGTTGCTGCTTTTGCCGGTTTCTACAACGTTATAGAAACTATGCTGACTGGATGTGGGGATGCTCGTCAAGGGGCTTCTTCGCCGGGATCCTCCAATCCCGCTCTCGTTTGCCGGGCAAACCGTTGTGAGGCGGGAGATTCGTACGTGCGCGGGTTTATATCCCCCGTAGGCTGAGTCCCATGTCATCCGGGAACGTTGCAGCCGCCTATTCCGCCCGGGCAGCCGAATACACCTCGTTGTTAGGGTCCATCAGCAGCACCCACCCGGACGATCAGCAGCTGATTCTCGAGTGGGCCAGGAGCCTTTCGGGCAAGGTCATCGACGCCGGCTGCGGGCCGGGGCAGTGGACGGACTTCCTGCACTCCGCCGCAGTGGCCGTCGAGGGCGTGGACTTGGTCCCGGCGTTCATCGAAACAGCCAGACGGCACTACCCGAAGGCTCAGTTCTCTGTCGGATCAATTGAAAGGCTGCCGACGCCGGATCAGTCACTGGCGGGGATCCTCGCCTGGTACTCGGTGATTCACACTCTCCCGGATGCCATCGACGCGGTCCTGGAAGAGTTTGCCCGATGCCTCAAGCCTGGCGGCGGCCTCCTGCTCGGCTTCTTCGAAGGTCCCGCCCTTGAGGTATTCCCGCATGCAGTGACTCCGGCCTACTTCTGGCCTGTGGAGGAAATGTCGGCGCGGCTTCGGAAGGCCGGCTTCACAGTTGTCAGCACCCACTCCCGCGTCGACCCCGGAACCCGCCCACATGCCGCCATCATTGCCCGGCGTGCGGAACTCTGACTTTCAGCACACCCACGCTCACCCTTGTTTGCTGACCACACCGTTGTGCGGCGGGAGATTCGTACCGAAGCAGGATTCGTGGGCGAGGGAAACAAAAAACAGGCCGGAGACTCAACGTCTCCGGCCTGCCTTGGAGGGTGGGCCCTGTGGGGATCGAACCCACGACCCACGGATTAGGCGGCGGCCTATTTCATCGTTTTCGGTTGAAGCGGCCTCCATCCCCTCAGGCCGCGCCATTCCGGGCTCCCAGCCCTATCTAGGTACTCGTCATGTTTGGTTGGTTTTCATCGTTTTCGTTGGGTAAACGTTGGGTACATGGATGCCCGCTGCGTGGGAAGCACGACACACTGGAGCCCTTTATCACTGCCCATAGATTTATGGCGGTTGTGAAACCTTCAGTAGGACTGAGTCGATTGGCAATGTAGTCACTACTAACGCTCTTCTCTTCGTCCTCAGCCATGCCTAGCGGGCGCCGCCCGGGCCTGTGAGACTGTTCAGCATGCCCACTCATTTACAAACAGATTGCTGCCCATGCCACGCCGTAAAGCTCGCGTACACCTATCAGGAGGCCGCCAATTCGGTTGGCGTCTCCGTTCGGACCCTGCAAAGGCTCGTGGAACGCGGAGAGCTCGCCGTCAAGTACATCGGCAGCAAGCCAGTAATCAGAGCTTCAGAGCTAGACGCCTGGCTGGACTCTCTCCCGTCCGAGATCAGCTAGAGATCAGGCGAAAGGGTCTTTCTCCGGCTCTTCCCACCAACGGTCTTCTTTTGCTTGGTGCTCTCGGATCCAGATGACCAGCTTGTCTATGTCGCCTTGGTGGAGCTTGATGCGGTTGCCGACTCGCGTGTGAATGCCGGACACCCTGGCGTAGTCGCGGACCGCTGACTTGGACAAACCCAGTTCGGGCGCCACTTCTTCTGGGGTGCGGAACAACTTTGGGACGAGTTCAGTACTACTGAAGTCACGGCCAGGGGTGTCATGAGTCGTGACACCCTTCTCTTCATTCTCGAGCGTACTCACTGCGCGGTGGCCCGCTTTCGGTTCGGCAGGCAACTCATCCAACCATCTCGCCAGATCCTCCACTCGGATCACTCCCTTGGAGTTCGCGTAGCGGGCCATGAGGTTGCCGGCGGCCACCTGGTACTTCAATGTGCGGACGCTGTACCCGCAAGCCTCGGCTGCTTCCTCAAACGTAAGGGCCAGTTTCGGAATCGTCATGCATCGATCCTAGGTACTTGCTGGCTGAGTAGTCCCCCTATGGAAATTGCCGGTGGCGGAGCGGCTTGTCAAGCTTGCTGAATTGCTGCTCGCTGTCCCCCACCGTGTATCATCGACTGGTTGCCTAACCTGTCTGTCACTTCCGACGGCTGCGTCGGGCCTAGCTCGTTGGGGAACCCCCGGGGGACCCCGCGGGCGTATGGCTTGGAGACGGTCCTGAAATTCATTAGAAAGTGGCGTTCGCCTGCTGTCGTTGCCCTGCTGGCTGGGCTGGGCATTGTCCTGCAAGCGCTACACAAATCCACCGGTGAGTTGTACTGGATGGTCGCGTCAATCGTTGCGGCGATCGCGGCTGCGCTGACAGTGCCCTTCTTTAAGCACTTGGACGAAAAAGCCGAGAAATCTGCCCTCTTGAAGTATCAGGAGCAGATCGGCGATGGCTTGGAGCCGTTGCTCCAGCAACTTGTGGTCGTCAGCGAGTCAGTGCCGGGCGAAGCACGAAACAAGGAACTTTCAGCCCTGGTTCGTGTTGCCATTGAGGCGGCGCGTCACATGGCAGGTCAGCGGCGCGTTCGCGCGACTTACTATCGAGTGCACCCACGAAAGGGTTCGAAAAGAGAGAGCCTGGTGGCAATGCACTACACCGGCCGTGGAACAAAACCGAAGTCCGAGTTCACGCGAGGTTCTGATGCCGGCGATTACGTCTTCAAGAACTTGAGCGACAACGAGACCATATTTGTTAAGGACACTCAGGACTGCGAGCTTCCCGGCTGGAACAGATCCCGCGTTCGCGACTACAGAACATTTATTTCAGTGCCCGTTCGAGGTGAACAGCGGATTTATGGCATGCTTACAGTAGACGCACCGACCGTGGGAGAGCTCACTGGCAACGACGAAATGTTCGTTCGGTGCGTTGGGCTTTTGTTGGCTTCTGGAATCGCGACAGCGAACCCTAACTGAATAGAAACCGACCGCCACAAAATGAAAGGACAAGGATATGTCCACCGCATACCCAGCTAGAGCGTCTTTCGTAACGGCTCGTAAATGGCACAACTTGGCCGAAGAAGTCCTTGACGATGCTGACGGCTACTACGAGAAAGTTGAGAAGCGAGCAGCTGACCGACTTTCGGAAGATCTGGCCAAGAAAGATCGATTCACGTGGCCGTGGAAAAAGAATGACCCACGCGCCTGACCCGGAATGCAAGTATGTCCCCAGCCCTTCTTAGGGCCGGGGACATACTTCTTTTAAATAGATGTTCGGGAGGGATCAGGCCGTTTTTCCTAGGTCAAGCATGAGCGAGTCAAAGATCCTGCTGGTGCTGCCGTCCATCTGGTTGGAATAGCGCGGCAAACCTACGTACATGGGCGGGAGGCCAGCGAAAACGGCTGTGAACGACACGTAATCAGGCCTCTCGTCGTCCTCGAAGTACTCCACGTGATGGAGAGCCAGGCTTTCAATCTGCGACCTGGGTACAACACTCACGTCGCCCGGGTGCGGATATGGCGGCTGCCGCTCCCCGGCAGGCGCGGACTCCAAATGGCCGTGGATCACAAAGTCTTTCGTCAGGATCGTGGCAGTGAACTTTGCAGTATTGCCGCCGCGGCCGTCCACCACGGTCGAACTAACAAACTCGATGTCATCATCACCGACTACCCTGGCCAGTCGATGCTCCAACCACGACACAACCTGGTGTGAGGTCAGCATGAAGTGGTCAAGTGGCCAGTCATTGTTGCTGTTCCGCAGGTGCTTCTGGACCTTTTCGATAGCTTTCGTAGACATAGGCTTCCCCGTAACTGATGCCTGGCACTCTGCCAGCGCGTTGAAGAACACGCTACAGGGACGCTCCGACAGAATCAGGCGAGCACAAAGCCCACCTTTCGACGAGGAAGGTGGCGGCGGTGGCTCCCACCGCAGTCCAAATGCCCGGGTCAGTCATTGATGCCACTTAGTGTCGCTGGCGCGTTCGTTTTCGAGTCGACTAGTGAGGGTGACGGGTCCAAGGACCACTTCACGATTCGTTCTCGCGTTTTGTCTGCGATGTCGTGCATGGTCATCACTGCTTCGCTTTCGAATCGGGAGTTCAGGATTCCGAACACCTGAGAGCCGAGCCATTCCCCGAGCATCCGACCGTGGCCGCTCCGGTCCAAGCTCAATAGGGCCTCAACCTCGCGAGCCTCGTTGAATAGACGGAAGGCCTCGGTGTCCTGTGCATCGGGATCCGTCATCATCACGACGTCGCACGCCTTGGTCACAAGCAAGAGTGCGCGCTCCGCGATCTGCCGTCGCCAGCCAGCCCATGCTGCTTGTTCTTGGGCCGCAAATGTTGATTTCAGCTCCTCTTCCCGTCGCTGGAAGTCCCTTCGTTGCGACCAGAGGCTAAGTAACACTGACCCGACGACAGCGATCACGGTGAACATGCCAGCCCACAGGACTTCCGGACCGTTGCCAGCATCTGCAAAATCAAGACCCATAGCGTCGAGTCTCTCACCTTGGCCAGCTTTGCCCTTCCGGATGGGCTCCGACACGATCCAGGCCGGTACAGACCCAAGGCAGGCCACAACGTACAGCCGAGCATGCTCTGGCCGTACCTTCGGCGCGCCGCATTCCCGGATCGGCCAAATAGGGGCGCACTCTGGTGATAACCGGAGGAATTACCTCGGGATACCAAGAGCTGGAGCGACCAATGAAACCCAGGACCAAGAACCAAATAACAGAGGACTACGTATGTAAATCTTGCGGGGCATTCACAGTTGGTGAAGCCATCTTGGGCATAGCCTTCGACGCGGAATCATACTGCGATCCCGCGCCCCTGCGGTGCAGCAATTTGCGGTGCCAGAACCGGCATGTGCGCCAAGACGATAAGAGCTGGTACGAACCGAGCAGCGCCACATAATCACCCCCCATTCCTCCGTGAAGTCCAGGCTCCGACGCGGCCCGACGCGGTCACAGTATCCAGCGATGGGTTGTGCCTCAAACGCGAGCGCGCCTTCTCAGCCCCGAGGCCGCCGGAATACCTTTATCGGGGCGACAGTGAATGTCTGATTGAATGGGCGCAGAACGACTGACCCCCGGAGGCGTGAAACTTGAGAGACCTGTTCAAGGGCTACTACCTGCCCACCCAGGACGAAGCGGACGCAATCTGGAGTGATGGGCTTATCTGCCTTGATGCGAACATCCTGCTCAAGCTCTACGACTTGCGCCCCTCTAACGCGTCGTTCCTCATAAGCGAACTCCGAAAACGGCAAGATCAGCTCTGGCTCCCGTATCAGGTTGCATTAGAGTTCCACCGAAACTCCCACAGCGCGAGGGCTGAGCAGGCGGAATCTCACGTCCAGCGGATAAAGTCTGTCTCGGGCCTTCTCGGCCAGATCAGGTCAACCAAAAAGAACTCGCGATTCCGCTCCACGGACATTCAGCAGGCCGCAGTTCACCATCTGGAGGCTTGGCTGGAGGAGCTCAAAGCTGAACGCGATGACATCCTGACCCAGACGCACCACCACAGGGTCGATGACCTGCTGAGTGAGATATCGGAATTGTTCGCTGGCCGCGTCGGGCCTAAACCTGAGAAGTCGGACCTTGAGAAGGTATACAAGGAGGGCGAGGCTCGATATAAAGAGTCGGTGCCACCTGGGTATTCCGATTCCAAGAAGCCCGGGAACGCTAAGTATGGCGATCTTGTCCTGTGGTCGGAGCTCATGGCGCACGCTGGCGAACAGGGGCGGGACGTCATTTTCGTCACGGATGACAACAAAGAGGACTGGTGGCTGAAAGGCAGAGCGCCGGAAAACATTTCGTTGGCTCCTCGCCCTGAACTCGTCCAAGAGTTCCGGGCAGAAACGAATCAAGACATCCTCATCCTCAATAGCGATTTCTTCTTCAAACAGCTCACGCCGGCAGGGACAGACCAAAAGCTGAATGAGCAGGCTGCAGCAGCACAAGAAGATCTTCAGGAAGCAGTCCTGGAAGAACAGGCAGACCACCTTGTATCTGAATGGGCGTCCCACAGCGGCAAGGACGGACACTGGCGGTTATTGCGTGACCCCGAGTTGCCACAGCAGTACAGAAGCTACTTCCGTGCTCCATATCTCAACGGAACTCCTGACGTCATCAGGGGCTACGCCGAAGCAGCGCTGGGGGCTATCGGAAAACTGCACGTCCCAGGCGCAGTCTGGCCTCAGTCGCTGATAGACCACGTCGACAAGGGTGAGGAATTGTTGCAAGAGGACGACCTTGTAGGCCTCCACAACTGGAACATTCGTAGCCAACATATTGTGAGCACGATCAGGTCCAATGAGCCTCAGGCGTGAGCAGATACGAGGTAATCATGGAAGTCATTCCGACCATCGAAAATGAAGCGGGCGAACGGGGTAGCGTCTCGGCGACGGGTAAGGACTACGCCGCATACGAGGCTGCCGGGGACCTCGTTCCCCAAGGCTGCCGAGCCATCGCTATCAGGACAGACGCCTGATGGAGGTAGCGGAGGAAGAATTTTTCCCGGACAAAACCCGCCAGGCCCTCGCCATCGCAGCAGTGGTGAACAATGGCAAGGCCTTCGAAACGGCCCTTCACTTCCTTCTAAATGGGTTTACATTTGCCGACCCAGACGAAGACAGACGTGCCAAAACGGGCATGGCTGGAGCCCAGTTAAAACTCCTTGCGAAAACGGTCAAGAGGGTATCGCTTAGAAGTGTCACCCGAGACAGGATCTTGGCTTGGGTAGAAGACGCACAATCGGCTACTAACAGGCGCAACGCCGTCGTGCATCGTCCTTTCTTTGTCGACACGGCTGGGCGTCCGGGCCAGCTCAACAGGGGAACCCCGGAGCCATTGAACGACTTGTCTATCGAATCCCTCAACCTCACAATCTCCGCTCTCCGGAAGGCTGTTGAGGAGGGCGGCCGTCTGACATGGGAACTCCGGGATGAAGAATGCTGGAATGGGCAGTTCCTTGGGAAGCCGCCGCAACATGATAGCCCGACGCCCCTTTCGCGAGAGTCAGCTTAGACGAATGCCAAAAGGCCCCCACCCTCTGAAGAGGGTGGGGGCCTCGGTATGATTGCGGCATGGGGGATATTCATTTTGTAGGGGTGAACCGCGGAACGGATAGCCTGGTTGTTTCTTTTCATGGTGCCGTTAGCCGCACGGAAACACCACTGAAGCCGCGCTACGGATACCACAGCGAACTTCGCCATCGGGCAGAGAGCTACCTTGCGAAATCCGATCCCACGCTAAACCTCGATAACAGGGTGACTTTGGGCTGGTACATCGGAACGGATGAACGAGACGTTCACTCCGAGGTGGCGGAGCTCGTAAAGCGGCAAGCAGCCACGATGGGCGCGTCTCGCATTGTGTTTGTCGGCTCGAGCGGCGGAGGGTTCTCTGCCATGGCCGTAGCCGCAAAAGTGCCTGGATCAGCAGTTGTGGCATTCTCGCCAAGCCTTGAGATAAACCGCGTCACGCCAGCACATACGGCCAACTTCATGGCTGCGGCCTTCCCCTCGTGCGGGTCGTACGAAGAGCTCCGCGCTAGGTACACAACCCGAGTCTCGATGGATGCCGCTTATGCCACTCACCCAGACGTCCACTTGTTCCTTGTCCAGAACTCCGGCGACGAATCCCGGATGAACGGCAGCTATAAGCCATTCATCCGGGACCACGCTGGGCACGGTTGTTATCGGTTCGCCTTGGAGCGCCACGGGGACGGGCACATGGCGCCGCCGGCCGATCGGTTCCATTACTGGCTTGACCAGGCCGTGTCAGTAGCCGAGGTACTCCAGATGGATTCGGACATATGGCGGCGACGTCTCCAGCGCCAGATCAGCGCCTGAGGTCTGGTTCACCTCAACCTTCACCGTTTTCACGCTATCGAATGTCTGGACGTCCTCTAGCCGCAATGTAGTTCGGTTTGCGATGCCAGGAGCTTCCGCAACGTCCGTGACGGTGCCGTTGACGTTCAGGCGGGCGATCCGGCGACCTGTCGCGTTGGCAGCAAAGGAAACGGATGCTGTGATCAACCAACGGCCGGGCCGTGGCGTGAACGGTCCGGTTGCCGCATCGTAGGGTACCCGGCGCTGAACAGGCGCAGACCAAGATGTGACGGCAGTCCAAGTGTTGTTCGGGATGACATGCCCGGCAGTATTGGGATGTTCGGGCTTGCCGTCAGGTACGGCGCCGCGGCCTCCAACCCAGTCCGGGACGTTGGAACAATCAAAATGGAGTCGAAACCGGCGCGCTCGCTCAGTGTTGACGAGCTCCGCGGCGTCATTGATGCTCTGCGAAACTCTGACAAGGTCCTAAACGCAGAAAATAAGGTCACACCCAGGCAGACCATCAGTGAGTACTGCGCCATTGCCGACCTCACTGACGTCGTGATCATGTTTGCCGCAACAGGCGCCAGAATATCTGAAGTCTTGGGCCTCCGATGGTCAGACGTCGACTTCGACGCAAAGACGGTAACCATCTCGGGCAAGGTGAATCGCATGCCAGGGGGCGGCATGAATCCGCGAGAGCTTCACCAAAACGAAGTCAGGCGCTAGGACACTGCCATTGCCTGACTTCGCGCTGTCCATGCTCATGGCACGCAGGGTGTCAGCTCCGACGAACATCTACGATGTGGTCTTCCCGTCCACAACAGGCGTGCTGCGCGATCCCTCTGCCGTCAGTAAACAATGGCGCCGGGTTCGGACAGCACTCAAGCTCGATTGGGTCACCTCCCACACGTTCCGGAAGACCGTAGCCACGCTTATCGATGAGCAAGGACTGTCGGCCCGCGTAGGAGCGGACCAACTTGGCCATGCACAGATCTCTATGACCCAGGATGTCTACATGGGCAGGAAGACGGTACACACGGAAGTAGCCGACGCGCTAAACAGGATCGTTCAATGAGCGAGGAAGGGAACAGTCAACACCTTGACCAGGCAATTGAACCTTTGCCGCAGCAACTAGGGCTTGGACCTGTCGGCAAGGGCATCTCCGCCGCAGCGGGGGCAGCCATTAGCGCCGCCTTCCCACCTATCGCAATACCTGTTGCTGGAATGGTGGAGGCGCTGCACACCTTTGGAGGGAAGCTGCAGGAGGTTCAGGAAAAGCGGGTCGACGGCCTGATGGTTTCTGCCGCCATCGAAGCCGGCATATCGCCAGATGACGTCGTGCATCGCTTGATGGAGCGTGAGGACTTGATTCTGCTGACTGCTGAAGCAGTCGATGCCGCCCGGCGCACACTGCTCGCAGGTAAGGCCGAAACGCTCGGAAGGTCCCTGGGCGCGATACTGTCCGATGATGCTCTGCTGGATTTAGAGAGCATCTGGATTCGAATTGTGTCCGTGGTTGAGCCGCCGCATATTCGTGTACTCGGGCTACTCGTTGACCACGCCGGCACGACAGGTTCAGGCTCGAAACTATGGGGAACGGGCACCGTCTTGACGGTGATTGAAATCGGGCACGAGTTGGGGGTTGGCGAAGCGGCGCTCCCTCTGGTGCTGGACTTGGAGAAGACCGGACTTGTTACGGTCGAGCCTGTAATTTCGAGCAAGACTGGAGCGCCACCAGAGGCATATGACCAGCAGATCAGGGCCACCGGGCTCGGCGCTCAATTGTTCGCCAAGCTCTCGCAAAGCGGTCTCAAGGATCTGAGTTAGGCCTTTTCGGCCCTTTCAGCGGAGAAGGCCTACGGCTGGCGCCGGAGCTACTCCTGCATCAGGAGCTAAAACAACCTGTCACCACTTCCTGGTTCCGCGACGGGCAATTCATCCTGAACGAGGAGGTTCATGTAGCGAGTGTTTATGAAGAGCCGTTCCCGACCTACTTTGACGTCTACAAGGATCCCCCCGTCTTTCAAGGCGTTCAGCCAGTTAGTAGCAGTAGGCCTCGATACCCCACAGATATCCATAACATTAGAGATGCGGCAGTAAGGCTGCTCAAACAGGATATCCAGAAGGGCTACGTGGCCGCCGCCGTTGATAACCTTGCTCATCTCCAACTTCATGTCGCCCTGGAGCGTCCGAATCGCGTCAATCTTTTTAAGCGTTGAGATCGAAGTCTGACGGACACCCTCCAGCATGTACTCGATCCAGTCCGTCCAGGCTTCCTCAGCCGTTACGGCAAGCAGCCTCTTGTAGTAGTCATTTTTGTTACCGATGATGTACTTGGACAGGTAGAGGACGGGCTGGCTGAGCAAGCCGGCCGCCACGAGCATTAGAACGTTGAGAACGCGGCCTGTTCGGCCATTGCCGTCTTCGAATGGGTGAATGGCTTCGAACTGGTAATGAGCTATGGCCATCCTTACAAGCGGGTCGTAGCCGGCGCTGGAGTTCACGAACATTTCCCAATCCCCCAGCTTGGCATCGATCACGGAGTAACCCTCTGGGGGAGTGTAAATCGCGGTCTGTGTCTGTGGGTTACCGATGTAGGTGCCGCTGGAATGCCGCAGATCCATGTTGTGCATCTTGATGATGGAGCACACTTCACGGGCCGTGTTGGTGGTTACGATCCCCCTAGTCGTAACGCTTTCAAAGCCCTCGAACAGGGCCGTCCGGTAGCGCAGCGCCTCTCGCGTCGCAGGGTTGGCAGAGGACTCGTCCTGGGCGTGCATAAACAGTTCGTCAGTCGTGGTCACGATGTTCTCGACCTCCGAACTGGCTTGAGCCTCCAGGAGCGGTATGGCATTGATCAGCACACTGGGGTTGGTCATGGACAACGTCGCTTGGTTTAGAGCCGCCAGCGCAGCTCGGGCCTCAATAGCCAACTTCAGAACGCCCACCGTCTCCACTTCAGTCTTTGGCGGCAGGTGCGGAAGTTCGTTGTGCGGCTTCTTGGGATCCCAGTTCGACATAGAAAGAAACTAGCAACGTAACCATGACGTGTAAAGAAATGGCTATTTTTTTTACACGTTCTGTCCACATGCAAAAAAATATGCATGGCTTATCCACAGGATCGGGTGTGGTATAGAAGGCCGATCTGATGGCAAGCTCTCCCGCTTCCAGGTCGTCGTTCACAGACGAGCTTGCAGCGGGCAATTAGTTGGGTTTCCGTTGGATTTGGGCCTTGAAACAGAAGCAGGTCAGAGGCGAAACGCCTCTGACCTGCGAGGAGGGTGGGCCCTGTGGGGATCGAACCCACGACCCACGGATTAAAAGTCCGATGCTCTACCAACTGAGCTAAAGGCCCTCCAGCTGTTGAAACAGCCATGAATACTGTACCCCAAGGTCAAGGCCAGCGAGGAACTCAGGGTGACGCGCGCCGTCGTGACCTTCTTTGAGAGGAAACACGACGGCGACGCGCGACAGCAGCGGCGTGTCGCGGCAAGTGCGGCGGCAAAGAAGGTCAGGAAGCGACGCCCCAAGCACGAACGGCACCCCCGGCAACCGTTACTCGACCCCACCAGAGCACAGGAGTACGGTGAACTCATGAGCGAACAGCCAGGATCACGTGCGTACGGCGGAGCGAACAGGCATCACAAACCCAAGCCCTTCGCGCCCATCGATTTCGAACCGTTCGCCGGTGGGGCAGATCCCGCCCGGGTTTCGGAGGCCGCCCATCTGGCAGCCCAGGCGCTGGTGAGACGCGGCCGTGACAGCGATGACCCCAAGGTCACCCGTCGTCTGGTGAAGCTGGCTGACGAGCAGGGCCTCGAAGCCATCGCCGAGATGTGGGCCGAGAGCCCTGCACGCTCCCTGCCCGGCGCCCTATGGCGGCTCTACGCCCTCCGCGCCGCTACCATCCAAAATCCCGAGAAAATCTCCGTCTACTTCAGGGCAGGTCGGGACACCGCGCAGGTTTCCAACGTGGTGGCCGGTGCAGCAGAGCCGCCGGGAGCCGATGAAATGAAGACCATGGCTGACGCCATTTTGTCGGGAGCTTTCGACGGGGAGTTCGACGTCGCGCTGGAACGTTCCGCCGCGTTCTGCCGCGTTGTGGCGCTCGGCCAAGCGACTCTTGCCGACGGCGCGGAACACAGCAACGAAGGCCACGCCAGCAAGCTCACACGCAATTCCCACCAGCTGGTAAAGACGGCCGAAGACCTCGAACACGCTGCCAACGCGTGGCGCTTGGGCGAGCTCGACTAGCCAGCAAAAAGGGCAAAACGTACCCACGTCCGGCCCGGCCTGTCAATGTTGACTTAGCCCGCCTGACGGTGAAAACTAAAGCTGGTGTCGAACCGCGAAACCCCCGGGCTTCAACTTATAGCCGCTTCGAGCGGCCTACCGCCGAGAGGCGTATCCGGTTCGGCACCATTTTTATGCCCGAACGCAATTTGCCCGGGCCTGCGCTGAGGCAGACCCGGGCAAACGTGCTGGAAACTACTTCAGCGTGACCGTGGTTTCGGCCTTTTCCTTCTTGTCGTGGTCCAGCTTTCCGTCGGCTGCAGCAGGAGTCATGGTTGCCTCGATCTCGGTTTCCTTGCCGGCGGTGTAGGCAAAGTTCTCCGCAATGTTGAAGGACTCGCCCGGCTTCAGCACGAACGGGGCCTCTTCCTTGAGCTTGGTGCCGGAGCTGCTGAGCCCGTGCTTCTTGTAACCATCGCTGCTGGAGTCGGACGGCATGCCGCCGAGGTACTTCCAGTCCGTGTACTTTGCGCTGGGAGTCACCAAAGAATGACTCAGGGGGATATCGGCCTGTGAGGTGTTGGTGACCACGTAGTTCAGGTACACCACGGGATCGCCCTTCTTGAGCAGGTTTTCCTTGGTTTCCTTGTCCACGAACATGCTGTCCTTGGACGCGACATCGGTGGCCACCTGGTAGATGTCTACGCTGAAGCTGTCGCCCTTAAGGCTGCCCAGCTTGTCCCCAGCCTCTGAGATGGGCAGCGCCCAGGCCGCTACCTTGTATGAGCCCGAGGAGGTGCCGGCGATTTCTGACGAAGTCGAGGCCGACGGGGAAGCTGACGCTGAAGGCGATGCTGACGCAGACGAGGACGACGACGATTCGGAACCAGCCGTCGTCGAGCTCGCCGTTGCTCCACCGCAGGCAGTCAGGGCAAGCAAGCCGGCAGCGGCAAGGCCCGTGATTTTCGCTACATTATTGAATCGCATAGTTCCCCCATTGAGTGGATTAATTCGGTGCTTGTCCAGTGTTGCACGGTTACGAAGGCTCAGCGATGGGGACAACTCCCCGCCACGGCGTCGCTCACTTCCCAGACGTAGCGGTGGTGCCGGTAAAGTTGGGACCGAAACGGGTGGCGTCAAGTCAAACCACCCGTGCCCATCCGTCCCCAGCCCGGAAGCGAAATGAAGCTGCGCCTTTTTCCCCAGGAACCTGCCGGGCTCGTACTGCTCGCGCAGATGGCCGGCGTCATTGTTGCCGCTACCGGAACGCTCTCCGAGATCCTCGGTGCGCCGGCCAGTGAGCACCAGCGTCTCGCGGAAGAACTGCACGAGCACGAGTCCAAGTCCCTGGACCTGCATTTCGCCCTGCTCACACACATGCGCACCAGCTTTGTGAACCCGCTCCCCCGCGAGGACATGTATACGCTCTCGCGCCACCTCAATGAGGCCATGGAGAAGCTCGACGCCGCCGGAGACCTTGTGGCCCTCTACAAGCTGGATCGGCTCCCCAAGCGCGCTGCAGACCAGCTGGAGATCATCAGCCGGCAGGCCGAACTCACCGTGGACGCGATGCGGAAGCTTGAGGACCTGGACGAACTTGAGGACTACTGGATCGAGATCCTTCGGCTGGCCAAGCGCGCAGAGCGCTCACACCGGATCTGGGTGGCCGAGATGCTCAAGGATATGAAGTCCACTCAGTACGCGCGGCACCGGGACATCGCCAACCAGCTGGTGGAAGTTACCAAGGACATGCGGAAGGTCGCCACTCAGGTAGGCAGCATCATCGTCAAGGAATCATGACGTGACCATCACCTTCCTGGTCCTGGTGGTTGCTTTGGCCTCCGGGTTTGCGTTCCTCAACGGCTTCCGCGACGTCTCCAACGCCGTCGCGCTTTCCACGCGGACCCGCGCCCTCACCCCATCAATAGCGGTGCTCCTGGCTGCCGTCTTCAACTTTGTGGGTGCCATGCTCGCCGGCACCTTCATCCTCGCCTTCACGCAATCGTGGATCACGCTGCCGGAGGGCACCAGCGGCCTCACCATGCTGGCGTCCGCGCTCACCGCAGCCATTCTGTGGGGCGTATACGCGTGGTGGCGGGGCATTCCCTTGTCCTCCACGAACTCATTGGTTGGGGGCCTGATCGGCGCCGGGGCCGCGAGTGTCCTTGTGGGCGGCAACGCGGTGGGAGGCATGGACAATGTCCTGCTGGCCCAAGTGGCCCTGCCCCTGGTGCTCTCCCCCGTCATCGCCTTCGTGGCTGCATACCTGCTGGTGTGGCCTGTGACGTGGGCTGCGCGCTACACCCAACCGAACGTTGTGAACCGTCGATTCCGCCGGGCGCAGGCCATCTCAGCCGCCGCTGTGGCATTCGGCCATGGGCTTCAGGACGGTCAGCGCACGGCCGCTGTCATGGTGCTGGCCATGGTGGCCGCGGGCTTGTCCAGCGGCAGCGACGTGCCTCTCTGGATCCTCCTGCTCACCGCCATCATGCTCACTGCGGGCACCATGTTCGGCGGTTGGCGGATCTCCCACACCCTCGGACACAAACTCATTCGGGTGGATCCCCTGCGCGGCTTCGTGGCACAGACCTTGACGTCCGTGATGCTCTTCATCGGCGCTATCGGTTTTCATTTGCCGCTCTCCACCACCCATACGCTGACCGCGTCCGTGCTGGGTTCGGGCGTGAACCAGCGGTTCCACACCGTCAACAGGCGCCTTGTCCGGAGAATCCTGCTGTTCTGGGTGGCCACACCGCTGATCACTGCAGCAGCGGCCTTCATCCTGGAGCTGGCGTTCTCGCCCCTCGCTGACCTCTAAACCCAACTGAGTAACAGCAAACGTCGCAATGAGCGCTCATTGCGACGTTTGCTGTTACCTACTTGGGTAAGGAAAAACGACGGCGGCCGTACCCCCAAGGCGACGGCCGCCGTCGTTCTGTGCCGACTCCCCCCATAGAAGCCGGAACTTGCAGGGCCCCTTATCCGAAGCGGCCGGAGACGTAGTCTTCCGTTGCCTTCTGGCCAGGGTTGTTGAAGATGCTGGTGGTGTCAGCGAACTCGATCAGCTTGCCGGGCTTGCCGGTGCCCGCGATGTTGAAGAACGCAGTCTTGTCGGAAACACGCGCAGCCTGCTGCATGTTGTGGGTCACGATCACCACGGTGTACTGGTCCTTGAGCTCGTTAATGAGGTCCTCCACGGCCAAGGTGGAGATCGGGTCCAGAGCCGAGCAGGGCTCGTCCATGAGGATCACCTGGGGCTCGACGGCGATGGCGCGGGCGATGCAGAGGCGCTGCTGCTGGCCACCGGAAAGGCCGGAACCGGGCTTGTCCAGGCGGTCCTTGACCTCGTTCCACAGGTTGGCGCCCACCAAGGACTTCTCAACAAGGGCATCGGCCGCGCCCTTGGAGATCTTCTTGTTGTTCAGCTTTACGCCGGCCAGCACGTTGTCGCGGATGGACATGGTGGGGAACGGGTTGGGTCGCTGGAAGACCATGCCAACCTGCGTGCGGACAGTCACCGGGTCCACGCCGGGGCCGTAGAGGTTGTCGCCGTCGAGGAGGACCTCGCCTTCGACGCGCGCGCCCGGGAGGACCTCGTGCATGCGGTTCAGCGTGCGGAGGAAGGTGGACTTGCCGCAGCCGGACGGGCCGATGAAAGCCGTAACGGACTTGGCTTGGATGTTGATGTTGACGTCCTCGACGGCCAGGAAGTTGCCGTAGTAGACATTCAGGTCTTTGACGTCGATGCGCTTAGACATGGTGTTCCTTTGTTCCTTGGGGGGTGTGGAAGTTTGAAGGGGCCGCCGGGAACCCGGTGGCCGGCCCGGCTAGCGTCCCGTTTTGGGTGCGAACAGACGGGCAATGAGGCGGGCTCCGAGGTTCAGGAGCATCACCAGGATGATCAGCACCAGCGCGGCGCCCCAAGCACGTTGGTCCGAGGGACCAGGGTTGGACGGCGACGTCGGGTTGAGGATCTGCGTGTAAATGAACGTGGGCAGCGAGGCCATCCAGCCGCCGAACACGTTGTTGTTGATGGTGGTCGCAAACCCGGCTGTGACCAGGATCGGAGCAGTTTCACCGATGACGCGGGCGATCGCCAAGGTGACACCGGACGCGATGCCGGAGATCGCCGTCGGAATGACCACTTTGGTGATGGTGCGCCACTTACGCACGCCCAGCGCGTACGAGGCCTCGCGGAGCTCGTTCGGGACGATCTTGAGCATTTCCTCGCTGGAGCGGACCACAACAGGGATCATCAGGACGGAAAGCGCGACGGCGGCTACCGCACCGGTCTTGGTGCCGGGGCCAACGATGGCGAAGAAAAACGCTGCCGCGAAGAGGCCGGCCACGATGGACGGGATGCCGGTCATGACATCCACGAAGAACGTGATGGCGCGGGCCAGCGGACGGTCGTTGCCGTATTCCACCAGGTAGATGGAAGTCAGGAGGCCCACGGGCACGGAGATCACCGTGGCAAGGAGCGTGATCTGGATGGTGCCCAGCAGTGCGTGGTAGATACCGCCGAGGACGGGTGCGCCCTCTTCCACTGCCTTGTTGTCGAAGGCGCCGGTGACACCGTTCATGGAGGTGCCCAGGAAGCCGGGAGTGATGAGTCCGGGAATGCCGTTGACCAGCACCGTGACGATGACCGAAATCAGGGGCAGCAATGCAATCAGGAAGGCACCGACCACCAAGCATGTGGCGAGCTTGTCCTTGGCTTTGCGGGCACCTTCAACAGCGCCGCTCCAGGAGACGAGTCCCACCGCGAACAGAATGGCGGAGACGATGCCCCAGCCGAAGGCGTTGAAGCCGATGAGCGCCAGGATGGCCGCACCGACAATGAGCGCAACGGCCAGGACAATGTAGGGCGCGAACTTGGGCAGCTGGCCCTTGGTGAGCGCTGAGCGCTTGCGGACTACTGTGGCGGACATTTAGTTGGCTCCCGAGAATTCTTTGTGCCGGGTGATGATCCAGCGGGCGATCATGTTCACGCCCAAGGTGATGACGAACAGCACCAGGCCGGCTGCGATCAACGTGTTGACCTTGATACCGCTGGCTTCGGGGAAGTTCAGGGCGATTTCCGCGGCGATGGTCTGGTTGCCGGACTGGATAAGGCTTGCAGTCAGAACACCGGAAGAGAGCACCAAGGCCACGGCCATGGTCTCGCCGAGTGCTCGGCCAAGGCCCAGCATGATGGCGCTGATGATGCCCGGGCGGCCGAAGGGCAGCACGGCCATCTTGATCATTTCCCAGCGGGTAGCTCCGAGTGCCAGCGCTGCTTCTTCGTGCAGCTTGGGGGTCTGCAGGAAGATTTCGCGGGACAGGGAGGTGATGATGGGAAGGACCATGACCGACAGGACGATGCCAGCGGTCAGGATGGTCTTGCCGGTGGCGGATGCCGGACCTTCGAAGATGGGGATCCAGCCGAGGTAGGTGGCCAGCCAGTCGTAGGCCGGGGAGATTTCCTTTGCCAGGAAAGCTGCACCCCAGGCGCCATAGACAACGGAGGGGATGGCTGCGAGCAGGTCCACCACGTAGCCGAGGCCCGAGGCGAGCCGGCGCGGGGCGTAGTGCGAGATGAACAGTGCCACGCCGATTGCCACGGGAGTGGCGATGACGAGGGCGATCACGGCGGCAATCAAGGTGCCCACCACGATCGGGGCGATGTAGGCGAAGAAGCCGTTGCCGCCCTGGATGTCCTCAGCCGGAGCAGTAAGGGCGGGGATGGCCTGCACCACAAGGAATAGCGCGACTCCGAAGAGGACCGCGAGAATCAGGCACCCTGCGGCCATGGCGGCCCCGGAGAAAACCTTGTCCCCGGCGCGTCCTGCGCCTTGGGAGGTTGTCAGGGAGTTGGTGGTCACTTCACGATCCTTCAGTCTCAGTGAACTGGTCTTACATGGCTAAGTTCCCTGCCCCGCGTGAGCGGCTTTGCGGCCACTCCGCGCGGGACAGGGAACTTCAGTGTTCAGCCGGGTTCAGCAACCCGCCGGGAAACCTTAGGCCTTGGCCTTGATGGTTTCGATAGCGGCCTTGGCCTTGTCCTGCAGCGTCTTGGAGAGCGGTGCGGACTTCGCGGCGTCAGCTGCGGTCTTCTGTCCTTCGTCGGAAACGACGTAGCTTTCGAAGCCCTTGACCAGGTCAGCAACTTCCTTGGTCTCGTAGGTGGTGCAGACAACGTGGTACGAGACGAGGACTACGGGGTAAGCGCCCGATGCGGTGGTCTTGCGGTCCAGCTTGATGGCGACATCGTTGGCGGCGCGGCCCTCAACAGGCTTGCCAGCTTCGACAGCCTTGGCAGCGGCTTCTGCGGAGATCTTGACGAACTCTTCGCCCACCTTGATGGAGGCGGTGCCCAGCTTGCCGGAAACAGCGGAGTCATCAGCGTAGGTCACGGCACCCGGGGTGTCGGTGACGGTCTTGACGACACCGGAGGTGCCCTTGGCGTTCTCACCGGCGAGGCTTGCGGGCCAGATGCCGGCAGCCTTGTCCGTCCAAACCTCGGGTGCAGCAGATGCGAGGTAGTCGGTGAAGTTGGTGGTGGTGCCGGAGTCATCGGAGCGGTTCACGGGGGTGACCTTGAGGTCCGGCAGGGTGACGCCTTCGTTGAGGGCGGCGATTGCGGGATCGTTCCAGTTGGCGATTTGGCCGCGGAAGATCTTGGCCACCGTGGTGGCGTCGAGCTTCAGGTCGGTGACGCCGGGAACGTTGAAGGCAACAGCGATCGGGGAGATGTACACCGGGATGTTGATGGCGCCTTCGGGGCCGCACTTGGCCTTGGAGCTCTCGAGCTCTTCGTCTTTCAGGTAGGCGTCGGAGCCGGCGAACTGTGCCGAGCCGTCGATGATGGCCTTGCGGCCTGCGCCGGAACCATCCGGGGAGTACTGAACAGTTGCGCCGGAGTTCGCGGCGGAGAAGCCGGCCTTCCAGGCGTCCATGGCTGCGCCGGTGGAGGAAGCGCCAATGCCGGTCAGGGTGCCGGTGACCTTGGGGCCGGAGGCTGCCGACTGGGTGCCGCCAGTGGTGCCCGTTGCGTTGTCTGAACCGCAAGCAGTGAGCGCGAGAGCGCCGGCTGCGATGACCGCGATTGCCGCGTTGCGGCCGAAGTGAGTTGCCTTCACTTGGATGTGCCCCTTCCAGGGATTCTTCGATGCGGGCCGAACGGAGATTTCGGCGTGCGCGAGCTGTGGACCTTTTTGTTCCTTTACTGAAGGTAAGGAGCGCAGGTAACGGGATCTGCGGTGAAAGGTGAACGGAAGGTGAACGACGGCGGACCATTGGGTTATGTGGCGCGTGCCACCTTGAGCGGCACCTGGCTTGCGGTAGTTGAGAGGGGTTGGGCAAATAGACTGGAAGGCATGGCTGCCGCGAAGGGATTTTCTGCAAGCAAGAGGTTCCTGCGCGCCAGAGTCCGCACGGGCCTGGTCCGCAGCCGCAATTCCCTGACGCCGGCCATTCAGATGACGGTGTGCGCCGTTGGTGCCTACGCTTTCGCTGAATACGTACTGGGACACCAAGGACCCCTGTTCGCGGCTACTTCTTCGTTGATTGCCCTTGGCTTCTCCCGCGATCCGCGGCTGCGTCGCGTGATCGAGGTTGGCCTTGGCTGCACGCTGGGGATCGTGGTTGGTGACCTGCTGCTTCACTGGCTGGGCGCCGGGATCTGGCAGGCCGCCGTCGTGCTTCTTTTCTCTATCCTGCTGGCCCGGTTCCTGGACAGCGGCACGATTTTCACAACCCAGCTGGGGCTGCAGTCGTTGCTGGTGGTGCTGCTCCCGGCGCCGGCCGGCGGGCCTTTTACGCGAAGCCTCGACGCCGTCATTGGCGGCGTTTTCGCGCTGCTGGTGACCATCCTGGTGCCGAAGGATCCGCGGCGGGAGCCCCGGAAGGACGTCCAAAAGATCCTTCATGAGCTCGCGGAGGTGCTGCGTGAGTGTGCCAAGGCGATGATTGAGAGCGACTCCACCACGGCTTGGCACGCCCTGATCCGTGGCCGGAACTGCCAGCCATTGGTTGACCGGATGCGCCAGACTTTGCGGGCTTCGGGTGAGGTTGCCACCTTGGCTCCAGCCCATCGCAGGCATCGCGACGAACTCGCCAGCCTGGAGCATTCACTGGAATACATCGACCTCGCGCTCCGTAACAGCCGGGTGTTCGCCCGGCGCCTCACCAGCGCAATCAACCATGCAGCGTTGTCCGACGAAGCGATCGAAAGCATCTCCGATGTCCTTCAGGAAACTGCGGCCGCGATTGATGAGATGACCATTGGATTGTCCGAGCAAAGTGAGGGTACCCGCCGCGTGCATCTCCGCCGTGCCCGGAACGATCTTTCAGATATCGCGGCCCGGCTGCATCCCAAGATGCTGGACGTCCAGAGGCTCGAGGGCGAAACCGTAGTCATGCTGTTCCGGCCGCTCATGGTCGATCTGCTGGAAGCAAGCGGCATGGAACCGGACGAGGCCCGGGCGGTGCTCCCGGCGCTGTAACTTGTGCCGGGGTGGCATTTGATGACAATGCCGCGGCCCGACACCGTCAGTAAGTGCCGTCTCGGCGGCTAATACTGTCGGTGCCCGCCACTACGCTTGAACGCATGGCTTCCAAGACCTCCCGAGCATCCAAAACACCCGCCTACAAGTGCGCCGAATGCGGCTGGACCGCCATCAAGTGGGTAGGCCGTTGCGGTGAGTGCCAGGCCTGGGGAACCGTGGAGGAGTACGGCGCCACAGTAGCGCGTACGACGGCGGCCGCTACCGTTTTGGAGCCCGCCCGCCGTATCGCTGAGGTGGATGGGACCACCGCCGCGTTCCTGGCCACGGGCGTGGACGAACTCGACCGCGTTCTGGGCGGAGGGCTCGTTCCGGGTGCCGTCATCCTGCTGGCGGGGGAACCCGGCGTAGGAAAGTCCACTCTGCTGTTGGACGTCGCGGCGAAGTTCGCCCGCACGGGGCAGGACGTCCTCTACATCACGGGTGAGGAATCCGCGGCCCAGGTGAAGCTGCGCGCCGAGCGAATTGACGCGGTCGCCCATACTCTTTATCTGTCCGCCGAAACCGACCTCGGGCAGGCCCTGGGCCAAGTGGAGAAGCTCGAACCCAAGCTGCTGATTGTGGACTCAGTGCAGACCCTGAGCAGTGCGGACGTGGAGGGCAGCGCCGGCGGCGTCTCCCAGGTACGCGAGGTTGCGGCGTCGATCATCTCTGCGGCCAAGCGACGCAACATGACAACGCTGCTGGTAGGCCACGTAACCAAGGAAGGCACCATCGCAGGGCCTCGCTTACTGGAACACCTGGTGGATGTCGTGTGCCAGTTCGAGGGCGAGCGCCATTCCCGTCTGAGGCTGCTCCGGGCTGTGAAAAACCGCTACGGGGCTACGGACGACGTCGGATGCTTTGATCTCAATGAGGCCGGCATCGAGGGGTTGGCCGATCCGAGCGGGCTGTTCGTTTCGCGGACCCGTGAGCCGGTCTCCGGAACCTGCATCACGGTGACCATGGAGGGTCGCAGGCCGCTGCTGGCGGAGGTTCAGTCCCTTCTCGCTGAGAGCGCCAATTCCCAGCCCCGCCGTGCCACCAGCGGGCTGGAAAGCTCCAGGGTTGCCATGTTGCTGGCAGTGCTTCAGCAGCGTGCCGGCTGCATGCTTCATAAGGATGATTCCTACGTGGCAACTGTGGGTGGCGTGAAGCTGACGGAGCCGGCCACGGACCTGGCTGTTGCCTTGGCGGTCGCATCGGCGAAGTCTCGCAAGGCACTCCCCCAACGGCTCATTGCGTTCGGCGAGGTGGGCTTGGCTGGCGAAGTACGTCCCGTGCCAGGGATTAACCAGCGCATCCAGGAAGCTCACCGTCTCGGGTTCACGCACGCTATTGTTCCGGCCAGCCCGGCAGGTGCCGGGGTTATCCCTGATGGCTTCTCAGTGCGTGAAGTAGGGCACCTGGCCGAGGCGCTGGAACTGTTGATCACGTAATCACGCCGGGGTGTCGGAGCCTCCTGAGCTGGGTGTTCGGCGAGGATGAGAGGCATGACCAAACGGAATGTGCTTATCGGGGGACGCTTTTTCTTTGGCCTTCTGACCTTGGTGGCGGTGGGAACGCAGCTGACGGTTCATCTGGGCATGGGCTATGACCTCTGGAACTTCTTCAGTTACTTCACCAACCTGTCCAACATTTTCGCTGCCCTTGTGCTGCTGATCAGTGGCTATCGTGTGCTGATCCGAAAGCGGCCCAGCGAGATCGATGACGTTACTCGAGGCACTGCCACCATTGCCATGGCCGTTGTCGGGCTGGTGTTTGGTGCACTACTGGCCGGTGAGGACCTCGGATCCCTGCTCCCCTGGGTCAACTTCGTGGTCCACTACCTGATCCCTGTGGTGATGGTGGCGGACTGGCTGTTCCAACCGCCCAGGGCCACCCTCCGTCCCAAGCACATCTGGTACTGGCTGCTCTATCCCATCGGCTACTTGGTCTACAGCCTCATACGCGGAGCATTCGTCAATTGGTACCCGTATTGGTTCATCGATCCCGCCCGTGCTGGTGGCTGGGGCGGCGTGGTGGTGTTTGCCGTAGCCATTTCGGTTGGTTTCCTCGTGGTGAGCCTGGCGATGCTGTGGCTGGGGAACAAGCTCAAGCGGCAGGTGGATTACTAGGCGATCTTTCTCCGGGAACGGTGGAATAAGTACAGCAACTGGCCATATTCGCCCATGTCAGCAGACAAACTTCGGGAAAGTGCACCTGTCGGACAGCCCGGAAAATGCACCTTGCGGGCATCACCGAACATAACGAAATGACCCACTTTGGGGCTTACTGGTGCGGTTAACGGCGCCCGGAAGCCCTATCATTGTGCTTGTCGTCATGTGGGCATTTTTGGTAGCGCGCATTGACGCCTGATTCAGCTTGTCTGTGAGCCATGGCTTGCACCTTCGAAGGGAAACCCTATGGCCCGGAGTCCGGAAGAGTCGCTCAAGGCGACCTTGGCCAGAGTCGCACCCGGAACTCCTTTGCGCGATGGCCTGGAACGCATCCTTCGTGGACGCACCGGCGCCTTGATCGTTCTGGGCTACGATCGCACCATCGATTCCATCTGTTCGGGCGGATTCGACATCGGAATCGACTTCTCCCCAACACGCCTCCGGGAGTTGGCCAAGATGGACGGCGCCATCATTTGCGACAAGGACGCCAGCAACATTGTCCGTGCTGCAGTCCAACTGGTCCCCGATTCAAGCATTGAAACCCAGGAATCCGGCACCAGGCACCGCACTGCCGAACGCGTCGCGATCCAGACGGGCGTCCCCGTTATTTCCGTCAGCCAGTCCATGCAAATCATCGCGCTCTACGTGAACGGCCTGCGCCACGTCCTCGAGGGCTCCGAAAAGGTCCTCGCCCGCGCCAACCAGGCCCTCGCAACCTTGGAACGGTACAGCGCCCGCCTGGACCAGGTCACCAGTTCCCTTTCGGCACTGGAGATAGAGGCGCTTGTAACGGTCAGGGATGTTGCCGTCACGCTGCAGCGCCAGGAAATGGTCCGGCGCATCTCCGAGGAAATCGCCCAGTATGTCTTGGAACTGGGTGAAGACGGACGCCTGTTGTCCCTCCAGGTTGAAGAACTCACCGTGGGACGTGGCCCCGGCAGCGATGTCATCATCCGGGACTACTCCGATCCCAACGCTACGCCCGAGGAAATCGAGGAAGCCGTCCAGGCCCTCCTCAATCTGGGCCCCACGGAACTGATTGATCTCAGCCGCATTGCCCACATCATCGGCTTTGCGGGTGGAGTGGAGCAGCTGGACGCCGTGGTGCAGCCACGGGGCTACCGTCTGCTGTCCGGCTTGAAGTCCGTGCCGAAGGCGGTAGCTGACCGTTTGGTGGACTACTTCGGCGGGCTCCAGAACCTCATGGCGGCCACGATCGACGACCTCATGACCGTGGACGGCATCGGCGATCAGCGCGCCCGCACAGTCCGCGAGGGCCTGAGCCGCATGGCCGAGGCGAGCCTCCTGGACCGCTTCCTCTAGAATGGGTTGAGTCGGACTCAGCCGATTCACTTGTTTTATCCCCGGAACACAACTCTGCCCAAACTCGTTTTGGGCCCACATGTCATGCCCTCCGGGGCAGTTCAGGGATAAATCAGTATGGACTTCTACGCTTCCGACGCTTTCCTCACGGGCCTGGCCCGCGACTTCTACCGAGCCAAAAGCACTGAACTAAACACTTACGCACTCCAGGGAAGTACGGCCCAGGTCCGGCTTGCTGAGATCAACGGAAAAAGAGTGGCCCACAGCGGCCCCTTCTACGACTACGTGAAGCCCTTGGCCAACGGTGCACCGACCACTGGGCCAGCCGCAACTGTGAAGTACCTGCCCAAGCTGGTCACGTCCGTCATCGAACTGCCGGATGAGGATCCCACCTCAGTGGTTCCCGCGACCCCCTTGGACCCGGCTCCGCTGGTCATGTGGGGAAAATTCGAAACGTGGGAGTCTTATCAAACCCTCATTCGGAAACGAAGCAAGAGCTTGCTGAGAACGCAGCGGCAACGGCTCCGGAAGCTAACTGAACAGTTTGGCGAGCCTGAATTTGTTTTCGACAATACGGATATCGCGGCTCTCAACACCTGCATTGAATGGAAGATCCAGCAGTACAAGGGCGGACACGAAACGCTGGAAAGCGCTGAAGCCGTGGCCATGCTCCGGCGGCTCTTCGAGGACCGCCACCTGATCCTGTCCACGTTGAAAGTGAATGATGAATACGTCGGCTTCCATGCCGGGTTTATCTGGCAGGACGAATACCTGGCACTCATTCCGGCCTACAGCCCGGCCTTCGCAAAGCACGGAATCGGCAAGGAAATGCTCTTGCGCGTCATGAAGCACAGCTTTGATGCGGGACATAAAAGTTTCGATTTCCTGCAGGGCGCCGAGACCTACAAATGGGAGTTCGCCACCCATGTCCAGATTATTGAAAGCCACGGCATACCGCCACTGATCAATCGCCTGAAAACCACCGCGGAGAGAACGGTCAAGCAGGGACTCGTTTCACTGTCACCGGAGCTGTTCTACCGGGTCAAACGCATTGTTCTGGAAGGACGCCGTGTTGTGGCGAATATCCGCGGCGCCGGTAAGGGACCGGGCAAAGGTTAATCCCGCCAAAGATTAATTCAGCTGGAAGGCAACCTTGGCACTCGACTTGTTCCCGAGGCGCGCTTCAAATGTGTAGTAAGCGCCGCCTGCGCCCGGCTTGGCGGTGATCGCAGCGCAACCTTCCAGCGTCCGGTTGCGCTGCCATGGGAAGTTTGCGGTCTCGCTCTTACCGGGTTGGATGGTCTTGATCAGGTCCTCGCCGCCCGTCTGGCAGTCCTTTGACGAGAAGATGCGGTCCGAGCCGCTCATCAGCAGGTACTCCATCTGGGAGGTGCCCACGTTGACCTCGCACGGAGCGGTGCCGCCGTTGGTGATGGTCATGGTCAGCAGCGGCTTCTCCTCCGGGCCGTAAGCGGGCTTATCGGTCTTGGCGGCTACGGTCATCAGGTTGAAATCGCAGACAGGCGTGGGCGGGGCCGAAGGCGAAGGCGCCGCTGTTCCTGTCGGCGCAGTCCCCTGCGTCGGTGCCGTTGAGGCGTCAGGCGTGCTGACTGCCTGCGGTTCCGGGTTCCCGACGAGCGCCCCTGTGAGCGCGATGACTCCGCCAACGATCAAAGCGATGACCAACAGCAGGGCGCCAAAAACCACCTGCCGACGACGGCGATAAACGGCAGGACTCGGTCGGCGCCTGTTCACTGATGTACTTTTGCCCCGCGTACCGGCGCTGGATGAGCCACGGGCAGCACCCTTCGCCGGCGCTGATGCGCGCGCGGTCGACTGCTGCTTACCCTTGTTGGCCATGGTTCTAGGCTAGGCTCGCGGTCGCGTGGGCACCTAACCTCCACGCCGCAGGGGTCCAATCCCGGCCTGTGTGACATCGGCCATGAGCACTGGCAAGGACGGCGACCCCGGTATTCCATTACAGTGGATGGCAGCATGACACTTCCCGATTCAGGCCAGCTGGCAGGCCTCCACCAAGCCCTTAACCAGTGGTTCTCCGAGACAGCCCGCGACCTTCCGTGGCGCGAGCCCGAATGCAGCCCGTGGGGCATTCTGGTCAGCGAAGTGATGCTTCAACAGACACCCGTTGTGCGGGTGCTCCCCGTGTGGCTGGACTGGATGGAACGATGGCCCACGCCCGACCACCTTGCCGACGAGCCATCGGGCGCTGCCGTCCGCCATTGGGGTCGCCTCGGCTACCCACGCCGGGCCCTGCGACTCCACGCGGCCGCCGTCGCAATACGGGACCATCACGACGGCCACGTCCCTGATAATTACGTTGAACTTCTGGGGTTGCCGGGGGTCGGCAACTACACGGCGGCCGCCGTCGCAGCTTTTGCTTTCGGGCGCCGCGAAACCGTGGTGGACACCAACATCCGGCGCGTGCACGCGCGGCTCATCTCCGGAAGTGCTCTTCCCGCTCCTGCCTTGACCGCCGGCGAAATGCGACTGGCCGACGCCCTCCTGCCCGAGGACAGGGAGTTATCCGTACGTTGGAACGCGTCTGTCATGGAACTCGGGGCCATGGTCTGCACGGCCCGCAGCCCCAAGTGCGCTGACTGTCCTGTTCGCTCCAGTTGCGCTTGGCTCGCGGCCGGTGAGCCGCCGCCGTCGTACACCCCGAAGGGCCAGTCCTGGCACGGCACGGACCGCCAAGTACGCGGCGCCGTGATGGCCGTCCTCCGAGAAGCCGCCGCACCCGTCCCCCGCGAGATGTTTGAGCAGGCGCCGGCCGACCTGGGGTTTGCTCCCTCAGGTGTCGGAATTCCGCTCGCCGCATTGCATCGGCTCAACTCGGCGCCCGAGCAACTGGAGCGGGCACTTGCAGGTCTGTTGGTGGACGGTCTGGCAGAAATGCACGACGGCGGTCTGCGGCTTCCGGCGTAACGCTGGTCAGCTGCGGTATCTGTTCGGCAACGGGACCGGGAGGGGAGTAACGATGCAACTGCCTCTTTGGCAGACGCTGGAGACAGTTGCTGCGCCCGGTCCTACTCTGAAGCATGGGCAGAATCGGATTGGCCTTGACCCTTGCCGGGACCGCGGCGCTGCTTCCCGGTTGCTTCGCTGAACCTGTGGCCTGCCCGGCGATCGGGCACGTGGCGGGCGTTTCCTTGACCGTCGCTGCAAACTACGCAGACGACGTTGCTTCGCTTCGGTTGAAGGCGTGCCAGGACGGCATCTGCACAGACAAGGACCTTATCCTGCACCCCGGGGCGACCGCCGTGGACCAGGGTTGCACACCGGATGGCGTGTGCTCCGCGACGTCCTCGCCCGACGGGACGCTTCAGGGTTTCCTCGAGCTTCCTGCCCTCAGTGAAAGCCCGATTGAGGCGACCGTGACGGGCGCTTCCCTTTCTGGAACCGCGCTGCCGGAAAGCACACGGACCTTCACTCCGAAGGGCGATTATCCGTTCGGTGAGCAGTGTGGGCGGGTGACTATTGCTGCCCTGGCGCTGGATGCAGACGGGTTGCGGCAGCTGTAAGCCTGGAAACGCGTCCTAGGATGGGAGCGTGCCTGCCAAAGATATCCATCCCGACGTAGCCGAGGCATTGCAGGTTCTGAGTCAATTCTCCGGGCAGTATTCACCAGCTGTGCCCGAGCCCGACAATCATGAATATGGCGCGGCCGTCGCGAGCCGAGGGCAGGAACGGATCCGGTTCCGCGTCGGCAAGCTCACGCCTACGAAAGCAGGCCTCTTCGTAGCGGTATGGCGCCGCGCCCAGGATGGCTCCACAGAGCCTTTCCCCGCAGAAGATGGCACCGGGCTATTGGTGGTGACAGTGAGGGAAGGGAACAACATGGGCCACTTTTCCTTTCCCACGTCGGCGCTGGTCAAGCACGGGATCGTTTCCGTGAAAGGCTCCGGCGGAAAGCGCGGCTTCCGGGTCTATCCGCCATGGTCAGAAGTGAGCAACCGGCAGGCCACAAAAACCCGGCAATGGCAGAGCAGCTATTTCACCCAGGGTAGTGCCACATCGGAAAATACTAAGTAACCTGTCTGTACCGCAATCCGAAAGGAATGACCATGACGACTAACGACCGGCCGCTGGCTCTGGTCACCGGCGCTTCAAGCGGCATCGGGTTCGAACTGGCAAGGCAGTTCCTCAGCAACGGATTCGACACCGTCATCGTCGCGGAAAACAACAAGATCCACACGGCCGCAGAGGAGCTCAAGGGGCTAGGCGGGGAGGTGTACGCGGAACAGCTTGACCTCACTGACATGCAAGGCATGAGCCGTTTGCACACCGCAGTCACCGCCTTGGGCCGGCCACTGGAAGCAGTCGCCATCAACGCCGGCATCGGAGTGGGCGGACCCTTCGTGGAAACTGACCTCGAAGCAGAACTCAAGACGATCGACCTGAACGTCACGTCCACGGTTGTCATCGCCAAATGGGTCGCGTCGGACATGGTTCAGCGCAACAAGGGCAAAATCCTGTTCACATCCTCGGTCATCTCCCGCGCTCCGGCACCCTTCCAAGCCATTTACGGCGCATCCAAAGCGTTTGTGCAGTCCTTTGGCCAGGCACTGCGCAACGAACTGAAGGGCACTGGAGTCACTGTCACCACGCTTCTGCCCGGTCCAACAGAGACAGACTTCTTTGAACGGGCCGACCTGCTTGATACCAAGGTGGGGACGGACGACAAAGATGACCCGGCGTTGGTCGCGAAACAGGGATTCAAGGCCCTGATGGAAGGCGACGGCAACGTACTGGGCGGCTCCCTCAAGTCCCGCATCATGGGCCTGGGCAGCAATGTCATGCCGGACGCTCCGGGGGCGGCATTCAACCGCAAGTTGAGCGAGCCAGGATCCGGAAAAGACAAGTGAGAACCAGAACAGAAGGAGTAGCCATGTCCAACCCCAATGAAGAACAGAACACCACCGGCGAAGCCGTCGAAGACGTCATCGTTCCGCAGGACGACGCCTTGCCGAATCCCGACCGTTCCGGCCACGGCAAGATGCCTGAAGACATCGACGACGACGTTTATGAGAAGGCCGCGGAGCAGGAACGCGTCGCTGCCGGCCTCGCTGACTACGCTCCCAGCGACGTCCCCGACGCTACCGAGCCCCTTCCTCCGGAGGCCTCCGAAGAGGCGGACCTGGCACAGCGCGGACTTCTGAACACCTCAGACGACGACTCTGAAAAGGACAGCTGACGGACTCGCGCCCCCAACGTGTGAGTCACCCGGGTGTTGTACCGAACGACTTCCGGTAGCCACTTGGCGTGAAGCCAAGGTACTTCCGGAAGTCGTTCGTCAGGTGCGCATGGTCTGCATAACCAAGTTCGACGGCGATCGCGGCAAGGTCCGCTGTTGGGTCGGAGCGTGTACGCTCAGCCGCATCCTGCAATCTTCGACGCCGGATCAGCGCGGAGGGACTCAGCCCCACGTACTTTCCGGCAATTCTCTGCAGGGTTCTCGGCGACACGGCAAGACGGGATGCCACGTCCTCGATCAGGAGCACGTCGGGCTCGGAAGCAATCACATCCATCATCCGGTTCGCGAGCAAGGCCTCCTCGGATGCTTCACAGTCAAGGGAAACCAGCCACGCAACAAAGGCTTCCACTGCCCCCTCCCGGCGAGCGCCGCCGTCGTGATTGCCACCTGCAGACGCGGCCATGGCTGCCGACACGGCTCCGTGGAGGTCCGCCAGCGCCAATGCCACTTCCTGATCGCGGAGAGCTCCGGGGTTGTCCGTGAACAGCGGCACCGCTGCAGGGCGGAGGAGAGCGCCAACAGCCCAACCCTGGCCGGTCAGGTCGCGGTACGCCGCCCGGGTAGTGGGCCCGGAGAACTCGACGGCGTTGCCCTGCACCACCAGATTGGAGGTGGGGTAGGCGATCACATGCTGCCGGGATGATCGGCCGGGCTCGATGTTCCACTCCGGAATCCAGAACCACTGCACCAGGTCAGCGACGGAAGCCGGGGCCGGAAAGCGGTGAAAGGTGGGCAGTCTCGCCGGATACAGGATGCCCTTGAACGAACCCTCCATTGGACCCTTTCCGAGCGGATCAAAGCTGTCGCAAATCTCCAAGCGCAGCCGGACAGAAAGCCCGTAGCGTCATAACCATGACAGATACTACAAGCACAGAGTCCACCACGGCAGCCCACGGCGAATACACCACCCATGGCATCCCGATCGGTCTGACCAGCCTGACGCCGTTCCTTGCTGTGCCCAACGCCAAGGAAGCCATCGCGTTCTACCGTGACGTGTTTGGAGCCCGGGTGGTAGGCAAAACCGAAATGGGAGGGCTAGTGGTCCATGCCGAACTCGACTTCGGTAACGGCCACCTCCAACTGGGCGAGCCCAACCCGGAGTTCCATTTGGTCCCGGCGCCAAGCGGAGAGGACGACTGCTATTCCCTTGGCCTCTACTGCCCGGACGCAGACGGACTCGTCAGGAAAGCAGAGCAAGCCGGGGCCACTATCCGCGAGCCTTTGTCCACGTTCGTCTCAGGGGACCGCTACGCAAGCATCCGCGATCCCTTCGGTGTTCGCTGGTCCATCATGACCCGCGTTGAGGACCTCTCGGAAGAAGAGAGCAACCGCCGCGTGGATGAGTGGGCGGCACAGCAGGGCTAGTCCCCTGATGCCTTAGCTCAGGCAGAGGCAGAACGGGTGCCCGGCAGGATCAAGAAACACCCTGAACGTGTCGCCTGGCTGATGGTCGGCCTTGGTCGCCCCCAGGGAGAGCGCAACTTCCTCACCCTTGTCCAAGTCCTCCACGATCATGTCCAGGTGCATCTGCTGGGGGATGGTCTGGCCGGGCCATTTTGGAGGTTGGTACACCTCCACTTGCTGGAAGGAGATGCAGTTGCTGCCGTCGCTGGGACGGATATCGAACCAGTCACCTTTGTCCTCGATTTCCCAGCCGAAAAGCTCGCCGTAGAAAGCGGCTAATGCAGCTGCGTCGGGACAATCGATGACAACACTCGGGAATTTAGCTATAGCCATTGTTAAACCTCGTCTGCCGTCTTCTTCATGCGGGCCAGGGCGCTCTTGGTGCCCCGCTGGGTGAGAACGTGAACAATGGCGCCAACACCTGCGGAAACAACCGCGAAGACAAGGACGCCGGGCAGGGAGTCGTTGAGATCCGTCCCGTCCTTGGGGGCGGGCTTACCGGTCCTCTTCTCCCAGAGGCCTTCCAGCGTCTTGTTTGCGAGCGTGCCAGCCCCGAGGCTGACTGCAAGGCCGAAAAGTTTCACCAGTATGTTCACGAAGTTCCTCCATCAGATAGCACGCCGCCCAGCGACGTCTCACACATCAATCGCCTCAAAGACAAGGCAGGGCCGCTGCATTTGCAGCGGCCCTGCCTGGATTCTTAGTCCTTCTTGAAAGCGTCCTTCAGCTTCTCGCCGGCACCCTTAAGGTCGGCCTTCGTCTGGTCGCCCTTGCCTTCGGCTTCCAGGCGCTCGTTGTCCGTCAGCTTTCCGGCGGCTTCCTTAGCCTTGCCACCGAGCTTCTCGCCAGCGTTCTCCATCTTGTCGTCAGCACCCATGTGTCGCACCTCTTCCTTGTAGTGAACCTGTACCTCTACAACATCACTAATCAGTGTACTTAGCAATATTTGGGAGAAAATCTCCCGGGCTAGAGCTCCCCGAACCCTTCCTCCACAAGCCGCCCCACGTACTCAACCGCCTTCAACGAATCCTTTCCGCGGGCTTCGACCCGCAGGGTGGAACCCTTACCCGCGGCGAGCGCCATAAGCGCCATGATGGACATGCCGTCTACGCCGTTCACGGTCACCTCCGCGTCCAGCCCGGATAGGCCCCCGGCGATCTTGGCCGCAGGGCGGGCATGCATTCCGAGGGGGTTGATGAGTTCGAAGTCACCGCTTGCGTCCGGTTCATCCTTGTCGTCGGGGATCTCCGGACCCCCCACTCCCGCGGGCACGTTACCAAAAGCCACAGCCTCTGCGGCCTTGCAGACATCCTCGACGCCGGCACCTCCTTGAGCGGCGACGGCTGCGGCCACGAGCCCCTCAACCAGCGGCGCATCAGCAAGGAGCACAGCGCCAGGATCGCTGGCGAACTCCATCGCAGACTCGGCCGTCATTACGGCCGAACCAAGATCGGTCAGCACCACCACGCCATCGCCCCCGGAATCAACCAATGACTGTTCGACGGCGGCAAGCACCTTCTCCAGGCTGGTTCCGATTCGCTCGTCCTCAGTTCCCCCTGCGGCGACCAGTTCGACGTCGGGAGCCATCTGCGCGGCAAGTTCCACCGCTCCTTCAGCGATCTTGCTGCTGTGCGATACAACCACTATCCCCACTGTCATACGGCATCGGTTCCCGTGTCACCGGTGGAGCCTGCAGCTGCAGCTGCCGCCGCACGTAGGAGGAGGGCCGTTGAAGCGGCGCCAGGGTCGCGATGCCCTGCACTGCGCTCCCCCAGGTAGCTGGCCCGGCCTTTGCGTGCCACCAATGGATCCGTGGCCATGGCACCGGTCTCGGCGGCTTCTGCTGCCGCTTCCAACACACCAACGGGGTCCGAGCCGCCCTCCGCAGCTTTTTGGGCTGCCTCAACCGCAGGCGTCCAAGCATCGATCATCGTCTTATCGCCGAGCTCGGCCTTACCCCTGGCCACCACTCCATCCCGGGCGGCTGCAAGGGCAGTAGCCAGCGCCTCTGCATCAATATCGCTGCTGTCCCCCAAAGAGGTAGCCGCCCGTAGATATGCCGTGCCGTAAAGTGGTCCCGCAGCCCCGCCCACCTTGGACATGAGCGCCATCGCCGCAGCCTTCAATGCTGCTCCCGGAGTTTCAGGCGGGGTCTCATCGAGCTTCTGCAGCACTGCTTGGAAGCCTCGGTCCATGTTCTCACCGTGGTCCGAGTCGCCGATGGCACGGTCCAACTCAATCAGTTCCACCCGGTGCTCGGCCATGGCTTTTGCGGAGAGCTTCAGCCAATCAACAGCCCAATCAACGTCCAACCCCATGCTCAGGCTCCCCACCGCAGGGCAGCCGTGTGGACGGGGGCATCCCAGAGCCTGGTCATCTCCTCATCGAGGCGCAGCACGGACACTGAACAACCCTGCATCTCCAGGGACGTCACATAGTTCCCCACCAGGGAGCGCTCCACGGTTACACCACGCTCGGCGAGGACCTGGGCCGCCCGCCGGTACACGATATACAGCTCGCTTTGGGGTGTGCCGCCCATGCCGTTTACGAACAGCAGCACCTGGTCCCCGGCTGCCAGGGCAAGATCTTCAAGGACAGGCTCCAAGAGGCGGTCCGTGATGGCGTCAGCGCTTTCCATTGCGATCTTGTGCCGACCAGGCTCACCGTGAATGCCGATGCCAATCTCGATCTCATCTTCCGCGAGCTCAAAGCTGGGCGTCCCGGCATGCGGAACAGTGCAGCCGGACAGGGCCACACCCATGGTCCGCACGTTGGCCACCACACGCTCGGCGATGGCCGTGACCGCGTCAAGGTCGTCGCCACGCTGGGCGGATGCCCCTGCGATTTTTTCCACAAGGACAGTTCCGCCAACTCCGCGCCGGCCAGCAGTGTACAGCGAGTCCTCCACCGCGACGTCGTCGTTCACCAGCACCGAACGTACGTGCACGCCTTCGGCTTGCGCCATCTCCGCTGCGGTTTCGAAGTTCAGGACATCGCCGGTGTAGTTTTTCACGATATGGACGACGCCGGCACCTGAGTCCACTGCCACGGTCGCCGGAATGATCTGGTCGGGTGTGGGCGAGGTAAAGACTGCGCCGGGGACTGCTGCGTCCAGCATCCCGAGGCCCACGAAGCCCGCGTGGAGGGGTTCGTGGCCGCTGCCTCCGCCGGAAATCAGGGCGACTTTGCCCGCTACAGGAGCACCTTTCCGGATGACGTACTTAGGCTCGGGATGGACGTCCACGATGTCGGCATGGGCCATGCCGAAACCTTCAACGGACTCGTCCACCACGGCGCGTGGATCATTAATGAGCTTTTTCATGTGATGCTCCTGGGCGTGCTGTGGCTGGTGCTCTGACCCTACTACCGGCCGCTGGGGCCACGGTAGGCCTAGCGGCCCGCCTGTGCATAAATAGCTGCGCCTGGACCTAAAGAGCGGCGCCCAATACTTAAAGAGCGGAAGGGACAGCCCCCAATGACTGTCCCTTCCGCTGATCCGTTGAATCCGCTAATCCTCGGCGGCTTGTATTGTCACCGCCTCGGCCTCATTCCGGGCCTGGTACTCCGGCCAGAACGCCGAGTAAAGGTCCGGGTTCGAGTGCCCCGCGTCCTGCCATGACGCTTCGTGCGGCCATGACCCATGCGGAATGTCGATCTGAAAAGCAGAGAAATCGGGGAACGTGACCCTATGGTCCATCGTCCACATCCCCCTTCAGCTGTTCAGGACGGCGTCGCCGCCGGCAGTTGCAACGTCTTCAAGCAACACGGTCTGATCAATGACCGGAAGGCCCACAACGTGCCCGAAACTGAACATGTTCTTCGGATCAAGCTCCGCTTTGGCCTTCCTGAGCCGTTCGCGGACCGTCGGGCCCCAGGCCCTCTCCCGATCCTCAGCATCAACGAAGTGGCCGTGCAGGTTCACGAAAGTCCCGCCATTGGAGGCCTCGCGCAGGTCCTCACGAACGGCGTCGAACACTACAGGAAGCAGCTCCGCCAGCGGCGGGACAGCCATGCCTGCCATGAAGAAGCTGAATGCGGCGTCTCGGGCGCCAACGGTGTCCTCGCCTTCAGCGCTCTTGGCCAACGCGCCGCCGAGCAGCCGCAATTCAGCCATCAATACGGGACTTTCGACGCCGGGCCCGAAGTGGCGCAGGATTGCTTCCCTGGCTCCGTCGTCCAAACGGTCCAACAGGAAGCCCCGCTCGCGTACGGGCACGGGTTGGTCCGGGTCCTGGTGGATCATGTCGAACTGTGTGGCGTCCAGCGGACCGGTCCCGTCCATCATGAAGGGCGCACTCTGGCGCATTGGCTCCAGCAGTTGCGAGGCCACGGCGGCGTCACCCTGATAGGCGTAGCGCAGATGAACTACGAACCTGCCGCGCAAGGGCTCGGGAACGATGTCCATGTCCGGCAGCCTCAGGAAAGCCAACGACGCCGACGCCTCCTTGGGGAGCGAGGTCACCCATTCGCTGAACTGTTGAAGAACCGCAGGGGCATGCTCGCCGTCGTAATACAGCCCGCCGGCAAAGAGCTCCGAACCCGGGAAGAGATGGAATTCCATGGCAGTGACAATGCCCAGGTTCCCCTTGCCGCCCCGGAGGAGGTAGAACAGCTCCGAATTCTCGTCTTTGGTCACCCGGCGCTGCGTGCCGTCGGCGGTGACGAGTTCGAAAGCAATCACGTGGTCTGAAGCGAATCCGTATTTGCGCCCCAGGATGGGCAGGCCGCCGCCCAAGGTGTAACCCACCACTCCGACGTCGGTAGTGGAACCGCAGAGACCCATCAAGCCGAACGTCGCGGCGAGATCCACCACGGCCCTCCAGCGGACACCCGCACCGACGCGGGCCGTCTTCTCAACGGGATCAATGCTGAGTTCCAGCATCCGGCGGGTGCTGATGAGCAAACCGCCTTCAATGGCGTTGGTGGCACCGTGTCCGGTGGATTGGACGGAGACGGGCATTCCCCGCTCTGCCGCCCAGCGAATAGCCGTGGAAACGTCCTCTGCATCGAGGGCGCCGAAGGCCAGATCAGGTTGGTGTTGTGTAGAGAGGTTGAAGGCCGCTACTTCGGGAGCGAAGCCCGGATCGGCAGGCGTGAACACGGGACCGCGCACGCTGAGTTGGAGTTCTGAAACATCTGAAAAGGAGGCGTGGGACTGCATGATCTTCTCTCAATTGACCGATGTGGTGGAAGCTTCCCCAGCAAGCCTTGATCAGTTTATCCATCAACTGGATATAAGAGAAGAGTTAATAAATCACTCATAATCGGGCAGGGTCGATCGACACGCCGATTTAGGCGCGGGATTGGAAAGTGTGAGCGCTGACCGAGGGCGCTAAAGCTGCTTGATCATGCGGGTGTTGCCCAAGGTATTGGGCTTCACGCGGGCAAGATCCAGGAACTCGGCAACGCCTTCGTCATGCGAGCGCAGCAGCTCCGAATACACCTGCGGATCCACGGCCGACTGGTCCGCCATGACCTCGAATCCGTGGCGCTTGAAGAAGTCCACCTCAAAAGTCAGGCAAAACACGCGGCTCACGCCAAGGGCCCGGGCTTCCTCCAGCAGATTCTCCACCAGCACGTGACCCACACCCCGCCCGCGCCAGGAGTCAGCCGCGGCAAGCGTGCGGATCTCGGCAAGGTCCTCCCACATCACATGGAGGGCCCCACAGCCGATGACTTCGCCATCATCAGACTCGGCGATCCGGAATTCCTGGAGGCTCTCGTAGTACGCCACCGTCTCCTTGGCCATGAGAATCCGCTCCTCGGCCAGGGGCGCCACAAGCCTCTTGATGGCCGCAACATCGCTGGTGCGGGCAGGACGAAGGCTGAAGGTCGAATTCACTCCCCCATCCTAGTCACGGGCGGCCGGGCGCACGTTTTATGGCGTGCAACCTCTCACTTACCAACACTTATTCACCTAGGTGTTGGTAAGATGACGGAATGCCAACACCTGCGGAGGCACGCATCCCGATCACTCCGGTTTCATTCGAGACCCTCCACTGGAAGCCGCAAGCGCCTGAGATGTTCTCACGCGCAGAGGTGGCGCGTCAGACGGGCCCCTATGAAGCGGCCGTGACCGCGTCTATTGCCGGCTGGACTCCCAGCATCTCCGGTGAAATCTTTGCCGACGTTGAGGATGCAACACGGCAGCTCGTCGATTTCGACAAGCATGCGCAGCAGACACTTGGCACCAACAACCCCGCACTCGGACCAATGACGGCAATCCTACTGCGCACGGAGTCGGCCTCCAGCTCGCAGATCGAGCAGTTGACGACGTCGGCGAAGCAGCTCGCCCTCGCTGAAATCAACGAGGGCGATAAAGCGAACGCTCTGACTGTCGTCGGCAACGTCCATGCGATGGAGGCGGCCCTCCAACTGGCCGACGACATCACTGAAGCGACCATCCTTTCCATGCACGAGGCGCTGATGATTCATCAGCGCGGTTTCGATCCACTCGACGCCGGCCGCTTTCGCGGGGAACCTGTGTGGATCGGCCGCGGAGAAGCTGGCCCGCGATTGGCCGCCTTTGTAGCCCCACACCATGACCGGATCCGCGGTGCCATCAAGGACCTGATTGGATTCGTCAACCGTCAAGACCTACCCGTGATCGTTCAGGTCGCGGTCAGCCACGCACAGTTCGAAACGATCCATCCGTTCCCTGACGGCAATGGCAGGACCGGCCGAGCACTGGCACAGTCGATCCTCCGCAACAAAGGTCTGGTCGGCTCAACCGCGGTGCCGATCTCCGCTGGCCTCCTCGTCCACACAGAGCGCTACTTCGAGGCACTGGGCTCCTTCCGTGCCGGCGACGCCGGGCCAATCGTCCGCGAGTTCGCCCAGGCAAGCCGGATCGCCGCGACTACAGGGTCGCGGCTCGTGGACAACCTTGTGGAACAGCTTGAGGAATCCCGTGCGAAAATGACGGGCCTCCGGTCAGACGCCGCGGCGTGGAAGGTGCTGCCCGCACTGATCGGGCAGCCCGCAGTGAACTCGAAGTACCTTATGAGCAAGCTCGGCCTCGGCGAGATGGCAGCGCAGCGCGCGCTCGACGCTCTCACTGACCGCGGCGTGCTCGTCGAAACGTCCGGCCGCGGCCGCAATCGCGTGTGGCAGCATCCCGGAGTCTTCGAGGTCCTCGACGGTTATGCCGCCCAGATCCGCCGGATGTCAGAGCGCTGATCAGATCCTCCAGCCACCCCGTTAGACCCCCAGCTCCTCAGGCAACTCAACCTCCTCGCCCAGCACCTGCTTCGCCAGGAAGTGCTCCACCACGCCGTACCAAACCTTCGCGTGCTGCGGCTGCAGGACCCAGTGATTCTCATCCGGGAAGTACAGGAAGCGGTGCGGGCTCTGGCCGTTGTCGTCGGCGGGGAGTTGCGATGAGGATAGGAGTTCGTACCAGAGGCGAAGCCCTTCGCCGATGGGCGCGCGGTAGTCCTTGTCTCCGTGGATGACGAGCATGGGTGTCTTGATGTTGCCTACGTTCAGGTGCGGCGAGTTTTCCATCGCCATTTCCACGGTCATTTCCTTGAGCCAGTACTGCGCCGCGTCGGTGGTGGGTCCGAATTGGTCCAGGGCCCACAGGCTGGCGTGCGTGACGATTGCCTTGAAACGGTCCGTTTGCCCGGCAACCCAGTTCGCCATGTAGCCGCCGAAGGATCCGCCCATGGCCGCGGTCCGTGATTCGTCGATGTCCGGCCGGGCAACCACTGCGTCGGTGATGGCCATCAGGTCAGTAAAGGGCTTCTTCCCCCATTCGCCCCATCCGCGCTGGATGAACTCCTGTCCATATCCGGTTGACAGGGCAGGGTCCGGCAGGAGCACTGCGTAGCCCTTGGCCACAAGCAACCAGGGGTTCCAGCGCCACGTCCAGGCATTCCACGAGTTCAGCGGCCCTCCGTGGATCCACAGCAACAGAGGTGCCGGATTGTCCGCAGAGGCACCTTCCGGGAGCGCCAAGTACGCCGGTACGCGCGAGCCATCCTCCGCCGTCGTTTCCACGCGTTCCAGGTGACCCTTGTAAACGGGACGCTCCGCCGGTGCCTGCAATCGGAAAACCTCACCGGTGGCGAGTTCGATCCGCACGGCTTCGGCCGGGAACTCGTAAGAGCTTCGAAGCGCATACGCCGTGGTCCCATCCGGGGAAACCACGACGTCGGAATAGGCTGCAGCATCCTGCGTCACCCGGTTGACCGTGCCGTCAGCGACGTCGATCCGGAAAACGGGCCCCGCGCCGTCGTCGTCCGCTGTTACCAGCACCGCAGTGCCGTCCGGGAGCCATGCAAGGGGCGTGGCCCAGCGATCCCACTGGTGCGCGAACGGCTCAAGGTCCGTGGTCTCGCCGCCGCTGACGTTCAAAAGGTGCAGCTTCACGTGGGGAGCCTGCGTGGGCGTCGTGTCGCTCTCGCTCTGGACCACAAGGGTCCTATTGTCAGGGCTGACCGGCCCGGGGAAGTAACTCATGCCTTCGTGGTCAAGCAGCACCTTGACGGCCCCCGTGGCGACGTCGACGGCGGCGAGCACCTCACGACTGTCCGCCTTCGCCAGCGCCTTGGTCATGCTGGTGTATATGGTCTTGCCGTCCGGACTCACCACCGTTTTCGCTTCGCGCAAGGAACCCCCGACGCCGGGCGTCAGGTTCCGGAGTCGGAGCGGCGCTGATGTATCCACTGTGGAGGGCTTGCCTGGATCTTCTTCCGCACCCTGCTCCACGGCGAAGATCCGCGGTTCGGCGGGGCCCAGGTCGGCATCCCAGTAGCGGACCGGGTAGCCGCTGTGCAGGATGGCCGAGACCTTATTGTCCTTGCGTGCCTTGCGGCGCTCCTCGTCGTTCTCTTCGTCGGCGGATCCGGCCAGGACCTCGGCGTTCACGAAGGTGGCGTCCGCATCCTTGGCGGCCATCACTGAAGCGATGCCGCCTGCACGTGAGTGCACCACGCGGGCCTCTCCCCCGTCGGCGGGCAGCAGCCACAGTGCATTGACGGGGTCGGCGTCAGGGCTCTCCGGATCAGGACGCGCCGAGGTGAAGTAGAGGTCGCCGTTGGCAGCAAAGACCGCACCTGCTTCGCCCTTGGAGCTGCGGGTAATGCGGCGGGCGTGGTTCCGGCCGCTGGGGTCGAGTTCCCAGAGAGCGGTGGCGAACTCAGTTCCCTTGGCATTCAGCGTAGTGACAGTGGTGACAAGGCGTTTGCCATCCGGGCTGAGGGTGAGGCCGCCAACCCGCGGGATGGCAAGGTAATGGTCGATGTCGTGAAACGGGGTTTCGGGCTGCCCGCCCCGGGTGTCAGCAGAGTCCATATTCCGATTCAACACGGATTGTGCCGCCGATCACAGGGTGGTTCACTCACAGTGAAACAGTGCTTTCACATATTCACCCAAGTAGGTCGCAGTTGAGGCCGTTCTGAGCCTGCCAAACGACCTCAACTGCTACTTGGATGGGAGGTTTCGCAGGGCTTCGACCACCGGCGCGGTTCCGTCCTCCCTCGCGATCGCGGCCGCCACTTCCGCTGCTCGCTGCGCGTACGACGGCGTGCTGACAGCTTCCGTAATGGCGTCACCCAGGCGCGCGGGAGTCAGCTTCTTATAGGGAATCGGCTGAGGGCCCGCCCCGAGTGACGCGATCCGGGATGCCCAGAGCGGCTGATCCGTGTACACCGGGACACCTACGGCCGGCACTCCCGCCCGGAACCCGGCCGCCGTCGTTCCCGCTCCGGCATGGTGGACCACTGCCGCCATACGCGGGAAGAGCCACTCGTGAGGAACGCTGCCGACGCCGATGGCATCGTCACCCAGCGCACCCTCGACGCCCTGCACAACAGCCCGCACTCCAGCCCGGCGGGTGGCCTCAAGAATGAACGCTGGATCAACATGGGCGCTGCTTCCAAAGCCAATAAAAACGGGTGGGTTACCGTCGGCAAGAAAGTCAAGGAGGTCCGTTGACGGCTGCCAGTCCGGCTTCATCACCGGCCACCAATAGCCGGCCATGACCAGTCCTGCATGCCAATCAGCAGGCCTTGGCAGGACCGACGGGCTGATGCCGTGAAGAATAGTGGCGCGGGCTTTGCGACGGCGTCGTTCACCGGCCGCGCGGCTAAGTTTCCCCAGTCCCAGCTCCTTGCGAACGCGCGCACTGGGGGCATCGTAGGGCGCTGGACCCGCGGCAGCGCGCTCACCAATGATCTTGTTTCCCCATGCGCCGAGGCTTCGGGCTGAATTCATGATCACAGGCGGGTAGGCTTCGCTGGGCTCCGTGGGCTGCAAGTGCGCGCCGATTACCGGAATACCCATAGCTTCCGCGACGTCGTAAGCATAAGGTGCCACCGAATTGGCCAGGATCACATCGGCGCCGGCCTCGGCCGCTGCCAGGGTGCCGGTGGCAGCGTTGTCCATGTACTCTGTGAGCTTCCGCCAGAAGGTGAGCATGCTTCCGGAGGATGCCTTGGCCCCTGGCGCTGGATGCCTGATCAGTCCCTCCAGATCCCCAGGCAGCGGCCTGAACTCGCACCCCGACTCAACAACGAGGGCTGCATAGGCGGGGTTGGCCGCAATCGCCACCTCGTAGCCCAAGCTCTGCAGGCTGCTCCCCAGCCCAGCCATGGGCGCGACGTCTCCCCGCGTCCCCGGAGCCACCATGAGTACACGCATGCCATCACTACTTCCCTAGTTGCCGCTTTGCACAGATGATGCCCTTCTGAAGCCACTTTAACGGCTCCATCTGTACGGGAACCGGGCCCACTGCCAACGCAAAAGCCCCGCCCGTTCCTTATCTTGGAGCGGGCGGGGCTTAGTGCTGTAGCAACCTACGCGGTGGGAGCGATCTCCGGGATACGCGGCTTGGCGTTGCCTTCGAACGTGAACTTGGCGTCGTCACCTTCGCCGTCCACGTCCACCACAACGATGTCACCGGAGTGAAGCTCGCCGAACAGGATCTTCTCGGACAGCTGGTCCTCGATCTCGCGCTGGATGGTGCGGCGCAACGGCCGGGCACCCATGGCGGGATCGTAACCACGCGTGGCCAGGAGAACCTTGGCAGCGGGGGTGAGCTCGATGCCCATGTCCTTGTCCTTGAGGCGACGCTCCAGGCGGGTCACGAACAGGTCCACGATCTCGATGATCTCGTCCTGCGTCAGCTGCGGGAACACCACGACGTCGTCAACACGGTTGAGGAACTCGGGACGGAAGTGCTGCTTGAGCTCTTCCGTGACCCGGGCACGCATCCGGTTGTAGCCGGTCTGGGTGTCCGTGCCGGACTGGAAGCCCGTTGCCACGCTCTTGGAGATATCGCGGGTACCAAGGTTGGTGGTCATGATGATCACGGTGTTCTTGAAGTCCACCACGCGGCCCTGGGAGTCGGTCAGTCGGCCGTCTTCCAGAATCTGCAGCAGCGAGTTGAAGAGGTCCGCGTGGGCCTTCTCCACTTCATCGAACAGGACCACGGAGAACGGACGCCGGCGGACCTTCTCAGTCAGCTGGCCGCCTTCTTCGTAGCCGACGTAGCCCGGAGGTGCACCGAAGAGACGCGAAACCGTGTGCTTCTCGGAGTACTCGGACATGTCCAGCGTGATGAGGGCGTCCTCTTCACCGAACAGGAACTCTGCAAGTGCCTTGGCGAGTTCGGTCTTGCCGACGCCGGTGGGGCCGGCGAAGATGAACGAGCCACCGGGGCGCTTGGGGTCCTTCAGGCCTGCACGGGTGCGGCGGATGGCCTGGGACAGGGCCTTGATGGCCTCGTTCTGACCGACGACGCGCTTGTGCAGTTCGTCTTCCATCTTGAGCAGGCGCGAGGACTCTTCCTCGGTGAGCTTGAAGACCGGAATGCCGGTGGAGTTCGCGAGAACTTCAGCGATCAGGTCCTCGTCAACCTCGGAGATGTCGTCCATGCCGCCGGACTTCCAGGTGCGTTCCTTCTCTGCGCGTTCGGCAATGAGCTTCTGCTCCTTGTCGCGCAGCGAGGCAGCACCCTCAAAGTCCTGGGCGTCGATGGCGGATTCTTTCTCCATCTTCACGTCCGCGATGCGCTCGTCCATGGCCTTGAGCTCCGGCGGAGCGGTCATGCGGCGGATGCGCAGGCGCGCACCGGCTTCATCGATGAGGTCGATCGCCTTGTCCGGCAGGAAGCGGTCCGAGATGTAGCGTTCGGCCAGCTGCGCAGCTGAGGCGAGTGCGCCGTCGGTGATTGTCACGCGGTGGTGCGCCTCGTAACGGTCACGCAGGCCCTTGAGGATCTCGATCGCGTGAGCGACAGAAGGTTCCTTGACCTGGATCGGCTGGAAGCGGCGCTCAAGAGCAGCGTCCTTCTCAATGTGCTTGCGGTACTCGTCCAGCGTTGTGGCACCAATGGTCTGGAGTTCACCACGGGCCAGCATCGGCTTCAGGATGGACGCAGCATCGATTGCGCCTTCGGCAGCACCTGCACCAACGAGCGTGTGGATCTCGTCAATGAAGAGGATGATGTCGCCGCGGGTGCGGATCTCCTTGAGGACCTTCTTCAGGCGCTCTTCGAAGTCACCGCGGTAGCGGGAACCAGCAACCAGGGAACCGAGGTCAAGCGTGTACAGCTGCTTGTCCTTGATGGTCTCCGGGACGTCGCCGCGGACGATCGCCTGGGCGAGACCCTCGACGACGGCAGTCTTACCGACGCCGGGCTCACCGATCAGGACCGGGTTGTTCTTGGTACGGCGGGAGAGGACCTGCATGACGCGTTCCATCTCCTGCTCGCGTCCGATCACAGGATCGAGCTTGTTTTCGCGCGCAGCCTGGGTCAGGTTGCGTCCGAACTGGTCAAGCACCACCGAACCGGCAGGGGTACCTTCCGGCTGGCCTTGGCCCGAGCCGCTGCCTGCGGTCTCCTTGCCCTGGTAGCCGGAGAGCAGCTGGATGACCTGCTGGCGGACCCGGTTAAGGTCCGCACCAAGCTTGACCAGTACCTGGGCGGCTACGCCTTCGCCTTCGCGAATGAGGCCGAGCAGGATGTGCTCGGTACCGATGTAGTTGTGGCCGAGCTGCAGTGCTTCTCGAAGGGAAAGCTCAAGCACCTTCTTGGCGCGCGGGGTGAAGGGGATGTGACCGGACGGGGCTTGCTGGCCCTGGCCAATGATCTCCTGCACCTGTTCGCGAACGCCATCGAGCGAAATGCTCAGGGACTCGAGCGCCTTGGCAGCAACGCCTTCACCCTCGTGGATCAAACCCAAGAGGATGTGCTCGGTACCGATGTAATTGTGGTTAAGCATCCGTGCCTCTTCTTGGGCAAGGACGACCACGCGACGGGCACGGTCCGTAAATCTCTCAAACATTTCGCCACACTCCTAGCTACGACGTACTTTGATGCTACGTGTCAGAGCAACACTTTTGGAGCGTGTTCGCCACAGGGGAAACATGACGTCGTTGTGGAATAAATCCGGTTCCAGCCCTTGACCTCTCCCATCCGGCAGTGGCACCCTCCCGCCTTGCCTGAGTGCACTGAACGTCGGCCGTCCGTGAACATTTTGCGGCATGCTGGCCCACGGCTTTCCTGGTGGTCATTAGTGCCTGAAATCGAACCTTCCCCGCTCAGGCGGTTCACAGAATATTCCAAGCCCCAGTGCAGAGCGATCACAAACCTGCCGGTTAAACACCAATGCCCCGGCAGTGGCTGCCGGGGCATTGAAGCGGTGAATCAGGAATTTGCCTTTTGGTACGCTTCCTGAATTTCAGCCTGAATACGTCCGCGGCTGTTGACCGTGTAACCGTTGTCACGGGCCCATTGGCGGATTTGCGCGGAATCCTGGTTACGTGCGGCTGTTGCACGTCCCCGGGTTGCACGGCCGGAAGAAGTCTTCCTTGCCTTGGCAACATAGGGTTCCAGCGCCTTGCGCAGCGAGGCTGCGTTGGCAGTGGACAGGTCCATCTCGTAGCTCACGCCATCGAGGCCAAAGCGGACAGTTTCGTCCGCTGCCCCTTCATCCAGGTCATCGACGAGGATGATTTTTACTTTCTGTGCCATGAGTTGCCTCTCATTTGGAGGGTTGGATAATCAGAAATTCCCCGGATTCCTTTGATGATTATCGTTCACGGCAAGCACCCACGTCAAAGCGTTATTGGATTCTCTTCAGTAAGCGAACCCAATTGGAAGGCTATTTAGCTGCGGGGCCCTCGGATGCAGGTCCTGAATTTTTCAAATTCGCTTCGGCCTGCGCCTTCGCTTCAGCTTGCCGTTCCGATTTGTCCGCATTGAAGATCGACTTCATGGCAAACCAGAAGATCAATCCCACCACAATGGACGGGGCCAGGACTGCGATGTACTCCATGATCAGTGACCTTCAGGCTTCAGCAACGGGAATAGGATGGTTTCGCGGATACCGGCACCGGTGAACAGCATCACCAGACGGTCAATGCCCAGCCCGATGCCACCCATTGGCGGGGCGCCGTACTCAAGGGCGCGGAGGAAGTCCTCGTCCAGCTGCATGGCTTCCTCATCGCCGGCAGCAGAGCGGCGGGACTGCTCTGTAAGGCGCTCACGCTGGATTACGGGGTCAATGAGCTCAGAGAACGCCGTACCGCGCTCCATGCCCCCGATGATCAGGTCCCAGGCCTCAATGAGCCGACCGTCTTCGCGGTGCGGGCGTGCCAACGGCTGCGCAGACGGCGGGTAGTCGTAGACAAAGGTGGGATTCAGCAGAGTGGGTTCCACGATTTCGCCGAACAGTTCAACGACGATCTTTTCGGCGTCCCACTTGGGGTCCACCTTGACCTCGTGGTTGGCAGCAATTGCCAGCAACTCATCAACGGTGGTGTCAGGGGTAATTTCAATTCCCACCGCTTCGGAAATACCGGGGTATACCGAAATCCAAGCCCATTCGCCGTCGAGGTTTATTTCGCCGGCGTCCGTCTGGATGGTGCGGGTACCTACGACGTCTGCCACATTCAGGATGATTTCCTTCATGCGCTCGGCCATGACGAACTGGTCCGCCCACGCCTCATAGCATTCAAGCGTGGTGAATTCGGGGCTGTGCGTGGAGTCCACGCCTTCGTTGCGGAACACGCGGCCCATGTCGTACACGCGGTCAATGCCACCAACAACGGCGCGCTTGAGGAAGAGCTCAGTGGCGATGCGCAAGGTCATCTTCTGGTCGAACGCGTTCATGTGCGTCTCGAAAGGACGGGCCGTAGCACCGCCGTGGACCAGCTGCAGGATGGGGGTTTCCACCTCCACGTAGCCGTGGCGGTCAAGGGTGTCGCGGACCGAGCGGGTGATGGCGGCCCGCTTGTAGACCATTTCGCGGGCTTCGTCGCGGACCATGAGGTCCACGTAGCGCTGCCGAACGCGGGTTTCCTCATTCAGTTCCGCGTGCAGGACCGGCAGCGGACGCAGCGCCTTGGACGCCATGGACCAAGAGTCGGCCATGACGGACAGCTCGCCGCGGCGGGATGAGATGACCTCGCCCTTGATGAAAACATGGTCGCCAAGGTCAACCAGGGCCTTCCAGTCGGCCAGCGCTTCCTCGCCGACATTCGCCAGGCTCAGCATCGCCTGAAGGCGAACGCCCTTGCCATCCACGCCGCCCTCCTGGAGGGTTGCAAAGCACAGCTTGCCTGTGTTGCGGACGAACACGACCCGGCCGGTGACGCCCACAGTATCGCCGGTAGTCTCATCGGCTTCCAGGTGTGCGTACTTTTCGCGGATTTCGCTGAGGGAATGGGTCCGTTCAACACCCACGGGATAGGCCTCGGTGCCCCGCTCGATCAGCTTTGCGCGCTTCTCCATACGGATGCGCATTTGCTCGCTGGCGTCGATGGGCTCTGCGGAGGTGTTCAGGGCGGGGGTGTTTGCGGAAGTCACAGTCCTTAAGTTTACCGGTGATTGCGGGCCTTTACTTCCGGGCATCAAGATCAGGGAAACGCATAGACTCGGGCTGTGGAAACGTGGACGGTTGAAACGAACGACGGCGGCGGGCAGCTTGAGGTGCATACCTTCCGGCCAGCGTCGGGTGCTGCGTTCCCGGGTTCGAAGGCACCCGCTGAACCAGCCGGCGTCGTGCTTGTTCACGGCACCTTGGTGACCGACTCCTTGTATTGGCCTTTCGCCCGGACGTTGAGCGTTTTGTTGGGTCGCCCTGTTCACAGCTACAACCGCCGTGGTCGCGGGCAATCCGCACCGCAGCCTCCCGGCTATTCGGTCGAAACAGAGATAGCGGACCTTCAAGCGGTCATGGAAAAGAGCGGTTCCACGGACGTTGTGGCGCACAGCTATGGCGGTTTCGTGGCGTTGCAGGCCGCCCGCCACGACCGAATCAACCGCTTGGTTACCTACGACGCCGCGGTGTCCCTCTCCGGCAACCTCAGCGGCCGGTGGCGGCCCGAGCTGGAGGAAGCCGTAACTGCCGGCCAGCTCGATCACGCCTGGGCCCACCTGGTCCAGGGGCTGGGAACCGCGGGCCCGATTTCCTACCTGCCCATGGGCGCCCTGCGCACGCTCAGCGTTCTGTCCGCCCGGACCCGGCTGGGACTGGAGATGCGCTCCCTCCTACCCACTGCCGTCACGGAAATGCGGGCCGTCCTCGATGCCGACGCCCACCTTCACGACTTCATGAAGCTCTCCACCCCCACGCTCATGCTCAGCGGTGGCTGGAGTCCGTCGTACTTCGCGGAGACCGGTCGGATTCTGGCCGGCGCCGTGCCCTCGATCGACTTCGCGATTGTCCCACTGCAGTTCCATGAAGGTCCGCTCCGGCCCGGGAAGCGTCTCGCGTCCCGCATCGCGCGGTTCCTTTCCGGGAACCGCCCTGGGGAAGAACCCGCCAGTGCCACCTAGGATGTTCCGGTGAAGGAACGGGACATAGGAACGCACGACGGCGGCAAGCTCGCCTTGTACAGCTACGGCACGGAAGACGCGCCAGGAGAACGCCGGGTGGTGCTTATTGGGGGCGCATTCCTCACCGCTTTGATCTACCGTCCTTTCTCCCTCGCCTTGTCCAAGGGCCTGGGCGAAGGCTGGGCCGTGGACGTGTACGATCGCCGCGGCCGGGGAAAATCCAGCGAGCAACCCCACAACTACTCCATGGCCACGGAAATCGCCGACGTCCGCACCATCATGGACGCCACAGGTGCGCGCAACATCATGGGCCACAGCCTAGGTGGGGCAGTCGCCCTCAACGCGGCCCAGGCTTTCGCAGGCACGCACCACCAACCGGACAAGCTTGCAGTTTATGACGCGGCATTGAACATTGACGGCAGCATGGACACGGGCTGGCTGGACGGATTCACGGAGTCCGTCAACAAGGGGGATATTGGACGGGCGATGGCCCGCATGAAACGTGGCATGCATCCCGGAACCGCCCTCGCCCGGGTTCCGGAGCCGGTATTGGCCGGGCTCATGGCCGTGGTGTCGGGGACTAAGGTCAACAGGCTCTTCAGGGAGCTCATGCCGTCAGGTGTCGGTGAACTCAAGGCAGCCTTCGACGCCGCCGATACGCCGCGGGACTTCTCTGTCCTGCCTCCCAACACCCACTTCATGGTGGGCAAGAAGAGTCCCCAGTTCTACAAGGTCACCGCTGCCCGCCTGAACAGGGCCGTCCCCGGCAGCACGTTGGAGGTATCCCCGAAGGGCTTCCACGGCTCCGTCCCTGCGGCGGTCAACGAACTCGTTTCCGACATTACGGCCTACTTCAAGCGCTGACTTGTCCACATAAGGGCCGGCATGCTGCCCGCATTCAGGTGGCTCGGTTAGGCTCGAGTCATGACGCGCGACATCATCATGACCCACGACGGCGGACACCTCGAAGTACTCACCACGGGCGGTGAGCTGGCAGCGGCAGGCTCCGGCGTCGTCGTCGTTCCTGCCTCCATGGTGACTGCCACCGACTACATGCGTTTCGCCCAGAAACTCAGCGAGGCCCTTGGTCGCCCCGTGCACACTTTCAACCGGCGTGGACGTGGCGATTCGTCTCCGCAGTCCGAGGATTACACTCTCGAAGCCGACATCCGGGACCTTGAAGCCGTCATGAAGCACACGTCCAGCACAGATGTGTTCGGGCACAGCTTCGGTGGTGCGGTGGCGCTGCATGCGGCCCGGACGCTGCCGGTCGAGCGCCTCGCGGTTTACGATCCCGCTGTCTCGGTTAACCACAGCGTCAAAGCTGACTGGACACCTGACTATGAACGCGCGACGGCGGCGGGAGACTACGATCGCGCCCTCGCCGTCCTCATCAAGGGAGTGGAGACGGGCGGCGCCTTTGCGCGAATGCCCCTGTCCATGCTGACCTTGGCCAACAAGCTGGCCGCCGGGACGCCACTGGGTAAGCAGATGCGTGAACTCATGACCTGCGGCGTCCGCGAAATCAAGGCAGTGATCGCCGCGGACATGCCTGCGGAACCTTTTCTTGAGCTGCCTCTGGAGACACTGATCGTGGTGGGCGAAAAGAGTCCCGCATACTTCGGTGTCGCGTGCGGGCAGATCCACGACGTCCTGTCCGGCTCCAGTTACACCATCCTCCCCGGATTCGGGCATGACGGGCCGAACAAAGCCCCGGACAAGCTCATCTCGGAACTGTCCGAATTCTTCTCGGGCTAGGTCCCCGACAGCAAAACCGTCCGAAGCTGCGTCGGCGCCCCAATAAGGCGTCTTTGCAGATCGTTGGTGACCCCTTTAGGCTATAAATCATAAGTCCCCTTACCTTTTGAGGGGCGGATGCTGTGTTCGGTTCCATTTCCCGCAGCATCCTTTCGTGTTTCAGACCTCGGCAACAGGAGGACCATCATGACTGATCAGTACACGTTCCGAAACCCGGTCACCGCCTACGAACAGATTTCACCGCCCAAGCAACACCAGCCCGAGCCGGGCCTCGATGCCGAGCTGACGCCCAAAGCGGACCTGGGTGAAGAGAGCTACCGGGGGACGGGACGACTGGAAGGCCGCAAGGCGATCGTCACAGGAGCAGACTCGGGAATCGGTGCGGCCACGGCCATCGCCTTTGCCCGGGAAGGTGCAGACGTTGTGCTTTCATACCTGCCCGAAGAGGAAGAAGACGCAGCACGAATTGCCGGCATCATCGAGGCAGCTGGCCGCAAGGCCGTAAAAGTGCCCGGAGACCTCAAGGACTCCGCCACATGCCAGGAAGTGGTGGATACCGCCGTGGCCGTCCTCGGCGGAGTGGATATTCTGGTGAACAACGCAGGCAAGCAGGTGGCTCAGGAAGACCTGGCCGAGATCACCGACGAACAATTCGACCACACGCAGAAGACCAATGTGTACGCCATGTTCTGGCTGACCAAGGCTGCCCTTCCGCACCTCCCAGCCGGCTCCACCATCATCAACACCACGTCCATCCAGGCGTACAACCCCTCGCCCACGCTCGTGGACTATGCCACCACCAAGGCCAGCATCAACAACTTCACCAAGGGACTCGCGCAGCAGCTCGCGCCCAAGGGCATCCGGGTCAACGCCGTGGCACCCGGGCCCATTTGGACACCCCTGCAAGTCAGCAGCGGCCAGCCCAAAGAAGCGCTACCGGAGTTCGGGCAATCCACACCGCTGGGTCGCGCCGGACAACCCGCGGAACTCGCTCCGGCGTATGTGTTCCTTGCTTCACCGGAGTCCAGCTATGTGATCGGGGAAACGCTGAACGTCAACGGTGGCAGCCCCACTCCCTAGTTTGTTCCGTTCCCGCCGTCAGTGCGGTGTGGGTTTGGTTGTTAAATGTGGGAGACCCCCCGACCCGTGGTGGGTTGGGGGGTCTCTACCTAATGGTTGTCCGGCGGTGTCCTACTCTCCCACACCCTCCCG
>NZ_JBIVXN010000007.1:0-215255 GCF_044769165.1 Paenarthrobacter sp. NPDC090517 | reverse complement strand
ACATCGCCGAGGGTATCCAGGACTCCGGCACCACCCGCCAGGAAGCCTCCACCATCCTCGCCGCCCACGGCTAAACACCCCGCACAGCATCACCACAATGACTCCTCATGCTCCCCACGTGTTGAAATTGTCCCTACCAACGGCATTCAGCTGTGCAGCTTCAACTCTTTGGACGCTTCCCCGCAGCCGGTCTGACTCGTCCGGCTGACGTTCGCCCGCCGGACGGGTGTCAGTATCGTCAACAGCAGTAGTACGACGGCGGTTGGTTGCCTCTCTGAGGTGACTGGCCGCCGTCGGAGGTTAAGTGCCGCGGGGTCAAGTAATGAAACTGCAGCATTCGAACACCAGCGCAATTTTTGCTCAAGACAGGCACAAGGTTCGCGCAGTCCACAACCAGAGCCGGACGTGGCCGGCGGTTTCGGCTCCGCAAGTGCCCTGAAGCTGTTTCTTCAAAACTGAGTACAAACTGTCCCGTCCTAACGGCGGACACTGGGCCGCATCCAAGTAGTCACCTGCCGGAAACTGAGTACTCGCATGCGGGATGAACGTATTCCCGACCCCTTGTTCGAGCGGAAAAGTGAGGTACCCCGGACACTAGCCAGAGGGCTTGTGCGGACTGAACTATTGGGGTCATCGCTTCATCCGACAACACCGATCGGATGCTGGGGGTTGCGATGCGGCTCCCCGGGACGTAGATCAACCAAGGAGCCTTATCATGCGCAAGCTTTCCAAGAAGAGCCGGATCACAGCAGCCGTCGCCGGCGTGGCACTGGTGGCAGTTGGCGGCGGAGCCGCTTACGCCTACTGGACCACCACGGGTTCGGGCAGCGGCGAGGCTACCAATGCGCCTGGCGGCGGAACCGTAACCCTCCACGCTACGTTTGACGGCGGGCTCGCTCCCGGGAACCAGGTTAATGTGGCCTACACGGCAGATAACGCCACAACCTCCAGCACCGTGGTGGGTGCCCTCAGCGCCACTGTGACCACCAATGTGGCGACCTGTCTTCCGACCTGGTTCGAGGTCACGGCCAACACCAGCAACAGCCCTGTGGCTGCCGGCACCGCCGGGACGTCCGTTGGCAGCGGCGTGCTGAAGTTCAACGACAGCACCACGGAGAACCAGAACGCCTGCAAGGGTGCAGTCGTAACCGTCAACGTCACCAGCCTGTAGCGCCTGACCGCCGGGGACCACCTTGCGAGTGGTGGTCCCCGGCCTACGCATTTCTGCCCGCAGCCCCGAACACGTCCGAAAAGAGCTTCCATGGACCCCCGGCCTCAGCGAACAACGCCGTTCGGCCAAGCACGAGTGCCACTCCGTGCGCTCATACTGGCGCTCGTAGTTGCCCTGGTCCCGGTGGCGGCCCTCGCGGCCAGCAGCGGGCAGGGCGCCTCCCAAGGGAACCAAACCAAGGTCTCCAAAGGGTTTGTGGTCGCGTTGTCTCCCACAAGCCGGAGCCTGGACCAGGGGCAGTCCACCACGTATACCGTGTCAGCCACTTCCACGGGAGGCTTCACGGGAACCGTCATGTTCGCCGCCAGCGGGTTGCCGGCCGGAGCGGAGGCGGCCTGGCAACCGTCGTCGGTGGTTCTCACCTCCGGGAGCACCGCGCATATGACCATGACAGTGCAAACGGCACCCACCACAGCCGCCGGCAAAACGGACTTCACGGTGAAAGGCACCAGCGGATCTGTGCAGGCTTCAGCTCCGGCGCAGCTGCACGTGCTGGAGGTCAAGCGGTCATTTGACGTCACCGGCTCGGTGGACGGCTTGCTCGCACCGGGAACCACCAGGCCCGTGAACCTCCAGATTTCCAACTCCAGCAACAGGAGCATCGCCGTGACCAACCTGACTGTGGCTATCAGCCAAGTGGTCAGGACTCCCGCGGCGGAGGCGGCCAACCTGCCCTGCACCACGGCGGACTACAAGATCACCCAGTATTCGGGGGCGTATCCGCTGACGGTTGCACCGGGCACCCGCTCACTCTCCGCACTCGGTGTGCCGGAGTCCAAGCGACCGCAGATCGCCATGCTCGACTCATCCACGCTCCAGGACGGTTGCAAAGGCGCGACCCTCCAACTCGCATACACCGGCACGGGACAGGCGAACTGACATGAAGACCACAGTCCGAACTCCCCGCATTCCCGGCAAAGGGCGCCTGGCCCGAACCGCGGCCGCCACTGTGGCTCTCTGCATTCTGGGCGGCGTAGGGACCGCCTACGCGTACTGGGCCTCCACTGGCGCGGGAAGCGGATCGGCAACCAATGGCACCCTGCAGACCGTCACGGTGGACGCACTCGTCCCGGGCGATACCCTGCAAACCAGTCTGGTCCCCGGCGGGACTGCCGACGTCATCCTCCGGGCCTACAACCCGAACCCGCATGCCGTGACCATCTACGGATTCACATTGAATGGCCCCGTGACCGCTGATGCGGCCCACCCCGGCTGCGTCATCACCGGAGTGACGTTCACGCCCCCACCGGCACCGTTGGCACCCGCTGTAACCATTCAGGCGAACACCTCCCTCCAGCTCACGCTTGGCAATGCAGCCACCATGAGTTCGGCGTCGGTGTCCGCCTGCCAAGGCGCCACGTTCAATGTTCCCGTCACTCTGGAGGTGCGGAAGTGAGTCGGCTTCGTCATACCACTGGCGGGGCGACGTCCTCGCCCGCCACCTTTGGCCTCTGGAACAGGGTTGCCGTGATTGTGGCCGGCATTCTCCTCGTCTCGTGGGGAGGGCCGGCTGCCAGCGCGTTCTGGGGCTCGGTCAGCAGCGGTTTCGGGGCAGCCAAGGCCGACGCCGTAGCGCAGGGCGCGAGGCCCGCCACCGCCGTTTCCGGCACCAGCGTGACGGTCACTTGGACTGCAAGCACGACGGCGGCAGGACGGCCCGTGACCGGCTACAGCATCGCACGCTACGCCACAGCGACGGCAGGTACCGGGATGGCTGCGGCAGGAACCTGCGCGGGAACTATCGCCGCCCTCAGTTGTGTGGACAACAACGTTCCTACCGGGACCTGGTACTACGCTGTAACACCGTTGCTCTCGGCATGGCAGGGCGCGGAAAGCACCCGGAGCGCAGCTACGGCCTTGGACGCGACCCCACCCGTAGCACCTGTTATCACTGCCCCTGCGTACGTGTATTCCAGCAACGTGAACAACGTTCCCGTCAGCGGCACCGCCGAACCTGGTTCAACCGTGGTGCTCACGGTCACCGGTGCCGGGGCCCAGCCTTTGACGCAAACCATGACGGCCAACGGTTCCGGAAACTGGACGGCAGCACCGCTGAACACGAGCGCATTCAACGAAGGAACTATCAACTACTCAGCTCGTGCAACGGATGCAGCCGGCAACACCAGCCCTGCAGGTACGGCAGATTCCACGAAGGACGTGACCGCGCCGACGGTGACCGGGGTTCAGCTCACTAACGGCGGAACCACAGCCGGCAAGGTTGAGTCGGGCGATTATGTGACGCTGACATTCTCCGAGCCGCTTAGGGCCAGCACCATCTGTAGTACCTGGACCAGCCCCGACAGCACACAAACTGTGAGCGGCAACGGGAACAACCGGGTTGTGGTGAATGTCGGTTCCAACGACGTTCTTTCCGTGATTACCAATAGCTGCCCGGTGCTAAGAGTAGGCGCGGTTGCTCTCGGAGGACACTACGCATCGAGCAATTTGACTTTCGGTTCACCTAACAGCGGCGGCATTTTGCACTGGAGCTCCACAGCCCAAACACTCACTGTCACTTTGGGTGGAGGTAGTGCCGGAGGGGCGACCCTCACTTCGGACACTATCTTCCCGACTTACACCCCCGCCTCCGGCCTGACCGACGTCGCTGGGAACCAGCTTGGCACCTCGTCGGTACAAGGAGCCCCGTCCCGCTTCTGACCTCAGGAATGATCGTCAGATAGTGCCCCTCGCAGACGTGATAAGGGGCACTATCTGCGCCCATTGCCCGGGCAGCCCTAAAGCCCGGGCGTAACCTTGAAGCGGACGCCAGCGCCGCCGTCGTGCGTTTGATCCTGCGACGAAAGGCGAGCTGCCACTTGAAGGCTGTAGCGGAAATGTTCACGATGGGTCCTGGAAACAAGGACCACCATCCCGCACTCCGCTGCGCTGTAGGTGTGTTTGTTCCGCTGATTACTTTGACCTTGCTGGGACGACTGGATCTGGCAGTGTTCGCCTCGTTCGGTGCGTTCACCGGAATTTATGGCCGGAACGAGCACCACAGCGTGCGTTTCCGGAGCCAGTTGCGCGCCGGCGGCTTCATGCTTTTGATCGTTCTCCTGGCCACACTTATGGCTCGCTTTGCGCAGGCCGCGGGCATCGAAGGTGCAGCTTATTCCTGGCTCCTGACGGCTGCTACCACTGTGGTGGCCGGTGTCTGCTCCGTGGTGGTGGCTGCTTGGAGGCTACGGCCCGGCGGCTCGCTCTTTCACATTTTTGCCTTCGCTGCCATTGCCTCCATCGCCGCGCAGCCTCCCCTATGGGAAGCGATGCTGGTGGCGGTGGGGACTACCGTCTTTTGCTTGCTCATCGGCATGTCTTCACGCGTGCTCAGAAGCCACCGGACCCCGTGGAAACGGCCGCCACCCATCCGTCACACCGCAGCTGAGCGCCGGGCGATCTGGCTTGAGGGCGGTGGTTATCTCGTGGCCGCAGGGTTGGCGGGAACCATCGCAACGTTGGTAGGGGAGCGACTCGGGTTCGGGCACACCTATTGGGCTATGGTGGCGGCTGTGGTGCCGTTGGTGGGTCACTCGACGCGTCACAGGGTCAGTCGAGGTATCCAAAGGATCGCGGGAACGGTGATCGGACTGGTGCTGCTGGCCGGCATTCTCTGGCTCAACCCGGCACCGTGGGCCATGGTCCTGGTCATCGCCGCGTGCCAGTTCGGGGCGGAGATGTTCATCGCGCGGCAGTATTTGGTGGCGCAGGTCTTCGTGACGCCGCTGGCCTTGATTGCCACGCTGTTGGCCGCGCCGGTTGATCCGGCTTTGCTGCTCCGCGACCGCATCATCGAGACCGTCATTGGAGCCGCCGTCGGTGTGGCCGTCGTAGTGGCGCCGGCTGTTTGGCGTCGTATGCGGAGAAACGGGACAGGCTCTTAGCGCCTGAGACCTGGGGGTGCGGTCAGCACCGCCTGATCAGATCACCTAGGATCAATTGGTTAGACAAGCGAGATACATGTCTACCAAAGGACTGGTGATGAGCGACAGAAGTGAACGTCAGGGCTACTGGTACGGGCTGGAGCGCCGCAAGCAGATGGGCGCCGTGGACGTCCTGAATGCACTCAGGGACTACCGATCAGCCGAAGCTGACATGCGGCGCAGAACCCAGGCATCAACGGGGATGGGCGAAACGGACCTTCTGGCGCTCCGCTACTTGCTGGAAGCCGAGCGGGCCGGCAGGGATGTGGGGCCCAAGGAGTTGACTGTCCGCTTGGGAATGACTTCCGCTTCCATGACCTCGCTGGTGGATCGGCTGGTCAGGTCTGGCTATGTCACTCGCGAGCCGCATCCCACTGATCGACGAGCACTTATTCTCAGACCAACTCCAGGATCAGATCAGGAGGTACGCAGCACCCTGGGTGATATGCATGCCCGAATGATGGAGGTGGCGGGGACCCTGAGCGCTGAGGAATCAGCAGTTGTGGTGGACTTTCTCAGGCGTATGCGAGGGGCGATCGACGGCGTTGCCACCTAGTCCCGGCTGGACTTAAGTAGTAAGTACACATATAACTAGATAGCCAAGCTACTTACTAGGGAATGTGTGGGAGAGAACGATGACAGTCGCGCTGCGTGAACCAAGCTCCACACCAGTGGCTGAAAATACCGTTGACATTGTCACGGAACAGGCTATCCCCCAGGGGCCCGTGCACTGCGGTTCCCACATGGCCATCTCCGCCGGGCCATCCTACGACTCCATGCAGTGGGTTTCAGTTGAGCCGATCTGGCCCGAGTGGGCATGCGGTTGCGGCTTCCGGATGGATATTGACGCCCTGGACCCCGTGAGCGGTGTCTGGATCGCGGCTCTCCGCCGCCAGAGCCTGCAGCATGAGCTCGCCGTTGCCCAGAACACCCTCGAGCTGACGTTCAAAAAGGCGGTCGACGCCGGTGTCGATCCTCGCGCTCTGGCCGACGTGACCGGAGTGCCTGCCACCGAAATCGAAACCCTCCTTCAGTGACGCTCCTTGACCGGGCGGTCGTCCGCGCTGATCGCGGGGCCGCTGGAATGGATCGGCAGGTCGCTCAAACTGATCGGCAGGTCGCTCAAAGTGATCGCGGCGCGATGGCTGCCAGCTCGATGCACCCCGAGGTGGTGCTTGGAGGACGCTACCGGCTCGGCGCCCAGTTGGGTGGAGGCTCGGAAGCGTATGTCAACGAGGCCTTGGACCTGCTATCAGGCAAATCGGTAGCTGTGAAGATTTTCAGGTCAACGGACTCCATGGACAACGCCCCGTTCCGGCGGGAGCTGGAAATCCATGGACGGTTGCGGCACAAGAATATCGTTAGGGTCCTCGACTCCGGCGACACAGTAGACGCAGTAGATGCCGGCGACGCCGGTAAAACTGGCGCCGGCGCCAGTCAGGAAAGCCGCAGCTTTGTGGTGATGGAGCTGGTAGGGGGCAAGGACCTGCGTGGATTTCTGCAGAATAATGCTGCCTCTCCGGAGCAAACGGCCGCCTGGATGACAGACATTGCCCGCGCCCTGGCGCACGTCCACCGCAGGGGAATCGTCCACAACGACATCAAGCCCGGCAACATCCTGGTGGACTTCGCGTCCGACCCGCGCGGTCTTGGAACCGCGAAACTGGCGGACTTCGGAATTGCCATCAACGGACGCCACGCGGCCCCCAACTCTTCCTCGGGCACACCGCATTACCTCAGCCCCGAAGAGGTATGCGGCGGAACGTCCACAACCGCCAGCGACATCTACTCGCTGGGCCTGGTTGCACTTGAATGCCTGACCGGAACCAAAGCGTTCCCAGGCCCTCCCCTCGAGTCCATGGTGGCAAGGACTCTGGGGGAACCCCGAATTCCCGGCACGGTGCGGCGGCGCTGGTCCATGGTGCTTCATGCCATGACAGACCCCGATCCTGCCGGCAGGCCGTCTGCCAGCCAAGCCGTCGGCATGCTCCGCCGGCTCAGCTGGTAGCCAACAATCAGGCAGATAGCGGCATGTGTCCTTATGCCGAACTGGGGCCTCCACCATGAAAGAGAGAATGAAAAATGGGAATCATCGGTTGGATTATTTTGGGTTTGATTGCCGGCGCCATTGCAAAGGCCATCATGCCCGGTAAGCAGGGTGGCGGCTGGATCACCACGATCCTCCTCGGCGTCGTGGGCGCCGTACTGGGTGGTTGGATCGGCAGCGCGCTCTTTAAGGTGGGCATCAATGAGTTCTGGTCGCTTTCCACCTGGCTGCTCGCAATCGGCGGCGCGCTGCTGGTCCTCATCATCTGGGGACTGGTCACGCGCAAGAAGGCATAACTGACTGAACGCCAAGAGGCCCCGACGCTGCTGCAATTTCTGCAGGGTCGGGGCCTCTTTGCTGTATTCGAGACCATGACGTCCACCTGCTCATGTTCGCGTAGAAAGCGATGGGCAGGGGCGTCCTGGCTGATGGATGGCGCGAAGACGTACCCGGGCGAGCAGCACTGATGCGACAGAGCCCATAGTCGCCGCCCCTGTTTCGATGTGCAAAGCGATATTTACATCAGCCCTTCGGTCACAAATCTCCTGTAACTGTCCGGGTGCATACGACGTCAAAGGGTCGGTTACGCTGCTCAAAGCCACGCAACTCCGCACGCATAGGGCCACCAATGACGCACTCTTTTGCAGCCGATCACGCCACCCCGCAGCCGGGAACTTCGCCCGAACCCAGCGCCGAACCCAGCATCGAACCCAGCTCCGAACCCGGCGTCGAACGCGGAGCCGCCGGCACTGCCCTGGGAGCTTTCGGAATGGCGGGCGCCGTCGGTGTATTCGCTTTTCTCCTCCACATGTTGACCCAGTATTCGCCGCGGATTGGTCCTGGTTACGCGGGCTGGCAGCAAGACGCCGTTGACACGCCGTTGGCGGCCCTTCGCTGGTTCCTCGGCGACATGACCGAGCCACTGTTCTACAAGTCCGATCTCGCCGCGCTCGGACTACTCGCGGGCGCAGTGGTCGCGTGGTGGGCTGGCCGGAGAGGTTCGAAATGGGCGGGATCCCTTAGCTATGGGACGGGCCTTTGGCCTTGGGTTCTGGCATCAGCGTCCATGAGTTTGATTCTGTCCAATCTGATGTTCGGATGGATGCTCGACGACGGATGGCAGCCAACGTTTGTGCCTTTCGTTTGCGTCGCGCCCGCCCTGGTCCTTATGTACGGCGCGGGTTGGCGGACCTGCATCACCGGCGCGGTGCTTGGGGCGGCCATTACAACACCCTTGGCGCTGTTGTTCATACCCACCATCGCAGAACCGCTTGGCCTGCCGGCCGTGGTGGGGAGCGTCCTCGCAATGTCGGTGGGTTCGGTCATCTCGTTCCTGGCCGCCCGGCGGATGCCGTGGCTTGTCCTTCGGAAGCATCGACCGCCGACGCAACCGGAGTTGCCGCCGTCGAGCTTCAACCGAAACTTGGCCGGCGATGCCGTTTGGGCTGCGCGCAGGGTGCTTAAGGACTTCACTGAAACCCATTTTGTCGCCAACGAGCTCGCCGCGGCCTGTGTGATCCTGGCTGTGGCGGCGGCTTTCGTCCTGAACCCGGCGCTACCGTCGTACGGGACGGGCCTGCTGCCGCACATACTGTTTGCCCAGGCATTGACCTCGGCCATCGGCGTCTCGCTGTGGCGGGGCTGGTACCGCGACGGAGGATGGGCGGCCACCTACGCGCCCGTGGTATCAGTGGCTCCTGCGGCAGTACTCGCGTATGGCGGCTCCTGGACGGCAATAGTGGGCGGTGCCGTGATGGGTGCTGTCCTCGCACCGCCCCTGGCCAGGGCAATATCCGCGCGGCTGACGGCGGGCTTCCATCCAGTCATCGGCAATACAGCGGCCATGGCCGTCTCGACGGCGGTTGCGTTGCCGCTAATTGGGCTGCTGCACTAGTTTGCAGGGACTTTGCCCGCGTAGCTCAGCCGCCGATGTGGTGAATAGTAAACGCGCTCAGGAATCCGACGGCGGCCGTCAGCCCGGTCAGGTTATGGTGCTCCTCAAATGCCTCGGGAATCATGGTGTCGGCAAGCATGGCCAGGATTCCACCTGCAGCGATGGCGGTGATGAACGCGATCACGGTCTCCGGAGCGTTTTCCAGAGCGGTGTACCCAAGGAGTGCGGCAAGCCCGCTGAACACAGCAATGCCAGCCCACGTCCCAAAGACGTAAGCGGGGCTGCGTCCGGCCTTCTTCATGCCTGCCGTGCTGGAAAGGCCCTCCGGCACATTCGAAATGAAGACGGCGGCGAGCATGGCCGGGCTAACTGCCCCTCCGGCCAGGAGGCCGACGCCCAAGACCACTGATTCCGGAATGCCGTCAATGAGGGCCCCAACTGCAATCGCGGTGCCGCTTCCAGGGGAGTCCTTTTCTGAGGGCTGAGCGCCGCTGGAACGCTTACGATGCTTGGCTCCGGCGCGGGCAAGGAGGGCGTTGGAACCCACAAAGATGAGGGCGCCCAGAAGAAAGCCCAGGACCGTGGGGAGCAAACCGCCGCCTTGCACGGCTTCGTCCACCAGTTCGAAAGCCAAGGCAGAGATTAATACCCCGGCGCCGAATGCCATCACCGTGGACACGATTTTGGGCGGTACTTTCCAGATCCACGCGATACCCGCCCCAAGGACCAAGGCCCCGCCGGCAAGTGTTCCCCATATCAGGGCCTGCAACCACATTGGCATTGTCGTGCTCCAATCAGCCGTTCATGTGCACCAAGAAGTGTTGCACATGAGGTCTGTGTGGCTGCTGGAAGTCTTGATGGTTTCCTGAGGAATTGTTGACCGAACATAGGATTTGTTCTTGATCCGGGCCCGGCACAGTAGTTCTTGCCAGCCAGAGAGGCTGGAAAATGAACGGCCGGCCGGACCCGCGGTGGCCTCCCGAAAGGACCATACTCAGATGGCCATCAGCCTCAAGACCACCTCCGGCAAAATCCTCGCCTCGGTCGCACTGGTCGGCACCGCAGCCGCAGTGGCCGGCATGGGCACCTACGGCGCGTTCACCTCCTCCACCTCCGCCTCCCAGGCAGTCACCGCCGGGACCGTCACCATCGCCCTCGGCGCCCCCGGCCCGGCCAACACCCTCAACGTCCCCATCGCAGGCCTGCTCCCGGGCGACAAGGTCGAAAAACTCGTCACCCTGGCCAACACCGGCAACTCGGACCTGAACAACGTCACCCTCACCACCTCCGCCGGGACCACCGCGTCCCTGCTCACCACCGACGCCACCAACGGCCTGCAACTGACCATCGAAAACTGCTCCGTCGCCTGGACCGGCGCCGCAGCCCCCTACAGCTGCACGGGCACCAAAACCACCGTGGTCGCGTCCTCACCGGTGATCGCCGCGAACAAAGTCCTGACCAACCTCACCTCCCTGACCTCGGCCAAAACCGACAACCTCAAAGTCACCACCGCGTTCCCCACCACCGCGAACAACGACTTCCAAGGCGCCACCTCCACCATCGCCTTCGCCTTCACCGGCACCCAACGCACCGAAACCACCAAATAACAGCAACACAACAGCCCCGCCGGGCCTGATCGGGCGCCCCCCTGCCCGATCAGGTCCGCCGGTAAAGCCATACCCAACAACGAAAGGAACGCCAGGCAATGAGCACCATCACCAGCATCAACGAACCCGCAGTCCAGGGCCGGCGTTCCGCCACGCAGGTTCTCGAAACCGCAGAACCAGTTACCGGGCCGGGTACCGCCGTGACTCCCGCTTCGGCGACCCCCACCTCCGCGACCCGGCCCACCGCCGTCGTTATGCCTACGGAAGCTGGCATCACGGCAACGGGCAGTGGAAAACCGAGTGCCTTCCGCCGGATTGCCGGCAAGGTAGTTAAGGGCATCGGCGTGGGCATGCTGGTCCTTGCCGCCGTGGTGTTCCTCTTCCTGGCGATCGGGCCGCGTATCTTCGGCTACCAAACATCAACCATGCTCACCGGTTCCATGGCCCCGCTGATCAACCCGGGCGACGTCGTCGTCACGACCCCGACCCCCGTCAGGGACATCAAGGTAGGAGACGTCATCACCTACCACATCCCCGTCGAAGACCAACGGGTGGAAACCCACCGCATTACCGAGATCACCACCACCGCCGACGGCGGCGTCGCCGTCCAAACCAAAGGCGACGCCAACAACGGCATTGACCCCTGGATCGCCACCCTCCAAGGCAAAACCGTGGACAAGCAAGTCGCCACCATCCCCTACGTCGGCAACGCCATCCGCGCCCTCCGGGAACCCTTCGTCATGAACACCCTCATGTACGCCGCCCCCGCCATCCTGGTCATCGGAATGCTCGCCTCCATCTGGACCAAAGATCCCAAAAAGTCAGCGCCGGAAGGTGCCGCAGCTCCCCAGGCTTCCAGTGGTGAGTGAGGATCCGGGCCCCGCCCCGCAGGCGATGATTCTGGAACCTTGCAGGCTGCAAGCGCTGGCTGATGAGTTGGGAGACTCAACACCTGCGCTCCGTTTTCTCTCCACCTACCTGTCCATGCTGCCTGAACGGATTCTCAGCATCTCCAGTGGCCTGTGCGAGCACGACGTCAACGCGAGCATGGATGCCATCCTGAGCTTGAAGATTTCCTCGGCCATGGTCGGCGCCCTGGACACCGAAGACCAGTGCCGGGCCATCGAACGGATGATCCGGGAAGACCACTTCGACTCGGCTGTCCAGGCATTCCCGGCTCTTCAAAACTCTACGGACCGCTGCCTCGCTGCCGGACCTCAGTTATTGGGGAAGGCTCGGGAGGCGCTCTGCTCGAGGTCCCGGTCGCCCTTTTAGGGTCCGGCGGTTATCGTATTGTTCAAAGCCCAACCGGCACACTGGTCTCTGCTGTCTTGACCTCATGCGGTACAAGAAACAGCGCGGCTACTGCCAATACGCCTGCAGCAGCGAACACATAGAAGCCGGCAGGGTAGGCAATGTTTGCGGCAACCAAGGTCCCAGTCACTGCAGGTCCTACGATCGCACCGAGCCTGCCCACCCCCGCAGCGAAGCCCAGGGCGGTTCCGCGGAGGCGGGACGGGAACAGCTGGCTAACCCAGGCGTAGACCAGCACCTGCGAGCTGAAGACAAAGACTCCCGTGACAAACACGGCAGCGTTGAGCAGGAACTCGTTCTGGATCTTGAAGCTCAGAATGGCAAGGAACACGGCCGAGAGGCCGAACCACATCAGCACGATCTTCTTGGTCCCATGCTTGTCGGCCAGGATTCCGGCCAGGAAAAGGCCCGCGACGGCGCCGAGGTTCAGGACCAACAGCAGTGTCAGCCCAGTGCTGACGGGGTATCCGGCGGCGGCCATTAGCTGCGGTAACCACGTGTTCAGTCCGTAAACCAGCAGCAGCCCCATGAACGACGCGATGCCAATGCCCACGGCAACCAGCGGATACGGCTTCTGCAGGAGGTCGCGGAACCCGGTCTTTGGCTTTGTGCCCGTTGAATGCTCGACGGCGGTTGGTGCCGTTGCGGGTTCACTCGCCTTCAGTTCGTTGGTCTTGGCCGGGCCGGTCTTGGCGGAGGCTGCATCGGGGAGCGATTCCGGCAGCTTGACCCACAGGAAGGGCAGGAGCAGCAGCCCGGCTACACCGCCGATGATAAACATGAGTCGCCAGTTCGGAACGATGAAAATGGCAAGGAGTGCCGTTGCTACCGCGCCAACGTGATAACCGGTCATGGTTCGAGTGGTGGACTTGCCCGCAGATCCGGCTGGTGCGTAGTCGTTGATGTATGCCAAGGCCGCGGGGAGGCAGGCGCCCAACCCGAGCCCGGCCAGCATGCGAAGCAGCGAGAAGACGGCGACGTTCGGCGCGAAGGCGACTCCTATGGTGAAGAGCGAGAAGCTTGCCACGCAGGCGATCAGCAGTTTACGGCGTCCGAACTTGTCGGAAAGCGGTGCGATAAAGAGGGCGCCAAGGCCCACGCCCACCAAGGAAATGGTGGCGGCGAAGGTGGCTCCGACGGCGTCGAAGCCCAGCTCACCGGTCTTGATGAGTGTCGGGATGACGGTGCCCAGGACCACCAGGTCGAAGCCGTCCAGGACCATGGCCAGCCAACAGAGCCAGACGGGCCATTGGGAGCGGCGGGCAGATGACATCGTTGGCATAGCGTCCTCGGTACTTCTTGGTGGTTGGTGCCGACCACAGAACGTTCGGTCAGTCATGAGAGTTGTATCACCGCATGATGTTGCCCGGCACACGTTTTACCATTGAATGGAAGATGGTTCGCCGACAAATCAGGAGTGCATGTGGCCAACTCAGCATCAGGCGATTCTGTGGTGGACCGCGTTGTACGGGTCATCGAAGCTTTTCCGGAAGGCGTCATCACGCTGCAACTGAGCGAGCTGTCCGACCGTGCCGGACTCCCGTTGTCATCAGCTCATCGCTTGGTGCGGCAACTTTCCGAGCATGGGCTCCTGGATCTTGGGGCCGGCGGGACTGTTCGTTTGGGACTGCGCTTGTGGGAGCTCGTCAACCGGAATTCGCCTACGTTGGCTCTCCGGCAGGCAGCCATGCCCTTCATGGAGGACATCCAGCAGGTCCTCAACCAGAATGTGAACCTCGCCGTACTTGATGGATGGGAAGCGCTTTTTGTTGAGCGGCTTTCGCGGCGGGGATCGGTAGCCAACCGGGCACGGATCGCCGGGCGGATGCCTGTCCATATTTCCTCGGCGGGGCTGGCCCTGATGTCACATCAGCCGCGGGAGCTGCAGGCGGAGTACCTCGAGCAGTTCGCGGACCAATCGGGAAAAGTGACTGCCGACGTCGTGCGTCATTTCTTGGCGGAGGCAGCTCAGCAGGGGTACGCGCAACTGGCTGGTGTGGTGGACCCGGACACGTGGGGAATTGCCGTGCCGGTGATGAACGGTAAGCGCCGCACAGTGGCGGCGCTCGGAGTGGTGGTTCCTCTTGCGGAGATGCGGTTGCAGGCTCTGGTGCCCGCACTGCAGACTGCGGCTAGGGGGATCGGCCGCCAACTGGGGGACTAAGTCCTTCCATTGAATGGAAGTGCTGTAACGACAGTCACGCTACGCGGGTCACACTGATGTCAGATTCGTCCCGCTTCGGAGCAAGCAGGGATCCGCAACGAAGCGAGGATAAACATGGCACGAACATCAGTTACCACCCAAGTCGCCATCATGGGAGCAGGTCCCGCAGGCCTGATGCTCTCCCACTTGCTGGCAAAACAGGGAATCGAATCCGTGGTGGTGGAGATCCGCAGTCGGAAGCAGATTCAGGAAACAGTCCGTGCCGGTATCCTCGAGCACGGCACCGTAAACCTGTTGGTTGACTCGGGTGTCTCGGACCGGGTGCTGCGAGAGGGCGACCGGCACGATGGCATCGAATTGCGCTTCAACGGCGAGAGTCACCGCATCAACTTCAAGGAACTGGTGGGGGAATCCGTGTGGCTATATCCGCAGACGGACGTCTTCATGGATCTTGCCGCGAAGCGGGAGGCCGACGGCGGCGACGTTCGGTACAGCGTCACCAACACCACTGTGCACGATCTTGAAGGCAAGCCCAAGGTCTGGTTCACCGACGCCGATGGCCAAGACTTTGAAATTCAGGCCGACTTCGTGGTGGGCGCCGACGGGTCGCGCAGCCATTGCCGCTTCCAGATCCCTGAAGCCAACCGCAAGTGGTACTTCCACGAGTACCCATTCGCATGGTTCGGAATCCTCGCTGAGGCCCCCCGCAGCGCCGACGAGCTCATCTATGCCAACTCGGCGAACGGCTTCGCCTTGATCAGCCAGCGCACCGAAACTGTTCAGCGCATGTACTTCCAGTGCGACCCCAAGGAAAACGTTGCCGACTGGGACGACGAACGCATTTGGTCCGAGTTCCGCCAGCGCGTCAACGGCAATGGCTTTGAGCTCAAGGAAGGCCCCGTCCTGGAAAAGATGGTCCTGCCTTTCCGCAGCTTCGTGCACACCCCCATGCGCCACGGCAACCTTTTCCTCGCGGGCGACGCTGCGCACACCGTCCCACCCACCGGCGCCAAGGGGCTCAATCTGGCTATTCACGACGTCAAAGTGCTCTTCGAAGGCCTCGATTCGTTCTACTCGAACGGTTCGACCACCCTGCTCGATTCCTACAGCGAGCGGGCCCTGGACCGTGTGTGGAAGGCCCAGCACTTCTCGTACTGGATGACGTCCATGCTGCACACGGTTCCCGGAGCCGACGACTTTGATCGTGCCCGACAGCTTGGTGAGCTTCACTCTGTGGTGACGTCCGAGCACGCCAAGGCATATCTGGCGGAGTCGTACACAGGCTGGCCGGCTGCACGGTAGCTCTGGTCGCGGCCCTCGGGCCCCCCGACTCACATCAGCCCGGACCACAACACCACATCTTTATGTTCTTTGGGGTGTGTGGTGGTGGTTGCGTCGGGGTGTTTGTTGGGGGTCGAGGTGGGGTGGGGGGATGAACCAGGGGATTCCGGTTGTGATGTTGATGCGCCATTGTTCTTTGTGGATGAGGTGGTGGTGGTGGCTGCAGAGCAGGGTGCCGTTGTGTGTTGATGTGGTGCCGCCGTGGGACCAGTAGGTGGTGTGGTGGGCTTCGCACCAGGGTGCGGGTGTGGTGCAGTCGGGGAAGGTGCAGCCGCCGTCGCGGGCGGTGATGGCTTTGCGGATGTGGGGTGGGAAGATCCGGGTGGTGCGGCCGATGTCCAGGACTTGGGAGTCGGTTCCGAGCAGGACGGGGATGATGTCGGCGTCGCAGGCGATTTTGCGGATGGTGTTTGGGTGGATCGGGCCGGTGAAGGTTGCTGTGCCGGTGCTGAGCCGGTTCCCGGCCGGGCCGGTGCTGAGTCGTTGGTGGTTGTGGTTGTTGAGTCGTTCGAAGAGGTCGCGTTCGTCGATGGTGACGGTGAGTTGGGGTCGGAGTCCGCCGTTGGAGGGCAGTTTCCCGGTGGTCATGGCGAGGGCGCAGGCTCCGACGAGGCCGTTGAGGAGTTTCTGGGCCCGGCTGCGGCGGTCCAGGTCTGCTTTGCCAGGTTTGTCTTCTGGTCCGGTGGGATTGTTGCCGGTGGTGAGTCGTGGGTTGGTGGCGGTGTTCATGGCGGTGGTGAGGGTTTCGTATTGTTCGGCGGTGGCGAAGATTTCGAGGTGGTGGAGTCCGTGGCGGCGTCGGCGGCGGAGGAACGCGCCTTGGAGTTGGCGGAGGACTTCTTCGGACGGTTCGGGGCCGTCCTGGTCGATCCTGTCGGTCCAGCGTTTGGTCATTTTGGTGACGAAGTCCGGGTCGGATTCGAGGGCGGTGGTGGTGAGGGCGTGTTCCATTCGGGTGATGGTGTTCTCATCGGTGAGTTGCCGGACTTGGTCCAGTGCGGTGCTGATGATGGTCGCGGACCGGGACGGCAGGTCTCCCGCGGAGAGGGCGTCGGCCAGTATTTCGCGTCGGGCCGGGATTTGTTGCCCGGCCATTCCCGCCTGGGGAAGGACTTCGGGGGCGAGGGCGAGCCTGCGCCGGGCTTCTCCGATGCTGATCCGCAGCCGGGCCCGAAGGAACTCAGCGGCATTCCGGTACCCGTCATCCAAAGGGTTCACTTTTGAATCAGCAGGCCCTCCTCCGGAACCCGCCCCGAATACGGATCCGGGCCTAGTTACTGGCCCCGGACCGGGCACGGAAACGGCCCCGCTCCTGGAAGCTTCTGCGCTTCTGGAGCGTGCTTCACCAAGGGAATCCGGCGCAACACCGGATCCTGGTCCCACACCGGGTCCTGGCCCTGGTTCTGTCCAACCGGTCCGCCACTCCGGCGCGCCACCCGTGGACCCTAACGACCCAGGTCCTGTTTGCTGTGCTTCTTTCCGGGTCCGTTCGACCGCCTGCGCCGCGACGACCTGCAGGTACTCCAAGGACCGGGAGATCTCTTCGATGCTGCCCGCAAAGTCGGCAGCCTCAACGAACCCAAACAACCGGGCCTCATCGGCAGCTATTGATCTCAGCGCGTCCGCTGCGGCAGCACTCTCAAGGAGCGCCGCTTCCAGTGCCGGCAAACCCGACGGCGAGGATACCGGCGGCAGCGGCTCCGGCCACAAAGAACCCGGCAACTTGCCGGGAGCGGAGACCCTTGGCCAGGGCAACTGCCCGGGCACCTCCTCCTCGGGTGCTGCGTCTTCGGGCGCGGACCAGTCGGGCGCGGACCAGTCGGGCGACCCTGGAGGTACAGACTCTCCGGCATCGGGCACCGACTCGAGTCCAGGAAGTAGCTCAGGAGCCAGTGAGGATTCCGCGTCGGTGCATGCCGCCGTCGGGCATTCATGTGTTGAAAGCCGGGAGAGCGTGTCGAGCGAGGAGGGCGAGACGCGCCTGGGCGCCTCGCTGGCGTCGGACGGACCCGTCCGCCGCGCCGCAACCTGCTCTATGCCTTCCATAACTCAACCCTGACAGGATGGCGCAAAATCCATCAGCTCTCATCGACGCTATGTGGAAAAAGTGAGTCCAAGGCCGGGGTTGTCGAAAGTTCCGGGTTGCAGGACCTAGCGTACAAACATGACTATTGATCCACGTCCCAAATCACCGGTCCGGCAGTTGCGGCTCGTCGTTGAGGCTGAGGACTATGAAGCTGCATTGGCGTTTTTCCGTGACGCCCTGGGCCTGCCCGAGCAGGCTGCTTTCGAAGGAGATGGGGATGCCCGCGTCACTATCCTCGAAGCCGGCCGGGCCACCCTGGAGATTTCCAACCCCGCCCAAGTGCGGCTGATCGACCAGGTGGAGGCCGATGGGCAGCCCAGCGCCAAGATTCGCATCGCCTTCGAAGTGGATGATTCTGCCGCAACCACTAGAGACCTGGTCGAAGCAGGGGGCACCTTGATTGCTGAACCCAGGATGACCCCGTGGAAGTCATTGAATTCGCGACTCGAAGCACCCGCAGGTCTCCAGATAACGCTGTTCCAGGAGCTTGAACCAATCGAGGAACGCAGTTCGAAGCCTGGTGTCAAAAGGCCTTGAGCGGAGGCGGCGCCTAGCCGACGACTCCGTCTTGGTGATCGATGCCCACTTGGTCGACTTTTCTGTGGAAGCGCATGCCGGCCTTGCCGCCGACGATGGCACCGAGGAGGGGGATGATGAGGGCGATGACGAGACCGATGATGCCGCTGGTGGTCATCAGGCTTCCGTCGACGGGTATCTGGGGTGCGCCGTTGAGATTGTCGAGAATGTTGAACTGGCTCCCAGCCACCGCCGCGAGGACTGCCACGATAATGGCGATGATGATGCCCCACAGCCACACGGCGAGCCCCTGCTTGGCCCCGTCGAAACGGGCCATGCGGCCGGCGACGTACCCTCCGCAGTAGTAGGCAAGGAACAAGACCACTGCAAGGACGATTCCACTGACGATGCCCAGGGTTTCCGCGTTCTGCTGAGCCTGGTCCGCCGCTTGGTCGGCGCCGGATGGATTCGCTGCTCCCACGCCTACGCCAATGGCGGTGGCCAGGGCGCTGAGCAGGACGGTCATCCCGATGGCCGTCAGCCAGCCAAAGAAAGCCGAGCCCCATTTGATACCGCCGAAGCGATCCTTTTCCGCCCTGACGACGTCGTTCCTGCGGGCTTCGGGAGTGCTTGAGCCCGCACCGTTTTCATAGACCATGTCAGCTCCTAAGCCGGGTGCCTGAACTTTGGTTAATCAAGCAAAACACCACCCCCGACAAGAAAGCAAGCATGCTTACTAAATTCCCGCATCCCTCAGGAGTCGATTTCCGCCAAACCGCGCTGGACTTTGCCGCTCTCACCCGAAACCTCAAGCAGTTGCAGGGCTCCCGCAGCCGCTGATCCCGGGTCTGCGGCGTACAGGAGCACCCGGTGCCCGGATTCGTCCGGCGGCGTGAGTACCTCGAAGTTCAACTCCAGATACCCCACTTCGGGATGATGCAGGTATTTCACACCGGACATGCAGTTCTCCACCGGGTGCCGGGCCCAGAGCTTCGCAAAATCAGGGCTCTTTAATGTCAGCTCACCAACCAGTGACGCCAGTTCCTGGTCATCAGCGGATTTTCCCGCCACGAGGCGTAAGGACGCGACCGCCCTTCCCGCCTCCTCGGGCCAACGCGTGTACAGCTCACGCGTGTGATCGTCGAGGAATAACAGGCGGGTCATATTGGGACGAGCGGAGGGGGCCTCAGGCGCGTCAAAATCCAGGTGGCCGGCAACGAGCCGATGTCCCAAGGGGTTCCACGCCAACACTTCGCTTCGACGCCCCAAGACCACCGCCGGCGTGCCGGACATGGACTGGATCAACCGCAGTATCCCCGGCCGCACTTTGTCCGGCTTTGCGGGCATACGCCGTTTCGTTTTTCCCGGACGCGCCAAGTTGAAGAGATGCACGCGTTCGTCTTTGCTGAGGTTCAGGGCACGAGCGATTGCATCAATGACAGCTTCTGAGGCGTTGGTGCTCAGTCCCTGCTCCAGTCGTGTGTAATACGTGGTGCTGACCCCGGCCAGCATCGCCAATTCCTCCCGTCGTAGGCCAGGAACGCGCCGGATGCCGTAATTCAGAACGCCCACGTCCTCAGGCTGCAAGGCTGCCCGACGGACGCGAAGGAACTCCCCAAGTTCGCTGTGTGTACCCATACCTTCATTGTTCAGGTAGTCGCCGGGGTTGTCCTGTCACTGCCAGTGGTACCCACGGCGGGGTGTGGTTACGGCTCAAGAAGACGGTCACGCTGAACGCATGCCTACAACCAAACGCATGCCCACAACCAAACTCACGCCAACAACAAATAGAGCCAGCCATCCCCATGTCGATCCAGGACAAAACAAGGCCCCACAAAGCATGACCACCAAGCAACGGCTGGCGCTCATGGTCCTCCTGGCAGCGAGTTTCACGCTGGCCGTCGATTTCTCGATCCTCAACGTCGCGCTGCCCGCAATCGGCTCCGACGTCGGTTTCTCGCTGGAAAACCTACAATGGGTCGCAACGGCTTTTGCGCTGTGTGCCGCAGGCTTCACTTTGCTGTTCGGCCGAGTGGCAGACCTGGCGGGTCGGCGGAGGATGTTCCTGATCGGTATGGCGCTGCTCGGGGCAGCGTCCCTGGCTGGCGGCCTCGCGACTGAACCGGCGTTGCTGCTGCTGGCAAGGGTGGGCCAAGGCATCGCTACGGCGATGGTGATACCGGCGGCCCTGTCATTGTTGCTGGTTTCGTTCCCGGAAGGCCCTCTTCGGGACAAAGCACTCGGGCTCAACGGGTCCCTGATGGCTGCCGGATTCACCACTGGGGCGATCCTGGGTGGGCTGTTGACCGACCTCCTGAGCTGGCGGTGGGCGTTCTTCATCAATGTTCCCGTTGCGGCAGTCGTTCTCCTCATCGCACCCGTTGTCCTCGCCGAATGCCGGGCAACATCCAAGCTCCGGCTGGACATTCCCGGCGCCATCACGGTCACCTTTGGCCTGCTCGCGCTGGTCTTCGGCCTTACGCATGCAGCCGAACACTCCTGGACCCACCCCCTGACGATCGGTGCGCTTGCGGCCGCCGTCGTCCTCTTTGCGGTGTTTGCCAAGGTTGAAAGCCGGGCGCCGCATCCGTTGGTGCCCCTCGGCATCCTCAAGCGTTCGAGCGTAGCGTGGGGCAACCTCGCCGGGCTGCTGGCGTTCCTAACCGAGACGTCGCTGGTGTTCCTGCTGACCCTATACCTGCAGCAGGTCCTCGGCTATACCCCGCTCGGTGCCGGCCTTTCGTTCGCCGTCCTCGGCATGGGCACCGTCCTCGGTGGGATGCTGGGGCCCAAAGTAATCGGGAGGATTGGTGCCAAAAACGCGATCGTCTACGGGTTCGTGGTTCAGGCAGCGGCTACCGGAGCGTTGGTCTTGCTCAGCTCGGACCCGGCCTCCATTGTGCTCCTCCTGGTAGCGACATTCGTTGGGGGTGTCGCCAACCTGGTGGTCATTGTGGGGTTCATGGTTACCGCCACGTCAGGCCTGCCTGACGTAGATCAAGGCATGGCTACAGGCCTGGCTACCATGAGCCAGCAGATCGGCATCACCATGGGCATCCCTGTGATGAGCGCCGTGTTTACCGCTCAGCTGCTCAACCTCGGCGCGAGCGACAGGCCGGCGGTGCTGGCTGCCGCCACCATGGCCATTACGGTGAATGCCGCCCTATGCCTCGCAGCTGCCGTAGCAGTGGCGGCCTTTCTAAAGAAGCCCGTTTGCCAGACCGTCGGTTGAGCGGCCTACCGCCGCAGAAAGGCGCCAAACGCACGACGGCGGAAGGTCGCCGTCGTGCGTTGCTCGTGTTGAGGGCGGAACGCCGAAGCGGCGGTCAAGGCTGCTGCGACGCCGCCGCGGTGGGTTCAAGGTCTTTGAGGGTGAGCAGATGCGAAGGAGCTTGCGGGAACGAAACCGTGGAGGTGACGGAAAGGTCCGGGCCGACGTGAACCAGTTCGCCGGAGGCCATGGGCCGCCAGCCAGGGTTCGGGTCCATGGGTTCGGTGGCGAAGAGGACATGTGGGGAACGGGAAAGCTCAGTACTCTTCGAACGGATCCGATGACTTCGGGCGTCCAGCGGGCCAGATGCAGGGGCCTGCCGTTCAAGCACGTACAACTCGTGGGTGGCCGGGTATCTCAGCGCCCACATGTCCGTTGCGGTGGTCAGGATGAAGTTGAGGCTGAATACGGGGAGTTCCTGAGCCACCCAGTTGATGGCCTCCACTAGGCCGGTCCCAACATCCCCTCCGGCGAGGCGCGTTTCCGCCGTGATGAGTGCGAAAAGGCGTTCGCTGTCCGACTGTCCCAGCACCAGATCCGTCACGCCGAGCTCGTTGAGGCGCTGATCAAGTTGGTCCAAACCGTGGAGAACACCGTTGTGGGCGAACGGCCGCCCGTCCTGCTCGAACGGGTGCGTATTGGCCATGGTGAGCGCGCCGGTGCTGGCGTACCGCACATGGGCCAGGAACGTGGTGCTCTTCAGGTCCCTGGCTTCGCGGGCGAAAGCGTGATCCTCCCACGCCGCCAAAGGCTGTTTGGCTACGTGCGCCCTGCCTGCCGTATCAAACGTACCTATGCCGGCGCCGTCGGGCTCGCGTCGGCTTTGCACAGAGAGGCTGTCCGGGGCATCCAACAACCAGAAGGTGGCGCGCACCGGCCGTGGACCGGCGTGGAGCCCGAAAAGGCGACACATACGGACTTCCCTTCCCGGAGTTAGTGGTGAAAGCCTTCTGACTGCTTGTCCGTGGGCATCGGCGCCGTGAGGCTATCGAGGTAGTCAACTTCCTTCTTGAGGTCAGCCAGGAAGCTGGAGGCGAGGTCACGGGTGAAACCGTTGCGGACCACGATCCTCTGGACTGTGACTTCACTCAACCCATCGGGCAGCGGGTAGGCCGGAACCAGCCACCCGTTCATTCTGAGCCGTTCCGAGAGGTGGTGAAGGTTCCAGTGCTCCGTGTGGCCGTCGCTGAGCTGCCATGCGAATACCGGGATATCTGACCCGTCGCTCCAGAGGGTGAACGCGTCCATCGCCCCGATCTCGCTGGAGAGGTAAAGCGCCACATCCCTGGACGTCGCTTGGACAGACCTGTATCCGGCAAAGCCAAGGCGGAGAAAGAGGTAATACTGCAGAAGCACCTGCGCTCCGGGGCGGGAGAAGTTCAGCGCAAACGTTGGCATGTCCCCGCCGAGGTAGCTGACATGGAAGATCAAGTCCTCAGGGAGTGCTGCAGCGTCCCGCCACACCACCCAGCCCAGGCCCGGGTACACCAGCCCGTACTTGTGGCCTGAGGTGTTGATGGAAGCGACGCGGGGAAGCCGGAAATCCCACACGGTTTCGGGTTGCAGGAACGGTGCCACCATGGCTCCGGAAGCACCGTCCACGTGGATGGGGATGTCCAATCCGCGACGTGCCTGTATATGGTCCAGGGCTTCGGAGATGAGCTCCACCGGTTCGTACTTGCCGGTGTAAGTGACGCCCAAAATGGCGATGACGCCGATGGTGTTCTCGTCCACGTACTTGTCCAGGTCATGGCCGTCCAATGTGGGATGCTCGGTCGAGACCGGGACATAACGGGGCTCCACGTCCCAGTAATTGCAGAACTTCTCCCAGCACACTTGGACGGCGGAGCTGAGGATGAGGTTGGGCTTCTCCGTGGACTTGCCGGCAGCGCGCCGGTCATGTTGCCAGCGTCGCTTCAGGGCCAAACCGCCTAGCATGCAGGCCTCGGAGGACCCGATGGTGGAAGTGCCGATGCTCTTCTCGGGATCCGGCGCATTCCACAGGTCCGCGAGCATTCGCCAGCAGCGCGTTTCAATGAGCGCCGTTTGCGGGTACTCGTCCTTGTCGATCATGTTCTTGTCGAACGTCTCGGCATAAAGCCTGGATGCTTCCGTCTCCATCCATGTCCCGACGAACGTGGCCAGGTTCAGCCGCGAATTGCCGTCCAACATCGCTTCGTCATGGACAACCTGGTAAGCCGTGGCCGGCAACGATTCCCCGTCCGGCAGGGTGAAACGGGGGAAAATGTTGGATTCTCCGGGCCTGCTGAACAAAGGATTGAGTTCGACGGCGGTGTCCGGTTCATGCTGTGACGCTCGGTGGGATCTGCTCATGGGGCAACTCCTTGGGATCGTCCGCTAGCGGCGGGGCGCAACCTGTCCTCGGCACACGCTACCCGGGACCGCCGGCTAACCCAAGCTCCTGAAGCGCTACAAAAAGCGCACGACGGCGGTAGCTCGCCGTCGTGCGCTTTTCCCCCTGATGCCGGTCACGTAGCGGCCGTGAAGTCAGCGCCGGTGAAATCCAGCGCAGGCTGGGGCTAGTCGGGAATCTCCATCTGGAACCCGCATTCATCGCAGTGCAGGACCCTGGTGTTGAGGTACACCTCAAGTTCCGGGTCAACGGTCTGGCCGGTGGCATCGACCATGAGGACGTGTTGCTTCCCGGCCCCCGTATGCATGGGAACTCCGCAGTGAAGGTGATGGTCCCCGAACTGGAGCAGGCCGGGCGGATTCGTCGACGTGTGCAGGACATCCGCGACGTCGGCAACTGTTGCTGCATGGGCAAGGAACGAACCGCATTTTCCGCAGTTGTAGCCCACCTCCACCAATCCGGAGGCGAGGCTGTGATGGGCGCCAATGGTGTCCACCGTGAGGTGCCGACTGCTGCCGCAATGGTGGCACTGAGGAGGGCGCGCGGGGTTTGGGGTAGGAAGTGGGAAGTGTTCTGGCTGAGCAGACATGATGAACCCTTGCGGGTAAGAGAGAGTGGATACCTTTGGGCACAAGTACTAATTTCTCCGCCTCGAGCCTACGGTTGCCGTGGCAGTGTGGCAAGCGCCACTGATTCTCCAATTAGGGCTTGCCAAGCAAACACTAAGCATGCTTATTGTATTGGTGTTCCTTAAAGCCGACGGGTTGACTCGATTCTCCGTTTCGGCATCCGGAAACCATGCCTGGTGATGCAGCCCGCTTGGCAATCCACAGTAAGAGAACCGCATTCCAAGGAGACATCATGCTCGCGAGGGAAAACATTGACCGTTTGATGGGGCTCAACGGAAACGTCCGCACCACCGAAGGTGACAAGGTCGGCTCCATTGGCACGTTCTACACCGACGACGACACGGGTGAACCCACGTGGGTAACCGTGAAAACCGGCCTTTTCGGCAGTTCGGAATCGTTCATTCCGCTGCAGGACGCCACGGTGGAAGGTGACGATGTGGTGGTTCCCTTCAGCAAGGACCACATCAAGGATGCCCCGCGCGTTGCCGAAGACGGGCACCTGGATCCGGGCGAGGAAAGTCGCCTGTACAACCACTATGGACTTGAGGGCAGGGACAGCTTCAGTGGCCATGGCGACTATGCCGGCACCACTACCGGCACTGTCGGGACGACGGGCACTACCGGCACCAGGGATGCAGTGGACACTGATGCCGACTACACCCGCGATGCTGACACCCGCCGCGGCGACGACGCCATGACCAGGTCGGAAGAACAGCTGAACGTGGGTACCGAACGGCAAGCCACCGGTAGGGCACGGCTGCGCAAGTACATCACCACGGAAAACGTCACCACCACGGTGCCGGTAGAGCGCGAAGAAGTCCGTTTGGAGCGCGAACCCATCACGGACGCCAACGCCGGCGACGCCATGTCCGGTCCGGATCTGACCGAGAGCGAACACGAGGTCACCCTGCACGAGGAACGGCCCGTGGTGGAGAAGGAAACCGTTCCTGTTGAGCGCGTTCGCCTCGAAAAGGACACTGTGAGGGACGACGTCAAGGTAGATGAGGAAGTCCGTAAGGAACGCATCGAAACCGAAGGAACCGGCACAGGCGAGACCCGCCGCTAAACGCTGGTTGTGAGGCCCGCTCTGCGCCCCAAAAACTCGGAGGTGTGTGCAGGGCGGGCCTCACAACGGTTGTTTTAGCTATCGCTGACGAACTGGTGATGGGACCATTGGGGTATGGGCGAACAAGAGCAAGCGCAGCCCGCCGTGCCAATCGGCGCAGCGTCGGAAGACAGGGGAGACCCCACCACGCAGCAGATGCGAACCGTCGGACAGCGTCGGCGCGAAGCCGAACGCAAGCTGGACCTCCACTTGGAGGAAGCGAGCCACAAGGGTGAACCGTCTGCTACCGAAGGCGAGGATCATTCCGAAGGGTAGAGCCGCTTGCCTGCGCCGGATGCTTGGGTTTGTGAAGCGGGGTGTCGCTGCTGTGGGCCTCGCCCTGGTGTAGTTGCAGCGCGCTATGAATCAGCGGGAAATGGCTGAACGCCTGCGGGGTGTTGCCGAGATGCCGTTGGGTCCGCGGATCCCATTCCTCACTGAGCAGTCCCACATCGTTGCGCAAGCCAAGCAGTCGCTCAAATAGCTCGGTCGCCTCGCCGGAGCGGCCAATTCCCAGCAGCGCATCCACCAGCCAAAATGAACATGCCAGGAACACGCCTTCATCGCCGGGCAGTCCGTCATGCCCGGACTGGGTGCGATACCGAAGAACCAATCCGTCGTCGGTGAGTCCTTGCTGAATGGCGTCCACTGTTCCTTTAACCCGCGGGTGGCGGTGGGGCAGGAACCCGACGCGCGGAATCAGGAGCAGGCTCGCATCCAATTCCTTGCTGCCATAGGACTGGACGAAGCTGTTGAGTTCATTGTCGAAGCCCTTGGCCATGACATCTGCATGGATTTCGCTGCGGAGGGCAGCCCACCTGTCGGCAGGGCCCGGCAAACCCGACGTCCGGACGGCTTTGACCATTCGGTCCGCAGCCACCCACGCCATCACCTTGGAATGGGTGAAGTGCTGCCTCGGGCCGCGCATTTCCCACAGCCCGTTGTCAGGCTGGTCCCACGCCCCCTCCAGGAATTCCATCAGGGCGACTTGGATATCCCAGGAGCTATCCACTGTGCCATCCGGGGAAGCGGCCCGGGTCAGTGAAAGCCCATCCAACACTTCGCCCCATACGTCCAGTTGAAGCTGTGGAGCGGCCGCGTTTCCGGTACGGACGGGTAGGGAACCTTCGTAACCCGACAACCAGGGAATGTCTGCCTCCGGAAGTCTCCGGGCGCCGTCGAGCCCGTACACAATCTGAAGTTCTGACGGGTCGCCGGCGATAGCGCGCAGCAGCCAGTCGCGCCAGGCTGCCGCCTCTTCCGTGTAGCCGGCGGCGAGGAGTGACTGCAAAGTCAGGGTGGCGTCACGTAGCCAGCAATACCGATAATCCCAGTTGCGGGGCCCGCCGATTTGCTCGGGCAGGGACGTTGTTGCGGCTGCCACAATGCCGCCTGTGGGTGCATACGTGAGTGCTTTGAGGGTGATGAGGGACCGCTCCACCGGTTCTTTGTATTTGCCCCTCATCTCGCTGCGGCCGATCCATTCCAGCCAGAATGACTCCGTCGCCTCAAGGGCATGCAACGGATTGATCCTGCGTGGTGCACGTTCGTGGCTTGGCGCCCAGCGCAGCACGAAGGGAACGCGTTCGCCCGCGCGGACGGTGAACTCGCTGACGGTGCGCTTGTCCCGGCCCTGCAGGGGGGCAAGGGTGGTGAGATAGGCCGAGTCGGGGCCGGCCACTGCGCTGATACCGTGCTCGCTATGCCGGACCCACGGCACCACCCGGCCGTAATCAAAGCGAAGGACCAGCTCCATCTGCATAGTGACCTCGCCGGACACTCCTTCGACGATCCGCACCAGATCCACGGCGTCGTCACGGACGGGCATGAAGTCAATGACCCGGACCGATCCGCCGTCAACTTCCCATTCCGTTTCCAGAATGAGGGTGTCCTCGCGGTATTGGCGTCGCGTGCAGTCGCCGCCGTCCGGTGTCCCGGCGGGAGCCAGCAGCCAGCGGCCGGCGTCTGGGGTGTGCAGCAGCGCGGCGAAGCAGGCAGGGGAGTCGAAGCGCGGCAAGCACATCCAGTCGATGGAACCGCTGCGCCCCACCAGGGCAGCAGTGTTCAAGTCCCCGATGATCGCATAGTCCTCGATCCTGGCCATGAACTCAGCTCCCTCACTCGGCGTCGTCAGCTATGCCTGACCGTACCCCGTTGGCGTGAGCGCCTCCAATGAGACTCGCGCCTCAATCCGAAAGGCGGCTTATTCCTCGCCGGCCCGCAGCCGGTTGAGGCCATCGAGGATCAGGTCCAAGCCGAAGCCAAACTCGTCGCCAAAGTCGTAGCCGGGTTTGAGGACATGCTCGACGGCGATCTCCACCATGCGCGGATACTCACCTGTGGCGAAGCGCTCCATGATGGGGTTGGTGATCTCGGCCGCGGTGTCCCTGCCCTCGAACGGGAGAGCTGCTTCCTGAAGGGCGAAGCCGTAGATGTAGCTGTCCAGCAGGGCGTAGGCGTGGGCTGTCATCTGAACGGAGAAGCCGGCCTCCCTCAGCGTTGCCAACGTTGCTTCATGGTGCCGGAGCGTTGCCGGTCCCGGCGCTGACCGGCTTTCCAGCAGCCCGACTGCCCATGGGTGGCGCCTGAGCGCTGATCGCACTCCGTGAGCCCTCCGCTGCATTTCCCCGCGCCAATCACGCCCCGGCATCGGCGGCTCGATTTCGCTGAAGACCATGTCCACGATCCCATCAAGGATCTCTTCCTTGTTGGCTACGTAGTAGTAAAGCGACATGGGCTTGGTTCCCATGCTCCGGGCAAGCGTGCGGATGGTCAGCGCGCTTAGCCCGGATTCGTCAGCGAGTGCAACTGCGCACTCCAGTACTCGTTCCCTGCTGAGGGGCAGGCGCTGGGATGCTGCGGTGGACACGTGGACTCCTTGTTCGAGTGAAGGGCTCTAGCGGTTTAGTACAGTGTACGGTAGCGTCGCTAGTACAGCGTACGAAAAGCGTCAAAACCCCCAATCGAGCATCAGTACTGAAAGGTCGGCCCATGGCCACTGGTCAGCAATCCAAGGAAGCACGCAAGGGACAGGCGTCGCCCGGAACCATGCGGGCCATCGTCCAAGAGGCATACGGCTCCGCCGATGTGCTTCATGAGGCGCAAATTCCTCGCCCGGCCATCAAGGAAAATGAGGTCCTGGTGAAGGTCCGGGCAGCCGGGCTGGATCGCGGTACGTGGCACGTCACCACAGGACTGCCGTATGCCTTGCGCCTCGCCTACGGCATACGCGCGCCAAGGAATCCCGTTCCCGGGCTGGACCTCGCGGGCACCGTGGAGGCCGTGGGGGCTAAAGTGACACGGTTTTCCGTGGGCGATCAGGTTTTCGGGTCAGGGAAGGGATCATTCGCAGAGTACGCCGCTGCCCGTGAAAACCAGCTCGCCCACAAACCGACGGGCATCAGCTTCGAGCAAGCGGCCGCGGTTCCTGTGTCTGCGTGCACCGCCTTGATCGCGTTGCGTGCCGGCGGTATCGATCCGGGCAGAGGCCCGGTAGCGAAGGAGCTCAAGGTCCTGATCACTGGTGCCTCGGGCGGTGTGGGCAGTTACGCGGTCCAGTTTGCCAAGGCTGCCAGCGCCGAGGTGACCGGGATGGCCAGCGCTGCCAAGGCGGACCTGGTTCGGGACCTCGGCGCCGACCATGTCATCGACTACACCTCACGGGACTTCGCTGATGGCAGTGAGCGCTACGACGTCATCATCGACATAGCTGGCAACCCTTCGGTTTCCAGCCTCCGTAGGGCGCTCACCCCTTCGGGAACTGCAGTGATCACCGGAGGTGAGGAAGGCGGGTCCTGGACCGGCAGCTTGGATCGCCAGTTCCGGGCCGTGGCGCTTTCTCCCTTCATTCGCCAGCGGCTCACCATGATCGGGGGCACCCAAACCGCGGCGGATCTGGAATACCTGGCAGGCATCCTCGAAGCGGGAACCATTGCCCCCGCAATAGACCGCACGTATTCGCTGGCCCAGGTCCCGGATGCCATGCGGTATTTCGACGCCGGTAAAGCCCGCGGGAAGGTTGTTATCACCATTTGAGATTTGGTGTGAAGCTGAAACGCCCCTAGCCCCAAGCTCCGGCCTCGTGCTACCACTAACCCTAGGAGCAAACCCCTGAGGAGAAACTGTGGCCGAAGACTTACCTGTCCTTGTTGTTGGCGCCACGGGATTCTTGGGTGGCCAGGTGGTGGACGAGCTTCTCAAGCGCGGAAAGAAAGTCCGTGCCTTGGTGCGGCCAAAGTCCGATGCCGCCAAACTTGAGGCCAAGGGTGTTGAGATCGCCCGCGGAGATATGTTGGACGCTGCCTCGTTGATCAGCGCGATGAGCGGCGTTTCCGCGGCTATCTCTACGGCTGCGGGCTATACGCGGAACGACAAGAACGCCAAAGCCATTGACACCTTCGGCAACAGCAACCTGGCTGTGGCTGCCAAGCACGCCGGAGTGCCTCGCTTCGTGCTGATCAGCATCGTCACCAGCGATCAGACTCCCCAGATTCCCCACTTCTGGAACAAGAAGCTGGCTGAGGACAAATTTGAGGAACTCGGCGTTCCCTTTGTGGCCCTGCGCCCGGGTGCTTTCTTTGACCAAGCGGTAGGTATGGGTGGCGATCCCTTCGCTAAGGGGCGGTTCGTCTGGCTCGGTTCCAAGGATGCCCGGCTCACATTCGTCTTGGCGAGCGATGTTGCCGCCTATCTTGCCGAGGCGCTTGACGCGGACATTGTTGAGGGAGAGCGCATCGATATTGGCTGGAGCCGGCCCCTGAGCATCCATGAAGCCGCGGAAATCGCCGGACGCCGGGCCGGCAAGCAGATCAAGGTAATGTCCATCCCCGCCGGTGCCATCGCGGGACTCGGCAAGGCGACCGCGAAGATCCTTCCGTTGGTGGGCGATATGGCGAGCATGGTGGCGTGGTTCGAGACGGGAAAGTACGTTGCGGATGTCACCCGCCAGGAGCAGGTTTTCGGCCCCGCGCCCACTCCCGAGGATGCCATCGCACGGGTGGCGGCACGCTACGGTCACTGACAAACGCGCCGGGTTGGTGCTGGTCGGCGAGGTGGAACGTAAGTATCCTGATGATACAGATTCGGCCGTAGACCCTGACTGCGCCGAAAGAACATGAGGAGCACGTCATGAGAATTGGTTCTTCCATCGCCCTGATTGCCATCGGAGCTATTCTGGCTTTCGCGCTCGCCCCCGGAATCATCCCCTTCCTCGACCAAGTCCTGGTCGGCTACATCCTGATGGTGGTCGGCGTTATCGGACTCATCATTTCCATCGCCATGTCCAACCGGACGCGCCGCAGCGTTGTTGAGCGCCGCGGCGATCCCCACACGGTTGTCGAGCGGCGCCCCGAGGTTTAGCAGCCGCAACATACAGAAGAAGCGCACGACGGCGGGCACCCGCCGTCGTGCGCTTTTTCTTTCGTCACTGCCTCTTAGGTTTAAGCCCCGTCGGCTCAGGCGAGCGAGAGGGTGAACGACAGAACGAATCCAGCTGCCGTGCTTAGCGCCACGGCCGGGCCGCCGTGTTCGTAGGCCTCTGGCATGAGAGTGTCCGCGAGCGATGCGATCACGGCGCCCGCTGCGAACGCCAAGGGGAGGGAGATCGTCTCGGGTTGGGCTGAGGAGAGCGGCCCTGCGCCGAGCACCACCGCGGCAACGAGCAACACTGCGCAGACACTCCAGAGCAACATGATCGGCCCGGCCTTGCGACCCTGGCTGCGCATGGACGAGGCTCCCACCAGGGCTTCGGGCAGGTTGGAAACGAAGATTGCCGCCAGTAGTGCAAGGCCTCCAGATCCCTCTCCCAAGGAGATGCCCAAGGCGACGTTTTCGGGCACGCCGTCCAAAGTGACAGCAGCCAAGAGGGCCATGCCGGCAGCGCCTCGTGTTGACGCGGCGGTGGCAGCTTTATCGGACGCGGCTGCGTCGGTGTCAAGCTTGGGGCTGCCCTGTATTTCGTCCGCGGGTTTGGACTTCGAGGTTTTCCCGGGTTGCGCCCAGCGATCCAACAGGGCACTCAGCGCCGTAAACACAATGGCCCCCGCAAGGAGCCCCACCGCGGCGCGCACGATTCCGCCCTGTTCGTACGCGTCCTCGAACAGTTCGAAGGCCAAAGCCGTGATGAGTGAGCCGGCTGCAAAGGAAAGCAGGATGGCCAGGAGCCGCTTCGGCAGTTCGAAGCGCACACCGATGATGGCGCCTATGACCAAGGCGCTGGAGGCAATCAATCCGAACCACAGTGATGCCATCACAACGCCAGTATAGAAGTAAGTAGCCTGATCTTCTCTAGGGTGGGCAAAAGCGTTCGACGGCGGCAGCCCGCCGTCGAACGCTCCTCAGGTTGGGCGTGTGGTCAGGCCCGTCCGCTGCCGCTGCCCTGCCGTGCTGAAGCGGAATCGCCACTCCACTCCGGCGATTGGAAGTGAGCTCCGCCGAACATCGGGAAACGCAGCAGGCCTTCCTGGTCCCGGAGCTGGGCCCAAGGGCGGTTGATGCCGTGAGTTCCATAGCGGCGGAGCTGGGTGACGCGGTCCAAGTCCAGGACGGCGAACAGGATCTCCTCACCGCCCCGGGCCTGCTGCATGATGGTGCCCTCGGGGTCCACGATGACGCTCTCGCCCACTGCGGAGGGGGATGCTCCGTTGACGTTCACCACGTACACCTGATTGGCGAAGGCGTTGGCCTGGGACATGACGATTTCCATGGCCCGGTCCCGCGTGGTGGTGAGCGTCGGCTGGATGATGACCTCTGCGCCGAGCCATGCCAACTGGCGTGCTACCTCCGGGAAGCTGCCGTCGAAGCAGATGGCCAGGCCGATGCGTCCGCAGCCGGGGATGTCGAAAGTGACGAAGGAATCGCCGGGGGTGGTGGTTTCGAACGGTCGCCATGGAAAGAGCTTCCGGTAGCGCGCCACGATCTCGCCTTGCGGAGAGACAGCGATTGCTGTGTTGTACGTGTTTCCGTTGTCCGTTTCCAGCAGCGAGCCGGGCACGAGCCACACGTTGAGCCTGCGGGCCAGCGCGGAGATGCGGTGGGTGAGTGGGCTGGGGATGGGCGCAGCGGAACGGGTTTCACCGTCGGGGTCCGGCAGCAGGAACTCGCCCGGCGCGGAAAGCAGCAGTTCCGGAACCACGATGACGTCCACATCCGGGCCCAGCTCCCTGGCTGATTCGGCTTGGGCCTCGAACCGGGCCCACGTGGCCTCGAGGTCATTGGGGATTGGGTTGGTCTGAATTGCTGCGATGGACAGGATGCGCATTTATGCCTCGGTTTCGTTGATAAGCGTGTCGTTGCTGAGGATGGACGAAAGTTGGTTGCGGGTGGTGATGTTTCCGCGGGGGATGGCTTGGCCTGAGAAGAAGCGACGCAGCCTGGTCCTGAGGATCGCGGTGACCAGCAGGCCAAGGATCAGGGCGCCGATGCCAATCCAGAACACCGAGCCGATACCCAACCACGACAGCCCCACATATTCAGGGGACAGCATGTCGACGGCGCTGTAGGCGAACGCTCCGATCATGAGGAGTGCTCCGAGGCCGGGAAGGATACCTTTCAGGATCAGCGCCGATGCAGAGGTGCGCATCAGCGGGGCGAAGTACACCACCGAGGCCAAGGCGGTGGCGGCGTAGTAGGCCGCGATCATCAGGCCCACCGAAAGGATTCCCAGCCCGATGAAGTCCGGACTGATTGCCGTCAGCCCCAACGTTATGGCCATGGTGATGATTGCCCACCAGGCGATGGAGGTGGTGGGGGTGCCCCTCTTGGAATGCATCTTCGTGGTCGCCTTGGGCAATGCGCCATAGGTGCCCATGCTGAGCCAGGTCCGCGGCGTGCTGACAGCAACAGTCATGAGTGCTGCCAGCGCTGAAAGTCCCACCGCCAGGGTGATGACCTGGCCAAACACTTCTCCTGCCGCCTGCGGACCGAGGACGGAAAGGACATCCGAGACGGTTTCCGGATTGGTGATGCTTGCAGTTCCGGCATATCCGACGGCGGCCGTAGCGGTCACTACGTAGAAGAACAGCAGGATGACCGTGGTGATGACTACTGCCTTGCCAGGCGTTCCCTTGCGGTCTGTGGTTTCCTCATTCACTGCTATCAGCGCATCCCAGCCCCAGTAGATGAACAGACATAGAATGACGCCGGACACGAGGCCGGATATGTCCCCCGAGGCAAGGGGGTTGAACCATTCCAAGGCCGGCTTTTCTGACCCATCGGTGGTGTTGCCCGTGGACATGGCGGTGAAAGCCGCGACGCAGAACCCTCCGAGTGCCACTAGCTGGAGACCAATCAGCGCGTACTGTACCCAGGCAGAGAGCTCGATTCCCCTCGCCGCGATCCATGCACTCAAGGCGACCAGCCCGCATGCAATGGCAGCTACAGCGATAGGCTCCGCCGCGATCCAAGCCAGACCAAAGAAGTTGAGCAGGTAGGTGGTGGCCACTTGGGCGAGTGCGGCGCTCGCAATGAAGGTGGCCATTTGTGGCACCCACCCGCCGAGGAACCAGCCGGCAGTCGGCCCGAAAACGCGGGTAATCCAGACGAACACTCCACCGCAGTCGGGCATTTCCTTATTGAGGTCCCTGAACGCGAGGGCGGTGAACAGGATGGGGACGAAGCCCAGCAGGAACGCGGCAGGAGTGCTCGCTCCAACGGCGAGGACCACGAAGCCGAGCGTTACGGCCAGGCTATAGGCCGGAGCTACGGCGGCCAGCCCGAGGGCCACGGTGGGTCCGATGCCGATCGAGCCTGCTTTTAGACCCTTGGAGCTCGGGTACCGGGCTGGCGCGTTCTTTGATGTTGCGTCTTTTGGGGTTGAGTCGCGTGGGGTTGGGTCGCTCGCGATTGGGGTAGAGGAAGGGGGGTGTGACACGGAGACTCCTCGTTGAATCAGTAAGTCGGATCTGGGATCAGTAATTTGAATCACATTCAAATTTGAATGCCATTCAATACCGGTCTAGAGTCAATGTCAACAGGCATCTTCAAACGTCCACGGGGGAGCGACAGTGGTCAAGGTAGACAAGAAGGACATTCGGCGGCAGGAAATCGTTGCGGCAGCACAGGCCGTGGCAGCCCGCGACGGCGCTGAGGGCGCCACCCTCCGCGCCATTGCCGCCGAGGCTGGCATGGCCGCCAACGCCGTGCTCTACTACTTCGGCAGCCACGCCGAGATTATCGCTGCCGCCGTGCAGGCTTCCTCCGGCAGATTTCTGGAGAAGCTCGCCGAAGCCGATGACTTGGAGATGACTCCCACGGCCAGGCTCGCCGCCGTCATCAGCGCCGGCACTACTGCAGGACTGGACGACGACGTCTCCCGGATTTTGTACGAGTACTGGCCCCACATGCTCCGCGACGCGGAGCAGCGCCGGATCCAGGGCGAGCTCACCAGTGCGCAGGAACGCGTCTACCGGGAAATTATCGACGCCGGAACCCGCTCAGGTGAGTTCTCTCCCCTGCTGAATCCAGCCAAAATCGCCCGCACCCTTGTTGCCCAGGAAGACGGCCTTGTCATGGATGTGCTGGCCGGGAGCGCCACCAGCGAGTATGTGCTTGATTTGGTGGGGAATCTCGCGGCCGCACTCCTTGGCATCAAGGCTGAGGTACTGCTTGAGCTCATTGCTGTCCGGGGCGGGCCGGTTCCTGCTAAGTAACGGCGTAGGCTGCTGCCATGGAGAAGTCATTCGACATTGAACTGGTCAATCAGAACGAGTACTTGGTGCGATGGGCATCGGAAGGGCAGAACGGGGAATCTTTGGTTCACACCAACCCGGAATTCCTTGCCGAGGTTGGCTTGGACGGCTTCGACGAGCAGCTGATTGTCGAAGAAACCACCAACTACCTGGCAGAACACCAGCCAGTTATCGACTTCCCGCAAACGGTTGACTTGGAAGAAATTGCAGCAGCCTATACGGACTACGCGGAGCAGTTGAAGGCGCGGCTCGAAGCCAAATGAACGACTACTGAGATCAGGCCTCGACGTCGGCCGTGACGCGTTCGCCGTTGAAGTACTCCAGTTGCCAGCCGTCCGTGACGTGGTGATGGGCCAGGTTGAGCACCGCGTTCTGCACACTGTCCAAAGTGCGCCCGATGGCTCGGCTCAACGTCAGTCGGATTAAAGTACCGTGCGCCACCACCAGGACACGCTTGCCCGCAAACTCCCCGGCCAGCTCCTCCAAGGCAGCGATGCCACGGTCAGCGGCGGCCTCGTCGGATTCGCCTCCGCGGAAACCTCCCGGAATCCGAAGGGCTTCCAGCTCAGGACCGGCTTGAAGACCCTCGGCCGGGCCAAAGCTGCGCTCGGTAAGCTCCGGAACCAAACGAGCAACCGTGAGCCCCAGGCCCTCGGCGATGATCCCGGCCGTTTCGGCGGCGCGGCTCAGGGGTGAGGACACCACGGTGTCCCATTGCTGACCCGACAGGAAGGTGACGGCGTCGCGGGCCTGGCCGCGGCCGACGTCGTTAAGCGGGATGTCAGTGGATCCCTGCAACCGGCGCTCCGCGTTCCAATCGGTCTGGCCGTGGCGGACGAGGGCGAAAGTTGTGAGGGTCATGCTTTCCATTGTGCCTTGCGGGTGCGCCGGGCCGCAGTTTCCTACGTCACGTAAAGCCGCTGGGTCATGCCTGGCCTGATGAGTACACAGTCCGCCCGCCCACCACAGTCTGCAGAACCTTCGCGTGCAAGAGCGCGGACGGGTCCCGGGCAGCCAGCACATCGGTGTCCAGGACCACGAAGTCCGCGTACAGGCCAGCAGCAAGCCGACCGATCTCGTGTTCCGCGCCGCACGTCCACGCGGAGTCGCGCGTAGCATGTTCGATCGACTCGGCGAGGGGCAGTGCGAAATCGGGGACGTTGGTTCCGGCGGAAGCGTCCAGGGCCGAAGCCCGGGTGGTGGCTACGTACATGTTGGGCAGGGGCGCATGCGGGGACGTGGGGGAGTCCGTGCCGAAGGCCAGCCGTGCCCCCGCCTGGGTAATCCACGGCCACGGGAAACCGCGCTCCACGCGGTCATCACCCAACCTAGCCGCCCAGTTTTCGCTGATGGCGGGATCGGCGTGGACGGGCTGCATGCTGGCGGTGATGCCCAGCGCGGCGAGGCGATCGACGTCGGCCCTGTCCACCAACTCGAGATGCTCGATGCGGTGGCGGCGTTCGCGGGGCCCGTTCTCTGCCACGGCGTGTTCCACAGCTCCGATGGCGATCCGGACCGATTCGTCGCCGATGGCATGCATGGCTACCTTCAAACCGGCGGCATCGGCAGCGGCAACCACTGGCGCGAGTTCCTTCAGGCTCCAGATCGGTTCCGCGTTCGAACCATCGGCGTACGGCATTCCGAGGGTGGCCGTGCACCCGTCGATGGTGCCGTCAATGATGACCTTGATTCCCACCACGCGAAGGAATGGCGATTCATGCTCGACGGCGAGCGCCGCCGCCCGCTGGACCTGGGCGATGTTTTCCTCCGCCGATCCAGCGTTATTAACGCGCCAATAGGCGATGAGCCGGCTGGTCAGTGAGCCGTCTTTGTCGGCACGTATGAAGGCCTCGAGGTCGGTCTCGTTGAAGCCCATATCGCACGCAGTGGTCACGCCGGTCTCGCGGTAAGCCTGCTGGACTGCGGCGATGCTGGCCTCGTGCTCATCCTTACCTACTTGGGCTTCGAGGTACGGGAGCACCATGTCGTAGAACGCGTTCTCGTCGATGTAGCCGGTGGCGTGGCCGTCTGCGTCGCGCTTGATGGTGCCGCCGTGGGGATCCTTCGTGTGACGGTCAATCCCCAGTTCAGCCAGCGCCGCCGAGTTCACCCACACTGAGTGGAAGTCGTAGGCGAAGGCATAGACGGGCTTGTCCTGGACCACGGCATCGAGCATCGCCGCGTTGGGTACACCGCCGGGAATTGCGCCGTGCAACCAGCCGGTAGCCAGGACCCGCTCAGCGTCCGGGCGTTCGTTTGCCCTTGCTTTGATCCGTTGCTGGATCTCCTCCACTGACTTGGCGCCCCACAGGCTGACCTGCCCCAAGGCTTCGCCGGTACCGACAACGTGGGCATGGCCGTCGACGAAGCCGGGGACAATCAAGCGGCCCTCGAGATCAATCCGCTCGGCGTCCGGCCGAAGGCGTTCCGCCGTGTTGGTGTCTCCGACGTAAAGGATGCGCTCGCCCTGAACGAGCAGCGCTTCAGCCCAGCGACGGGTATCGGACGTGAAGATGCGGGCGTTGGTGTAGAGCTGGGTGGTCACGCTGCGTTTTCCTTGCTTTCCGGTGCTGATTCTTTTTCTGGGATTTCTTTTGTTGCGAGGGGCACATCCAAGGATTTGCTGACATCGAGGAGCAGCTGATTCTGAAGTTCGTGCAGGTGCCCGCTGTCCGGCTCCGGCCACGAGGACATCTTCACGATCACGGTATCGGTGGCGGGGTCGAGCCAGAGGTATTGGCCGTGGATGCCGATTCCGATGACATTGCCGCGCTCATTGCCGGTGCGCCACCACTGGCGGGTGTATGAGCCGTGGGGGTGAATGGCGGTGAAGGAGGAGCCGGCCATGGCTTCGGGGTCTCCGCCAGCAAGGACACTGCGGACCCACCCCTCGGACACCACCCGACCCGCCGGACCCATGCCGCCGTCGAGCATTAATCGGCCCACGCGCGCGAGGTCGCGGGCGGTGCACGAGATCCCGCCGTTCGCGAAGCCGAAACCCGCGGAATCAACTGTGATGGTGGCGTCCCGGTTTGCGTCCAGCTTGGACCACAGGTACTTGGAGAGCGCGTCCGGATACCGGAGCCCGGTCACGCGCTCGATGATCCACGCCAGGACGTCCGTGTTCGCGGAACAGTACTGGAACGTGCCCACGGTGCCTTCGCCCGTGAGGGTGGTGAGGAAGGCGTATGTGTCCTCAGGGTCGCCGTCTTGTCGGGTGCGCCAGCCGGAGGATCGATCATGCGTCTGAACTTCGGAAGCGGGGTCGAGGTAGTCCTCGCTGTAGTTGAGGTGGATGACCATGTCGAGCACGTGCTGGACGGTAGGCCCGTCGTAGGCCGATCCGGCGAGTTCCGGGACATGGTCAACCACGCGGTCGGACGTGTTGATATCTCCGGAATCAACTAACGCCCCCACCACCAGGCCGCACATGGACTTCGAAATGCTCATGACCAGATGAAGGTCCTCCGGGGAAAAGCCCGGGCGGTAGTAATCCGCGATGACATCGTTGCGGTGCAGGACCAGGAAGGCGTCGGTGTAGCTCTCTTCCAGCCGTTGCTTTAGGCAGGGAACGGCCAAGGAGCTCAAATGATCGGTAGCCGCAGCGGGGGCGGCCGGAAAGCGGCGGGTGACTGACGCCGTCGGCAGTAGTTCGCTCAGGTGCGCGAACGCCCAGCGGTTGTGCGGTCCCTCCTGCCACGTGTCCAGGGTTGGCTGTCCGACGGCGCCGCGGTAACGCGGGGGCCGGCTTTGGGCGGTGGTCATGCGGGGGCTCCCTCTGCGACGGGTGTTTTGTTGAAGCCGCGGCGCAGGGCCGGGTTCAGGGCGATGTACACGCCGGCAGTGACGATCATGGATACCGGCACTGAAAGGTCCATGGAGCCCGTTGCTGCTGCGATGGGGCCGGTCCACGCGGCGTTGCTGAGGAAGAGCGAGGCTACAACCGCGCCGAGGATGACGGCGAGCAGGCCCGGGATGTGCCAGCCCCCGCTGTACCAGAAGGGGCTGCCGGGCTTCTCATTGAAGAGGTCCTCGCCGCTGTAGCGGTAGCGCCGAAGGATGACGTCCGTTGCGAAGATGGTCATGGTCGGACCCGAAATGAGGACCAAGAGCTGCAGCATCAGGTTGACGGCTTCCAGGAGGCTCGTGGACATGACGAGGTAGATGGTCAACGCTGTGCCGATCGCTCCCACCACTACCGCGGACGGGATGCGGCGGATCGGGACACCGATGGATTGAAACGCCATGCTCGCCGTGTACGTGGTCATGCCGTTGAGGGAGATGGTGTTGATGATGACGCCCACAACGAAAATGGGGCCGAGCCACGCCGGTAGGAGGGCAAGAAGCGCGGATTCGATGCCAAGGTCCATCGCTGCTGCATCAATTCCCGTGGCGAGCAACGCACCTACCGAAGTGAACAAGATGCCTGGCAGGGCGCCGCCCAGGGCCGTGGCCGCAATGATGTGTGAACGCTTGGTGGACGTGGGGAGGTAGCGTGCCAGGTCGGGGCTGTTCGAGTAGGACAGGGGAGAGGAGGCCAGGATGGCGAAGCCGATTGTCATCGCGGCCCACAGCGGTAAACCTTCCAAGGGTGACGGAGCGGTGTAGCCCCACTGCACGTGGGGCAGGATGAAGGCCGTGACCAGCAGGAAGATGGCCAGCAATACCGACGCCACAACGGGGTAGCTGCGCAGGATCAAACTGTGGCCGAACACAGCCACCAGGACGGTGATCGCGGCAACCAGAATGGTGACGAATAGCGGAACCAGGACAGGGTCCGTGAAACCAAGCTGTGCCAGGAGTTCAGCGCCCATGAACGAGGATGCGAGCCAGTTCAGGGCTAGGAAGACCGCGGAAATGAACCATCCAAAGAAGGCGACCACAACTCTGTTGCCCCGGATTCCGTAGATGGCCCGGGTGATGACGGAGCCTGATGTCCCCGCTGCCGGACCACTGGTGGCGACGATGCCGGTGAGGATCCAAGGGAGGCTTCCGGCGATGATGACAACTAAGGCCTGCCAGAGTTCCATGCCGAGCAGGATGAGTGAGGCGCCCACCGTGAAGTTCAGGACGCTGACATTTGGGGCTGCCCAGACCGGGAAGAGGTCCCGCGCGCGGCCGTGCCGTTCGGAGGCTTCGATGAGTTCGATGCCGCGGGTTTCGGGGTGGGCAAGAGGTTCCGGGTAACTGGCCGGATCGGTTATGTGGGGATGGGACAACGCTGTTCCTCTCGGGCAAGGTCCGGCTCGCAACGCTGGGAAACCGGTCCGTCGACGCTATTGGTCGCACGACCAATGAGCTATTGGTCACTAATCCAATAGACTGGACGGCATGGTGTCAAGCCCCGCATCCCAACGCGTTCGAAAGTTACCCGACGAGCGCCGCGCCGAGATCCTCGCCGAGGCCGCTTCCATTGCCTTGGGTGAGGGGCTCGAGCGGATAACCCTCCGCGCCGTGGCCGACCGCCTTGGTGTGCGGCCTGGCCTGATCAGCCACTACTATCCAGCGGCAGAGGATCTGGTGATCGCCGCGTTCGTGCGAGCTGTCTCGGAAGAGCGGGAAGAACTGTTTCCCGACGACGGAACTCCCCTTGAGCGTATGGCTCACCTGGTCTCTCGCATCGAAGGCAGCGGCACCCTTGAGCTCACGCGGCTATGGCTCAACGCCAGGCATCTCTGCCGCTTTATCCCGGCCCTAACTGAAGCGCTGTTGGGTCAGGAACACCTTGATCGGAGCCGGCTGACCGCGCTCATCGACGATGGAGTCGTGTCCGGCGATTTCATGGTGGAGGACTCCTTTGCGGCTTGCATCCGTATATGGGTGGCCATTGACGGCGTGGGCTCCTACGTCAACAACTCTGAGACCTTCGAATACGACGCCTTCAAACGGTTCGTCACCGACGTCGCTGAATGGGCGCTGGGCCTTCCTGCGGGCGAGCTTCGTGCGGCTGTGGATCGGCTGCAAGTCGCCTGACGCTCGCAGTCGCTGAGCCTTCACATTGCCCTTTCCGCGATTTAATCAGTATCCTGATAACTTGTCTGGTGAAACCGGATGATGCTGTTTGGGCTCATTGCCTGGGCCGGACGTGGCTGAAGCAGTCGGCCGCGCGGCCATCGTGAAAGTTTGATTGACGGCATTGCTTGGTGACGCAGGGACAGTTGTTCCGCGGCTCCAGGAATGCCTGAAGGACGTGACATTCGTGGGCAACAATGACGAGGCCGTGGACCCCCAACTCCCCGCCTCCAGCGAAACCGCAGGAATAGGCGTTGCAGGAATAGACGCCGCTGAAACACTTGACGGCCGCTACCAGCTGGGCCCTTTGCTTGGCAGGGGCGCCATGTCTGCCGTCTACCAGGCGACGGATATGCTCCTTGGCCGCGAGGTAGCCATCAAGATTTTCCTGCCCGGTTCCGGCGATGAGTCGTTCCGCGCCCGCCAGGAAAATGAGATGCGGCTTCTGGCCGCCTTTGACCACCCAGGGTTGGTGGCCGCCTTCGACGCCGGCGTCGATACGCGCAACGACGAAGAACGCGCGTATCTGGTCATGGAACTGGCTGATGGCCGGGATTTGCGCGCCATACTGTCTGACGGACCGCTCACCGTTCCCGAGACCGCGCGCATCGGAATCCGGCTCGCCGGGGCGCTGTCCCAGGTACACGAACACGGAGTTATTCACCGCGACATCAAGCCGGCCAACATCCTGGTATCCGACGACGACGGCGTGGGACAGTCGGTGAAGCTAGCGGACTTTGGCGTCGCACTGGTCATGAACGACAACCGCCTCACCGCAACAGGCTTTACCGTGGGAACTGCCCAATACCTCAGCCCGGAACAGGCGCAGGGGCTTGGACTGACTCCCGCGAGCGACATCTACTCGCTGGGCTTGGTACTCCTCGAATGCCTCACCGGCAGGGCCGAGTACCCCGGAACGCCCATTGAAACGGCATCAGCCCGCCTTCACCGCGCGCCGCAGATCCCCGTGGAATTGCCCGTTCCGCTGCGGGAGCTCCTCGAAGCCATGACGGACATGGATCCCGAAAAACGCCCAACGGCACAATACGTCGAACAAGCGCTCGGGGTTGAAGGGATCCAGTCCGGGCGCAGGACCGCGCTGCTGCCGGCCGTGCCCTCGCGGCCACCACTCCGCACGCCAACCAAGCGGTGGGCCACCGTCACCAGCCTCAGGGACTTCAATAAGCGGCGACCCAGGACCGTTCGGGGCGTGGCCGCAGCAGCGCTAACCATTCCGCTCGCTTTGCTGATCCTCTCCCAGGGGCTCACACCCATGGGCAACACAACTGACCCCTCCCACCCCGCGGACACCGGGGTTTCCCAGGCTGAGCCGCAGCCGACGACGCCGGTGGTGCCCGCCCTCCCCCTTGCGCCGGCCACAGCCGAAGCCGTGCCCGCCGAAGCCGTGCCCGCGGACGGCCAGCCTGCTGAAGTGGTCAATCTGCAGGAGCCCGCGCAGGCCCCAGGGCCCGCCCCCGTTCAGGAGCCTGCGCCGGCTGTAGTGCCTGGCCCGGAGATCGCCAAGGAAAAGAGCGACGGCAAGAGCGAGAAAAAGCCAGAAAAGGCCAAGGGGTCCGGGGACGGCAAGTAGCCCTGACAGCGTGAATTAACGCACGACGGCGACCTGCCGCCGTCGTGCATTAAGTTCAGCCAGGTCAGCGTTCTTGGCGGTCAGCGGCCGGCAACGCAACCCGATGCGCTCCCGCGGCATTTGTAAGACGCCCCGGGCTTCAGTTCGATTCCTGCCAAAAGCTGCGGGAGCGTGACCAAGTAGAAGCCCTTGCCTTTGAGTTGCGCGATGAGCTCGCCCTGGCCGTCCACCGTGGAAGCGTGGACGTCGTGCTGGAGGATGATGGATCCTGGCTTGACCAGGCTCATGATCCGGGGGATGAACACGGATTTGTTCTTGGATTGCCAATCCATGGAGTCCACGTCCCAAATAATTTGGGGCAAACCCACAGAAGCGGCCACTGTTTTATTGGTTGCTCCGTACGGTGGCCGCATGTAAGCGGGCACCACACCCGTTGCCATTTCTATGGTGCCTTGGGCCCCCTGAACTTCGCTGGCGATGCTCGCCGGCGACAATTTCGTCAGGTATGGATGGCTCATGGTGTGGTTTGCGATGGTGTGGCCGGCTGCTGCCACGGCTTTGGCCACACCCGGATGGGCCCTGACATACCCGCCCTGTTGGAAGAACGTGGCGAACACTTTGTGCTTTTCGAGTATCGCCAGAAGGCGCGTGGTTTGGGCGTTGGGCCCGTCATCGTAGGTGAGGGCAGCGCAGGGAACCAGATCACAGTTGACGGGTGCCAGGCCGCCCGGTGCGGGCTGGGGGGCCTTGAGCGGAGCCCCAGTGATGACCGCCGTGCGAAGGGTCTGTCCTGCAGGCGAAATCACCTCGTCGGTTGCTGCTGCGTTCAAAGTCACGGTGACGGGGCCGGACAGGGCGGCACCTGTTACAGGGTCCCGGTGGATGGTGACGCTGAGATCCCCGGCGGAGGTAAAAGCGACGGCGGTGAGCAGCTCTGCGTCGGAAACGGAGTCTGTTGTTGGTGCCCGGGTTGGGTCCGGGCCGGGCGTCTGCGTCGAGGACGCTGGGCCCATGGTGTCTCCGAGCATTGTCCGTAAGGTGCCGGTCATGGCCGGTTTGATCAAGCTGGCACTGCCCGTAACAACGCCCGTGCTGAGGTCCTCGTAGGTGATCTCATCGCTGCGAGCGATGCGGACGCCTCCGTCCATGATTGTTTGCACGAATCTGGATCCAACAAGACTTCCGGTAGCCAGGACAATTTCATGGGTGACCGAAACGCCGTCGGCCAGCAGCGCAGCTGGGGTAGCAGGCAGTGCCGCAGGTTGGTGGCGACCGCCGGCGCGGGCATCGAAAATGCTGAGCAGGCGGGTATCGAGCTTGCTGTTGAAGGTCTCGGCACCGCTGATGTATTGCCACGTCGCAACCGTGGGCGTTATACCGGCTGTACGGGTGGTCATGTCCACGATGGACGTCGGGTGGGTGATCCTGGATGGAGGCGTCCCGATGACTGCGGTTGGTGCCTGAGGCGCCGGCGGGGTGGCCATGGGGACACAGGCCGCAATGAAGAGCACGATGACTACGAGCGGGATCGTGAACGGTGAGCGGACTGGGGCGGGCCGCTGCATGGTTTCCCCTACCGGAAGTACGAGGTGGTCATGCCTCGAATGATGGCAGGCGCAACGCCCAAGACCCCGGAGACACCCCGGAGGGGCTAGAAACCGGCTGGAAAGCTAACAGTGACTGTGGTTCCGCCGCCGGTGGTTTCAGCCAGGGTGAGGTCGCCACCGTGTGCTTTCGCGATGCTGCTGCAGGTGGCAAGGCCGAGTCCGGACCCCGGGCCGTCGCCTTGCCGCCGCAGGCGCACTAACGGTTCCAGGACCTTGGCGCGGTCCTCAGGTTTGATGCCCTTGCCGTTGTCCGCCACGAAGATCGTAGCGCCGTGATAGTTGGAAACCCCCGTGACCCGGACGCGGAGATCGCGCTCGGGACTGCGGTAGTTCATGGCGTTGGAGAGCAGGTTTTGCAGCAGCGTGCGGAGCTGTCCGCGGTCGGCGTGGAGAGTGAGATCTTCGACGTCCACAATGCCGTCATTTTCGATGCCCAGGTCGCGGACAACTTCCTCGGTGACCTGGCGCAAGGACACCTGGGCCGGTTGTATTGCACCGCCCACCCGGGAGTAACTCAGCACGTCTTCGAGCATGCCGAGCATCCGCCGCCCACTGGAGCCGATACGGTCCAGGTAACGCGCGGCGGTGCTGTTCGGTTCTACATCGGGATCGTCTTCCACCAGTTCCACATAGCCCAGGATGGTTGTGAGGGGAATGCGGAGATCGTGGCTGACACGGCCAGCGAATTCGGCGAGCTTGGCGTTGCTGTCCTTCAGCTCGGCATAGGTGCGGTCCAGCTGTACCGTGCGGTGCTGAAGCTCCAGAAGCTCAACCACCTGCTTCGCCAGGACCTCCAGCATGCTGACCTGTTCGGGGCGCAGCTCATTGGTTTTATTCGAGAAAACGCACAATGTTCCGGGTACGAAACCCGATTCTGTCTGCAGCGGGACAGACGCATAAAAGCGGACCTTGCCGATTTCGCCAGTGACGAAGGGGTTGTCCGCAAAACGCGGGTCCTTGGAAGCATCGGCCACCACGGTGCGCTCGCGGGTGAGGAAGACCTTTGCGCACATGGAATCCTCGCGGGAGCAGACGCCGGGGTCAACGCCCCAAGCTCCGATTTGGTGTTGGTATTCCGCGCTGATGATGTTGACCACGCCAAACGGAGCGCCGCAAAGCTCCGTTGCCAGCCGCACGAGGTTCTGCAATGCGCTCATGACGGCGGCGTTGGGAAGGAGAGTGGAATCCACCGCAGGGTCGAGGCCATATTCCTGCAATTCCAGGTCTCGGCTGATGTCATCGGTGAAGGACAGATGCCCTTGAACTTCCGTCATGTTATTACTCCCCCAAGCGTCTTTAGGATTCCCAGCCGATACTACCGGGACGGTGCCTGCGGTGGTTTACTGGGACGCATGACCGAGCAGGAATCGGCCTCCGCCGCGTCTACTGACAGCATCGACCTCTCCGTACGCACTCCCGCCCAAAGATCCCGGACCTTTACGGGGATCCTGGTGAACACCGCCCTCGCGAACATCACAACGAGCTATCTCTGGTTCGCCCTGACGTTCTGGGTGTACTTGGAGACGCGGAATGTCATCGCCACAGGGGTGATCGGCGGTGCGTACATGCTGCTGATCGCCCTCTCCAGCATCAGTTTCGGAACGTTCGTGGACCGTTACCGCAAATTGGCCGTGATGCGTTTTGCCGCAGCCTTCACCATGGTGATGTTCGTCCTCTCCGGTGTCATGTTCCTGCTGACACCCGAGCGGGCGCTACTGGACCTGACACAGCCATGGTTCTGGATCTTCACCATGATCATCCTCATCGGCGCAGTGGTGGAGAACATGCGGAATATTGCCCTGTCCACCACTGTCACTATCCTGATCGAACCGGATCGGCGGGCCAATGCCAACGGGCTCGTCGGCATGGTGCAGGGGCTCATGTTCATCGTCACCTCGGTCCTTTCCGGGCTATCGGTAGGACTGCTGGGCATGGGCTGGACGGTAGTTGTCGCCTTGGTGCTGACCGCGTTGGCCTTCGGCCACTTGCTCACCCTGCGCCTGCCGGAGGAAGTGAAGGCAGCGCCGTCCGACGCGCAAGGCGGATTCGACTTGCGGGGGTCGTGGGCTGCGGTCATGGCAATATCCGGCCTGTTTGCCCTGATTCTTTTCTCCACATTCAACAACTTCATCGGCGGCGTCTATATGGCGTTGATGGACCCGTACGGCCTGGAGATGTTCTCCGTGGAGATGTGGGGAGTTGTCTTCGCCATTGGTGCCACGGGGTTCATTGTTGGTGGTGCGCTGATCGGCAAGTTCGGCCTCGGGTCCAATCCCTTGCGGACCATGCTCATCGCTGTGGTGCTGATGGGGTTCATCGGTGCCGTGTTTACCCTTCGCGAGTGGGCCTGGCTCTACATCGTGGGAATCTGGCTCTACATGGCGTTGGTGCCTGTGGTTGAAGCCGCCGAGCAGACCGTCATCCAAAAGGTGGTGCCACTACCTCGGCAGGGCAGGGTGTTTGGTTTCGCCATGGCGTTCGAGTCAGCGGCGGCACCCATCACCGCTTTCCTCATCGCACCGATCGCCCAATTCTGGATCATCCCGTACGCCCGCTCGGAGGACGGAGCGGCCACCCTTGATCCTCTGTTGGGCCAAGGCATCTCCCGTGGCATTGCCCTGGTTTTCCTGGTGGCGGGCATCATCATGATCTTGGTGGCGCTGATCGCTTTCCTGACTCCCGTCTACCGCCGCGTGTCTGCCTCGTATGCGCAGACAGCGGCGGAGGAACGGGAAAGCCAGGATGAGGAGTCGCCGTCCTCACATTGATTCGGAGCTGCTCAGGAAGTTGCTTGCAACGCGGCCCCTGCCATGGCGGAGCTGCCAAGATCGCTCCTTTCCAGGGCTTGCCCGGACTCAACGGCCTGGACCCACGCTTCGGTGGTAGCAACGGCGGCCCAGTTGGAATTCAGCAGCGCCATCAACGTGGTGTGAACAGTCTTTGCATCGGCGGTTCCGGCGTTATTGCTGAGGTTGATGGCTCCCGTGGCATCTGAGAGTACTTCGGTGGAGAAACCGAGGAATTCTGCTTCAACGGCCGAGGCCAGGATGCAGTTGTTGGTCATGTAACCCACCAAGGTGACGGTGTCGACGTCGTGCTCCCGCAGCCATGCGGCAACATCCGTGCCGGCGTACACGGAGCCGTACTGTTTGGTGACGTCTTTCCATGAACCGGTCCGGCGGGCTTCCACCTCGGGGTGCAGCTCGTATTCAGCTGTTCCCGGGGCGAAGACGGGAGCGCCTTCACCTTCGCTGTGTTGGATTGCCGCGATGGGGATGCCGGCGGCACTTGCAGCGTCGATAGCCTTAGCGATCATCGGAAGCGACTCCTGGTGCTGCGGGTACTGAATTTCCAGCGGCCCGCTGAAGTACTGCTGTTGGACATCGACAAGGACGAGGGCGCGGCGGGGTTTGCTCATGGTGTTCTCCCGGAATGACTGTTGGGGCGTGTTTTGGTGGTCCCTTTCATCATTCGTCCCTGGACAGCTGAGCACCAGTGGCACGAATGCCCATATACGATTGATTCGGGCCAAAGAACGACGGAGGGCAGCATGAGGATCGCGGTGTACGCGTTCAATGGCGTCACGATGTTTCACCTTGCCGTGCCGCAGATGGTTTTTGACGAAGTCTCGCGCCAAGGGTTAGCGGAGTGGAATACCGTCCTGTTCTCTGACCGGGCGGGCCACATCCAAACTGCTGAGGGGTACGTGCTGGGGGAAGTTCAAGGGCCCTCGATGGCTGAACAGGCCGACGTCGTAGTGGTGCCGTCCTGGTTCGACGATGAACGCAGGACCGGCGAAGCCCTCAGCAATGTCCTCCGGCAAGCCCATGCTAGGGGAGCAACCATCGTGGGTCTGTGCTTGGGAGCCATTCCCGTTGCCGACGCCGGTCTCCTGAACGGGCGATCTGCCGTAACCCACTGGCAAGCCTTTGACTCCCTCGCTGTCCGGCACCCGGATGTGTCCCTCGACCAAACGGTGCTGTATATCGATCATGGCGACGTCCTGACCTCGGCCGGTACAGCATCCGGACTCGACGCATGCCTGCACGTTGTGAGGGGCCGTTTGGGCGCGGAAGCAGCCAACCAGGTGGCGCGAAGCCTGGTCATCGCCCCGCACCGTGAGGGTGGGCAGGCACAGTACATCGAGCATCCCCTTCCGCCGCGAGCCGAAGGCGACCCCATGGCCCGGTTGCTTGAGTGGGCGATGGGTCGGCTGGGCGAATCGCTCAGCATTGACCGGCTTGCGGCCCAAGCCCACATGAGCCGGCGAACTTTCGTGCGCGCCTTCCGCGCCTCAACCGGGACTACGCCGTCGGCCTGGATACGCACACGCCGACTCGATGCCGCGCGCCGTCTGTTGGAAACCACCGACTTGTCTATTGATCAGGTTGCGGCCGACTGCGGGTTCGGCAGCGCCGTGACCCTCAGGCAGAACTTTGCCAGCGCTTTTTCCACCTCACCCACGGACTACAGGCGCCGCTTTACCGCTTGACGGCTTGAAGGTCTTGGAAAACTGAAAGACACTCTAGTTGGATGAGACGGTGGGATTGCCGAGTGTGCAGGGTGGAGTCAGCCCGTGGGGCGCGGGTAGTCCTGCAATCAAGCAGAGATGGAGATGGTTCTATGGCTGAGACGGACCACGTCGATTACACCATCCAACTCGAGGCGGGCAGCGTCTTGTTACTGGCTTGGGCGCAGGGCGTCAGAATTGAAGCCGGCAATGCCCGGGCTGCCGTGGACGCCGTCAACGAGTTCGCCGCCGGCAACCGTTATCCCTTGCTGGTCAGGATGGCGAATGCGAGCCACTTGAGCCGCGCTGCACGTGACGTGTTTATCGAGCCCTGTGCCGCTTCCAGAATCGCGTTGCTGGGCGAAAATGCCGTTGACCGCATACTCGTCGACTACCAATTGGCCGCCCAGCCGGCACCCTGCCCCACCAGATTCTTTACCTCAGAAACGGAGGCAATGACCTGGCTCCTGGAACCGGCACAGCAAGCCGACCAGTAGCAACAGGGCCGCACAGCAATTGGATGAGAACTCCGTGACGCTCTATACCTCCAACAGGAGGTGTGGAATCATCGGCAAATGGACCAATATCTGTGGGTGTTGAAACAAGATCAACTTGATTTGATTCGCGAATTGGAGCCAGCCAGACTTGAGCTCCTCGACGAGGAAGGCCTGCTCCAACTCCATAAGCGGGTGCGGAAGGCCCGGAACAAATACACCACCAACTATCGGCGCAAAGCGGCAGACGAGGTGCTGGAAGCCGGTGGTCGCGGAGCCGCAGCCAACAAGTCGGACAAAGCGCGTGCCCGGGCCCTGGTGTTCGAGGAAGCACTCTCCATAGTGAGCACTGAACTCGCCAGGGTGGCTCACGAGGCAGCAGAAGAACTTAAGGATGAGCGACTGGAACGCGCCAGCGCCGACACTTCCACCGGGCCGGAGAGCTCCGGAACCGGCACCAAATCCACCGCTGGTTCAGGCCGGGCAAGGTCTCACCAGAAGACCACCGGCGGAGTGAAGCGGGACGCCTCCAGCCGTTCGCAAGGCGCCCAGCGCCAAGCCAAAAAGGACGCGCGCTAAGATTCATTTCCTTCACCCGGACCCGCTGAGGTGGCACTTGATGACAATCGCGACGCGTTACATTGCCATCAAATGCCACCTCGGCGGGGCGGGGTCGACGCGCCGGGAGGAATCTTGAGGGAATCTTGAGATGACCCGGCGTCCTTCTTGAGGACCCCGTCCGATGGTTGAAACATCAGCCAATCAGCTGACGGGAACTTCCAGGAAGGACCATCGAAATGACTGACCAGATCTCCGCCAAGTCCGTAACTGCCGGCGCCGCCCACATGAATCCCGATGCCCGCACCGGGACTGCGGACACTGCAGGTCATACAGGGGAAACCGTTGGCCAGACCCGTGCAGTGGTGACAGTCCGTGAGCAGTTCAACCCCCTTGGGGCAGGTCTCCGGAGCATCTGGCCACAGTCGGTCGTGGGGTTCTAGGGCGCCAAGCTTCTACTAGGGCAGGCACCTCGTTATTTGGGCGAGTACCTGCCCGACGGCGTTTAAGGGACGATGGAGTCCAGCGCGAAAAATAAGGAGGCTTGCCATCAAGGAAGAGATGAGAAAGGCCGCTGATGTGGCCGAGGAAGCCGCGAATTCGCAGGCTTTCGCAGCTGTTGCCCGAGCCGGATATGCCGTGAGTGGGCTGCTGCACCTACTCATTGGCGTCATCGCGATCCAACTAGCCGTCGGCCGCGGCGGCGAAGCTGATGTCAGCGGGGCGGTGACCGAGCTGGCCAACAAGCCGGCCGGACCCCTCCTGCTCTGGGCCTGTTTTGGAGCCTGTGCGGCGTTAGCTTTATGGCAATTGGGAAATGCCGTCCTTGGCTATCGCATCGCCTCTGACAACAAACTGACCAAGCGGTTATCTGCTTTAGGTCAGGGGCTGGTTTTCGCTGCCTTGGCGGCCACCATCATGTCCTTCGTCGTAGGGCGGGGCCAGAACAGCAGGGAGTCCAGCAGCGACTTTACCGTCACTCTTATGAAGGCGCCGTTCGGGGTGTTCCTGCTGATCGCCATCGGCGCCGGCGTCGCGATTACCGGCATTGTCTTTGCGGTGAGGGGTTTCCGTCGAAAGTTCACCAAGGACCTTTCCCTGTCATCCAGCCCGGGCGTGCACAAGCTCCAGCTCTGGGTTGGGGTGGTGGGCTACATCGCCAAGGGGATCGCCCTGTTCCTGGTAGGGCTGCTGGTGGTCATTGCCGCGGTTCGGGCCCAGCCCGAGCAATCAACCGGGCTTGACGGAAGTCTGAAAGCGTTGAAGGAACAGCCCTACGGTCCGTACTTGTTGGCTGCCGTCGCACTTGGGCTCATCGCTTACGGGATCTTCCTTATGGTCAAAGCGAGGACCCTCCGGACCTAGTTCCAAGTGCGTTTAGGAGCTGGGGAGCCGGGGTACAGGGCAAAAGTACCGTGGAGTGAATAAAGCACCGTGCCGTGGAATGAAAAGGGGCAGAACCATGACTCAAAATGATTCGAACCAGACTGATAAGCCGCAAACCGACGGGAACCGCCTCACCTCACCGCCATCCGACCCCCGCAGCGGATACCACTCGGGCGAATTCCCCCAGCAGGAGCAGGAACAACCGGGCCTCACCAAACCACTGGATCCGCAACCGGACCATGGCGAGAAGAGTTATGCGGGGCATGGGCGCCTGCAGGGCAAGACCGCGCTGATCACCGGCGGTGACTCCGGCATCGGCGCTGCGGTGGCCATTGCCTACGCGCGCGAGGGTGCAAACGTGGCCATCAGCTATCTTCCGGAGGAAGAGGAAGACGCGCAGTCGACGGCGGAGTGGATCCGTGAGTGCGGAGCGCAAGCCCTGCTGTTGCCCGGTGATGCGCGGGATGAAGGCTTCGCGGCTGAAATTGTGGAACGCACCGTGCAGGAGCTTGGCGGGCTCAATGTAGTGGTGTTGAACGCGGCCTACCAGAAGAACCGCGAAGGCTTGGAAACCATCCCCACCGAGGAATTCGACCGTGTGTTCAAGACCAACCTGTACTCGCTCATCTGGACGGCACAGGCAGCTATCCCGCATCTCCGTCCGGGCGCCTCGATCATTGTCACAGCATCCATCCAGGCGTTTAACCCTTCCGCCCAGTTGATCGACTATGCCATGACCAAAGCGGCCCAAGTCGCCTTCACCAAGGCCATGGCCGAGGAACTAGGGCCCAAGGGAATCCGCGTCAACGCCGTGGCGCCCGGGCCCATCTGGACTCCGCTGATTCCTGCCACCGAGTGGCCGGACAAGCTCCCCACCTTTGGGCAGGACACGCCACTGGGCCGTGCCGGCCAGCCTGCCGAGCTGGCGCCAGCTTACGTGTTGCTGGCGTCCGACGAAGGATCCTACATTTCAGGAGCAGTCCTTCCCGTCACGGGGGGCAAGGGACTCTGATCTCTGCCTGGCCGGTCTCTTGAGGTTTCACGTGTAAGAGGAGAAAGAATGTTCGCTGTGTTGGTGATCGACATGCAGAACGCCTACTTCGAAGACCCTGCTCTGAAGGGGCGTCAGGAAGAAATTGTTGCTGCCTGCAATTCCTTGACCAGCGCAGCGCTCCAAGCCGGGTCCAAAGTGCTCCTGGTAGGAACCGTGCATGAACGGGACAAATCCACATGGAGCCTGAACATGCTCGACGATGATCAGGGATTTATCTTCAGGGGCAGTGAGCAGGCCGAATTCGTTCCCGGACTGCTCACTGCCGATCATCCCCGGCTGGTCAAGACCCGGGACAGCGCCTTTTTCGGTACAGACCTGGCCATGCGGTTGAGGAACTGGGGCGTGGACACCGTAATCCTTGCCGGCATTTCAGCGCATAACTGCATCGCCCAAACGGCGGCAGATGCCTTCGCGCACAACATCAAAGTGATCTACGCAGCGGAGGCCATTGGAACGGAAAACGCGGAGGCCGCAGAGTCAGTACTCCGCGTCCTTACGCGTGAATACCGGCAGAATGTGTTGCCCCTGGAAGAAATCCGTCAGCTTCTGGAGTCAGTTCCTTCAGCGTAGTTCTTCCCTTTCAATGGGGATCCACAGTTGCCCGCGGCCATGCGTGGCGCCGGGTTCCACTTGGACGCTGAGCATTTCCGGTCCGGGTGCCCACCTATAGGGGTTGGCGGGAAACCACTCCGTGGCGGCATCAGCCCACATGCCCTGCAGGACATCCGGGAACTTTCCCTCGGCTTCAAAGACCACCCACAGGCCGGCCGGGACCTCAAGGGACTCGAAACCTTCCGGCGCTGGCTTGGTGGAGGCTACTGCGTGCCAGTAGTCCAGTTCGCTTCCCTCGGTGCGCTGCTCTTCGATGTTGTCAGTGACTGAGAGCGGTCCGGCCGGTTCCAAGTCCGCAAGCTCCAGCAAGGACTTGGTGACCGCGGGGTCCACCCCGCGTTGGAAATCGATGATGGCCTGATTGGGTCCCTCGTGGACCAACGGGACACGGGCTTTCAGGCCGATGAGGCGGAAAGCGGGTTGATCTTCTATGCGGTGCTTCATATCGGTGTTTCCTTCGACTCGGAGGTGGAACCTCAATTGAGGTTGGGAATGGAGAACCGCGCCCGGCATTCGCGCCTCTGAGGGGCTTAGCCCGTGCAGGGCCCTGAAAGCCCGGGTGAAGGCCTCTGCTGATCCGTAGCCATAGCGAACGGCAACGTCCAGCACAGTCCCGCCCTCCAGGATTTCCGCAGTGGCTGCTGTCAGGCGCCGTCTCCGGATGTATTCAGAGATTGGCAGGCCGGCCAAGGAGGAAAACATTCGACGGAAGTGATACTCGGACGTCAAAGCGGCACGGGCCAAGACACCCACCTCGATGTCCGCAGTCAGGTCCTTCTCGATGAGCTCTATCGCCCGATTCCAGCCCTGCATCATGTCTCCCTCTTGCACCCGGTGCTCCATCCTTTTCATCGACGCTACGGGTACCTCCGTGTCGATGCCCCAACTATCCATGCCCGAAAATATCAGGTCAGGAAATGCAGGAGCCTGACAACGCAAGAACCCGGAGCCTGCGGCTGCAGACTCCGGGTTCTTGTTTGTCTTCAGATGTTACGGCCGACTGGAGCCTGACGCTTCTTCATCCGGTTCGGAGGAGAAGGGTCGGTCCTCGGGGACGTCTTCCGTATTCTTTTCATTCAGTTCAGCGTCAGCTGAAGGCACCGTCTTCTCGGAGTAGTCGCCTTCGGTGTAGTCCCCTCCGGCGTCTTCCTTGAGGGTTTCCGGAGACACTCCGGTGTCGCCGTAGTCGCCCTCGGAGTACTGGCCTTCGAGTTTGTCGCCGTTGGCGTCGCGGTTCTGGTTGTTAGCCATGGTGGGTCCTGCGGTTGGTGACCAGGCCGTAGATCAGCAGCACAATGATGGAGCCGCCGATAGCCAGGAGCCACGTAGTGAGGGAGAAGAATTCCTGCAGGCCCGTGTTAAAGATGAGCCCGCCGATCCAGCCACCCAGGAGAGCGCCGACGACGCCCAACAGGAGGGTGACCAGCCAGCCGCCACCCTGGCGGCCGGGAAGAATAAGCTTTGCGATAGCGCCAGCCAAAAGGCCGAGCAGAAGAAAACCAAAGAAACCCATTTTTGCTCCTACTTTCTTGTTGATGGAAATTCCATGAACGTGATGAAGCGAGTAAGTTCACCGGGTGCCTGTTCCAAGCTGTAGGCACCGTAATGGGGCCCCTGAAGGCCCTATGGAATGTGGGGAATTGGAACTAGTATGAAACCCCGATGAATTTATGAAATGCAGCCAATAGAGCACTCCTGCCGATTGGGTCGGACTCAGTACTACACCAGCAACGCTAGCGGCTCCCGGGGCAAGTAGCAAGTAACCTGACTATTAGTCGATCCTTGCTTGCGGGCCCGGAATGCCGCGGATTGGCGGCCTAGTGGCCCTTAAGGGAGTCCGCGACTCCCTTAGCGGCGTCCTTAACTTTCTCGCCCGACTGCTTGAGGTTTGCCTCGGATTGCTCGCCGGCCCCCTCGGCTTGCAGATCCCTGTTGCCGGTGGTTTCGCCGGTCTTTTCCTTAACCTTGCCGCCTGCTTCTTCGGCGGCATTACTAATCTTGTCATCCAGTCCCATGGTTTTCACTCCTCGGGTAGTGATGCGGTTACTTCCTGCGGTTATCCGCTGGTTGGCATAACAGTTTAGTCGAATGTTCTATTTCGGCAAATTACTATTAACCGGCACGCAATCAATGGCAGGTGACACGGCATGCCCGGCAGGGATAGTGTCGAGGAATAACACCTCGGAAGGAGTGATTGCTGTGAAAGGCAAAGCATTGTTCGCCGTTGGCGTGGCTGTCGGTTACGTATGGGGATCGAAGTCCTGGCCGGAGGTGTACCGGCGGGTCCGCGGAGGCACCGAGAAGCTTTGGAAGAACCCTGAAGTTCAAGAGAACGTGCACCAGGCCACGGAAGCAGTCCAGGAATCCGTGCCGGATATTCTGGACAACCTGTATGAGGCTGGCAAGAAGTTGCTGGAAAAGGCAGAAGCGATGTTCCCTGGCATCACTTCCCCCAAGGCGGCTCAGCATGCTGACGCCTCTTCCAGCAGCAAGCCCACCGTCACCACCGTGCCCACTATCAAGTCGGACGTCGTGTCTGATCCTGCCTTGGATGACGCCACAGGAAGTGACTGGACAGACGAGGGCGGCGCTGCGCCGGAAGGACCGGCGACCAACACGCCGCCGAAGGCCTAAAACTCTCCACACTGGAGGCAGCCGCGTCCGGTGAGTGCCGGCGTCGGAGTCTAAATGGTGCGTTCGACCGCCGTCAGGATCGCCTCGCCCAGCTCTTTGGGTTTGGTGAACTGCGGCCAGTGTCCGGTGGGGAGGTCGATGTAGTCGACTTCCCGGATTCTGGCGAGTTCGGCGGTAAACGGGTGGCCGGCATCCATCCACTCCTTGAGGAGTGATGACGGGAACTGGCAGGCAATGATCGTGGCCGGTACGTCGTAGCGACGGATGTCGCTCAGGTGTTGCTGGTCGAAGGCAACGCCCTTGGGCTCCGGAATAGCCCGTGCCCGGAAGGCCTCCTTGAGGTGGTCAGTCAGGTCTACGACGTCTTCTTCCTCGAACAGTTCCCACTGCGGCAGCGGAATGTCGTCGCCGTCGTCGGGCAGTTCGTCGTTGATGACCCCGCCCTCGCCGAGTGGTCCGCTGTCAACGTAAATGGCGCGGGCCACTCTATCGGGGCGGGCATCGGCCACGCCATGGATGATGGCGCCGCCACCTGAATGGCCCACCAGGATGACCTTGCCGTCGAGGGAGTCTACTTTTGCCACCACGGCATCGATATGGGTGCGAAGGCCGATGCCCGCGCGTGATGCGTCCACCGACTCCAGCCCTGGCAGCGTCAGCGGATGAACCGTGTGGCCGGCTGCTTCCAGCGGCGGCGTCACCTCCTCCCACGACGACGCGTCCAACCAGAAACCGGGTACAAGGATGATGTCCATGCCGGTACCCTACGGGAGCCCGCCGACAGTTTGTAAGAGTGGTTAGCTTCCCTCCGCCAGCTTCTCCACTGCCCTTGCCAGGATCTTGGCGCGCGACTCCGGGGAGCGGGCCTTCAGCACCTGCAGAATGATGAGGTAGCGCTCTGTTTTGCCCAGATCGCCAAAGGCTTCTTTGGCGGCCGGGTTTCCCGAGAGTGCAGTTTCGAGATCCTCCGGAACTTCGGCGTTGGCTTGCGAAACGTACGCCGCTTCCCAGCGGCCATCGGATTTGGCTGCCTCTATCTCGGCGAACCCGGCCGGTTGCATGCGTCCTTCGCTTATCAGTGCTTCCACTTTGCCCACGTTCACTTGGGACCACGAACTTCTGGCTCGACGTCGGGAGTACCTCTGCAGGAATGTCTTCTCGTCATGGCCCTTGCGTTGGCCATCGATCCAGCCGAAACACAGGGCGCCGTCCAGCGCGTCCTGTATCTCAATGAGCCCTGCGCCCGAGTTCTTTTTCCCGATCACAAGCCAGGCTTCGGCCTTGGTGTTATGGTTCGCGGAAAGCCAGTCTTCCCACTCCGCGCCGCTGGCAAACCTCAGCAGCTCCGGCTCACTCGTCTGCTTCATGCTTTCCCTTCCCCCTGTTCCTCACTCAAATACCCAGCATCCCCCAACCAGGTAGCAGTTGGGGCCGTTTCGCGCGCTCAAAACGGCGTCTGCTGCTACTTGCTTGGGGTTGGCAGGGGGGTTGACGCCGGTCGCATCTCCGGGCCATAGCTATCGTATACGATTTCGTACTTGTTCGATCAGGAGGAGGTGCCGTGACATTGGAGTTCCGGACACAGGAAGTCAGTCAGGACGTACTGGCTCGGACGCGCAAGGTCATTGCGGTCCACATCAATTACCCCAGCCGCGCTGCCCAGCGCGGACGTACTCCTGAGCAGCCGTCGTACTTCCTGAAGCCGTCCTCGTCGCTGGCGCTCGGCTCCGCGGATGCTCCCGGCACGGTTGAGCGCCCGGATGGTTGTGAACTGCTCGGCTATGAGGGTGAGATTGCGTTGGTGATCGGCAAGTCCGCCCGCCGCGTGGGTTTGGAGGATGCGTGGAGCCACGTCGAGTGGGTCACCGCATCCAACGACCTTGGTGTGTACGACCTCCGCTACGCAGACAAGGGTTCCAACGTCCGGTCCAAAGGGGGCGACGGTTTCACTCCCATTGGTCCCGCGCTGATTCCTGCCGACGCCGTCGACCCGGCCCGGTTGCGGATCCGTACCTGGCATAACGGCGACCTCGTCCAAGACGACACCACGGAGGATCTGCTCTTCCCGTTCGCCCAACTCGTCGCGGACCTCTCCCAGCTGCTCACCCTCGAAGAAGGCGACATCATCCTCACCGGCACTCCGGCCGGCGCCTCGGTGGCCAAGCCGGGCGACGTCGTCGAAATTGAGGTCACCGGTGATGAGTTTAGCAGCGGCCGCCTGGTCACCAAAGTAACGGAAGGTACGACGCCGTTCGCGGAGTTTGGTGCCCGGCCCAAGACCGATGACACCCAGCGGGAAGAAGCGTACGGCTCGCGGGAAGCGGCCGGCCTGCCTGCTCCGGTTTCCCAGGCTTCGGTTCTAACGCCGGAGCTGAAGAAGAAGCTGGAATCCGTTGCCACGGCTACGCTGTCGTCCCAGCTCCGCAAGCGCGGGCTGAACAACGTGAGCATCGACGGCCTGCAGGCCACCCGGCCGGACCGAAAAGTAGTGGGCCTGGCCCGGACCCTGCGTTATGTGCCCAACCGCGAAGACCTGTTCAAGACTCACGGCGGCGGTTTCAACGCCCAGAAACGTGCCATCGACTCTGTGAACGAAGGCGAAATCCTGGTCATGGAAGCCCGTGGCGAGAAGGGCACCGGCACTGTGGGTGACATCCTGGCGCTGCGCGCCCAGGTCCGCGGGGCCGCTGCCATCATTACCGACGGCGGCGTCCGCGACTACTCGGCCGTGGCCGACCTGGAAATGCCAACCTACTTCGCCAACCCGCACCCGGCAGTGCTGGGCCGCCGGCACATTCCCTGGGACACGGACATCACCATCGCCTGCGGTGGAGCAACGGTCCAGCCCGGGGACATCATCGTGGCCGACTCGGATGGCATCCTGGTGATCCCGCCGGCTATCGCCGAGGAACTGGTGGACGACTGCATCCAGCAGGAAAAGGAAGAGACGTTCATCTTCCAAATGGTCCAGGACGGCAACAGCGTTGATGGTCTGTACCCCATGAACAAGGAATGGCAGGCGCGGTACGCGGAGTGGTCCGCCCGCCAGCAAGCCGCGGAAGGAGCCTCAGGTGACTGAAACCGCCGTCGGAAGTACCGCCGTCGAGAACCCTGCCTCCCAAAGCAAATCCGAACAGGCGTATGCCGCCGTGAAGGCGCGCATCGTGGAGGGGACCTACACCCCGGGGTACCGGCTGGTGCTCGCCAAGATCGCCGAGGACCTGGGCTTCAGCGTAGTCCCCGTGCGCGAAGCGATCCGCCGACTGGAAGCCGAAGGGCTGGTCAAATTCGAGCGGAACGTGGGCGCTACGGTGTCCGGCATCGACCCCACCGAATACCTGTACACGATGCAGACCCTGAGCATCGTGGAGGGTGCGGCCACTGCATTGTCGGCGCCATTGATCGATTCGGTAGCTATTGCCCGTGCCCGTGCGGTGAACGAAGAAATGCGAAAGTGCCTGGAACATTTCGACCCCGTTCGCTTCACCGCGCTGAACCAGGACTTCCACAGCGTCCTCTTTGAACACTGCCCCAACCCGCACATCCTGGACCTGGTCCACCGGGGCTGGAACCGGCTGGCGTCACTTCGCTCGTCGACGTTCCGGTTCGTCCCCGGCCGGGCCCAGGAATCGGTGCGCGAACACGAGGCGCTACTGCACCTTATTGAGAGCGCCGCAGATGCCGAAACCATCGAAAAGGCAGCCCGCCAGCACCGTGCAGCCACCCTCGACGCCTACCTGGCCCAGGCCAAACAGTAATTACCAGCCACTGATCACTAGTTAGGACTTCAACGATGACGACCTCAGTAGAGACCGCCAAGCATTACATTCCCGAGAACCTGCCCTCCCATATCCAGCACTTCATCAACGGCGAGTTCGTTGACTCCATCTCAGGCAAGACCTTCGATGTCCTGGACCCGGTATCCAACGGAAACTACGCCACTGCGGCTGCCGGCCAGAAGGAAGACATCGACCTCGCAGTCGCCGCCGCCCGCGAAGCCTTCGTCAACGGTCCGTGGCCGAAGATGAAGCCGCGCGAACGTGCCCGCGTGCTGAACAAGATCGCCGACGCGGTCGAAGCGCAGGAAGCACGCCTCGCCGAACTCGAAACGTTCGATACCGGCCTGCCGATCACCCAGGCCAAGGGCCAGGCGCTGCGCGCAGCTGAGAACTTCCGCTTCTTCGCGGACCTGATCGTGGCCCAGTTCGATGACGCCATGAAGGTCCCCGGCTCGCAGATCAACTACGTGAACCGCAAGCCGATCGGCGTCGCCGGACTCATCACACCGTGGAACACCCCGTTCATGCTGGAGTCCTGGAAACTCGCCCCGGCGCTGGCCACCGGTAACACCGTGGTGCTGAAACCGGCCGAGTTCACCCCGCTCTCGGCCTCGCTGTGGGCGCAGATCTTCAAGGACGCCGGCTTGCCCGACGGCGTGTTCAACCTGGTCAATGGCCTGGGCGAAGAAGCCGGTGACGCGCTGGTGAAGCACCCGGATGTGCCGTTGATCTCCTTCACCGGCGAGACCACCACGGGCCAGACGATCTTCCGCAACGCTGCGGCCAACCTCAAGGGCCTGTCCATGGAGCTCGGCGGCAAGTCCCCGTGCGTTGTCTTCGCCGACGCCGATCTTGATGCGGCCATTGATTCCGCGCTGTTTGGTGTGTTCTCCCTCAACGGCGAACGCTGCACCGCCGGCTCCCGCATCCTGGTTGAGCGGGCAATCTACGACGAATTCTGCGAAAAGTACGCCGCCCGGGCCAAAAATATCGTGGTGGGCGATCCCCACGATCCCAAGACCCAGGTGGGTGCGCTGGTCCACCCCGAGCACTACAACAAGGTGGCCTCTTACGTGGAGATCGGCAAGTCCGAAGGTCGGCTCCTGGCTGGTGGCGGCCGACCCGACCACCTGCCTGAAGGCAACTACATCGCACCCACGGTGTTTGCCGACGTCGCGCCTGACGCGCGGATCTTCCAGGAGGAAATCTTCGGTCCCGTCGTGGCCATAACGCCTTTCGAGAACGACGACGAAGCCCTCGCCTTGGCGAACAACACCAAGTACGGCCTGGCGGCCTACATCTGGACGCAGAACCTGACCCGGGCGCACAACTTCTCCCAGAACGTCGAGGCCGGCATGGTGTGGCTCAACAGCCACAACGTCCGCGATCTGCGTACTCCGTTCGGTGGCGTCAAGGCCTCCGGGCTGGGCCATGAGGGTGGCTACCGTTCCATCGACTTCTACACCGACCAGCAAGCCGTGCACATCACGCTCGGCTCTGTTCACACCCCCAAGTTTGGCAACATCGACGCTTCTGCTGCCAAAGAAGGCTAAAGCGACTCCGCCCCGACCCCCTTTCAACGAAGAGAGACCATCATGAGCAAACCCTTCACCGGCCCCATTCCCACCCCCACAGTCCCGGCCCCGGACATCGTCCGCTGCGCCTACCTGGAACTGGTGGTCACGGACCTGGAGAAGTCCCGCGCGTTCTACGTGGACCTCCTTGGCCTGCACGTGACCGAAGAGGACGAGAACACCATCTACTTGCGCTCCTTCGAGGAGTTCATCCACCACAACCTGGTCCTCCGCAAGGGCCCGGTCGCCGCTGCCGCAGCGTTCGCGTACCGGGTGAAGTCCCCGGCCGAGGTTGATGCCGCTGAGGCGTACTACCGCGAACTCGGTTGCCGGGTGGAGCGCCGCAAGGAAGGCTTCACCAAGGGGGTGGGCGACTCCGTCCGTGTGGAAGACCCGTTGGGTTTCCCGTACGAGTTCTTCTACGACGTGGAGCACGTAGAACGCCTCACCCAACGCTATGACCTCTACTCCGCCGGTGAACTGGTCCGCCTGGACCACTTCAACCAGGTCACCCCGGACGTCCCGCGCGGCCGCAAGTACCTGGAAGACCTCGGCTTCCGCGTCTCCGAGGACATTAAGGATTCCGACGGCGTCACGTACGCCGCGTGGATGCACCGCAAGCAAACTGTGCACGATACCGCCCTGACCGGTGGCAACGGACCCCGCCTGCACCACATCGCGTTCTCCACGCACGAGAAGCACAACATCATCCAGATCTGCGACAAGATGGGCGCCCTGCGCATCTCCGACCGGATCGAACGCGGCCCCGGACGCCACGGTGTCTCAAACGCGTTCTACCTCTACATCCTCGACCCGGACGGGCACCGCGTGGAGATCTACACCCAGGACTACTACACCGGGGATCCGGACAACCCCACCGTCACCTGGGACGTCCACGACAACCAGCGCCGAGACTGGTGGGGCAACCCCGTGGTCCCGTCCTGGTACACCGAAGCTTCCTTGGTCCTTGACCTCGACGGCAACCCGCAACCCGTGATCGAGCGCGAGGAAAAATCTGAAATGGCTGTCACAGTGGGCGCCGACGGATTCTCCTACACCCGCCCGGAAGGTGCCTCCGGCGAGGCTGCCGAGGGTTTCAAACTGGGAGCGCAGGTCTAAAGCCATGCTGGACGCGAAGACGATCGAAGCCATAGCTGACGAGCTCCTCGAAGCCGGGCGTTCCCGTACCCCGGTCCCGCGCCTCACAGCCCGCTACCCCGAGATGACGGTGGAGGATTCCTACGCCGTGCAGCAACTGTGGATGCGGCGGAACGAGGAAGCCGGACGCACGTTGGTGGGTCGAAAGATCGGCCTCACGTCCAAGGCCATGCAGGCCGCCACTGGCATAACCGAGCCGGACTACGGTGCCATTTTTGACGACATGGTCCTCGAAACCGGATGCTCCGTGGAATGGGATAAGTACACCCACCCGCGGGTGGAAGTGGAGCTGGCATTCGTGCTCAAGTCAGGTCTCAAAGGGCCCGGCTGCACAATTTTCGATGTCCTCAACGCCACCGATTACGTGGTTCCAGCCCTCGAAATCCTGGACTCCAGGATTGAAATGGAGGGCCGGACCATCGTGGACACCATCTCGGACAATGCCGCCATGGGTGCCATGGTGGTGGGTGGCCGACCGGTGCGTCCCGACGCCGTCGACCTCCGCTGGGTGTCGGCCATTCTGTACAAAAACCAGACCGTTGAGGAGACCGGCGTAGCCGCCGGAGTGCTCGATCACCCGGCTAACGGAGTGCACTGGTTGGCCAATAAGATCGCTGCACACGGGGACTCAATGAAAGCTGGAGATATCATCCTCGCGGGCTCGTTTACACGCCCCTTATGGGTGTACAAAGGTGATACCGTACACGCGGACTACGGACCGTTGGGAGTTGTGACATGTCACTTCAGCTGAGCCCCACCTTCTATTCGGCCCTTGGTGACGCGGCTCGTCCGCTGGCCGGGATGTGGGTGTGTTCCGGTAGTCCGCTGGTGGCGGAGATCTGTGCCGGTTCGGGTTTGGACTGGCTGCTGATTGATGCGGAGCACAGCCCCAACGGGCTCGAATCCATTGTGGCGCAGCTTCATGCGGTGAGCGGCTATCCGCTCCAAGTCATGGTTCGGCCTCCCGTGAATGACACCGTGGTCATCAAGCAGTATTTGGACCTCGGCGTACAAAACCTGCTGATTCCCATGGTGAACTCGGCCTTCGAGGCCGCTGCCGCCGTTGCCGCTGTTCGTTATCCGCCGCTGGGCGTCCGCGGCGTTGGTTCGGCACTGGCGCGGGCCTCGCGATGGAACCGCGTGCCGGACTACCTGGCTGCGGCTTCCGACTCGATCAGTCTCACCGTTCAGATCGAGTCCGAGGCCGCGGCATCCGCCGTTGAGGAGATTCTTGCCGTCGACGGCGTTGACGGCATCTTCCTTGGTCCCTCGGATCTCGCCGCCTCCATGGGCCTGCTGGGACAGCAGGAGAATCCCTTGGTGAGGGCCGTCGTCGAGCATTGCCTTGCAGCTGCGAAAGCCGCCGGGAAACCGGCTGGCGTGAACGCCTTCAACGAGGCAACTGCCCGCGCTTATCTCGACGCCGGCGCCTCCTTTGTGCTGGTCGGCGCCGATGTCGCAGTGCTGGCCCGCGCTTCCGAGGGCTTCGCGTCAACGTTCATTCCAGTGTCTGAAACGGCTGAGCGCGAAAGCTACTGACCCTGTTGCCTGGGCTAGCTGGTCGCTGAGTTCTTGCGGGCCATGTACCACTCCGTGAATTCGCGGGCGCGACCGTCCTCGGCGAAACGGATAACCCAGAGGTTGTCATAGGTGGGCTCGCCGTTCAGGTACGTGGTGAGGCCCTGGACGAATGCGGTGTCACCATCCTGTCCGAGCAGCGTCCATTCGAAGGTCCAGTCCTCGGGCTTGTCGCCGGCATCTGCCCAGGCTTTGACGATCTCGTCGTGGCCGTTCCATTGTTTTTCGGTGTTGGGCCGATCGGAATAGATGGCATCTTCGGTAAACAGGGCACGGATATCGTCGGGCTCATTCGAGGTCCACGCGCGTACGTACTGATCCATCCAAGAGTTCACGTCGTTGGTCATTTATCCGTTCTACCCTGCCGCTCGGGCTGGTTCAACGGTGGTTCGCAGGGTTTGCCCAACGTTCCCGTTTGGTTGGCGGGCTGGTTACGCACCGCCAACCTGCGGGAATGCACGACGCCGGTTGGTTCAGTCCTCGTCCAGGGTTTCCGTGAGGTGGTGCGTGGGAATGCGGTCGCGATCGTACGTGATCTCCGTATAGCCGTGCGGCTGGGGGCGGCCGTCGGCGCCGAGATTCACGAAGACGATTTCCTCGATGGTCAGGATCGCCTCGCGGGTGATCATGTTGCGGACCTCGGCCCGCATGGTCAAGGACGTGCGTCCGAAGCGTTTCGCCGTCAGGCCCATTTCCACGAGGTCCCCCTGGACGGCGGAGCTCACAAAGTTGATCTCGGAAATGTACTTGGTGACGGCGCGCCCGTTCCCCAATTGGAGGATGGCGTAGATCGCGGCCTCTTCATCGATCCACTTCAGCAGGCTGCCACCAAAGAGGGTGCCGTTGGCGTTAAGGTCCTCGGGCCGCACCCATTTGCGGGTGCGAAAGGTGATGTCTGCTTTTTCCATAATCCGAGATTATCGAACCGGCGCAACCTTCGCTTGATATTGCACCGGTGACCTAGGCCATTGCCGTGTGTGAAGCGCTGTGTGAATCGATCCGCTTTGAATAGCAGTACGATTCACTGACGCCGACGTAGGGACCGAAATTTGGCACGGCGGCAAACCCTGCACTTTCATAAAAACTCCGTCCATCCGACTGGGCAGACCCTGCCTCAGCTGCGATCACACTGAATCCATGGGAATGAGCCTGCGCTTCGAGCGCAGCGAGGATGGAACTCGCCACTCCCGAACCCCGGGCGTAGGGGACAACGTAAAGCCGCTTGATTTCGGCGGTCTTCTCATCCAACATTCTCAGGCCCCCGCAGCCGAGAGGTTGGCCTGAGCACTTCTCGTAGGCCACAACGAACACAGCGGTGTCGGCCTCTGATGGCGGGGGACCGGGCTCGTGATCCTTGGTTCCGAACCTTGCATCGAGTTCTGCCTGCTGTGCGGCGCGGAGGTCAGCGCCCACGGGGTTCGCCCAAGTTACCTGCCGGATGTTGAGCCGCGGGTTGGTCTGCATCTCTGCCTCGTTTCGCCGGGTTTCGGGGAGGTGTTTATGCGTCTTAAGCCTACGGAGCTGTGGTTACCGCGGTGTTTCCTGCGCGTAAGCGTCGGGAGAAATGCACTGCCTATTCGCGTTGCGGGGCCCGTTCTGCGCCCTCCCGAGTAGGTTTGGCGGGTAAAGCAGGCCCCGCAACGTTCCTGAACCCCGGAATATCACTGGATGGGCCCAACGGATCAGGGCTGAAGTGCCTCGCCCGTGGGATCCTCGGCGGTTTGGTCTGCCAGTGCCATGCCTCCAACCGGGATCTGGTCCCAATGCAGCACCCGCCATCCGCCTTCGGGGTCGCCTTCCAAGGCCACGATCCCGGTGTTCGGGAGTTGATGGGTTTCGGCGAACACCGTGTCTATGTCCGTTGCCCTGCGTCCCGCCCAGCAGCGGATTGCGGCACCGTGGCTGACGATTGCCGCTGAGGAGTGTCCAGCTTGGGCAACTTTGCGTACCGAGGCATCAAACCTCGTGAAGAAGTCGTGCCCGTTGAATGCTCCGGGCATGCGCACATCCAAGTCACCGTCCGTCCAAGCGAAGACCGTGCTCATGTAGCGAAGGTGGGATTCGTGATCGGTTTTCTTCTCCAGCGCCCCAGCCTCAATTTCATGGACGCCGTCCAGAATTGTTGGCTCCAATCCGGTGGCCTTCGCCAAAGGCGCGACTGTCCGATGGGTGCGCAGCAACGTCGACGTGTACAGGGCTTCGATGGCTTCGTCAGCCAGGGCTTCAGGGAGTGCGGCAGCTTGTCGTTCGCCGAGCTCCGTCAGCCCCGGCCCCGGGAATGCGGTGTCCAACTGGCCCGCGACGTTGCCGGGTGTCTGCCCGTGCCTGATCAACAGGAGCTTCATTAGTGCCCCGCTCCTTACGTGATAGCTGTTCCGGGATTGAGTGGGTGAGGGACCCCGCTTCTGCTCTCCAGCCTAAACGCCGACGGCGGACCGAGGCACCCAGCCCCGGCCCGCCGTCGTCGAGCATTCTGTCCTACTGCAGGTGGTCCCTTACTGAAGGTGGTCCACCAGTTTGTCCGCAATGCCCGTGTACTTGCCCGGGGTAAGGGCGAGCAGGCGTGCCTCGGCGTCGGGGGAGAGGCCAAGACCCTGAACGAATTCCTGCATGCGGGCACCGTCCACGCGCTGGCCGCGGGTCAGGTCCTTGAGGCGTTCGTACGGGTTTTCCATGCCTTCGACGCCAGCGATGGCTTCGGCGCGCATGACCATCTGGATGGCTTCACCCAGGACCTCCCAGTTGGTGTTGAGGTCGCCAGCGAGGACTTCCTCTGCGACGTCCAGGGCCTTCAGGCCCTTGGCTACGTTGGAGATCGCGAGCAGCGAGTGGCCGAAGGCGACGCCGATGTTCCGCTGCGAGGAGGAGTCCGTGAGGTCGCGCTGCCAACGGGAGGTGACCAGCGTGGCGCCCAAGGTGTCCAGGAGGCCGTTGGAAATTTCCAGGTTGGCTTCCGCGTTCTCGAAGCGGATCGGGTTGACCTTGTGCGGCATCGTGGAGGAACCCGTGGCCCCGGCGACCGGGATCTGGCGGAAGTAACCGATGGAGATGTAGCTCCAGATGTCCGTGCAGACGTTGTGCAGGATGCGGTTGAAGCGTGCAATGTCGGCGTAAAGCTCAGCCTGCCAGTCGTGGCTCTCGATCTGCGTGGTGAGCGGGTTCCAGGTAAGGCCCAGGCCTTCTACGAACGTCTTGGCGACGGCTTCCCAGTCAGCGCTGGGAACGGAAGCGACGTGCGCCGCGTAGGTGCCAGTGGCGCCGTTGATCTTGCCCAGGTACTCAGTCTTTGCAATCCGCGCCAGTTGGCGATTCAAGCGGTGCGCTATGACAGCAAGTTCCTTGCCAAGCGTGGTGGGCGTTGCAGGCTGGCCGTGGGTGCGGGACAGCATGGGCACGGAGCGGTTTGCTTCGGCCATGGCTTCGATCTGCTTCACGAGGGCGGTGGCGTTGGGCAGCCACACGTTCTCCACGGCACCTTTGATACCCACAGCGTAGGAGAGGTTGTTGATGTCTTCTGACGTGCACCCGAAATGCACCAAGGCGGTGAGGTTCTCGATGCCAATGGCCGGCAGCCGGCGGCCGATGTAGTACTCGACAGCCTTGACGTCGTGGACGGTGACGGCTTCGATTTCGGCGAGTTCGTTGACAGAGGCGGCATCGAATTCGTTGACGATGGCACGCAGCTGGGCCACCTGCTCGTCGGACAGCGGCCCTGCGCCGGGCAATACGGACTGGCTGGTCAGGTGGATGAGCCATTCAACTTCGACGTGAACGCGATCGCGGTTAAGCGCGGCCTCGGACAAGTAGTCAACGAGGGGTGCGACGGCGGCACGGTAGCGGCCGTCAAGGGCGCCAAGGGCGAGGGGTTCGGAAGCGAGGGACACGCGGGTGGATTCAGCCATGTCGCCTATTCTTTCATGCTCCGCGCAGGGGTCGGGAGTCGATGACGAGCCTATGTGGACGGCCGATCGGGTTATCCACATAGCCGACGGCGGCCCTTCCGTTGGATTCGGCCGCTGCGTAGCGTCGACCCTACCGATCAGCAGAACAATCAATGGAGTACACAGACAATGAGCGTCGGCTTGATGCCTGCACCCAACCCGCCCACTTTTGATCCCTTGGAGTGTGCTTCGCGAAGCCACGAAGTCCAAAGGCTCGCTTGGCGGATGCAAGCGTGCGTAGACCAAGTGGACCAGGTTCTCACGTCCCTGCGGAGAGCGCAGGTGGATGACTGGCTTTCTCCCGCGGGAAGGGCCTACCGGACCACCCTTGCCCTGCATGCTTCAGCGCTGATGCGTGCACGTGAGTCGGTGGAAGCCTCCGTTGCCATCGTGCTCCGACACTCTCAAAACGTCTCCGTCTCCGGCGAACGGGGTCCGTAATGGCAGATGCAGCTCCCGTCGGGGCCGGCTCAGCACCACAACCCTCTCGCCCAGTCAGTGACGGGATCCTCAATATCAGGGGAGGGGTGGGAGGGATGTCTTTTCAACTTGAGGAGCTCCTAAGGGGTGCGGGCACGCTGGACGACCTGGTCCAACAGCTCGTGGCCATCGAAGAAGAAGCGCGTCAGGTCCAAGACTGCCTGGAACTCTTTCTCTACGATTCCTATGACACCGGCTGTAATGCCCTCAACGCTGTGGCCGAGAGCCGGAAGCAAGTGGGAAAGGTTCGCCAGGAATTGGTGGAGGTCAGTGGAAGTGTGCGCGCCAGCCACCGGGATTACGAGGCAGCGGAGGCCAAGAACGCCAGGCCGCACGCGTTGAGTTTTGACCAGTATCGATTCTCTGACGCACCTGTCCTTTTGTCACTGGGGCGGGACCTCACGGAGGAGGGCTATAACCGCCTCATCCCCGATGGCTATGAGCTATCAGACATACTGCGTACCCTTCTTGATTCACCACTAGTGGCCACCTATCAACCCCGCCCGATAAGCATCGAAAAGATGGGTATAACGGACGAAGACGTGGATCCGTCCATGGCGGAAAGCCTTCGTCGTCTCGAGAGGCTTCACGCCCGGAACGACGGTGAGGTCGAAGTGATTCGCTTTGACAACCACGGCTCTGCTTCATGGATGGTGCTGATCCCCGGAACCCAGCCTGATTCACCACCTACCAATCCTTTCGACATTCAAGGAATTGGCGAAGCACTGGGTTACGGCTCCGAAGAAGTTGTCCCGGCTGTTGGCACGGCACTCCGTGAAGCCGGGGCTGAGGCGGGCGATCAAGTAGTGGCAGTGGGACACAGCCAGGGAGGTATCCACGCCATGAACCTCAGCCGGGACAAGGCATTTCTCAGCGAATTCGATCTCAAGTATGTGCTGACGGCCGGGGCGCCCGTCGGCAGCATCTCGGCTGAGCCCGGCATCAATTCGCTCCATCTGGAACACGTCCAAGACTGGGTTCCAGGAGCAGACGGCCGGGTCAACGCCGATAACAAGGACAGGGTGACGGTCACACTGAGCAATGAAGTCAAGACACCCGAAGGGGAAGATCCCGGCATCGGCCCCGGGCACGATCAGGAAAACTACGCTGCCGGAGCAGAATTTGTTGAGGCAAGCCGTGACGAGTCACTCGCAGCATCGACTGCCGCATTTGCGGGTGTTGTCGGGGCTGGCGGGATTGCCAAGGTGACGCGGTTCAAGCTGGAAAGAGCGCCCCTCCAGGTTCTCCGTCCCGCAACGCCAGCCACTTCCAGATACGAGGGCTGGAGCCGGAACAAGGTAAAGCCCTGAAGAAGGAGACGACGGGTATCCGGATCTGCTAGCGCTTCCTTGCACCCGGAATCAGGCCTGCCACCATGGAGATGATGCTGATGATGATCGACGCCAGGATTGCTGTCCAGAAGAAAGAATCGATAGTGAGTTGCACGGGCGTGAAGGTGCTCAGCCATGCCGTCAGGTACAGCATCGCTGCGTTGATCACGATGGTGAACAAGCCAAGCGTCAGGATGGTCACAGGGAGGGACAACAGCCTCACCAACGGACGGACAAAGGCGTTCACCACTCCAAAGATCAAACCGATGAACAGATACGCCAAAATGATGCCGGCGGTGTCTGCCCCCTGCGTAAGTCCTGCGTTGGCTGCGGCCGACTCTGTGGCACTTGTGGAGATGTCCATGCCTTGCAGAAGCCAGGTTGCAACCCACAGGGCAAGCCCGTTGATGAGGACACGAATGATGAAGGAACCCATGGGCCCATGGTTTCACACACGCCTGTTAAAGAGCTCGGCGTCAGCCGTGGATGGGCAAGTAGGCTTGAAGCCATGACTACTACTGACAACGTACCGGAGGGCGTACTCCCTCGTCCGGTCGTAGACAGGCTCCCCAAGTATGCGGCTGGAAAACCCCCTGCTGCGATTGAGGGCCTCACCAGCTACAAATTGTCGTCCAACGAAAACCCTCTCCCTCCGATTCCTGCAGTGTTGCAGGCAATCGCGGACCAGACTGACATCAACCGATACCCGGATCCCCTGGCCACCAAGCTGCGGAACGCTTTGGCCGGCTTCCTGGATGTTCCCGCTGACGATGTCGTCACTGGCGCCGGGAGCCTTGGGGCACTGAACCAGATTCTGGCCACGTTCGCCGGCCAGAATGAGGACGGCAAGCAGGACGAAGTGATCTACGCCTGGCGTTCTTTCGAGGCCTACCCCATCTGCGTGGGCCTCGCAGGGGCAGCCAGTGTGCAAATCCCCTTGTTACCGGACGGGCGCCACGACCTCGAGACTATGGCTGCCGCAGTCACCGTACGCACCAAAGTGATTCTCCTGTGCACGCCCAATAACCCCACCGGACCGATTCTCACAGCCGAGGAAACGGAGCGGTTCATCCAAGCCATGCCGCCAAACGTTGTGGTGGTCATCGATGAGGCCTATCAGGAATTTGTGCGGGACGCCGAGGCTGTGGACGGCATCAAGCTCTACAGCAAATACCCCAATGTGGTGGTGCTCAGGACTTTCTCGAAAGCCCACGGCCTGGCTGGCTTGCGCGTTGGTTACAGTGTCTCCGGTCCTTTGCTTACCCAGCATCTCCGGGTAACAGCTACTCCTTTTGCCGTTTCCCAAATTGCAGAACGTGCCGCTGTTACTTCACTGGAGAATTTCGATCAGGTTGTGGAAAGGGTACAAAGCCTGGTGGATGAACGGGACCGCGTGATCGCTGGCCTGAGGGAACTGGGCTGGTTCGTTCCTGAAGCTCAAGGCAACTTTGTTTGGTTGAATTTGGGGGAGCACAGCGGGGAGTTTGCTGCCTTGGCGGCAGAGCAAGCCTTGTCTGTTCGTGCCTTTGGAAATGAGGGTGTTCGGGTCAGTATCGGCGAGGTGGAAGCCAACACCCGGTTCTTGGATCTCTGTGCAGGTTATACAAAGGCTCCGCAAGGTTCCTAGCGGTTAACAAATGCGCCAACGCTACTTACTGCCGATAAAGTAAGGGACGAAAGCCAAAATATATGCCCGTTCCGGAATGCATTCCGGAACGGGCATATATCCCAGCGACAGACATTGCCCGGCGCCTCGCCACGGCAAGCAAGGAGACGGAATGGGCTCGACACAACTGCCCCCCGGGCCGGAAGAAAGTCTCGCGGCAACCACCGCGGCAGCAGCCGCACCAGGCGAACCAGTGGAAATGGTGCAGTTGCTAGGGCCCGACGGGAAATTGGGATCCGATCCCGTCTTCTCGGACTACGCCAAGCGGATCGATCCGGAGAAGCTCCGTGTTTTCTACGCGGATATGGCGAGGATCCGTCGCTTTGACCAGGAGGCCACGGCACTGCAGCGCCAAGGCGAGCTTGCCTTGTGGGTGCCGCTTACCGGCCAGGAGGCCGCCCAGATTGGTTCGGGCCATGCGAGCCAGTCCCAGGACTACATCTTCCCCACCTACCGTGAACACGGCGTTGCGCTGGTCCGCAATGTAGACCTCGCCGAGCTGCTCAAGCAGTTCCGCGGGGTGTCCAACGGTGGCTGGGATCCGCGGGAGAACAACTTCCACCTCTATACATTGGTGCTCGCAGCCCAGACGCTTCACGCTGTTGGCTATGCCATGGGTATCCAAAGGGACCAGAAGTTCGCAGCGGCATCTGACTCCACAGACCCCAAGGCTGCAGTCATCGCTTACTTCGGTGACGGCGCCAGCTCCGAAGGCGACGTCCATGAGTCGATGGTCTTTGCGGCGTCGTACAACGCCCCGGTTGTTTTCTTCTGCCAGAACAACCACTGGGCCATTTCCGTGCCTACTGAAGTCCAGACGAAGGTTCCGCTCGCGAACCGCGCCAAGGGCTACGGTTTCCCGGGAATCCGAGTGGACGGCAACGACGTCATCGCAGTCCATGCCGTTACGGAGTGGGCACTCGAGCACGCCCGGGAGGGCCGGGGCCCTGTGCTGATCGAGGCCTACACCTACCGGGTGGGCGCACACACCACTGCCGATGACCCAACCAAGTACCGGGAATCCGCCGAAGAAGCTGCCTGGCGCGAGAAAGATCCGCTCGACCGCCTGGAGAAGTACCTGCGCGCGGAGGGTTTGGCGGATGAAGCGTTCTTCGACCAGGTCAAGGCCGACGGCGATGAGCTCGCCAAGTACGTCCGAAGCACAACCCATGGCCTTGAGGTCCCGGATATCCGCGAAGCCTTTGCCAGTGTCTACGCAGAACAACATCCGCTGATCGCGGAGGAACTGGCTTGGTTCGAGGAGTACTCGGCCGGCTTCGAGAGCGACCAGGAGGCAGCTAACTGATGGCAACAATGACCATTGCGAAGGCCATCAATGAGGGCCTGCGGGCATCGCTGACGAACAACCCCAAGTCCTTGCTGATGGGCGAGGACATCGGACATCTGGGCGGTGTTTACCGTGTCACGGATGGCCTTATCAAGGAATTCGGCGACGAACGCGTGGTGGACACCCCCTTGGCTGAGTCCGGCATCGTCGGAACCGCCATAGGCCTGGCCCTTCGCGGATACTCACCAGTGTGCGAAATCCAGTTTGACGGCTTCGTTTACCCCGCTTTCAACCAGATCACCACCCAGCTGGCCAAAATCCACTCCCGCAGCCTCGGCAAGCTGACCGTTCCGGTGGTTATCCGCATTCCGTACGGCGGCGGCATCGGGTCCATCGAGCATCACTCAGAGTCGCCTGAAGCGCTGTTCGCCCACACTGCGGGCCTGCGCATCATTTCCCCTTCCAATGCCCATGATGCCTATTGGATGATCCAAAAGGCCATCGAGTGCCAGGACCCCGTCATCTTCTTCGAACCCAAGCGCCGTTACTGGCTCAAGGGTGAGGTGGACGTCGAGAACGCAGGTCTTTCCGAGGACCCCTTCAAAGCGCACGTTGTCCGCGAGGGAACGGATGCGACCATTGTGGCCTATGGCCCGCTGGTACCGGTTGCGCTGGCGGCTGCCAATGCTGCCACTGAGGACGGACGGAGCATTGAAGTCATCGACCTCCGTTCCATCTCGCCTTTGGACTTTGACACTGTGGAAGCCTCGGTCAAGAAGACGGGCCGCCTGATCGTAGCCCATGAAGCCCCCACCTTTGGTGGCATCGGTGGCGAAATTGCCGCGCGCATCAGCGAGCGGGCATTCCTGCACCTGGAGGCTCCGGTCATTCGCGTTGGAGGGTTCCATATGCCGTACCCCGTCGCCAAGGTGGAAGAGGACTACTTGCCGGATATCGACAAAATCCTTGAGGCGCTCGACCGCTCCTTGTCCTACTAGAACTGCGGTCCTGGCAAGACCTCGTGCTCTACCAACCGCCGTCCTACTAACCGCCCTGATCCAGCCCGGCTTCGCAGCCGGGTGACCGGAAATCGAGGACCACTGTGACTGTAAAGAAATTCAACCTGCCGGACGTTGGCGAAGGCCTGACCGAGGCCGAGGTAGTGGCTTGGAAGGTCAAGCCAGGTGACGTCGTCGCCATCAATGACGTCTTGTGCGAGATCGAGACCGCCAAGTCCCTCGTCGAGCTCCCTTCGCCTTTTGCGGGCACTGTCACGGAGCTGCTGGTTGAGGAAGGCATCACGGTTGAAGTCGGCACGGCGATCATCGCTGTTTCGGAAGGCCAGGAGGGTGACCCGACGCCGGTGACGCCTGCTGCACCCGAGGCACCCGCCGTCGAGATGCCCCTTTATGGCAAGCTGCCTGCCGACGACGACACCGACGACAACCGTCCGGCCGGCGGTCCGCTGGTAGGTTCAGGGCCCAAGGCCGACGCCGTGAAGCGCCGCGCGCGCAAACGCCCGGCCGGGGCCGCGGTTGAGGCATTTACCGTCGCCGAGAGCGCCGAAGGTACCGTTCAGGACCACCAAGCGGTGGTGGAAGCCAAAGCAGCCGAATCACCGGTTTCACACCGCACTGCGGCCTCCGCCGTCGTCGCCCCTGTCCCGCCAGCGCCTGTTACCCAGGCTCAGCCCGCCGGGCCTGTCGCCCAAGCTCCGCAGTCCGCTGCCTCCCGCGGTGCGGCCATCAGCGGAACCATTAGCGGCTTGGTCAACAAGGTCTTGGCAAAGCCTCCCGTCCGCAAGTTTGCCCGCGACCTCGGCATCGATCTCGCTGATGTCGTAGCCACAGGGGAGCGCGGTGAAGTGACCCGCGAGGACCTGGTGAGCTACCAAGCCCAGCGCGACGCCGAGCATGACCAAGCGGACAGTTTTTGGGGTGCCTCGAAGAAGCCGCAGGATCAGCGCGTTGAGCGGATGCCCGTCAAGGGTGTTCGTAAGGCGACCGCCAAGGCCATGGTTGAGTCAGCTTTCTCGGCTCCCCACGTCAGCATTTTCGTGGACGTGGATGCCAGCCGCACCATGGAGTTCGTCAAGCGGCTGAAGGTTTCCCGCGACTTTGAAGGCATCAAGGTCTCGCCGCTGCTCATCCTTGCAAAGGCAGTGATCTGGGCTGCTGCCCGGAACCCCAGCGTCAACGCAACCTGGGTGGAGAACGCTGACGGTAAGGGGGGAGCGGAGATCCTGGTGAAGCACTATATGAACCTTGGCATCGCCGCTGCGACCCCGCGCGGTCTTATGGTGCCCAATATCAAGGACGCACAGGACCTCTCCCTCAAGGAACTGGCCCTTGCGCTTAACGAGTTGGCAACCAAGGCCCGGGCAGGGAAGACGCAGCCGGCTGAAATGCAGGGTGGAAGCCTGACCATCACCAACATCGGCGCGCTCGGCATTGATACCGGAACCCCTATTATCAACCCGGGTGAAGTAGCCATCATTGCCTTCGGAACCATCAAGCAGAAGCCCTGGGTCCTGGACGGCGAAGTCATCCCGCGCTGGATCACAACACTCGGCGGTTCCTTCGACCACCGCGTGGTGGATGGGGATTTGTCTGCGCGCTTTATGGCGGACGTTGCATCCATTCTTGAAGAACCGGCCCTGCTGCTTGACTGACCGGCAAGCCGACCCAGGCGCCGGCCGTGGCACCGAGACGATAGCAGAGGCAACAGGCCGTGTGCCCCCTCAGCTGTTGACCGGGCCGTGGCGGACGGTTGCCCGGGTGCTGACGGAAGTTTTCCAGCCGCCGGTTGTTGTGCTGGTCCTCCTGCTGATCAGCCCTGCCATTGAACCGGGCTTCCCGGGGACCATATGGTTCGGGCTGCTCGCGGCGATGTTCGTCTGTGTCCTGCCGCTGGCGTACGTGCTGGCGATGGTGAAGCTGGGCAAGATTACGGACCACCACGTCAGCGACCGACGTCAGCGGCCCGCGTTGCTTTTGATGACGTTGGGGTCAGTGGTGGTTGGCCTGCTCGTCCTGCACTTGCTCAGTGGTCCGGTGAGCGTCACGGTGATGATCATCGCGCTCATTGGAGGAATCGGGGTTCTGGCCGTAGTCAGTGCGTTCTGGAAAATGAGCGGGCACGCGTCGGCTCTTGCGGCGGCCGTCGTTATCTCCGTCATGATGTTCGGACCGGAGTGGCTTCCCCTGTTGCTCCTCGTGCCGGCGGTTGGCTGGTCACGATTGGTATTGCGCGCCCACACCCTTGCTCAAGTTATTGCAGGCTCGCTATTTGGAGGCATTGTCATCGCGGGCCTTTGGTGGCTGCTGCGGGAGTGGATGCTCTAGCAGCTAGAACGCCGGGTAATTGACCAGCAGCGCCTGCAGTTCCGTCGTCGACATGTGGTTTGCCATCTCCACGCTGATGCCCATGGCGACGGCGGCCACGGTGACCATGGCAACACATGCCAGGGAAAGGAAGCGCCAATCCTTGCGGAAGACGCTGCCGAACGTTTCGGGCATCTCAAGACTAGGGGAGATCATGTTGGGGGCGCTGTCCCAGGAACCGTCGTCCAGCATGGCGATGATGCGGTCGTTGGTTCGGTCATAGCGCATTGTGCTGATGTGATTGCCGTGGCGGGCAAGAAGAATGTCGTGTCCCACGCGCTGGCGCGGCTGCAAAGTAAGCAAGTAAATGATCCCTGAAGTCAGTATGTGGAGGTGGCACGCGCCATTGCGAGCATCTCGATTTTATAACGATGACTTCAGGGTGCAGGCTCAAAAGACGCCAAACGCCGGGTGAGACTCCCCACCCGGCGGCGTGATTCAGCTCGCGTTAGGGCTGGTCGGTCTTGGCGATGTAGACGTCGCAGGGAGCGGTGTGCGCAACGGTGTTGGCCACGCTTCCAAGCACGCGGCCCAGGCCCTGCATGCGGCGGTTCCCCACCACGATCAAACGGGCATCCTGCACCTCAGCCTCTTTGACCAAAGCTTCACCCGGTTTTCCCCGGGCCGCGGAGTAGGTAACCTCCAGGCGGTCATCCATCAGGCGCTCCGCGACGGCGCGAGCCACAGCTTCAGCTTCGGCGGCGTCGGAGACGATCCACTTATCGGTGCCGATCTCAACCACCTCTGTTCGGTTGCTGTCGAAGGCGCTGACCACGCGAAGGCTGGCTCCAAGGCCGATCGCCAACTGCTGGGCGGCCTGTGCTGCCCTCATTGCTGTCTCGCTGCCGTCTACTCCGACGATCACAACTCCGGTCATTGTGGTGCTCCTTCATTGGTAGCTTCAACGGCATCCGCCAGGACAGGGGCCAAGCGGCGGACACCTTCGGCTATCGTATCCGGCGGTACGGCGCTGAAAGCGAGACGGAGCTTGTTGGAAGGTCCGTCAGCCGGAGAAAAGGCAGCACCCGGGATGAAGACGACTCCCGCGTCAATTGCCTTTCCGAGCAGGGGATAGGTATCGACGCCTTCGGGCAGCGTGACCCAAACGAAGAAGCCGCCGTCCGGGCGCGTCCACGTGAGGCCTGCGGGCATGTATTCGTCGAGTGCGGACAACAGGGCATGGCAGCGTTCCGCATAAAGCGTCCGGTAGGTTTCGATCTGCCCTTCCCAGTCGTACTCCCGGAGGTATGCCGAGACGAGCATTTGATTCAGCGGAGGCGGGCAGAGGGTCACCGCCTCGGAGGCGAGGTAGAAACGACGCTGCAAGTGCGCGGGAACCAGGGCCCAGCCAATGCGGAGTCCGGGGGCAAAGATTTTAGAGAAGGAGCCCAGATAGATGACATCATCCGGGTTGGCGGCTCGCATCGGCGCGATCGGATGGCCGTCGAACCGCAGGAGTCCGTAAGGGTTGTCCTCGAGGACGATGACATTCGCATTACGGCATATATCGACGATCCGCTGCCTGCGCTCTGCGGCCAGCGTGATGCCTGAGGGGTTGTTGAAGTTGGGGATCGTGTAGAGGAACTTGATGTTCTTGCCCTCTGCCTGAAGTGCCGCGATCCTGGCCTCAAGAAGCTCGGGTACTAACCCGTCGTCGTCCATTTCCACAGGTTCCACCTGGACTTGGTACGCCTCAAACGTATTCAGGGCGCCCACATAAGTGGGATTTTCCACCAGGACAACGTCGCCCGGGTTGCAGAAAACCTTCGTGGCAACATCCTGGGCGGACTGCGATCCAGCGGTAATGACCACGTTCTCGGGACGGGCGTCGGTGATCCCCTCGGCTGCCATGATGTCGCAGATCTGCGCGCGGAGTTCTTCCGTGCCTTGGCCGCCGCCGTACTGCAGGGCGGTCATACCCTCTTCGGCGATGATGCGGGCCGCAGTTTGGCCAAGCTTCTCCAAGGGTAGCGACTGCAGGTAGGGGTTGCCGCCGGCAAGGGAGACCAGGCCTGGCTGCATCGAGATGTCGAAGACGTCCCGGACAGCGGACTGTTTGATATTGGCGGCCCGCGCGGAGAACAGTTCCTCGTGCGGGTGAGCGGCCGTAGCGGCCCGCTCAATGGCGTCGATGGCTTCAGCAGGCAACGTTGCGCCGGCATCCAGTGTTTCGTGGGTCACAGTGAAAGGATACTCCTCGATGTTGCTAAAGAGGCAACAGTTGTTTTCGAATGACTTCAGTTTCGCAGGCAATCCTTTACGCCACGATCATGAAGGGCTGGAATGTAGCTATGACAGCGCACAGGGGATCCGTGACCAAAGCAGAACACTTTCATAAACTTCACGACGCCGGGCCAATGCCGCTTGTGCTGGTGAACGTGTGGGACGCGGCTTCCGCCCGTGTGGTGGAGGAGGCGGGTGCGACCGCGATTGCCACCTCGAGCTCGGCTGTCTCATGGAGCCTGGGGTTCCGGGACGGTGACCACGTGCCATGGGGCCTGGCAATGGCTGCACTTGGTCGCATTGCGGGGGCAACCCGGTTACCGGTCTCTGCAGACATTGAGACGGGCTACGGGCGTACCGACGACGAACTTCGTGCCACTGTCCATGCGGTCCTGGACGAGGGAGCCGTTGGCATCAACATTGAGGACTCCGCCACCGAACCGCTCACGGACATCAACGAACAGTCGCGCCGGATTGCCTTGATTCGCGCAGTTGCTGACGATCGTGGAATACCGTTGTTCATCAATGCCCGTACCGACACCTACCTCTCGGGCCAGTTCGCGGAAACTGCCTACGACGAAACGTTGCGCCGTGCGGAGGCCTACCTCACTGCGGGGGCGGACGGAATCTTCGTGCCCGGCGTCGTGGATCTACATGTCCTCCATGAGTTGTCCAGCAGGATTCCCGCACCTCTCAACGCGCTGGCGGGCGTCGGGGCGCCGTCGCCCCTTGAGCTCCACGACGCCGGGGTTCGTCGCGTCAGCATTGGCGGCAATACGGCCAAAGCGGCGTATGCCAAGGTGGCCCGGGTGGCAAAGGAAATCCTCGGCGACGGCAATTGGGCGGGGCTGGCTGGCACGCGCAGCCACGACGAAATGGACTCCCTGTTCGCGCCGGGACCAAAATACAGCCTTTGAACTCTGTGTCGGCCTGCAGGTTCAGGGCACGACGCCGGCACCCGGCTTTAATGTCGGACCTCGCCGATAGCGTGGGTCATGGAAAACGAGGGGAGGATCCATGGCACGGCGCAGTGTACAGTTCTGGCGGATCGAGCAGCTGAACGGTGACGAACTCAGCCGGCCATTTCCAGCGCGCCGCGTGGCGGAGGTGCTGAAGAAGGCCCAGGACTCTGGGGTGGACCGGCATTACACAAGTGCGGACGGGACTGTGCTGCTCGCCCAGGCGGTGGCATCGTCTCCGCACCCCGTGCTGCTTTTGGACCGGGTGCGGGACACCAACCTTCCCAGCGTCGGCGACGCCCTCGGGCGGCGCAAGCCCTTGCCGCTGGCTCCGGGTGACCATCTGTTGGAGACCACCTGCTTCGCCTTTTTGAAGAGGAATGTAATCGCTGTGCTGACCAGTGGCAATGGCCCCCGGGCATCAAGGATGGGCGAGTACCTCGAAGGAATGCTGGGGCTTGAGCCAAGCCTGGTGCCGGTTGTGCGCGAGGACATCGAGGAAATCCTCACCCGGCTGGAGGTGAGCCGTTTCGAGTTCGCGCTTCCTGCCGAACGTCTGTCCGGGAAGCTTATGGAGGGTGAATGGGCTGACGTTCTGGACAGCGCCTCACGGCTCATGAATGAGGGAACATTCCGGATTTCCCTGAGCGTTGGCAGGTCAGGAAAGGCCGAGGACAAACAGCGGATTCGGGACCGGATCCAGCAACTTATTGATCTCTTCCGCAGGGCCGGATCCGTGGAGCATTTCGACTATGTGGTGGCTGAGGGCAAGGACTCCCTGACCGGCGACCGTGAGGTGGTGGACCTGCTGAAGGAGCGGTTCATCTCGCACGTAGAGGTGGACCCGGATGTCTTCAACGACCCCCAAAAATCCACAAGCGAGGCGATTGCCATCCTCAATAAACAGGCCAGGGACAACGAGGCATTTTTCGCCAGGACCCTGCCGGACATCAAGGGCCCTGCTGATTCGGGCTTGGTCCCGGACATCGTTGCGGGCGGAATAGCCACTGTTCGGGCAGCCCTGGTGGCCGCTATGGAGAGCGCTGACAAGGCTGATCAAACATCTGAGGACAACCAAGGCGGTGCAGATCATGAGCTTGTACGAGGTTGACGTGGAGCGAAGTGGGCGCCGCAGGACTCTGTGGCGTTGGTTTCTGTTGCATCCCAGCGCGGATTTCGGATGGGCTGCGCTTGGCGTCCTGATTTGGCTGGGAATCTCGCTCCTTGTGCGTCAACCGCTGATGCTGGAAAGCGCGGATCCCGGTGCGAGGCGAACCTTGTTCCAGACACTCGCCACGCTGGCCGGCGCCACTGCTGGCCTGACTCTGACGAGTGTATCCATGCTGATCAACGTGCTGGGAAAGAAGGCTGCGCCGGGTCAGCGAGAACTTCCCTTGGAGAAACTCTCCGCCAAGCACCGGCGCCAAATCGGCGAAGTTTTCCTTTTTGCCATCCCCGGGCTGGGTCTACTGGTGGTGGCCGCCTTGGTCACGGTGGTCCTGGAAGGAGATGCTGTCACAGGCCTGTGGATCCCCGAAGCGCTGGTCTTTGTGTTGACCTTCGCCTCGGTCCTTGCCCTGTTGCGTGTAGCTTGGGCGCTCCGGAGGGTGCTGGCGATCGCAACGGCATGAGCACGAAAGCGCAACTCACTAGCCCCGTGCCTGAATCACGCGCCGGCAGCACCCTCACCGCACGCTCAGGGCCTCCGTCAATGTCCTGCCGTTCACATAGATCTCCGCACGCGACGCACCACTGGCCGACACTATGGTCTGCGTCAGTTGCGCCTGGATCCGTGGGATGTCGCACACGCCTCCGGGCCGCAGTGACCCGCTGAGGTTAACCACCACCGTTGCGCCGCTCATGTAGCCGGAGAGGTAGCGCAGCGACGAAGTGGCCAATGAGTCGTAGAGGGCCGCATCACTGTCCACTGGCAGTCCCGCCTCCAGCAGTCGTCCCAGGGCCACGGACAACGGATCGCCGGGCACCGCTACACCCCTGATGGGTACCAAGCTGTCGTTGCAGCCGAACCGCACGCCGCGGGCACCACCGTCGTCGATTGCCACGTAGTAGACCGCTGGTCCGGAGTTGTCGGAATCCACGGGAATGACAGTTGCGGTGGTTGTTGGTTCTGGCGCGCTGGTGCCAGGTTGGGGTGAGGGCTCGACGACGGCCGCCGGTTGGGTGGGCGAGGCCACGGACGAAGCGGGTGTACTCGCGGACGGTGCTGGAGCAGATGTTGCTGCCGGGGGCGACGCGGCGGGGACGGCCACGGAGGGAGTACCCGGGCTCGAAGGTGCAGGAGCCGAGGCAGCGGGCGCCGAAGCTACGGGTGAAGGTGCGGTGGCAGGCGAAGTCAAGGAAATTGTGGGAAGGGGGCCTGCGGCCTCAGACTCGGACGGTTCGGCCGGGACAGTAGTGCAGCCAGTCACCCAGAGGCCGAAAATGAGGCAGGCAGCCGTGATCGCCGTCGTACTTTTTACTCCCCGTCCGGTATGCATGACAGCCCCGCGCTCCTGTCCGTCCACCTGTATCTCCAACGTTAGGACGGGGCGGCGGAACACAACATGCCGTTACGGTGACGGTTCGGACAAGAGTTGATCACGCCCCGCCAAAAACCGAAGAAACGCGAATGCCCCCGTCCCGCAGAATGCGGAACAGGGGCATGGAAAGCGTCGAAGACTAGGCTGCTGCTTCTTCGTCCTGAACGGCAGTCAGGGGCTCGAAGATGCCCTTGATCTGCTCAACAACTTCAGCGTCGTCCTTCGGGTGCAGTTCAGCGAAGCGGATCATGGAACCCGGAACGGCCAGCTTTACGTCTTCAAGTACCTTGGCGCCGGCGATGCCAGCAGCCTTGCGGGCCTCGTCCTGGGCCCACACTCCGCCGAACTGGCCAAAAGCGGTTCCAATGACGGCGGTCGGCTTGCCGGAGAGTGCGCCGGCGCCGAACGGGCGGGACAGCCAATCGATGGCGTTCTTCAGGGAAGCGGGCATGGTGCCGTTGTGCTCGGGAGTGACCAGGAGGATGGTGTCGGCGTCGGCTGCTGCAGCGCGGAGGGCAGCGGCTTCGGCAGGAACCTGGCCTTCGACGTCGATGTCTTCGTTGTAGAAGGGAATGCTGCCCAGTGAGCCGTGGATCTGCACATCAACGTTCTCGGGCGCGTTCAGCTGAATGGCTTCGGCGAGCTTCTTGTTGTGGGAATCGGCGCGCAGGCTGCCGACGAGGGTAAGAACGGTGTTCTTGGACATGGTGTCTCCTTTTGTCTGCCGGTTGAGGTGCCGGCCGTTCGATGTCTGGGCTGGGAGCCTTCATCGATACTAAACGGACTATGGTCCGCTTTCTATTCCCGGGGTCTAGAATATTTCTGTGAGCTCGATCCCTATTCGGCCGGACGTGCCCCTGGGTGCGCCCCACGAGCGCAGTGACGCAGCGAGAAATCGCGAGCGCCTCCTTAGCGCTGCCCGGGATCTGGTGGCCGAGCTGGGCGCCGAGGCACTGACCATGGACGCGCTCGCTTGCAAGGCAAAGGTGGGCAAAGGGACAGTCTTCCGTCGCTTCGGTAGCCGCGCCGGGCTGATGATGACCCTGTTGAGCGACTCGGAGTCCGAATTCCAGCACGGCTTTATGTTCGGGCCGCCTCCGCTGGGTCCAGGAGCTGCGCCAATGGACCGGCTGCTTGCCTTCGGCGAGGGGCGAATCTACTTCGTCCTTGAAAACGGCGAACTCCTGAAAGCGGCTGGTGCTGCTACCCGCAACCGGTTTGATGTGCCGGCAACCAAGCTTTCGCATCGACATATGGAGGTCCTGCTGCGGGAGGCCGGAATCGCGGATCCTTGGGTGATGGCGATGTCCCTGACCTACGCGCTGGACCCTGAGCGAATAGTGGATGATGTTCGCGTTCGAGGTATTTCACCCACGCGGCTTGCGGACTCGTGGCGTGAGTTGGTCACCCGGCTTCTGAGCGCCGACTAAGTCGCGCCGCTACATCAGCGGAAACCAGCGCAGCCAAGTCTCGAAACCTTTGTTAGCGCCCTCATACCTGGCGCGGTAACCGCAATAGTGCTGCCGACGTCGTAAACGTGACGCAACCTGCACATAACAATCTGGCCGCAGGCGCGAAACCGGACGCCCCGAAGCAAAACGTGAAGCAGTTATTGTGGTAGTTTCCTCTTGAATGTGACGCATGCCATACATGGCTGGTGATCACTGAAGGGGTGCGGGGGGCCCAAGAACCCGCTGCGCCAATTCGTAGCTGACGCCGGCCACAGCCGGGAACCGCGGAAGGACGAGCATTGAGTTTTGCCACGATTCGGGGCAGCCGCCCGACATGCTGAAATATCTGATGAAGCGGTCGGGCATCTACCTGATCATGATCTTCCTGACCACAAGTGCAGGTTACTTCCTGGCGGTCTCGTCGCTGAAACCCGCAGTGCTCGAGCAGGAAAAGATCCCGCGGCCAACCCCTGAACAAGTAGCTGCTTCTTTCCGGGGGCTCGGTCTGGATCCGGACAAAAACGCCTGGGAGCGTTACCTGGATTGGCTCTGGGGCATCGTCACCCGCTGGGACTGGGGCCGCAGCCCGAACGGCGCGTTCGTCAACGCCGAATTCGCGGACCGCGTGATGGTCTCCACCCGGCTGTTCATCGCCTCGATCATCCTCACCCTGGTCATCGGCGTCGCCCTCGGCGTGTACTCCGCCGCCCGCCAGTACAAGTTCCAGGACCGCGTCATCACGTCCTACAGCTACCTGGTGCACATCCTTCCCGCGCCCATCGCATACTTCCTGGTGCAGCTCGGTGCCATCAGCATCAATGAGGCCGTTGGCGAGCGCATCTTCTTCGTCACGGGGATTTCGACGCCGGGAATTGAGCCGGGCTGGCCGGCTTTCGTTGACCTTGTTGCCCACTACGCCGTGCCCACCTTCGCGATGACTATCTTCGGTTGGGCCGGTTACCAGATCGCCCAACGGCAGTACCTCCTGGACAACGTGAATGCCGACTTCGTGCGCACCGCCCGGGCCAAGGGACTGACCCGCAACCAGGCCATCAGGAAGCACGCCCTGCGGGTCTCCTTCATTCCGGTGGCGCAGAGTATCGCCTTCACCATCCCGGCCATCTTCACAGGCGGCTTCTTCGCGGAGGCCATCTTCGCTTGGCCAGGCATCGGCCTCTGGAGCATCCAGGCCATCAGCCTTCAGGACGTCAACGTCGCCACCGCCACGCTGGCCTATGGCTCAGCAATCTTCGCTATCGGCGCCATCCTTGCCGACTTCGCCACCACACTGGTCGATCCACGAGTGAGGGTCCAGTAATGACCAACATCATTGATCCCATTGCGGAAATCGACGAAGCCCGGGTCGCGGACCAGGACGTCGTCATTGGGAAGTCGCGGATCATTTTCCGTCGCTTCATGCGGAACCGGACCGCCGTCGCAGGCTTGTTCATTTTCCTTGCGTTGTTCCTCTTCTCAATCTTTGGCGGGTTCCTGACCTCGTGGGACAAGGACACCCTTGATCCGTTGAACATTGGTATGCCGCCGTCGCCGGACCACTTGCTGGGGACCACCCAGGCCGGCATCGACCTCCTGGCGCTCATTGTGGACGGCACCCGGACCTCCATCCTCATCGGCCTGATCGTGGGAGGTGTTTCCGTCCTGATCTCCGCGGTATACGGCTGCACCATGGCGTTCTTTGGCGGCAAGGTGGACGCCACCATGCTGTTCATCCTTGAAGCGCTCATCATGATGCCCGCCATCCTGGTGGTCGCCGTCGCCACCAGCGGAAGCGGCGGCCTGAAAGACCTCCCCAGCTGGCTCCTGCTGATCGTGGTGCTGCTCTTCTTCAGCTGGATGGGCACCGCCCGCCTGGTGCGCTCACTGTCCATGTCCCTCATGCAGCGCGATTACGTCAAAGCCGCCAAGTACATGGGTGTCCCGTCCCGTCGCATCGTGTGGCGCCACCTTGTCCCGAATATCGGCTCTCTGTTGGTCCTCGACTTCACCCGTGGCATTACCGGCGCAATCCTGGCCGAGGTCGCGTTCTCCTTCATCGGCATCGGCATCAAGCTCCCGGACGTCAGCCTTGGTGTCCTGATCGGCCAAGCGACGGGCCAGGTGTCGTCCTTCCCGTGGATGTTCTGGGTTCCGCTGACCGTCATGTTCCTGCTCACCGGTTCGCTGGCCATGATGAACGACGGACTCCGTGACGCCTTCGACCCCAGCTCCAGCTCCATTGGACGGGCCAAGACCAAGACCGCAAAGAAGATCAACAAATGAGCACCAAAATCACTCCCGCCGAGCGCCTTCGCGACGCTGGACTCTACGCTCCCGGCGACGCCGTCCTCAGCGTCCGCGACCTCAACGTCCGCTTCAACTCCGAGAATGGTGTGGTCCATGCGGTCCGCGGCGTCGACTTCGACCTCATGCCCGGCAAAACGCTGGGCATCGTGGGCGAGTCCGGTTCCGGCAAGTCCGTCACGTCCATGGCCATCATGGGACTCCTCCCGGAAACGGCGGATATCACGGGCTCCGTGCGCTTCAAGGGCAAGGAACTCCTGGGTCTCAGCGACAAAGCCATGTGTAAGCATCGCGGCAATGACATCGCCATGGTCTTCCAGGACCCGCTGTCCTCATTGACCCCGGTTTACACGGTGGGCAACCAGATCATCGAGGCGCTCACGGTCCACAACCCCACCATGAGCAAGCAGGCCAAAGAAGCCCGCGCCGTCGACCTTTTGCGTATGGTGGGCATCCCGAGCCCCAAGGACCGGCTGAAGGCTTTTCCGCACGAGTTCTCCGGCGGCATGCGCCAACGCGTTATGATCGCCATCGCCATCGCCAACGATCCGCGGGTACTCATCGCGGATGAACCCACGACGGCGCTGGACGTCACCATCCAGGCGCAGGTGCTGGAAGTCCTGCACACCGCGCAGGAGGAGACCGGCGCCGCCGTCGTCATGATCACTCACGACCTCGGTGTTGTAGCGGGCATGGCTGACGACATCATGGTCATGTACGCCGGCAAGCCGGTGGAAACCGGGACTGTGCAGGACATCTACTACAACCCGCGAATGCCGTACACGCTCGGCTTGCTCGGCGCTGTTCCCCGCGTGGACACGGCCACCCGGCAGTCGCTGGTTCCCATCGAGGGGACTCCGCCCAACCTGGCCTTGCCGGTGACCGGATGTTCGTTCGCGGCCCGCTGCCCGATGGTCAGCGACGCCTGCCTGCACGGCGAGCCGGAGCTCATCAGCGTCCCCGGTGTTGAGGGCCAGACGCTGGGACATAAGGCAGCCTGCATCAAGGCTGACGAACTGTCCGGTAGCGCCGACGCCCACAAGATCTTCCACGCGCCGCCAAAGCCCGTTTCAAAGTTCGACGGCGTCCCTCGCGTTGAGCGCGAAAAGGTCCTGGAACTCAAGGACGTGAAAAAGCACTTCCCGCTGCTCAAGGGTGCCTTGATCAAGCGACGGATCGGCACGGTCAAGGCCGTAGATGGCCTGAGCTTCGACATCCGCGAAGGCGAGTGCGTTTCGATTGTGGGCGAGTCAGGCTGCGGCAAGACCACCACTCTCCTGGAAATCATGGAATTCCACCCGGACCAGGTGGGCGAAGTGGTTATCGGCGGCGTCAGCAACAAAGTAGCCACCGACCACAAGACCACGATGGCCATGCGTAAGGAAATGCAGATGGTGTTCCAAGACCCCACGGGTGCCTTGGATCCGCGTTTCACCGTATACGAGGTCCTTGCTGAGCCGCTGGAAAACCTGGGGATGCCCAAGGCCGCCATCAGGAAACGCATCATGGAACTCATGAAGCTGGTGGGCCTGCAGCCTGACCACGTCAACCGCTTCCCCAACCAGTTTTCCGGCGGGCAGCGTCAGCGCATCGGTATTGCCCGTGCGCTCGCGGTGAATCCGAAGCTCGTGGTGCTGGACGAACCGGTATCTGCGCTGGACGTGTCCGTGCAGGCCGGAGTCATCAACCTGCTGGATAAGCTGCGCGCCGAGCTGGGCTTGAGCTACCTGATGGTGGCCCACGACCTCTCCGTTGTCCGGCACATCTCAGACCGTGTTGCCGTGATGTACCTCGGCAAGATCGTTGAAACCGGCGACGTGGACGACGTCTTCGACAACCCGCGCCACCCTTACACGCGGGCCTTGTTGTCAGCGATCCCGGTTCCGGACCCCAACTTGGAACGCACCCGCGAACGCATCATCCTGCAGGGCGACCTACCCAGCCCGCTTGATGCTCCCCAAGGCTGTAATTTTGCGACCCGTTGTCCCGTGTTTGCCGCATTACCTGCCGCAAAGCAGCAGAAGTGCCTTACTCTGGAGCCGCCACTGGCTTCGGAGAAGGAGGACACACAGGACTTCGCATGCTTCTTCCCGGACGGAGAGATAGATGCCGACATGCTGGTGGTGCATGCCTGACGACATATGACGCATCGATTGAAACCCTGTTATTCAACTCGCAAAGATTTCCAGTCGTAAACATGAAGGGCAAACCATGAAGAAATACACGACGATCGGTGGCGTAGCGCTCGCAGCAACGCTTATGCTGACCGCTTGCGGCGGGGGAACGCCGTCGGGTCCGGCCTCGCAGAAGGCCGAAGAGAGCGGCGGCGACATCAGCAAGCTGATTAGCGTCAACGCCAAGGAAGCAAAAGACCTGGAGCCGGGCGGCACGGTCACCCTGGCTGTGGGCAGCATCGGGCCGGATTTCAACGGTTTCTCCAACGTGGGTAACAGTGCCGACACCTCAGCGCTGATGACGCCTGTTAACCCCGCCTCCATCAACAGCGGTGGCATCGGTGGTTGCTGGAAGCTGGACTTCAACGGCAAGGCGGAGCCCAACAAGGACTTCTGTGAAGAGGTCAAGAGCGAAGTCAAGGACGGCAAGCAGACCATCACCATTAAGGTCAATGAGAAGGCGACCTGGAACGATGGGACGCCCATCGATGTTAAGACCTTCGAAAACACCTGGAACATGCTCAAGGGTGAAGACAAGTCCATCGACATCGTCACCGCCGGCGCCTACGCCTTCGTGGATTCGGTCAAGGCCGGTGCCAACGACAAAGAAGTCATTGTCACCACCACACAGCCGGTCTTTCCGTTGGAAGGCCTCTTCCTCGGGCTGATTCACCCGGCCATCAATACTCCCGAAATCTTCAACACGGGGTTTGCCGGCAACATGCACCCGGAATGGATGGCCGGCCCGTTCAAGGTGGAGAACTACGACACGACCGCCAAGACTGTAACTATGGTTCCTAACGAGAAGTGGTGGGGCCAGAAGCCGGTCCTCGAAAAGGTCATTTGGCGCCAGATGGAGCCGAGCGCGACGATCGCTGCTTTCAAAAATGGCGAGATCGACGCCGCCAATGGCCGCACCCTGGGCCGTTACAAGCAGCTCGAAGGAACTACCAACTCGGAGGTCCGCCGCGGTCAGCGCCTGTTTGCCGGCGGTCTCAACATCAACGCAAAGCGCCCGGCCCTGACCGACGTCGCCGTTCGCAAGGCGATCTTCACCGCCGTCGACCGCAAGGCTATCCGCGACGTCCGCTTCAACGGCCTGAACTGGTCCGAAGAGAGCTCAGGCTCTATGATGCTCATGCCGTTCTCGGAGTATTACCAGGACAACTACCCCGTGAAGGACACCGGCGCTGAGGCTGCGAAGAAGGTCCTGACAGACGCTGGCTACACGGCCAATGACAAGGGCATCATGGAGAAGGACGGCGTCCCCATCTCCTTTAAGATCACCAACTTCGGTGACGATCCCACCACGGGTGCCACTTCGCAGACCCTGCAGAACCAGCTCAAGGCTGCCGGAATGGATGTCACTATCGACCAGCGCGGTGATGCTGACTTCGGCAAGGTCATCGGCGGACGCGAGTTCGATGTGACCATCTCCGGTTACACCGTTGGCCCGGATGCCACTGATGCCGTCAAGCAGTACTACGACTCTGCTACCAACGAAAACGGCCTGGGCGACGCTGAGCTCGATGCCGAAATCAAGCGGTTGGCAACCATTGCCGATGACACCGAGCGCAACAAGGCTGCCATGGAGGTAGAGAAGAAGCACATGGAGAAGTACTTCTCCATGGGTACCGTGCTGAACGGTCCGGAGATCCAGTTCGTGCGCACGGGCTTGGCCAACTACGGCCCGTCCCTGTTCAAGAGCCTCTCGAACGTTCCTGACTGGACCACCATCGGCTGGGAAAAGGGCGCCAAGAAGTAGCCCCCACGCTGTAGTTACCCAAAGTGTAGTTTCCTGAAGGCCGGGAACTCCCTTGAACCTGTTCATCGGTTCGGGAGGTTCCCGGCCTTCGCCGTCCCCACCCGCTCTCACGTCCCGCGCCCTTCGCTCCGACGCTCGCTCACGTCCCGCGCCCTTCACCCGAATCCTCTCTCACCCGGGGATAGAGGGTTGGTGTGAAAGGGCTATTACGTGAGAGAGGATCGGTAGCCTAGAGTCATGACTTCCCAGCCGATCCGTACCGCCGTCGCAGGTTTCGGCCTGTCGGGCAGCGTCTTCCACGCGCCTTTCATCGCGAGTAATCCCGCCTATGAACTGGCCGTCATTGCAACCTCTGACGCCGCACGTCAAGCGAAAGCCGAAGCCCTCTACCCGGAGGCGCGAATCGTCAACACCCCGCAGGACATCCTGGCGCTGGCTGATCAACTGGATCTGGTCGTCCTGGGCACACCGCCCGCAACCCACTTTCCCCTCGCGAAAGCTGCGCTGGAAGCCGGGCTCGACGTCGTCGTCGATAAACCGTTCACGGTCCACAGCGCCGAGGGTGAGGAGCTGATTCACCTAGCTGCGAAACTGGGCCGCGTCCTCACCGTGTACCAAAACCGGCGCTGGGACGGTGACTCGCTCACGGTGAAAAAACTGCTCGACGCCGGAACGCTGGGTACCGTGACCAGGTTTGAGGTGGGCATGGAGCGCTGGGCGCCGGAGATCGCCAAGGCCTGGAAAGCCAGTGCCACGGCGGAAGACGGCGGTGGTGTCCTGTTCGATCTCGGCACCCACGTCCTCGATCTCACTCTCCGCTTCTTTGGGCCGGCCACCGTCACCTTCGCGGAAATCACGGCCCGCCGCCCCCAGGAAAGTGCCGACGACGACGTTTTCCTGGCACTCCAGCATGAGTCGGGCGTGGTCAGCCACGTCACCATCAACCTCAACAGCCACCTCCACGGGCCGCGCTTCCGCATCCTCGGCACGGAAGCTGGCTTCGTGAAGTTCGGCACCGACCCGCAGGAGCCCTACGTGCTGCGCGGTGGGTTGCCTACGGACGCGGAGTACGGCGTCGAGCCCCCAGAAAACCACGGCACTCTGGAACGGGACGGGCAGCGCACCACCATCCCCACGGAGCGAGGCGCCTACCCCGAGTTCTACCGCATGCTGGCGGACAAGCTCGACGGCGGCGGCACCGCCTCCGCACTTCCGGTACCGGTGGATCCGGCCGACTCCGTTGCGGTGCTGAAGCTGATTGAGCAGGCTAGGGCGCTGGCGTAACGTCCGCGCTGGCAACCAGCGAATAGATGGCCTTGAGGTCGTGGTTGCCTTCAATGGGTTGGCAGCTGCCGGTCAACTGGACGACATCCGCTGCGGCGTCCTGGTGGACCACCGTGACGGCTGTGAACTGTGCCAGCGAACCTGCCTGTGGGTGCGTGTAGCGTGCCTCGCGTACGTGCCAATCCCGGCCATTGATAACCACTGGCTCCGTGGCGAGCAGGACGGCGTCCGGCAGGGCGTCCAGGAACGAGTCCACGGATGCAGCGATATCCCGCAGCTGGTAGCCGGGCAAACGGCGGGACACGGAGATCACCACATTTGCTGTGTAGCGACCTTCGGCGGCCGGGGCCATCAGGGCACCCAAAGCATCGGGGACCACTTGATGTGTCCAACCGGATGGTGGATTGAGTTTGATGGTGGGGTAGGCGGGGAAAGATGCGGACGGGAAAACCTGTTGCGACATTGGAGCCTTTCCGGCGGTGGTGTGGTGGCGAAGGTCAGTTGTTCAGGAAGTCGACGAATCCGGTCACGGAATCTACTAGTCCTTTGGGGCTGAGGGTGATCTGGCCACCCGCACCCAGTCCCAGTTCGGCGGTGAGCTTGGCTCCCGCACCCAGAGTGAGCCCGTCTTCATCCACGGAAGCCGTAAAGAAGTGCCCCTCACCCGCTCCGGCGGCCACCGTCGCGTTGAATGTTAGTGTTTGGCCCAGGACTTCGACATACCGGCTCCCTGTCAGCTCCGCACCCGCTCCTGCGCTGAACGCAGTGCCTGAGACATCGCGGCCCTTGACGCTGATTTCGCCTTCACCGGCGCTGGCCCAGGCCCCGGCGCGGAATTCTCCACCTTGCCCCAAGGTGAACAGCCCACCAGCGAACTCGGTCTTGTTGTCCACGGTGAGTTTTTGACCCGCGAAGCCCTCACCACCAGCCGAAAACAGAAAGGGGCTGCTCGCGTTGGCGTGTGCGCTCGCCTCGACTCCAGTCATTGCACGCGTCGTGGAGGTGTTGCTGACCCAGCCGTCAAAGAAGTCGGATCGTATGGTGGTGACGTTTTCCGCGCCAGCGAATGCTTCACCGTTAACGTGGGCATTGGGAAGTCCGAGTCCGAATGGCACACTGGCCTCGAACTCGCCGTCGGCGCGGACGCCGACGAACGTTTCGTTGGTGACAGTTGTCGTGCCGGGCCCGAACCCGGTCTCGGCCTCCCAGGTCATGCGACCTCCGGTGGACGCCTCACCGGATCCTCCGAACGCAATGCCGCCGGGACCAACGGAGCCGTGGGTTTCGCCCGCTGCTTGACTGTCGATTGAACCGCTGCCTTCAACGGTGACGGGGCCGTAGCTGGTGGGATCAAAACTAAACCCTGGCGCCTCAGGAGTGCTCTTTCCCTGCCCCGTGGAAGGTCCCCCTTTGAGCCTTCCTCCGGGACTGCCCGAGGACGCTTGTTCCTGCTGCTCGGCGTTGATTTTCAGGGCGCGGGCGTTGGTTCGCAGGCAAGCAGCTGCTGCTCCCAATCGTCCATGGAGATCGCTCTGCCACCGGCTTCGGAACTGGTCGGCATCATTTCCCCGCCATAGGTTGCCGTTCTGAATCAGCGTATTGAGCTGTTGTTGAAGCTTGGTGATCTTCTCCGCCTCGGAGTCCATCACTGCCGAAAGTCGTCGGAGATCTCCGACGTCCGCGCCCACCAATCCCTGTCCCACTAGGTGCCCAACCCCATTACGTATCCCCTGACGTAGTGATATTCGATCGCCGGGCGTCCAAGGGCCGAGCGTTTCCCGAGCATAGTTGGCCACAGCGGACGCGGCCATGGGGACATCTAACCAGTGTGGATAAAGAGCAGCATGCCGAGACCTGAAAAAGAATTTCGGACAATGCGTAACCTCACCGGCGCCGCGAACGATGTAAGGGGAGTGCGGGCCACGTCTGCACGCTGATCATCCGGTCGCGACCCAACCGCGGCCGGGGCAATCCCAAAAATGTTTGTCGGAGGGTTTCATGTCCTTGTTCACTATCCTTGCCACCAGCAAAGTCGCCGCGGGCGTCTTGGCTGCCGGAGCCGTAGCTGCCGGCGGAACCGGCGTAGCTGCCTTCAATGGTGCGCTTCCCACCGGAATCCAGCAGACCGCGCATGACCTCGTTGGCGCACCGGCCCCTGTTGCTGAGAAGGCCGCAGAAGCAGCCGAGTCCGCCGAAACCGCCAAGACCAAGGCTACTGACGCCGTCGAGACCGCGCAGGCAACTGCAACCGAGGCTGCTGAAGCCGGCCAGGCCAAGGCCGGCAACGCCGTGTCAGATGCCAAAGCAACGGTAGAAGACGCCACGTCCCCGGAGGCGTTCGGCCTCTGCACCGCGCTCCTCAATGGCGGCCTGAAGTCTGACGCCAAGGTCCCCGGCTTCGAGTCCTTGACTATTGCTGCCGGCGGCGAAGCCAAGGTGGAGGCGCACTGCGAGGCGGTGGTGGAGGCGGGCAAGGCTGCCGGCCTGAAGGCTGCCGGCTCGGTGAAGGCAGAGGCCGACGTCGACGCTGCCGTGACGTCCGAACTGCCGGCAACTCCTGCCGTCCCCGCTGTTCCCGCCGCTCCTGCAGCGCCCGCTGTGCCGGGAGTTCCCGCCGTTCCCGCTACACCCGCTGTCCCCGCAGTGCCTGCCGTCCCTGCGACGCCTGAGCTGCCGGAACAGGTTCCCAGCGACGTTCCGTCTGCACCCCTCGATTCTGTCCGCTAAGAAAGCAGCGGTTACGGTTTAAGGGCGGGGCTCCTTGGCTTAGGACAAGGAGCCCCGCTACGTAGTGTGTGGGACGGAGGCATCCACGGGTGCTTGACCCTTTGGCTGATGAATATGTGCAGGCGGATCAGGACGATCCCGCCCTGCTCTTCACGGCTGCCTACAATAACTTCGCCGGACCGGTGTTTGGCTACCTCCGGGCACGGGGCGTGGACGACCCGGAGGCCGTGACGCAGGACGTCTTCCTCGCGCTGTATCCGAAGCTGGAAACGCTCCACGGCGGGCTGCCAGGGGCAAAAACCCTGTTGTTCTCCATCGCGCATGCGCGGATGGTGGATCACTATCGCAAACGCGAACGAACGCCCGACTCGACCCCCTACGAACCGGACCTGGACGTGCGGCGGTCGCCATCGGCCGAAGACCAGGCCTTCGGACGGGTTGCAGGCCTGGGCGTCACTGAAATTTTGGACGACCTCCCCGACGATTATCGGGAGGTCCTGGCCCTCCGGGTCGTCGCTGACGTGTCTGTGGAAGATGCGGCGGCGATCATGGGCAAGTCCCAGGGAGCCGTCAAACAGCTACAACGCAGGGCATTGAGTGCACTGAAGAAGCGTGCATTACTAAGGAACGGCACATCATGAGCGAACAACTTACGCCTCCCGGGCGTCATGACCAGCAGGCAATCGACCACCTGTTGGCCGACGCCGGCCTCACAGGCGACGCCGATCTCCGCACTGAACTCCTCGAGCTCCGTTCACTGGCCAACACTGCCCCCTTGCCGTCCGACGCAGTCCGCGCGCTCATGGTCAGCAGCGCGGCCGCAAGCGCCCAGCAGCACGCCGCCACCCAGCAGGCCGCCGCCACCCAGCAGGCCGCCGCCACCCAGCAGATCGCGACGGCGGACGGTCCGGTCGCGTCGTCCGGTGCGCCCACTGAGGTGTTCGCCACGGTTGCTGCGGAACCTGCTCCTGCGCACGACCTGCCTGCCAACGACCCGCCTGCCAACGACCCGCCTGCCAACGACCCGCCTGCCAACGACCCGCCTGTTGACGAACTTGCCGCCCGGCGTCGGAAGAAGCGCCGGACGGCCATCGCAGGCCTCGCCGTAGTTATCTCCTTGGCTGGCGGAGCCACCGCTGCAGTCGCTTCCGAGGGCGGCCTGCCGGGCGCTTTCCAGCATCTCGGATCAGCAATCGGTTCGGTGGTATCGCAACTAAACCCCGGTTCCGGCAGCGCTCCCCAGCCCGACAGCCCCGCCGGTACCACGCCCGAGCCGTTGCCTGTCCGGGATGAGCCTCAGCAAGCTCCTGCCACGGTCAAACCCCAGCCAGCACCTGCCGCGCCGGTCAGTCCTGCCGTTCCTGTTCCTGGGCCACAGCCCGGTGGAGCGTCGCCGCACACGCCCAAGGTGCCATCGCATAAGGAGCCCGGCAATGGCGTCATTCCCACGCCGCCGGAGTTGCCGGTGACCCCACGGGAGATCGATCCCTCCAAGATTGATCCCTCAAAGCCCGGCCCCTCGGGCGTACCCGCCCCGGTTCCCTCGGAGCTGATCCCGTCCCTCCCCGGAAAGCCCTGATCTCCAGACCCAAACGTCCCCGCGAGTTGGCACTTAATGACAATGTTTGGCGCCAGCATTGGGATTAAGTGCCAACTCGGCGCGGGTTAAACCACGACGGCGGGGTGCGGCTTCGCGTGGAAGCTGCACCCCGCCGTCGAGCGTTGAAGCTACGCGGAGACCAGCGTGTGCCAGTCGTTGACGAGGGGCAGGTTGTGCGCCTCGGAAACGGAGTGGTGTGCCACGTGGCCGGCGGCGATGTTGAGGCCGGCAGCCAGGGCGGGGTCGCGGTCGAACGCGGCCTTGACGCCCAGATTGGCCAGTGCCACAGCGTAGCGCAGGGTGACGTTGGTCAGTGCGTATGTGGACGTGTTCGGAACAGCGCCAGGCATGTTGGCAACGCAGTAGAAGATCGAGTTGTGGACCTTGTACGTCGGTTCCTGGTGGGTGGTGGGGTGCGTGTCTTCGAAGCAGCCGCCCTGGTCAACAGCGATGTCCACCAAAACCGAGCCGGGCTTCATGCGGGCAACGAGGTCGTTGGTGACCAGCTTGGGAGCCTTCGCGCCGGGAATAAGGACGGAGCCGATCACGAGATCCGCGTCGATAACTGACTTCTCGATCTCGTAGGCGTTGGAGGCAACGGTCTTCAGTCGGCCCTGGTAGAGGGCATCGAGTTCGCGCAGCCGGTTGATGTTGATGTCCATGATGGTGACATCAGCACCGAGGCCCAGCGCCATGGCGGCAGCGTTGGTTCCCGCAACGCCGGCACCGAGGACAACAACCTTGGCCGGGCGCACGCCCGGTACGCCGCCCAGGAGGACGCCCTTGCCGCCCGCGGGTGCCATCAGCGAGGAAGCGCCGACCACTACGGAAAGGCGGCCTGCGACCTCGGACATGGGGGCGAGCAGCGGAAGGGTGCGGCCTTCCTGCACGGTTTCGTAAGCGATGGCCGTGACGCCGGAGTTGATGAGCTCGGCGGTGAGCTCGGGCTCTGCGGCGAGGTGCAGGTAGGTGAAGAGGATGAGGCCCTTGCGGAAGCGGTGGTACTCGGCCGCGATGGGTTCCTTGACCTTCATGACCATGTCCGCCCGGGCCCAGACGTCATCTGCCTCGTTGACGATTTCGGCGCCGGCGATCGAGTACTCTTCGTCGGTGATGCCCGAGCCGAGGCCTGCGCCGCGCTCAACCAGAACGGTGTGACCGTGGGTGCGGAACTCGTGGACGCCGGCGGCCGTGATGGCTACGCGGAACTCGTTGTTCTTGATTTCTTTGGGGACACCGATGATCATCTGTGGGCTCCATCGTTAGCGGCCACTTCGGCCGAAAAATGTGTTGCGGGCTGTGATTCCAGAATAAATCCGGCTGTGAGGCAGGCGACATGGATGCGAAGCCGCCCGCCTACGCAACCCCTGCAAATTCAAGGATCTTGCGCCAGGGCGCTCGACATTTGTCGAGTACTGAAGCGTCAAGTGTCGCCTGCTGTTGGTACGCTTTCCAGATGCAGCAGGACGTGGAACAGATCGTTGAACGCGTGGCCTCGAAGCTGGGCCGCGGACTGTCCCTGGAAGATCTCGACGGCGTTCTTCTCGCCTATAGCTCCAACCAGTCCCACGCCGATCGCGTTCGTGTGAACTTCCTCCTCAGCAAGCGGGTCCCCAGCGACGTCAGCGCCTGGCAGCTCGCCCATGGCATCGCCACGGCCGTGCGTCCCGTCGTAGTTCCCGCCAACGACGAACTGGGCATGCTGGGCCGCGTCTGCGTGCCACTTTTGGTCCGGGGTTTCCGCGTGGGGTACTTGTGGGTGCAACTGGACCTTGAAGAACAGAGTCCGACGGCGATACTCGCCGAATTGCCCGGCGTGCGGGACGAGCTGGACCTGTTGGCGGGTTTGCTCCTTGATTCCAATACGGCCGAATCGGAGTTCCGGCGCAGGCGTGAGCAGGAGTTCCTGTCAGCGTGCGGCGGGGAATCGAACGCTGTGGCCGCCGTCGCAGGTTGGAAGGAAATACAGGGGCGCGGTCCATGGCAGTTGGTGACCATACTCGACCCGGATGGTGCGAGGTCCGACGTCGATCCCATTGCCGCTACTTTGACGCATCGATCAGCGGCGCTGCAGTCCACTATCGGCGTCAACGCTGCACTGTTCAGCGCAGGAACGGAGACACATTCGGTGGTCCTGTTCCGCGAGTCGGGCGGCCGGGCGGACCATGCCCAGGTGTTGGTGCATTATCAACTGGAGCTTGCGAAGCGCGCTGGCCGCAAGGTGGACAGGGTGATTCTGGGCATCAGTGAACCCTTCCAAGTCATCCGGCAGCTATCGGGCGCTTACCGTCAATCGAAGGTTGCTGCGCAGGCGGCCGCCGTGGACCTCCCACTAGGTGAGCTCGTGGACAGCCGGACCGTTGGTGTCTATCAACTTTTCGATCGTCTGGTGGCACCCGGCGGCTGGGATGACACAGGATCGGTGCATTTTCAGGCCCTTGAGGACCAGGACAAAAACGGCGAACTCCTGCCTGTCCTGGAACTGCTCTATGACAATGACGGCTCGGTGCAGGACGTTGCCGCCAAACTTCACCTCCACCGGAGCAGCATCTACAACCGGCTCGGCCGGATCCGCCAACTCATCGGTGCTGATCCGTTGAGTGGCGCGATCCGGCTCGAGCTACATGCGGCCCTGAAGGCGCGGCGCTGGGCGGGGCGGCCGCGGATCTGAAGGTTTCTAGAAAGGTGAAGAACCGTCAGCCTTGACTGCCAACACAGGTCGATCCGCTTGCATCAGGATCCGCTGGGCGTGGCTGCCCAGGATGAATTTTCCAACTTGGGTGCGATGGCGCAGGCCGATGACGATCAAGGAAGCGTTGGCCTCGCGGGCAACGTCGAGGAATTCGTCGGCGAGGTCGTCCTTGTAAGGGGGCTGAATGACACTGGCAGTCACCCCGGCGTCCGAGGCGCGCTTGGCCGCTTTTTCCAAGACATCGTCCGGAGCCACTGACTTGTCTACCAGCGACCCTTGCCTCGCAGAGTTGACGATCACCAACTCTTCGTTGCGGAGCTTGGCCTCTGCAATGCCTGCCGTGAGGGCTGCCTCTCCTGCCGGGGTAGGGACAAATCCAACGATGATGCTCATACCTTCTCCTTGATGTCGGTGGTGACGGCTGTGGTGATGAATTTGCGTTTGGTGACTGCTGTGCGGATCACCGGCAGCAATGCCACCACGACGAAGACAACCAGCAGTGTCGCTGAGATCGGGCGGCCAAAGAACCCGAGCGGGTCTCCGCCGAATACCAGCAGTGATCGGCGCATGGAGCTTTCCAGCAGTTCACCAAGTACGAACGCCAGCACAAGCGGACCGGGTTCGAAGCCGAACTTCTTCATCAAGTAGCCCACTACTCCGAAGACCACCACGAGGGTGACATCGAACATGCTGTTGTTGATGGTGTAGGCACCCAGCAGGGTAATGAGGGCGGTTACCGGAGCCAGGATCGCTGCGCGGACGCGGAGGATTTTCACGAAGATCCCCACCAACGGCAGGCTCATGATCAGCAGCAGGATGTTGCCGATGTACATGGAGTTCACCACGCCCCAGAACAGCTCCGGGTCTTGTTCCACCAGCTGGGGACCTGGTGTAACGCCTTGGATGAGCAACGCCCCGAACATGAGAGCCATGGTGGCGTTCGCTGGAATGCCGAGGGTCAGCAGCGGAATGAAAGAGGAGGTCGCCGCTGCGTTGTTTGCTGTTTCCGGTCCTGCTACGCCCTCAGGCGCGCCTTTGCCGAAGCGTTCGGGTTGCTTGGCCCGCTTCTTTTCCATTGCATACGAGGCCATGGATGCGATGGTGGCTCCGCCGCCGGGGAGGATGCCAAGGAAGAAGCCCAGGACTGAGCCGCGGCCGATCGCCCCGGAGGCTTGCTTGAGGTCCTTCCGAGAGGGCCAGACGTTCGCTACTTTGGAGGGTGCCTTGGCTGCCCGGTGGCGTTCCTCGAGGTTGTACAGTATTTCCCCGAGGCCAAAGATGCCCATGGCGATGGGGACGAAGTCGATGCCGTCGGCGAGCGGCGTCTTCTTCCTCCTCGACGCCAGGATTCAGGACGCCAAGTGGCTCACTCCTGCCGAGAAGACCGCCCTGTCACAGGCAATCGCTGACGAGGACGCCCAGCACACCCAAGGCGCCAGTGGGAAGGTCAACCGCTGGAAGATGCTCCTGAATCCGCAGATTCTCCTGCTTTGCGGAATCTATTTCTCCGTGCAGCTATCCATCTACGCCAACACGTTCTGGCTGCCCACCATCGTGAAGCAGATCCCGGGAACTACCGACCTCAGCGTCGGCTTCCTCTCTGCCATTCCTTGGGTTTGCGCCGTCTTCGCCATGTACTTCGCAGCGAAGCTGCAGGACAAAGCCAAGTCCAAGCGGCCCTTGTTGGTGGTCGCCCTGCTGATTGCCGCCGTCGGGACCTTCGCCGCGGCCATTGCTACTCCCGTGCTTGCGTTGGTGTTTCTGGCCGTGGCGGCCATGGGTTTCAAGAGTGCGTCTCCGCTGTTCTGGACCATTCCCCAGTCGGGTCTTCACCCCGCGGTGCTGGCACCGGCCATCGCTATCATCAACTCACTGGGTAACCTGGGCGGCTTTGTAGCCCCCTTCAGTTTCGGAATTATCAAGGAGCAGACCGGCAGCGTCATCCCGGGACTGTTTGCCTTGGCCGTGGCGTCCACCCTCGCTGCAGGTCTGGTGTACTTCCTCAGGGAGCGCAAGGCTCCCCAGCAGGAAACCGGCAGCGTGAGCGAGGTTCGGTCGGCGGACAAAGTGCGCACCAACGCCTAGGTTTACCGAGGAATCACAGAGGGCAGGCACCCGGCCGGGTGCCTGCCCTCTGTGTTTTAAGGGTTGTGCATTTGCTTACGAGCGCCGCAACCGCTGGCAGCTCCAACGTCCCATCCGGCGACGGAAGGCGGCAGTCCGGCTGCTGCTGCAGTAACGGCTATGCCACCCCACATGCGCTGAGGTGCGGGGCAGGCGGGTGCTCAACCGAGTACCTTTTGGGCTGCATCCAGAATGTCCTGAAGCGCAGATTCGCTGGGCTGGGGTGCCGGGGCGGCCTGTGGCTTGCCCGGCCGCGGCTTGGACGTCGGGGTCGCAGTTTCCGTGGGCGTGGGCGTCGGGGTCGGCGTGGGTGTGACCGTCGGCGTTGGGGAGGTTGTGGGCGTCGGTGTAGTGGGCGGTGTGGTCACCGTGTCCGACGGCACCTCGCTCGGCGCGGGGGCCGGCTGCGTGGGGACCGGGCTTGTCACCCCGGGGACGGCCGGGACTGAGGAGGGGACAGCCGACGGAACCCATACCGGGTCTGCGAGGGATACCTTCGGGGTCGGAGCCGACGACGGCGACCCGGCCGTAGGTGCCTCCGCCAATGTCGCGGGCTTGCCGGCTTCCGAGGACGCTGTGGCAACTGACGAGACTGATGGCGACGACGCTGATGAAGCGGAAGCCGTGGAATACGAGGCACTGGGCGCGGGGGATGCGGAGCCCGAGTTCCTGGCGCCACCGCTTGCTTCCTGCGCAGGGGTTTCCTGGCCGAAGAACGGAAGCTCGAGGGCTTGCCCCAAGGTCCCGGCCGTCAGCACAAGTCCAAGCGCACCGGCAACCACGGCCATGCGCTGGCTCATGTGCTTGACCGACGCTGCTTTCCGAAGGGCGGAGTGGGGTTCGCGGCCGAGTGAGGACGTGGATCCCAAACTGGACCTGGTTGGAGAGGGTGTGGCTGCCTGCTTGCGAACATCCTTGCGGCTTGCCAGTGATGCCGACGCCGTTGCAGCGGCAGCGACCTGCGCGGGGGACTTGCCCCGAGGCGACTCCGTGCGGGGAGACTCGGCTGCCCCGGTTGTGCTCGTGGATTCTTCGTGGGCAGACACCACCGGAATGGCCGTCGTAGCGGGTTCCGGCGTTGATGGCTGAACCACTGGAATGGCTGCGGTTGTGGGTTCCCGGGCGCTGAACTCCTGCGAATCCGGCTCCACGCCAGTTGGTGGCGCACTTGCCTGGGGCACATTCGCCGGGGCCACGATGGGGATTGCCGCGGTAGGGGGTCCCGGTGTGGTCGACCTCCGGGCCGCTGGCTGCACAGTAGGTATCGCGGCAGTAGCGGGTTCCGCCTGCTCGGACAGCTCTGGGGCCGGCTCTGGGGCCGAAGCCTCAGGCGCAATCACGGCAAGGGCCGCCCGCTCCCGCTCGGCCGCACGAATTTCCGCACGAGTGGCAGGCACCGCCGCGGTGGGGATGGCTGCAGTGGCGGATTCCGGCGTCGTGCCTGTGTTGGTCGCGCCAGTGTCATCTGGGTTTCCGGTGGGGAATCCGCTGGGTTGGGCCCGACGGCGTCCGGTTGGCTTGGTGCGCTCGCCTTCAGAATGGGCGCGGCGCGGCTGATCCATGGTTGGCGACATGGTGGTTGCCTCTCAACGCCTTCGAGGTTAGCTGTCGGGTTCGGACGAGGCCGTCCGGCCGCCTAAGCGGCTTCACCCCGAGGACTTGGATTCCAAGCCCGGGAACTGTGGGTCCCCCGCCTCTGCCGCGGGTCTGGCGGATCCCGGATTGCGGCAGAGCTCGGCGTCAATCCGGAAGCGGCCCAGCGGAGATACGGGTCGCCCTACGACGGTACATGAGCTGGAAAGTAAAGTCACATTAATGTAACGGGCGGTAGGCCTGCCCAAGCGAGGCGGTTCTATGACTTAGGCTTCGGGGCCGGCGCGGGAACTCCGAGCACTGCGGCCAACACGAGCAAGATATCCATGGCCTAACACTAGCTTCGCGGTGCACTGGCAGGTAGACATTGTCTATGGACCTGCCTGTGATGCCACCCGTCTCGCCCATGCTCGCCAAATCCGTCCCGGCCATCCCTGATGTTGGGCACTACGAACCCAAGTGGGATGGATTCCGGACCATCGTCTTCAAGGATGGCGACGAGATCATCCTGGGTAGCCGCAACGAGAAGCCAATGACCCGCTACTTCCCCGAAGTGGTGGAGGCTCTCAGGAAGAACCTGCCGGACAAATGCGTAATCGACGGCGAGATCGTCCTGATCGAGGGCAAGAGGCTCGAATTCGAGGTACTCCAGCAAAGGATCCATCCCGCCGACAGCCGCGTAAGGATGCTCGCCGAGAAGACTCCGGCTTCCATGATTGCGTTCGACATCCTGGCGCTTGGCGACGAGAACCTCATGGACAAGCCGTTCGCCGAGCGCCGTGCCATCCTGGAACGCGCGCTCGCCAAGGCCGAGCCACCTGTCTACGTGACCCCCGCAGTGACGGATCTCGAGGGGGCGCAGGAATGGTTCGTGCAGTTGGAGGGTGCAGGACTGGACGGCGTCCTGTCCAAGCCGCTGACCGGGACCTATCAGCCCAACAAGCGCGTGATGTTCAAAACCAAACACGAGCGCACAGCGGATTGTGTGGTGGCCGGATTCCGATGGCACAAGACCGCGAAGGTTGTTGGCTCGATGCTGCTCGGCCTTCATGATGACACTGGCCGCCTGCATCATGTGGGAGTGGTGGCGTCTTTCCCCATGGCCCGGAGGGAGGCCCTTGTGGCCGAGCTTGAGCCGTATCAAGTCGAACTCAGCGAGCATCCCTGGGGTGAGTGGGCCAACCAGGACGAAGCTGCCGGGGGTTCACGCATGCCCGGCGCCCAGAGCCGGTGGAGCGGGGGCAAAGATTTCTCGTTCGTGCCACTGCGTCCCGAGCTTGTGATCGAAGTGGCGTACGACTACATGGAAGGCGACAGGTTCCGGCACACTACGCAGTTCCGCAGGTGGCGGCCGGACAGGACCCCCGAGAGCTGCACCTACTCCCAGCTTGAAGAACCCGCTGAATACGATCTCGGGGAAATCCTGAAGCTGCCGAACACCTAGGACGCTGCCAACCCGCTGTTACGTCGCTGGGTAGCGACGGAGAAGCGGGTTGGCGACTTTGTTACTCCTCGTGGCCTTGGTCGCTGCTCATGCTGCCTTCGGCTGGCGGAGTTTCTCCGGGAGGGACTCCGCCGCCCGGCTCCAAGCCAGTGACGTTGCCGTCGAGGGGGTCGGGGTTGGCGGATGCAGCGGGGTCCTCGTCCTCATCCTGGCGCATGTCGGGATCCTCGTGGATGCTGTCGGCATCGGACGTAGTGTCAAACGGCCCTGTGGCGCCGGTTGCGCCGAAGCCCTGGGTTTCCTCATTCAAGTCTTTGTCGGTCACGATCAGCCCTTTCGTAAGCAAACTTACTAATGTGCTTGCTCCGCCAGCCTAACCGGGACCAGCTAAGCCAACAAGGTGAGCCGACAAACCGGCCCGCAACCAACCAAACACGGGACGCTCAACTCGTGCACCGGCGTCGTGCGTCAGGGGTCAATGGTGAGGCGTGGTCGCGGTGACAAAGCTCCGGATGGCATCCGCCACAGTCTTGGGGCGCATGTGTTGCGCCACGTGCCCGACCCCCGGAATCTCCACCAGACGCCCCTGCGTGACTGCCCTTGATAGCCGCAGCGCCCAGTCCGGTCCTGCCACATGGTCGCGGCTTCCCCTCAGAATCAGCACCGGCACTCCAACGCCGGCCAGCCGCTCCTCGGTACGGTAAGACATCATGACGGGTAGCTCAGTGAGGTACCAGCGCGGGCCGCAACGGAAGTAGTCCGAGATGACGATCCAGTTGGACGACGGGCTCTCACGTAGCAGTCCGTCCAGGAAGAGTGCCAGGGACTGGCGGCGCACGTTCTTGTGCCGGGAATCCACCACCGGCCCCATCAGCACCAACTGCCTGATTTGATCGGGGGCATGCAAGGCCGCCTCGATGGCAAACTGCACTCCCATCGAGTGGCCCACCAACACATAGGAATCGATGCCGCAGGTCTTGAGTGCCCCAGCAATGAAGGCGCCGTAATCCTCTACGGACAACTGGCGGCCGGGCTTGGGAGTGCCGCCAAAACCAGGCAGATCCAACGCATAGGTGGGCGCCCCCTCGGCCAGGACTCCATGCAACCGTGCCAAGTACCGATGCGACACGCCAATGCCGTGAATCAAGATGTATGCCGGCTCATTCCGGGGCTCTGCGCCCGGTTCCGGCGGCGGCGTGCCCTCGGCCCAGAGAATCCGTCCGGTCAGGCCCATTACGTCGACGTCGGCGGACAGCAGTGTTGCCGCCTTGCCCCGCGCGTTCACTGGTTTCCCAAACGTTGCAGGAACGCGGGGGCTCCTGGCCCGCTCACTTCGTGGTGTCCGATGGGTCGTCCAGACACAGCAAGCAGCAGGGCTATGGTGGGGCCTTCAACTGCCGGACCGTTGCCATGGCGGAATGACGTGTCAGTGGCTACCAAGCGCCAGCCCTCCGCGATTTCCTTGCCGCCACCCATTTTGGTGGTGGTCTTCACCTGATAGCTCAAAGCAGTAGCCACGTGCTCTGCGGGGTAGTCGCGGCTGATCCCCAGAGGCCGCCGGATGTCCTCGCCGTGGACGAACGCCTCAACCAAGCGGGTGGCCAAGCTCGCCGGAGGGCCCGAGGTCCGTGAAAGCACGGCGCGCAGCCCGTTCAATGTTTGCCCGGGTTCTCCGCTCTTTTCCCGCTCCACACCCACGGCGTTATCCCGGTCAAAGTCCATCCGAGCGGCGATCATCCGCCGAATGAAGTTCAGCCGCGTCGTCTTGGCACTGTCGATCACGTGGGCCAGAACGTCGTGCACATTCCAACCGGCACACAGGGACGGCGTCTGCCATTGAGCTGCCGGAAGCGGTTCCAGGTCCTGCAACAGGGCACGGCGTTCATGGTGCACCACGGGCCAGACGACTGAAGGGGAACTTGAAGCCATACCGCTATTCAACAGCATGCCGGGATTGGGGCTGGCTAGCGTGCCGCGTCATTCTCTTCCGCGGCGTCAACGCCCGCGCCCGCCTCGGCCTGCTGCTTTTTCTTCTGAGTTTCCAACCAAGCCATGATGGCTGCCTGCCGTATCCGACGATGCGTTCCCCGATACTCCACCGGGATCTCGCCACGGTCGGTCATGTTGCGCAGGTACGTGTGCGAGATGCCCGCGAGTTCAGCGGCCTGTGACGTGGTGAGCATTTCCTCTACGCTGCTCACCGTCACCGTTTCACCACGGCTCAGTCTCGCAAGGAGATCGACGACGGCGTCCCTCGCCTCGTCCGGTAGGCGGTGGACAGTTCCATCCACGAACACGGTGATGTCGTTGCTGTCCCCAAGGGAGCGCGCCAGGTTCCGGGCCTCGTCGGCTGGGAGGCCTGCCGTGACGCGGGGAGCTATCAATGCCATGGCAGAAGCCTAGCCTGTGGAGGGGCTGCCCATTTCGATGGCAAGTTGCGGGCAGCGCCGTGCGCACGGCACGGTGTGCAGCCTGGGCACGAAACGGGTAAGGCGGCAGCCAACCCGGGCAGCCTACAACGACGCCCGGAGCTCCGCGGCGTTGGCCAACTCTGCAGCCAACCCTTCACGTTCCATGGGGTTCAGGGCCAGGGAGTCCACGGAATCCAGGGCTTGCGCCGCGAACTCGAGGTTCCCGATGCGTAGCTTCAACTCAGCGAGATGCACCAGCAGCGGTAGCTTTTCCACGTCCGGGGCATCGGCATGACGTGACAACCCGGCCTCAAGCACCGATATCGCTATGGCGTCATCCCCGCGGGCATCTCCTTGCCGCGTAGCGTTCATCAGTACTCTTTCCAGGCGGCTTTCCGAGCCCTTGCCGTCTTCCTCCGTTGCCCCCAGAGCGTAGATCCGTAGCCAGTTGCCGCCCGGGTCCACGACTGTGAACCCGGCCGCGGTGCCCTGTTTCCGGCGGGGCCGGGTGATCCGGGGAAGCCCGGAAAGCGTCAACTTTCCGAAAGCAGCACGAAGTCCGGCGGCGAACTCGTCGTAAAGCACACCCGTATCAGGGACCAGCAAGATGGCACTGCCCATGGAGTTTTCGGGCTCGAAGGCTTCCAAGCCGAAAAAGTGGAGGTCGATCCCGCCCCGGTTGAAGCACACATAGGGGTTGGGTCGGGCCTGCCGGAAGGTCAGTGTGAAGCCCAGGGCCTCGTAGAACGGCACGACGTCGTCCACGTTACGGCAGGGCAGGATAGGGATCACGTGCTCGTTCATAACCCGAACCTACGCCCAGCCGGGCAAGCGAGCTACCCGATTCGCGGGTTCCCTGCGGGGCATGCCGTGCGCACGGCATTGTTGGCAGGGAACCATCGAAACGGGCGTGCCAGGGAAACCGCCAACCGACAAACTACTCCGCGTCCAAGTCCGTCTCCAGCAGCTTCACCAGTGCGTCCAGCGCAGCGTCCGCACCGTCGCCCTCGGCCCGCAGCACAACGACGTCACCCTTCGCGGCGCCGAGGGTCATGAGCGAAAGGATGCTGGCGGCGTCGAGCGCGTCATCGGCAGGTTCGCCTTGCATGGCAATGGTGACCTCCACGGGCTGCTCACCCGCGGCTTCCGCGAACAAGGCCGCCGGCCGGGCGTGCAGGCCGGAGCGGCTGGCGATGGTGGCTGTGCGTTCGGGCATGGTTTCTCCTTTGACAGAAACAAACAGAAGTTAGAGGCCGAGCTCTTCGAGCACGGGGAGCTTCGCGCGGACCCAGTCCCGAGCCTCAAGAGCGCTGGGAGCGGAAAGTGCGAGCGTGGCCAGTTCCTGCGCCTGCTCCAGCGTGACGGTTTTCAGGACAGTCCCGACGGCGGCCAGCGAGCGGGCAGTCATGGACAGTGTGGTGACTCCCAAGCCGGTTAGTACGACGGCGAGCGCAGGGTCAGCTGCTGCCTCACCGCAGACGCCCACGGGCTTGGCGGTACCCTCGCGGCCAGAGCTTTCCTGTTCCGCACCTTCAACGGTGAGCTGCACCAGCCTCAGCACGGCGGGCTGCCACGGAGTGTTGAGTTCCGCGAGGGGTCCGAGTTGGCGGTCCGCGGCCATGGCGTACTGGGTGAGGTCGTTGGTGCCCAGCGAGGCGAAGCCGACTTCGCGCAGCACGGTGGCGGCAGTCAAAGCAGCAGAGGGAACTTCCACCATGACACCCGGCGTCTGGATTCCGGCGGCCGCACACAGTGAGGCGAACCGTCCGGCTTCTGCGGCCGTCGAGATCATGGGGGCCATAACCCAGACGTCTGCCTCGGACTCCGAAGCTGCCCGGGCGATGGCCTCGAGCTGACGCTCCAAGACGCCCGGTGTAGTGAAGTCGGTGCGGTAGCCGCGGACACCCAGTGCAGGGTTGGGTTCGGTGGCGTCGGTGAGGAAGGGGAGCGGCTTGTCGGCCCCGGCGTCAAGGGTGCGGAGGACAACTTTCTTGCCCGGGAATGCGTCGAACACGGCCTTGTAGGCTGCGGCTTGCTCGTCCACGGAGGGCTCGGTGTCCCGCTCCAGGAAGCAGAATTCCGTGCGGAAAAGGCCAACGCCCTGGGCGCCCAAAGCGGCAGCCGCCACGGCGTCCTTGGCTCCACCGACGTTGGCGAGGAGCGGCACCAAGTGGCCGTCCGCCGTCGTGCCGTTTCCGTCGAATTCGGCGAGGGTGGCGGAGGTTTCCGCCCAGGCCGTGGCGGCGGCGCGGTGTTCGTCAGTGGGCGAAACAGCAACGAAGCCAGCCGCACCGTCCACGTACACCTCGGTTCCATCGGCGATGTCATCAACACCATGTGCTGCAACTACGGCCGGCAGGCCGAGCGAGCGCGCGATAATGGCGGTGTGGGACTGCGGGCCGCCACCCGAGGTGACCAGCGCCTGCACCACTGCGGGATTCAGGGTTGCGGTGTCGGCGGGAGCGAGGTCCTCGGCTACCAGGATGAAGGGCGTGTCAGAGGCAGGGATGCCGGGAGCGGGGACGCCGCGAAGTTCGGCCACGATGCGGGCGCGCACATCCAGGACGTCCGTGGCTCGCTCGGCCATGTAGCCGCCCAGGTTGTGCAGCATTTCGGAGACGGACGCACCGGCTTCCCAGATGGCCCTCTCCGCAGAGGAACCTGCAGTGATGAGCTTGCTCGCAGACTTCAGGAGCATGGTGTCTTTGGCCATGAGGGCTGTGGCTTCGAGGACGGCTTTGCCGTCGCCGGAAGCGCTGTCCGCGCGTCCCTTGAGCTCGTCATGGACCGCCTGCGCAGCCGCTTTCAAGCCCGCGACGGCGTCTTCCGGTTTCACGTCCGTAGCCAATCGTTCTCCCGACGGCGGCTCGCTCACCGGCTTGGGCATCTGGCGGACGGAACCAATGATGCGGCCAGGGCTTACCCCTACTCCTTGGAAATTCTGCACTGAATCCTCTGTTCCTGCTTGTTGGTTCAGGCCCGCCGGCGACGGCACCGGGGGCCTCGAAAACTAGCCTACAAAATTCCTTTGTGAGCCACTTCATATAGCAACGCTATAGGTGCTAGGGTAGCGGTTATGAGTTTCGATGACCAGCTTCCGCCTAAAATTCGGTTGCTTCGCGCAGCTGCCGAATTGCTGGCGAATTCGGAGGGGTCAGCAGTCTCGACGCGCCAGATCACCAAGCTTGCCGGGGTCACGGCGCCAACGCTTTACCACCACTTTGGCGACAAGGAAGGCCTGTTCGACGCCGTCGTATCAGCCGGGTTTGAAGAGTATGTGGCGGGGGAGCGGGATTTTGCACCGTCCGGGGAGCCCTTGGAAGACGTCCGGCGAATGTGGGATAACCACGTTCAGTTCGGACTGAGCCAACCCCATCTTTACCTGGTCATGTTCGGCAACATCAGACCGGAAAGCCGCCCGGCAATCGTCGCCGATGCTGAAGCGCTTCTGGAGGAGATGCTGAACAAAGCCGCCATCGCCGGCCAGATCAACGTGCCGCCCCGGGAAGCGGCGCGGAGCATCTTGGCGGCCAACGTGGGCGTCACGCTCATGCTGATCGCTGAACCGGTGGAGGAACGGAATCTCGAGCTCTCAACCATGACGCGGGATTCCATGATTTTTGCCGTCTCCACGGACACCGCCCGTGGCGCCGCAGCAGAGGACTCCGGTAAGTCCTCGGTAGTTGTTGCGGCAATCGCCCTGAATGCGGCACTGCAGGCCTCGCATTCGGACCAACTTTCCAGCTCTGAATTGAAGCTCTTCCTTGAATGGCTTCACCGCATTTCCAGCAGCTCCTAAGGCTGCGCTCTCTCGATCTATATCGACTGACCCCGCGCCGCCGCGGGACACACGTTAGGAATTCACATGGCAACAGAGACAGTTGCGAAGCCCCGCACCAGCGTGCGCGTTGGTGTACAAAAGTTCGGCACCTTCCTGTCCGGCATGATCATGCCCAACATCGGCGCCTTCATCGCCTGGGGCCTCATCACGGCCCTCTTCATCGAGAAGGGCTGGATTCCAGTTGCGGAACTGGGCGGTTTCGGCACAAACGCCGAGGGTGATCCCAACGTGGGCATCGTCGGCCCCATGGTCACGTACCTGCTTCCGATCCTGATCGCCTATACAGGCGGCCGGATGGTTTACGACGTCCGCGGCGGTGTGGTCGGCGCCATCGCAACCATGGGCGTCATCGCAGGTACTGACGCGCCGATGTTCATCGGGGCCATGATCATGGGCCCACTGGGTGCCTGGACCATGAAGAAGATCGACGCCCTGTGGGACGGCAAGATCCGCCCCGGTTTCGAGATGCTGGTCAACAACTTCTCGGCCGGCATTTGGGGAGCGCTGTTGGCCTTGGGTGGCTTCTACGGCCTTTCCTGGGTAGTTCAGCGCTTCACGGACGGTGCCGGCGCAGTTGTCGGGTTCCTGGTCAACAACGGCCTGCTGCCACTGACCAGCATTTTCATCGAGCCGGCCAAGGTCCTGTTCCTCAACAACGCCATCAACCACGGCGTGCTGACTCCGCTGGGTATCCAGCAGTCGCTGGAACAGGGCAAGTCCATCCTGTTCCTGCTTGAAGCCAACCCCGGCCCGGGCCTGGGCATCTTGCTGGCGTACATGTTCTTCGGCCGCGGTGCCGCCAAGGCTTCGGCTCCCGGTGCTGCGATCATCCACTTCCTCGGTGGTATCCACGAAATCTACTTCCCGTACGTCCTGATGAAGCCGATCATTATCCTGGCTGCCATCGGCGGTGGCATGACGGGAATCGCTACCCTGGCCATCACCAATTCCGGCCTGGTTGCACCTGCCGCGCCGGGTTCCATCATCGCGGTTTTGGCACAGACGTCCCGTGACAGCTACGTTGGCGTGATTCTCGCTGTCGTCCTGGCCACGGCCGTGTCCTTCCTCATTGCCGCGGTCATCCTGCGGACCTCCAAGAACAAGGGTGAGGACGACCTTTCCGCAGCTACATCCCGTATGGAGTCCATGAAGGGCAAAAAGAGCTCCGTCTCCTCGGCACTCACCGGTAACAATGCCGGCGCCCAGGGTGGCGCTGTCCTCACCCGCCCTGTCCAGAACATCGTGTTCGCTTGCGACGCCGGCATGGGTTCCAGTGCCATGGGTGCCTCGGTCCTGCGAAACAAGATCAAGGCCGCAGGCTTCCCGGACGTCAAGGTCACCAACTCGGCCATCGCCAACCTCAACGACAGCTACGACGTTGTGGTCACGCACCAGGACCTGACAGAACGCGCCCAGCCGAGGACGGCCAGCGCCGTTCACTACTCGGTGGACAACTTCATGAACAGCCCCAAGTACGACGACATTGTTGAACTGGTCCGCAGCAGCAACACTGAAGGCGCGGCTTCCGATGCAGGAACGACGGCGGAATCCACTGCCGGAGCGCAGTCTGCCGCCGCTGCAACCGCTGCTGCCCCTGCCGCCCACGGTGCGCATGTCGCCGAGCCGGCTGCCGCCGTCGGAGGCCAGGCAACCGAACGTAAAGGTGTCCTGCTTCGCGAAAGCGTGGTCCTGAACGGCTCTGCAACCGACCGTGACGCAGCGATCGACGAGGCCGGAAAGCTCCTGCTGGATCGCGGCGCCGTGGATGTGAGCTACGTCCATGCCATGCACGAGCGCGAGGAATCCGTGTCCACGTACATGGGCAGCTTCCTGGCCATCCCGCATGGCACCAACGACGCCAAGGAACACATCAACCATTCGGCAGTGTCCATCATCCGTTACCCGGAGGGCATTGACTGGGGCGGCAAGCAAGTGAAGTTCGTGGTGGGCGTCGCTGGCCTCAACAATGAACACCTCCACATTCTGTCCTCCATCGCAAAGATCTTCACCAACAAGGCGCAGGTGGCCCAGTTGGAGGAAGCAACCACGGTTGATGAAGTTTTGGAGCTGTTCGGAAAGGTCAACGCATAGTGAAGGCAGTCCATTTTGGCGCAGGCAACATCGGGCGTGGCTTTGTGGGGCTGCTGCTTCACGAAGCCGGCTATGAGGTGGTGTTCGCGGATGTTGCGGATGCGCTGATCAGCCAGCTCGCATCGGCCAGCAGCTACGACGTCCACGAGGTAGGGGAGAACCCGGCGGTCAAGACCGTCACCGGCTTCCGCGCTTTCAACTCGGGTTCGCAGGAACCAACGGTGGTGGAGGAAATCTCGACGGCGGATGTGGTCACCACTGCTGTGGGGCCGCACATCCTGAAGTTCGTGGCACCGGTGATCGCCCGCGGGCTGGCCGCCCGGCCCACGGGCTTGCCACCTCTGCAGGTCATGGCTTGCGAGAACGCCATCAACGCCACGGATCTCCTCCACACGGAGATCCGGGCGGCCTGGGACGACTCCGCCGGAGACTTGGACGCCGTCGCAGTTTTCGCCAACACGACGGTGGACCGTATCGTCCCCAACCAGGCGCCGGGCCAGGGCCTGGATGTCACGGTTGAGACCTTCTACGAGTGGGTCATTGACCGCACGCCGTTTGACGGCAACGCGCCTGTGATCCCGGGCGCCACGTTCGTGGACGAACTTGGCCCGTACATCGAGCGCAAGCTGTTCACTGTGAACACCGGCCATGCCTCGGCAGCCTACTTTGGTTACGCAGCGGGCTTGGAGAAGATCTCCGATGCCATGGCGGATCCGTCAGTGGCTGCGAAGGTCCGGGCCGTGCTGGAGGAAACCAAGGAACTGCTGGTGTCGAAGCACGGGTTCGTGGAGGCCGAGCAGGAAGCGTATGTGCAGAAGATCCTGTCCCGTTTCACCAACCCCCACCTGCCGGACACGGTGAACCGCGTGGGCCGGGCGCCTCTGCGGAAGCTAAGCCGACATGAGAGATTTATTGGCCCTGCTGCTGAGTTGGCCGAGCGTGGCGTGACGCCGGTTGCCCTCCTTGAGGCAATGTCCGCTGCCCTCCGTTTCGACGACGGCAACGACGACGAAGCCGTGGAACTCGCCAACTTGCTGACCGAAATGGACGCGGCTGCCGCCGTCGAGCGCATCACGGAACTGACGCCGTCGCACCCGCTGTTCCCGGCAGTGCAGAAGCTGGTGGAGGATCGGCAAGCCGAAGCGTAACCATTCCGATGCAAAGTCATAAAGGCTCTCCAGCGGGAGAAAAACAAGTGAGTTATGTCACTATTACCCGCTGGAGAGCCTTTCGGTTTTGAAGTTAGCCTCACCTTACTAATAGAGTCAAAAAGATATTAGGCAACACATCTATGACTTATTAGTGAGTGGAGTACCGGCATGAAAAAGAGGCTGTCGAGCTACATCGGGGCACTGGCTGCAGGTGCTGCCTTGCTGACCGTTACGGCGTGTGGCGGCGGGGCGACGGCGTCCTCGCAGCCCGAGGAAGCCAGCACCATCACCATCGAGCACGCCCAGGGCTCCACCTCCAACGTTCCCGTGAACCCGGCCAAGGTTGTCACCTTCGACCTCGGCGTTTTGGACACCATGAACGCGCTCGGCGTCGAACCCGCCGGTGTTCCCGAAGCGAGTTACCCGAAGGCGCTGAAGAACTTCTCCGACGCAAAGTACGCCAAGGTCGGTTCCCTCAAGGAACCCGATTTCGAAGCCGTCAGCTCCGCCGCTCCGGACCTCATCATCATCTCCGGCCGCACCGCCGGTGCCTATGAGGAACTGAGCAAGATCGCGCCTACCATCGACCTCTCCGTTGACGCTGCCAAGCCCATGGAAAGCTTCAAGGCCCAGACCGAAAAGCTCGGCAAGATCTTCAAGAAGGAAGACGAAGTCGCTTCCAAGCTCGCAGAGGTAGACAAGACCGTCGCGGACACCAGGACCAAGGCTGCTTCGGCTGGCAAGGGCCTGATCGTGCTTACCTCGGGTGGCGAAGTCACGGCATACGGCGCCGGCTCCCGCTTCGGCATCATCCATGACGTCCTGGGCGTTCCGACTGCCGCCGATGTCAAGGCAGAGGGTTCCCATGGCGAAGCCGTTTCCTTCGAATACATCAAGGAAACCAATCCGGACATCCTCTACGTCATCAATCGCGACACCGCTGTAGGCACCGCGGGCTCCACCGCCAACCCGATCCTGGACAACGAGCTCGTGAAGTCCACCAACGCCGCCAAGAACAACAAGATCGTCAACCTCGATCCTGCCGGCTGGTACGTCGTCGGCTATGGCTTGAACAACGTTCAGGCCATGGTCACGGCAGTGGCCGACTCGGTCGCCTAATACCGCATCACCTGAAGCTCTGACGTGACAACTACAGCCGTGCACCCCACGGCACCAGCAAGCCGCAACCGGACTGGCGAGACCGCCCGCCTGGTTGCGGCTGCTGCCGTTGTGCTGGTGATCGCCGTCGGCAGTATCTTCGTTGGGGTCAGTGACGTCTCACTGCCCGCCTTGTTGGCGAACGACGCCGGTACTTGGGAGATCTTCTGGGTCTCCAGGGTGCCGCGCACTTTGGCTGTGGTCCTGGCCGGGATGGCCGTCGCCGTGGCCGGGTTGATCATGCAGCTCATGGCCCGGAACCGCTTTGTTGAGCCGTCCACCGTGGGCACCGTTGAGTCAGCGACGCTCGGGATCCTGGTGGTCACTGTGTTGGCTCCCGACTCTCCGATTCTCACCAAAATGCTGGTCGCTTCCGTGTTCGCCGTTCTGGGCACAGCACTGTTCCTGGCCATCCTCCGCAGACTTCCTGCGCGGAACACGCTGCTCATTCCTTTGGTGGGCATCATGCTTGGTGGAGTCATTGCGGCCGTCACCACGTTCTTCGCCTACCGCTTCGACCTCCTCCAAACCCTCAGCAACTGGATGGTGGGTGACTTCTCCGGCGTGCTCCGTGGCCGGTATGAACTGCTGTGGATCGTGGCTGTGCTGGTGTTGATGGGCCTCTTTGCTGCTGACCGCTTCACCGTTGCCGGCATGGGCCAGGACTTCACCACCAACCTGGGCCTCAACTACGCCCGCACTATGCGGCTTGGCCTGATGATCGTCTCTTTAATCTCGGCTGTTGTGGTTACCACTGTGGGGGCAGTGCCGTTCCTCGGCCTGGTGGTCCCAAATATCGTCTCCCTGCTGTTCGGCGACAACCTCCGCCGAGCTGTTCCCTGGACCGCGCTTTTTGGAGCCGCGTTCGTGCTGGTCTGCGACATCATCGGCCGGACTATCCGATTCCCCTATGAGGTTCCAGTGGGCATGGTCATGTCAGTCCTCGGCGCCATCCTCTTCCTCTTCCTGCTCCTGAGGAAACGCAATGCCTGAAACTTCCGTATCCGTGGCACCCGGCTCTCCAGTTTCCAGCCGCCCTCGCTGGTTCACTCCCAGGCGCTGGCGCGACGCCATCCGAAGCACCCCGCCGGGGCTGGTGATCGCCATCCTGGCGATTGCCGCCGTCGTGCTTGTTGCCGTATTCCTGACGATCGACCTCAGGGGCAACATCGCGTATGTGCTGCCACGCCGGGCAATCAAAGTGTCCGCGATGCTGCTGGTGGCCGTGGCAGTGGGGGTGTCCACCCTGCTGTTCCAGACCGTGACGGCCAACCGGATCCTGACGCCGTCCATCATGGGCTTCGATTCCCTCTACATCCTGGTGCAGACCGCCCTGGCGTTCGTTGCCGGTGCGGCCACGTTGGCGACCGCTCCCTCTGCGCTCAAGTTCGGGGTCGAGATCCTGCTGATGGTGGGGTTCAGCGCGTTCCTTTACCGGTGGATGTTCACGGGTGCCACGCGATCGCTGCATCTGCTATTGCTCGTGGGGATCGTGCTGGGGACGTTGTTCCGCGGTTTTTCCTCGCTCCTGCAGCGGCTCATGGAACCCAGCGAGTTCATCATCCTTCAGGACTTGTTCTTCGCCAGTTTCAACAACGTGGATCCAGGGCTACTGGGTGTTTCCGCTCTGCTGATTGCCCTTGTGTGCTTTGCAGTGTGGCGCATGCGGCACACTCTGGACGTGCTGGCGCTTGGCCGCGAAGTGGCCATCAACGTGGGCGTGGACCACAAGCGCGTGGTGATGCGGGTGCTGCTCGGGTGCTCGCTGCTGGTGGCGATTTCCACTGCCTTGGTGGGTCCCGTGACGTTCTTCGGCCTCCTGGTTGTCAGCCTCGGTTACCAGCTATGCCGCGGATTCCGGCATGCGTGGCTGCTGCCGATCGTGGTGCTTATCGGGGCCATTGCACTGGTGGGCGGTCAGTTGTTACTGGAGCGGGTGTTCGGGTTCGCCACTGCCCTGAGCGTGATCATCGAATTCACGGGCGGCATCCTCTTCCTTTACCTGTTGTTGAAAGGCTCGCTGAAATGATCGCTGTTATGACTGGGGTCCACCCATGATTACCGTCCGCAATGTAACCAAGCGCTACGGCGGCACCACCGTTCTGGATGACGTGTCCTGCGATATTCCCCGGGGCGGCATCACGTCCATCATTGGTCCCAACGGGGCAGGCAAGTCCACGCTGCTCTCGCTGATCAGCCGACTGCAGCCCATGGACGCCGGGGGAGTATCCGTCGCCGGACTGGACGTTACCGCGACGCCCAGCAGGGAACTGGCCAAGACCATGGCAATCCTCCGGCAGGAAAACCACCTGACCATGCGGCTGACTGTCCGTGACCTCGTGGCGTTCGGGCGCTTTCCGCACAGCGGTGGCCGGCCTACGGTTGAGGATCTTGAGCACGTTGATGAGGCCATCCGACAGCTGGACCTTACCTCCATGGCAGACAAGTTCGTAGACGAGCTCTCCGGCGGTCAGCGCCAACGTGCCTACATTGCGATGGTCCTGGCGCAGGACACTGAATACCTGTTGCTGGACGAGCCGCTCAACAACCTGGACATGAAGCACTCCGTGGAAATGATGCGGCTGCTGCGGCGCTTGGCCGATGAGCTTGGAAAGACAATTGTGCTGGTGGTCCACGACATCAACTTTGCGTCCTGTTACTCGGACACCATCCTGGCCATGAAAAACGGCCGCCTCATCCATCAGGGCACGCCCTCGGACATCATGCGTGCGGGGATGCTGCACGACGTCTACGACATCGATATCCGCATAGAGGAGATCGACGGCAACCGCATCGGCGTGTACTTCGCCTGACGCTCCTGAACGCAGGTTCCGGAAAATATCAGCAACCTTACTTTCGAGGCAAAAGGCTGCTAACTTGGCAGCATCGCTGATGTGGATCGCCGGACCGGACCGTGGCCCGGCAGCGGAAAACAGGAGGTATCTTCAGTGAACGACACCCCTCAGCACAATGAACTGCCCTTGGCTGATTACGATCACATCCCCAGCGGAACCTTGCCGTCCCGCATCTCTGGCCTTGACCGGGATGGAATCGAGCAACTCCTCAGCTACGAGCGCGCCCATGGCAACAGGCTCCCGGTCGTCCAAATTTTGGAGCACCGGCTGGATGCGCTCAAGAACGGCGCGGAGCCCAGCGGAACCACCTCTCCCAGCACTCCCGAGGTCAGCCGGACCAGTACGGGTTCACCCGTCAGCCCGGCAACCTCCGGCCCGCCCATCAACCCGCCGTCCCAAGGCGTTCCCACCAATCCTTCACAGCCGCGGTGACGTGAAGTAAGAGGTGATGTGGATTAAACGCCGACGTCGGCACCCAGGCCCGGGTGCCGACGTCGTGGTTTCTGAGTGTTTCAGCGTTAGCGCGCTGAGGCGGTTTCGCCTTCAGCCATCGCCTTCCACTCGGCCACGCGGGCCTGATGCAGGGGCGACTTGCGGACCACAGCGTAGGCAACGCCGAGGATGGCGAACCAGATGGGCGTCACCAGCAGGGCCGTGAGCGTATCCGGCTGCGTGGTCAGTGCCCAGACGAGGAACGCGAAGAACGCGAACACCACCCACACCATGGGGATGCCGCCGGGCATCTTGAACGGCGAGGCTGCGTGCTGTTCGGGACGGCGTTTGCGGTATACGAGGTAGCTGGCCAGGATGATGGACCAGACGAACATGAAGCAGACGGCGGACACGGTGGTCACCATGTCGAACGCCACGCCAACGTCCTTGCCTGCGTACAGAAGTGCGACGCCGGCCAGCAGCAGGACGCAGGAGAGGAACAATGCGTTCTGGGGTACCTTGCGGCTGGAGAGGCGGCCGAAGAGCTTGGGTGCGTCGCCGTCGTGGGCCAGGCCGTACACCATGCGGGACGTGGAGTAGATGCCCGAGTTGGCCGACGACATAGCCGAGGTGAGCACTACGAGGTTGACCACGGTAGCTGCCATGCCAAGGCCGGCGAGCGAGAACATGGCGATGAACGGGCTCTGGCCCGCCTTAAACTCAGTCCACGGGGTGACTGACATGAGGATGATGAGGGCGCCCACGTAGAAGAGCATGACGCGCAGGGGGATGGCGTTGATGGCGCGGGGGAGGTTGTGCTCCGGGTTCTTCGTTTCAGCGGCGGCAGTGCCCACCAGTTCGATGCCCACGAACGCGAAGACGGCGATCTGGAAGCCGGCTACGAAGCCCATGAATTCCTTGGGGAAGAAGCCGCCGTGGCTCCAGAGGTTGGTGAAGCTCGCCGTGCCTGCGTTGGACTGGAAGCCGGTGAAGATCATCACCAGGCCCACCACGATCAGCGCCACGATGGCCACGATCTTGATGAGGGCGAACCAGAATTCGGTCTCACCGAAGGCCTTCACGGTGGGCAGATTGAGGAGCAGCAGGATGATGATGGTGGCGATGCCCGGGATCCAGAGCTGGATTCCCGGCCAAAGTTCGTTGGCGTAGCCCGCAATCGCGATGACGTCGGCCACGCCGGTAACCACCCAGCAGAACCAGTAGGTCCACCCGGTGAAGAAGCCCGCCCAAGGGCCAAGGAGATCGCCAGCGAAGTCGCTGAAGGACTTGTAGTTCAGGTTGGAAAGCAGCAGTTGGCCCATTGCCCGCATGACGAAGAACAGCATGAAGCCGATGATCATATACACGAAGATCACGGAGGGGCCGGCGACAGAGATGGTTTTGCCGGAACCCATGAACAGGCCGGTTCCGATTGCGCCGCCGATGGCAAGAAGCTGAATGTGGCGGTTGCTGAGCGAGCGTGACAGGTGGGGCTCGCTGTCCCTGCTGGAGACGTGGAGCTTCCCCTGTGTTGTCTGATCGGACATTAGTTCAAGAACCCTTCGAAGGATCCGCCAAAATGGTGACGGCCGTTACAAATCTGTTCGATAAAGCTATAGCTAATGCCTGACTAATGGCGAATCGGTCTGCATGGCGAAAGCTCCCTTGTAGAGAAAAGGGAGCTTAAGCCGTTGTTTGGCTTGATGAATCACTAGGCGATCTGGCGTTTGTAGGCAGCTGTGGCAAAGGCGTACGCGACGATGAGGATCCCCAGGCACCAAGCCAGGGCCACCCAAATGTCACCGCCCACTGGGCGTTGTGCGAACAGGTCCTGGATGGTGTTCACGATTGACGTCACCGGCTGGTTTTCGGCGAACCAGCGGACCGGCCCGGGCATGGTCTCCGTCGGAACGAAGGCCGAGCTGATGAATGGCAGGAAGATCAGCGGATAGGAGAACCCGCCCGCGCCGTCCACCGATTTCGCTGAGAGACCGGCGATGATCGCAATCCACGTGAGCGCCAAGGTGAAGAGCGCCAGGATTCCCGCGACGGCCAGCCAGTCCAGCACGTTGGCCGAAGTGCGGAAGCCCATGAGGAGAGCCACCAGGACGATGATCACCAGCGAAAGTCCGTTGGCCACCAGCGACGTCAGCACGTGGGCCCAAAGAACGGATGGGCGCGCGATCGGCATGGACTGGAACCGCTCGAAGATGCCGCTCTGCATGTCCGTGAACAGCCGGACGGCCGTGTAAGCGATGCCGGAGGCGATCGCAATCAACATAATGCCCGGGAGCAGGTAATTTACGTAGTTCCCGGCGTCGGTCCTGATGGCTCCGCCGAACACGTAGACGAACAGCAGCATCAGGGCGATAGGCGTGATCGCAGTGGTGATGATGGTGTCCATGCTCCGGAAGATGTGCCGCATGGAACGGCCCAGCAGGACCGAGGTGTCTGCGAAGAAATGGGTACTCATGGCCTGTCCTTTACTGACTCGTTGTTACCCGCTGGGGCGCCGGTATTGGCACCTGTTCCCACCAGTGCCAGGAAGATGTCCTCCAGGCTCGGCTGCTTCTCCACGTATTCCACCTTGGCCGGCGGCAGCAGCTGCTTGAGCTCGGCGAGGGTGCCATTGGCGATGATGCGTCCCTCATGCAGGACGGCAATCCGGTCCGCGAGCTGCTCGGCTTCGTCCAGGTACTGCGTGGTGAGCAGGACCGTGGTTCCTTGCTTGGCGAGATTCCTGACGATTTGCCATACCTCCAGCCGGGCCTCCGGGTCCAGGCCGGTAGTTGGTTCGTCCAGGAAGATCACCTTCGGGTCGCCGATCAGGCTCATGGCAATGTCCAGGCGGCGGCGCATGCCGCCGGAGTACGTCGCCACCTTGCGGGAGCCTGCCTCGGTGAGGCTGAACTGCGCCAGCAGATCGTCCGCGATTCCGCCCGGGTTCTTCAAGTGACGCAGCTTGGCCACCAGGACCAGGTTCTCCTTGCCGGTCAGGACTTCATCCACAGCCGCGAATTGCCCAGTGAGGCTGATGGACTGCCTTACTTGGAGCGACTCCGTTGCAACGTCAAAGCCCTCGACGGCGGCCGAGCCGGCGTCCGCCTTCAGCAGGGTGGACAGGATCTTCACCATGGTGGTCTTGCCCGCTCCATTGGAGCCCAGGAGGGCAAAGATGCTGCCGGGTGCTACTTCAAAGTCCACGCCGCGGAGCACATGCAGGTCCTTGTAAGACTTCTCGATACCCTGTACCCGGATTGATGTGGGAGTCATGATTCCGCCTCCTTCGCTTTGTCGATTGCCTTGGTAAGGCGCTCGCGTTCCTTGTCGATCCAGCGCTTACCGCCGTAGGACTGGGCGAAGGTTTCGGCGAATTCGATGGGATCTTCGCCCACGATTTCGCTCACGGGCGTCCCGTCGATTGCGGCCCGTTCCCATAGGTCGGCCAGGTCGGTGAACATCTGCACCATGGTGTCGCCTTCAGTAACGCCGCCGTAGTACATGAGGTACCGGTTGAAGGCGGTGGCCACGGTCAGGTAGGGCTCAGGCAGGGCATTCATCCTGGCCTTGGCTTGCTTGTACTGCTTCTTCTGTTCGAGTGATCCGGTGACCAGTTCGATCCATTTCGCTGCCATGTTATTTCCCTTCCTTGCGGAGCTCTTCAATCCGTCCGGACAAGAAGCTCCAGGTGTTCCAGAATTCGTTCAGTTCCTTTTCGCCCTGTGTGTTGAGCGTGTACACCTTGCGGGGTGGCCCTTTTTCAGACGGGCGCTTTTCGACGTCTACCAGCCCCTTTTGCTCGATCCTGACGAGCAGTGCGTACACAGTGCCTTCAGCGATCTCGGTGAAGCCCTGCTCCCGGAGCAGCGTAGTGATTTCGTACCCGTACGCTGCCTTTCCGGTCAGGAGTGCCAGAACAATGCCCTCCAATGTGCCTTTGAGCATCTCCGTCATTTGCTTGCCCATCGGACACCTCCCTCGCTACTCAGTATTACTAGCTACCACTACATAGTAGAACTAGGTACCGGTACTTAGTATTACTGAGTTCCGGGTTTGTTCTGTCGGATGGCAAGCTGGGGTGGTGACTACTCAATCCGGTGCCGTGCCCGCTTTGTTTACCGCCGCCGTCGAGCATGGAACCTTCACCCTCAGGCGTGCCCGGAGGAGTGACCTGCCGCGGATCCTCGCGTTACTGGCCGACGATCAGCTGGGCGCTACACGCGAACGTGCCGACGATTTAGTGCCGTACGAGCGGGCTTTTGACGCGATCGACGCCGACCCTGCGCACCTTCTGGTAGTGGGCGAACTCGATGGCGATGTTGTGGCTACCTTCCAGCTCAGCTACCTTCCCGGTTTGTCCCGCAAGGGGTCCTGGCGGGCGCAGATAGAGGCGGTGAGGGTTTCTGAGGTGTTGCGGGGACAGGGTGTGGGTGCGCTCATGATCCGGTGGGCTATTGAGCAGGCCCGGGAGCGTGGCTGCTCGCTCGTGCAGCTCACCACGGATAAGTCCCGCGTTTCGGCCCATCGTTTCTATGAGCGGCTGGGCTTTGTTGCGAGCCACGAGGGCATGAAGCTGACGCTGTAAACCGGGGGTGTCCCGCGCTTGTTCGCCTGACGTGCCGTAAAGCGGAGGGGTGGGCGGACGGGATGTGGATTCGTGGGGCTCTTGGTACCTGCGATGGGCCTGGGGGAGGTTGTTTTCCACATAGGGGGATTCCCGCCTTACGGTGCCCTATGCCCGCTGGAAGAGTTGGGCTATGGAGACAGTTCGAGAGCGGCAAGGGATTGACACCGGTTCATTTGCCTTCGAGGTTGGGAGCAAGGCCGGCGAGTCCTTGTTCGATGTTCCATCCCTCATCGCACTGCTGAGGGACGTTCGCCTTGGTTCTTCCAGCGTTCAGCTGATTGATCAGCTGCGTGGGTTGGAGGAGCTGAAATCTTTAATTACCAGTGTGCAGGCCCGTGCTGCGGTGGCTTTGGACCTTGCACAACGGCGTGGGCAGGCAACTGCTGGTGTTCCCTCTTCGGAGCAAGGGCAAGGTGTCGCCGCTCAGCTTGCGTTGGCCAGGCGTGAATCACCGAACCGCGGCTCCCGCCTCCTTGAACTCGCGAAGGTGTTGGTCACCGAGATGCCACGCACTATGGCCGCGTTGGAATCAGGCCAGCTCAGTGAATGGCGCGCAACCTTGCTCGTGCGGGAGACGGCCTGCCTATCCTCTGAGGATCGGTGCGCGGTGGACGAGGAACTCGCACCTGACATGGGCACCTTCGAGGGTGCCGGTGATAAAGCAATCATCGGCGCCGCGAAAGCCGCCGCCTATCGGCGCGATCCCCGTTCCGTTGCCCAGCGCGCCAGTCATGCCGCTTCTGAGCGAACAGTGACCCTGCGCCCGGCACCAGACAGCATGACTTACCTGACTGCCCTGCTTCCTGTATCCCAAGGGGTTGCCGTCTATGCCGCGCTTACCCGCAAGGCAGACTCTGCACGTTCCGGTGGGGACTCCCGGATCCGCGGACAAGTCATGGCGGATACCCTCGTTGAACGCATCACCGGGAGGCGCGGCGGGGTTAGCGGCGTCGACCTCGAGCTCATCATGACGGACCGCTCGCTGTTGCAGGGAGATAGCGAACCGGCCCGCCTCAAGGGTTATGGGATAGTCCCGGCAGCGTGGGCAAGAGCCCTGGTTAGCGCTGGCGGTCCTGCCCCATCCGGAAGCGAAGGGGCGTCCGCGACGAGCGGTGGTCCGGTGCCAAAGCAGGACGCGGAGTTCGCTGTGTGGCTTCGCCGGCTCTATACAGCGCCGTCCACGGGCGAACTCATCACTATGGACTCCAAGGCACGGCTCTTCCCGCCAAGATTGAGGCGTTTTGTCGAAGTCCGGGACGATACCTGCCGCACGCCCTACTGTGACGCGCCCATCAGGCATATCGATCACATCGTCCCGTGGCATTCGGGTGGCACCACAACCGTCAACAACAGCGCAGGACTCTGCGAAGCATGCAACCACACCAAGGAAAACCCTGGCTGGACGACAAAGCGGGTGGCCGAAGAGGTCCACACGCTGGAAGTCAGCACACCAACAGGGCATAGCTACCGATCGTCCGCGCCGCCCCTGCCTGGGGATGTGCGCAGACCCCCTCACCGGTAAGGACTTGACTATTAGGCACCCTAACTATTAGGGTGCCTAAGTATGAGCTCCTTTGATCCCCGGCTACTTGACCTGGCGCAGGATTTTCGCGAGTCACTACGACTCGGCGTGTACATGTTTCGTCGTCTTGATCCTGAAGGTGACCTTACCGCCGCGCAACTCAGCCTGCTGTCCATGATTTCCGACGGCGGCCTCCGCGTGGGCGATATCGCCAAGAACCTGGGCATCAAAGTCCCCAGTGCTACGGAGCAAATCATCAAGCTTGAGCGTGCCGGCCTGGTCACCCGCAAGCAGGATCCCGACGATTCACGAGCCGTCCAGGTGGTCATCACAGAAGCCGGGACGGCCGCCGTCGACTCTGCCAATCAGCGACGCAACGCGATGGTGGCCGAGTTGCTCCAGGACCTCAGCAACGACGAGATCGAACATCTTGCCGCAGCCTTGCCCGTAATTGCCAAGCTCAACAGCTCGTTCCAAAGCTAAGAAAACCAGCACCGTCTAACCAAACCAGCACTGATAACCAAACCAGCACTGATAACCAAACCAGCACTGATAACCAAACCAGCACCGTCTAACCAAACCAGCACCGTCTAACCAAACCAGCACCGACAGGGAGCAATTGAATGTCACGCCAGTTGGCTGACGCTTCAGCAAGCGCCGAAACAACCACGGAAACCGTCTTGGAAGCTGAGAAAGCTTCCTTCCTCAAGCAGCCCAAGGCGGTGTGGGCCACCGCGCTCGCGGCCGTTTTTGCCTTCATGGGCATCGGGCTCGTCGACCCGATTCTTCCTGCTATCGCTAAGAATCTTCAGGCATCCACCAGTGAAGTCTCGCTGCTTTTCACTAGCTACTTCCTGGTGACGGCGATCGCCATGTTGATCAGTGGGTTCGTGTCTTCAAGGATCGGTGGAAAGAAAACCCTGTTGATCGGATTGGCGATCATCGTGGTGTTCGCTTCGTTGTCCGGCTTTTCCGGCAGCGTTGAACAACTGGTGGGGTTCCGGGCAGGCTGGGGTCTTGGTAACGCTTTGTTCGTTGCTACCGCCTTGGCAGTGATCGTAGGCGTGGCCAGTGGCGGTACCGGGACGGCCATCATCCTTTATGAAGCAGCACTTGGCTTGGGTATCTCGCTAGGCCCCCTGCTTGGCGCGCTCCTTGGCGGCTGGCAGTGGCGCGCACCGTTTTTCGGCACCGCAGTGCTCATGGCCGCGGCCTTCATCGCGCTGCTCGCATTGTTGCCCAAAACGCATCCTCCCGCTAAGAAGTCCCGCCTCAGGGATCCGCTGCTGGCACTCGGGCACAAGGGCCTGCGGACTACTGCAGCCAGCGCGTTGTTCTACAACTACGGCTTCTTCACCATCCTCGCCTTCACCCCCTTCATCCTGGGCATGGACGCCTATGGCATCGGGGGAGTGTTCTTCGGCTGGGGTGTGGCTGTTGCCGTATTCTCTGTCTTCGTGGCTCCCGCTGCGCAGAAGCGGTTCGGGGCCGTTAAAGTCCTGACCGGAACACTAGCGGCGCTGATGCTCGATCTGGTCGGCCTGGGACTGGCTGCTGGGCACTCGGTGACAGCCGTCGTCGTGCTTGTCATCTTGGCAGGCGCCCTTCTGGGAATCAACAACACGGTTTACACGGAACTGGCTATGGGTGTCTCTGATTCACCGCGCCCTGTTGCATCCGCCGGCTACAACTTTGTGCGCTGGATGGGTGGCGCGCTTGCGCCATTCGCGGCAGCCCAGCTGGGGGAGCACTTCGGCCCGCAGGTCCCGTTCTTCGCAGGTGCCGTGGCCATGGTTATCGCCATCCTGGTCGCTTTCGGAGGACGCGCCTACCTGAAATCCCACGAACCGCAGTTGGTCTAACCCGTTACGAAACACAAAAAGCCCGGCGGAACTGAACTGGTCAGAATCTGCCGGGCTTTTTGGTGAACTACTTGGCTTCGTCCGAGGTGACCGGCAGCGGCGCTACTGGTGCCCCCTTTGGAACAAACAAGGTTTCAGCCTGTTCCAAGGACATACCGTTCGTCTCGGGGACCTTGAACATGACAAAGAAGAACGACGCCGCCGCGAAGGCTGCGTACATGGCGTACGTCAAGGGCAGCGAACCTGCCGCCATGATGGGGAAGCTGAGCGTGATGGCAAAGTTGGCGATCCACTGCGCAGCGGCAGCCAGGCCCAAGGCACGGGCGCGGATGCGCGACGGGAAAATCTCGCCCAGCAGCACCCAAACGAGCGGACCCCACGAGGCACCAAAGCTGATGACGAAGACGTTTGCAGCCACGAGGGCCACCGGACCCCAAGCACCGGGAAGGCTGATCTCGGAGCCGGTGCCAACAGCAGAGGAGAACGCCAGCGCCATAACGCCCAGGGATGCGGCCATGCCGATGGAGCCGGTCAGAAGAATGGGGCGACGGCCGATCCGGTCCACCAAGGCGATGGCCACCAAGGTCACCAGGATGTTCGTGACGGACGTGGCGACGGAGATCGTCAGGGAGTCCTTTTCCTGGAACCCGACGGCCTTCCACAACGTGGTGGAGTAGTAGAAGATCACGTTGATGCCAACGAACTGCTGCAGAACGGACAGGATGATGCCGATCCAGACCACCGGGAGCAGACCGAACCTGTTGCCCCGGAGCGAGCCCTTCTTAGTGGAGAGCTTTTCCTGTTGGATGGATTCCTGGATCTCGCGGATGTGGCGTTCGATGTCATCGCCGGGGATCAGTTTGTTGAAGATGGTGCGGGCTTGGTCTTCCTTGCCGTTGAGCACCAGGAAGTGTGGGGACTCCGGCAGGCGGAAAGCGATCCAGCCATACACGGCCGCGGGTGCGGCACAAGCGATGAACATCCACCGCCAGGCTTCAATGCCCAGCCACAACGTGCCGTCCGCACCGCCAGCCGAGTTTGCGAGCACAGCGTCGGAGAGCAGGGCTGCGAAGATACCGGTGGTGATGGCGAGCTGCTGAAGCGATGCCAAGCGGCCACGTACGTGCCGTGGGGAGATTTCCGAGATGTAAGCCGGGGCAATAACCGAGGCGAGCCCGATGCCCAGGCCGCCCACTAGCCGCCAGAAAATGAGGTCCCAGACGCCGAACGCAAGCCCGGTTCCCACAGCGCTCACCAGGAAGAGCACTGCGCCGATCTTCATGGCTGGGATTCGGCCGTACCGGTCCGCAATCTTCCCGGCGAAGTAGGCGCCGGCGGCACAGCCCAACAGGGCAACGGCCACGGCGAAGCCTGTTAGTGCTTCGCTCATGACGAACTCGTCGGCCATGGCATCCACGGCACCATTGACCACGGACGAATCGAAGCCGAAGAGGAACCCGCCCACTGCGCCGGCGACGGCCAGGCCGACCACCTTCCGTGAAACAGGGGGCGCGCCTTCGGTGCTGGAACTGGACATGGGTCTCCCTTGGGGAATGGGGTTTGGGAAGCGAAGTGCGGGTCGTCGTCGGCTGTCCGACGGGGACGCCGGTGCACTCGCGCTACACAGTGTGGCACGTCATATCCGCTAAGTTCCAGTCAAGTGACGGACGTGACATTCATTCAGATCATTAACGCAGCACCTCGTGTCTGGCGGCTGGGAGTTCCCTAAAAGCCTCTTTGGCGCTCTTCTGGTCCGTTGCGAGGGCTGTTGAGTCCACTACTTGAACGCAAACACGACGCCGGATGGCGACTCTTGCACCCAAGCTGAGTGCCGCCGTCGTCAAGCTGCGGGAGCTGACTGTGCCGCTAGGAGAACTCCCTTAACGCTGCTGTCAGAAGGTCTCCCGGTGCGCCGAGGCGCGTGTGCACGCCGTGGGCTGCAATCAATTCACCGGCGATGACTACCTGCGTTACGTCGCTGGCCGTCGCGCTGAAAGCCAATTGCAGGGGCCGTGTCCCGGCAGTCCGGGTGGAAGCGGGATCCACCACCATGAGGTCGCAAATCGCGCCGACCCTCAGTGCAGCCGAAGTGACGGGTGTGGCCATGGAGCGAGCTGCTCCTTCGGTTGCGGCCCGCAGCAGTTCCCCTGGTGAGAACCTTCCACGCTGCCCAGTGCCCAGCCGCTCTCCGTGTTCCAGGGTGCGCATTTCAATCCAAGGATCGATCACCGCATGTTGGTCGGTTCCCAAGGCGATAGTGGCTCCGGCATCGGAAAGTTCACGGGCGGGGCCAATCCCGTCCGCGAGGTCGGCTTCCGTGCTGGGGCACATGACAATAGTGGTTGATGCTGCGCCCAGCATGGAAATATCCTGCTGCGTCAGGTGCGTGGAATGGACTGCCGAGAGCCTGGAAGACAGGAGGCCATGGCGTTCCAAAAGACCCGCGGGAGTGGTGCCGTAGGCCTCCAAGCACGCTTGGTTCTCGGCAGGTTGTTCGCTCAGGTGGATGTGAAGGGGAATGTCGCCAGGGAGTTGCTTGGCAACAACCTTCAGGGCCTCTTCGGGCACGGCGCGGACGGAATGCAGGGCGGCTCCTACGGCCACCATGTCTGGTGGAAACTCCTGCGCTATTGCGGTCCGGAGGGAACGCAACCGGTCCAGCCACGCCTCCACGTCGGTGTCCCCGAACCTTGCCTGCTCGGGACTGAGCGAGGTGCCAATTCCACCGGACAAGTACAAGGTGTCCAGAAGTGTCAGGCGGATCCCTGCCGAGATTGCTGCGCGGGCTAGGGCCAACTCCATAGCGTGCGGCTCTGGATACGCCGCGCCACCGGGTTGGTGGTGCACGTAGTGGAACTCGGCCACGCTGCTGAAACCTGTCACTACCATCTCAGCGAACACTGCAGCGGCGAGCTTCTCGTACTTCTCCGGAGTCAGCTCCGACGCGCTCCGGTACATCTGCTCCCGCCACACCCAGAAATCTCCGCGCCCGTCATGCGTTCTGCCGCGGAGGATCCTGTGGAAGGCGTGCGAATGGGCGTTGGCAGCCGCGGGGAAGACGACGCCCATCAGTTTCGTGTCGCCGGTTTGGGGCTGTGCACCACTTTCCATTGCCGAGATGCGTCCATCGATAGTTTTCACGCGCACGCCCGTAGCTACCTCCGGAAGGGCGGTGCCGCCGTCGTGAGCGCCTGCGATGATGGCGGTCTCACACCAGAACGTGCTCACAGGAGTCCCTCCAGAACATCGGCCAATGCAGCAGCGCCTACGGACGCGTCCTCGTCGGCTACGTACTCCTCTGGTGAGTGTGAGATGCCGCTGGGGTTACGGACAAAGAGCATCGCTGAGGGGACGTAACCAGCCAGTACGCCGGCATCATGCCCTGCGCCGGTTGCCAGCACTGGAGCTCCCGGCAGAAGGTTGGTGATGCGACGACTCAAGGTGCCATCAAAGTGCACAGTATCGCTGTAGGACTCCTCGGTGAGGGTCGCGGTGCAACCTTCCGCCGCGGCAACGTCCTGGGCTGCGCGGTAAATTGCTTCGATGAGTTGAGCGGTCACGGCGTCGTCGGGATGGCGGGCGTCCAGCCAAAGGTCCACGCGCGAGGCGATGACGTTGGTCCCACCTGGAACGGGCGTCAGGCGCCCCACGGTTGCGCGGGCGTCGGGCTGCTTGGCGGCTGTGTCCCGAACGGCCAGGACGACCTGCGCCGCTGCGACCATCGGATCGGCGCGGTCTGCCATGAGTGTGGTGCCGGCGTGGTTGCCTTGGCCATTGATGCTGATCTTCCAGCGGCCGTGGCCCAGGATGGAACTTCCTACAGCGATCGCAGGACCGCCCTGCCCCAAGCCCTTGCCTTGTTCTACATGCAGTTCAACGAAGTCGCCGATGCGCGCCATGGCTTCCGGATCCGGACCTACATGACGGGGATCCAGGCCGTTGGCACTGGCAACGTCGGCGAACGAATCGCCGTTGACGTCGCGCAGATTCAGGGCCTTCTCGACGTCGATCGCACCGGTGAGGAGCCGCGAACCCAGGCACGCCACTCCAAAGCGTGACCCTTCCTCCTCCGGAAAAACCGTGACTGCCAGCGATCGCGGCGGCTGGAGTCCGCGCGCCCTGAGGATGTCGACGGCGGCCAGCGCGGAAGCGACGCCGAGCGGACCGTCGAAGGCGCCCCCACCGGGCACCGAATCCAGGTGGCTTCCGGTGACAAGGGCGCCGTCATGGGGCCTGCCCCACCATGCCCAAATAATGCCGTTCCGGTCGGTTTCCACGTCGAGGCCGCGTTGCTGGGCTTGCTCGATGAACCACTGCCTGAGGTCGAGTTCGGGTGTCGTATAGACGGCCCTCGAGTAACCTCCGCGCACCGCGTCGCGGCCTACATCCTGTATCGAGGCTAGAAGCTGATTGACGGTTTCCACGTATTTCCTCCGATTGAAGACTGCCACCAAGTAAAAACCAGATGCCACCACATGACAAGGGCCTGAAGGACTATTTACGTGGTGGAAACATAACCACCGCCACAGGAGGCGACAGGGCGTCTCATAACTGGAACTTCCCGCAATCTTCCGAAATCTATTGCCATTTGATGAAAATTGATTTTTACTAAGTGGCAAGACATGGTGATGTAGACCACTTGAAAGCAGGTCAGGCAGTGGCAGCTGATTCTTCCACCCGAACAGTCGAGAGGGCACTTGCCCTCCTCAGTGCGGTTTGTACTGACGGCTCCATCAGCCTCAGTGACGCAGCACGGGTGGTGGACCTGTCGGCTAGTACCGCGCTTCGCCTCCTCCGCACCTTGGAAGGAAGCGGCTTCGTGACGCGGGATCCCGGGGGCAACTTCCGCCCGGGTGCCAGTGTCATTCAGCTGGGAGCGCTGGCGTTGGGCCAGGAATCCTTGGTATCGCTTTGCACGCCGCACATGAAGCGGCTTGTAGCTGAGACTGGCGAGTCCTGCTATTTGAGTATTCCCGGTCCTGGGGAAACCGGAATCTACATAGCCATCGTCGAAGGTACCCGCTCTGTCCGGCACACCAGTTGGGTCGGCAGGAGTATCCCCCTGGAAGGGTCCGCCGCCGGCAAGGTGCTGACCGGCGGACAAAACGGCCGCGGTTACGCCATTGTGCGGAGCGGCGTTGAAGACGACATAACGGCCGTCGCCGCACCCATTGTGATCGGCGGCCGAACAGTGGCAGCCCTCAGCATCGTGGTGCCCAGCTACCGCTTGGACGAGGCGAAGGCCCACACATTTGGCGAGGAACTGGTGAAGGTAGCCGACAACATCCTCGTGGAACCCGACGGAAACCATGAAGTGCCCCAGGAAAGCATGGAAAAGTAATGATCAAATTTGAAAATGTCACCAAGGCCTACCCTGACGGCACGGTGGCAGTCGACGGCCTCAACTTGGAAGCCCCCACCGGAAAGCTGACCATTCTTGTTGGTCCTTCCGGCTGCGGCAAGACCACCTCCCTGAGGATGATCAACCGCCTCATCGAACCCACCAGCGGCACCATCTACTTGGATGATCAGCCCACCTCCGGTATGGACGCAGCGTTGCTCCGCCGCAGGATCGGATACGTCATCCAGCACGCAGGGCTCTTCCCGCACAAAACCATCGTGGACAACGTCTCCACCATGCCGCTCCTGCTCGGGGAAAGCCGGCAGAAGGCCCGGGCCAAGGCGCTCGAACTGATGGAGCGTGTGGGACTGCCCACGAGCTTCGCCAAACGTTATCCGTGGCAGCTTTCCGGTGGCCAGCAGCAGCGCGTGGGTGTTGCCCGTGCGCTCGCATCTGACCCGGCATTCATGCTGATGGATGAGCCTTTCAGTGCCGTGGACCCCGTAGTACGCGCGCAGCTGCAGGAGGAGTTCCTCCGCCTGCAGCGCGAAATCGGCAAAACCATCATCATGGTCACCCACGACATCGACGAAGCCCTCAAGCTCGGGGACCAGGTTGCCGTGATGCGCGTGGGCGGCAAGCTCGCACAGATGGCGTCCCCTTCGGAGCTACTCACCGCACCAGCAGACGAGTTCGTGGCCGACTTCGTGGGCCGTGACCGCGGTTACCGCTCGCTCGGCTTTACCAAAACGGCCGGTGCCGTTGCTATCGGTGAAGAAGCTGTTGTTCACCTCGGTGCTTCAGCTGATGAGGCTCGCGCCAAGGCGCTGGGTGCTTGGGTGTTGGTGGTCGACGGCGGCCGGAAGCCTCTCGGTTGGGCTCAGACACAGCTTCTCAATGGTGAAGTGAAGCGGGAGAACCTGAATCTCAGCGGGATCCCGGCAGCAGCATCAGGAACCATGCGGCAGCTGCTCGACGCTGCCCTCTCCTCACCCAGCCGCCGCGGCGTGGTTGTCAACGAGCATGGCGAATTGATTGGGACCGTGTCTGCAACGGACGTGGTCAAGGCTATCGAGGCCGAACCACACCTGGAGACGATCTGATGAACTTCGAGTGGCTGGGCCGCCAGTTCGACAACATTGTGTTCCTGCTGGGCTGGCACGTTCTGCTGGCCGTCACCCCGCTGATCCTGGGGCTGCTCATCGCACTGCCCCTTGGCTGGTGGGCGCACCGCAGCCGGCGGATCTACCCGCTCTTGGTGGGTGTTGCCGGGCTGCTCTACACAGTCCCCTCCCTGGCGCTCTTCGTGCTCCTTCCCCTGGTCCTGGGTACCAAGATCCTGGACCCTCTCAACATTGTGGCCGCACTGACCATCTACACCGTGGCCCTGCTGGTCCGTGTGGTGGCAGATGCCCTAGATTCCGTTCCGGAGGATACCGTCCAAGCCGCCAAGGCCATGGGTTATCGCGGATACCAGAGCCTTCTGAAAGTTGAACTTCCCGTGGGTGTCCCGGTGATTTGCGCAGGCTTGCGCGTCGCCGCCGTCTCCAACGTCAGCCTCGTATCTGTCGCCGCCCTGCTGGGTATACCGCAGCTCGGTTCGCTCTTCACACAGGGCTTCCAGCTCCGTTTCTACACTCCGATCATCGCCGGCATTCTGCTTTGCGTGGTCCTGGCCATGATCCTGGACGGGGTGATCATCCTCATTAACCGGTGGCTGACACCGTGGACCCCCAAGGTGGTGGCATCGTGAACTACTTGTTCGACCCCGCACACTGGAGCGGCGCAGACGGGATCCCAACCCTGATCGCTGAGCACCTCCTGTACTCCCTTATTGCCCTGGCAATTGCCGCCATCATTGCCGTGCCACTGGGTATCTACATCGGTGTGACAGGCAAGGGTGTGTTCATGATCGCCGGCCTTGCCAACGCCCTCCGGGCACTTCCCAGCGTCGGCTTGTTGATCTTGCTGGTCCTGCTCATTTCGCCAGCCTTCCCCTCCCGTATGGGTTACGTACTTCCCAGTCTCATCGTGCTGGTATTGCTGGCAGTTCCGCCTATCCTGACCAACACCTACGCCGGCGTGCGCGCTGTGGATGCTGCCGCCGTCGACGCCGCCAAGGGCATGGGCTTCCGGACCATGAAGATCCTCACGGACGTCCAGCTACCTTGTTCACTTCCGCTGGTTTTGTCCGGTGTCCGCAGCGCATTGTTGCAAATCATCTCGACCGCGACCATCGCTGCATACATTTCGCTCGGCGGTCTGGGCCGCCTCTTGATCGACGGCAAGGCCCAGAACGACTACGGACAAATGGTGGCGGGGGCCGTTCTTGTCGCCCTGCTGGCACTGTTCTTCGACCAGCTTCTCGCTTTCATCACCCGCCGAGTTGTCTCACCCGGATTGACCCGGCGCACCATCAAATCGGCCACTGTGGCCGAACCCGTGAAGACCCCCGTCACGGTCTAATCAACACCGGCGCCGGTGGTTCGGCGCACAAGATTCACCTCCACCCACCCCAACCTGGCCGCTGCATGCCTTGCAGCACCCATTTCAGGAGAGTTGACATGAAGAAGTACCTCACCGGATTCACCCTGGCAGCCGTCGCTGCCATCACCCTGAGCGCCTGTGGCGGCGGGGACCCCATGAGCTCGTCCAACACAGCCGCAGCAGGGGGTTCGGCCGACAGCATCATCGTAGGTTCCGCGGACTTCCCCGAGAGCCAGCTGATCGCCAAGATCTACGCCGAAGCCTTGAAGGCCAAGGGCGTCGAGGTAACTGAGAAGCCGAGCATCGGCAGCCGTGAGGTCACCATCCCCGCCCTCAAGGACGGTTCCATCGACCTCATGCCGGAATACGGTGGCGCGCTCCTGCAGTACCTCGACTCCGCCACCAAGGCTGTTTCTTCCGAGGATGTTGCCAAGGAGCTGACCACAAAGATCCCGGCCGGCCTGACTGCATTGACTCCTTCCGAAGCAGAGGACAAGGACGTCCTCACCGTCAAGAAGGAAATCGCAGATCAGTACAAGCTGAAGACCATCGAAGACCTCCAACCCGTTGCGAAGGAACTTGTGTTGGGTGGCCCGCCGGAGTGGAAGACCCGCCTCAACGGGGTTGCCGGCCTGAAGTCCGTCTACAACCTTGAGTTCAAGGAATTTTCAGCGCTCGACGCCGGTGGGCCGCTCACGTTGAACGCCCTGCTTTCCGGTCAGGTACAGGTCGCCGACCTCTTCAGCACTGATCCCGCGTTGGCTGAGAACAACCTCGTGGCGCTTGAGGACAACAAGAACCTCTTCCTTTCCGAAAACATCGTGCCGGTCATCAACGAGAAGAAGTCCACGGACACCGTCAAGGAAACGCTGAACAAGGTCTCCGCTGCCTTGACTACTGAAGATCTCATCAAGATGAACGGCCGCGTGGCCAAGTTCGAGGACATCGGCGAAATCGCCAAGGAATGGCTCAAGACAAAGAATCTGGGCTAAGTCCCTGCTGGTTCATTTAGATGGTTGCTTTAGAGGAGTAAAGAATGACTGCCGATTTCACTACTGGTGCCCGTCCGGTTAAGGCCGCGCGGGGTACTGAGCTTACTGCCAAGTCGTGGCAGACCGAGGCGCCGTTGCGCATGTTGATGAATAACCTGGATCCGGAGGTTGCTGAGCGTCCGGATGATTTGGTGGTGTACGGCGGTACGGGTCGTGCGGTCCGTTCGTGGGCTGCGTTTGATGCGATTACCCGGACGTTGGAGTCGATGGAGAAGGACGAGACGCTTCTGGTGCAGTCGGGGAAGCCGGTGGGTGTGTTCCGTACTCATGAGTGGGCTCCGCGGGTGTTGTTGGCGAACTCGAATCTGGTGGGGGATTGGGCGACGTGGCCTGAGTTCCGCCGGCTCGAGGCCGAGGGTTTGATGATGTATGGGCAGATGACGGCCGGGTCGTGGATTTACATTGGTACCCAGGGCATCTTGCAGGGCACGTATGAGACGTTCGCTGCGGTGGGGAATAAGCTCGCTGCGGAGGGCCGTCACCCGGCGCCGGCCGCGGAGGGTTCCACGGAAGGACCTCTTGCGGGGACCCTGACCCTGACGGGTGGTTGTGGTGGCATGGGCGGTGCGCAGCCGCTCGCGGTGACGCTGAACGACGGTGCGTGCCTGATCGTGGACGTCGACGAGTCCCGCCTGCGTCGTCGTGTGGGGAAGCGGTACCTGGACGAGGTCGAAACGGATCTGGATGCTGCGATCAAGAAGGTCCAAGCCGCGAAGGACGAACGCCGTGGCTGGTCGGTGGGGTATGTGGGTAACGCCGCGGAGGTTTTCCCGGAGCTGCTGGCCCGGCATAAGGCCGGCGAAGTGACTTTTGATGTGGTCACCGACCAGACCAGTGCCCATGATCCGTTGTCCTATCTTCCGGAGGGCATCACCGTGGCGGAGTGGCATGTTGAGGCTGAGGCGGATCCGGAAGGGTTCACGAAGAAGGCCCAGGCGTCCATGGCACGGCAGGTCCAGGCGATGGTGGAGTTCCAGGACGCCGGTGCTGAGGTGTTTGATTACGGGAACTCGATCCGTGACGAGGCCCGCACGGGCGGGTACGGGCGGGCGTTTGAGTTCCCCGGCTTCGTTCCGGCGTATATTCGTCCGTTGTTCTGCGAGGGTCTGGGCCCGTTCCGTTGGGTCGCGCTTTCCGGGGACCCGGAGGACATTGCCGTGACGGACAAGGCCATCAAGGAGTTGTTCCCGGAGAACAAGCACCTGCACAAGTGGTTGGACGCTGCGGCGGACCGGGTGGAGTTCGAGGGCTTGCCGGCACGTATTTGCTGGCTTGGGTACGGTGAACGGGCCAAGGCCGGGTTGTTGTTCAACCAGTTGGTCAAGGAGGGCAAGGTCAAGGCCCCGATCGTGATCGGCCGTGACCACCTGGACTCCGGTTCGGTGGCGTCTCCGTACCGGGAGACCGAGTCCATGGCTGACGGCTCGGACGCTGTTGCTGACTGGCCGTTGCTGAACGCCCTGCTCAACACCTCTTCGGGTGCTACCTGGGTGTCGATCCATCACGGCGGCGGTGTCGGGATCGGCCGGTCCCTGCACGCCGGGCAGGTCTCCGTCGCTGACGGCACCGATTTGGCCGCGGAAAAGCTCGAACGGCTCCTGACCAACGACCCCGGCATGGGCGTCATCCGCCACGTCGACGCCGGCTACCCCCGCGCCGTCGAGGTCGCCAACGAACGCGGCGTCCGCATCCCCATGAACGAGACCGCCAGGACGCGGTAACTGCCTCTCGAAGATCCCAGGACGGCTATGCAATGCATCCTTGCCTAGCCGTCCTGGGGCAACGTAGGCACAGCTTCGAATCACAAACGTCAACACGGCCATCTGAGAGCGAGGAAACGCACTATGGACAGGGAGAGCCCGGGACCGTGGACATCAGTCGCTAGGGGAACGCGGGTGACAATGACAAAAGGCGGCCACAATCCGTTTCGTGGGACTGTGGATGATAGAACCCCGGACGGCACAATTCTCTGGATCCTTTCCAGGACAGGGATTCGGAAGCTCTTTCATACTGAGGACGGGTTTCAGTTGACCCCTGGTGAACGATGACGGCACTCTTACCACTGGCGTTCCAGCCTGAAACGCGGACTGATGTTCCGGACGAATACTCATATCGAGATAGTGCAGGCGTCGAACAAAACCAGTTGTCTTGTCCGGAGGACTGCTTTTACTGCACTGCACCGGAAACTGATTAGCGCCGGAAACTGATTAGGGACGAAACTGACTGGAAAGGACCGGTTTATGGTCACGATTGATGGCTTGACGCTGAACTTGGCCGATGTCGTCGCAGTAGCCGACGGCGAAGACGTCGTGCTGGCTCCGGAAGCTTTGGTCCGAATGGACCAATCGAGGAAGTCTGCGGAAGCTACGGCACTGCGACGTCCGGTCTACGGCCGATCGACCGGGGTGGGAGCGAACCGCACCGTTTCGCTGACGGAAGCCGAGAGCCGGGACACCCACGGATTGAAGCTTCTGCGCAGCCACGCTGTGGATGCGGGCAGAGCACTGGATCGCAGGACCGTTCGTGCGATGTTGGTTGTCAGGCTCAGCCAATTGGCGGCCGGCGGATCCGGGATCAACCCCTCCATTGCGGAACAATTGGTGGAACTTATCAATAGCGACGTCGTTCCGGAAATCCGCGAGTTCGGTGGCATAGGTACGGCGGATCTGCAGGCATTGGCCGGTACGGCGCTCACGATGCTGGGCGAACGCCAGCCATTGGGGGGCGGTAACGTTCCCGTTCGCCTGACGGGGTGGGCCACAGCCGATGCCCTTCCGTTCATCAGCTCCAGTGCACTGACTATTGGCCAGGCGATCCTGGCTCAGCAAAAACTGTCGAGTCTCTTGGACAACGCAGCGTCATCGGCTGCACTGTCCTTCATTGCGATGTCCGGCAACTCCGAAGCCCTGAGCCCCGCAGTAGCGGCGGCTGCGGATACCCAAGAGGTGGCGTCGGCCGCAACGAGGTTCCATGGCATGGTTCATGGCAGCGGCGAGCCTGCCCGCATCCAGGATCCATACTGCTTGCGTACCTTGCCGCAGATTTTTGGTTCCCAAGCCGAGGAACTCGCGGGCTTGCATGCTCTGCTGAGCCGTCTTGTCACAGTGGGCAATGAGAATCCGCTCGTTCACGGCTCGCCGTCTGATGGAACGCACGACGTCGCTCACCACGGGCTCTTCCAGATGACTAACCTTGCCCGCCGCGTGGATACGTTGCAGCTGGCCATCGGCGCGGCGTGCGCCACTCACCTGCGGAGGATCGATCTCCTGTGCGACCCGAAGTACACGGGCCTGCACCCCTTCCTGGCTGAGGACGGTTCAGGTCAGTCAGGGGTGATGATGCTCGAATACGTGGCTGCTGCCGCCGTCGGCCGGATTCGGGCCAACGCCCAGCCGGCAAGCCTGCAGACTGTGGTGCTGTCCCTCGGGGCTGAGGAAGATGCCAGCTTCGCAAGCGTGGCCACCGCCCAGTTGGAGTCGACGGCAGACGCACTCGCCACCGTTGCCGCCGTCGAGCTTGTTTGTGCTTCACGGGCCCTGCGGCTGCAGGGGCGACGACCCGAAGAGTTCGCCAGTGCACGGCTGCGCGCCATGCTGCAGGCAGGTTTCACGCTCCCGTCCGACGTGGGGGATCGCGACCTTCGCGGTGACCTGGAGATGGCCATCGAGCTCATAAAGAGTTCGTACTGGGGGTAAAGGGTTAGGACTAGGAGCTATCGACCGAATTCCACGAATGATAATGACCCAATAGAGAACGGCAGGCAGTCCGGAGACTGCCTGCCGTTCTCTATGAACCCGCTATTTATGGGCCGTTTGTCTATGAAACCGGGCCCTTAGTGGCCGGCTCTTCATGTCCAGGCATCAGTGCGCCGGAACGGATTCCTTGGCTGCTGCCTTGGGGTCCATGAGCTTCTTGTTGGGCAAGGCGAAGCTGATCAGGAAGGCTACAAGCATGAGTCCGGCAGCTGTAAGCATGACGATGTCGATCGCTTGGGCAAAGCCTTCGGTGATGGGTCTCGTCAGCGTGCTGTTGGCCGTGTGGAGCCAGCTGGTGTCATTCAGGGACTCGTTGTTGGCACCATTCTTGAAGAAGTCGAAGAGCTTGGCGTTTGCCGGGTCCGATGCCACCGCCGGGTCAGTCATAACCGCTTGGTAGTCCGGGCTGGAAGCGGCGGTCTTCATGCCGTCGGCGATTTTGTCGGCTGCCGTGCTGAACAGCATGGAGATGAACACCGCCGTTCCCACAGCGCCGCCCATGGAACGGAAGAACGCTGCAGTGGAGGTGCCTACACCCATGTCCTTGGGCGGGACCGACACCTGCATGGCGAGCGTGAGCGGCTGCATGCAGAAGCCCAGTCCGACGCCGAAGAACACTGCTATCAGGCCGGGAACCCACAGGCCGGTATCGACGCCGAGCACCAAACCCATGACAGTGGCTGCGGCGGCAAGGATAGCCGTACCCAGGATTGGGAAGATCCGGTAAACGCCTGATGAGGAGATGGTTCGGCCCGCGGAGATCGAGCCGAAGAGGATGCCCACAGTAAACGTGATCATCATCAGGCCGGCTTCGGTGGGAGTCAGCCCCTTCACGAGCTGCAGGTACATAGGCAGCATTGCGATTGCGCCGAACATGCCGATGCCGATGATGAAGTTCAGCAGCGACGACAAACCGAAAGTGGTGTTCTTGAAAAGACGCAACGGGATCAAGGCGTAGTCACCGGCACGCTTCTCAGCGAGCAGGAACGCCACAATGCCGATCACGCCAAGTCCGTAGCAGAGCCAGGATGCGCCGGAAGCCCAACCCCAAACACGGCCCTGTTCTGCAACAAGAAGCAGGGGGACAATGGCCAGCGTGATGGCCGCCGCACCCCAGTAGTCGATCTTTTGCTTCACGTGGCGCGCCGGAAGATGCAGGTACATGAAGACCACCACAAGGGCGGCGAGCCCGATGGGGAGGTTGATAAAGAAGACCCAGCGCCAACCTTCGAAGCCCAGGATATTAGCTGAGCCCGCGAAGGCCCCGCCGATCACGGGGCCCAGGACGGAAGAAATGCCGAAGACTGACATGAAGTAGCCCTGGTACTTCGCCCTGTCCTTCAGCGCCACGATGTCACCAATGATTGTCAGCGCCAATGCCAGCAGGCCACCGGCGCCGAGGCCCTGAATGCCGCGGGCAATGGCGAGCTCGGTCATGGAGTGGACCGATCCCGCGTAAAGGGAGCCAATCAGGAAGATCACAATGGCTACGAGATAGAGCGGGCGGCGGCCGAAAATATCGCTGAGCTTGCCGTAGAGCGGGGTGCTGACCGTCGATGTGATGAGGTAAGCCGTGGTTGCCCACGCCTGGAGAGACAGGCCATCGAGATCGTTGGCAATGGTGTAGATGGACGTGGACACGATGGTTTGATCCAGCGAGGACAGGAACATGCCGAGCATGAGCCCCACCATGACAGTGAGCGTCTGACGATGCGTCAGGACCTCACCGGCAGCCCGTACGGGCGCAGTTTTGGACATATCTTCTCCAGAGGTGGCAGAAAAGTGGTTTAAGCAGGATAGTTGCTTTCAGTAACTATCTTACGGCCCGATTGATTCCCCCCGAGAGAATGTTTCTTCTGCTTTTCTTGTGAGACGGCGACTTCAGGAGGGTTAGCGCTCCACCAAAATGCCGTCCGTGTCGCAGAAAATCATCACGCCGGGCTGGATCCTCACGCGGTCGATCACAAGCTGAACGTCCACCTCACCCACGCCTGTCTTGGCGCTCTTCTTTGGGTTGCTGCCGAGTGCTTTGACGCCCAGAGGCAGGCGGGCGATGGCCTCGCGATCGCGAATGGCCCCGTTGATAACTACTCCGGCCCACCCGTTTGCTACGGCACTTTCCGCGATCATGTCACCCATGAGCGCAGTCCTCAGCGACCCTTGCCCATCAATGACCAGAACGGCTCCGTCCCCGGGAGTGCTCAGGACGGTCTTCACCAAGGCGTTGTCCTCAAAGCATCGAACAGTGCGGACAGGCCCGCTGAAGTGTGTGTGGCCACCCAAGTTCTGAAACTGGACGGCGATGGATTCCAGTTCCTCGCCGCGTTCGTCGTAGAGATCGGCGGTATTTACTTGCTCGCTCATTGTGCTGCTCCTCTTTCGGTTTGAGGCCACACTAACGCTTGCGTCAGGGCTGCCGCATGAGATGTTTCGGCCTATGTGGATAAAAGGGGCGACGGCGGTTTAGTGTCGCTCCACCGCGCTAGGCTGAATCCAAACATTGAAACGAGGGGGAACCTGCCATGAGCTTGTCCGATCTACCGGGCCCGGTGCCGGATCCAGCCGTAGTCCGTGGAGGTACGGCGACGGCACTGGCTGAGCCTGTTACCCGTGTTCGGCCGATTTGGGTCACAGGCGTTGTCCTGATGAACCTAGGCATCAACGCGGCATTCTTTGGCCCCCTCCAGGTTCTTCTCGGACAGCAGGCAGCCCACTTCGATGAGGGTCAGAAAGAAGCAATCCTGGCTTTGGTTACTGGCTGTGGTGCCGCTGTTTCCATGGTTGCGAATCCCTTGTTTGGAGCCTTCAGTGATCGCACGACGTCACGATTTGGACGCCGTGTTCCTTGGGTTCTGATGGGTGCCATCCTGGCGGCTGTTGCGCTGGTTGCTTTGGCCGGTGCCCCCAATGTTGCAGCGATGACTTTGCTTTGGTGCCTGGTGCAGGCCGGAGCCAACGCCATGTACGCCGCCATAACGGCCGCCGTACCTGACCGCGTCCCGGTTCCACAGCGCGGAACGGTCGGCGGTCTCGCGGCCATGGGGCAGACGGTAGGTATTCTGATCGGCGCGGTGATCGCGGCGGTGGTTGTCGGGAACTTTGCAGCCGGGTACTGGCTGTGCGCCGCGGCGTTGCTCGCCGGCGTCGTGCTTTACCTCTTCAAGAATGACGACCAGCAGCTTCCCACAACCGAACGCCCGCCCTTCAACCTGGCAGAGTTCCTTAAGGGCTTCTGGGTTTCGCCTAAACGCTATCCCGACTTCGCCTGGGCCTGGCTGACGCGTTTGCTGGTAAGCACCGGTAACCACATGGTCACGTTGTATCTGTTGTTCTTCCTCAGCGATGCGGTCCGCCTAAAGGAAACCGAGGGAATCGATCCTTCTTTTGGTGTCCTCGTTCTTACCGGGCTTTACGCGGTCTCGGTCATTATTACCAGTGTTCTCGGTGGACGCCTAAGCGACAAGATGGGCAAGCGGAAGCCTCTGGTAATCGCGTCGTCGGTCATCATTGCACTGGCTTCGCTGATCCTTGCCTTCGCCCCAACGTGGATCGGCGGGCTCGCCGGTGCGGTGGTGTTGGGGATCGGATTTGGCGCATACCTCGCCGTCGACTTCGCGCTTATCACGCAGGTCCTTCCGACCGGGATGGACCGCGGACGGGACTTGGGTGTCATCAATATAGCCAATTCACTTCCCCAAGTGATCGCCCCTTTGATCGCATCGCCGTTTGTCCTTTACTGGGGCGGCTACGTCTCCCTGTACGTAGCCGCCGCGGTCATTGGGCTCTTGGGCGCCGTGTTCGTGGTGAAGATCAAGAGCGTCGCTTAGGTCTGGAACCGAAACTAGAACAGGTCCGTGAACCCGCCCCAGCCCCAGCCCACCACTTCGGCGCCAGCCCAGCCGGCATTGCCGTTGCCGTAGTAGGCGCGCAGCTGGCCGGAGCCGTCAACGGCGAAGACGTCGAGGCTGCCATCGGCGTTGATGTCGCCGGCGCTGCCGATCTTGCTCATGCCGTTCCAGCCTTGGCCAACAACTGTCATGCCGTTCCAGCCACCGGTGCCGTTTCCGCTGTAGAGCCTCAGGTAGCCGGAAGCATCGCGAGCTAAGAGGTCGACGTTCGTATCGCCGTCGAAGTCTCCGGGGGTGATGATCGCGTTCAAGGCGTTCCAGCCTTGGCCCGCCACGGACCTGGGCAGCCATCCACCCTCACCGTCGCCGGGGTAGAGGTAAAGAATTCCATTGGCGTCGCGGGCCAGGATGTCGTTGGTGCCGTCGCTGTTGAAGTCGCCGGGGGAGACCAGCGACGTGAAGATGTTCCACCCGGTCCCGACTTTCAGGGGACCGCTCCAGCCCCCTGCGCCATCACCGCTGTACAGGTAAAGGCCGCCTGCCGAGTCCCGGCCCAGGACGTCATTGCTGCCGTCGCCGTCAAAGTCACCGGGGGAGAGCACTGTGGGGAAGATGTTCCAGCCGGCGCCGACGGTCCGTGCCGGTTCCCAGCTGTTGAATACGCGCGGGTACATCACCAGGGCGCCGTCGGTGCGTCGGGCCAGGAGCTCGAACGCGCCGCGACTGGTGAAGCCATTGGGGCGGTTCGAGGCAGATATCGGGGCACTTTCTTCGCTGGCAACTTCCAGGCCCTCGCAGGGATGGTTTGCCACGAGGTGCGCTGCGATGGTTTTACCGCGGTCTTCTTCGCCGAGAAGGTAGTGGGGCCAGGTGGTGTGGTCGGCCGCCAACTCGCCGTCGCGAGTCCAGTAGATGCGTGTATCAGGCCCGGAGGCCTGGGCGCAGCCCTTATAGGCCATAGGATCCCATGAGACTGTCAGCGTGGAACCAACATAAGGAGCGCCGGTAATTACGGGAGGTTCAGGGTCCATGTTGGCCATGGCGGGAGTGGGGGCAAGTACTACTGCTGCAAAGATCGCAGCCACTACTCCGGCAATTGCCCGGCGCACGCCGGACGTAGGGCGTGATGAAGCAAACATTGTGTCCTCCCCAGACTTTATGCGGTTAATGGTACCGCGTCTGGGATTTTCCTAGAAGATTGCTGTGAACCATCCAAAGCCTGCGCCCACGACCTCGGAACCCTTCCAGCCGGTCCTACCGTCGCTGTAGTAGGCAAGCAAGCGGCCCTGCTGGTCCACGCCGTAAACGTCGGGGTAGCCATCGCTGTTGAAGTCACCGGCGCCGCCTACGAACCTGAGCGCATTCCAGCCGACCCCGATCATCCAGGACCGTGACCAGCCGCCCGCACCGTTACCCCCGTAGAAGAACAGGTATCCGCTGCGGTCACGCGCCAGGATGTCCACATTGCCGTCACCATTGAAGTCGCCGGGGGTTGCCAATGCGTCCATAACGTTCCAGCCGGTTCCGACGGCGGTTCGAGCCAGCCATCCGCCGGTGCCATTGCCCGGGTAGAGATAAAGGGCGCCGCCGGGTTCCCTTGCCAGAACGTCATTGTGGCCATCGCCATTGAAGTCGCCCGGGCTGATGATCGAGTCGAATACGTTCCATCCATTGCCGATGGACTTGGCCGGTTTCCATCCACCGGCCCCGTCTCCGCCGAAGAGGTAGAGTCCGCCGACGGAGTCGCGCACAATTACGTCGCTTTTGCCGTCGCCGTCGAAGTCACCCGGGGAGAATGCCGTGTTGAAGATACTGAAGCCATATCCCACTGTTCGGGCGGGGTCCCAGGCGCTGCTGTTTCGCCCGTATAGCAATAGCGAGCCGTCATTGGCGCGGGTTAGGAGTTCGAAGCTGCGTCCCGTGAATCCTGCCGCACGGTTCACGGCGCCAACAGGTTTGGTTTCGTTGCTGTGCAGGGATTCTGCGCCGCAGGCCGTTCTGCTGGCCGTGACGTGGGCGGCCATCCGGGCGCCCGTGTCATCGGGCTCAAGGAGGTAGCTCCGGGTTGTTTCGCCGGCCACGAGGAAGCCATCCCGGGTCCAGTACACCGTGAAGTCCGGGCCTTTGCCGCCGCCGCAGCCATAAAACGTGTAGGGACCTATGTCAGCGGTCAGTTTTTTGCCCACAAACGCTTCGCCGTTGAGTATCGGGTCTGGTCCGCTGCTGGGCGCGGCCGACGCCGGTAGGGGACTAAGTGCCATGGCCGCCACAGTGGCGGTCAGCAGTGCCGCTGCCACCCGACGTCGAAATGTCCCCATGCGTAATCCTCCCGATGCGCCATCCAAACCTGCATGAAGTGTATGTGCCTGCAGGGTAGATAGCCGGGAACGGCATAGCTCTTGGACGCAAATGGAGCTCTCAGCAAACGGTCATTTTGCTCCCGTATCATTGATGCGATCGGCCAGCCGCGGTCCTTGACCCAGCCGGCCCCTTCCTTGTCAGCCTGCCAAGAGATCGCCGGAAATGCCCGCATCAAACTCACTGGAACCCTACTCCCTTGACCTGACCACGGGGTTGCCCCGTATGGCTGCCGCGCCCACCACGCCGCGGCAGCAGCTGCGCTATGCCCGCATCCTGAAGACTGCCGAAGGATTTGCGCAGCGGCAGTTCGATACCTTGAGCTTGTCCGACGTTGCTGCACGCGCTGATATTCCACTTGGCACGCTCTACCGCTACTTTCCCTCCACAGCCCACCTCATGCTGGCCGTTTATCGGCAGCAATTGCGGGAACTCCGCGACGGCGTCCGGCTACGCGAGGGCAAAGGCCATGCCCTCGCGGGTTTGATGATGGAGATCTTCCATTTGCGGGTCATGCAGCCCGGGGTGGAACACTGCCTTATCAGGCCTGCGGGCAAGGACGATGACACGGCGCAGCTACTGCGGGAGATCGATGCTTTGTCCGAGGAAGTGGTTGGTTCGCTGAGCAGGGACCCCGGGAAGGATGCCGTCAGGGCCCGGATCCTGCTGCACTTGGTGAGCGGGTTGGTGCAAGCGGTCCGTTGTCGCAGGCTTTCTCTGTTTGAGGCCGAGAAGGATCTCAAGAAAGCATGCACGCTGCTCACTGGCGAGGAGTGAAAGTCCTGCTGGTCTAGACCGGCACGGCGTAAGAACACGTTTTTTGGAATGACGAGAGTCACAATTTCTGATGGTTGAACGTTTTACTCTCGAATCATCTCTCTTGGTATTGAATCTTGTACCCTCATCGCTTCCCTAGGCTGGAAACACCGAAGCGGCTAGCAGCCCCCTATCTGCAGAAGCAATGCCGGACCAGTCACCCTTGGTCCGCACCAGCAGTTCTGTTCCTGCCCGAATCGTGCCGTGGGTTCACGGCTAGCCTGAGGAGACAAAGACGTGTCCATTGAGACAATTGCAACTGATAACGACACCCTGGTACTGAGCGAAGAAGAGATCTTCGCCGCCCACGAAGGCGGCAAGCTGACTATTTCCAGCACCGTTCCGCTCAATAACAAGCGCGACCTTTCCATCGCCTACACCCCGGGCGTTGCCCAGGTCAGCCGCGCGATCCACGCCAACCCCGAACTTGCCCGCACGCACACCTGGGCTGAACGCCTGGTTGTTGTTGTCAGCGATGGCACCGCCGTTCTGGGTCTCGGCAACATTGGCCCCAGTGCTTCCTTGCCGGTAATGGAGGGCAAGTCGGCCCTGTTCAAGTCTTTCGGCGACCTCGACTCCATCCCGCTGGTGCTCAACACTACCGACGTGGACGAGATCATCGAGACCCTGGTCCGCCTCCGCCCGAGCTTCGGCGCCGTGAACCTTGAGGACATCTCGGCTCCGCGCTGCTTCGAACTTGAAGAGCGCCTCATCGAAGCCTTGGATTGCCCGGTCATGCACGATGACCAGCACGGCACCGCCGTCGTGGTTCTTGCCGCCCTGACCAACGCTGCCAAGGTGACCCAGCGCGAACTCTCCGGCCTTAAGGTTGTTGTCTCCGGTGCAGGTGCCGCAGGTATTGCCATTGCCGAGATTCTTCTTGCTGTTGGCATCCAGGACGTCATCCTGCTCGACTCCAAGGGTGTGGTCAACGCTGACCGTGCCGACCTCGTGGCTGACCCCGGCAGCGTCAAGGCCCGTATGGCCCAGCGGACCAACCCGCGCGGCATCACAGGTGGTCCGGGTGAAGGTCTGACGGGAGCGGACGTCTTTGTGGGCGTCTCCTCTTCCAAGTTGGACGAAGAACACCTGAAGCTCATGAACGACCAGTCAATCGTGTTCGCCCTGTCCAATCCGGACCCGGAAGTTCTTCCCGAGGTTGCCCGGAAGTATGCAGCAGTAGTTGCAACGGGCCGCAGCGACTTCCCGAACCAGATCAACAACGTGCTGGCCTTCCCAGGCATCTTCCGCGGCGCACTCGACGCCAAGGCCCGCCGCATCACGCCGGCCATGAAGATCGCCGCCGCCAATGCCATCGCCGAACTGGCCGCAGAAGACCTCTCGGCGGATTACATCGTGCCGAGCCCGCTGGACGCCCGAGTGGCACCGGCCGTCACCGCGGCAGTTGCTGCCGCTGTGGCTGAATAGCGGTTACCGACGTAGAACCGACGACGGCGACGCTCCCCGTGCTGGGGAGCGTCGCCGTCGTTTGTGGTTGAGCCGGTCTGGCTGCGCCGCATGCCAGCCAAACGGCCCCTAGACTTGGGGCCATGAATGCCGAACTTATCGTCACCATCCTGTGCGGCCTGGCCATTGCGGTAGGTGTCGCCGGAACCATCATTCCCGTGCTGCCCGGGAGCCTCCTCATTGGCGCGAGCCTGCTGGCTTGGGCCATTTGGGGAGGTGCCGGTCCGCTCGGCTGGGTGATCTTCGCCGTCGGAATGGTGTTCGTGGTGGCGGGAATGGCGGCCAGCGCCGTGCTCACCGGACGAAAACTGAAGCAGCACGGTATCCCCAACAGGTCCGTGCTGATTGGCGTGATCCTGGGTGTTGTGGGAATGTTCGTCATTCCCGTGGTGGGGCTCTTTGTTGGGTTCGCCGTCGGACTTCTCCTCAGCGAAGTCCAGCGGACCCGTGACTTCCGTACAGCTGTGCGGTCGAGCGGCGCTGCGCTGAAAGCGACCGGCATCGGCATCCTGGTGGAGTTCGGACTCGCCTGTGCTGCGGCCAGTACGTGGATCATCGGCGTCTGGATCAACGCCGTGAACGGCTGAACCTCTTCAAACCCTGCGTCGAGATGGCAGCTCACCCCCATGTTGCGGTTCAACATGGGGGTGAAGTGCCATCTCGGCGGGAGGGGCCGGGTGATTAGTGGTGCGCGGGGACGTGGACCTGCGCGGGGCGGAAGCTTGCACCGGCTCCGGGGAACAGTGGAACATCGATCCGTGCATGGGTGTGGATTTCCTGCACGGTGTCCTTAGTGTGCTGCGCTATCTCAACGAGCGTGGTGACCCACATGCCGTCCAGGTCCTTGACTCTCTCGATCAGCTGCTCCAAGGCAACGGCTCGGGACGGACGACCTGAAATGAACGGGTGGTTGGTCAGAACGAAGCAGCTGCCCTGGGAATGGTGCGCCTGGGCTTCAAGGGTCCACATCTCCAGCGCCTTGGCCGGGCTCTCGATGACCCCGCTGCCGGTGACTCCCGGGTAGAACCCGTACTGCTCCCAGTCATCCAATGCCCAGTCCACGGGGACCTCCACGATGTCCCGGGAATCGCCCTCGGCTACGGACATGCGGTAGGGGGCATCGCCGTCGAGCAGACTTGAGTCATAAAGGAAGCCTCGGTCCGCGAGCAGTGCCGGCGACTGCCAGTTCAACTCCCACCAGGGCGCCCGATAACCAACCGGTCGGCTCCCCGCGACGTTGGCCAGGGCTTCGAGTCCCCGGTCCAGGTAACTGGCCTCGGTTGCGGCGTCGATGCCCTGCATGGGCTCGTGAAGGTAACCGTGATGGGCGATTTCGTGCCCGCGATCAGCGATCATGCGGACAACGTCCGGGTAGCTTTCCGCAGTGAAACCCGGAATGAAGAACGTCCCCTTGACGTCCTGGCGATCCAGGATCTGAAGCAACCGCGGCACCGCGATCTTGGGCCCGTACGACTGGTGGCTCATGAGGGACATGCGCCGGGTGCTCGAAGGATCGTGCGCGATGGTGCAGGACTCAGCGTCGACGTCGAAAGTGAAAGACGCTGCGGCTTGGTAGCCCTGCGGCCACGTGATCGGGTGGAGCGAATCAGCGAAAGCGGGCTGGTTCATGCTGTGGTCCTTTCGGGAACTACGGGATTGGATGCGGCCGGCTGCGTGGCTGAGACGTGGTTCGAGTCCGCTAAAAGGTATTTCTTGTGTGCCCGCGGGCCGAGGACTGCGTAACTCGCAGCGCTGGTGAGGCCACCGGCCAGCCAGGAAAGGTCCCAGCCGCCGAGGGCCACGGCGATGGGGCCTTGCATGGCGGGAACCAGACCGTACATGAATAGCCAAGTGGAGAAAATACCTACTAGAAGGGACACAATTCCGGCCCAGTTGATCACGGGCAGGCGGTGCGTTCCTACGGCATCGAAGAGCCGGTCAACCTTTGCCGGCCAGCGCTTTTCCAGCCAGAAGTAGTGCACCAACATGACGCCACCCCAAGCGGCCACCCAAGCGACCAGGCCGATGAGCCAAGCGTCGAGCACCGCGGCGAAGTCCTCCTGGAAGATGAAGAACACGACGGCAATGAGCGAGAAGACGCCCACGAAGAGGTTGAGTTTGCGGCGACTGATCTTGATGTCCAGGGCTTGTGTGGCCACGGAGAAGGTGTAAATGTTCAGGATGTTGGTGGCGATGGGGCCGTGCAGCACCATGAGGAGGACAGGAAGGGCCAGGACGCCGAAGTTCTGGACGATCAGTTTTCCGGGGTCGATCTCGCCGCTATTGGTGGCCAGGCTTGCGCCGAGGACGCCCAACCAAACTACGGGGATGAACTGGCCGAGGACTGAGGCGAGGTAGACCCTGCGCTTGGGAACCGAAGTGCTGACGAAGCGGGAGTAGTCGGCGGCGTACGTGAACCAGGTAATGCCCCAGCCGATGCCGATGGCGGTCATCACGGCGCTCATGGCGGCGATGCGCTCGGACCCCTCGAGGATGTTGCCTGCGGGTCCTGCATAGCCCCAGTCGATCTTCATGCCGAACCATGCCACGCAAGACATGACGGCCAGAATGATGATGGTGGGCGGGACAGTCCACTTCTCAAAGGCTGCAATGGCTTTGTAACCGAACCAGGCGATGGCAACCTGTGCCGCCATGATGGCCGTGGCAACGCCGATCTTCCAGCCGTAGTTCAGGGCTTCGGGATCTACCCAACCAAGGGTTCCGAACAGCGCCATGACCAGGTCCAGGATGATCCATGTGTTGACGGCACACCAGCCGATCACCAGGAGTGCTTGAATGGCCGCGGGAAGGTAGTTGCCTTGACGACCGAAAGCGGCGCGGGCGAGCACCATGCCAGTGGCGCCGGTCTTCTGGCCAAGGAGAACGAAGCAGCCGAACAGCAGCATGCCGATCAGGTTACCCAGGACCAGGACGATCACGGTGTCAGCGAAACCGAGGCCGAGGTGGATGCCAAGGGCGCCGAGCACCCAGTTGATAGGTGCGAGGTTGGCGCCCGCCCAGATCCAGAATTGCCCGGAGACTTTGCGGGTGCGGTCGGCCTCGGGGATGGGCTGGAGCCAGGCTTCGCTGTCATGACCCGGCGCCGTTGCCGGACCCGACTGCGATGAACCTGAAGGCGCGGGGGAGAGGTTGTCTTGCATGGGGAGGGCCTCCGTGAGTGAAAGGGACCCTCTCAGCGTATGTGCCCCGGATCACAGCAACAAGATACGATGTGTCTAAGTAAAAGCTCAATCACCATACGGAGTGTCATGTCTATTGCGTTGGGTGCGGCGTTGGAGTACCAAAGTCTCCAATCTGCAGAACCGCGGTTCCTTAATAGCGTTCCGGAAGCGCTGAACCGTCCCGTCCGTTGGGTGCACTCCAGCGAGGTATTGGACATCGCACCGCTCCTCAGCGGCGGCGAGCTGTTGCTAAGTGGCGGCCAGGCGCTCGCCGGCGCCACTGCCGAGCGGCAAGCCGACTACGTCCGTGAACTGGCAGCCCGGGGGATCGCGGCGTTAGCCCTGGAGACCGGTCCGGCACTGCCTGAAGTTCCGGGGAGCATGCTGAAAATTGCCGAGGCTGCGGGATTGCCGGTGATAGAGCTGCGCCACGTGGTCCCGTTCGTTGGAGTCATGCAGGAGATCAATTCGCTCTTGGTGAGCGAATCCGTGGAGCACCTTCAGCTAGGTGACCAGGCCAGCCATGCGATGGCCGCTGAACTTGCCCACGGTGGCGGGCTCGACCAACTCCTGGCTGTCTTATCCGAAAGGACAGGTGCCGGCGCCAGGCTGGTCTCGCCGTCGGGCCTTACCCTGGGCGCCGCCGGATCTTTCGACGACGACAGCAACGTCACCACGGTGGATGTGCCGGTGCGCGGCGTCCTTGCCGCGCGACTTGAACTGCACATGCCCGACGACGGCGATGGCGGCCTCGCGCGGGTGGCGGGCGAACGTTCGGTGGACATCCTCGGACTGGCGTTGCTGCAACGCATGCCGCCCGGGTTGAAGGAGCTCGCGGGCATCGAGCTCATGCGTGCCATCAATTCCGGGAGCCAGCCATGGCAGCTGCAGCAGCTCGGACCGGCGTCGGGATTCCCGGTCAAGGGCTCGGTGGCGGCGGTAGTGATTCGGTCAACCGGTGCCGGGCAGCTTCGTCCGGCAGTGGACACGCTGCTTCGTGCATGTGTGCCGCACAGCGCCAGCTACGCCAACAATGCGGAACTCATCGCACTCGCGTCGTTGGTCGGAGGGGTGGCTGTGGATGGGGCGGCCACCCGCCGTGCACTGATGGATTCACTTCATCAGCTGGACGTGCCGGCCGGATCCTTGGTGGCGGTCGGACCTCTGGGCAAGGGAATCGGTGAGGCGTCGTGGTCTTTGGCTGAGGCGCGTCGTGTGCTGGATTTGCCCTCGGCCGGCGGCGGTGGCGGCGCCGGCGGCGGTGGCGGCGCCGGCGGCGGTGTTGTGGACGCTGACACACTGGCCGTGGAGCTCCTTGCCCAAGAGTCTTTGGACGCCGCCACCCGCGAGGTGTTCGTCCAGCGGCAGCTGGGTGCCGTTGTCGAGCATGATCGCCTGAAGAAGTCCGAACTGATGCGGACCCTGGCCGTCTGGCTGGATACAGGGTGCAACACTGCCCAAGCTGCGCGGGAACTGCACTTGGAGCGGCAGTCGCTACATCACCGGCTCCAACGGATTTTTGAACTGTGTGGCGGAGATCCACGGGGAACCGGCAGGCTGGCAGCGCTGCATCTGGCAACGCGGCTCGCCCGATTGTAGGTCCTTAAACGCCAATTCGATGGTTCCCTGCACACGCCGCCGTTCGCACAGCATCTGCGCAGGGAACCATCGAAATGGGTGCTTGCAGGGCCCTACTTCAGCACGATCGTCCTGTTCCCATTCAGGATGATCCGCCCCTCGCAGTGCCAGCGAACGGCGTTGCTGAGGGCCTTGCATTCGGTGTCCCGGCCAGCGGCTACGAGATCGTCCGGCCCGAACGTGTGGTCCACTTCCACTACCTGCTGGGCGATGATGGGACCTTCGTCCAACTCGCCGTTCACGTAGTGGGCGGTGGCGCCCACAGTTTTCACTCCACGCGCGTACGCCTGGTGGTAGGGCTTGGCGCCCTTGAAGCTAGGCAGGAACGAGTGGTGGATGTTGATGGCGCGGCCATCCAGCTTGCGTGCCAGATCGTCGCTGAGGACCTGCATGTACCGGGCCAGGACAATGAGTTCCACGTCCAGTTCGTCGATGATCTCCAGCAGGCGGCCTTCGGCCGCGGGCTTGGTGGCAGCCGTGACAGGGACGTGGAAGAACGGAATTCCGTGCCACTCCGCCAAACCCTGGTGGTCCGTGTGGTTGGAGACGACGCCCACCACATCGATGGGGAGCTCTCCGATCCGTGCGCGGAACAAGAGGTCATTCAGGCAGTGCCCGAACTTGGAGACCATGATCAGCACGCGTCGCTTGTAGCCCTGTTGCTCCAGCTGCCAGTTCATGCCGTACTTCTCGCCAACGGGAGAAAACGCAGAACGAAGCTCGTCAACAGTGGATTCATCACCGGTCGACGCGAAGTGGACCCGCATGAAGAAGTGGCCCTCAGCGCGATCACCGAACTGCTTGTTATCGATGATGTCGCAGCCGTGTTCCAGCAGGAAGCCGGACACAGCGTGCACGATTCCGGGACCTTCGGGACAGTCGAGGGTGAGCACGTGCTCCACCGTGGTCTCTGGAGAGGAATCGACGGTTGTTTCAGTTTGGATGGCAGTCATGGCTAGCACTCCACTACGTTGACGGCGAGGCCTCCACGGGAGGTCTCCTTGTATTTGGATTTCATGTCTGCGCCTGTTTCGCGCATGGTCTTGATGGCTTTGTCCAGGGACACTTTGTGGCTGCCGTCGCCGTGCAGGGCAAGGCGGGCGGCGTTGATGGCCTTGACGCTGGCGATCGCGTTGCGCTCGATGCAAGGGATTTGCACCAGCCCGCCCACGGGATCGCAGGTGAGGCCCAGGTTGTGCTCGATGCCCACTTCGGCGGCATTCTCCACTTGTGCGGGCGTTCCGCCAAGGACTTCGCAGAGACCGGCGGCGGCCATGGAGCAGGCGGAACCCACCTCACCTTGGCAGCCCACCTCGGCGCCTGAGATGGACGCGTTGATTTTGAACAGGATTCCGACGGCGGCCGCCGCCAGCAGGAAGCGCACGACACCGTCGTCGTTGGCTCCTGGAACAAACTTTGTGTAATAGTGCAGCACTGCCGGGACAATTCCGGCGGCACCATTGGTGGGTGCTGTGACGATCCTGCCGCCCGCGGCGTTCTCCTCGTTCACAGCCAAGGCAAACAGGTTCACCCATTCCATGGCGAGGAGTGGATCGGCAGAGTGCGCACCGTTCAGGTCTGCGTCAGTTTCGGAGAGCTTCTTGAACAACGACGGCGCCCGACGCCGGACCTTCAGGCCTCCCGGCAGGATTCCCTCGGCAGAGCAGCCGTTGTCAACGCATTCCTGCATGACGGCCCAGATGCCCAGCAGCCGTTCGCGGAGCTCTTCCTCAGAACGCCATACGAGTTCGTTGGCCAGCATGATGTCCGAGATCGACTTGCCTTCCCGGAGGCAGATGGCCAGCAGTTCGTCGGCAGTGGTGAAGGGGTAGGGCAGGACGGTGTCATCGGCTACCACTTTGTCTGCTCCGGAGACGTCCCCGTCCACCACGAAGCCGCCCCCAATGGAGTAGTAGCTGCGTTCCCGCAGCACGGTGCCCGTGTGGTCCAGAGCGCGGAACGTCATGCCGTTGGGGTGTGCCGGCAAAGACTTGCGGCGGTGCAGGACCACGTCCTCGTCCCAGTTGAAGTCCACCCGGTGGTTGCCGCCCAATCGAAGTTCCGCGTCGAGTGCAGCGGCTGCCACCTGGTCATCCGCGGTGTGGGTATTCACGGTTTCCGGGGAGTGGCCTTGCAGCCCCAGAACCACAGCCTTGTCTGAGCCGTGGCCCCGGCCGGTGGCGCCCAGGGAGCCGAAAAGCTCAGCCTGGACGCGCACCGTAGCCGGGAGCTGGCCGGACGATTCGAGACCGTCCGTGAACTGCTTTGCCGCACGCATGGGGCCTACCGTGTGTGAAGACGACGGCCCGATGCCAACAGAAAACAGGTCAAGCACACTTAGTGCCATTAGGGGACCTCTGGTGAGGCGTACTCCCGCATGGCGTCGAGGAGCCAGCGTCCCAGGAAGTCGGCAAACGAGGCCCTGGGAAAGATCCGGTAGGACTCGTCCGAGGTCTTCCAGAGCATCACCGGAATGTGCGCGAGCTCTGTAGAGACAGCGGTGCCGGCCTTGAAGACGCGAGGGTGGAGGTCTAATGCGCAGGTCTTTTCCAGCACTGCGCGGGCGTGGCTACCGGAGAGCTCGAACGTGGTGCGGTTGGCGGACAAGTCCACCACCTGGCCGGCGTCATTGCCCAGAGCGGTGGTCAGATCGCTGACCAAGGATCCGCCCAGCGAATCGTGGGCTTCCTCCGGGGCCACCACCATGAACTCGGTGGGGCCCAGCCACAGGGTGTTCACGGAACCCGTCCCCGCCACGTCACCGCAAGTGGCAGGCAAGCCGCCGGTCACGGACGCAACTCGGGCACCGGCGTCGGACGTTCGGTCAACCCGAATGCCCACCATGGCCTGGTACGGGATTTCGGTGAGCGTCACCGTGCCCGGCACGGAGCCGGAGGTGAAGGCCTCAGCCAGGTGTTCGGCCGGGCTGCGGCGGGCGCCCCGTACGCGGTTGACTGTTTCTGATGGTGTTGCTGTTTCAGCCATCTTTGCGGGTCCCTTCAGCATCGAAAAGTACGGTTTCGCCAACAACCACGTCCACCAGTTGGTCTCCCAACGAGGCCACCAGGGTCTCGCCGATGCGGTTGCGGCCGTTTTGAATGAGTGCCAGGGCGAAGGAACGGCCCAATGCGGCGCTGTGGTAGCTGGAGGTCACGAAGCCCTCCATGGGAACGGGTCCGTAAGCCGGGTTGACCGGAATGCCCTTTTCCACGAGTTGCGTGCCTTCCGGCAACCTCAGCGAGTGGTCCACGGGAAGCACGCTGACCAGGTGCTTGCGGTCCTCACGGCTTGCGTCCTGGCGGAGGTAGGAGCGCTTGCCGATGAAGTCCTTGGCCTTGGAGACGATCCAGTCCATGCCGGCGTCCTGCGGTGTGACCGTGCCATCGGTATCCTGCCCGACAATCGGGTAGCCCTTCTCGGCGCGGAGAACGTGCATGGTTTCAGTGCCGTAAGGGGTGATGTTGAACTCGGCGCCTGCGGCAGCGACGGCTTCCCACGTGTTGAGCCCATACCAGGACGGGATGTTGATCTCGTACGCCAGTTCGCCGGAGAAGGAGATGCGGCAAACACGAGCCTGAACTCCGGAGGCCAGCGTGGTCTCGCGGAATGTCATGAACGGGAAGGCTTCAGCATCCAGGCCACCGTTTTCGGCGAGCTGGGGAGCAACCTTGGCGATCACGGCGCGGGACTTCGGGCCAACAACGGCGATGGTGCTCCACTGTTCGGTGACGGATGTGCAGACCACATCGAGTTCCGGCCACTCCGTCTGGTGCCACTCTTCCAGCCAGTCCAGCACCTTGGCTGCGCCGCCGGTGGTGGTGGTCATGAAGTAGCGGTCATCGTCCAGGCGGAGGGTCACGCCGTCGTCGAAGATCATGCCGTCCGGGGTGCACATGACGCCGTAGCGGGCGGATCCCGGTGCGAGCTTCTTGAACGCGTTGGTGTACACGCGGTTCAGGAATTCGCCGGCATCCTTGCCACGGATTTCGATCTTGCCCAGCGTGGTGGCGTCCATGAAGCCCACGGAATCGCGGACGGCGGCGCATTCGCGCAGGACAGCCGTGTCCATGTCTTCCCCGGCCTGCGGGTAGTACCAAGGGCGCTTCCACTGTCCAACGTCTTCGAAAAGTGCGCCTTGGGCAACGTGCCACGGGTGGATGGAGGTCACTCGGGCGGGATCAAACAGCTCGCCTCGCTGGCGGCCGGCCAATGCTGCGAAAGCCACGGGCGTGAAGGGAGCACGGTAAGCGGTGGTTCCGATCTCACCGACGCCCGGAATGTTCTCGGCTCCGCCGAACTTCAACGCTGCGGCGATGACGCCGATCGCGTTGACGCCGGACGTCTTGCCCTGATCGTTGGCCGTGCTGATGGAGGTGTACCGCTTGACGTGTTCCACGGACCGCATGCCTGCTCCAGTGGAGCGGAGGACATCGGCCACGGACTGGTCGCGCTGGAAGTCGACGAAGTGATGGTGCCACTCGCCCGGTTCGCCGGTCTGGCCGGGAACCAGCCAGAGCTGGCGGCTCGGTGCGCTGGCCACGGGTGCCTGTAGCTCTACGGGAGTAGTGGCGGATTCGAAACCGGCCGCGATGGACGCTGCTGCTCCCGCCGAGATGCCCTCTGCCAGGCAATCCTGGAGTTCGAAGCTGCCACGGCCTGCGCCCACAACGTGCTGGTCCCTTACAGGAGCGGTGGGAATGAACGCTGCGAGCTCGTCATCCCAACGCAGCTTGCCCTGGCGCTGGCTGTGGAGGTGAACCACCGGGCTCCAGCCGCCGGAAACTGCGAGCAGGTCGGCAGCCAGCTGTTCGACGCCCGAGGTGAGTTCGCCGTCGTCGTTGATACTGCGGATGGTGACGCCGTCCAGACGGCCGTTTCCGTCTGCGGAAGTGTCAGCCACGGCACTGCCGATGAGGACCCGGATACCGGACTCGACGGCGGCGGCAGCCTTCGCGCTGATCTGCGGACGGGCATCGACGACGGCGGCAACCGCCACGCCTGCCGCCTTCAGGTCCGAGGCAAGAGCGTAAGCGGAGTCGTTGGTGGTGCTGATGACCACTCGCGAACCGGCTGCCACGGCGTAACGGTTCAGGTAGGTGCGGGCGGCCGAGGCGAGCATGATCCCCGGACGGTCATTGTTCTCGAACACCAGGGGACGCTCGTGGGCGCCCGGTGCCAGGACAACCTGCTTGGCACGGATGTGCCAAATACGCTGGCGGGAGACACCCGAAGCTGCCGGAACGCTCAAGTGGTCCGTGCGGTTCTGGGCTGCAATGAAGTAGTTGGAGTCATAGGAGCCGAATGCGGTGGTGCGGTTCAGCACCGTGCATTCGCCGGCGGAAACCAGCTCGGCTTCCACGTCAGCAACCCATTCCAGGGCCGGCTTGCCTTCGATCTGTTCGGCCAATTCCGGGGCGGTGGAACCGGAGAGCAGTGCGCCGCCAAGTTCGGGCTGGTCGTCGATCAGGATGACGCGGGCGCCGGTGCGGACTGCTTCGCGTGCTGCAGCCAGGCCGGCGATACCGCCGCCGACCACCAGGACGTCGGTGTGGACGTACTTCTTGTCGTACTCGGCCTTGTCCTCGTTGGGATCCAGTTTGCCCAGGCCGGACAGGAGCTCAATGTTCATGCCATCCACCAAGGACACTGCGGTGGCGGGAAGCATGGACTCGGCGACATGTCCGCGGAAGCGGGGAGCGATCTTGACCAAGGCGTTGGACTCTTCCACGCCGGCCGCCATGATGCCGCGGGGGCGGTCCTCGTAGAGTGAGTTGCCGGCGTTGATGTGGCCGTTGGCCAGCAGCGCCGATGCGATGGTGTCGCCCGGGTGACCTGTGAATTCCTGACCGTCCACGGTGAAGCGCCAAGAGATGCTGCGATCAATGCGTCCGCCGGTGGCGAGGCGTGCGTTCTTGCTGGTCACTTCTAGACTCCTTCCGAGGAGGTGGGTGCTGTGGCGCCTGTTGTTGCGGCGCCGGGTGCGAGGCCTGGTTCGCCGGCCTGGCCGAAGTCCCCGCTTTGGGTGAACTCGCCGGGCTGGGACGGTCCGTTCTTCGGGCTTCCGCCTGTTCCTGCCGCCGTGCTCTTTGCAAGCTCGGGACGGGGCTGGCCCATTGCGTAGATGGAGTGGATTTCGTAGCTCACGGTGTCGCGGAGCATGTTGAACCACTGGCGGCAGCCGGTGCTGTGGACCCAGCGCTCGGCGAAGGTTCCCTTGGTGTTCTCGCGGTAGAACAGGTACTCAGCCCATTCGCGGTCCGTGAGGTCGTTGGGGTTCTCCGGGTAGGCGATGTGTGCCTGGCCGCCGTAGTGGAATTCGGTTTCGTCGCGGGGCCCGCAGTTGGGGCATGAAATGAGGAGCATGTCTTTCCTGTCCTGTCCTGGCTAGTGGGCCACGGCTGCGGCGCCGTGTTCGTCGATCAAGGCGCCTGTTTCGAAGCGTTCCAAAGCGAAGGGCTTGTTCAGCTTGTGCGGTTCGCCCGTGGCAATGGTGTGCGCGAAGGTCAGGCCCGCTGCAGGAGTGCCCTTGAAGCCGCCCGTTCCCCAACCACAGTTGACGAACATGTTCTCCACAGGGGAAAGACCAACGATCGGCGAGGCATCCAACGTGGTGTCCACAATGCCGCCCCAAGTCCGGAGCACGTGGGCCCTCGCGAAGATCGGGAAGAGCTCCACGGCTGCTGCCATCTGCTCCTCGATGACGTGGAACGAACCGCGCTGGCCGTAGCCGTTGTAGGAGTCCACGCCAGCGCCCATCACCAGTTCGCCCTTGTGTGCCTGGGAGACGTACACGTGCACGTGGTTGGACATGACCACCGTGGGGTGGACCGGCTCGTGCAGTTCGGACACCAAGGCCTGGAGCGGGTGCGACTGGATCGGCAGCCGGAATCCTGCCATTTCTGCCAGTACCGAGCTGTGGCCAGCGGCGCAGAGGCCCACCTTTTCGGTGTTGATATTGCCGCGGCTGGTCTTGACGCCGGTGACCCGGTTGCCGTCCTTGATGAAGCCGGTGACTTCACAGTTCTGGATGATGTCGACGCCGAGTTCATCGCATTTGCGGGCGAAGGCCCAGGCCACGTGGTCGTGCTTCGCGATGCCTGCGCGCGGCTGGTAGGTGGCGCCCATGACGGGGTAGCGGATGTTGTCGCTGATGTTCAGGATGGGGCAGAGTTCCTTGACCTGCTGCGGGTCCAGCCACTCAGCGTCCACGCCATTGAGCCTGTTGGCACCCACGCGGCGTACGCTTTCGCGGACATCGCCCAGGGTGTGGGCCAGGTTCATGACGCCACGCTGGCTGAACAGGAAGTCGTACTCCAGCTCTTCCGGGAGGATCTCCCAGAGCTTGAGGGCGTGCTCATAGATGGCAGCGCTCTCGTCCCAGAGGTAGTTGGAACGAATGATGGTGGTGTTGCGGGCCATGTTTCCACCGGCCAGCCAGCCCTTTTCCAGGATGGCAATGTTGGTCATGCCGTGGTTCTTCGCCAGGAAGTAGGCGGTGGCCAGGCCGTGCCCGCCGCCGCCCACAATCACGGCGTCGTAGCTCTTCTTCGGTTCCGGGTTGCGCCAGAGGAAGTCCGGGTGTTCGGGGAGGTGGTCTGCACTCACTGGGCTGCTCCAATCAGTTCTGCTTCGGTTGCGGCGCCATTGCCGTTGTTGGAAAGGTGCGGGTAGAGCGGGAACTTCTCCGCCAGCGCGGTCACGCGACGGCGAAGCTCGACGGCGGTGGCGTCGTCCAAGGTGACATCGGCTTCGGTGCCTGCCTCGGTGCTGCCGTCTTTGGTGCCGCTGTTTGCTGCGGCGATCAACGCCGTCGCAATGATGTCCGAGACCTCAGTGAAGTCCTCAGCCTTGAAGCCGCGGGCGGCGAGGGCGGGGGTGCCGATGCGCAGGCCGGACGAAACCATCGGAGGGCGGGGGTCGAAGGGGACGGCGTTGCGGTTGACCGTGATGCCGATGCGGTGCAGGGTGTCCTCGGCCTGCTGGCCGTTGAGGACCGAGTGGCGGAGGTCGGCGAGGACCAGGTGAACGTCTGTTCCGCCGCTGACAACAGAGATGCCGGCTGCAGCTACGTCTTCCTGGAGAAGTCGCTGGGCAAGGATCTTGGAGCCTTCCAGAACGCGGACCTGGCGTTCTTGGAATTCCGGCTCGGCGGCCATCTTGAAGGCCACAGCCTTTGCTGCGATGACGTGCTCCAGCGGACCGCCTTGCTGGCCGGGGAAGACAGCGGAGTTCACCTTCTTGGCGATGTCGGCGTCGTTGGTGAGAATCACGCCACCGCGGGGACCACCAAGGGTCTTGTGGGTTGTGCTGGTGACGATGTGGGCGTGCGGCACCGGGCTCGGGTGCAGTCCAGCTGCAACGAGGCCGGCGAAGTGGGCCATGTCCACCATGAGGTAGGCACCAACCAGGTCCGCAATGCGGCGGAATTCAGCGAAGTCCAACTGGCGGGAGTAAGCGGACCAGCCGGCGACGATCAGCTGGGGCTTGCTCTCCAGGGCGAGGCGTTCAACTTCAGCCATATCCACGGTGTGGGTGTCTTCGCGGACACCGTAAGGAACAACCTTGTACAGCTTGCCGGAGAAGTTGATGCGCATGCCGTGGGTCAGGTGGCCGCCGTGGGCGAGGTTCAGGCCCATGATGGTGTCGCCGGGGGTAATCAGTGCGTGCATGGCCGAGGCGTTGGCCTGGGCTCCGGAGTGGGGCTGGACGTTGGCGAACTCTGCGCCGAACAGGGACTTCAAGCGGTCAATGGCGAGCTGTTCGATCACATCAACGTGTTCGCAGCCGCCGTAGTAGCGCTTGCCGGGGTAGCCCTCGGCGTACTTGTTGGTCAGCACCGATCCCTGGGCTTCCATGACGGCCGTTGGGGCGAAGTTCTCAGAGGCGATCATTTCCAGCGTGGACTGCTGGCGGATGAGTTCCTGGGCGATCGCCTGATCGACCTCCGGGTCCGCCTGGGCGAGCGGGCGGATCAGCGGTTCAACCATGGTGTTCTCCTTCAAAAGCTTGTCTAGTGGCCGACTGTTAGGCAACTGATATATTAGAACTATTGCCATAGTATGTTGAAGATCACATGGTCGTCAACAGGTCTGCGGTAACTCATCCAGCAGACTGAAGTACGACGACGGGAGAGAGCAATGAGCGCTGCATTGGAAGCACTGGAATCAGCTCCGCAGGGAACGTCCCTGGCGGAGAACGCCTACTTGCTGCTGCGCGACAGACTCATCATGCTGGACGTAAAACCCGGCGACCCCATCAACGACGGCCAAATCGCTGCTGAACTGGGGATCGGGCGCACGCCCATTCGGGAAGCCATCAAGCGACTCGAAAGCGATCACCTGGTGGTCTCGTATCCCAGGCGAGGCACGTTCGCCACCGGCGTGGACATCACCCAGCTGGCTGAAGTCTCCGAGATCCGCGAACTCCTGGAGCCCCTCGCCTCCCGGAAAGCTGCCCGTATGGCGAGTCCCGCCATGCGTTCTGAGCTCCGCGCCGTCGCTGCTGCAATCCGTGATCTTGAAGGCCAGGACAATTCCTCCCAGGAACTCATGCGGTACGACATCCAGGTGCACCGGCTCATCTATAAAGCCTCCGCCAACGCGCATCTCGAAGACGTCCTCATTCGCTATGACAATCTGGCCACCCGAATCTGGTGCCACATGCTGGAAAAAATGCCCTCCGTTTCAGGCCACATCTCCGAGCACGCCGACCTTCTCACGGCCATAGCCGACGGCGACGAAGAACGTGCCGCCGAGCTCGCCCTGCACCACGTTGTCAGCTTCGAAGAAACGATCCGCAAGGTCCTCTAAGGCTTCTCACCGCCGGCCTGCGCGCTGCCGCCTATTCGGTTCCGGCCGCTGCCGGGTCATCCTTTCCCACCCCCTCCCGACGCTCTCTCATGTCCGCGGGTTTGAGCGGGTCCCTCTCACATGTCCCGCGGGTTTGAGCGGGTCCCTCTCTCGTGTCCCGCAGGTTTGGGGCGGGTCCCTCTCTCACCTCCCGCGTACTTGAGCGGGTCCCTCTCTCGTGTCCCGCGGGTTTGAATGGATCCCTCTCTCACCTCCCGCGGGTTTGAGCGGGCCCCTCTCTCACCTCCCTTGGGATCCCTCTACGCAGGTGAGAGGGCGACGCTGTGAAGGGCTATGGATCTGAGAGAGCGTGGGGTCTTCTCTCGCTCAGTGCAACGCTATTTCCTTGAATGCAACGCATGTTCTCGTCGCTGCGATGAAAAACGAGGGGCTACCCGGCCCGAGCACCTTTGGCGCAAAGCTGCAATTGTCTCTTGACCAAAGTGTTACTCCCGCATACTCTGATGCAACAGTGTTGTTCTGAATGCAACGAAACGGATTTGGCGGATACATGGCAGCCGAACAAGGCATATTCCCAGCCTCCGGTTCCAACCGCCCGCGTGAACACGACCAAGCACCCAGCCCCGCTTTGAAAGGAACCACCATGACAATCACCCAGAACGAGCCCGTCAACGATGTCGCCAAGCTCGAGCGCACCAAGGTCCTCAACAATGGCGAGAAGGTCTCGCTGACCTTCTCCGATGCCGAGTTTGAGCGCCGCCTCAGCGGCCTCCGCAGCATCATGGCCGAGAAGGACCTCGACGCCGTCATCCTCACCAGCTACCACTCCATCAAGTACTACTCCGACTTCCTCTTCACCTACTTCGGCCGCTCCTACGGCATGGTGGTGACCAAGGACGACACCGTCACCATTACGGCGAATATCGACGCCGGGATGCCTTGGCGCCGCAGTTACGGCGACAACCTTGTGTACACGGACTGGCGTAGGGACAACTACATTCACGCCATCCAGGAAGTGCTGCGTAGCCGCGGCATCAACCCGCGCCGCATCGGCGTCGAAGACGACTCGCTTCCGCTGGACAACCGCAACAAGATCCAGGCAGCCTTCTCAGGAGCCACGCTGGTGGACGTCGCGCAGGCAGCGATGCGTCAGAGGATGATCAAGTCTGATGAGGAGATTGCGGTCATCAAGCATGGCGCCCGCATTGGTGACCTCGGCGGCGAGGCTATCCGCAACGCCATCACAGCCGGGATCACCGAGTACGAGGTTGCGTTGATCGGCACTGAGGCCATGGTCCACGAGATCGCCCGCACGTTCCCGGACTCTGAAATCCGTGACACGTGGGTTTGGTTCCAGTCGGGCATCAACACCGATGGTGCGCATAACTGGGCCACCACGCGCAAGATTCAGGAACACGACATCCTGTCCCTGAACTGCTTCCCCATGACCAGCGGCTACTACACCGCCCTGGAGCGCACCCTGTTCTATGGCGAACCGGATGCCCGCTCCCTGGAACTGTGGAAGATCAACGTGGAGGTCCACAAGCGCGGCCTCGAACTCATCAAGCCCGGCGCGGTCTGCAAAGACATCGCCGCCGAGCTGAACGAGATCTACGTCAGCCACGGACTGCTGGCCAACCGCACCTTCGGCTACGGCCACTCGTTCGGCGTGCTGAGCCACTACTACGGACGCGAAGCGGGCCTGGAGCTGCGCGAGGACATCGACACCGTTCTGGAGCCGGGCATGGTGGTATCCATGGAACCGATGATCACGGTCCTGGACGGCCAGCCGGGCGCCGGCGGCTACCGCGAGCACGACATCCTGGTAGTCGGTGACGACGGCGCAGAGAACATCACCAAGTTCCCGTTCGGCCCCGAGTACAACATCATCGGAGCCTAGTGTGCCGGCCGGTGGGCACAGCGTGGTGTCCACCGGCCGGCACGCCTGCCCAAGCGAAATATAGTGAAACCATGACTCCCCCGGAATCCACCGACGCTTCAGAAAACAGCAACGGCAGTGGCGACAGCAAAAGTACCTCCGTCATCGTCAATGCCATCGCCGTGCTGAGGAGCTTCACCGCCGATGAACCGCTCCTGGGAGTCACCGAAATCGCGGGCCGCGTTGGCCTGCATAAGAGCACCGTCTCCCGCATCCTCGCGACGCTGGAACAGGAAAACCTTGTAGAGCGCGACGTCGATTCGCGCAGGTTTCGTTTGGGGCTGGGAATGATCGCCATGGCGGGCCCCCTCCTGGCGGAACTCGAAGAACGCCGCGTTGCCTACCCTGTGCTTCGCGAACTCACTGAGCGCACGGGCGAGACGAGCGCGCTCATGGTGTGGAACGGCAACGAATCCATGTGCGTGGAACAGATCCCCAGCCGCCACCAGGTCAAACACCTTGCTCCGTTGGGGGCGCGATACAACGAGGCCCTAAGTTCGTCGGTGCAGGTGTTCCTTGGTGCGGAGAATGAGGACCGGGTGCGTCAGCTTTTGCGTAGCGGTTCGATCACTCTTCCTGTTCTGGACGAGGACGCAATTGAGGCGTACCTCGAGCGGATTGGGGACTCGATGCAGCGCGGCTGGGCAGTGAACTTCGGAGAAACGTCCATTGAGGAAGTCGGCGTCGCATCACCCGTTTATGACCATCGCGGTGACATCGTGGCCTCGGTCCTGATCCCGGCCCCGAAATTCCGTGTTTCGAAGGATACCTTGGACAGCCTCGGTGAAGCCTGTGCCGCAGCCGCCGGCAAGGTCACCACGCGCTTGGGTGGCCGCGCCCCGCGGTAGCCCGGCAGCCCGTCGTCGAGCCCCGGAAACCTCCGCCGAGATGGCAGTAAATGACGATCACGAGCAAGAACATTGTCTTTAAATGGCATCTCGGCGAAAGAAAAAACGGCGGCCGTCCCTGCTAAGGGAGCGGTCGCCGTCGTTGAATTACAAGCCGTGCGGAAGGTCTACATCTTCCGTCGTGCTGTGGTTGTTTCGTCCATGGCATCCCTGCCAAGCCAGGCGCCCAGCCCGATCATGGCAACGCCGAGGATCAGGTGCAGCCAGTTGTCAGCCGTGTTGAACGGGACGAAGTTGGCAGCTGTTTCCTGGTTGATGACCAGGCCGTAGATCCAAAGAACGATGTACACGGCGCCGCCGCCCAAGAGGAACAGGCGAGCCATGCGTGCGTTCCTTGCCATGGCCAAGCCGGCCACGCCAAACAGCAGGTGAACGATGTTGTGGAGTATGGACACTTGGAAGATTCCAAGCAGCATGGCGCCGGATTCATGTCCCGCAAAGGTCATGGCGCCGAAATTGGTGGTGATTCCTGGAATGAAGCCCAAGATGCCTACCAGCAGAAATACAATGCCAACGCCCATGGCGGTGTTGCGAAGCGTCAACCCCATCATGTGGTGGTGTTCGGCGGGGTGCGAAGCGGTGGTCATCAGTCCTCCCTTTCACGCTGTTACCCGGCTCTTCTCGTGGAGAGCCGACCTGCGGCAAGGGGTGTCGCAAAACCTTGCCGACGCCGCCATAATACTCCTGAAATGCCTCCGATAGCAGGGGGATGGGCCCGGTTCAGCGGCCGTTAGCATGGATTTATGAGCCAAGCTCCAAATGGACGTGTACACACGATCTTCCATGACACCCGCGATCTCACGCCTTTCCGCGAGGGCTACGTCCGAACGCCGGTCCGAGGCCTGGCCGACGGCGTAAACGACGTGCTCTCCGGGGTCCTCAGCGGCCGCGACCATGCGAGGTTGTCCGTGGTGGGGAATGTCCCGCGGTTGAAGATGCTCTCCTCAAAGACTGCGAAGGCCATGCATGAGGCCGTTTTCACGTCAACGGAGCCGGATCGGCTTCTTGCCTTCGGCCGCACGTATCCGGGCTGGGCCGGCTTATGCCACGTGATGGCGGGGCTTCTCGCTTATAAGCATGGCGGATTCCTGAGGGCTTCGGAGTTGTTGCAGCGCGGTTTAACAACAAGGATCGACGACGACGCCAGCCAGTTCTCGGCTACGTACCTTGGGCAAGTGGTCACCAAAGTCGAGGTAGCCGAACGCATTGAGGTTCCGGTCCTGTTCAGCGAGGAATCCGTGTTCTTGGCGTTGTCCCATTGCCTCCGGGAAATGGGGATGACCGAGGCGGCCTTGGAAGCGGTGGTGACTTTGCCGCCGTCGTTGCCTTCTGCGTTGGCGCGCTGCACAGCGGCGTACTCGTTGGACCGCCACCGTGACGTGGTCCTGTGGACCGAAGGTTTGCTGAATACCGATGACCTGTCCGCCGCGCTGTTGCTGATCCGGGCGCGGTCGCAGCGGGCAAGGGGCGACTTCGAATCGGCCCAGGCTGCCCTGAAGGAAGTCCTCCGGCGTCGGAAAACCAACCTGGCTTTGAAAAATGATGCATTGACGGACAGGGCGTTGCTCGCGCTTGACCAAGGCCGCCGAACCCTGACTCCGCGATCGAGGCGGCCAGCCCCGCCTGCCGAGCTTGAGACCTTGGAAGTCATCCGCAAGGACGCCGAGATGCGGCGTCTGTGGGAGAACGACTTCAGGCAGCTCGGCGGCGAATAAAACACTCTTGTCCCGTGCCAAGGAGTGGCGTATTCTCTTGATCAACCAATCAGTTGATCAATGATCTAGTTGATTAACAGTGGTTGAAGGAAGGGTTGAAGCGGAGATGGAACAAGATGGCCTGGGGTCGGAATCCTTGGACAGGGCCTTCATGGCATTGGCGGATCCCGTGCGACGGGCCATGGTGGCCCGGCTGTCCCGGGGAGATGCCACTGTCAACGAGCTGGCCGAACCATTCGCCATCACCAAGCAGGCGGTTTCCAAGCACATTCAAGTCTTGGAGCATGCCGGTTTGGTTACCCGTTCCCGCGACGCCCAGCGCAGGCCGGTCCATTTGGATGCAGTAGCACTCGAGCGACTAACAGCCTGGATTGACCAGTACAGGCTGGTCGCCGAGTCGCGCTTCCGCCAGTTGGACCAGCTGCTTGGCGCCGGCGTCTCACACCATGAACAAGAGAACACACCAGCAAAGAAGAAAGAGGAACTGAAATGAGCAATCCAACAACAATCACCGCTGACAGTGGCGTCCCGTTCGTTGACACGGTCCGCGAATTCGATGCCCCGGTCAGTGCAGTTTTCAAAGCCCACGTTGACCCGGACCTCTTGGCCAAATGGCTGGGACCGCGCAGCACGGTGACGAAAATTACCGAGTACAACGCCACCACGGGCGGCAGTTGGCGCTACGAAAGCGGCGACGATAACGGGATGTACGGATTTCGAGGTGTCTTCCACACGGTCGAGGCCGACGCGTTGATCATTCAGACAATCGAGTTCGAAGGGGCACCGAACCAAGTGGTCATCAGCACAACAACTTTCGAGGAAATCGATGGCAGGACCAGGATGTCGGCACACGAGGTCTACCCCTCAGTTGAAGCGCGCGATATGGCCTTGGCTACCGGGATGGATTACGGCGTCATCGAAGGATACGAGCGACTTGATGAACTCCTCGCCGCCTAGTGTTTGCAGCCCGAATGGTTGCGAACTAAATCTGCGGCAGAAGCGGCAGGAGTTGCTCTGACAGCAGCACTGTCCCCAACCCGATCATGATGATTCCGCTGATCAAGGTCACCACTTTGGCGGCGCCGGGCCGGGAGGCCAGCAGCTTCCGGGAGGTCAGTGCGACGGCGGTGTAAACCATCCCTGCCAGGATCACGAAGGTCAGGCCCAGCAAGCCCGACTGGACCGGAACAGGCAGTGCTGCCTCGGGGCTGACGAACTGTGGCACCAGCGCCACGAAGAAGAGCAGGCCCTTTGGGTTGATGCCGCTGGTGCCCATGCCCTGGAGGAAGGTGCGGAGCTGGTTTCCGGACACGACGCCGCCTTCCGCACTGAAGCTGGCGCCTCGCCACGAGCGGAGGGTAGCGATGCCGAGCCACAGCAGGTAGGCAGATCCCGCGATGGTCAACCACCCGAGCAGTCCTGGAACTCCGGCCAAGAGGGCCGCCAGTCCTGCCACCATCAGCAAAGTGTGGATGACGTAGCCGCTGCATAAGCCAGCGACGGCGGGGACGAAGCTGCGCTGACGGAGGCCCGCCGAAATCGAATATGCCCAGTCGACGCCGGGCGTGCACGCCAAGCTGACGGCGACGAGCATGAAGGCGAGGAACAGCTGCGGATTCACGTTTTCTCTCCAGGGCTAGATGGTAGGAAAACTCTAGGGAAAATCCGCCCATAAGTGTTCCCATTTTTAGCCCGACCAACCCGGATTTCGGTAAGATAATTGCGTGATCGACGGGATTGATAGAACTATTTTGCGCCACCTCAAAGAGGATGGCCGGATGACCGCCACAGCCCTTGCGTCCAAGGTGGGTTTGACTGTGGCTCCATGTCATCGGAGGCTGCGCGATTTGGAGTCGTCAGGGGTGATCCGCGGCTACCGTGCAGACATCGACCCTGCCGCGGTGGGCCTGGGCTTTGAAGCGATTGTTTTTGTCACACTCAAGCAGGTGGAGCGCACCATCATGGCGGAGTTCGAAGAGCGTGTGACTGCCAGCCCCCACATAGTGGAGGCTCAGCGGCTCTTCGGATCCCCTGATTATCTGCTCAAGGTCATTGCCGCGGACCTGCCCGCGTACCAGCGCTTCTACGACGACGAACTCGCGGCACTTCCCGCGGTGGAACGCCTCACGTCAACGCTGGTTATGAAGAACCTGAAAACCAACATTGGACCGCCGGTCTGAGTAGACCTACTCTGCCAGCAGTCCAGTGGTCCGGTATGGAATCACTTCCCGGAGGAACATGCTGGTGGACGTGCGCACGATCCCCGGGCACAGCCGGATTTCCTCGGAAACCCGGTAGAGGTCGTCCGGGCTCTTGGCTACCACCCTGATGATGAGGTCTGTATCGCCGGCTGGAGCATGGCATTCGAGAACTTCGGGGATCTCCCGCAGGGCAGCAATCGCCTCGTTCAGGTGGCTTTGATCGAGCTCGGCACTGACGGCGGCAGCCACGCCACGTCCCAAAGCCGAGGGTAAGACGCGACTGCTGTTGGGGCGGAGGGCGCCGGACGCCGTCATCCGCTCCAGGCGCGACTGAACTGTCCCTCGAGCCAGGTGCAGTTTCTGGGCCAACACCATGATGGGCACGCGAGGGTCTTCGTCCAAGGCGGCGAGGATTCGACGGTCTGTGGCATCGAGTTCCTGCAAAGTGACCACTTCCTGTCGAGCTTTTCACATGAGACTGGTCAGATCGATCAATCAATATGATGTCCGTTGCACCAACTGTAGACCTTCTGCTGAAATGGTGACAACGAAGCAGGTCGCGGCTACCGCCAAACCCCGCAGGCACCAGGAACCCGGAACATCACCCGGGGCCCTGCACAGGTTTCCCGCAAGGAAGCAGCCGCTGATTGACTCTTGTTCACAGCATTGTCATTCTGCACCCGCCCTTTCACTGGGGCGCCACAGCAAGAGCCCCTGAGCTACCGGATCGTTGCGGTAGCTGAGGGGCTCTTGTGTTGCCGGCGCCGGTCTTCGTCTCCCGTGCCCGGCGAATAGGCTTGGATCATGACTGCTGCTGGCCGCTTCGCCCCGAGCCCTTCCGGTGAGCTGCACGTAGGCAACCTGAGGACCGCGATTCTCGCTTGGCTGTTCGCGAAGTCCAGTGGCCGCGATTTCCTGTTGAGAGTCGAGGATCTGGACCGCGCCAGATCCGGCGCTGAAGCGGAGCAGCTCCGCGATCTGCGGGCCGTCGGCGTCGGTTGGGACGCCGCCGTCGTTCGTCAGACTGAACGCGCGGCGCTGTATGACGAAGCGATTGCGCGACTGACGGCCGAAGGACGGACCTACGAGTGCTTCTGCACGCGAAGGGAAATCCAAGAGGCCCCCTCCGCGCCACATGCTCCGCAGGGCGCTTATCCGGGAACGTGCCGACGGCTTTCCCACGCCGAACGCGAGATCCGGCGCGCCACGCGTCCCGCGTCCATCCGGTTACGGGCAGAGGTTTCGGAGTGGGCTGTTGAGGACCAGTTGCACGGCAGGTATGTGGGCGTGGTGGATGACTTTGTGCTTCGCCGCAACGACGGCGTGACCGCCTACAATCTCGCGGTGGTGGTTGACGACGCCCACCAGGGAATCGACCAAGTGGTTCGGGGCGATGATCTCCTCCCATCCACGCCGCGGCAGGCCTGCCTGGCATCGCTGCTGGGGCTGCCGATCCCTGAATATGCCCACGTTCCGCTGGTGGTAAATCACGACGGCGTGAGGCTGGCCAAGCGCGACGGGGCCGTCACGCTGGGCGACCTCTCCGCCGTCGGAATTCCTGCAGAACGCGTGCGTGACCTACTACTGGAGTCCCTTGGATTGCCCGCGGGAACCTTGCAGGATGCCATGCCGCACTTCACCCCGCATAACGTGCCGAAGACGCCCTGGGTGTGGAAAACTCCCCGGACCTGAACTGCCCACCGCGTAGGGCAAGCTGGCTTAGCTGAGCTGCGCCGCCGGTACTCCGGCAGCCATTCCCGCCCACAAGGTGTCGGTGGTAGCGGTGACGACGTCTTCCACTGAGTTTCCGTCCAACTGCCCGCCGGCGGCGAGAAGGGCGGTGCCATGAAGGCTCACGAAACACACCATGGCCAAGGTTTCGGGGTCCCCGGCGGCCAGGACACCGGCATCCTGTGCCTCGGCAATCATTGCTCGGGCTACGTGTATTCCTTGCACGCCGGTGCTTCGCAGCTCTTCGCTGGAATCGGGATGGTGCTTGGTGGAGTACATCACCGTCAGTAGGGCGGGGTGTTCAACAGCAAAGTCCACGTAGGCCTTGCCAACACTGACGAAACGCCCCCGAAGGTCTTCGCTGGACTGGCCTGCATCACGGATGCGGCGGTTCATCGACTCAAAGCCAGCCAGTGCCACGGCGTCGATCAGGGCCTGCTTGTCGCGGAAGTGCTTGGCCGGCGCACCGTGGCTGACATTCACATCGCGGGCCAGTTGCCGGAGGGACAGTCCGTCCACGCCAGCTTCTTCGATGGTTTCCATGGCGCGTTCCAAGAGGGCTTCCCGGAGTTTGCCATGGTGGTAGGGCTGGTCAGTCATGGATCAAGTCTAAACCAATGTAGTCATTGACAACAAAGTAGGCAGTGCCTACCATGTAGGCAGCGACTACATTAGTCTCCGACTCAATCGATGGGATTTCGCCATGACCATGACTTACGCAGGCACTACTGCACTCATCTCGGGCGCCAGCTCCGGCCTCGGCGCTGAGTTCGCCGGACAATTTGCGGCCCGAGGCTCAAACCTTGTCCTCGTGGCCAGGCGCGCAGACCGTATGGAGGAGTTGGCTCAGGACTTGCGGTCCCGCCACGGTATTACTGTGACAGTGCTCCCGATGGACCTGGGCCGCGCAGGAGTGGGACGCGAGCTCCTCGACGAACTGGCCGGTCGCGGAATCACCGTGGACACCTTGATCAACAACGCGGGTTTCGGCACCCACGGTCCTTTGGTTGAGGAAGACCCGGACACCATTGCAGCTGAGATTTCCTTGAACGTTGCCGCCCTCGTGGACATTACCCGGGCGTTCCTGCCGGAACTGCTCGCCTCCGGGAAGGGGGCGCTGGTCAACGTCGCCAGCACTGCCGCGTTCCAGCCCATTCCCGGCATGGCCGTCTACGGTGCCACCAAGGCCTTCGTCCTGAGCTTCACCGAAGCCGTTGCCCACGAAACCAAAAACTCAGGACTCAACGTCCTGGCCCTTTGCCCCGGTGCGACGCGAACTGAGTTCTTCGACGTCGTCGGCGGTGAATCCGCGGCAGTGGGCAGGATGCAAACCTCTGAGCAGGTCGTAGGAACTGCCCTCAAGGCACTCGATCGCAAAGATACGCCCGGCAGCGTCGTCTCTGGTTGGGCCAACCGTGTTGCTGCCGGGTTCGCCCAGCGTTTGCCACGGGCCATCACAGTCGCCATCGCGGCCCGCGCTGTTCAGGACTCGTAGAACCCGGCGGGAGTGGTAAGACGGTGCTGCGGGTCCGGGAACAGCGGATAGCCTGAAGGGGAGGACCGATCCCCGTCGGTCCCTCTTCAAGCCGGAGGCCAGCATGACCGAACCACGCTTTACCGTAGAGACAGCCCAGGTTTTGGCCGAGGTGGCTCACAACCGGCAGAAGGACAAGCTGAAGCGTCCTTATCGGGAGCACGTTTTGGCCGTGGGAGATGCGCTCGCCGATTTTGACGAAGATATCCAAATCGCAGGCTACCTTCACGACATCGCCGAGGATACGCCCATCACCCGTCAGGCCCTGCTTGAAATGGGAGTATCCGAGCGGGCGGTAGACATCATCGAACGCGTCACCCGCCGCTTTCACGACGACCCGGATGATTACGACGCCGGCATCCGTTTCGTTGCGGAGGACCACGACGCAACGTTGGTGAAGATCGCGGACAACGCCCACAATTCCTTGCCGGAGAGGGTCAAAGCACTTGCTGAAAAGTGGCCGGACAAGCCGCCGGTCACCCGCTACGCGGATGCCCGACCTGTCCTTTATACGGCGGTTCCCCGTGAAGAGGTTCGGATGATCCTGGAGCGGATCAACCCGTACTTGCTTCGGGAACTGGACGAGATCGTTCCCGAGTAGCCCACAGGCATTCGTTGTGGGGCCCACTCTGCGTGCCTTGGAGGGCAGATGGGGTGCAGAGCAGGCCCCGCAACGCGGGAATGCCTTAGCCCGCGGCGGTTTCGAGCCGCCGGAGGGCTGCTGCCCGGCCCTTGTGTCCCCGCCGTTCGTCGTAGGCGATAGACAGGCCCAGGACCCCCATCATTGCCAGCATGCAGATCGGCACAGAGGCTCCCGCTCCGGCCATGGCAATGCTTGCAGCCAAGCCGAGGACCACCAGCGCGGAGCTCCACAAGTGTTCGCGGTCCAGGCCGAGCATGATGCCGTACAGCGTGCTGAGGGAGACTTTGAAAATGATGATGGGAATGGCGATGGAGGCCACGGCGGCGGCTGCAGGAATGTGGGCTTCATGATCAATGTAGTAAGCGGCAACGTGCAGTCCCGCACCTGTGGCGGCAATGGCAGCGAAGATCGGCATGTGCCCATAGCCGAACACCCATGAACGGTGCCGCTGGACGTGGAGTGCCGGACCCGAGGGCAGGATGAAGTAGATCCACCACATGGCGAAGGCCAGCCCGGTGCCACTCAACCCAACCAAGGCGGCATCCATGGACCATTGGTGGGTGGCCACAATGGCACGCAGGGTTTCAATGGCACCAATCAAGCATTCACCCAGGGCGATGATGGCCAGGAGCCCGTACCTTTCCGCGATGTGGTGCGCGTGCCACGGGGTACGGATCTTGCGTTCCGCGAAGTACGGTGCCGCCATCTCCATGACGAACAGCGGAGCTGCCATGAGGAAGGTGGTGAGGACGCTTGCATCGACCAAGAGAACCACCACCCATCCGACTTGGACGATCGCCACGTACTTCGCGTAGCGCAAGCACGTTTCCCGCCGTTCTGGATCCTGCCTGGCTGCACGCAGCCACTGGAAAATCAGGGCCACCCGCATGACGATGTAGCCGAGCACCATGGTGAAGTTGTCCACGTGCTTGCCCTCAATGATGGAGTGGAACACCGGCTCGACGCCCATGGCCAGGATGAGGACGCCAACCATCTGCACCATGGTGACCACGCGGAACACCCAGTCATCGGTGTCGTAGGCGCTGGCGAACCAGGTGAAGTTGATCCAGGCCCAGATCACCGCGAACATGGCGAACGAGAAGGCGAGGAGGCCTGGCCAGAAATGCGCCTCTGCCACAGCATGGGCGAACTGGTTGCCGGCGACACCAAAGGCGATAACAAAGGTCAAGTCAAAAAAGAGCTCCAGCGGTGTTGCTGTGCGGTGCTTTTCATGGGGATCGCGGCCGCCCATGCGGGACAGCGCATGGCGAAGGGGATTCGAGGACATGGCTCAAAGATTACCGTTGCCCTCACCTCCATGCCGAGATCGCCGGAATGCGTCGAGGACCCTTGGAATGTTCCAACGATCCCGCAGCGTTCCGGCGAACTCGGGGAAAACGCAGCCCTACACGCGCCCCAACACGTCGATGTCTTCCAGGAAGTCCTGATGCACCTCGGCGCTGACGGTGGTCCGGGTATCACCGATCGCGTCGAGGTAGTCCTGGGTGACCGGTCCTTTACGTCCGTTGGAAGCGAGACCGGAGCCGTCGTCGTCGTACACCGCTTTTTCCAGGGCCCGCTGGGAGGCGCTGCGGGCAGCGAACTCGATGTCCGCGGGGGAGAAGCCCTCCGTTCGCTCCACCAACTGGGCGATATCGACTGAGTCCACCACGGTGGCGGGGATGAATCGCTGCCACATGGCTTCGCGGGCGTGGACGTCGGGGAGGCCGATCGGGATGACGTAGTCGAACCGACCGTGGCGCAGGAACGCGGTGTCCAGGGCGCGGATGAAGTTCGTGGCGCAGACCAGCAGCCGGCCGGGTTGTTCGCGGAAGGCCGGAATGATTTTGAGGAGTTCGTTGGTGACGCCCTGCAGCGGCGACGGCGGGTCACCGGCGCGCTGCGACGCGATTTCCTCCACTTCGTCGATGAAGACCACGGCGTGTTCCAGCTCGGCGATTTCCAGGAACGTCTCGCGCAGTGCGCCTGCCAGTCCCTTGGGATCAGAGGCCAAGCGCGACGGGAAGACCTCCACGAACGGCCACTCGAGCCTCGACGCGATGGCCTTGGCGAACGTGGTCTTGCCGGTGCCCGGAGGGCCGAAAAGCACGACGGCGCGCGGCGGGACCACGCCGTATTCGTCGGCGAGGTCGGCCTCGGCCAATGGCAGAACCAGCCGCCGTTCCAAGAGTTCCTTCTCGCGGCGCATGCCTGCCACGTTCTCCCAGAGGTCCCGGGCAAGGATGCGACCACCTAGCAGCCCCAACGCGCCAAGTTCCTGCCGCTGAACGGGGATGGTCCGCTCGAAGTAACGGAGGTTCTTCTTCACCACGAACCCGCGTCCCAGGAAAGCTTCGACGCGTGTTTCGGTCTCCGGCATGAGCGCAGAGAGTTTGTTGAGGCCGTGCGGGGCCATGCGGTTCTCGACGGCGGATAGCAGCGAGGTGCCGATGCCGCGGCCGCGGAACTCCGTGAGCGTGGCCAGGAAAACGATCCAGCCCTGGTCATGGGCGGCGCGTCCGACGGCGGCGCCCACCACCTGGTCGCCTTGGACAGCCACCACCGCGTGGTCCTTTTCGCAGGACGCCAGTACCTCAGACAACGCGTAGACGGGCTCCACGCCATCGGCTTTGAGTGACTCCCAGAGGTGCAGGATGCCGTCCAAATCGGAGGAATGGAAGTCCCTGATGCGCCAGTTGCTCATGGCTGTATCTCCTGAGTCTGCTAAGTGAGTCGCCGTTGATCTCTTGGAGTTGAGCATAGGCGAACCAGCGCTGCAGGAGGTTGCGGGTCCGTTGCGTTACGAAACCCTGAGGCCGGTCACCCCACGAAGCAGCCCCCACTGGCTGAAGCAGCCCCTACTGAACCGGCCGTAGCCGCAGACCCTGCATCCCGCCGTCGACAGCCAGTGAGGTCCCGGTCGTCGACCCCGACAACGGGCTCGCCAGATAGGCGACGGCGCCGGCTACCTCAGCGGGGTCGACCATCCGGCCGTGCGGTTGGCGGGCGTTGAGGGCGGCGCGCTCGGCTGCAGGGTCAGCAGCCGAATCGAGCAACCTGCCAACCCAGGGAGTGTCCACGGTGCCGGGGTTTACGCAGTTCACGCGGATCCCCTCTCGGACGTGGTCCGCTGCCATGGCGAGCGTCAACGACAAGACCGCGCCCTTCGACGCCGAGTACAGGGCACGCTGCGGAAGCCCGGCAGTCGCCGCAATGGAACAGGTGTTCACGATCGCGGCTGCCGGTGACTCACGAAGGTAGGGCAGGGCCGCCTTGCTGACACGGGCGATTCCCACTACGTTGACATTGAGGACACGAAGCCACTCGTCGTCGTCGTTCGCTGCGATGTCACCCTGGGCGCCGATGCCGGCGTTATTGATGACAATGTCCAAACGGCCGTACTGCTGCACAACGTGCTCGACGGCGCCTCGCACCGAGGCGTCATGGGCCACATTGCACTGCACGCCGAAGTGCGGGCTGGCTTCGGGGGCGATGTCCAGGACCGCCACCTGTGCACCGCCGGCCGCGAGACGGTCGGCGATCGCTGCCCCAATGCCGGAGGCGCCGCCTGTCACGAGCGCTGTCAGGCCCTCGAATTCGTTGGCCAAAGAGGGTGCCATGACGATCTCAGGCGTGGATGCGGACGGGAGCAGGTGCACCGGGCTGTGTTGGGGAGCCGGCCTGCGCCCGGAAGTATTCCTGCCGTTGACGGCCCAGTCCTTCAATTTCCAACTCCACCACGTCACCTGGCTGGATGAAGGGGAATCTGCCGGACAGCGCCACGCCCTCGGGAGTGCCCGTGATGATCACGTCGCCCGGCTCCAGGACCATGTACTGGCTGAGGTGGTGGACGATCGTGGCGGGGTCGAAGATCATGTCCGAGGTGTTGGAGTCTTGGCGGCCTTCGCCGTTAACCAAGGTCTGCAGGTGAAGGTTGCCGGCATCGATGTCCGAGGCCGGAACCAGCCATGGACCCAGGGGCGTGGAACCGGGAAGGGTCTTGCCCTTGGTCCATTGCCCTGCAGCTCCGGGGATCTGGTAGTCGCGCTCGGAGAGATCGTTGGCCACAGCATAGCCGGCGATGCAGCCCTCGGCCTCGGAAAGGGAGGAAAGGTATGACGCTTCCTTGCCGATCACGATTGCCAGTTCCACTTCCCAGTCGTACTTTTCCGACGACGGCGGGATGGGGGCGGCGTCGAAAGGCCCGGCGATAGTGTTGGTCGGCTTGAGGAACACCACGGGAACCTCGGGCGGCGTAGCACCGGATTCGGCAGCGTGTGCGGTGTAGTTGAGTCCGATGGCCACCACTGCGCCGGGTCTCGCAACGGGGGCGCCGATGCGCAGGCCTTCCGGCGAAATCTCGGGGAGTTCCCCTTTATTGAGGGCTTCGCGGGTGCGTTCAATGCCGTCCGAGGCGAGGAAACCGCCGTCGATGTCGTTGGTCAGGGCCTTAAGGCTGAAGTACTTCTCAGCGCCGTCGGCGTCCTGGGCGATGACGGCCGGTTGTTCGTTTCCGGCCGTACCCAGCCTGGCGAATTTCAAGGTCATGGCTTCCTCCGTGCGTTCGGGACTAACATCCGAGCTCTAGTGTGGTGTTGTCACCCATAATACGGAAATGTGACCCATTGACAAGGTAGACATCGGATGTTTAGGCTCGTGAAGAATCGTGACGCATTTCAGGAGCCGCATGAGCATCATCACCGCAATGGATACGTTCGATATCCGCTTTCCCACATCACTGGAACTGGATGGCTCTGACGCCATGAACCCGGATCCGGACTATTCCGCCGCGTACCTGGTCATCCGCACGGATGCCGGGGACGGGCATGAGGGCCACGGATTTGTGTTCACCATCGGGCGGGGGAACGAGGTGGAGACGGCGGCGATCGAGGCCCTCCGTGGGCACCTTCTCGGCCGCACGGTTGAGGACCTGCTGGCAGACATGGGGGCCACATGGAAACTGTTGGCCCATGACTCGCAGCTCCGGTGGCTGGGTCCCGAGAAAGGTGTCATGCACATGGCTATCGGCGCCGTGGTCAATGCGCTGTGGGACTTGAAAGCCAAACGCGCAGGGCTTCCCCTTTGGGAGTTGCTCGCCGGCATGACACCCGAGGAGCTCGTAGCACTCGTGGACTTCCGCTACCTCACGGACGCGCTCACCCCGGATGAAGCTTTGGACATCCTCCGCACTACCGAACCCGGAAGGGAAACGCGCAAAGAGGCACTTCGCGCTGAAGGCTACCCCGCGTACACCACGACACCGGGCTGGTTGGGCTACAGCGACGAGAAACTCACACGGCTGGCCAAGGAAGCCGTGGCTGACGGATTCGCCCAGATCAAGTTGAAAGTTGGCGCCTCTTTGGAGGACGACATCCGGCGCGTGCGGACTGCCCGCGCTGCCGTTGGTCCGGACGTCAAAATCGCGGTAGATGCCAATCAGCGCTGGGATGTGCAGGAGGCCATCGACTGGATGGCGCACCTTGCCCCGTACGACATTGCCTGGATTGAGGAGCCCACCAGCCCTGACGACATCCTCGGCCACGCCGCCATCGCCCGCGCAGTGGTGCCCATCCCGGTGGCCACCGGCGAACACGTCCAAAACAGGGTGGTGTTCAAACAGATGCTCCAGGCCGGCTCGCTTCAGGTCCTGCAGATTGACGCGGCCCGGGTAGCGGGAGTGAATGAGAACATCGCAATTCTCCTTCTCGCTGCCAAGTTCGGTGTGAGGGTTTGTCCGCATGCCGGTGGTGTCGGTCTGTGTGAAGCCGTCCAGCACCTGTCCATGTTCGACTTCATTGCGGTGTCCGGGACCAAGGAGAACAGGACCATCGAGTTCGTGGACCACCTCCATGAACACTTCATCACACCTGTGGACGTCCACGACGGCGCGTACTGGCCGCCGTCGGATCCTGGCGCTGGTAACGAAATGCTCCGTGAAACACTGGCCGCGTACAGCTTTCCCAACGGCCCCGTATGGAAGGAATCCCGTTGATCCAGCACGCACCTTGGTTCGAAGAGGCACGTTTTGGGATGTTCGTTCACTGGGGCATCTACGCCCTGCCTGCCCGGCACGAGTGGGTGATGAACCAGGAAGAAATCACAGTGGAGGAGTACTCCAAGTACTTCCAGCGCTTCGATCCCGACCTCTACGATCCCCGGGAATGGGCACGCGCAGCACGGGACGCAGGGATGAAGTATGTGGTGCTCACTACCAAGCATCATGACGGCTTCTGCCTCTGGGACTCCGCGCTGACGGATTACAAGGCCACCAACACGCCGGCCGGCCGCGACCTGATAGCGCCTTATGTGGAAGCACTCCGGGCCGAGGGGCTGAAGGTCGGCTTCTATCACTCGCTTATCGACTGGCACCACCCCGACTTCACCGTGGACGGCGTACACCCCCAACGGAACGCGACCGACGTCGAAAGCTTGAACGCCGGGCGCGACATGGCGCGCTACCGCGAGTACCTGCACGGCCAGGTGCGCGAACTCCTGAGCAATTACGGCACCATTGACTACCTGTTCTTCGACTTCTCCTACACAGGCGGGCACGAAGAAGAATTCTGGGGTGGCAAGGGCCGGAAGGACTGGGAATCGGAGGCATTGCTCGCCATGGTGCGGGAGCTGCAGCCCGGCATTGTGGTCAATGACCGGCTGGAGATCCCCGGCGACTTTGTCACTCCCGAGCAGTACCAGCCCGCCGGGCCCATGATGGTGGGCGGCGAACCGGTCACCTGGGAGGCCTGCCAGACCCTCAACGGCAGCTGGGGTTATGACAGGGACAACCTGAACTACAAATCCGTGGACCTGCTCATCCGCATGCTCGTGGACGGTGTGTCCAAGGGCGGCAACCTGCTGCTCAACGTCGGCCCCACGGGTAGGGGAAACCTCGATCCGCGGGCGGTGACGTCCTTGAAGGGCATCGGTGAGTGGATGAAGCTGCACTCGCGCGCCATCTACGGAACGGGGGCCTCCCCGTTCAAGGCACCGACGGACGCCCGCTACACCCTGAGTGGGGACAGGCTCTATGTTCACTTATTCGCTTGGCCGTTCGAGTATGTACACCTCCCGGACCTCGCCGGCAAGGTTGAGTATGCGCAGTTGCTGAACGACGCGTCCGAGGTGTTCCTCAAAGAGGTAGACCCCGGGCAGCAGGCCATGAACATGAAGCAGGGAGGCCAGCCGCCAGGCACCCTGACCATCAAACTCCCTGTCCAGCGCCCGAACGTTGCCGTCCCGGTGCTGGAACTGTTCCTGACGCCGGAGGCTGCGACGCCGTCGGCCGTGGAGCGCGAGGCCGCCCGTGACTGAAAGCATCGCCCTGCACACCAAGCTGAAACCGGGAGCCGAAGAGGAGTACGCCGACGCGCACGCGAACATTCCCCCTGACCTGATGGCAGCGCTCAAGGATGCCGGCGTCCGGAACTGGCGAATCTGGCGCAGCGGACTCGATCTTTTCCATGTAGTGGACGTCGACGACTATCAGGCAATGCGGCACGCGCTCGCCGGCCATCCTGCCAATATGTCGTGGCAAGCCCGAATGGCTGAACTTTTGGAGGTCCAGGACGATTACTCGGGGGAGGATACGGGTATTCAGAAGGTATGGGAGCTGCCATGAACTCACTTGAACTCGGCAAACCAGGCAAATTAGGCAAACTGGGCTTCGGCGGAGCGGGCATCGGGAACCTCTACCGGGCGATCCCTGACGGGGAGGCGCTCGCAACAGTGCTCTCTGCATGGGACGCGGGCATCCGCTACTTCGACACAGCGCCCCACTACGGCCTTGGCCTCTCGGAGCAGAGATTGGGCGCCGTCCTCCGTGATAAACCCCGGAACGAATTCGTCATCTCCACCAAGGTGGGCAGGCTACTCGAACCCAACTCCGGTGGCGGCCAGGACTCGGAAGGCTTCGAGGTCCCCGCGACGTCACGACGCGTATGGGACTTCTCCGGAACAGGCATCCGGCGCAGCATCGAGGACTCCCTGGAGCGGCTCGGCTTGGACCATGTGGACATCGCATACCTGCACGACCCCGACGTTCACGATCTTCAAGCCGGAATTTCCCAGGGCCTTCCAGCACTGGAGAAACTGCGCTCCGAAGGAGTGGTCGGGGCAATCGGTGTGGGCATCAACTCCGCTGAGGCAGCCTTGGAATGTGTCGAAGCCGCTGATCTCGATCTCGTAATGCTCGCCGGCCGGTATACCCTTATTGAGCAGCCCAGCGTTCCGTTGCTTGAACGCTGTGTGGAGCGAAGCACCGGCGTCGTAAGCGTGGGCGCCTACAACTCGGGCCTCTTGGCCCGACCCGACGTTCCGGAAGACGCGCACTACAACTACGATCAAGCACCGGCGGAGGTGCTGGAGCGTGCGCGTGCGCTCGCGGATCTCTGCCGGGACTTCGGCGTGGAACTCCCGACGGCGGCGATCCAGTTCCCGCTGCGGCATCCGGCCGTGGTGAACGTGACAGCCGGAGCGACTTCTCCTGAACAGGTGGTCACGAACGCTGCCAGAATGGAGGCGGCCGTACCGGACGAACTGTGGAATGCGTTGGAGGAGCGCATGGCGTGATTGATTCGCATCTGCACTTGTGGACCTTGGACACGTTCGTCACCGGCGGTGTGCGCCACTATCCGTGGCTCGGACCGCAACACGGTGCGCTCTTCCGCAGCTTTGGCGAGGACGAGGCGCGCGAGACGTTGGACGCTGCCGGCGTGAGGGGAGCCGTTCTGATCCAGGCCGACGACAGCGTAGCCGACACCGAGAGCATGTTGGCGGTTGCAGCGCGGAATCCCTGGGTGCTCGGCGTAGTGGGCTGGGTCAGGTTGGATTCGCCTGCTGAAGCTGCAGAGCAGTTGCACCGCTTCACAACCCAGCCCGTCTTCAAAGGTGTTCGGCACCTGGTGCATGATGATCCCCGCAATGACTTTTTGGACCTTCCCGCTGTTCGCGATTCCCTGGCGTTGGTGGCTGGGGAACGTCTCACCTTGGACATCCCCGATGCTTTTCCCCGGCATCTGGGGCCCGCGGTTCGGCTGGCCCGCGAGATGCCGGAACTGACGGTTGTGTTGGACCACCTGGGTAAGCCGCCGCTGGCTGATCCTGAGCTTATGGATTCGTGGAGCGCTGATTTCCGGGCGCTCGGGCGGGAACCGAACTCGGTGGCGAAGCTCTCCGGACTGCATTTGCCGGGCGTTGAGTACACCCCGGATACGTTGCGACCTCTGTTTGAATCAGCTCTGGAGGCTTTCGGTCCGGAGCGATTGATGATCGGCTGCGACTGGCCAGTGAGCACATTGGGCGCACCCTATGGCAGGACTCTGGATGTCTTGCTGGAACTCGTGTCTACCTTGAGTCCTTCGGAGCAGGACCTGGTGCTTGAGGAAACGGCTATTCGCACCTACGGCCTGGCGGTCACCCCTATTGCCGAAGGTTAGAGCGCCTGCCGCAGCCAGTTCTCCACGCCACTGATATGCACAGTGACGAGGGCCCGCACTAGTTCGGCATCGCCCCGTTCAAGTGCGTCCGCAATGGCGCGGTGTTCAGCCAAGGTGTGCGCCACAGCCTTTTCCTGTGTCAGTCCACGCCAGATCCGGGCCCGCACGGTGCTGCTGGACAGGGCTTCCAGGAGGCTCCCGAGGTAATCATTTCCGGCGGCCTCGGTGATGATGCTGTGGAACTCAAGGTCATGGGCCACGAGCTCCTCAACGTCAGTGTTCTCGTCGATGCCGTCCATGGTGCTTCTCAGGGCAAGGAGCTCCCCGGGCGTGATTTTGCCCGCCGCCAGATGCGCGGTGGCCGGCTCCAGGATTCGTCGGACCTCAAAGAGTTCCAGGATGGAGCGGTCCTGGTGCAGGTCCACCACAAAGGCCACGGCTTCGTTGAGCAGCTTCGCATCGAGGCTGGTCACGTAAGTGCCGTCACCGCGGCGGACATCCAGCACGCGGATCAGTTCGAGGGCTTTCACGGCCTCACGCAATGAGCTCCTGGAAAGACCGAGCCGTTCGCTCAGTTCCTTTTCCGGCGGAAGACGATCGCCGGCCTTGAGTTCCCCGCGGATCAGCATGTCTTTGATCTTGCTGATCGCCTCGTCTGTGACAGCCATGGACCAATAGTAGCCACGAATGATCGGATGTCTGTCTCCGCCGCGTCCTCACCCAATTGAGTCGCAGTTGAGGTCGTTTTCAGCCCTCAAAACGGCCTCAACTGCGACCTACTTGGGGGCGTTAACCGACGACGGCGGCACCTGGGGTCCGATTGTTACGGAACCCAAGTGCCGCCGTCGTGAGTTAGCGGTTGTTACTTTTCGGCGCTGCTACTGGCCGCTTACTTGTCGCCGCCGGGAAGCGGGCGGTTGGCAATCACCGGCGCGCTGCCGGTGTAACCGTCGCGGGTGGCGGCAAGCTCATGAATTTGCTTGCGGCACAGGAACCAGCCCCACACCATGAGTCCGCAGGCAATCGCGGTGACCAGCATGGTCAACGGGGACTCGATGAACACCATGATCAGCACGGCCGCCAGGAAGATCAAGGACAACCAGCCCGTGTAGGGGGCGCCAAACATCCGGAAGGACGGGCGCTTCAGCCATCCCTTGTCGGCCCAGCGTTTGAGTTGCATCTGGCACAGGACGATGGTGGCCCAGGTGACGATGATGCCCACGGAAGCGACGTTCAGGACGATCTCGAAAGCGTCGGCCGGAACGAGGTAGTTCAGCGGAACTCCCAGGAGGGAAACGCCGGCGGTAATGGCGATGCCACCGTAGGGGACACCTGCCTTGTTCATGCGCTGGGCGAACTTCGGGGCCGAGCCGGCTACCGACATGGAACGGAGGATGCGGCCGGTGGAGTAGAGCCCGGCGTTCAGGGAAGACAGCGCAGCGGTGAGGACCACGAGGTTCATGATGACGTCCACGCCCTCCACTCCGATGGAACCGAAGAACGTGACGAACGGGCTGACGCCCTTCTCGTAAGAGGTGTACGGCAGCAGGAGAGCCAGCAGGATCACGGAGCCAACGTAGAAGAGGGCGATGCGGATGACCACGGAGTTGATGGCCTTGGGCATGATCTTCTCGGGGTTGGCAGTTTCGCCGGCCGCGGTGCCGATGAGTTCAATCGAGGCGTAAGCGAAGAGCACACCCTGCATGAGGATGATCATTGGAAGGACGCCGTTGGGGAAGACCCCGCCGTTGTCTGCGATGAGGCTGAAGCCGACTTCCTGGCCCTCCACCGGGGTGCCGAAGATGACGAAGTAGGTGCCCACCAGGAGGAACGCCACCAGTGCCGCCACCTTGATCAGCGCGAACCAGAACTCCATTTCACCGAAGACCTTCACGGAGACCAGGTTGAGGCAGAGCACTACAACCAGTGCAATGAGCGCCCACGCCCACTGTGGAACGGCACCTATCCAAGCGACGTACTTACCGAAGAACTCCATGTAGAGCGCCGCTGCGGTGATGTCCACGATGGTGGTGGTGGCCCAGTTGATCCAGTAGAACCAGCCCGAAACGAAGGCTGCTTTTTCGCCATAGAACTCGCGGGCGTAGGAAACGAAGGATCCCGAGGACGGGCGGTGCAGAACGAGTTCACCGAGTGCGCGGAGGATCAGGAAAGCGAAGAAGCCACAGATTGCGTAGGCGATAACGAGGGAGGGGCCGGCTGCGTTGAGTCGGCCGCCGGCGCCAAGGAACAGCCCGGTGCCGATTGCGCCGCCGATCGCGATCATCTGGATCTGGCGGGGCTTAAGGTCCTTGTGGTAGCCGGAGTCCTCCTTGTGGAGGGCTTTCTCGCTGGCGTGCGCTTGGGCCGGGACCGTGTGGTCCGTGATGGGATTGGTCATTGGAATCCTTAGGGGTGTCCTGTTGGGGGTGTCCTGGGCATGTCCGGTCGGGGGTCCGGGCACGCGGAACAAAGCCTCGTGTGGGTGTGCCTCATGGGCGGGACGACTGGGGCGTTTAGAAAGCCAGTTTCGGCCTATTTGCTGAGATTTGCCAGACGTTCGGGGCTAAGCAGTTCCTCAAGCTGGGTGGCGGTCAGGAGACCGTGCTCCAACACGAGTTCCGCTACGCCCTTGCCCGTTGCCAGCGCTTCCTGGGCGATAGCGGTGGCGGAGGCGTAACCGATATGGGGGTTCAATGCCGTGACGAGACCGATCGACTGCTCCACGGTAAGCCGTAGCCGTTCGGTGTTTGCAGTGATGCCCCGGACGCAGCGCGCCGTAAGGGTGCGGCACGCTGCTTCCAGGTGGGAGATGCTCTTGTGCAGGCTGTGCACAATGATCGGTTCGAAGGCGTTCAGCTGAAGCTGGCCGGCCTCCGCGGCCATGGTGACTGTGACATCGTTGCCGATGACTTCGTAGGCCACCTGGCTGACCACTTCCGGGATCACCGGATTGATCTTGCCGGGCATGATCGACGAACCGGACTGCACGGCCGGAAGGTTGATCTCGCCCAAACCCGCACGCGGTCCGGAGGACAGCAGGCGGAGGTCGTTACAAATCTTGGAGAGTTTCACTGCCACGCGTTTCAGCACGCCGGACAAGTGAACGAAAGCTCCTACGTCCTGCGTGGCCTCAATGAGGTCAGCAGCCGTCAGGAGGGGAAGGCCAGTAATTTCGGCGAGATGGCGGCAGGCTGCCTCAGCGTAGCCGGCCGGGGCGTTCAAGCCGGTGCCGATTGCCGTGGCTCCAAGGTTGATCTCGTGGATCAGCATGTGGGACTCGTCCAAGCGCGCCCGGTCCTCGCCGATTGTCACGGCGTAACCGCCGAACTCCTGGCCGAGGGTCATGGGAACGGCGTCCTGCAGCTGCGTGCGTCCCATCTTCACGACCGCCCGGAACTCCCGGCCCTTCTCCGCGAAGGCCAGCTCAAGTTCTTCGAGCGCTTCCAGGAGTTCTTTCACGGAGAAGATCGTGGCGAGGTTCACCGCCGTCGGGTAGACGTCATTGGTGGACTGGCTCAGGTTGACGTGGTCGTTCGGGTGCAGTTTGGAGTAGTGGCCCTTGGGGTGTCCCAGGATCTCCAGCGCGCGGTTGGCGATGACCTCGTTGGCGTTCATGTTGGAACTGGTTCCCGCGCCGCCCTGGATCACATCAACCATGAACTGCTCGTGGAGCATGCCGTCCATGATGTCCTGGCAAGCCTGCTCGATGGCACCCGCCTTTTCGGCGTCCAGCAGGCCAAGCTCGTGGTTGGTCCGGGCCGCAGCCTGCTTCACAGCGGCGAGGCCCCTGACGAGGTGCTTATTGGTGGAGAGGGGCTGCCCTGTAATGGGGAAGTTCTCGATAGCGCGCAGGGTGTGGACGCCCCAGTAGGCGTCCGCGGGTACATCGCGGTCGCCCAGAAGGTCGTGTTCGGAACGGAGGGGGATCGCCTGATCGACGGTGGTCATAGCTGTCCTTGGTTTAGTTGCTGAAAATTTGGGCTGCGCGGAGCTCGCCGACGGGAAGGCCGCCGCCCAGCACGGGTGGGCTCTGAAGCGTGTCCAAGCTGCCGCCGTCGACGCCCAACTTGCGGAGGACCTCAACGGTGACGGGCATGCGGGCGCGATCGCCGCCGTCGGAAATCTTGATCGCCACGCCGGTGCCATTCGGGAGGCCGACAAGCTGGAGTCCCTCAAAACCGTCCTTCGCGAGGAGTCCAGGGACTGCCCGCATGAGAGCGGTGACGTCACGGCCTTCGCCGGCCACCATCTGCGGGTAGCGGCGCATGGCGTGGGCAACCTTGCCCTCGTCGGTGCTTTCATCGGCAGCGGCGATGCGGCCGTAAGCGCGCGCCATACCGTGAAGCGAGTGTGCGAACAGCGGAGTGCCGCAGCCGTCCGTGCTGACTGCCGCAGCTTCCTCACCGGTCAGTTCCGTGATGGTGTCGCGGACCAGGACCTGAAGCGGGTGCTCGGGATGCAAGTACCCCTCCACAGGCCAGCCGTTGATGACGCAAACTGCGGTCATGGAAGCGTGCTTGCCGGAGCAATTCTGCGCAATTTGGGTGGGGCTGTTGCCTTGGCGTAGCCACTCTTCACGCTCAGCGACGCCGTAGGGCAGGTCTGTGCTGTTACCAAGGGCCGCTTCGGTGAGGCCGTGCAGCTTCAGGATCTCGGCGGCGCCATCGCGGTGCATCTGCGCGCCGGAGTGGCTGGCAGCGGTCAGCGCGAGGAGGTCCTGGGGGATGTCCAAACCGGCCTTGAGCAGCGCAACAGCCTGTAGCGGCTTCAGGCTTGAGCGCGGGTACATGGGGGCATCGGGTTCGCCGGCTTGGATTGCGGTGCCGCCATCGGCGCTGAGGGCGATCAGCGAGCCGTAATGGATGCTCTCCACCAGGCCGTCGCGGGTTACCTCTACGAGCGGGACGTGGTTCGGTGCTTTTTTCGCGTGGGCCTGGGCCGGTGCTTCGGGGGCGGGCATGGTGGCAGTGTCCTTTGGGTGTGTCATTTGCTGAGGATCGTGTCCAGCGCGACGCTGACGGCCTGCAGGTGAGCGGCCATCGCTTTGCTTGCGGCTTCGGAGTCGCCGGCTTCGATTGCGTTGAGCACGGCGACGTGTTCCTCGTCAGAGCGGTGTTGCCGGTCTGCCACGAGGTTCAAGGTTTCGGATTGGTGTGCCAGGGCTTCACGTATATCGGACACCACGCTGGCAAATACCCGGTTTCCGCTGGCGCGGGCCACGGCTGAGTGGAAGCTGGCGTCCAAGTTCACCCAGGCTTCGGGATCGTTCTCCGTGAGCATCTCCTGGACGATGTCCTTGAGGTGCTCCAGCTCTTCCTCTGTCCTTCTTTGGGCCGCGAGGCCGGCCGCCGGGATCTCGATGTGCGGGCGGGCTTCGTTAAGATCACGCGCACTGTACTGACCCAAGGTAAGGTCATTAGCAACCTTGTTGGCAACAATGAACGTGCCCTTGCCGGTCTTGGTCACGGTAAGGCCCAAGGTGTTGCAGGACCTCAACGCTTCCCTGATGACTGAACGGCTAACGCCATACTGGCCTGCCAGGGTTGCCTCGGAGCTCAGCTTGGTTCCGATATCGAACTGGCCGCCCTCGATGGCGCGCCGAAGGGCCGCAAAGACCGCTTCAGCTGCGGAAATGCGTGAGATAGGCGTATGCCCACCCTGGGGTCCTTGCTGTCCGGCTGTCCGGCTGTCTGACAGGTTCACGTTTTGAATATGGCACGGGTCACAAGTGCCTGTCAACGCTGAAAGGTTTGCTTCAGGTTTTGGCGTCTTTGGGCCTATCAGGGGCGGCCCGCACAATGGAGCATGCTCTTCACCAAAAAGTCACTCACCGAGGACGGGTTCACCGGCTTCCGGCCGCTCGACGAACTCGATCCCATGAGGATTCCCCAAGGACCTGGTATCTTCGCAATCCTCCGTCCCGCGGATTTCGAGCCGGTGTTTCTTGCCAAGAGCACTGCCGGTACGTTCAAAAAGAAGGACCCCAGCCTCAAGCGTGAATCCCTGGAGTCCGAATGGATTCCGGATGCTTCTGTGCTGTACATCGGCAAAGCCAGCACCGGAAGCCAAGGCAATCGGGGCCTCCGCAAGCAACTTCAAGAGTTCATGGATTACGGCCGTGGACGACCCACCGTCATCTGGGACGCCCGGCTCATCTGGCAACTTCGCGACGCCCTTGACCTGATCGTTGCATGGAAGGAACTCCCCGCCTCCGAAGTAAACGCCGCCGAGGCCGCCTACCACGCTGACTTTGTTGCCGCCTATGGCCGTCTTCCGTTCGCCAACCTGGTTCAGGCCCGCTCCAAAAAGTAAGGCTTCACGCACGACGGCGGCACTCGGCTTGCGTCGTCGGCCTGCCGTTGGCTTGGATTCCGGCGCATAATGGCATCCATGACGGACCTTGTCTCCCCTGGAAGCAAACCTCATGGATCCCGCATCACTGTGGAGGTGCCCGTCGTACGTGTTGGGGCAGGGCCCTTGGACTACGAGGGTCTCAACCGCTTTGTCGACTCCCTTCGCAAGCCGCAAGGACTGCACATGACATTGCTGCACGTTGGGATCCTGGACGAGCTGGGAACGGACATCTTGGGGTGGACGAAGGGGTTGTCACCCCCGGAGAAGGTACTTCCCGAGGTGGCTGGTTGGTTGACGGAGTTGCCGGTACTGCAGGGCTTTTTGGGGAAGTCGGACAAACTGATTCCCCTAGGCGGTGGCCGTCTCATGGGGCTCGAAGTGGACGTGCCCCAGGAGGTTCACGACTACCAAGCACTTTTGGTGCAAGGGCTGCACGTACTTCTTGGCGACCTCGGCCTCGACAACATCGACGACTTCATCTTGAGCTCGCCCGCACTTGGTTACAGGTCGCCCCGATGGTTACCGCACATCGCAGTCGGGAAAGCCCGGACCAGGCACGAGCCTGCCGTGGAGATTGCGCCTGTGGCCTTGGAATTCGGCGACTCTCGGATCCGCAACCGGGAGGCGCTCCCTTCTCCAGAGTGACTGCGGTTGCACTGATTGACCCACGGGAAGTTCTACAGCCGGTAAAATAGGGTGTGTCTCCCGTTTTCTACCTGAGGACTTCCATGCAGCCCCGCACCTTGTTCCGTACCGTTGCTTTTGCCGAGGCCGTGACATGGACGCTGCTGCTGATCGGGCTGTTCCTCAAGTACGTCACGCGCACCACAGACGTTGGTGTGAGCATTGCGGGAGGCATCCACGGCTTCGTGTTCCTTTGCTACGCAGCAACGGCCGCGTTCACGTGGATTAACCAGAAGTGGACGACCCGTACCGGCCTGCTGTCCATCGCTTCAGCAGTGATCCCCTATGCCACAATCCCCATGGAGAAGTCGCTGGACCGTCGCGGCCTCCTCGCCGGTGACTGGCGCTTGGCTGCCGGGGGAGAGGAGCCTCAGGGAGGCTTCGAGAAGGCCCAGGCTTGGGTTCTGCGGAACCCGATTCTTGCCGTAGTTGTCACCCTGGTTGCCGTGGGCGCAGTGTTTAGCTTCCTGCTGTTCATGGGCCCTCCGGGCACCTGGTTCTCCTAACTCCCACTTCAGCCTCGCGCATTATCTGCCCCCGGCACCGGGGCAGCCCCAGGAGTTGGGGTTTTCCTGGCAGGTGTCGGCGACGAGTGCTTTTTCTGTTTTCCAGACTTGGATGGTTTTGGCGGGTGTGGTGATGTCGAGGGTTCCGTTGATGGGTAGTGGTGGTCCGTTGTTGACGGAGTAGGTGCCGGTGAAGCTGGTGGTGAGGTTTGCTTGGTAGTTGCCGGTGTCTGTGTAGGTGTGGCTGGTTCGGGTCTCGTTGTTGAGCCATTCGGCTTCGGGGATGGAGTAGCCGGCGGCCTGGGTGGGGCCTAGTACGGTTCCGTCGCCGAAGGTGTAGGTGTAGTTGGCGGGTGTGGCGGTCAGGTGGACGGTTTGGCCGAGGATGGTGACGTCGAAGCCTTGTTCTCCGGCGGTGGCGTAGAAGTTGGTGGGTCCGCCTTTGAGGGTGTGGGGGAAGGGTTGTGCTTCGAGGCTTCCCGGATTGACGGGAAGTTGCCGGAAGTCGGTGAGGATCCTGGCGGCGATATTGGCCAGGACGTTCTCGGGCTCGGCGTCGTAGAGGCAGGTGGGTCCGCTGACGGCTGGGTAGTCGGTCCATGTTGGGTTGGTGATGGACTTTGGTGCCTGTCGCCAGATGACCGGTGTGCCTTCTTGGCCTCCTGGTGTCTTGGCAGGGCATTCCATCGTTAGGCAACCCCTGTCGGGAGTGTCCGTTCCACCTGATCGGCAGTGCACGTCAGCCATGTACTGATTTGGATCCTCCGAACCTGCAGTGCTGCCTTCAACAAACGGTGTAAAACTGCCGGTGGCAGGGTCCCTGATCCACTGGGTTCCCGTCAGTTTCAGCCCGTTATCGACGTATCCGATGTCTATCTTTGGGTCCTTGGCAACGGCTATACCGCAATGGATGGACAGCAAAGCGAAGGTGGAGGCTAAAAGAGCGGCAGCGATACGCTTGGGATTCTGCATCGGCTAGCGGAGAAGACCAAGGTCGATCAGTAACCAACGCTGATCCTCGAACGTCAGCGCTGCCCTGCTTGCCGAGTTCGTTGCGGCTGTCGGCTCTTGATAAAGCGATCCATCTGGCGTCCGAATTTCGATCGGTTCCTGGATGACCTGCACTGCGGCGACTTGGGTGGACACTGTCGGATCAAAGTCAGCCTCAACGCTCGTCGATCTGATTGCGGCCCCGGATATCCATCGCCCCTCTCGCCAACCGCTCTCGACTCCTTTATGCAGGGACGTGCATAAGGCGCACGTCGACCTACTAAGTGGCGTCAGTTGCTCAGTCTGCCCGGTCTCGTAGCTGTAGCTCAACTGGGCGTACCAGTACCCAATAAACGCCTCCAGCCCCGCCTTCGAGTTCTCCTTTGCCAGCTCCGGCATCACCGGAACGGGCACGTTCTCCGCCTTCCCCTTCGCGTCGGCAGGCTTGTAGACAGGAGGCGCTGACGGAGTAGCCGAAGCGGAGGGAACCGAAACGCTCGCGGTGGGCGACGCCGTCGTCGAACTTGTTTCTGAAGGTGGGCCGCCAGGCACGGAGCCACCCTGACAACTGCTCAGAAGCAGCGCAGCGGTCAGAGCCAAAACCGCCGTTCGGACGCGAACAAAAGAAAAAGAAGCAAACGAAAGGCGTGACATGACAGACTCCCCAGCAGCTGTTTGGCGGTGTGCCGGTCAGTCTAGGCCGGGAGTGAAGTTCCATTCATGTCAGAAAACGCGGCCTGTGGATAAGTGTCAGGCGCTGCCACCCACAAAACCACCTACCCCCGAAGCTTCTCCATATCCCGGCGGTCCTTCTTGGTGGGGCGGCCCGCGCCGCGGTCACGCTGGGGGAGTCCCAGCTTAGGGGCAACTGGGCGCGGGGGAGTGTGATCGGTGAAGCAGTGGGAAGCGGCCTCGGCCCCAACACGCTTCGCGATGAGTCGCCGGACTTCGAGTATCCGTTCCCAGCCGGACTCGCGGACCCGGATGGTGTCGCCGATGATCACGCTCTGCGACGCCTTGACAGGGTTTCCGTTGATGCGGATGTGCCCGGCACGGCAGGCAGCGGTGGCGGCCGAACGGGTCTTGTAGGCGCGGATCGCCCAAAGCCAGGCGTCGACGCGGACATTTGCCGGGGATGATGTCGGGATACTCATGGTTGGGAAGAGTCTAACCGGGCCTTCGCAAGACCCGCGAGAACGCCGGAAACGTGTGAGCAGGCCGGGAAGCCACCGAGTACGCCGGAGCGCTCCGGCGATCACGCAGCGTTCCAGCGATCTCGGCGCGTCGGGCCGCGGCGGGCCGCGCCGGGACCCGGACGGAGGCCGGTACCGAAAGAACTACCGCACCGTCACCTCGACAACCTGCGCCATGTTGTTCCCGATGCCCTGGTAGTTCCACACCTGCTCCGTGGGCTGCAGCGCGCCCGATGTATCCATCGCCCGACACCGAAGAACGTGCTCGCCCGGACTCGCGACCCACACCATGGACCACGAGCGCCAAGCGAAATCACCCATGGGAGGTTCCAGATGCGCCGGCATCCATTCGCCGTCGATTCCTACCTCAACGCGCTCCACCTCGCCGTGCCCGGACCACGCACGCCCGTGCAGCATCACGGGACCGGCGTCCACCACGCGTCGCCGAGTATAGAAGTCCGGGATTCCCGGCGGAATCATGAGGGAGCGCACCCGGATATGGGAAACGGGAATCCCTGGCCCGTCAGGGCCCTGAAGATAGTGATACGCCACAGCCTGCTGGAACCCCATGAACCGCGACTTCACGGCCTCGATCGACGTCAACCACTTCACACTCGCCATGCCATACCAACCCGGCACCAGCAGCCTGAGCGGGAACCCGTGCTGGATGGGCAAAGGGTTGCCGTTCATGGCGTAGACCAGCATGACTTCGGGATGCATCGCTTCTGCCACCGAAAGGCTGCGCGCGTAAGGCTCTTCGACGCCACCTTGGATCCCGTTGTCAGCACCGGTAAAAACAAGTTCGACGGCGTCGCTCGCCAAACCTGCTTCCTCCAGCAAAGGCGCCAACGGGGTGCCGGTCCACTCGGCTGTACCCACGGCACCCAGAACCCAGGGTTGGCTGACGGGACGGGGTTGCAGAAGCGACCGGCCGTTGCCTGCGCATTCAAGGGTGACAGGCATGGTCACGGCGGGCCGGGCTTTGATGTCCTCAAGACTCAACTCGAGACTCCGATTGACTGCGCCACCCAGACTCAATCGCCATGTCTCCGCGGAAACGTGTGGGATATCGAAGTGGATCAGCAGGTAGTGAAGGCCGGCCGGCGTAATGTCGTCGTGCAGGGCCTCTAGTGGCATGGAGTGATTCCGCCCGGAGAGCTGCAGTTCCTCATGGGTCAGTGGACCTTGGGTCGGCTGTCCGGGGTTGGCGGTTTTCGTTGCTCTTTGTTTGACATGGTGCTTGGACATGGGACGGCGGCGTTCTACTCGAAGCTAAACGCTGCGGAGTGCCGCAGCACCTAGGTCAAGGATCACGCTGCAGCCGAACCTCGTCAATAGCTCGTTGTGAGGCCTGCTCTGCGCCCAAAAGCGAGCACAGAGCGTGCAAAGTAGGCCCCGCAACGCAAAGGTGGCTACCGGCGTCGTAATTCCGGGTACTCAAGGTGGGGTGCAACCGTGCCGGCATCGCGCTCTAAAAAGTTCACGGCGGGGGCAACGATGTCGTCGATTTCGTCGAGGATCGCCTCGCTGAGCACCACATCTGCAGCCTTCAAATAGTCGGTGAGGTGGTCCTCGGTCCGCGGCCCGATGACCACGCTGGTGACTGCCGGGTGGCTAAGGGCGAATCCCACGGCAAGCTGGATCAGGGTCAACCCATGGCGGGCGGCAAGCTGCGCGAGGGCATCTGCGGCGTGCAGTTTTCCTTGGTTAAAGGGGGCATTGACGTCGAAGCGGCCCGGAACCGCAGCCGATCGCGAACTTTCCGGCTGGCCGCCGCCGACGCGATAACCACCAGCCAGCCACCCGCCGTCGAGCGGCCCATAACTCAAAACCCCGACGCCGTACTGCTGGGTGATGGGGAAAACGTCCCGTTCGTTGGCTCGTACCAGGAGCGAATATGGAACTTGGTCCACCACTGGCGGCGTCAGGTGGTTGGTGTTCGCGATCCACTGGGCCTCCACAAGCTGGGCCGGGCTGAACACGGACGTGCCGTAGTACAGGATCTTGCCCTGCCGAATGAGGTCGTTGAGGGCTGTGATGGTCTCCAACAGATCAGTGTTATAGTCCGGGCGGTGCGCTTGGTAGAGGTCGATCCTGTCCGTGTTCAGCCGCCTCAAGCTCTCCTCCACAGCCCGGACAATCCACCGGCGCGAGTTTCCCGCGTGCGCAGGGTTTGAGCCCATCTGGCCGTGGAACTTGGTGGCAAGGAAAACGTCGTCGCGGCGGCTGTGGATGGCCTGGCCAACCACAGTTTCGGCCTCGCCCTGTGAGTAGATGTCAGCCGTGTCAATGCTGGTGATACCGGCGTCAAGGGCGGCCTTGATGATGCGGATGCTCTCCGCTGGACCCGTGGGTGCGGCGCCGGTGCCGAAGTTCAAGGTTCCCAGAGTGAGGGGGCTGATCAGGGCGCCAGTGCGTCCAAGCGTTCGTAGCTCGTTGAGGCTCATGTCGGCTTCCTGTGGTGGGGCAGTGCTGGATGTTCAATCGAGGCTACACACGGCCGCCGGAGGCATAAACGCAAATGGTAGAAGTTCTTCGTTTTTCGTCTTGCGAGGTAATGGAAGCGGCCTTACTTCGCGACATTTCTTGACATACGGCAACACAAATGTCTTTCAAATCAACAAATATTGCCGTTCTCCCAAGCAGGTGAATTATGGGAAAGGAACTCAGGCTACGCACGAATAGGGGACAGCGGAATGACACAGACCACAGTGGAAGAAACGGCGGCCATCAAGGCAGCATTTGCGCAGTTTCCGTCCGGAGTTGCTGCATTCAGCGCGATGGTGGATTTCACGCCGGAGGCCCTGGTGGCGTCGTCCTTCACGGTTGGCGTTTCACTGGAACCGCCCTTGGTGATGTTCGCTGTGCAGAACTCCTCAACCACCTGGCCGAAACTCCGTCAGGCCCAGCGCTTGGGCGTTTCGGTGCTCGCCGAAGGTCAGGAAGCGACGGCCCTCCAACTGGCCTCCAAGACGCGCGACCGTTTCGCCGGGCTGGACACCAGCGTGAGCGACTCAGGTGCAGTGCTGATCGACGGCGCGGTGCTGGGATTCGAATGCGAAGTCATCTCCGAGACCCCGGCCGGTGATCACGCGATTGTGGTTCTCGAGGTAAAAGCGACCGCCGTCAACCTCGAGTCCAAGCCCTTGATCTACCACGGTGCGACGTTCCGGCAGCTGGCAGCGTAGGCGTCACCTAGGAGTTGCGGCTGGCGCCGCTGAGCGAACCTTTTCGAATCGGGCTCGGAGACTTTCCACTCTTGGAAGTGTTCGGGCCTGGTTTCTTGGCTCCGTTGCTTGAGCCAGGGCCCTTGGCCTCGCCCGACTGTGTCGGGCCGTTGTCCGGCCTCTTGGGCGGGAAGTCCGGACGCTTGGGAGCCGGAGTTTTGCCATTGGGCGACGGCGCGGGGTCGTCAAGGTCGCGGACAGTCACCTTAATAGCGGGTGGCTGTTGTGCCTTGGCGCGCGCAGCCGCCCGTTCATCTGCTTCTGCCACAGCATCCGCCCAATCCTTTGCAAGCACAGGCGGTTCTTTGGCAGCTGCCACGACTATGGGATGGTGGGCGGTCTGGCGTTCCACCACCGATTTCACTTCGGCCGGTTTCGGCAGGTTGCGGGGGTCGACTTTCGCCTTCCACGCGCCTTCCTTCAGCGTGGAAGAGGCGCCAGACAGCCGCCGTCGAACATCACCCATAAGGTCGCGCTTAGGCGCGGGAGCCGCGGCGGGAGCGGTAACCGGCGCAACTGCAGCGGGTTCGGAAACTGCGGCAGTTGCAGGTGCTCGGACGAAAGCAGGCTCTAGTGCGGAAGGAGCGGAATCGTCAGCAGCAGCCATGGGCTCCGGCACGTGCGCCTGATGCTGGGGGAGGTGAACGATGGGAGTGTGGTCCTTCTTGGGGAAAATCCCCACCATCGCCAAGAGGATGATCGACAGTAGCCGTCCAATTCCGGCGACCACCAGCGTGATGATAATGATCAACCCGAGCCCCAGGAACATCAGGACCGCGAGTCCCAATGTGCCCAAATACGTCAGGTTGATGGCGAGTGTTGTCGGATCCTCCACGTTAGCCTCCCCTGGCCGTCGTTTTGTGATGCGCCCATTGCCCACCCAGCTTGCATCTATAAGCCTAAGGTCCAGCACCGACGGAATCACGCCCCGCCCCACACTCTGGCGGGGTTGTTTCAAAGCTGTTATACGGCGTGGGAAAATATGTTGCCCAGCTCTCATTTTTAGCCTTAGATTGGGACCTCGTGACCCCTGATTCAGCCCGACTCCGCAACGGCGCTTGCCCATGTCTCTCCGGCGAGCAGTACGTCGATTGCTGCGGACGGTTCCACCGCGGCGAGGCGGACGCGCCCACAGCCGGGCAACTCATGCGCTCCAGGTATGCGGCCTTCGTCGTTCTTGATGCCGGCTACCTCCTGCGCACCTGGCACGCCTCCACCCGTCCAACGTCCATGGACCTCGATCCAGACACGGAGTGGCGCAGGTTGGACATCGTTCGCACTTCGAATGGCGGACCCTTGGACACGACAGGGACCGTGGAGTTCGCTGCGCACTACAGGCTCGACGGCGAACGCGGCGTCCAGCGCGAAATCAGCCGCTTCGTGCGGGAAGACAAGCGCTGGTTCTATGTGGATGGGGACGTTCGTTAACGGCTCACCGGTAGCTGCGGTGCAGGTTCTCCTTGGTTGAGGCGCCCGGCGACGCATCGCCGATCCAGGGGCCGGTTCCTTCGGATTGGTCCAGGACGCCGGCTTCCAACCAGGCGTAGTCGCCGGCGAGGACCTTGCGCGAAAGGTCGTGATCGCCGTCGTCAGTATTCCTCCACAGCTGATCGAAGTATTCGTCCACCCGCACGCGCGCCTGCTCGCAGAACGCGTCGGCCAGTTCGTACGCGGTAGCGCCTTGTTCGGGGTGGGTTTGGAGCAGCATCTCGGCGCGTGAACAGCACGCGGCCATGGCGAACAGTTCAGCACCGATGTCTACGATCCTGCCCAGGAACGCCTGCTTGTGCTCAAGCCTGGCCTGCCACCTGCCCATGCCATAGAAGGTCTGCCGGGCAAGCCGCCGTGAGGACCTTTCAACGAATCTCAAGTGCTTGCCCAAGCGCCCGAACTCAGCATAGGACCGCGGATCCATCCCGGCACCGGCCACGAGCTTGGGGAGCCATTTTGCGTAGAAGCCGGAGGCCCCGACGGCGGCCCTCGCCTTGTCTTGCAGGCTCGCATCCGCAGAGGCGAGATCGCCCGCGGCGGCAAGGTGGGCATCCACGGCTTCGCGGGCAATCAGGAGCTTCATGATTTCGCTGGAGCCCTCGAAGATCCGGTTAATGCGGAGGTCCCGGAGGAGTTGCTCGGCCGGTACTGCCCGTTCACCGCGGGCTTCCAGGGAATCGGCTGTTTCGAAGCCCCGGCCGCCGCGGATCTGCACGAGTTCGTCCGCGATGCGGCAGCTCAGTTCCGTGGACCATAGTTTGGCCAACGCGGCTTCTATACGAACGTCCTTTTGGCCGGCATCAGCCATTTCGGCGGAAAGTTCGAACACGGCTTCCAGTGCGAAAGTGGTGGCGGCGATGAAGGCGATCTTCTTGCCCACGGCCTCGTGTTTGCCCACCGGCCGCCCCCACTGGGTCCGGGCGTTGGACCATTCGCGGGAGATTTTCAGGCTCCACTTTCCGGCAGCGACGCAAAGGCCGGGGATGGAGAGCCGTCCGGTATTAAGCGTCGTGAGGGCGATCTTGAGGCCTTGGCCTTCACGGCCGAGCCTGTTGGCCGCAGGGACGCGAACCTGGTGGAAGCGCGTCACGCCGTTCTCGATGCCGCGCAGGCCCATGAAGACGTTGCGGTTCTCCACGGTGATGCCGGGGGAGTCCATTTCCACTACGAAAGCGGAGATACCGCCCTTGTGCTCGGTGCCGTCAGCATCGGTGTGGGAAGGCACCCTGGCCATGACCACCACGAGTTCGGCGATCACGCCGTTAGTAGTCCACAGTTTCACGCCGTCCAAAAGGTAGGACTCGCCGTCGTCGGACAGCACTGCAGTGGCGCCCATGCGCGCGGGGTCGCTGCCGACGTCGGGCTCTGTCAGGAGGAACGCGGTAATAGCGCCGGCGGCACAGCGCGGCAGGTATTCCTGTTTCTGCTCGGGCGTACCAAATTCTTTTACGGGTTCCGGAACGCCGATGGATTGGTGGGCGGAAATCAGGGCGCCGAGGCTCGGATGTACGGATCCCAGCAGGGCAAGGGCGCGGCCGTAATAGACTAGAGATAAGCCCAATCCGCCATATTCGCTTGGAATCTTCATGCCGAAAACACCCAGGTCCGCGAGCCCTTTCAGGTATTCGTCGGGAATCCTGGCATCGCGCTCGATGACGCGGCCGGACATGGTTTTGGCGAATGTCACCAAGCGGGCCATGAATTCCTCGCCACGCTGGACATCTTCGGTTCTGGCTTGCGGCCACGGGTGTATCAGGCTGAGGTTAAAGCTGCCCAGGTACAGGCCCTTGGCGAAACTGGGCCGGTTCCATTCTGTTTCCCGGGCAGCCTCGGCAACGGCGCGGGCTTCTTCTGCGGTGGCATTGACGCTTGCGGCGGCGAGACTGTTGTCAGTGGCGGACGTCATGGGATCACTCCTCTACCCGGTGGTGCCGGATGGAGCCAAGGTCCGCCTTGGGTGCGAACCCTTCAGCTGTCCCTCAATGCTACCCGCGAGTAGCTACCGGTGCTAGGGGAAACCTGTGGCTGGAATTCGGCAGGAATTTCCACTTGCCCTGCGTGGTGAACCACGCGGTCCCATGCAAAGTTGATGCCGTGGACCAGACCGCCCAGCACTGCCTTAGTGGCGTACCAGGCAAGGCCCATTGCTCCGATAAGAATAATTGTTGCCATTGCTGCTGCGGCGATAAAGGCCACCAGAATTGCAGCAAAAACCAGCGTTCCAATGAATACGTAAGTGGCTGTATCAAGCGCAGTGAAGTCGAAATTCATGGTTCCCCCCGGGGCGACGATGCATGGGTTGACGCGGCGTGGCTGCGTCGATGCTCTGACACTAGGGGCGGGCGGTCTTTCCGGCCAGAGCAGAAAGGCGTCGTGACGGCGTTGATATGGGATCGAAACGATACCGGGCGGTAGGTTACGAAATGGTTGCGGCGGGCAAGCTTATGAATGATCAGGACGGACTTGCCTGCGGCTCTTCGGGTTGGTTCGACGTCGGCTCTTCGACCGCCAGCCGACCCGCCAGCCGGCCAGCGATGGCCCGCCGGTGGCCCCGGCGACGCTCTGCGTTAACCTTGTACGGGGCAGTTTTCGCTGCCAGCCAGGTTTCGCAGCAGCTGAAGGAGAGTAGTTGTCCCGTTCAGCCATGTCCTCCGCCGACGCCATTAGCGCGAGGCTCCGTGACCTCGAACAGTTGACCAAGGGCCCCGCCTGGGCCCTGACGCGGTCCGCGCCGTGGGTGATCGCGGTGCTTCAAGCATCCTTTACCCGCACCCGGCCGCAGCTTCCGCTCGAAGAGTTCCACGCCGACGTCGACGCTTTCCTTGAGCAGCTCCGCCGGCAGGACCCGGCGTTGGGCGGCCAGCAGAACGGCAAGCTTTTCGGCGACGAATGGACCCGGAAGCAATTCCTGACGCGACGCAACCAATCAGGTCAGATCGTTTACGAAGTGACCGAACCCGCTGCCCGTGTGCTCGCGTTCCTGGACAGCCTCTCCAGCGAGCGTTCCACGCTGAACGGTTCGCGGCTTGGCACGCTGCTGGGCGACGTGGAGAAGCTCGCCAACGAGACCAATCCGGACCAGAGCGCACGATTGGAAGCCCTTGAAGAGGAAATCCAAGAGCGCCAGCAGCTGGTGGAAGACATCAGCTCCGGAGAGTTCGACGGGCTCTTGGACGACGAGGAAGCCGTTGAAGCGGCCGGCAACATCCTGGATCTAGCGGCCAGCCTGCCTGCCGACTACAAGAAGATGCGTGACCGCATCGAAGAGTTGGTGGGCGAGCTCCGCAACCAGATCATCGAGGAATCCCTGAGCAAGGGCGCCACCATGGCCCAGGTTTTGGAGGCCGACAAGCGCCTGCGGCAAAGCCCCGAGGGCCGCACCTTCCGCTCGTTCACCGCGTTCCTGGAGGATCCACAGCAGCAGTTGCGGTTCCGCTCCGCTATCGGCGAGGTGCTGAGCCGCCAGTTCGCCGATGACCTCTCCCATGAGGACCGCGAAACGCTGAAAAACCTGGTGGCCGAGCTGCGCACGCAACACAGTCAGATCCAGCGGATTTACGGCAAGCTCTCCGAAAGCCTGAACACTTACATCCAGAGCGACGACGTGAGGCAGTCCGTCAGCCTGCGAAAGGTGTTGGCCGAGGCAGAGCAGGCCATCCGATCCATGCCCTACGAACGCGACCGACCCGGCCTGATCCGCGGACCCGCACTGTTCAATGCCGGGTTCGAGTCGCTGGCCATGGTCAAACTTTTCGACCCCGACGAATTCGCAACACCACCACGCCTGGCTGATCCCATCGCCTTCAGCGACTCCGACCGGGTGCGGTCAGCGCGCACGGGCAAAGCGCGGCCTGAGGTTGTCCGGGCAGCCATGGCCGGCGCAGCCACACTGGGCGATGCATGGGAAAACCTTCCCCCCGAAGAGCGCCACATCAACACCGTGCGCACCCTGCTGTCCATGGCGCTTCAAACGGGTGCGGCCTTCGACCGGGCCGCCTGGGAACACATCGACTTCGAACAAATCGACGGCAGCATCCGCACCGCGTACCTGCCTGTCGTCTCGCTGAACAAGGATTCTGATGACTGAAGAAATCACGACGACGGACATCACCGAAGCGGACGAGGTCACCGAAGAGGCGACTGAAGTCAATGTTGAGGCGGCCGAGCCCGCCCCTGAAGTCAGCCATGCGGACCCATTCCGGGTCACGCCGCGGGATACGTTCGTGGACGGCGCCGCGCTCTTCCCCGGCGACACGGGTGTGCTGCCCATGAAGGTGCGGCACGCGCTGGTGAAACTGCTCAAGGGCCCGTACATCGACGGGGGCCGCGACGAGAAATTGTGGACAACTCTGCTGGATAACCAGTTGATCCTCCGCAGTCGCCTCTCCGAGCTCTTCCTCAGCCTCCAGCTCGACCACGACCGCAAAATCGCCGTCCTCCGGCCCGTTGACCCGGAAGTCATCGGCGCCAGTTCCCGCTCCAGCATTCTCCGCCAGCAGCGTGCCCTGAGCCGAGTGGAAACCATCGTCCTGCTGCGCCTTCGCCTCTTGCTGGACCGACACGTCACAGCCCAGACCGACCCCACCATCACCCGCGAAGAGATCTCGGACCTCGTCGCCAATTACACACCCGCCGGTCAACAGGATGCCCTCCGGGACTCTGACGTTGTCACTCGCACCATCACCAAACTCTTGGCCCGCCAACTTATCCTCCCCACCCCGCTGGACGACACTTACACCATCAGCAACGCCCTCCCCCTGGCTCTTCCTTTCGAGAACATCGGTGACATTCCGGCCCAAATCGAGGCCCTGATAGCAGTAGCAGCCGACGAATCCGGCACAGAGCCGTTGATCGACCTTGACCCCTCCGCTGAAGACGATGACGCCGATGCCGCCCCCGCCCCTTCGCCGGACAGCACTCGTCCTGCGGACGATGCTGCCGGCTCCGACAGGCCCGATGCCACTCCCGGGGCGGCATCGGCGTCGTCTACCTCGAGCGCGCACGTCACCGACCAGATAGACCTCAATTCAAGCAATCACTCCATAGCGGACAACGTGCTTGACGGTGAAGGTGACGAGTCCGCTGAGGCGAGCGGCGATCCCGGAGACATGCGGCAGCATGCGTCTAAGGTGGGCCCACGGGAGCAGGGTTCCCTGGCCGAGCTTGCGAGGCTAGGGGGCTTCCGGGGAGGCACGAGCGAGCATGCAGAGCATGTGTCCGGTACCGCCGCGGACGCAACCGACGCTGAAGGGATGACCAAGTGACTATCGCAAGCATGCTCCCGCTCGGCGAGCTCACCAACCCGGGTCAGATGCGTTTGGCACTCGTGCAGGTGGTCAACTGGGGTACCTTCCATGGGGCGCACACCATGCACGTGGACCGCAAAGGCACGCTCCTTACGGGCAACTCGGGTGTCGGCAAGTCGACCCTCTTTGATGCGATGCTCCGCGTGTTTGATGCCCGTCCGCGCTCGAACGAGGCTGCGGCCCAGCGATCCGGTGGGGCTGTGGAGGACAAGAGGACCACGTTCACTTACATGCGCGGCAAGGTGGGTGATAAGGCGGTGGGGGATAGCTCGGCGAGTGCCTTCCAGCGCCCCGGTGCCACTTGGTCCGCCGTCGCGCTGACGTTTGATAACGCGGCTGGCACGAAGGTGACGGTGTCGGCGCTGTTCGACTTGCCAAAGAATGGCACGGAGTCGAGCGTCGGGCGTTTTTATGTGATTGACAGCAAGCCGTTGGACCTCGAAGCGATCGAGGGCATTGCGCAGAAGCGTTTCACCAAGGGCGCGTTGGAGTCGATCTTCCCTGAGGGCCAGGTCTTTGACGTGCACAAGGCGTTCGCTGAAAGGTTCCGCAGGCTCCTGGGCATCAACTCGGACCAGGCGCTTCCGCTGCTTCGCGTGATCCAAGCCGGTAAGGGCTTGGGTGGCAGCGTGAACACGTTCTTCCGCGACCAGGTGCTGGACGCTCCGGCCACGCTGGCTGCCGCCGATGATGTGGTGGAGGAATTCAGCAACCTGATGTCCATTAGGCAGCGGTTGGAGGATGTCCGGCAGCAGCGGGACCAGTTGGCGCCCGTCCCGGGGCTGAACAAGGAGTATGCACAGGCGCTGCTGGACGCGAACCGTCTCCGGGAGCTGGCCGGCGAGGAGTTCGAGGCCTACAAGCAGCAGCTTGCGGTCACAGTGCACGCCAAGACGCTGGCCCGTTTCAAGGAGTTGGCTCAGTCCAAAGCCCAGGAACTGGCAGCCGAGCGCGGCGTGCGGGATGCCTTGGCAAAGGAGCTCCGCGACCTTGAACTGGACTACAACAATCGCGGCGGCAACGCGATTTCGGCTATTGAGCAATCTTTGGAGAACGCCCGGGTTGGCCTCAAGCTGCGTCAGCAAGTTGAAGATTCGGCAAAGAAGGCGTTGGCCGACGCCGGACTGAATCTTGAGTGGTCCGCCGAGGGGTGGGATCAGGCGCATGAGCAGGCAGCAGCTCGCTCGGCGGAGTTGAAGGACGATTCCGAGGCGCTCAAAGAGCTTCGTTTTGAGGCCTTCGACGGGCATGCGACAAAGAAACGCGAGCTTGCCGCGGCCCAGCAGGAGCTGCTTTCCTTGCGTTCGCGCAAGTCGTTGCTGCCGCCGTCGAGCATTGAGAACCGGGCTGCTATCGCAGCTGCAACCGGGGTTCCGGAAGAGCGGATGCCGTTTGGTGGTGAGCTGATCGATCTCGCAGAGGGCCAGGATCAGTGGCGTCCGGCCGCCGAGCGAGCGCTGCGCAACCTCGCCACCACGTTGCTGGTTCCGGGTGAGCATTTCGCCGCTGTGACGCGGTACCTGAACGACAACACCGTCCGGGGCGCGCTCCGCGCTGTCGATGTTTCCAAGCCGCTCGCCGGTGGCGCGCTGGCTGTGGAGGACGTGTCCGACGGCGACCTCTTGACTAAGTTGAGCATCCTCACCTCGGGCGCCAATGGCGACGCCGGGGAGTGGATCCGCGAGCGGATTGCCTTGGACTTCGCGTACCCGTGCGTTGAGGATCCTGACGAGCTTGCTTCGATGGACAAGGGCCTGAGCCTGGGTGGCGTGGTTAAACGCAACCGGCACACCGTGGAGAAGGACGACCGTTTCACGAACCGCCAGGACTACGTCCTCGGTTTCGACAACGCTTCCAAGCTCGAACTGGTGGCGGCGCGCGTGGGGGAGCTGGAAAACGAGCTCGTGAAGGCCGCGGAACTTGCCCAGAGCCGCGAGGATTCGCATCAGGGTATGGCTCGCCAGCTCGAAGCACTGCGCCGGGTCGCTGAAGATGAGCGCCCGTGGGAGCAGGTCTCTGCAGCCGTCGCCGCAGATGAACTTGCCAGGATCGAACAGCGCCTCGTCGATGCCCTGGCCGCGCAGGCAGATCTGGAACCGCTGCGTGCCAACATCGAGATTGTCCGGGAAAAGCACCAGTCCTCCACAGGTACGGCCGCCGTCCTGCAGAGCGAATACAAGGCGCTGGACCACAAGATGACCACGGCGGACGGCCTGCTCGATGCGGCGAGATTGAAGCTGGAGCAAGCACCGCCGTCGGCCTCTACCGTCACCGCGCTGGAGCCGTACTTCGACGGCATCGCTGAAGTCTCCGAACTGTACGAGCTCGACAACCTCGCCAACAGCGTCCGGAACAGGCTGCTCGACGAACTGCATGCCGCAGAATCCCGCGGCCAGGCGACGGCCGAACGGCTGACCCGCATGTTCGAGGCGTTCGTGCGTGACTGGGGAAGCGCCATCAGCGCTGACCACGGCACATCGATCGGAGCCGCCGGCGACTTCGAATCCCGGTACCACGCGATCGTCAGCGACGGCTTGCCTGCTCAAGAGGCCGAATTCCGGCTGTTCTTCAACCAACGCACGCACGAATCGTTCAGTACACTCCTGCACTTGCTGGACGAGGAACGCCGCAGCATCACCAGCCGCATCCTGCCCCTCAACGGCATCCTGTCGCAGGTCAACTTCCATGAGGGCAGCTTCCTGGAACTGGACATCAAACAGACCCTTCCGGCCACGGCCAAACAGTTCAAGGACGCCATTCAGAATGCCCTGAAAGCGAAGCACACGCGGCCGTCGCGCAGCGCTGTTGCTTCAACGGGTGCTGGTTCAACGGCAGAAATCGACGACGACGCCGAGCTCACCGCTCGCTATAAGTCGTTGGAGACCTTGGTGAAGCGGCTTGGATCGCAGACACCGGAGGATCGGCGCTGGCGGGCTGAGGTGCTGGACGTCCGCGGGCACCTGTTTATCCAGTGCAAGGAACACCGCGAGGTTGCTTCGAAATCGGGTAAGGCCGGCGCCTCTGGAAAGTCCGGCAAGAAGAAGACCGAAGTCTTCATGCACGCCGACACCGGTTCAATGTCCGGCGGTGAGCGGCAGCGCTTCACGGCATTCATCATGGCCGCGGCATTGAGCTACCAGCTGGGCATCGCCGAGCAAGGCTTTACCACGTACGGCACCGTGATGATGGACGAAGCCTTCGTACTGGCGTCCGAGGAATTCGCGGGTGCGGGGATTAAGGCCCTTCACGAATTCGGGTTCCAGTTGCTCCTTGCAGCACCGGAAAACGTGATTGACCTGTCCAGGCACCTTGGTTCCGTCACTGAAATTCTCCGGGACAAGCGAACCAATCGCTCGGGTGTGCTCACGGCTCCGGTCATCGCAGGACCCGGCGAGCCAGGAGCATGGCGATCCGAAGCGAACCCCGTGGACATCGTCCTGCGCTGACGTCACCTTTCGTCCGGCGGGCCCAAGTAGGTAGCAGATGATGCCGTTTTGAAGGTTCTAAACGGCACCTGCTGCTACCTACTTGGGCTTGTCCTGGAGTTACTTCGCGCGGACGCGGTCAAGGAACTGTTCGGTCCTGGACTCGAGTCCTGCGATTTGTCGAACGACGACGGCGGCCGGGTCCGGGTTGATCTCGTTGGCGGGCGGTTCCTTCCGCACGTTGGCGCTGCAGCCAAATTCGGCGCAGATCAGTGTTCCCACAGTGTTCCCGTCCTTACCGGATTGCCCGGCTTTCTTGGCGACCCACAGATAAACGTCGTCTTTCGAAAACACGTCGCGGCAGAGTTCGCAGAGGACTACGCGCCTCTTCCCAGAGCCACCTTCGGGAGCCCGGAGCATGATCCCGGTGAGTTTGCCCCGGTGCGGAACCACGAGGTATCCGCGCTGCGGCATCTTTTCGTCCCGCCAACCCAGGAATTCCAGGTTGTCCCAGTCGATGGTTTCGAAGTCGCGGGGGAGGTTCAGCCGGGCAGCCTCGGAGCGGCTGGCGTTGATGAAGGACGAACGGATCTGTTGGGCAGTGATTTTCTGCATGGCATGGCTTCTTTCGGAAATGGTCGACGTCCGCGCGCTGAAGATGAGCGCGGGTAAGGGCAGCAGGCGTCGGTCATCGGACGAAGGAAGGGCACAGCTCTATAGCCCCTACTAAGGGGGTGTGCCTTGAAGGGGTGTGCTTGAAACCTAGGAAGATGCCGACGTGCGGGGGAGTGCCAAGCAGGCCAAAGCGGCCACCTCGCCAACCATGGCTGCAGCAACTGAATCAGTGCGCACGCTCATCCCCTCGTCGTGATCCTTGGAAGCGGTAGTCCGCTGCCGCTAATACTTTCAAAACTTCAGGGCAGATGTCCACTGGAAGAGGGTTCGGGTGAAGGGCGCGGGATGTGAGAGAGGGTGTGACCTGCGTCGCATTTGGGCAAGGAGTTGGATTAGGTGACGCAAACGTTTCTTAATTCACGACAGGCTAGGCTAGCCTTACTTAGGTTCGCATCACTTACTTAAGGAGTCCCGTGGCTTCCCTTCTCCCACGCCGCGCCCTGCTGAAAACAGCAGGAACCGCGACGGCCGCTTTGGCCGCCGTCGCTCTCACCCTCACCGGCTGCTCCACTGGCCCCGCAACTTCCGCTCCGGCAACTGAGCAGGCAGCCTCCGCAACGTTCCCGGTGACCATCAAGAACGTCTTTGGTGAGACCACCATCAAGGAACAGCCCAAGCGCGTAGTTACCGTCTCGTGGGTCAACGACGACATCGCGATTGCCCTGGGTGTTGTCCCGGTTGGCGTTCCCAAGAACGAGTGGGGCAACAACGACAAGGGCTCTACCCCTTGGAAGGACGCAGCGCTGGAGAAGCTCGGCGCCGGCTTTGGCACCGACAAGGCTCCGGTCCAGTTCTCCGAGGCTGATGGCATCAACTTCACCGAGATCGCCAAGCTCAGCCCGGACGTTATCCTGGCCACGTACTCCGGCCTGGAAGAGGCTGACTACAAGAAGCTCAGCGAAATCGCCCCCGTTGTGGCACAGCCTGAGCTCGCTTATGGCACCCCTTGGCAGGAGAGCACCACCCTGATCGGCAAGGCACTGGGCAAGGAAGCCGAAGCCAAGAAGCTGATCGAGGACACCGAAACCACCGTCAATGACAAGGTTTCCAAGTTCCCGCAGATCAAGGACAAGACCTTCATCTACGGCAACCTCGAACCCGCCAAGGGTGACGGCGCCAACGTCTACACCGCAATCGACAACCGTCCCCGCTTCCTCTCCGAAATCGGCATGAAGCTGGCTCCGGTAGTCACCGAGAACACCAAGACGTCCACGGACTTCTTCATCCCGTGGTCCGCCGAGAAGGCCAACGAGCTCGAGTCCGACATCTTCGTGACCTGGGTTCCGGACGCCACCACTGCCGAAGCCATCAAGGCTGACCCGTTGCTCGGCCAAATCCCGGCCGTCAAGAAGGGCGCGTTGGTTGCCGATTCGGACAACACCCTGACGCTGGCCATCTCCGCTTCTTCGCCGCTGAGCCTGCCGTGGGCGCTGGACACGTTCCTGCCGCAGCTGGGTAAAGCAGCAGACGCAGCGGGCAAGTAACTGCAATGAAACTGAGTACGACGGCGGCAGTCCAGGGGCGGGGCAACGGCACTTTGGTGTCGGCTGGCCCGGGAGGCATCTCCCCTGAAACTGCGGGAACCGGAGGGGGAACCGGCTCCCACAGCCCAGCAGGCAAGCGTGCCGCTTGGCTGCTGGCGGCCGTCGTCGTACTCACCGCAGTGTGCGCTGCATCCTTGGGGATCGGCGCACGCGGCCTTCCCCTCAATACCGTGTGGGAAGCACTCACCGCCTTCAACCCGGCAGATGGCAACCACGCTGTGGTGATCGCCCGGATTCCACGCACGGTGCTGGGGCTCCTTGCCGGGGCCGCACTTGGTTTGGCCGGTGCAGCCATGCAAGGCGTTGCCCGCAACCCCTTGGCCGACCCCGGCATCCTGGGGCTCAACGCCGGTGCTGCCCTTGCAGTCGTCGTGGGAATCTACGTTTTCGGTATCGGCTCCCTGTCCGGCTACATCTGGTTCGCCTTCATCGGCGCCGCGGCTGCCGCCGTCGTGGTTTACGCAATCGCGTCCATCGGCCGTGACGGTGCGACGCCGGTCAAGCTAGCTCTCGCGGGTGCGGCCCTGAGCGCCGGACTGTTCTCACTGATGAACGTCATCCTGGTTTCGAGCCAGGACACTTTCGACCGCTTCCGTTTCTGGCAGGTGGGCACCATTGGTGGACGTGATTGGTCCGTCCTCCTTCCCGCGCTGCCGTTCCTCGCAGTCGGGGCCGTGATTGTCCTGGCCGGCGGTCGCATTCTGAACAGCCTTGCCCTGGGCGATGACATTGCCCGCGGCCTCGGCCAAAATGTCACGCTTGCCCGCAGCATCACAGGCCTGGGCATTGTGTTGCTGTGCGGATCCGCCACTGCCGTAGCCGGGCCCATTGCCTTCCTTGGGCTGGTCATACCCCACGCCGTCCGCTCCTTGACCGGCCCGGACTACCGGTGGATCCTGCCGTTTTCCGCCGTTGCGGCCCCTATCCTGCTGATCAGCGCCGACATTGTTGGCCGCGTGATCCTTCTCCCCGGTGAAGTCCCCGCAGGCATCATGACCGCCATCATTGGCGCTCCCGTCTTCGTCTGGCTCATCCGCCGCGGAAAGCGGGCCGGCCTGTGACCACCGTTCACAAACTCCCCACCGAGTTGGCACTTCACGCCAATGATTCCCACAAACATGGGCATCAAATGTCACTTCGGCGCGTGCTGAGCCCCACATTCTTCCTCGGGCTGGCCCTCGTGGTCATGTTCGCGGTGTACGTTCTGCTGGGCAGCTACACGGTGACCGTCCCGGACTTCTTCACCATAGTCATCAACCACCTGACTGGCGGCGAGAAAATCCCCGGAGCCAGCTTCATCGTGATGGAGCACAAGCTGCCCCGTGCCGTAGTTGGAACCATGATCGGTATCGCTTTCGGCCTGGCCGGCGCACTGTTCCAGACCATGCTGCGCAACCCGCTGGCCAGCCCGGACATCATTGGTATCAGTTACGGCGCCAGCGCGGCGGCCGTGACGGCCATCGTCATCTTCGGTGCTTCCGGAGCCGTGGTTTCCGGTGCTGCCCTCGGCGGAGCGCTTGGCGTCGCGGCCATCATCTACGCAATCTCCCGTGGCGGTTCCGGTGCGGGTGGAGGAAGCCGCGGCAACGCAGCAGGCAACCGGCTCATCCTGGCGGGCGTGGGTATCGCCGCTGCACTTCACGCAGTGGTCAACTTCCTCATGACCCGCGCGGACATCCGCACCGCGGCCGACGCCCTCATCTGGCTCAACGGATCCCTGAACTCCGCCACCTGGGACCGGGCAGGCGTCCTCGCAGTGTCATTGGTGATCCTGGTCCCCGCCGTCATTGCCCTTGCCGGCCCCTTGCGCATCCTCGAACTCGGCGACGACGCTGCTGCGGGGCTCGGGATCAGAGTCAACGCCGCCCGGCTGGCCCTGGTGCTGACCGCCGTCGGACTTGCCGCCGTCGCCACCGCTGCTGCCGGTCCTGTAGCGTTCGTCGCTTTCCTTGCCGGACCGATCGCCCGCCGCATCGTCCGTAAACCCAGCCTCCCGGCGGCGGCCCTTACCGGCGCCCTGATCGTGTTGCTCGCAGATTTCTTCGCCTCCAACATCGCTCCCGTCATCCTCGACGGAACCGTCCTTCCGGTCGGCGTCATCACCGGCGCCCTCGGTGCCCCCTTCCTGCTGTGGCTGCTGGTCACGTCGAACCGAAAGGAGGCCTGACATGGCCATCCTTAATGCCAAGGACCTCACGCTCCAGTACGAGGCACGCAAGGTGGTGGAGGGGCTCACCACCGAGATTCCCGAAGGCAAAGTGACCATGATCGTGGGCGCCAACGCCTGCGGCAAGTCCACCCTCCTGCGCGGCCTGTCGCGCCTCATCAAGCCCGCCGGCGGTACCGTGACGCTGGACGGCAAGGACATTCACACCCGCCCTGCCCGCGAACTAGCCCGCACGCTCGGGCTTCTCCCGCAGCACCCCACCGCCCCGGACGGTATTACCGTGCGCGATCTCGTGGGCCGCGGCCGCTACCCGCACCAAGGCTTCTTCCGTAGCTGGAGCGCAGCCGACGACGCCGCGGTACAGCGTGCGCTCGACGCCACCTCAACGCTGGAACTCGCTGAGCGAAGCATCGACGAGTTGTCCGGCGGACAGCGCCAGCGCGTCTGGATCGCCATGGCCCTCGCTCAGGAAACCGAAGTGCTGCTGCTGGACGAGCCCACCACGTATTTGGACCTGGCACACCAAGTGGAAGTCCTGGACCTGGTCACGGACCTCAACCGCAGCCGCGGAACCACCGTGGCGATCGTGCTCCACGACCTCAATCTCGCTGCCCGCTACGCCGACCACGTCATTGCCATGAAAGGCGGGTGCATCGTGGCCGAAGGGCCGGCGCCCGTCGTCGTGACGGAAGAACTGGTCTTCAACGTTTTCGGCTTGGAATCCCGAGTAGTTCCGGACCCCATCTCAGGCACCCCGCTGATCGTCCCCATCGGACGCCACCACGCACGCCCCGCTTCAACCAACGAACTGGAGATCGCCTCATGAGTGCACAACCGACACAGGCAAAAGCAAGTGCCGCCGTGGAGCCCATGACCCTCGCCTTCGACGTCACCGTGACGGCCGTGCAGGAGCTCAGCCCTAACTTCCGTCGAATCACCTTCGGCGGCTACTCGCTGCGTGACTTCGGCGTTGCAGGGGACACTTTGGACCTCCGCGTGAAGTTGATGATCCCGTCCTTCGACGCTTCCGGGCAGCAGATCCCGCTCCCTCCCTTCAAGATGGAAGAGGCCGGCTGGTACCAGGAATGGTTGGCCATGGACCCATCCGTCCGCGGTGACATGCGCACCTACACCGTCCGGTCCGAGCGCCTGGACGCCGTTTACCCCGAGATCGACATCGACTTCGTCATGCACTTCGACGACGCTGGCCACGGTGGACCCGCTGCCAATTGGGCGGTTTCTGCAAAACCAGGGGACGCCATCACCATCATCGGCCCCAACAACCGTGCAGCCCAGTGCACCACTGCCGGCGCCTACGGCGGCATCGAATGGCGTCCGGGCTTGGCCCAGCGCGTACTTCTGGCCGGCGACGAAACCGCTGTCCCTGCCATCAGCGCCATTCTGGAAAGCCTGCCCGCCGACATGACCGGGCATGCCTTCCTTGAGGTGCCCGAGGCTGGCGACTTCCAAGACATCTCCACTGAAGCCGATATCGAAATCACCTGGCTCGCACGTGGTGCAGCCATCGGACGCTCACGTCCCCACGGCGAACTCCTCAAGGAAGCTGTCGCCAAGGCTGTTCCCGTGCCGGGCTGGGTAGGCATCAAGGGTGCCGGCACCGCCGCAGGACCTGAGCCCGAAGACGTCAACGTGGACCAGGACATCCTCTGGGAAACCCCGCAGCGCATGGACACCGCAGCCATCGAAGCCACCAAAAACCCCACCCTTCCCGCAGGCGCCCTGCCGTTCTACGCATGGATCGCCGGTGAAGCATTCGTGATCAAGGAAATGCGGCGGTACTTGGTGCGGGACGTTGGCATCGACCGCAAGCAGGTTGCCTTCATGGGTTACTGGCGACGCGGCAAGGCGGAGGGCTAAGCCTGTTCTTCTGGTCCGCCGCAGCGGCTGGGTGGCAGCTCGGTGGCCATCCTCGGCGTGTTGCTCCTTCGTCGCTTTGACGCACGCTGCCGGATGCCCGCCGAGCGGCCCGTCCTGGCGTCACCTTCCCACGCTCTCTCACTTCCCTCGGGTTTGGGGGCGACGCTCGCTCACGTCCCTCGGGTTTGTTCACGTTGGGTTGGCTGGGGTGTAACCGGGTACGGGTAGCGTCGGCTGCGTGCGGGAGGAATTCGGGGACGGGAAAAAGGTTCGACGGCGGTATGTCGCCATCGGGGATTCCTTCACCGAAGGAGTGGGGGACCCGAGTAAGGTCCTGCCCAACGGGGTCCGCGGATGGGCCGACCGGGTTGCAGAGAAATTGGCCAAAGCCCAGCCGGGCTGGGAGTACGCCAACCTGGCAGTGCGCAGCAAACGGCTCCGGCACATCATCGATGAACAACTTGAGCCGGCCCTCGCCATGGAGCCAACGCTCGTCACGCTCTACGCAGGCGGCAACGACATCCTCGACTTTGGCACCGATATGGATGCTCTCCTCAATGACTACGAGTTGCTCGTTGCGCGACTCAGCGAAACCGGGGCCACGCTGGTCCTGTTTACCGGGTTCGACGTAAAGGTTTCTGCCGTCCTGGAACCGTTCAAGAAACGCAACACGCTCTACAACCAGAGAGTCCGCGACATCGCAGCGAAATATGGCGCGGTCCTGGTGGACTATTGGTGTTTCGACGCGTACAAGGACTCACGGATGTGGGCTTCGGACCGGCTCCACATGTCCAAAGCGGGCCACAAATATTTGGCTGCCCAGGTTCTGGATCACCTCAACGTCCCGCACAAAATCTCCCCGAAAGAGTGGGACCCGCCCACCCGCCTGTCCATGCGCGAATGGGAGCGCCGGCAACGCCGCTGGGTCAACGACTGGGTGGTTCCGCTATTCGGACGCAAACTACGCGGCGTCACTCTGGGGGATTCAATCAGCCCGCGTTGGCCGGAGCCCGTAAGAGTTCCACGCAAGGGCGGCCTGAAAAAGCTCATGGAGGACCGGGAGAAAGCGCAATGAGAGATCAGATCCGCTTTGTGGCCCTCGGCGACTCCTTCACTGAGGGCGTCGGCGACATCGATCTCAGGCTCCCCAACAACTGCCGGGGCTGGGCGGACCGCGTGGCCGAAGAACTGGCAAGACACGACGAAACCGTGAGGTACGCCAACTTGGCTATTCGTGGGCGTCGCCTCCAGCGGATCATCGACGAACAAATCGAGCCAGCCCTCGCCATGAATCCCACGATGGTCAGCTTCTACGCCGGCGGGAACGATCTCCTCATGGCAAGGCTCAACATGGCCAAGCTCATCACGGACTACGAAGATGCTGTCAGAAGGATCAGAGCCAGCGGAGCCACGGTCCTGCTCTTCACGGGTTACAACGTTCCTTTATCGCCCCTGCTTGAGCCGCTCAAGCTACGCACTGCCATCTACAACCGTCACATTCGGCGTATTGCCGCAGAGTACGGAACGCTGCTGGTGGACTACTGGTGCTTTGAGAAATTTCAGGACCCGCGAATGTGGGCCCCGGATCGCCTGCACATGTCCACCCCGGGCCACAGCTACATGGCCAAGAAAGTCCTCGAAGTCCTCGGAGCCCCGCACTCACTGACCTCACCAACGTTCGCAGCTCCCCGTCCGCGGACGCTCACCGAAAACCTTGCCGACGACGCCGCCTGGCTGCGGCGCGACGTCGGGCCTTGGCTTAAGCGACGGGTCCTCGGCGTCTCGAGCGGTGACCATCTGGGGGCGCGATGGCCGGAAATGATGCCCGTGGTGCTGCCGGAACGGCTGGGAACCAGTCGGGCAAAACCTCAGTTATCGAGCAGGTTTTCGTAGCCTTCAGCCACGCTGGTGGCAGTGAATTCGATGATCTCGAACTCGGCCACTCCGTTGCTGTAGAACGGGTCCTTTGCAAGGGAAGCGTCCAGTGTCGCCCTGTCCACTTTGGAGAGCAGAACGCCGCCGGTGGCTGGGACGCGGCGTCCGGACGCAAGGAAGGTTCCGGCGTCGAACGCGTCCTTAAGCCAAGCCATATGGCCGGGGCGGTGGAAATCGACAATTTCGTCGGGAACTTTGTAGGTCAATGAGACGACAAACATGCCGCCAGCCTATCGCCTGAGGCCGGGCATGGAGCTAAGTAAGGAGGGAATTCTCATAAGATGGATGCATGACTCAACCCCGCTGGCTGAATGCCGACGAACGCCGTGCTTGGCTAGCCCTGCTGAGCATCAACACTTTGCTCCCCTCGGCGTTGGACACCCAGCTTCAGTCGGCCGGCAAACTGTCCCTGTTCGACTACAACGTGCTTGCGATGCTCTCCGAAACCGAGGGCCGATACCTTCCCATGAGTGAGCTCGCCGCACGGACAAGTGCCTCGTTGTCGCGCCTTTCGCACGTGGTGACCAAGCTGCAAAAACGCGGGTGGGTGGAACGGCAAGCGCACCCCGGCGACGCCCGTGTCACTGTGGCGCATCTGACCGACGCGGGCATGTCCACCATCGTGTCCCTAGCCCCGGGACACGTGGAGTCCGTGCGCACGTTGATGCTCGATTCCCTTAGTCCCGAGGACGTCTCGGACCTTGCACGCATCGGCGAGAAAATCGTTGCCCGCTTGGACAACAACCACTGGATCCTGCGCGATTCCTAGCCCTCCTGCTGCAGGCTTTGTGGCCTCAAGCGTTGAAGTGGCAGACTGACGGCATGGATTTTTCTGCCCGTTATGTTGCCCTGGGGGACTCGTTCACCGAGGGTGTTGGAGACGACGATCCCACCCGCCCCAACGGCGTTCGCGGCTGGGCCGACGTCGTTGCCGGGCAGCTCGCCTACAGCAACCCGGACTTCGGCTACGCCAACTTGGCTATCCGAGGCCGGAAGCTCCGGCAGATCATGGCGGAGCAGGTTGATGCCGCCGTCGCGATGAAGCCAACTTTGGTGACGTTGTATGCGGGGGCGAACGACATCCTGCGGCCCAAGATCGATATCGACTCGCTTTTGGAAGAGTACGACGCCGGCATCGCCAAGTTGAGCGCGTCGGGAGCCACAGTGGTCCTCTTCACGGGCTTTGATGCGAAGGGCTCGAAGGTTTTCAGCGCCATGCGCGGCCGCACCGCGATCTACAACGAACTGGTGCGTGAAATCGCCGAAAACCACGGCGCCCTCCTGGTGGACTATTGGCGGTTCGACGAGTACGACGACTGGCGCCTCTGGGGTGAGGATCGCATGCACATGTCCACCGCAGGCCACGTCAACATGGCAAAGCGCGTCCTGGATGTCCTCGAGCACGAGCACGTCATCGAGGTCCCCGAACTGGCGCCGGTCCGACTTATGAACCGGGTTGAGGCATTGAAGGCAAACGCACGATGGTTCCGCGAGTCCGCGGCGCCATGGGTTGCCCGCCGCGTGCGTGGAGTGTCCTCCGGCGACGGTTTGAGCCCGAAATACCCGGAGTTGATCCGGCCGCTGTAATCCGGGCTGCCGGGCGACCCGCCAAGGTTGAGTCGGTGTTCCGGCAGTGGACGGCAAGGGCTTATGATGCCGGATTGGTCTTAATTTGGCCTGACCCGTAGAATAGTTAGGCGCTAGGTAGTGCGGATCGTGTGCAATTGCTCCGGTTGGTGGTGACTGTCGGTTTTACTGACGTCCCGGTGGCCGGTAGTTAGGGGCTCAAGTTGCGTGCATTCCTGTATTCGCCCGGTATCCCAGGATCTGTTCCAGTGATTATCACTGCCCGGTCTTGAGGCCAACCTTCTTCGCCGCACTTGCTGCGGAAACTACCGAAATGGTCTGGACCCGGATGCGGACGCTGCCTGTCGCACGGCAACGCAGGAACATCTGCACGCCGTTACATTCAATCTTTGGAGGAGAGTCATGGCAGCACACTGCCAAGTGACCGGAGCCGAGCCGGGCTTTGGACACAGCATTTCGCACTCGCACCGTCGCAACAAGCGTCGGTTCGACCCGAACATTCAGAAGAAGCGCTACTGGGTTCCGTCCCTGCGCCGTAACGTCACGCTGACCCTGTCAGCCCGTGGCATCAAGACAATCGACGTACGCGGCATCGACTCAGTCGTCGCCGACATCCTGGCACGAGGAGTAAAGCTCTAATGGCAAAGGACAAGGACGTACGTCCGATCATCAAGCTGAAGTCCACCGCGGGCACCGGTTACACCTACGTAACCCGCAAGAACCGTCGTAACGATCCTGACCGCCTGGTCTTGAAGAAGTACGACCCCAAGATCCGCCAGCACGTCGAATTCCGAGAGGAGCGCTAAACACATGGCAAAGAAGTCAAAGATTGCTCGCAACGAGCAGCGCAAGGTCATTGTTGAGCGTTACGCTGCCAAGCGTCTCGAACTGAAGAAGACCCTGGTTGACCCCAACGCGACTGACGAAGCACGCGAAGCTGCACGCCTCGGCCTGCAGAAGCTGCCCCGCAACGCCTCCCCGATCCGTCTGCGTAACCGCGACCAGATCGACGGCCGTCCCCGCGGCACGCTCCAGAAGTTCGGTATCTCCCGTGTTCGCTTCCGCGACATGGCTCACCGCGGTGAGCTCCCGGGCATCACCAAGTCTTCCTGGTAATCACGAAGCTCTAAAAGGGTCGGCAACCGTCATGGTTGCCGGCCCTTTTTGCGTTTAAGCGCGTTTGTCATTGGAGGGAACGGTGGTCATCCTCTGCGCGCTCGGTGGGCGCACCTTGGCCGCGCGCTGCCGGATGAACCCGCCTCCTTTCGACGCCCGCTCACTTCCCTAGAGCTTCAGGTCGACGCCCGCTCACTTCCCTCGGGTTTGGTTGAACGTTCGACGGCGGGGGTGGCGTGGGCGCGGGGCGGTGGTTTGGTGGTGTGGCTGAGGTTGTGACGGGCTTCACGTGGGCTGTTTTGGCGGCTTTTTTGTTTGTTTGGGGTCGTTATGAGGTCGCTTGGCCTGTGTTTGCGGGGATTTTGGGTGATGTTAGCGGTGATTTGTGCCCGGGCTTATGGCCGTGTAATGTCTTCTGAGTCGCCGCGAGTGAGACAGCCTGGAGCTGAGAACCGCGGGGGCCGACCCCCTGATAACAGCCTGGAAAATGGCGCGCTTCTGAGCGTGCCTGTGCCGGGCGGGGCCGGGACTCGGATCGAAAATTGCGGAAACGCCGATTTGCGAAGATCCGGTTGATCGGGTAAGTTTGAAAAGTTGCTCCGGAGCGATCCTGGCCCCTTGTGGGGGGTTTGGTGGTGCCGGGTGTGTCTGTTGTTTGAGAACTCAATAGT
>NZ_JBIVXN010000006.1:0-252703 GCF_044769165.1 Paenarthrobacter sp. NPDC090517 | reverse complement strand
TGAGCTTGAACGCCGTTGCATAGATCAACGCAGCCGCTGGCTTGTACAAGACGAAAGCGATGATCCAGCCCACGCAACGCTGGAACCACCGACGGTCTCGCCTGCGGTGGCAGCGAGGCCGCGCACGGTACCGGCCTTGTGGGCGGTCAGCGGTTGTTCCATCTTCATGGCTTCAAGGACCACGATCAGGTCGCCCTCAGCCACAACATCACCCTCAGAAGCTGCCACCTTCACGATGGTGCCCTGCATAGGGGACGTCAGTGCGTCGCCGCCCGCAGCCGCAGCCGTTGCACCAGCTGAACGGGAGCGCTTCTTGGACTTGCCGGACTTGGTGCCCGAACCGCCGGAAACCGCGGCGATGCTGCCGCCCAGACCGGACGGCAGGACGACCTCAAGCCGCTTGCCACCAACCTCGACGACGACGCGCTGGCGGTCACCGGCGTCGGACGTTTCAGCGCCCGCGCCGTTGGCAGACCAAGCAGGGATGCTGTTGACGAACTCGGTCTCGATCCAGCGGGTGTGAACCTTGAAGGGTCCTTCCGCCGGAGCAAAGTCGGGATCGGTGACTACTGCGAGGTCGAAGGGGATGACAGTGGGGATGCCCTCAACCACCATCTCTTCGAGGGCGCGGCGTGAACGCTGGAGGGCTTGCTCGCGGGTGGCTCCCGTGATGATCAGCTTGGAGAGCATGGAGTCGAAGTTGCCGCTGATGACGTCGCCCTGCTCAATGCCGGAATCGATCCGGACGCCGGGGCCGGTCGGGTTCTTCAGCGTGGTGATGGTGCCGGGGGCGGGCATGAAGTTGCGGCCCGGGTCCTCGCCGGTGATGCGGAACTCGAAGGAGTGGCCGCGGACTTCGGGGTCCTCGTAGCCCAGGGCTTCACCGCGGGCGATGCGGAACTGCTCACGGACGAGGTCGATTCCCGTGACTTCCTCGGACACGCAGTGCTCCACCTGGAGGCGGGTGTTGACCTCGAGGAAGGAGATGGTGCCGTCCTGGCCCACGAGGAACTCGCAGGTGCCGGCGCCGAGGTAGTTGGCTTCCTTCAGGATGGCTTTGGAGGACTCGTAGAGGCGCTTGTTCTGCTCTTCGCTGAGGTACGGAGCCGGGGCTTCCTCAACAAGTTTCTGGTTGCGACGCTGCAAGGAGCAGTCCCGGGTGGAAACCACCACAACGTTGCCGAAAGCATCGGCCAAGCACTGGGTTTCGACGTGGCGCGGAGCATCGAGGAAGCGTTCAATGAAGCACTCGCCGCGACCGAAAGCTGCGACTGCTTCACGGACCGCTGATTCGTAGAGCTCGGGAATCTCGTCCATGGTGCGGGCCACCTTGATGCCGCGTCCACCGCCGCCGAAGGCTGCCTTAATGGCGATAGGCAGGCCGAATTCCTCGGCGAATTTCAGGATTTCGTCGGCGGATTCCACGGGGTCAGCCGTGCCGGGGACGAGGGGTGCGCCTACTTTTTCAGCGATGTGGCGGGCCTGGACCTTGTCACCCAAGGCCGAGATGGCTTCCGGGGAGGGGCCGATCCACGTGATGCCGGCGTCGATGACCTTGGCCGCGAATTCGGCGTTTTCGGCGAGAAAGCCATAGCCGGGGTGGATGCCATCGGCGCCTGACTGCTTGGCGACGTCGATGATCTTGTCCATCACCAGGTACGACTCGGCAGCGGTGTTGCCGCCCAAGGCGTAAGCTTCGTCGGCGAGGCGGACATGGAGGGCGTCACGGTCGGGGTCGGCGTAAACGGCTACGGAGGCGATGCCTTCGTCCCGGGCGGCTCGGATGATGCGGACCGCGATTTCGCCGCGGTTGGCAATCAAGACCTTGGTGAGAGGGCTGGAAATGGGCTGCGCCGGGTTAGCTGACAAGTTGTTGACTCCTTCTGTCCTTGAGGAGCCTAGCGTGATTGTGAGGGTTCCGCCCATATTGATGGGGGATTCCGTGTGTGAGGCGATGTTCCTTTGTAGGGTTGCTACAAACCGCTTCTACTGGCTCTTCGCGTCCCATAGTTCCGTAATGCCCACGTTCGCATGGACCAGCAGGTCCCGGAGGGTGGAGATGGAGAGTCCGACGACGGCGTGCGGGTCGCCGTCCACCTTACGGATGAAGGCCCCACCCAAGCCGTCGATGGTGAATGAGCCGGCGCAGTGAAGAGGTTCTCCGGTGGCGATGTAGGCGTCGATGTCCTGGGTACTCATTTGGGCGAAGTGGACCTCAGCGCTCGATACCGCTCCTACGGTGGCGCCCGTGCCTTCAGGCGTTTCATCTGCGTCTGCCTCTTCGTCCGCGTCGGCGGCGGTGTCCCGACAGTCAACCAGCCAATGGCCCGTGTGGAGCACTCCCTGCGAGCCGCTCATCCGCAGCATCCGTTCACGGGCGACCTCCGCGGTGTAGGGCTTGCCGTGGGACTCGCCGTCGAACTCGAACACCGAATCACAACCGATCACCAAGGCACCCTCGGCTTCCGGGAGAGCCGCAACGGCCTCGGCCTTGGCACGGGCCAGCAGGAGTGCGGTGTCGTGGGCGTTCGTCACTCCGTATTTGGCCTGGACCGCATCCTCGTCGACGTCCGAGACCAGGACGTCGTGCTGAATCCCGGCTTCGGTGAGCAGCTTGGTACGGGCGGGGGACTGGGAGGCAAGGATCAATCGGGTCACGGTCCCAGCCTAGTACGGCCCTCTCTCACATCCCGCGTGCTTGACGCGAACGCTCGTTCACGTTCCGCGTGCTTGACGCGAACGCTCGCTCACGTCCCGCGTGCTTAAACCGAACCATCTCTCACATCCCGCGTGCTTGACGCGAACGCTCGCTCACGTCCCGCGTGCTTAAACCGAACGCTCGCTCAATTGCCTCAAGCAAGTGAGCGAGCGTTCGAGAATATTGGCTGTTATGTGAGAGAGCGCTAGTGGACGAGTTCCTCGGCGTCAGCCTTCCGGCGGTCACTGCGGTCCAGCTTGGCGCCTTCCACATCCACATCCGGGAGGATCCGTTCCAGCCACTTGGGCAGCCACCAGGCCTTCTCGCCCAGGAGGTACATCACGGCGGGAACAATCGTCATGCGGACCACGAAGGCATCAATCAGCACACCGAATGCCATGGCGAAGCCGAGGGGCCTGACCATGGTGAGGTGGCTGAAGATGAAGCCGGAGAACACGCTGACCATGATGATCGCGGCCGCGGTGACCACTGCTGCGGCGTGGCTGAAACCGGAGCGGACAGCGTGCTTGGCGGACTCGCCGTGCATGAACGACTCCCGCATGCCGGAGGTAATGAACACCTGGTAGTCCATCGCCAGGCCGAACAGCACGCCGATCAGGATGATGGGCAGGAAGCTGAGCACAGCACCCGGATTGGCGACGTCGAAGATGCCTCCCAGCCAGCCCCACTGATACACGGCAACCACGGCGCCGAAAGCAGCGGCCAGCGAGAGCAGGAATCCGCCGGTTGCCAGCAGGGGCACCACGATGGAGCGGAATACCAGCAGCAACAGCAGCAGGGAGAGTCCCACGACAATCGCCAAGTAGGGCGGCAGAGCCGCGCCGAGCTTGTTGGAGACGTCAATGTTGCCTGCGGTTTGGCCTGTCAGCCCGATGGTCACGTCCAGGTCGTCCTGAATTGCTGAGCCCTTGCCGCGGAGATCGGACACGACCTGCACGGTGCCGGCGCTGGCGGGGCCCTCCTTCGGGATGACTTGGAAGACGGCGGTGCGGCGGTCTTCGCTCAAAGCGACCGGCACAGCGGCGATGACGTTCTCAACGCTGCGGAGCTGGTCCGCGACATCGAATTGCTTGTTCTTGGCATCGTTCTCGCTGAGGCCTTCGGGGAATTCGCCCACGACGACGATCGGTCCCGTCACGCCTTCGCCGAAGCTGCTGCGCGTGAGGTCGTAGGCCTTGAAGGCTTGCGAATCCACCGGCTCGGAGCCGCCGTCGGGAAGTGCCAGCCGCAGCTGTGACGCCGGCAACGCCAACGCGCCCAGCAGCGCGACGCTTGCCACGAGGGCAACCCAAGGGTGACGTGTGACCATACCGCCCCAGCCCCCGCTGCTGCGCTTCTCCTCGCGTTCGCGGTCCGCAGCTTCGTGGCCGGGCTCGGCGTTGTGCTTGGCAGCTTTGGCCCAAGCGCGCTTGGAGATGAGTCGGCGGCCGATCAGGGCCAGGACGGCGGGCGTCAGGGTCAATGCTACGACGACGGCTACGCCGACTGTCGCTGCGGCCGCAACACCCATCACTGCGAGGAAGGGCAACCCGGGAACCACCAGCGCGGCGAGGGCGATGATGACGGTGAGGCCGGCAAATAGCACGGCGTTACCGGAGGTACCGGTGGCCAATGCCGCAGATTCCTCGGCGTCCATACCGGACAGGAGCTGCGTGCGGTGGCGGTTGACGATGAAGAGGGAGTAGTCAATGCCAACCGCGAGGCCGAGCATCAGGGCAAGCATGGGCGAGATGGAGCTCATGTCGATCACGCTGGTGAGCGCGAACGTTCCACCGACACCCACGGCGACGCCGATCAGCGCCATCAATAGAGGCAGGCCAGCCGCGATAAGAGTGCCGAGCATCAGGATCAGGACAAGGGCAGCCACTGCGACGCCCACGATTTCTGCAATGCCGAAGATCTCAGAGACGTCCTCGGTGATTTCCTTGCTGGCATAGGCCGTGACGCCGGCGGAAGAGACTTCGTGGACGATCTCCTGGACTTCCTCGCGCACGGCGGGGTCAACAGCGTTGATGGAGGTCTTGAACTGGACCTGCGCGATTGCAGCTCTGTTGTCACTGGAGACAAATCGCATGCCCTCAGAGGCCTCAAGTTGTCGCTTGCCGAGGGCCAGCGTGGCGGCGCCGTCGGCTGCTTCCTTGGTTCCGGCGTCGAGCTTTTCCTTCCCTGCGGCGAGTTCCGCGCGCTGCGGAGCCAGCTGCGCTTCAATCTGTGCCGGGGTGAGGCCAGCTGCGGCCAGTTGCTGCTCAGCCCCTGCGAGTTGGGCTTCGCCTGCAGTCAGCTGGGCGCGCGCGGCGTCCAACTGGGTTTGGCCCTCGGCAGCCTTGGCTTCGCCGGCAGCGATGTCCGCGGTGGCCTTATCCAGTTGCTCCTGCGTGGTGAACGGGTTTACGGTGCCCTGAACGTCAGGCATGGCTTCAAGCTTGGTGAGCGCAGCGGCAACCGCGTCCTTCTTGGCTGGGTCGAAGCCGGCATCTCCTGCGTCGAAAACCACGCTGGCGGAGCCGCCTGACGATTCGGGCAGGGCCTCTTTGAGCTTGTCAGCCATCTGCTGGGTTTCGGTGCCCGGGATGGTGAAGTTGTTGGACATGGTGCCGTGGAACGCTGCGGCCGAGCCGCCCACTGCCACCATGACGGCCAGCCATATGGAGATGACCAGCCAGCGGCGGCGATACGAAAATTTGCCGAGACGGTAGAGGAACGAGGCCATGTCAGAACCGATCTTTGGTGGTTGGAACGGAAGGTGAGGCGTGGAGGGAAGCGTCCGACGGCGGCGCGAAGCCTGCACCGAGAAGGCCCATCGCATCGATGAGGTGCTGGCGGAGGACTGCGAGGGATTTGGGGGAAAGGTCCGGTCCGTGTTCGGCGAACCAGACGGTCATTGCCGCTTTGCCGCAGGAGATGACGGAACCTGCGAGGGCGTGGAGGTAGAGCTCACTGATGCCGGCGCCGAGCCTGCCGCGGGCAGCGTCAATAATCTGCTCGGTGCAGTGTTCCCAGGCTTCAAGCTCGGAGCGGGCCAGCTGGCGGTTGTCCTGCGTCAGGCTGAACAGCTCGGCCATGGGAGCCACGGACATGGGATCGGCCAACGCCATAAGGGCGGCCTGCGCGGATTCGAGGATCGACTCGTCCGCCGGGCGTAACCGGAACTGCTCCAGCGCGTGGTCCATAAAGCCGTCGGCAACGGAGGCCAGTGCGGCTTCGAGGCTGGGGAAGTAGTTGAAAAAGGTTCGCCGCGAGACACCCGCGCTGGCCGCGATGTCTTCCACGGTGAAATTCCCGGACCCGTTGCTGCGCAAAAGGTCCAGGGCTGCGGAGGCGATGGAGCTGCGGGTGGCCGCCTTGTTGAGTTCGCGCCGTGATGGGGTAGCGGGCTCAGCAGCGGTGGACGACTCCGCAGTGGCTTCCCGGCTACTGGTTTGGGTCACTTACTTACACTAAGTGCAAGTTTGCACTCTGCGCAATTTGGTGGTCCTTGGGGCACGCGAAAAGTCCCGCCCTGGTTCGTCAAGCCCACCGTTGAACGGGGTGGCGGACGAACCAGAGCGGGACTCGGCAGCGTGGGGCTAGAACTGTGTTGGGGGCGCCGGGGGAGCGGGTGGAGCCGGCTGACCCTGCTGGGACGACTGTTGGGCTGCGGTTTTGGTCAGGTAGATGGACTGGCCCGTTGCTCCGGGCTCACCCTCGCCCAGCGGCAGCACGTACACCGCGGTTCCGTAGGCACACACTTCGGTCCAGTTGGTGCCCATTTCCGAGGTGTCGAAGCGCATGGCCACAATAGCGTTGGCACCACGCTGCTGCGCCTCGTTGACCATGCGTGCCATGACTTCCTGGCGGCTTTCGTAGAGGGCCTTGGTCATTTCGGGCAGCTCGCCGCCGCCAAGGGAGCGGAAGCCGGCAAGCATTTGCGACCCGATATCGCGTGAACGGACAGTGAGGCCCATGACTTCGCCGAAGACGGCGTCGATGCGGTGGCCCGGGATTTCGTTGGAGGTGACGATCAACATGGTCCGAGCCTATCCAGACTTGCGCTCTTAAACGGGGAAATCCCCCGGGGAGAACTCCCCGGGGGATTTGAGCCATTGCAAAAAGCGCTGGGTCTTAGGCCTTTGAATCGGCCAGTTCGCGGTCGTTGACTTCTGCCGCTGCCTTGTCGGCGGCGAACTCATCCGCGAACGCTGCACCGTTGCGGGGTGCGTTGTAGAGGGATTCGTCCAGGATGCCCTGGCGCTTGGCCACGATGGCCGGGACCAATGCCTGGCCCGCGACGTTGACGGCGGTGCGGCCCATGTCCAGGATCGGATCGATCGCCAGCAGGAGGCCGACGCCGGCAAGCGGGAGGCCCAGCGTGGACAGGGTCAGCGTAAGCATGACGACGGCGCCGGTGGTGCCTGCCGTAGCGGCGGAGCCGAGGACTGAGACCAGAACGATCAGCAGGTACTGGCTGAAGTCAAGGTTGATGCCGAAGAACTGTGCCACGAAGATCGCTGCGATAGCCGGGTAGATCGCTGCGCAACCGTCCATCTTGGTGGTGGCGCCCAGTGGGACAGCGAAGGAAGCGTAGCCGGAAGGGACGCCAAGGTTCCGCTCGGTGACGCGCTGCGTGAGCGGAAGCGTGCCGATCGAGGAGCGGGAGACGAACGCCAGCTGGACAGCCGGCCAAACGCCGGAGAAGTACTGCTTGACGGACAGGCCGTGGACGCGGACCAGAATGGGGTAAAGGACGAAGAGCACCAGGGCCAGGCCAATGTAGATTGCGGCGGTGAACTTGCCCAGGGAGCCGATGGTGTCCCAGCCGTAGATGGCCACGGCGTTACCGATCAGGCCGATCGTGCCCAGCGGGGCGATGCGGATGATCCACCACAGGACCTTCTGGATGACTGCCAGCGCGGATGCGTTGAACGTCAGGAAGGCTTCGGCCTGCTTGCCCACCTTGAGGGCGGCAACGCCGATGGCGATTGCGATCACCAGGATCTGAAGCACGTTGAAATTGACGGCAGTGCTGACTGTGGTGGCAGCGTTGGCGCTCTCGGTGACCGTGGAGCTGGCGCCGAGTCCAAGGAAGTTCTTGGGGAACAGGCCGATCAGGAACGCCCACCAGTCACCGGTCTTGCCGGCGTACTTTGCCTCTTCGGTGATACCGGTTGCGGCGCCTGGTTGCAGGAGCACACCCAGGCCGATGCCGATCAGTACCGATACCAGCGAGGTAATGGCGAACCACAGCAGAGTGTTCCACGCCAGCCGCGCAGCGTTGGACACCTGGCGCAGGTTCGCAATGGAGCTCACCACGGCGGTGAAAATCAAAGGAACGACGGCGGTCTGCAGCAACGATACGTAGCTGGAGCCAATCGTCTGGAGAGTAGCGCCAAGGCCGTTGGGAGCAGTCTTGGTGCTGCCCGTGTACTTGGCGATGAGGCCAAGGACGAGGCCGATGATAAGGGCTGCGATGATCTGGACGCCGAAGGAACCGGCCCACTTGGGGAGCCGGAAGCCGGTCTTGCCAGCTGCTGGGGAAGTGTTGGTTGAGGTGCTCACCGGAACACGTTAGGTGCATCGCAAATAACATAGCGAACGGACGTTGAGAAATGTTACGCCGCTACAGGCTCAACCAGCTCACGGAGCCTTCTAATAACGCCGTATGGCTGCGGTTGTGTGAAGTTATTCCCGGCTGCGATGTGGCGATGATCTCCAGGCGCCGGTACGGCCCACGGCCGGGCATCCGACAGTGTGCGTCAAAGCGACGAAGGAGCAGCACACCGAGGATGGCCGGCCTTCGGCCGTGGCACACCGGAAGCTCACCCAAGCAACGCCCGCCGCAGAACGTCCAAACCAACCGAGCCAATATTCAGTGCCTTGCTGTGGAAGGACTTGAGGTCGAAACCTTCGCGGGATTCAAGCTCTGCACGGATCTGCTCCCACAGGCGCTGGCCCACTTTGTAGGAGGGGGCCTGGCCCGGCCAGCCGAGGTAACGGGTGAACTCGAACTGGAGCTGGCCTTCGCTGATGTCGAGGTTGGCTTTGAGGAAGTCGAAGCCCTTCTCAGGAGTCCAAGTTCCCGTGCCCCAGCGTTCGGGAACAGGCAATTCCAAGTGGACGCCGATGTCGAACACCACGCGGGCAGCACGCATTCGCTGGCCGTCGAGCATGCCCATGTGGTCGCCCGGGTCCTTGAGGTAGCCCAGTTCAAGCATGAGCTGCTCGGCGTAGAGCGCCCAGCCTTCGCCGTGTCCGGACACCCAGCAAACGTTGCGGCGCCAGTTGTTGAGGAGTTCGCGGCGGTACGTTGCCGTGGCCACCTGGAGGTGGTGGCCGGGAACGCCTTCATGGAACACTGTGGTGGTTTCGGACCAGGTGGTGAAGGTGTCTTCGCCCGCCGGTACGGACCACCACATGCGCCCGGGCCGGGAGAAGTCGTCGGACGGGCCGGTGTAGTAGATGCCGCCCTCGTCGGTGGGCGCGATCATGCACTCGAGGGTTTTCATGACGTCGGGAATGTCGAAGTGGACATCGGCGAGCTCAGAGACTGCACGGTCGGAGAGCTCCTGCATCCAGCCCTTGAGGGCGTCCGTGCCCTTGATCTGGCGGGCGGGATCGTTATTGAGAATGCTCTTGGCTTCCTCAATGGAGGCGCCCGGTTTGATCTGGCCGGCAACCTTCTCCTGCTCGCTGATCAGCCGCTCAAGCTCCTGCACGCCCCAGGCATACGTTTCTTCCAGGTCGACTTCGGCGCCAATAAAGGAGCGGGAGGCCAGGGCATACCGTTCACGGCCCACGGCATCCTTCTCCGGGGCTACGGGAAGGAGTTCGTCCCGAAGGAACTCGCCCAAGGCGCTGTACGCCGAACGCGCGGCTGCAGTCCCGGCGTCGAGCTTTGACTGAACGTCCGCAGGCAGCGGTTGCCCACCAAGGGAAGCGGATGAAGCCATCTTGGCGAAGAAGCCGTCTTCTGAGGCGTATCGGCCGGTCTGCTCAATGACAATCCGCACTTGGCGGGCGGCGGATACTTTTCCGGCGGAAGCGGCCGAGCGAAGGGACGAAATATAGCCCTCAATGGCACCGGGAACGTTGGCAGCGCGGCCCGCGATGTGTTCCCACTGTTCCACCGTGTCCGTGGGCATGAGGTCGAAGATGGCGCGAATGTCCTGGGCGGGGGAGGCGATGTTGTTGAGGTCGGCTGCATCCCATCCGGACTCGTGGATCTCCAGGTCCAAGCCGAGCCGCTCGCGCATGGCGTCGAGGGTAACGGCGTCCACATCATCGGAAGGCTCAAGGCCCGCCAGGGCATTCAAAGCCAACCTTGTGGCCTCCGCATGCGCCTCAGCCCCGGCAGGCGAGTAGTCCTGATATTCCGTTTCGTGTCCCGGCAAGCCCAGTGTGGTGGCGAAGCCGGGATTGAGTTCGATCAGCTTTTCTGTGTACGCGTCAGCCACGGCATCGATGGCGGACTTGGGGCGTACGGGAGTGTTTGCAGTAGTCACCCACAGAGCCTAGCCGCGACAACGCTTACGTGAAAGGGTTGTTGAACTTTCTACAGACGAGGGAATTAACCCCGGCTGCGCTTCCAAGCACCCGGACCCGGTGTGGGGTCCAGACGGAGTTGTTGGCGACGCACCCAGTGACGGACGTTCGGCTTGGACGAGGCCGCTTCCTGCTGGACGCCGAGTGAAACCACGACGGCGGCAAGCGCCGCGAGCTCTTCGGCCGTCGGTTCGCCCTTGACCACCGAGAACATCGGTTCGGCAGGCGATTCGGCGGCTGCTGCGTCAGGCGCCAAATCCGCGCGATGCTTGGGCGCCATCACAGCGGGATATTTCCGTGCTTCTTGGTGGGCAGGCTCGCGCGCTTGTCCCGGAGGGCCCGGAGTCCACGAATGATCTGCAGGCGGGTATCCGACGGAGCAATAACTGCGTCGACGTAGCCCAGCTGTGCTGCCTGGTACGGGTTGAGTAGTTCTTCCTCGTAGCCCTGGATGATCTCGGCGCGCTTGGCCTCCACGTCGCCGCCGGCTTCGGCAACGGCAGCGAGATCGCGACGGTAAAGGATATTCACCGCACCCTGGGCGCCCATGACACCGATCTGCGCGGTAGGCCATGCGAGGTTCAGGTCTGCGCCCAACTTCTTGGAGCCCATCACGATGTACGCGCCACCGTAGGCCTTGCGGGTGATGACGGTGAGCTTGGGAACGGTTGCTTCAGCGTAGGCGTAGAGGAGCTTGGCGCCGCGGCGGATGATGCCTTGGAACTCCTGGTCCTTGCCGGGGAGGAATCCGGGGACGTCAACCAGCGTGATGATGGGGATATTGAAAGCGTCGCAGTGACGGACGAAGCGGGCAGCTTTCTCCGAGGCAGAGATGTCCAGCGTTCCCGCGAACTGCATGGGCTGGTTGGCCACGATGCCCACGGTGTGTCCCTCAACGCGGCCGTAGCCGATCATCACGTTGGGAGCGTAGAGCGACTGCATTTCCAGGAAGTGGGCGTCGTCCACAATCTGCTCAATGACTTTGCGCATGTCGTATGGCTGGTTGGCGGAGTCGGGGATCAGGCCGTCCAGCGCGTGGTCGTCGTCGTTTAGTTCCAGTTCCTGGTCGTGCTCCACCACGGGGGCCTCGGACAGGTTGTTAGAGGGCAGGAAGTCCAGGAGTTCGCGGACGAATTCGATCGCGTCGGCTTCGTCGGAAGCCAGGTATGTGGAGGTGCCGGTGGTGGCGTTGTGCTGCCGCGCGCCACCGAGGGTTTCCATGTCCACGTCCTCACCGGTCACGGTCTTGATGACGTCAGGTCCGGTAATGAACATGTGGGATGTCTTGTCCACCATGACAACGTAATCGGTCAATGCGGGGGAGTAGGCCGCGCCGCCGGCGCACGGGCCCATGATGAGGGAGATCTGGGGGACCACGCCGGAAGCGTGGACGTTGTTGCGGAAGATGTCCGCGAACATCGCCAGCGAAGCCACGCCTTCCTGGATGCGTGCGCCGCCGCCGTCGTTGATCCCGACAACCGGGCAACCGTTCCGGAGGGCGAATTCCTGGACCTTGACGATCTTCTCACCGTTGACTTGGCTCAGCGAGCCGCCGTAGACGCTGAAGTCCTGGCTGTAGATGGCGATGAGGCGGCCATCCACGGTTCCGTAACCGGAGACCACGCCGTCACCGAGCGGCTTCTTCTTTTCCATGCCGAAAGCGGTGGAGCGGTGGACTGCGAGGGCGTCGAACTCGACGAACGATCCGGGATCGACCAGGAGGTCGATGCGTTCGCGGGCGGTGTTCTTGCCGCGGGCGTGCTGCTTTTCGATTGCTTCCGGGCCGGAAGGCTGTTCTGCACGGGCCTGGCGGTCGCGGAAGTCGGCAATCTTTCCCGCTGTCGTTGTCAGATCGTGGCTCATCAAGTGTCTCCGGCTCTGTAGCTGATATTCGCTGGCGCAATCCCGGGCACGGACAAGTAGCTGACTTAAGTAGCTTCCGTACAAAGAACAGGCCCCGCAGGCCAGTCTAGTGACGCCTTTGCCGCGAACCGCTGTAGAAACCCTACAATTTTCCGTGTCCAAGCCAAAGCCAGCGCTATGTTACCCGCCAGTAACATGGTTGGGTTAGAGTGTCCCCATGACTTCAAGCAACGGCGCTTCCTCCGCCTCAACAGAGGGTCACACGCAACGCACCAGCCCCTACGTGGCCACCGCTTCGCTCAAGGGCAAGACCATCCTTATGTCCGGCGGCAGCCGCGGCATCGGCCTGTCAATCGCCACACGCGCGGCCCGCGACGGTGCCAACATTGTGCTCATGGCCAAGACCGGCGACCCCCACCCTAAACTCGAGGGAACCGTCTTCACCGCCGCGGAACAATTGGTCGAAGCAGGTGGCCAGGCGCTGCCGCTCGTCGGGGACGTCCGCAATGATGACGACGTCGCCGCAGCAGTCGCCGCCGCCGTCGAACGTTTCGGGGGCATCGACGTCGTGGTTAATAACGCTTCGGCGATCGACCTTTCCCGTACCGACGCTGTGGACATGAAGCGCTACGACCTTATGCAGGACATCAACGTCCGCGGCACGTTCCTGCTGTCCAAGCTGGCCCTGCCCGCCTTGCGGGAATCCAGCCACGGCCACATCCTCACCCTGTCCCCGCCCCTTAATCTGGACCCCAAATGGGCGGGGATGCACTTGGCCTACACCATGGCCAAGTACGGGATGAGCCTCACCACGCTGGGACTCGCCGAAGAACTGAAGAACGACGGCGTCTCGGTCAATTCACTCTGGCCATGCACCTTGATTGACACAGCCGCGATCCGCAATATGCCCGGTGGCCAGCAAATCGTCCAAGCGGCCCGCGGACCGGAGATCATGGCCGATGCCGCGCACGCCGTGCTGACGGGTTCGGGTGGTACCGGGCATTTTTATACAGACGAAGAGGTGCTGCGCGCTGCCGGCGTTTCGGACTTCACTCCTTACAGCCTCGGCGCGCCCGAAGACCGCTTGGTGCCGGACATCTTCCTTTAGGGGGATTCATAGCCCTTTTTCAGCGCAGCCATCATCCGGGGACCGTCGCAACTGGATAGGATTCAGCTATGGATGCCGAACAGCCGGAGACTAGCGAACCCAAGGACTTGTCCCGAGAGGCCACGTCCGGGCAGTCCCGTTCCGCTGTGGATCGTGGGGCATTGGACCGTGCGGCGCTGCTCCAGCCGGACTTCTTGTCGGCTACCGGTATCTCACAGCTGAACATTGTCGATTCCACGGGATCCACCAACCAGGACCTCGTAAGGGCCGTGACGGTGGAACCGAAAAAGTGGGCCGACCTTTCCGTGTTGACCGCCGAACACCAGACAGCGGCGCGCGGACGGCTTGACCGCCACTGGGAATCACCCGAGCGATCGGCAGTGTCCGTCTCCATGGTGCTGCGCCCCGTCACGGCAGAGGGCATGCCGGTTCCGACGCAGAGCTACTCCTGGCTTTCGCTGCTGGCTGCGGTTGCTTTGCGAGAAGCCTTGCAGGAAACGGCCGGCATCACCGCGGAGATCAAATGGCCCAATGACGTGCTGGTCAATGGGCGAAAGGTGGCTGGCATCCTGGCCCAAATGACTCCGCTGGGCGACGGCTCCGTTCCGGCCGTCATTCTGGGCGTTGGCCTCAACGTGTCCTTGGCTGAGGAGGAACTTCCGGTTCCTACGGCAACCTCGCTTGCCCTCGAAGGGGCCACGACGACGGACCGCACCGCGCTGCTGAAGAGCTACCTTTCCCGCTTTGCCAGGTTGTACCGCAGTTTCTGCAACTCCGAGGGAGACCCTGCAGCGGGCTTGGTGGGTGGCCCGTCGCTGCACAAGCGCGTTGAGTCTGCAATGGTGACGTTGGGCCGCGAAGTGCGGGCGCACTTGCCCGGGGATCACGAACTCGTGGGGCACGCCTCGCGCTTGGATGAGCACGGCTCTTTGCTGGTGGTGGACCACGGCGGCAGGGAGCACGTAGTGACAGCCGGAGATGTGGTGCACTTGCGCGCCACAGAAAGCGGTTATGCGTAAAGAGTTACTTCCGGGGGAGCAGGTCATCACGATCACGCGCCAACAGGGCCGTTCACTCTTCTTTCCGGTATTGGCCTTCATCGCGGTTCCTGCATTGACGGGTTTTGCTTGTGCTTGGATCGTCAGGGAAAACCCCCAGCGCCTGGCGCCGTTCATCACTGCGGAATGGACGCCTTGGCTCGTGGGTACCGTTGTTGTGCTCGCGGGGTGGTTCCTCGCGGCGTACAGCCTGAAACGAGTGTTGCGGTGGCGGTCGATCAAGTACGTCCTGACGAGCAGGCGGGTGCTTGCCAAAAACGGAATGTTTCGGCGGAGTGATTGGCAGGTATCGCTGATGGCTGTCCGCAACGTGGGTGTCCAGCAGAGCATGCTCCAACGGGCATTGCGCTCAGGGAATATATCCTTGGATACCGGGCACTCCGGAATAGCCGTCCTGGCCGATGTTCCCGAAGTGGGGAAGTTCCGGGGATTCATTCTTGACGCGATGGACGAACTCCCGCAAGGTGAGGTTTTTGAGGGCGAAGTACTGAGGGATTTTGAAGAATTGCCATGGGAGTTGAGAGAAGGTGGAAGAGATGAGCGTTGAGGATCAGCAGTCCGGCGAGGACCTGGACCAGGAGTTCGACGCCGTACCGGAACCTTCCGTCGACGAGGAAACTGAGGTCGGGCCTGCTCCGGCGTCGGTTCAAACAGGTCCGCCCACTGGTGTGATGTCCGCGGAGCGCCTGGCCATTAAAGCGCTTGAGGCGAAGCTCCTGGGCGGAGAACGCAAGCTCCGACGTCGTGAAGTTGCTGCCGGCGCGGGCGTGTCAATCCTGTCGGCGCGCAAAATCTGGCGCGCGCTGGGATTCCCTAACTTTGGGGACGAGGACGTGGCGTTTACTGAACGCGACCAAGCTGCCTTATCCAGCATCCTGGACTTGGTCCGGGCAGGGCTCCTGACAGAGGAAGCCGCGATCTCCGTTACCCGTTCCATCGGCCAAATGACGGACCGCATGGTGGTGTGGCAAATCGAAGCCTTGGTGGAGGACATGGTTTCCGAACAGGGAATCCCTGATGCCGTGGCCCGAAAACAGTTGGTCGGGCAATTGCCTGCCCTGGTGGATTCCCTCGAAGAGATCCTGGTGTACTCCTACCGCCGCCAGCTCAACGCCGGCGTTCAGCGGCTTGCCGTTCGGGCGGAGGCCGGGCTGCAGGCCAGCGAGGAGGGCCGCGAGGGCGACGAGGATGATTCGCCCTTGCCCCTGGCCCGTGCCGTGGGATTCGCTGACCTTGTCTCTTACACCAGTCTGTCGCGCCGCATGAACGAGAAGACGCTCGCCCAGCTGGTGCAGCGTTTTGAGAACAAATGCGCCGAGATCATTTCCGTGGGTGGTGGACGGTTGGTCAAGACCGTGGGCGATGAAGTCCTTTACATCGCGGAAACCCCCGCGGCCGGAGCCGAGATTTCCCTTGCCTTGGCGCAGGCGTTCACGGAGGACGAGATCCTGCCACAGTGCCGGGTATCCATGGTGTGGGGCCGTATCCTTTCCAGACTTGGCGATATCTATGGGCCCACCGTTAACCTTGCTGCCCGGCTGACAACGCTGGCGCAACCCGGGACGGTTCTCGTGGACGCAATGACTGCAGCCGCCCTTGGACAGGATGACCGCTTCGTCCTGGTTCCCCAGAAGTCGGAGAACGTCCGTGGCTTCGGTGAGATCCATCCCGTGATGCTCGCACGCGGACGCGGCAAGGGTCTGGTGCTGGACTAAGCCCCTGCGGCGCCAGGGCATCACTGGGCTCTGAGAACTGCGTCACGACTTAGCAAAACGATGGATTAACCCGGTAGTCTGCATATCTGTGTGTTCCCGGCACCGGGCTAGCCCGGGCCGGGCCGGATAGTTCTCCCCATCGCGCCCTCCTCTCCAAAGGCCGTAGGCTGTCAGTGCCAATGGATAGCCCGGTCTCGGGTTCCTTGGCTGGCCGTCTGGCGCGTGGGATAGTCTTGGGGACTAAAAATCCCGCCGCCGTATGGGGGTACTGCGGAATGCACGGCTGCCGACACATGTCGGTTGGCCTGGACGTCGCTGGGGGCGGCTGGACACAAAGGGAATTCTGGAGCTGTGACAACTTTCTTCGGCAAGCTGGGGCTGAAAAGGCGTCAAAACAAGAAATTCATAGCGGGAACTGCTGCCACCGCGGCGGGCGCTTTGCTGATCACCGGAGCAATTCTGTACCCGGGGTTCAAGACCACCGAGGTGGACTTGAACGACGGCGGCGTGTGGGTCGTGAGCAAAACCAAGAACGCAGTGGGCCGGCTGAATTATCCGTCCCGCGTCCTTGATGGTGCCGTCACCCCTGCTACTACTACCTTTGATGTGCTGCAGCACGATGGCAACGTTTTCGTAGACGACGAATCCGGCTCCACCATCAACCAGGTGTCCGCTGCAAACCTGAAGCTGGGTGGCGATAAGCAGCTGCCGTCGTCGTCGCAAGTCAGCTACGGCTCCACCGTGCTCTCGGTGACTGACCCGGCCCGCGGCAAGGTCTGGGCTTTGTCGCCCTCAACCGTCAACGGCTTCGACGAAGAAGGAACAGAACCTGTACTGACCGGTTCCCCGGGCATGGTCTCTGCCGTGGGATCCGACAACCGGATCTACACAGCGGATCCTGGTAAGGGTGAGATCACAGTCACCACGGTGGATGCCAATGGGGAACGGACTGACTCGCAGGTCAGCAAGGTGGACGAGCTCAAGGGGTCCGGCGACCTTCAACTGGCCGTGGTGGGCGATAAGCCCGTGGTCCTGGACGCCGCCTCGGGAAACCTCTTCCTGCCGGGCGGCCGCAGGCTGCAACTTCAGGATGCCCGCGAAGCCAAGCTCCAGCAGAGCAGTCAAGACAGCAGCTACGTCGCCATTGCCACACGAAAGGCCCTGCTGAAGCAGCCCTTGGACGGGTCCACTGCCGCAACAGTGAATGCTGACGGTGAAGGAGTACCCGCAGCTCCGGTCCAGGTCAGCAAGTGTGTTCATTCAGCGTGGTCCGGCGCCAACAAGTACGTCCGCGACTGCGACAACGACGCCGATGACAAGAAAAACGACGTCCCTAAAGCCAGTGCCTCCCCAAGCTACGTTTTCCGTGTGAACAGGGACCTGGTAGTCCTCAACGACGTGAACTCGGGCAGCGTGTGGCTGGTCAACCAGAACATGCAGCTGGTAAACAACTGGGACGATGTTGTCCCGCCCAAAAACCAGTCCGATGACCAGGACCAGGAGTCCGCGGACAACAACACCATCAACGTCCTCCCGGACCGCACCAAGCCCAACCGTCCGCCCGAGACCAAACCGGACGAGTTCGGTGTCCGGCCGGGCCGGACTTCCATCCTGAGCGTGCTGGACAACGACTCAGATCCCGACGGCGATGTCCTCACCGCGTCAGTGGGCGCCAATGGTCCCAAGATGGGTGCGCTGGAAAACATCTACGGAGGTTCTGCCTTCCAGATCAAGGTCCCGGCAGATGCCAAACCGGGCACGGAAGTCTTCGACTATAACGCCGCCGATGGCCGCGACTTGTCCGCCGGTGGCAAGGTCACACTGCGGGTAGTGGCTCCTGAAGAGAACAAACCGCCCATCTTCAAGCGAGGCGAGCCCACCACGATGCTGGTTGAGCAGGGCAAGTCCGTCAGCCAGAACATCCTGACCGACTGGATGGACCCCGACGGCGACGACCTTGTCCTGTTGGATGCAAAGTCTGACAACGACCAGGACCAGGTAAAGGTACGTCGAGACGGCCTTCTGACCTACCAGGACTCCGGTGCAGCACCGGGCAAGAAGAACGTCACCGTCACTGTCTGGGATGGCAGGGCCACCACCACCGGCCGCATCGTAGTCAATGTGCAGCCGCCGGGTGCCCTCGCGCCGGTGGTCAACGCAGACCACGTCACCGCAGTTGTGGGCCAGGACCTGGTCATCGCACCTTTGAAAAACGATGTGGACCCCAACGGTGGAGCCCTTCGTGTTGCTCATGTTGAGGCCGCGGGCCCCGCTGAGCTCGGCCCGGTAACCGACGGTGGTACGTTCACGTTCCGGAGCACCACACCCGGCCCGATCTACTTGACATACATCGCCAGCAATGGCCCCCAGAGCAGCCAAGGGCTGATCCGTGTGGATGTTGAGTCCGGCAAAGATGCCGGAGCTCCCGTCGCGGTCCATGACGTTGCCCTGCTCCCTGTGGGCGGCAGCGTGCTGGTTGATCCGCTGGCCAACGACTCCGATCCTTCGGGCGGCGTGCTCGTCCTTCAGTCCGTCACCGTACCCGACGGCTCTTCGGCATCCGTGAGCGTGATCGACCACAGCGTCCTTCGCGTTACCGACGTTCTCGGAGCCAAGGAACCGTTCGTCTTCAGTTACACCATGTCCAACGGCCGGGCCTCAGCTACCGGCACAGTGGGCGTTGTCCCGGTGCCCGCTCCCGCCGTCGTCGAGGCTCCCCAGCCCAAACCCGACGAAGTCAACGTCCGCGTGAACGACGTCGTGACGATTCCGGTCCTGGACAACGACACCCACCCGCAGGGTGAGGAGCTGTCCGTGGATCCGGTGCTGGCGCAGAGCATCCCGGAAGAGGACGGCAAAGCGTTCATTTCCGAGAAGACCCTTCGCTTTATTGCCGGACCCACGCCCAAAACCGTGCGTGCCATCTACAACGCAGTGGATCCGCAGGGTCAGAAGAGCGCCGCGGCAGTCACCATCCACATCCTGCCGCTGGAAGGTACCCAGAATTCGCGCCCGCAGCCGCAAAACCTGACGGCACGCGTTGTGGCGGGTGGTAGCGTCCGGATCCCGGTTCCGCTGGATGGCATAGACCCCGACGGCGACTCGGTGCAACTTACCGGCATCGACAGCACACCCACCATGGGAACCGCGACGGCGGGCAGCAGCTTCATCGACTTCGTCGCCGCCGGTGACGGCGCCGGTACCGATACGTTCCGGTACAAGGTGATCGACCGCCAAGGTGCGGTCAACACCGGAACGGTGACGGTGGGCGTCGCGCCGCGTGGCGAGGACAACCAGAAGCCTGCTCCTGTCGATGACGAAGTCAAGGTCCGCCCTGGCCGCCAGATTGCCGTGGACGCGACCGCAAACGACACCGATCCCGATGGTGACATCATCCGGATCCTGACGGACAGCATCGAAGCAGACGCTGGACTTGAAGCCCAGGTCAGCAAGACCAGTGGCCGGATTCTGGTAACCGCTCCCGCTGCGGAGGGCACCGTCAACGTTCGTTATTCCGTTGCCGACGACCGCGATGCCGTAGGGCAGGCCAGTATCCGGGTGGTAGTCCAGAACGATCTCCCGTTGCAGGCGCCGATTGCCCGTGACGACCGCGTGACCTCTGCACAAACACTCGGTAAAACTGCCGTTGATGTTCCCGTCCTGAATAACGATGAAGATCCGGACGGCGTGGGGGAGAACCTCAAGGTATCTACCGGGTTGGAAACCGCGCGTCCCGGTCCCGAGGGCAACGTCATTGTTGACCTCACGGAGCAGCCGCAACTGGTGCCCTACACCGTGGAGGACGTGGACGGCCAGAAGTCCACGGCAATCATCTGGGTTCCCGGTATTGGCCAGCAGGTTCCAACGCTCGCCAAGGACGAGGTAGTGGAACTTGTCTCAGGCCAGTCCGTCACGGTAAATCTCGCGGAATGGGTCAAAGTGCGTGACGGGCGCTCTCCACGCCTAACCCAGACCGACCGCATCAAGCTCATCGGTGCCGACGGCAGCGATCCCGTAGCCAACGGTGGCACTGCCCTGAAATACACGGCAGGCGCGGAGTATGTTGGCCCCGGTTCCATCAGCTTCGAAGTCACTGATGGAACCGGTCCGGACGATCCCAACGGTCTGAAGTCGACGCTCAGCATCCGAACCAAAGTGCTGCCCGACCCCAACAAAAACAACCCGCCCGTTCTGCTGGGGAGCGACCTGGAAGTTCCCAAGGGTGACTCTGCAAGCCTCGACCTGGAGAAGCTGACGTCGGATCCGGACTCGGATGACGTGCAAAACATGAGCTACGAGCTGGTGGGCGCAGCCCAGGGCGGCTTCAAAGTGAACGTGGAAGGCAAGACGCTCAAGGTCTCCGCGGATGATTCCCTGCAGATCGGGCAGTCGGGGACCGTCCAGGTAAAAGCAAAAGACCGCCGCGGGCTCGAAGCTGTGGCCACGTACAAGCTGTCCTTGTCGGCCTCCAACCGGCCAAAACCGGTGGCAAACGACGACACTGAGCCGGAGGCACAATCCGGAAAGCCTGTGACAGTCAACGTGTTGGCAAATGATTCCAACCCGTTTCCTGAGACTCCACTGAAAATCGTCTCAGCAGTCACCGAAACGGGCCAGGGAACGGCTGAAGCGGCCGGGGACAGCGTGACCGTCACAGCCGCGGGCGGATTTACGGGAACCATGGTGGTTGCGTACACGGTGCAGGATAAGACCGGCGAGATCTCCCGCTATGCCACTGCCCGCATCCGGTTGACCGTCAAGGACAAGCCGGCAGCACCAACCACGCCGCTGGCACAGTCCGTGGGCGACCAAACCGCCTTGCTCACATGGAATGCACCGGCTGACCGTGGCTCGCCTATCACCAAGTACACCGTGTACGGAGAGAACGGCTTCAAGCAGGACTGCCCCGCGAATACCTGTACGTTGACAGGCCTGACCAACAATGTGAAGTACCACTTTGCCGTTACCGCTACCAATGCGATCAATGAATCCGAGCGCTCTCCGGTGTCGGCTGAGGTCCGTCCGGACGTCAAGCCCGACACCCCCGTTGCACCCACGTTGAAATTCGGCGACAAGCAGCTGTCCGTGGCGTGGGTTGCTCCGGCAAGTAAGGGTTCGCCCATCAAGTCCTACGACCTTGAGATTTCGCCTGCTCCTGCCGGCCAGAACCCGCAGATTCAGAACCTCACGGCCAACAGCCATGTTTGGACGGGGCTGACCAACGGGGTGGCTTACAAGGTCCGGGTCCTGGCCAGGAATGACGCAAAGGAACCGTCCGAGTGGAGTACCTACTCGGCTGCCGAAACTCCTGCGGGAGTGCCGGCGACCCCGGCGGCTCCTTCAGTTGCGGGTGCCGGATCCGTGGGTACACAGAGCCAGTTGCAGGTCAGTTGGGCAGCACCGAACAATAACGGTGACGCTGTGTCTGCCTACACCTTGACCACCTACCGGGGTGGTGCGGTGGTTGGTACCCAGTCGGTGGGAGCAACCTCGCAGAACGTCACTGTCGCTAATGCCGAAGCGGACTATACATTCACGGTGTCGGCAACGAACAAAGCCGGTGTCAGCGGTGTCAGCCAACAGTCTGCGCCTATTCGGGCTGCAGGAAAGCCAGGCACTGTGGGTAGTGGCTCGGTGACCGCAACCGGTTCAAGCGGCCAGCTACGGGTGACGTTTACGCCACTCACCGCGGCGGAACGGAACGGTTCCCAGGACAACGAGATCACTTATCGCTGGCAGACCGCCAGCGGTTCCGGTCCCATCGGACGCGGGGGCGGCGACATCGGCGGCCAGCCGAACGGCACCAATGTGGTGGTCAACATCATCGCCACGTCGGTGAAGAACGGCATGGCCGGCGATGCCAAAAACATCGGCACAGGCAACCCCTATGGTCCGCCGAACGCACCTAACGTCAGTGGAGGCAAGTCAGCCAAGGGTGACGGCCAGGTGCATTGGACATGGAACAACCCGAATATGAACGGCCGACCCTTGGATCACTACGAGGTAAGCCTGGACGGCGGCGGATGGACCGGCGTGGGGCAGGCGAACAGCTTCGATGCACCCGGTGGAGGCTGGGAAAAGACCCACCAAATCCGGGTCAGGGCCGTCACGGTGCTTGCTGGGCCCCACAGCAGCCCCGTCAACTCGACCAGCGGCGTCGATCCCACCCCGCCGCCTCCGCCGCCCGCGCCGTCCCAGATACAGGCGCACAACAGCACCTGCCCGGGAAAGCCTGGTCAAACGGATAGTTACAATCCGAGCGGGCCTTCGTGTGGAGTCGGCTGGGTGGAGCGTTCTTGGGGCAAAATCGACGTCACCTGCAGGCAGGACATTTATCGCAACGGGACGGCTTGGTACCAGCTCAAGGGATCACCTAAGGATGGCTGGTTCGTCAAACCCATCACGGTTGACCTTTACGGCCCCGTTCCGCCGCCTTGCTGACCCATTGCCTGGCTTCAAGCAACAACTTCAACCCGACACCCCAATACCCGAGGAACAGGATCAACCGATGACCATGACAAACGAGCAGGCCGCGTGGTTTGCAGAAACGTTCGAGAAGCTCGTTGCCAACGTGGGCAAGGCCGTGTTGGGCAAGGAACACGTCATCCGGCTGACGTTCACGGCCATGATGGCCGAAGGCCACGTCCTGTTTGAAGACGCGCCGGGCACGGGTAAGACCTCCCTCGCCCGTGCCTTGGCCGCAACGGTTCAGGGGTCGCACAACCGCATTCAGTTCACGCCGGACCTCCTGCCGTCTGACGTGACGGGTGTGACCATCTACGACCAAAAGACCCAGAAGTTCGAGTTCCATAAGGGCCCGGTGTTCAACAACATCGTCCTGGCTGACGAGATCAACCGTGCTTCTCCTAAGACGCAGTCCGCTTTGTTGGAAGTCATGGAGGAATCCCGCGTAACCGTGGACGGCACCACGTACGAGGCCGGCCGCCCGTTCATGGTCCTGGCTACCCAGAACCCCATCGAACAGGCAGGCACCTACCGCCTCCCCGAGGCTCAGCTCGACCGCTTCCTGATCAAGACTTCCATCGGCTACCCGGATCACGCTTCCACCGTCCGTCTGCTGGGCGGCGCGAACCTGAAGGACCGCTCAAAGGACCTCAACGCGCTGATCACCACCCAGGCCGTAGCGGACATGGCCGACCTGGCAGCCACCACCCATGTGGATACCGCCGTGCTGGAGTACATTTCCCGCCTCTGCGAAGAGACCCGCAACGCCTCGGAAACGCGGCTTGGTGTTTCTGTTCGTGGCGCTTTGGCCATGGTCCGCGCTGCGAAGGTGTGGGCAGCCAGCCAGGCCCGCAACTTCGTGCTGCCGGATGACATCAAGGAGCTCGCACCGGTGGTGTGGACGCACCGTTTGGTGATGGACCCTGAAGCCGAGTTCTCCGGCGCAACGCCAGAGGTGGTGCTCAACCGCGTCCTCGCCGATGTCGCCGCCCCGCAGCAACGCGCGAGCGCCTAAACACTTCACCCCACCGCACCCCAGCTCGAACAAAGGCCCATACATGTCCTCCAGCACACCCCTGAACAGGGCTGCTGACTCGTTCAAGCGCGTTACGTCTGCTCTTGGCGGCAAGATGCGCTCCCTGCGCGGCCCTGACGACGAGCCGGGCAAGCGCCCCGGCCGGTCAAGCCAGCGCGGCCTATCCAGCAAGCTTGGCCAGTCCGGCAAGCTCCACCCCGCCGCCGTATGGTCGGAAGCAGCCGGAACTGCGGGCGACTTCCTTGCACCGGGGTGGACAAAGGTCAGGGCTGTTTGGCTGAGGTTCGTCTGGCCTGTCCTGGCAGTGGTGAGCCTGCTGGGCTGGGTAGTGTTGGCTGCCTCGATCGGGCTTTGGTGGGCGGGACAGGCATGGGGTTGGCAGGAAGCCAAGTCAGCGGCCATGGTGGCGTTCCTGCTGTTTCTCCTTGCCATCGGCTTCATCGTGGGCCGCTCGGCCTATGGCGTGGTTCTGGACCTTGCCCGCACACGGGTGGCAGTGGGGGATGACGCCGTGGGCAGCATTGCCGTGTCCAATGTGTCCACGAGGCCGTTGTTGCCTGCGGCGTTGGAGCTGCCGGTGGGTTCCAACACGGCCGTTTTCCACTTACCCCGCATGAAGCCGGCCCAGGTGCACGAGGATCTTTTCACCATCCCCACGGCGCGGCGTGCAGTAATTGTTGTGGGTCCCGTCCGATCTGTTCGCGCCGACCCCCTCCACTTGCTTCGTCGTCGCGTGATGTGGACCGATCCCGTGGACTTGTTCGTCCACCCCCGGACCGTGTCCCTGGGCAGCTCGGCGGCCGGCTTCATCCGCGACCTTGAAGGCATGCCCACTACGGAGCTGTCCAGCGCGGATGTCTCCTTTCATGCTTTGCGCGATTACGTTCCCGGGGACGATCGGCGCCACATCCACTGGAAGACCACGGCCCGCACCAATAAGCTCATGGTCCGCCAGTTCGAGGAGACCCGGCGCGCACACCTGGCCATCTCGCTCTCCATCAACACAGACGAGTATGACTCCGAGCCTGAGTTCGAAATGGCCATCTCTGTGGCCGCTTCCATTGGCAGGCAGGCCATTCGTGAGCAGCGTGAGTTGGACGTCTTGACCCAAAAGGGGCCGCTCCGCTGCGAAACGGGCAGGAACCTGCTGGACGACATGACGCGCATTGTCGGGGCATCCATGCGGAAGACCGCCGTCGATCTCGCCCGCACCCTTTCGGACACCGTCCCCAACGCCTCCGTGGTGTTCTTCGTAGTGGGCAGCCACGTGACAGCCACGCAACTCCGCTCGGCGGCCGCGTCCGTTCCCCCCGGCGTGCGGAGCCTGGCGGTCCGTGTCCAACCTGGAGCGGCGCCGTCGCGGGCCAACATCGCCGATCTGACGGTCCTCACGGTTGGTGACCTGGATGACCTCGCCATAGTTCTTCGAAAGGCGGCAGCATGAGCACCGCTCCTCATCTCCGCGTGCGTCCCCGCGCAGCCAAGGCAACCCGGTCCGCCGGCCGCAGCACCGGAAAATCGATTCTCGACGACGGCAGGCCACTGTGGCATTTCGCCGTCGACTGCGGGGCGCTACTGGTGCTGCTCTTCCTTGGCGTCCTCGGTTTTACGCTGAGCTTCGGGGGTGACGCCCACTACCTGGTCGCAGGTCTGGGTGGTGTGCTGCTGGGGCTGGGCACCGCTGTCCTCAACGTGCGCTTCCGACTGGGACTGCTCATCACCGCTGCCGTAACATTTGGCGCCTACATGGTGTTCGGCTCGGCATTGGCCGTACCGGACTCGGCTGTATTCGGATTCCTGCCCAGCCTCGACTCCTTGCGTACGCTTTTGCTGGGCATAGTCTTTGCCTGGAAGGACATGTTGACCGTTGGCGTTCCTGTGGGCACAGCGAATGGCATGCTCATTGTGCCGTTCCTCAGTTCTTTGGTGACCGCCCTGGCAGCTGGGCTGCTGACGTGGCGTTTGAAGAGCCCGTACTGGCCGTTGCTTCCGGTGCTGGTCCTCTTTGTCACGGGAATCGCTTTCAGCACCAGCGCGGGCTTCCTCAATGTGGAGCGCGGCGTCTCTCTGACCGTTGTGTCCATCGTGTGGGCGACGTTCCGCCGTGACGTGCTCCGACGAAACAGCACCAAGACCGTTTCGGCCAATAGGCCGGGTTCCGACGCCGCCACAGCCCGCCGCGGCCAGCTCCGCCGCCTAGGGACTGCTGCAGCCGTGATCGCTGTTGCTGTGGGCGTCACCGCCATTGCCTCGCCATTTGTAACCGCCAGCGATGACCGAAAGGTGCTCCGCAACACGATTGTCCCGCCGTTCGATCCGCGGGAGTACGTCACACCCCTTGCGAGCTTCCGTAACTTCGTCAAGGACGAGAAGGACAGCACGCTGTTCACGGTCAAGGGGCTGCCCAAAGACGCTCGCGTCCGTTTGGCGGCGCTGGACGCCTTTAATGGCTTGAACTACAGCATGGATCCCAACAGTTCCGGCAACTTCAGCAAGGTGGGCGATGCCCGGTCGCTGAACACCTTGGCGGACTCCGGGAACCCGGTGAACGGCACCAACTACTCGCTGGACATCACCATTGAGGATTATCAGGGCTACTTCGTGCCGGGTGGCCGCCACACCACGGGTATGAGTTTCGCGGAAACTTCGGGTGCTGCTTCCGGGCTCTACTTCAACGCCGGCACGGACACGGCCGTGACCACCAAGGGCCTGGCCAAGGGCGACAGCTACACCGTGCAGGTCTCGGACCCCGGGACGCTGGAGCACGGCCAGCTCACGCAGTACGACTTCGCCAAGCTCGCGCTGCCCGAGGCGGAGGAAGTGCCACCGATCGTGGCTACCCAGGCGAATCAGATTTCCGCGGATGCACCTACGGCCATTGACCGTGTCCGGCAGATTGAGGCCCATTTCCAGAAGAGCGGTGCTTTCAGCAACGGCCTGGTGGCCGATGGGCAGCTCCCGAGCCTTCCCGGCCACAGCGCTGCGCGCGTCCGCAACATGCTCTCCGCCAAGCAGATGCTGGGTGACGACGAGCAATACGCCGTGTCCATGTCCCTCATGCTCCGCCATCTTGGTATTCCTTCCCGCGTGGTCATGGGGTTCTACCCCGATCCCAAGAGCCCTGAGAATGGCGCCGGCGATATCAAGATCACCGGTAAGGACGTCCACGCTTGGGTTGAGGTGGCGTTTGACCGTGTGGGGTGGGTTCCTTTCGATCCCACCCCGCCCAAGGACAACGTGCCCATCCCACCCGACCCGGAAAATAAGTCCAAACCCAAGCCGCAGGTGCTGCAGCCACCGCCCCCGCCGCAGGAACCCGCGGACTTGCCACCGGATTCCACTCCGGACGCCCTGGACGCTGACGAGAAGAAAAACAACCCGTGGCTCTTCTGGGGGCCGCTGCTCGCGGCTATTGGCGTGGCACTGATTCCGTTGGGGATCCTCGCCTTGCCGCTGCTGCTGATCCTCCTGCTGAAATCACGACGCCGGAAGGCCCGTTTCCGTGATGGCCACCCGGCCCAGCGGGTTGGCGCCGGATGGAACGAAGTGCTGAGCCTGGTCACCGACATGGGTGCCTCGATTGACACCAAGTCCACCAGGCGGGAATCGGCCACAGTCATCGCTGATGCATTCCCTGCCTCCGGGACCACCACCACCACGCTTGCCCACCGGGCCGATGCTGCCGTCTTCGGTGCCGGTCAGCCCAGCGAGGAGGAGGTCAAGGAGTACTGGGAGATCGTTGATACGTCGCTGACGGACATCACAGGAAGCGTCGGTTTCTGGAAACGGCAGCAGGCACGGTTCTCACCGCGGTCCTTGCTGTCCGATGGCCGCGTGGCCCTTCGCCGCCGGCAACAGACGCCTGGCGACCCGGCCAAGCCCCGCTTCACGTTGCCGTTCAAGAAGGACGCCACCGATGAATAATGAGACAGAACTTTGCCCGGCTTGCCGGCAGGGGGTCCGTCCTGGCGCGACGTTCTGCACGCAGTGCGGTTCACCGCTGAACAACCGTGGTGCCCGAAAAGAGGGCAACATCAACCATGCACAGAAAGCAGCGTTGGAGTTCGCCAACCGGCAGGGCTTCGCCGATCCCGGTAGTATCTCGGTAGTGTCGGCGCCGGCGTCGCCGATGCAGCACGGATCAAAAACCATGCCGGACCGAATGCCGGGGCCAGGGGGAGGGACCACTATGACCACCAAGCTCGAGTTGGCGCCCGCCTCTGCCGGGAAGCGCTTGGGCGCAGCTGTGCTGGACTGGTTGGGTCCCGTTGCCGTGCTCGCCACCACGTTCGCCATTGGAATTGCCGGCATCACCCAAACCCGCAGGAACGGCTTCATCGTCTATGACACGGGTCTCCTGGTTCTCTTGGGCAGCATCGGCCTGGGTGTGACCGTGGTTTACACCTTTGTCCTCCTCGGAATTGAGGCAAAGTCCGGTAACACCATCGGCAATCAGCTCATGGGTATCCGCAGTGCGGACTCGGACGGCTACGCTCCGGGCGCTGGTGTGGTTTTCGTTCGCGGGATCCTCACAGGGGGACTCCTGCTGCTTGGCTCCATCGCTGCCGTCATCCTGTCGGCTCTTGGACAAATTGGGCTGGTCCTGTGGATCGCACTGCCGCTGATGTTAGTTGGTGTTGTCTGGGCCTTCCTTGTAGTCGTATCCAACGCCTGGGACAACAACGGCAAGCTGCGCGGCTGGCACGACAAAGCAGCGAAGTCTTTGGTGTTTGACGTGAACGCGGGTCGCAATCCGGTGACCACGGGAGGCATCCAAGGTCCCTACAGTTTCGCGCCGATGGATCTACCGCCGGTTCAACCCGTCGCTTCCCCGGTCCCGTCCGGGCCCGGCCAGGGCGTTCGTCAGAGCGCGAGTCCACTGCCAACTCCGGCGCAGTCCGCTCCTGCGACACCCTCTATGCAGCCTTCCCATGATCCGAACCGGTGGCGCCCACCCACGGCGCCCTTCACGCCGGCACCCCGCACATCAGCAGCACTAACCGGGTCTACAGCGCCGATCGCATCATTGTCATCGAGCCCTGCTGCGGTTGCACCTCAGGAGACTCCTGCGGCCGTTTCCCATCCGGACGACGATGTGGAGCGGACCCAGATGCGCCCCGGGGCAGCCCGTGCCCAAGCCGTCCTGCGGATTCGGATCGACGATGGCCAGGACATCCAGTTGGGCGGGTCAGTCCTCCTCGGCCGTAACCCGGCGCCGCAGCCGGGGGAAACCGTGGAACAATTGCTGCCCGTCGCAGACCCCGGCCGGTCCATCTCCAAAACACATTTACATTTGCGCGTTGATGGCGACGGTGTCTGGGTCACGGACCGAAAGTCCACCAACGGCAGCGCTGTCACAACCCCCGATGGCATCCAGACCAGGCTCCACCCGGGCGAAGCGAGCTTTGTCCGTCCCGGTTCCACCGTTCACTTCGGGGACCGTTCCTTCCACCTAGGACAAGCATGAATTCACAGCCGGCCACACCCGCCAATGCCGAAGAGGGTCCCGCCGCAGGAGGGTCCTCTTTTCGGCTCAGCTACGGGTACGGAACGGATCGCGGGCTTCGCCGCGAACTGAACGAAGATTCGTTCATTGCTTCTGACCCCGTCTTCGCCGTGGCCGACGGCATGGGCGGGCATGAGGCGGGCGAGATTGCCAGCGGCATGTGCGTCAGGGCTTTGGGCAGCGCCCCTGAGTTGTCAGCCGGCGTGCGCACAGCTTCAGCGGCCGACCTGCAGTCATGCCTGCTGAAGGCCGACGCTGCCATCCGCAACGCAACGGGGGCCCGCGCCGGGACTACGCTGTCCGGCGTCGTGGTGGTGGAGCAGATGGGCCTGCCCTACTGGCTGGTGATGAACATCGGCGATTCCAGGACTTACCGCCTCAGCCAAGGGGAGTTTGCGCAGGTAAGCGTTGACCACTCCGAGGTGCAGGAACTGGTGGATTCCGGGGATATCACCGCGGAGCAGGCCACCGTCCACCCGCGCCGCCACGTTGTTACCCGTGCTTTGGGTACCGGTGACGAAACCGAGGCCGATTTCTGGTTGCTTCCCATCCAGGAAGGTGACCGGATCATGATCTGCTCGGACGGTCTCAACGGGGAACTGGGCGATGACCACATGTTCCGCATCCTTAGCACTGTTGCCCATCCGCAGGATGCCGTGGACGCATTGATCCAGGCTGCCCTGAGAAGCGGTGGCAGGGACAACGTCACCGTCATCGTCGTGGACGCCAAGAACGTCTTGAACGACGCCGGCATCGCCACCACTGCGCCGCGCCCCGAGGTCGCGGCCGAGGTGGAAGAAGATACCCTTCCCCGCGCCTGGGTGAATGGCACCGGCGAGGTAGCAGGGGCTGGGCAGGAGGAAGGCGTCGATGGCAAGCAGTAACCACCTTTCGCTGACCCGCTATCAGCAGGGTGACTGGTTCGGCGTGGTGCGGAGCGGAACCGTGGTGCTCCTCGGCCCGGACACACCGCACGCACTGATCGACACCGTTTGGGAGTCGCTGGCATCCGCGCCCGAGGCCCACGAAGTCCTGCACGAGGTGACGGATGCCTTTGGCGTTTCCCTCAGCCGGATCCCGCCTTTCGGAATCATCGACTCCAAGGACGCGCTCAGAGTGTTCCTCCGCGGAGACCTCGAACTTGTTGTGCAGACGGCCCGCGGCGAGGAAAGCCTCACGGGGCGTGACGTCACCACGTGGACGGAACGACGACTCGCAGACGCCACCTCTTACAGCCTCCGGATAGGGAACAAGCCTGCCCCGTCCGCGGGATTTCCGACGGCGGCTGAGGGCCTGCCGCCGAACGGCTCGCCCTTTAACAGTCTTCCGCTGGGAGAGGGCGTGGTGCTCCTGGTCTCGATAGAGGCATCGGCCCATGCTGCCACCGAGGCGGCCAGTAAACCTGAAGTCCGGCCCGCAACGGTGTCGGACGAAACCATGATCGGCTACACGGAAGCGGACCTTGGCCTGACGATCGCACCCGGTCACGTGGTTCCCGCCAGCGAATCGTCCACTGACGAGTTGGTGGCTCCCAAGTCGTCAGCTGCCAACGTGCCTGCCGTCGACGTAGCTGCGCCGGAGCAGTCGGCCGCGCTCGAAGAGGCGGAGCTGGAACCAGCCAGCGAGGCAGATTCGGAAGCATCCGAGGTGCCCGTCCACACAAGTACCACTGATCCAGTACTTCCGTCGCTGGAAAACACCACAAACTATGACCACCTGTGGGACAAGACGGTGATGCGCAACATCGAGGACGCTGCAGTCCGCACGGACGAAGGGTGTGACGAGCACGACTCGCCTGCGTCCGCTACGCCGGATGCCCCACCAGCTACGGAACCGGTTTCGCCGGCACCGGAGAGCCCGTCTCCAAGCCCGGCGGCCGAAGCAGCAAGCGGGCTGATTGACTCCGTCCCGTGGCTGCGCGGCGGTACCTCCACCCCTGAGCCGGGCAGTGACCAGCAATCAGCTCCGCCCACGCCCCTACCCGGTCCTGCGGCCCAAGTACCGGCCGCTTGGTCGTCGGCTCCGGCGGCCATGGCCGCGGACGAGGACTCTGACCATGACGGACAAACCATCATGAAGAGCAGCCTTCCCACTGAGGACAAAGCCGTTGCCGAAGCTGCGGAAAGGCGCGTGGAAACGTCGGCCGTCAACGGGCCGAGCGTTTTGGCACGGATGTGCTCCCAAGGGCACGCAAACCCACCCACGTACCCGCAGTGTTCGGTGTGCGGGGTTGCCGTTTCCGGTGACGCCGTCCACGTCCCCCGTCCCAGGCTGGGCAGGATGCGGCTATCAACGGGTGAGCTTATTGATCTTGACCAGTCGCTCATCATCGGCCGCCAGCCGTCGGTTTCCCGTGTGCAAGGCGGCACTATGCCGCGTCTGGTCCAAGTGGACAGCCCCGGCGGGGACATTTCCCGCTCGCACGTTGAGGTCCGGCTTGAGGGTTGGCACGTCATGTTGTGCGACCTGAAGGCAACCAACGGCACCGTACTCATCAGGGAAGGCCAGGCACCCCGCCGGCTTGCCCAAAACGAAATGGCCATCCTGCTGGACGGCGACATCGCCGAACTGGGCGACAACATTTCATTGCGTTTCGAGGAGATTCTTTGAGTTCCAAGAGGCCCCCTGCGCCGCCTCCACCCATCCCGGGTTTCAAGTACATCAGCCTGCTCGGCTCCGGTGGCTTCTCGGATGTCTACCTATATGAGCAGGATCGGCCACGCCGAAAAGTAGCAGTCAAGGTGCTGTTGTCCGATTTGAAGACCGAAGGGGCCCGCCGCCGCTTCGAGTCCGAAGCGAACCTTATGGCGCAGTTGTCGTCGCACCCTTACATCGTGACGATTTTCGAAGCCGAGATCACTGAGGACGGACACTCGTACCTTGCCATGGAGTACTGCTCCCGGCCGAGCCTCGACGTCCGTTATCGTCGCCAGCGATTCAGCGTGGATGAGGTCCTGGCCGTCGGAATCCAGGTGGCTTCCGCCGTCGAGACCGCTCACCGGGCCGGTATTGTGCACCGGGACATCAAGCCTGCGAACATTCTGGTCACCGATTACAACCGGCCTGCCCTGACTGACTTTGGAATCTCCGGCACCATCGGCGCAGACACCGACGACGACGCCGGCATGTCCATCCCGTGGTCTCCGCCGGAGCAGTTCCGTGGAGGTGCCGTTGACGGTGTTCCTGTGGACATCTGGGCCTTGGGTGCAACGCTGTACACGCTGCTGGCGGGTCGTTCGCCGTTTGTCCTTCCGGGACAGGACAACTCGCAGCGGGAGCTGATCTCCCGCATCACCAACTCACCCCTGCCCAGGCTGGGCCGTGCCGACGTTCCGGAGTCCCTGGAACTCGTTCTGGCTACGTCCATGGCCAAGTCAGCGGAATCCCGCTACTCATCGGCACATGCTTTCGCACTGGCACTCCAGCGGATCCAGGCTGAACTGAACCTGTCCGTGACGCCATTCGAGGTTCTCGAGGAACCCGGGCACGGTGACGACCAGCACCCGGACGACAACTTCGAGGAAACACGCGTCCGGAGCATCGCCTCGATCGATCCCGACGCCTCGGGAACAGCCACCACAGGGTCAGCGCCCACTTTCCCGGCGCGAACCTTCCCGTCCACCGTTCCGGGCTCCACCCAACAGCCGATACAACAACCGGCCCAACCCGCCAACCCCCCGCAAACAGTGCAGTCCCACACGGGGCTATCGACTCCGCCGCAGTTCCACGCTCCGGCACCGGGATACTCGGCACCGGGATACGCGGCGTCGGGACACACAGCACCGGGATACACGGCACCGGGATCGTACACAGCCCCCGGCAGCCAAAACGCTCCCGCCGAGCCTGACACGGCAGAGTCCACAGTGCTGCGTGGCTGGCAGCCTTCACGTCCCCAGGACGATCTTGGCGCAACGGTCAGTCGCGCCAACGCTACCTCCGGTTCATCGCCGGTCACGCAGGAGCACGCTCCACCAGCAGACCACAGCAAGCGCAACCTCTGGCTGGCTGCCAGCGGCGCTGCAGTGCTGGTAGTAGCCATTGTGGTGGGCGTGGTGTTGGGCGCACAGGCGCAGCCAAAGGTGGCACCCACGGAAACGACAAGCAAGGAGCCGGCCGACCCTCTGGGAGATGGCGGCGTTCCGGAGGTTGCGGGAATGTCCGCGGCGCGGGACACCAAGGACCGGAATATTGTTGTCTTCTCCTGGACAAACCCGGACCCGTTGCCCGGAGACACGTTTAAATGGCGGGTCAAGTCGGCAAAATCCGAAGGCGTCTATGAGACCACGTCCACTGGAAAGGCGTTCCTCGGCGCGCTGGCTGACCCACCGATCTGCGTGCAAGCAATTATTGTCCGTGCTGACGGCAGTGCCTCACCCGGCGGGCCCGATTCCATCGCCTGCCTGGACGACTAACCGGCACATGAGACTTACTTACCGCCGACTGAGGAGGCACAGATCATGGGGGATCTAGCAATAGATTTCTGTGGGGAATGGTACGAACCATCCGATGAGGACATCTTCGATATTGGACGCGAAGGTGACCTGGAAGTGGACGACAACCCCTATCTGCACCGACGCTTCCTGCAGATCGCCCGCTACGACGGCATGTGGTGGCTCAGCAACGTTGGCAGCATGTTGTCCGCCACCATTGCTGACGGTTCGGGCGGCATGCAGGCCTGGCTTGCGCCCGGGGCCAGAATCCCGCTGGTCTTCAGCCACACCAACGTGATTTTCACGGCCGGACCCACAACCTACGAGTTCGCTGTTCACTTGAAGACGCCGTCCTTCCGCCACGAAGCACGCGACGACGACCAAGCGGGAGACACCACGATCGGGCCGGTGGTCTTCACCGATTCGCAAAAGGCACTCATCGTCGCCTTGGCCGAGCCCATGTTGCGACGCGACGGCACCGGCTTCAGCGCCATTCCGTCCTCTGCCGAGGCCGCGAAACGACTGGGCTGGGCCCTGACCCGCTTCAACCGCAAGCTGGATAACGTCTGCGACAAACTGGACCGCGTAGGCGTAGTTGGACTGCGCGGCGGGGTCGGAAAACTCGCCACCAACCGCCGGGCGCGCTTGGTGGAACACGCCGTGACGTCACACTTGGTGACGCCGGCTGACCTGCATCTCCTTGAAAAAATGACTGGAGTCGACGAAGGATGAAGTTCCGCCTGACCTTGCGGCGTGACCCTGCGGAAGCCAAGGACCTCGCCGTAACGGTGGACGGTCGTGCAACCGTGGCTGACATTGCCACCGAACTTTGGGCTGCCGACCCCGCACGAAAGGGGACCGAACCGCCGTCGAACCTGTCCATCAGCGTGGACGAGGCTTTCGTGGGCGGCGGGCTCTCCGGGCACGTCCTACGGCCCACGGACAACCTGCTGGAGTCCGGCCTGCGGCCAGGGTCCAAGGTTTCACTCGCGCAGGTGAGCGAGCAGTTTGCATCCAACGGGCACGCCAACGGTAATGGCAGGGGACCGGCAGCGGCGACGTTGCGCGTGATGTCAGGGCCCGACGTCGGGCGCGAATTTTCACTGCCTTTCGGCACCAGCTACATCGGCCGGGACCGCGACGCCGACATCCGTTTGTCGGACCCGCTGACGTCCAAGCGCCATGCACGGATCACGGTGGGCGAAACCGTGGAAATCGTGGACACGAACTCCGCCAACGGTCTCCTGATGGATGGGCTGCCGGTAACCCGGGCAACGCTCGAATCCTCTGACACCGTTACTTTGGGCGATACCTCCGTAGGTGTCGTTGCCCTGTCCCGAAACCACGGCGGTGGTCCGTCGTCGCCGCTGGTGGATTTCAACCGCTCGCCGCGCGTGCTGCCCAGGTTCGAGTCGCCCAAGCGCGTGCCTCCTGCGGGTCCGAAACGCCCGGAACACCAGCCCTTCCCTTACATCATGCTGATCGTGCCGCTCCTGATGGGCGGCGTGCTCTTCGCTTTCACGCAGAACCTGCTCTCCGTGATTTTCATGGCGATGATGCCGTTGTTCATTGTCGGGCACTACGTGGATCATAAAATGCAGAGCAAGCGGCAGGCCAAGGAAGGCCACAAACAATTCAAAGCCGCCATGCTGGCCTTCCGCGAAGACATCGACAAGCAGCAGAACATTGAACGCGCCGTCAGGCTCCAGGAAGCGCCATCCGTGACTGACACCGTGGACGCGATCTACAAACTCGGGCCCCTTCTCTGGACGCATCGCCCGGAGCATCAGCACTTCCTCGGGGTTCGCTTCGGACTGGGCTCCGCACCATCGCGCATCCAGTTCGACGAACCAGGCGCCAATGAAACTGAACCGCAGTACATGCGGGAAATTCAGGAGTGCCTGCAGCAGGTCCGGGTCATTGAAGGCGTTCCGATCGTGTCGCAACTGCGCACCTCGGGTTCCTTTGGCGTGGCGGGGGACCGCAGCGTGGTGGACGACGTGGCCCGCGGCATGGTGCTCCAGTTGGTGGGACTCCATTCGCCGGCCGAAGTTGTCGTCACGGGACTGACCTCGGCCCGTTCCCGTGAGCGCTGGGACTGGCTGCAGTGGCTCCCGCATGTCGGTTCAGGCCACAGCCCCATCTCGGGTGATCATCTCGCTGCCGGCCCCGGTGCAGGTGCGGCCTTGTTGTCCCGGCTCGAAAATCTTGTGGAAGAACGCGAAACCCTGGCCAAGGAGCCTGGCCCGCATCCGCGGCCTGGACTGAAGAACGAGCAGGAAGAAGTTCCTGGACCCGTGGTTCCGGCCGTCCTGGTGATCGTCGAAGACGACGCCCCCGTGGACCGCGGCCGTCTCACGCGGTTGGTGGAACGCGGCCCCGACTACGGCGTACACGTCATGTGGGTGGCGGCCAACGTACAGTCGCTTCCCGCAGCATGCCGTGACTTCCTCTCCGTGGACGGCGATCACGGCACCACAACCGGCCAGGTCCGCTTGGGTCGCCACACGTACCCGGTGAGCTGCGAAAGCGTTGACGCGGACCTCGCAACGCAGTTGGCACGCATGATGTCGCCGCTGGTGGATGTTGGAAACCCGCTCGACGACGACTCCGACCTCCCGCGCGCCGTCTCCTACGCCACGCTGATCGGCAAGGAACTGATGGATAATCCACAGGCCGTGGCCGAGCGTTGGCAGGAGAACAACTCTGTCCATGCCACGGCCGTGCCCAACCGGAAGGACAACGGCAGCCTCCGTGCGCTGGTTGGTTCCAAAGGTGTGGAGCCGTTCTACCTCGACCTCAAGAACGAAGGTCCGCACGCGCTGGTCGGCGGAACCACGGGTGCCGGTAAATCCGAGTTCCTCCAGTCCTGGGTGATGGGTATGGCGGCCGCCTACAGCCCGGACCGCGTCAGCTTCCTGTTCGTGGACTACAAGGGCGGCGCCGCATTCGCTGACTGCCTGCACCTTCCACACACCGTTGGCCTGGTGACCGACTTGTCCCCGCACCTGGTTCGCCGTGCACTGACATCACTGCGGGCGGAGCTCCACTACCGTGAACGGCTCCTGAACCGTAAGAAAGCCAAAGACCTCCTGGCGCTGCAACGCGAAGCCGATCCCGAGGCGCCCCCGTACCTCATCATCATTGTGGACGAATTCGCGGCGCTGGCTACCGAAGTTCCCGAGTTCGTTGACGGTGTGGTGGACGTCGCTGCCCGTGGCCGTTCCTTGGGCCTGCACTTGATCCTGGCGACGCAACGGCCTGCCGGTGTCATCAAAGACAACCTGCGGGCCAACACCAACCTCCGCGTTGCCTTGCGCATGGCCGACGAAGTGGACGCAACAGACATCCTGGGCGTTCCGACGGCGGCATATTTTGATCCGTCCATTCCCGGCCGCGGTGCAGCCAAGACCGGGCCCGGTCGTATCCAGGGCTTCCAGACCGGGTACGCCGGCGGCTGGACGACGGAGAAGCCGCAGCGACCCCGGATCGACATCGTAGAGATGGCGTTCGGGTCCGGCCCTGCATGGGAACCGCCCTTGGTGTCGCAGGTTGAAGAAGAACCCGCCGGGCCCAACGACATCGCCAGGATGACCGGAAACATCATCCGGGCCGCTGAGGTCCTGTCCATCGAGCCTCCCCGGAAGCCTTGGCTCAACGAACTCGCCACTACCTACGATTTTTCCAAGCTCCCTAACCCGCGGACCGATGAGCGGCTCCTGCTCGGCGTGGCGGATGACCCCGCCCACCAGGATCAGCCCACAGTGTTCTACGAGCCGGACAAGGACGGCAACATGGCCGTCTACGGCACGGGTGGATCCGGTAAGTCGGCTGCCCTGCGAGGGATTGCGATCGCCGCGGCTGTCACGCCGCGTGGTGGGCCGGTTCACGTCTATGGAATCGATTGTGGTTCCTCGGGACTCAAAATGCTCGATGGCCTTCCGCACGTAGGCGAAATCATCAACGGCGACGATGTGGAGCGCGTTGGGCGGCTGCTGCGGTGGCTCAAGGAAGTGGCTGACGACAGGGCGGCACGGTTCGCTGAGGTACGCGCCTCCACCATCGTCGAATACCGGCAGCTGTCCAACCGCCCGGACGAGAAGCGCATCTTCATCCTGGTGGACGGTATGTCTTCCTTCCGCGAATCCTACGAGTACAGCAACTTGTCTGCGCTCTGGGACATCTTCCTGACGCTGGCCACAGACGGACGTCCCTTGGGTATCCACCTGGTAGTCAGCGGTGACCGCACCAACTCTGTTCCGGCGTCGCTCCTTGCCTCCATCCAGAAGCGGCTGGTCCTGCGTCTCAGCTCCGAAGACGACTACATGACCCTCGATGTCCCCAAGGATGTCCTCAACGCAGCCTCGCCTCCCGGGCGTGGCCTGCTGGATGGGCTGGAAGTTCAGCTCGCCGTGCTGGGAGGGAACTCGAACCTCGCGCTCCAGGCCCGGGAAGTGGCCAAGCTCAACCAGGCGATGCTCCGCCAGGGACTCGAGCAAGCACCGCAGATCCAGCGACTCCCGGAACTGGTGGACTTGGACATCCTGCCCACCGGTGCCCCGGACAACCCAGTGATAGGTGTCGACGACGAAACGCTGGGTTCGGCGGCCATCGCCGCCAAGGGATCGCTTCTGCTGGCTGGCCCTCCAGGCGCCGGACGCACAGTCGCCCTGGTCACCTTGGCCTACGCCTTGCGGCGTTCCAACCCGCGCACTGACTTGATCTACATCGGTTCCCGACGCTCCGCCGTGGCATCACTGAACATTTGGAGCAAGTCATTGGTGGGGCCGGACGAAGTCTCGGACGTAGTGGATGACCTGATCGACAAGGCCTCGGACAACCCTGGCACCATGGCCATCTTCATCGAGGGCCTTACCGAGTTCACGGACACCTTGGCCGAATCCGGCGTGGGACGTTTGGTTACAGCCGCAATTAAGGCCGATCAGTGGGTGGTGGGCGAGTCTGAGACCTCCACATGGTCCCAGGCCTGGTCCCTTGCCCAGCCGTTCAAGTCCGGACGCCGCGGGCTTTTGCTCAACCCAGGGGATGTGGAAGGCGACAGCCTCCTCAACACCTCCTTGGGCCGCATCAGCAACGACTTCATCCCGGGCCGCGGGTACATCGTGGGACGTGGAAAGGTACGCAAGCTCCAAATCGCCATGCCGCCTGAAAACCGTAGCTAGGAGGCTACCTACATGCGACACCCCATAGTTCCAGCCGCGGTGCTGGCTGTTGGACTGCTGTTTGCGCCCGCTGCAGCCGCACATGCGGCGCCGTGCGATGGGAAGATCCTCTGCGTGCCCTCCGAGGCACCCACGGAACCGGAAGCCACGGAACCGGAACCTACGCAGCCCGGGCTCGCCCCGGAAACGGACAAGATCCCGTCATCCAAACCGGAGCCGACCCGGGTCAGGGAGCGGGAGGTTGCTCCTGCGCCTGCCCCGCCGGTCAAAGCACCGGTGCAAGCCCCGCAGCCTGTTCAGGTACCGCAACAACCCGTAGTGACCCAGTTCGTCACTGTGGCACCCCAGACAACCGGTGCGGCGTCGAGCTCTTCCGCACCCACCGCAACCTCTGGTACGACGTCGGCGTCAGCAACGCCGTCGCCCTCTCCGTCCACTGGCTTGGCAAGCGCGAGCCCGGGCAAATCCTCCAACTGGAACACGCCGGTGGATAAGGGCAAGGAGACGGAAGCGGCCGCGTTGGCTTCGAGCTCATTTTCGGGTCCCAATATGCTCGGACTGTTCGGCCTCCTGGGGGCCGTCCTGGTGGTTGGCCTGGGAGGGCTGGCATTCGCGTTATGGAGCAAGAACCGGTTGTCGTCCCACTAGCAACTCTTTAATGTCCGTGGGTTACGGCAAGATAGACCTGTGAGCACACCAGAGAATCCGGATCCGGTCGACACCACAACCCAAGACGCCGCTGCGGCAATCGTCGCGGAGGAAGGGACTCCGCCGTCGGAATCCCTGCGGGATGAGTACGAGCAATTAGCGGACCTGGTCCGTAAGTACCGGTATGCCTATTACCAGGAAGACTCGCCAACGGTTTCCGACGCCGAGTTCGACGAACTTTACCGCCGGCTCGAGGAACTGGAAGCACTGCACCCGGAGCTCGTCTCCAATGACTCGCCCACGCAAGAGGTTGGTGGCGAGGTCTCGTCCGCTTTCGCGGCGGTGGAGCACCTGCAGAGGATGTACAGCCTTGACGACGTCTTCTCCCTGGATGAGCTTGAAGCCTGGGTCCGCAAGGCTGAAGCGTCGGTGGCGAAGCTCGGCGATTCCGTCCCGCCCATCGCGTGGCTGACTGAACTGAAGATTGATGGCCTTGCCGTCAATCTGTTGTACCGGGACGGGAAACTGGTCCGGGCCGCCACCCGGGGCGACGGCACCACGGGTGAGGACATTACCCACAACGTCCTCACCATCAAAGAGATTCCACGGCAACTCAGTGGTTCGGGTTATCCGTCGGAAGTCGAAATCCGTGGCGAGGTGTTCATCCCCTCCAAGGCCTTCGTCGAATTCAACGAGACGCTCGTCGCCGCCGGCAAAGCGCCGCTTGCCAACCCCCGCAACGCCGCCGCTGGTTCGCTTCGCCAAAAGGATCCCGCTGAAACTGCCAAGCGTCCGCTCAGCATGTTCGTCCACGGAATCGGTGCCCGTGAAGGGTTGGAGGCCAAAAGCCAGTCGGAAACGTACAAGCTCCTCGAGGAATGGGGGCTCCCTGTCAGCCCGTACCTCAAGGTATTGGACACGTTCGACGACGTCCTGAAGTTCATCGCCGACTACGGTGAGCGCCGGCATAAGCTCCTGCATGAGATCGACGGCATTGTGGTCAAGATCGATGACTTCGCCACCCAGCGTGCACTTGGTTACACCTCCCGGGTTCCCAGGTGGGCTGCTGCCTACAAGTACCCGCCCGAAGAAGTCCACACCAAGCTCCTGGACATCGCCGTCAACGTTGGCCGCACAGGGCGCGTGACTCCTTTCGGCCTGATGGAGCCGGTGAAGGTGGCCGGTTCCACGGTGGGAATGGCGACCCTCCACAACCAGGACGTGGTTAAGGCCAAGGGTGTCATGATCGGAGACATCGTCATTCTCCGCAAGGCCGGAGACGTCATCCCGGAGATCGTCGGCCCGGTGCTGGCACTGCGTGACAAGCAGGATCCACCGGTGCGCGAATTCGTGATGCCCACGGAATGCCCGTCATGCGGCACGCCGTTGGCTCCGTCGAAGGAAGGCGATGTGGACATTCGTTGCCCCAACGCCAAATCCTGCCCTTCGCAGCTGCGGGAGCGCGTGTTCCACCTCGCAGGCCGCGGCGCGTTTGATATCGAAGCGCTCGGCTGGGAAGCAGCCATTGCCCTCACGCAGCCGGCTGAGCCTGAGACGCCGCCACTCACCAGTGAGGCCGGCCTGTTCAGCCTGACGCGTGAGGTCCTGGCGGACGTCAAGATCCGCAGGGAAAAGCGGTCCAAGGGTGTGGGAACGGGCGAATACGAACTGGTCCCATACTTCTACACCAAGGGAACGGCCAAGTCTCCGTCAAAGCCCACTGCAACAACGGAAAAACTGTTCGCGGAGCTGGAGAAGGCGAAGACACAGCCGCTGTGGCGAGTACTGGTGGCGCTCTCCATCCGGCACGTCGGGCCAACTGCATCGCGTGCACTTGCCACCGCCTTCGGGAGCATGGATGCCATTCGCAATGCCACTGAAGAACAGATGGCTCACGTTGACGGCGTCGGACCCACCATTGCAGTGGCGCTCAAGGAATGGTTCGCCGTGGATTGGCACAACGAGATCGTGGACAGCTGGGCGGCTGCCGGCGTGCGCATGGAGGATGAACGGGACACTTCAGTGCCGCGGACCCTTGAGGGGCTCACAGTGGTAGTCACCGGTACGCTGCCCAACTTCAGCCGCGACGAAGCCAAGGAAGCCATCATCATCCGCGGCGGCAAAGCCTCGGGCTCCGTCTCCAAGAACACCAGTTATCTGGTGGCCGGCGACAGTGCCGGCACCAAGCTGGACAAGGCCGAGCAACTCGGCGTACCGGTGCTGGACGAGGACGGCTTCCGCGAGCTCCTGGCCAACGGACCGGCACAAACCGGGACGGAAGCCGAAGCGGCAACGGATGAAGCAAACGTAGTGGATGAAACAGCAGTGGAAGCGGCGGCCGAATGATGGACGCCAACGAGCTGCTTGCTGTAGCAAAACGTGCCGCGGCTGCGGGCGCTGCCGTCCTTGCACAGCGGTCCGCCACCGGCACCGGCGGCGACGGTCTGGAAACCAGCAACAAGGGCGAGGCCGGCGACTGGGTCACCGCTTTTGACGTCGCAGCCGAGAACGCGGTCCGTGAAGCGATCATTGCCGAACGGCCCCACGACACCATCACTGGGGAGGAACACGGCACTACCAGGCCCGAACAGCCCTCGGGATACCGCTGGTCCATCGATCCCCTGGACGGGACCACCAACTTCATCCGCAACATCGTCTACTACGCCACCTCCGTTGCCGTAGCAGATTCCGACGGCGTCTGGCAGGCCGGCGTGGTTCACGCGCCGGCGCTGGGGCGCACCTACTCGGCAGCCCGGGGTCACGGTGCGTGGATGGAAGCCGGGGGAGAGGTGACGCGCCTGGCAGGTCCGGTTCCCGGGCGCACCGGCCTCATCCTGGCCACCGGATTCAGCTACGATCCCGCTACCCGGGCCAGGCAATCTGAAGGTCTCGCCGGGCTCATGGACGGATTTGCCGACGTCCGACGCCTCGGATCGGCTGCACTGGACCTATGCTTGGTGGCGGACGGAACCTTCGACGCCTACGGTGAACGGGGCCTCAACGAGCACGACTTCGCTGCAGGTGCGCTCATTGCGGAAGAAGCTGGTTGTTGGGTGCGCCGGCCTCGCCTGGAGAGCCCCCTGCATGGCGGTCCGAGCACAGAAGACCGGTTATCGGCCTGGATGTGCGCAGGGACCTTGGAGCTCTCCGGCAAATTCCCGTTGTGACTATTAGCCAGTGACCATCAGCCAGTGATCAAAGCACTCGCCATCGCCAACTACCGTTCCATCCGGGATCTCGCCATCGAGTTGCATGGCCTGGACATCGTGACCGGAGCCAACGGCAGTGGGAAGTCCTCGCTCTATCGGGCACTTCGGCTGCTCGCCGAATGCGCCGGAGGCGACTCCGGAAACGTGGTGGGCTCCCTGGCCCGGGACGGCGGGCTGGCTTCCACGCTGTGGGCTGGGCCCGAGTCCATCAGCGAGGCTATGCGTCGTGGTGAAGTACCCGTCCAAGGGACGGTCCGTCGGGAGTCGGTAAACCTGAAGCTGGGCTACTCCAGTGACGACTTCGGTTATCTGGTGGACCTGGGCATGCCGGCATCCAGCGGGGCCGGGTTTGACCCGGAAACCGGCCGTGCGCGGCCATCGGCCTTTAGCCTGGATCCGGAGATCAAACGGGAACAGATTTTCTCCGGCCCTGTAGCACGGCCCGGTTCGCTGCTGGTGGACCGCAAGGGTAGTCTCGCCAAGCTGCGCGGAGCGGATGGCGAGTGGACCGAGCTTTCACGGCGCTTGGACACTTTCCAGAGCATGCTGACAGAGGTCTCGGACCAGGACCGTGCGCCGGAAGTCCTGCGGGTCCGTGACTCGGTTCGTTCATGGCGGTTCTACGATCATTTCCGCACTGATGCCGAGGCTCCTGCGCGCCAAGCACAGCTCGGAACACGTACGCCCGTGCTGCATCACAGCGGCAAGGATCTCGCCGCCGCACTCCAAACGCTGCGCGAGGTGGGATTCGAGCGGCAGTTGGATGCCGCCGTCGACCACGCCTTTCCCGGGAGTCGGCTGGAAATCGCCGTAAGCGACGGCCGGTTCAGCGTGGAGTTGCGCCAGCCGGGCATGCTTCGTCCCATGAAAGCAGCCGAACTCTCGGACGGAACGCTTCGCTTCCTCCTGCTCACCGCAGCATTGTTGACACCGCGGCCCCCGGAGCTCATGGTCCTCAATGAACCTGAGACAAGCCTTCACGTTGACCTGATGCCGGCACTGGCCGGACTGATTGTCCAGGCCAGTGCCAACAGCCAGATGATCGTGGTAACTCACTCCGAGGCCTTGCTCAAGGCACTTCGCGAAAGCGGAGCCGCCCACGAGCATGAGCTCTACAAGGACCTTGGCGAGACCAGGATCAAGGGGCTGGGGCCGCTGGAAGGTCCGTTGTGGAGCTGGCCCAAGCGTTGAGAAGTTACGGCCGGTTCAGAACGCGGAGCCGATGGACGTGAGCTCCTGCGCGGCGCGTCCGGCGTAGCGGTTCTCCGGACGTACGAGCCCGTAGTGTCCACGGAGTGTGGACTCCGTGTATTCGGTCCGGAAGAGCCCACGCCCCTGCAGGATGGGCACCACGTGGTCCACGAAGACTTCGAGGCCCGAAGGAAGCACTGGCGGCATGATGTTGAAACCGTCAGCGGCGCCGGCGTGGAACCAGTCCTGGATAGCATCGGCCACCTGTTCGGGCGTGCCGGAGAAGGTCCGGTGACCGCGTCCGCCGCCCAAACGCCCAATCAACTGCCGGACAGTGAGCTGTTCGCGCCTGGCCAGCTCCACAATCAGCGTGTAGCGGCTCTTGGCTCCCTCGATCTGGTCCTCTGAGGGCAGGTCAGCAGGTAGCTGGCGGTCCAACGGAAGGTCCTCGAGAGACAAGCGGAGAGTCTTGGCCAACTGCTCCCGTGCATATTCGGGCTTGATGAGTTGGTCCAGTTCACGCTCGAGTTTGAGGGCTTCAGCCTCGGTGGAGCCGATCACCGGAACAATTCCCGGCAGGATCTTGATGCCCTCCGGATCGCGTCCGGCAGCCGCCGTGCGTGCTTTCAAGTCGGAGTAGAAGGCTTGGGCGTCGGCCAGCGTTTGATGCGCTGTGAAGACGGCTTCCGCGTACTTTGCCGCCAGGTTCTTGCCATTTTCAGAGGACCCCGCCTGCACGATCAACGGGTGGCCTTGCGGGGAGCGGGGGACATTTAGTGGCCCGCGGACACGGAAGTGCTTTCCTTCGTGGTCGATGGTGCGGATCTTGGTGTCGTCACCCCAGACGCCGCCGGCTTTGTCCGCCAGGATGGCGTCGTCTTCCCAGCTGTCCCAGAGTTTTTGGGCCACTTCAATGAACTCGGCGGCCCGTTCATACCGGACCGCATGTGCCGGCTGGTCATCCACGCCGAAGTTTCGGGCGGCATCGGGCCCAGCCGTGGTGACAACATTCCAGCCGGCGCGGCCTCCGCTGACCCAGTCAACGGACGCGAAACGGCGGGCAAGGTTGAAAGGATCGTTGTAAGTGGTGGACGCCGTAGCGATCAGGCCTATCTTTTGGGTCGCTGCGGCGAGGGCTGTCAGCAACACTGTGGGCTCCAGCTTCCCGGCCGGACGCCGGCCCACCTCCCCGAAGAGTACGGGGGAGTCGGCGAAGAAGATGGAGTCCAGTTTTCCTCGTTCAGCTGTGCGCGCCAGATGCTGGTAATGCTCCACTTTGGTAGGGGCAAGCGGGTCGCTTTCAGGGAGACGCCACGATGCTTCGTGATGCCCGGTGCTCATCAGGAACGCGTTGAGGTGCAGTTGGCGGTCTGGCAGGGTCATGGTTTCTCCTCGGAGTCAGGACAGGTTGGGGCCGATGTGTGGCAACTCAAACACGGGTCCCAAGACCTTTGCCAGCAGCCCGACATCTGCCCGCAACAGCACGAAACCGGGGTTCACGGCACGCAACGCGGCTCAATTGGACGCCATGGGAGGCAACACAATCGGCAGCCCGCCGCCCGGAGAGGAACAGCGGGAGTCAACCATCCGGCGTCGTGCGTTCCTTCAGGACTGATAGTTTCATCACGGAAAGGGTCATTTAGCGCAGTTGGTGCTTGAAGCGCGACTACCATTGGTAGGTGCTTTCGCCGATTACCGTCCGTCCCGCCCTGCCCGAAGACTACGACGCCGTTGCCCGCATTACGCAGGATTCCTACGTCACCGCGGGGTACTACGGCGACGCCGATCACCCGTACCTGCAGAAGCTTCAGGACGTGGCCGGACGCGCTGAGCATGCAGAGATCCTGGTGGCAGAGCGCAACGGCGAGGTCATCGGCTCCGTGACGGCAGCACCTGCCGGTGGCGGCTTCTCCGACATCGGCCTGGAAGACGAACTTGAACTCCGTACCCTCGTGGTGGATCCGGCAGTCCAGCGCTCTGGGGCGGGCCGCGCCCTGGTTCAGGCCGTCGTTGACCAGGCCAAGGCCATGGATGGCATCAAGGCCGTGTCCCTGACTACTGGCGCCACGTGGGAAAGCGCCAACGCTCTTTATGCGCGGACAGGTTTTGACCGCGTCCCGCAGCGCGACTGGTTCGTTCCCGGCACCGACATAAAGCTGTTCGTTTACCGGCTGGACCTCCCGCAGTCATAAAGTTTCCTTCGTAAACGCCGGTCACCGGACCGTGCGAAAGCGACAGGAAAGGCGCGGCATGCGCAAGACATTCGGCACGGGTTCGGTTTGGGAACAGACATTGGGTTACTCCCGGGCAGTCCAGGTGGACAACACACTTTTCATCTCTGCCACGGCTGCTTCGGGACTTGTTGATGGCAAACAGGCGATTGTTGGCGATGACTTCTACTCGCAGACCAAGTACATCCTGGAGAAGCTCGGCGCTGTGCTCGAAGACGCCGGGTTCTCGTACGAGGACGTCGTCCAGTCCAAGCTGTACCTGACCGACATCAGCAAATGGGAAGACGCTGGCCGCGCACACGGTGAGGTCTTCGGCGAGATCCGTCCGACGCTGGCCCTGGTACACGTCCTGCCGTTCTTGGACCCGGAAATGTTGGTGGAGATCGAACTCGTGGCGCAAAAGTCCGCGTAACCCACCTACCGCACCCAACTAAGTCGCAGATCAGGCCGTTTTGAGCGTTCAAAACGGCCTGATCTGCGACTTACTTGGGTCAGGCGGGGACTCCGTAGCGGTGTTCGGGGCGGCCCGTGCTTCCGTAGCGCAGTTGAATCTCGACGGCGCCATCGTCCGCTAGCGAAGACAGGTACCTTTGCGCTGTTGCCCGGGAAACGCCCACCCGCTCAGCAACCTCGGCAGCCGAATACTGCTCACCGGGAAGCAACGATTCCAGGACGGCCGCCTCCGTAGCGGACCGCGGCTTGGCTGACGGTGTGACGTCGCCCGGAATCAGGGACCGCTTGGCTCGTTCAATGGTGGTCTGGTCAACGGCTGTTTGCTGCCCCAGGATCCGGCGATACCGGGCGTAGGACCGGAGCTGTTGGGATAGGGACTCGGCGGTGAATGGCTTCAGCATGTATCCCAAGGCGCCTCGCCGGAGGGCAACTCTGATGGATTGCGCATCCGAGGCAGCAGTAAGCATGATCGCGTCAACATCCAACTGACCCAGCAGGTCCAAGCCGGAGCCGTCCGGCAAATACACGTCCAGCAGCACCAAATCGGGACGCAGGCTGTGGATCGCCTGCAGTGCTTGGGAAACCGACCCCGCCGGAGCCAAGGCCATGAAGCCGGCCACGGAATCCACATAGGCTGCATGGAGTCTTGCCACGTGGAAATCGTCATCCACGATCAATACCCGCAAATCCTCAGCCATTGCTGTCCTCCCTCAATGTTGAGTCGGCCCCTGTGCCCGCGTGCTCCGAGGAATCCATGACGCCAGGGATGGTGGCCATGAACACTGCTCCAGGACCGCCGTGGCTGCCGGGGTCCAGGACGCGAACATCACCGCCGCGTCGCCGCGCAAGCTGCCGCACCAGCGCCAGCCCCAAACCTTGTCCAGCCCCCGAGCGTACCGGTTGTTCCGACGTCGTAAATCCTTCGGCGAAAACCTCTTCCGGCTCCAGGTTCCCCAAACCGTCGCCGGAATCACCCACCACGATGTGCAGGGTCCCGCCGTTTTGGGTGACGTCATCCAGCAGTTCAACTTCCACCCACCGTTCCGCTGCAGAACCGGCGACGGCGGCGCTCACGGCGTTATCTACCAGGTTGCCGAGCACAGTGGTCACGTCCTGGGGATCGGCTACGTGTCCACGAACCAGTGTTTCGGGTCCGATGCGGAGGACAACGCCGCGCTCCGAGGCCTCCACACTTTTCGCGCCAATAAACGCCTGCAAATACGTGTCCTGGAGCAGTTCGGCCTGCTCCACGGGGAACTTCAGCGGACCGGTGGCCGAGATCCGCGCCAAGTACTCCTTGGCGGCATCGTGCTGGCCGATGCTCATGAAACCGGCAATCGTGTGGAGCTGGTTGGCGAATTCATGACGCTGGGCGCGGAGGGCCGTGGACATGGTCCCCACAGCGTCGAGCTGGCGGGTGAGTTGCTGCAGTTCCGTGCGGTCACGCAGCATGACTACCCAGCCAAGGTCCTCCTGCCGGTGCCAGGCTTTGCGGGCACTGGCCACCAGAACGCGTCCGCCCGCCACGATTTCCACGGCTTCGGCGTCGCGGGCTGCCGGCTGGGTGAGTTGTTTGAGTTGCTGGGGAACGGCGGCGGACGCCCAGTCCTGACCGGTGGCGTCGGGCATGTCCAAGAGTCGTGCAGCGGCAGCGTTGAACACCGAGATGCGTCCGTCCGCGGCAATGCCGATCACGCCATCATCCACACCTTGGAGAACGGCCACCTGATCGTGAACCAGCGTGCTGATTTCCTCCGGTTCCAGTCCGAGCGTGAGCCGCTGCAGCCTGCGCCGGAGAAGGAAGGACGCCAGGACACCGGCCAGTAGTGCGCCGCCAGCGGTGAGGGCAATGGGGACGACGTCCCGGGCCAGGCTTTTGCCCAGCGACTCCACGGAATAGCCAACGCTGACCTCGCCCACGATCGAGTCGGAGCCTACCGGTGCATACACCGGCACCTTGGCTCCGGCCGAAGGCCCCAGTGTTCCCGTGTTCCGGGTGGTTATTTCCTGCCCGCCCAGTGCAACTGAGGGGTCGGTGCTGACGCGTTCACCCAACCGGGCCGTCTCAGGATGGGCCAGCCTCAGTCCCGTTTCATCGGTAATTACCACGAACAGGGCCCCGGTCCGGACTCTCACCGCTTCGGCCGCGGCTTGAAGGGTGCCGCCCGCGAGGATGTCCGGGGGAGGCGTTCCTTCTTCTTTGCTGATTGCTTGGACGCCGGACCTGATATCAGGGTCCGCGGCCACCGTCCTGGCAAGGGTGAGTGCTTGGTTTTCGGCTTCGGTGCCAATCCGTTCGTACACCAGCCAAGCGTGAACTGTGCCGCTGAGCAGGACCACCAGCAGGACAACTCCCAACTGGAGGAGAAGGGTTTGGGTGGAGAAACGCATGCTGACCCGGCTGTTGCGCGGCACCTTTGCTCCTTTCCTCCTGATCCATTGAATCACTGAGCACAATGCGCAAAACGTTCGCAACGAGCAGTATTCCCAACAATTCCCGGAAACCCCTGCCCGTGACGGCCGCCACCATATCGTCTGTAGTGCGCATCACACCGACGTGGCGCCATTCACAGTAGTAAGGAGCCGGCCGTGCTGGTTTTGCTTGGATTCGCAATGATTGCGGTATTCATGGTCCTGATCATGACCAAAAAATTGACGCCAGTACTGGCGCTGATCATCGTCCCCACCGTTTTCGGACTTTTCGCCGGAGCGGGCCTCGGCATCGGCGACATGGTGATGGACTCGATGAAGTCCATGACGTCCACGGCCGCGCTCCTCATGTTCGCCATCATCTACTTCGGCCTGATGATCGACGTCGGTCTGTTCGACCCCCTGGTGAAGTTCATCCTGCGCAAACTGGGCAATGACCCCGCCAAGGTTGTCCTCGGCACCGCCATCCTCGCAGCGGCGGTCTCCCTGGACGGCGACGGATCCACCACCTTCATCCTCACCACGGCTGCCATGCTCCCGGTATACCTGCGTCTCAAGATGAGCCCAGTGGTCCTTACCTGTGTGGCCGGCCTCGCCAACGGCACCATGAACATCCTGCCCTGGGGCGGCCCCACAGCTCGGGCAGCCACCGCGCTTAAGCTTGATGTGAACGACGTCTTCGTGCCCATGGTCCCTTCACTGATCGTCGGCCTCATCGTGGTCATGGTCTTCGCATGGCTGCTCGGCCTCCAGGAACGCAACCGCCTCCGCACCACTGCCCCGGAGATCTGGGGCGATGTCGCCGATCCTTCGGAAGCGTTCGACGGCGGCGCAGGCCGCGGCGGTTCGGTTGCCGCCGGTTCGGGTTCAGGATTCGGCGCTGGTCGCTTCGGCTTTGGCCGCACCGGTGCAACCGCAGGCAAGCCGGGCACCGGCGGAGGTTCCGGCGTCGCGGTTCTCGAAGACCCGGCCACGCTGGTGGACGATCACGACACCGCCATGGCAGACACTGCCCTTGACCCCAACCGCTCAACGTTGCGTCCCAAGCTGTTCTGGTTCAACCTGGGCCTGACCGTTGCGGTCATGGTGGTCCTGGTGGCCAACATCGTTCCGCTACCGTTCGTCTTCATGGTTGGTTCGGCCATCGCCCTGCTGGTCAACTTCCCCAAGGTCAAGGACCAAGGCGCACAGCTGATCGCCCACGCACCGTCCATCGTCGCCGTCGTCAGCATGGTCATGGCCGCCGCGGTCCTCACCGGCGTCCTCAACGGCACGGGCATGGTCAAAGCAATGTCCGAGTGGCTCGTCCAGATCATTCCAGCCGAGATGGGCCCGTTCATGGCAGTCATCACCGGCCTGCTCAGCATCCCTATGACGTTCTTCATGAGCAACGACGCCTTCTACTTCGGAGTCCTCCCTGTCCTTTCCGAAACCGCCGCGCACTACGGCGTAGATGCAGTGGACATGGCCCGCGCCTCCATCACCGGGCAGCCCTTCCACCTGCAGAGCCCCCTGGTACCCGCGATCCTCCTGCTGGTTTCCCTCGCCAAGGTAGACTTGGGCGACCACCACAAGAAGGTCCTCTGGCGCACGGCCGTCATCTCGATGGTCATGTTGGCAGTAGGCGTCCTGACCGGAGCAATCGGCATCGGCTAGGCTGCCGTTCCCAAAGCACCCGTCTGCGCCTGAGGTGCAAAACCGGGCCAGACATCCTCCGCGCCGCGGCGCGAAACGAACCAGACATCCTCCGCTTGCTCGCTCCTTCGTCGCTTAGACGCAAGCTTCCGGATGCCTGGTTCGTTTCGCGTTCAGGGCCAACCGGATGCCGGGTTCAGTTTTGCGCTAAGAGCCCGCCCAGCCCACGTCCCTAACCCAACGAGATAGCAAAGCGCGAATGGTCCGCTTTGCTGTCTTTTTGGTTGTCGGGTCCCGGAGTGGCGTGGCCACAGACCGCAAGGTGAGCTGGGCAACAGGTGGCGGGCCGGAGACATCCTGCCGGTCGCGTCTAAGCGAGGCACGAGCGAGCGACCAAAGGATTGTCTGCGGCAAGCCGCCGAACGCAACCACTCGCCTTGCGCGCCAGCGCATCGTCCGGCAGGTGCGCACAGCCAAGTAGACTGGTCCGGAAAACCATTTGAACTTTGCAGGGGAGATCCATGGCTGCGATCAACCGTGACGACGTCGCGCATCTTGCGCGTCTGGCTCACATTGAAATGAGTGCCGAAGAACTGGACAGGATGGCTGTTGAGCTTGCTGTCATTGTGGATTCGGTAAAGAGCGTGAGCGAAGCTGCGGGGGAGGACGTCCCGGCGACGTCGCACCCGATTCCGTTGACCAACGTGTTCCGCGAGGATGTTGTGGGCCACACGTTCACGGCTGAGCAGGCGTTGTCCGGCGCTCCGGATGCTTACGAGAACCGTTTCAAGGTCCCCGCAATCCTGGATGAGGACTAATCACTATGACTGAGCTGAAGAACGAACTCATCCACCACTCCGCTGCCGATCTCGCTGCGAAGCTGGCCGCCCGCGAGGTGACCGCCGTCGAGGTGACGCAGGCGCATCTTGACCGCATTGCGGACGTCGACGGTCAGGTTAACGCGTTCCTGCACGTGAACACCGAAGAGGCTTTGGCTGTAGCGGCCGAGGTTGACGCTGCCCGCGCCGCCGGTGGTTCCGCTGCCGGGGAGCTGCATGCCCTCGCGGGTGTGCCGATCGCAGTGAAGGACCTCATTGTCACGATCGGCCAGCCCACCACGGCTGGTTCTAAAATCCTTGAGGGCTGGCACAGCCCGTACGACGCTACCGTGGTGAAGAAGCTGCGCGCGGCTAAGATGCCCATCCTGGGTAAGACCAACCTGGACGAATTCGCCATGGGTTCCTCCACTGAGCACTCTGCTTACGGCCCCACCCGCAACCCGTGGGACCTGGATCGGATTCCCGGCGGTTCGGGCGGTGGCTCCGCTGCCGCCGTCGCCGCTTTCGAAGCGCCGCTGGCTCTTGGCACCGATACCGGTGGCTCGATCCGCCAGCCGGGTGCCGTCACCGGAACCGTTGGGGTGAAACCGACGTACGGTGCTGTTTCCCGTTACGGTGCCATTGCCATGGCGTCGTCGCTGGACCAGATCGGCCCCGTTTCCCGTACGGTGCTGGACTCTGCTCTGTTGCAGGAAGTCATTGGCGGCCACGACCCCTTTGACTCCACGTCGTTGACCGATCCGTTCAACGATCTTGTTGCTGCGGCCCGTGTGGGCAACGTTGCCGGCATGAAGATCGGCATCGTCAAGGAACTTCACGGTGAGGGCTACCAGGCCGGCGTCGAGAACCGTTTCAACGAGTCCCTTCAGCTGCTGAAGGATGCTGGTGCTGAAATCGTTGAGGTTTCCTGCCCCAACCTGAAGTACGCCCTGGGCGCTTACTACTTGATCATGCCGTCTGAGGTGTCCAGTAACCTGGCCAAGTTCGACGGCGTCCGCTTCGGCATGCGGGTGCTGCCCAAGGATGGTCCCATGACCATCGAGCGCGTCATGGGTGCTACCCGTGCCGCCGGCTTCGGCGACGAAGTGAAGCGGCGCATCATCCTGGGCACCTACGCGCTGAGCGCTGGTTACTACGACGCTTACTACGGATCAGCGCAGAAGGTCCGTACGCTGATCCAGCGCGACTTCGACGCTGCTTTCGCCAAGGCCGATGTCCTCATTTCGCCCACGGCGCCCACTACGGCATTCAAGCTGGGGGAGAAGCTGGACGACCCTCTGGCGATGTACCTGAACGACGTCGCCACCATCCCGGCCAACCTTGCTGGTATCCCGGGCCTGTCCCTGCCGGGCGGCCTGGCTGACGAAGACGGCCTGCCCGTTGGCATCCAGCTGCTGGCTCCTGCCCGCCAGGATGCACGCCTATACCGCGTGGGTGCTGTCCTCGAATCCATCCTTGAAGAGAAGTGGGGCGGCCCGATGCTTGCGCAGGCGCCTGTTCTTGGTTCTGCCACAACCACCGCCGGAGGTTCCAACTAATGTCCGTCGATGCAACCCTGAGCTTCGAAGAGGCCATGGAGAAGTACGATCCTGTCCTGGGGTTCGAGGTCCACGTGGAGCTCAACACCAAGACCAAGATGTTCTCCTCCGCGCCGAACGTCTTTGGTGACGAGCCGAACACCAACGTCAATGAGGTGGACCTGGGCATGCCCGGCGTCCTGCCCGTGGTGAACAAGACGGCGGTGGAGTCCTCCATCAAGATCGGCCTTGCCCTTAACTGCAAGATTGCCGAGTCCTGCCGCTTCGCCCGGAAGAACTACTTCTACCCGGACACTCCCAAGAACTTCCAGACCTCGCAGTACGACGAACCGATCGCCTATGACGGTTACCTCGACATCGAGCTTGAAGACGGTACGGTCTTCCGCGTGGAGATCGAGCGCGCCCACATGGAGGAGGACGCCGGCAAGCTGACCCACATGGGTGGCGCTGCGGGCCGTATCCAGGGCGCCGACTACTCGCTGGTGGACTACAACCGTTCGGGTGTGCCGCTGGTTGAAATCGTCACCAAGCCGATCGAGGGCGCCGGCAGCCGTGCGCCTGAGCTGGCCAAGGCGTACGTCGCCGCAGTCCGCGAGATCGTGAAGAACCTTGGTGTTTCCGATGCCAAAATGGAGCGAGGCAACGTCCGTTGCGACGCCAACGTTTCCCTGCGCCCGCACGGCCGGGAGCGGTTCGGCATCCGTTCGGAGACCAAGAACGTGAACTCGCTGCGCGCCGTCGAGCACGCCGTCCGTTACGAGATCCAGCGCCACGCCGCCGTCCTTGACTCCGGCGAGCCGGTTATCCAGGAGACGCGACACTGGCACGAGGACACGCGTTCGACGACGTCGGGCCGGCCCAAGTCCGACGCCGACGATTACCGCTACTTCCCGGAGCCGGACCTGGTTCCCGTCGTCGCCTCCCGTGAGTGGGTGGAGGAACTCCGCGCCACCCTTCCCGAGCCGCCGGCCGAGCGCCGGAAGCGCCTCAAGGAAGCTTGGGGCTACTCGGATCTTGAGTTCCGCGACGTCGTGAACGCAGGTGTCATGGACTCCATCGAGGAAACCATCGCAGCAGGTGCGTCCGCCGATGTCGCCCGTAAGTGGTGGATGGGTGAGATCGTAGGCCGCGCCAAGGTTGCCGACGTCGATCCTTCAGAGCTTGGTGTCACGCCGCAGGTCATCGTGGAGCTGAACAAGCTGGTTGAAGGCGGCAAGATCAACAACAAGATGGCCACCCAGGTCCTGGACGGCGTGCTCGCCGGTGAAGGCACCCCCGAGGAAATCGTCGAGAAGCGCGGCCTTGCGGTTGTGTCGGACGACGGTCCGCTCCTGGAAGCGATTGACGCAGCATTGGCAGCACAGCCTGACGTGGCGGAGAAGATCCGCGGCGGCAAGGTCCAGGCCATTGGCGCAATTGTTGGCGGTGTCATGAAGGCCACCCGTGGCCAGGCCGACGCCGGACGTGTCCGCGAACTCATCCTGGAGAAGCTCGGCGTCGAGGGCTAAATCCCGCAGTTTGATGCCCAGATAGCTCGCAGTTGTGGTTGTTTCGAAAGCTTGGAACGACCACAACTGCGAGCTACTTTTGTATGTAAAGGGCGCACAATGGATGCATGGCCACTCTCAGACCAGGCCTTGGTAAGGGCTTCCTTGCGGGCGGGATCGCTCTCGCATTGACCGGCGGCGGGGCCGCCGCTGTGTGGGCGGGCACTCAACCCAGCCCTTCGCCGTCGAGCACTTCTGCTTCGCCCGACCCGTCCTCGTCAGCGAAACCCAAGTCCAATGAGGGCCGCGGGCAGGCTATCCACGGCGAACACGTAGTGAAGCAGCCGGACGGGAGCTACCGCCCGGTTCTGACGCAAGCCGGAACCATCGAATCGGTTAGTGGCACCGAGGTGGCCGTGAAGAGCGAAGACGGCTTCACGCAACGCTATTCGATCACCGCGGATACGCGGATAACCAAGGTCCCCGCCGACCTTTCCGAGCTCAGGAACGGCAGGGGCAGGCCATCGCTGCCTGCTGCCACCGTTGCCGACCTCAAAGCCGGCGACAAAGTAAGAGTCAGCGGCGCCAAGGACGGCGACGCCGTGACAGCGACAAAGATCGTGTCAGGAGAACTGCCGGCGGGCGTCAAGGGTCACGGACCAAAGCGCGGCCACGGCCCCAAGTTTTAGAGCGCCACAGTCCTGAAGCCCAGGTTGCCACTGGCAGAGTCCGGCGTGTTTGAGCTCCGCGCTGCGAGGCGGTAGCGGTTGCAGTACGAGTCGTGGCAGAGGTAGGAGCCACCGCGCATGACCTTTCCGCGGCCGACGCTGGGCCCCTGCGGGTTCTCCACCGTTCCTTGTGCCAGGCACGTCTTGTAGTACTTGGGCAGGAACCAGTCGCTGCACCACTCCCAGACATTTCCGCTGGTTTGGTACAGCCCGTAGCCGTTGGGGCGGAATGACCTGGCGGGCGCGGTGGTGAGGTAACCGTCGTCGATCGTGTTGAGGGAGGGGAATTCCCCTTGCCAAATGTTGCAGTTATGAGCGGCTTGGTCGGGCGCTTCGTTGTGCAGGTCATTGCCCCAGGGGTAGCGCTGCCCGGACAGCCCGCCGCGGGCCGCGTATTCCCACTCGGCTTCCGTGGGCAGGCGACGGCCGGCCCATTGGCAGTACGCCAAGGCATCGTTGTGCGAAACATGCGTGACGGGATGGTCGGGGATGTCTGTCCAGCTGGAGAGTGGTCCGGCCGGGTGCGCCCAGCCGGCACCACGGACGTTGAGCCACCACGGGACGTTGTTGACCCTGTTGAGGATGTCGCGTGGGTCTGCTTTCACGGCAAGGTGGAAAACTGCTGACGTTCCGTAGGTTTCCGACTCGGTGCGGTGGCCAGTGGCGTCGACGAACTCGGCGAACTCTTCATTGGTTACGGTGGTAGCGCTGATCCGGAATGTTGAGACGGACACTTCGTGCACAGGCGACTCGCCGTCGTCGCCGTAGCCCTCGTTGAAGGGATCGCCCATGGCGAAGGTTCCCGCGGGAATCTCGACGTCATTGACTTCGTCTATGTGTGAGGCGCCTTCTGCGGCGGAAGGCTCGACGGCGGTGCTCGCCGTCGGATGGTCGCCGGCTGTTCGAAGGGGGAGTCCCGGCTCCGGCTCGGAGTGCCCCCGGGCGGCAGCACCGGGGCTACAGCAATCTGCCATCTCAACCTTCTGTCTGAATTCCACCTGCTAGTACTTTAGCGGGGTCCGGTTGCCTGCCACACGCTGCACTCAACCCCTCGCGAGCGCGCCCGTTGCGGCTAGGCGCATCCTCGTACGCTTTGTGGCGCACCCCTTTCCGCCGGGCGCACCACTCATACGCCTGTGGCGCGCCATTTTCCGCCTGGTGCGCCCGTTCTTACGAGGGCGACCGGCGGGAACGGGTGCGGGCATCGGACAGCCCCACGGGTGCAGAGTGATGAAAAGTGATTTCTGTGCTCAGTTTCGATCATCATCTTGCAAAAAGCGATGCGAGTCACATATGGTTTGTTAAACGGTTAACGAGCGTGGTCTAAATCACATTGGTGAATTCGGCTCAGCACTTGAGGAGACAGCATGAACTCGACGACGGAACAGGCTCCGGCATTGCCCGAAGCTCGCCGAGTCCCGGGCCCGCCAGACGGAAACGCCTCCGGATCCGGTCCGAAGAAGCGGAAGAGGAGCAAGGTCCCGCAGCAAAGTTTCAGGTCCCGTCTGCGACGCGACAAGCAGATGCTGCTCATGATGCTTCCGGGTGTGGCCTTCCTGTTGCTCTTCTTCTACATCCCCATCCTGGGCAACGTCATCGCTTTCCAGGACTACCAGCCCTATCTGGGCATCGGTGACAGCCTGTGGGTCGGCTGGCAGAACTTCGTAGACCTTTTCGGCAACCCTGACTTCATTCACGCCTTCTGGAACACCCTGTACCTCGCCGCCTGGCAGCTGGTCTTCCTGTTTCCTGTGCCGCTGGTATTGGCGCTGATTGTGGATTCACTGATCAGCAGCCGGGTTCGGCGGATCTTCCAAAGCATCGCCTACCTGCCGCACTTCCTTTCCTGGGTGTTGGTGATCGCGTTCTTCCAGCAGATGCTCGGCGGCGCGGGCTTTGTGAACAACCTTCTGAGGGACTGGGGCATGGAGCCCATCCCGTTCATGACCAACCCCGAGACGTTCCCGGTGATGGTGGTGGTCCAGATGATCTGGAAAGACGCCGGCTGGGCCATGATCATCTTCCTCGCAGCGTTGGCCAGCATTGATGCCTCGCTCTACGAAGCCGCGGCGGCCGACGGCGCGGGACGATGGCGCCGGATGTGGCACATCACCCTGCCCGGCCTTAGGCCCGTGATCGTCCTGCTCCTCATCCTCCGCATCGGGGACATTCTTTCGGTCGGATTTGAACAGTTCATCCTGCAGCGCGATGCCGTGGGAGCGGGAGCCGCGGAAGTGCTGGATACCTTCACCTACTACACCGGCGTAGTGGGAGGCGGCTGGAGTTCGGGCGCGGCAGCGGGCCTGGCCAAGGGCGTAGTCAGCGCATTGCTGATCTACGGCGCCAACAAACTTGCCCACCGCTTCGGCGAAGACGGAATCTTCGCAAAACAAGTGCGCTGAACACCCCGCTGACCCGCGCGCCTGCCGCACAAGGAGAACCCCATGGCAACCACACTTTTCACCAAGAAACCCCGGGAGCTTAGCTACAACCCCAAGCGCCCTGTGTGGAAGGAAAAGCCTTCCGCCCTATATCAAACGGTCAAAGCCGTAGTCCTGATTGTCTTCAGCTTGTCCATCCTTACGCCTATTCTGCTGGTGGTCTCAACGTCCCTTGCTGACACCGAACAACTCGTTGAGGCTGGCGGGTTCGTGCTCTGGCCCGAACGTCCAACCTTGGAGGCCTACGCCACCATTTTCAAGGGCCCCATGGTGCTGCAGTCACTTGGAGTCAGCATGTTGGTTACAGCGGTGGGCACCATCCTGGCGCTGTTTGTGACCATCACCATGGCCTACGCCACCAGCCGCACGGTGCTGTTTGGCCGACCAGTGATCCTCGCAGTCTTGTTCACGCTCCTGTTTGCGCCGGGCCTGATTCCGTCATTCCTCATGATTCGCCAACTGGGTCTGTTGGACTCATTGTGGTCGCTGATCCTCCCAGGCATCTTCGGGGCCTTCAACTTTGTGGTGATGCGATCTTTCTTCATGAACATCCCCGGTGAACTGATCGAAAGTGCCAGGATCGACGGCGCCAACGACTGGCAGATCCTGTGGCGCATAGTGATGCCGTTATCCAAAGCCGTGATCGCCGTCGTCGGGCTGTTTTACGCGGTCGGGTTCTGGAACTCGTTCTTCAACGCCCTGCTCTACATCAACGATCACAGCAAGTGGCCCATCCAGTTGCTGCTCCGCAACTTCGTGGTCCAGGGCAGCGGCGCAGCGGACCAGTTGGGAATCACTACCACTCCGCCGCCGCAGTCCATCCAGATGGCCGTGGTGGTGGTGGCACTTGTCCCGATCCTGATGGTCTACCCCTTCCTCCAAAAGCACTTTGCCAAGGGCGTCATCACAGGTGCCGTCAAGGGCTAGCCCCACACAGAGCAACCAAATCCAAGCACTCAAACCTCAGAAATGAAGCAAGTAACCAGAAAGGGTTATGCCATGACGAGCACTACCTCCCAGGCTGGATTCAGCCGCCGCGGTTTCCTTGGCCTCGCGGGCCTGGCCGTGACAGCCGCAGGCTTGTCCGCCTGCGGTGGTGGCGGGGCCGCGAGCAACGGAGGCGCCGCTGCCTCCGCGTCAGTCAAGCTGCCAACGTACAAGGAATTCACCGGCGTCACCCCGGACATCGCCGGTAATGCCAAGGGCCTCCAAGCCGGCTACTTCAAACTGCCCACTGCTGTGCAGTCCGTGAAGACACCGCCGCTCAAGGGCAAGGTCACCGGCCTGACCGAAACCTTCGAGACCATGAGCCCGGGCCTGAAGGACAACCCCTTCTGGCAGCGCCTCAATTCCAAGCTCGGCGGCGACCTGGAGCTGCAAATCGCCGAAGACATCGGAGACGGGTACCCGGCAAAGTTCGCCACTGTCCTGGCCAGCAACGATCTTCCGGACATGATGTGGGTTCCGCCGAACCAGGGCATCCCCAACGTCGGACCCATGTTGGAAGCCAAATTCCAGGACCTGACACCTTACCTTTCCGGTGACGCTGTCCTTGAGTACCCCAACCTGGCCGCACTGAAGCCCGATTCCTGGAAGACCGCCGTCGTGAACGGCAAGATCTGGGGAGCTCCCATCCCCAGCACCCCGTTCGGGCAGGTGTACCTTGGCAACCACGACGTGTGGGCCCAGGTAGATGGCTTCGAAGCTGCCAGCGCCGAGGAATTCCTGGAGAAAGCCAAGGAGCTGACCCGCCCGGGTGACCAGAAGTACGCGCTGGAACCCGCGTACATCAATGCCCTGCACATGGTCACTGAATGGTTTGGTGCCCCGAACAGCTGGGCCGTCAATAAGGACCGCACCCTCACCCACCTGTACGAAACCGACGAATACATGGCCGGCGTCGAGTTCACCGCCAAGATGTTCGCAGCGGGAGTCTTCTACCCTGACTCCAAAGCGACGGACATCCGGTCGCGCGTCGCCAACGGCAGCGTGGCAGCTCAAGTGGTGGTGGGTCCGCACGATATCCGCAGCTACCGTGCTCTGAACAAAGACGCCCAGTTCGACATCCTGATTCCGTTCAGTGCAGACGGCAAGGTCAAGCCCGTCTACGACATGGGCTACGGCACGGTGGGCTTCACCCCGTTCAAGAAGGCCGAAGAGGGCAAGATTCGCGAACTGTTGGCCCTGATCAACTACTTGTCGGCGCCGTTCGGCACGGTGGAGTACATGCAAAAGAACTTCGGCGAGCTGGGCCAGGACTACACCATCGATGCCTCCGGCAACCCGGCACGCACCGAGACGGGAGCCACCAATGCGCCCGGCCTGGTCTCAGCATTGAACATCATGTCCAGCCCGGAGAACGTCATCTTCAACCCAGGTTTCGACGACGACACCCGGTACGTGAGCCAGCAGGAAGAAAAACTGCTTGAGTTCGCATGGCGTAACCCCACCAACGGTTCCTACTCCGACACCAACGCCAAGGTGGGCGCCAAAATCACAAAGCAGCTGCGCGACAAGGTGGTGGACATCATTACCGGCCGCGCCAAGATCGACGAACTCAAGGACGCGGTCAAGCGCTGGAAGAGCGAAGGCGGCGACAAGATGCGCGATGAATACCAGGCCGCGTTGGACCCCAACGCGCCGGTATTCAGGAGCTAGCCTCAAACCAACAACGAACCAACACGCAGATACAAAGAACACAGCAGGGGGAACCATGGCAAAAGCGAGCAGCACAGGAGTCAGGCCGACCATCCGCATGGTGGCCGAACTGGCGGGCGTCTCTACGGCCACGGTTTCCTACGTGTTATCGGGTCGACGCGGTGATGGCGGACCAGGAGTGTCGGATCCGACGGCGGAGAAGGTCAAGGCGGCCGCTGAGCGGCTTGGCTACCGCCCCAATCAGGCAGCCCGGGCCATCCGCACGGGACGGACAAATACTGTCATCCTGTCCCTGACCATGCTGTCCGATCCGTGGTCGTTGTCCGTCATTGAGGCTGTTCAGAAGGCGGCAGTCCCGCTGGGCATCACGCCGATGATCCTGGGTGACGCCGATTGGGTCAAAGTTCTGGGCACGCACAATGCCGATGCTGTGTTCGTGGATGCAGTCCGTCCTGACCAGCGGGAAGCCCTGCGCAAGCTCGCCGAGCACGGCACCACGCTGGTGGTCTTTGACGAAGAGGTCCAAGCGGAGGGCTTCGACGTCATCCGTTCCATCGCCGGACCCGGCTGCCGCCTGGCCGTGGAGCATCTGCTCCACGGCCACCGGAGGATTGCCTGCCTGACCCCGGCAACGGCAGCGGGCACCTCAGGCGGGACAAGGTATCGGGCTTACTCCGATGCTTTGGCCGCGGCGAAGATCAAGGAACGGGACGATTACGTTGGCCTGTTCGACGGCACCAGTGCGGGGGCTTACGCGGCGGCAACGCGACTGCTGAGCATGCCGGACCGTCCCACGGCCATCTATGCCACCACGGACTACGCAGCTGTAAGCGCCATCAACGCAGCCCAGCGCCTGGGCCTCGCCGTGGGCACCGACGTTGACATCATCGGTGTTGGCAACACCGTGGAGGGCGAACGGATGTCACCGTCGCTGAGCACCGTGGGCCCTGTTGACTTCTTCGACAAACTCGCCCGGCTGCTCCTTGGGCGGGCAACGGGTCACACCGCGCCGGAGTCACCTGGCGTCCTTGACTTCCCCTGGCACTTGTTCGTGCGCGAATCGGCGCCGCATCGCAGCGCCGCAACCAGACTTTACTAAGAACAGCAGAAGGAAATTGCACACCATGGAAAAGGATTTGAAGGTCGGCATCGTGGGTTTCGGCCTGCGTTCAGGGCTGTGGAAGCACGCCCACAAGCCGGGCCAAGGCTCGGAAGTTGCCATTGTTTGTGACCTCAGCGAGCGTGGCCGGGCAGACGCCGCTGAACGCATCCCGTCGGCCCGTGTGACGGGGGATCTTGAGGAGCTGCTGAGCAGCGGGATTGACGCCGTCCTGGTCCTGACCCCCGATAATCAGCACGCCGCCGTCGCTGTCCAATCGCTTAAGGCGGGCATCCCCACCTTCTGTGAGAAGCCACTGGACATCACAGTGGAGGCTGCGGACTTGATCCTGAAGACGGCCTACCAGACAGGGACTCGTTTGTACGTCGGCCACAATATGCGCCACATGCCAGTGGTGGTCCAGATGCGCAAACTGATCGAGGACGGCAGGATCGGCGACGTCAAAGCGATCTGGTGCCGCCACTTTGTGGGTCATGGGGGAGACTACTACTTCAAGGACTGGCACGCCCAGCGCGCCAACGTCACGTCCCTTCTCCTCCAAAAAGGTGCCCACGACATCGACGTGATCCACTGGCTGGCGGGCGGATACACCAAGCGGGTTGCCGCCGTCGGAGATCTCGCGGTTTACGGCGACGTGGCCAACCGCAGCAACAACGCCGGCAAGCGCATGGGGGACTGGTTCTCCATGGATAACTGGCCGCCCACCGAGCAGAAGGACCTGGCGGAGGTGATTGATGTTGAGGACATTTCCATGATGAACATGGTGCTGGATAACGGCGTCCTGGCCAGCTATCAGCAGTGTCACTTCACGCCTGATTATTGGCGTAACTATACGGTCATCGGCACGAAGGGCCGGATCGAGAACCTGGGAGACGGTCCGGGCGAAACCATCAACGTGTGGACCAGCCGGTCGTCCGGTTATGCGGCCCCGGACGAGGTCATCACGATCCAGGACGGCGAAGGTGGCCACGGCGGCGCTGACCCGCGGTTGATCGAGGAATTCCTGCGTTTTGCTTCCGAAGGCGGTCAGACCCAAACTAGTCCGATTGCTGCGCGACAGGCGGTAGCGGCCGGTATCTTGGCAGCGGAATCGCTGCGCGGCGACGGCTCGGCTCGGGAGGTACCGGACCTCCCGTTCGAACTAGTGGAGTACTTCGACGCCGGCCAGCCCTCCCTCGTCCGCGACTGAACCCAAGTAGGTCGCAGATGGGGCCGTTCTCAGCACTCAGAACGGCATGTGCTGCTACTTAGTGGGGTGAGCGGGGGCCGATAGCTCGACAAGCTCGGTCATGACGGTTTGAAGTGACTCGCAAACCGTCATGACCGATTTCCGTTTGAGCGTTTCCGGCCGGGCCAGGATGTCGATCTTGCGGACCGAATTCACCCCGGACAGTGGACGCAGCACCACTCCGGAGTCCAACACGCGGCGTGCCGTGAACCGCGGCAGCAGCCCGATCGCGCCACCGGCAGACACCAGCGCAGCCACGGTCGAATAGTCGTTGATGCGGTGCAGTACTTCTGCCGGTCGTCCGCTCACGGCAACGACGGCGGCAAGGACGTCTGCAGGGGAGTAGCCGTCGCGGCTGGTCACCCAGGATTCACCCACGACGTCGGACGGCTCCAGTTCGCGGCGGTTTGCCAACGGGTGAGCTGCCGGAAGCGCGATGTCCAAGGGCTCGTCGGCGAGTGGAATTACCGCCACCTTGTCTTGCGGCCACGACGGGCTGTTGTCCATTCTGTGCGCCAAAACAAGGTCGTATCGCGCAGCCAACCCCGGGAAATCCTCTTGGGCCACATCTTCATCGGACAGCCGCAGGCGAGGCGACTCCCCGCCGTCGGACGCCAACAGCGCCGCCAACGGCGCAAACAACGCCTGCCCCGCGCTGTGAAACGCGCTGACGCTCACTGGCGCGTCCGGAGCGTCGTGATAGGCGCCGATCGCAGCCCGCGCATCGGCCATGGCATTCACGACGGCGGCACCCGCCTCTGCGAGGACGCGGCCTGCGTCCGTGAGCACCAGAGCGCGGCCTTCTTTGCGCGTCAATGGCACGTCCACGGATTTCTGCAGCAGTGCAAGCTGTTGTGAAACTGCCGATGGTGTCACCATCAATGTCTCAGCGACGGCCTTGACGCTTCCCAGGTCTCCGAGTTCGCGAAGCATCTGCAACTGATGAATTTCCATTAGCAAATCCTAAATCGTTGATTGAGAAGATTCTAGTTGTGCTAAATCGTGCCCGGGGCTCTAATGGATTCAGCAGCAGTGAAGCAGCCCCGGCAGTGAGGAATTCCATGAAGGCTCTCTACAAATCCGGACCCCATGCAGGGTTCGAACTCGTCGAACGTCCAGAGCCCCAAGCGGGCCCCAGTGACGTCAAGATCCGTGTGATGACCACCGGTATCTGCGGCACCGACCTCCACATCCAGAGCTGGGATGCCTGGGCCCAGGGCATCATTGAAACGCCCCTCATTGCCGGCCACGAGTTCTATGGCGAAGTAGTGGAAATCGGTGAGGACGTCCGTGACGTCAAGGTAGGGGACAAGGTCTCCGGCGAAGGCCACGTGGTGTGCGGAATCTGCCGCAACTGCCGTGCCGGACGTCGCCAGATGTGCATCCACACCGTCTCCGTCGGCGTGCAGCGCGATGGTGCCTTCGCCGAATTCGTCGTCATCCCGGAAACCAATGTCTGGGTTCACCACGATGAGTCAGTTACCCCTGAGCTCGGCGCCATCTTCGACCCCTTCGGCAACGCCGTCCACACCGCACTGAGCTTCCCGCTGGTGGGAGAAGATGTGCTCATCACCGGTGCAGGTCCCATCGGACTGATGGCCATCGCCGTCGCCCGCCATGCAGGTGCCCGCAAGATCGCGATCACAGACGTGTCCGCACCTCGCTTGGAACTGGCGCGCCAGATGGGCGTGGACCTCGCCGTAGACGTTTCGAAGATGCGCGTTCGCGAAGCGCAGCAGGAACTGGGCATGCGCGAAGGTTTCGACATCGGACTGGAAATGTCGGGACACCCCACAGCGCTGCCTGAGATGATCGACAACATGAACCACGGCGGCCGCATCGCCATGCTTGGCCTGCCCAGCCAGTCCATTGACATCGACTGGGGCAAGGTAGTGACCCACATGCTCACGCTCAAGGGCATCTACGGCCGGGAAATGTTCGAGACCTGGTACGCCATGAGCGCCATGCTGTCCTCCAACCCCGTGCTGCACCGCAGCATCTCCGCAGTCGTCACAGACAAACTGTCTGCAGCGGACTGGGAAAAGGGCTTCGAAATCGCACGCAACGGAACCGGTGGCAAAGTGGTCCTCGACTGGACCGAACTCTAACCCGACCGAACTGTAGCCAGACCGAACCCACCGGATCCCCAAAGACTTTAGGAGCACCATGTACTCAGCCATCAAAGACCAACTGCAAGGCGAATTGGACGAGATCCGCAGCGCCGGACTCTTCAAAACCGAACGCCACATCGATTCCCCCCAGGCCAGCCATATCGCAGCGGGTCAGCTCGGCGAGCCGGCCAACAAGGTCCTGAACTTCTGCGCCAATAACTACCTTGGCCTGGCTGACCACCCGGACATCATTGCGGCCGCCAAGTCCGCCATGGACGAGCGCGGCTTCGGCATGGCGTCCGTTCGCTTCATTTGCGGAACCCAGGACCTGCACCTGGAGCTTGAGACCCGGGTCTCCAAGTTCCTGGGAACCGAGGACACTATCCTCTTCTCCAGCTGCTTCGACGCCAACGGTGGCGTGTTCGAGTCCCTCTTCGGTCCTGAAGACGCCATCATCTCGGACTCCCTGAACCACGCGTCCATCATCGACGGCATCCGGCTGAGCAAGGCCAAGCGTTTCCGCTACGCCAACCAGGACATGGCTGATCTCGAAGCCAAGCTCGTTGAGGCCGAGGGCTCCCGACGGAAGATCATCGTCACGGACGGCGTCTTCTCCATGGACGGGTACCTCGCTCCGCTTGAGGCCATCTGCGACCTCGCCGAGAAGCACGACGCCTTGGTCATGGTGGACGACTCCCATGCCGTTGGCTTCATGGGCCCCACCGGCGCCGGCACCCCTGAGCACGCCGGTGTTTCGGAGCGCGTGGACATCTACACGGGTACGTTCGGCAAGGCTCTCGGCGGCGCCTCGGGTGGTTACGTTTCCGGCCGCGGCGAAATCGTGGCGATGCTCCGTCAAAAGGCGCGCCCGTACCTGTTCTCCAACTCGCTTGCCCCGGCCATCGTTGCGGCAACCATCAAGGCGATCGAGCTCGTGCAGGAGTCCGGCGATCTACGTACCCGCCTGTTCGAGAATGCAGCGCTGTTCCGTCGCCGCATGAGCGAAGAAGGCTTCGAGCTCCTCGACGGCGAACACGCCATCATCCCCGTGATGTTCGGCGACGCCGTGGTTGCGGCCAAGGTTGCCGATGAAATGCTCAAGAACGGCGTTTTTGTCACGGCCTTCAGCTTCCCCGTGGTGCCGAGGGGTGTGGCCCGCATCCGTGTGCAGCTCTCCGCTGCGCACAGCGCGGACGACGTCGAAGCGTGCGTTCAGGCGTTCGTCAAGAGTCGCGCCGCGGTCGCCTAAGCAACCATCTCTCACGTCCCTCGGGTTTCCGGCCGACCCTCTCTCACGTCCCTCGGGTTTCCGGCCGACGCTCGCTCGCTTTCTTGATGAAAGTGAGCGAGCGTCCGGCTGAAGGGCGCGGGATGTGAGAGAGCATCCGGTCTGTCAGGATGGAGTCATGGCTTCGAATTATGACGTGGTAATCGTTGGCGGCGGCATCGGTGGACTGTCCTTGGCAGCGGCTCTCGCGGGCAAGTGCTCGGTGGCCCTTGTCGAGGCTGAGCAGTCCCTGGCTTTCCACACTTCCTCGCGGTCGGCCCGGCAACTGATCCCCAGCTACGGACCGGCCGTGGTCCAGGATCTGACCATCCGCACACTCGACATGCTGTCCGCCCGGGACGCAGAGGCAGGAACGCCGATCCTGACACCCCGGGGCTTCATGCTGGTGGGCGATGAGGCCACGGTGAGCGCCGAAGCCAGCGGAAACATGCACCCCATCCCACACGATGAAGCCATGCGTCTCTGCCCGGCCCTGAATCCTGCATCCTTCACCGCCGCGGGGCTGGATGACGGCTCCTTCGGCTGTAACGCGCCACTGCTTCTCGAGGAGCACCGCCGGACGGCGGAAACTGCAGGTGTGGATATCATCACCGGAGCCAAAGTCCACTCGGCCCAGCGGCTGGGGAGCGGCTGGCAACTGGGCGCGGGTACGGAAGGATTCCAGTCCGGCGTCGTGGTTAACGCAGCAGGAGCATGGGCGGACGAGCTGGCTGTCATCAGTGGTGTGGAGAAGCTGGGACTGCAGCCCTACCGCCGGACTGCGGCGATAGTGAACGTTGAGAATCCATTGTCGCCGGAAACGCCCATGGTGTGTGCCGCTGATAACTCGTTCTACTTCCGCGCCGAGGGCAACCAGGTGTTGATTTCGCCATCGGAAACCGTGCCCAGCGGAGCCGAGGATGCCAAACCCTACCCCGGGGACGTGGAGACATTGATCGGCAAACTCAATACGGTCACTTCCCTGGGCATCCGCTCGGTGGACCGTGCCTGGACCGGACTCAGGACAGAAGCGGCGGACGGAATCCCGGTTGTGGGTTTCGACGCCGAAGCGCCCGGTTTCTTCTGGCTCGCCGGTCAAGGGGGGTACGGTTTTCAAACATCTTCCGCCATCGCCCAGCTGGCCGCCGCACTGATCCTCGGCGAGGTGAAGGACGACAGTCCGGAATCCCGGACAGCGGAGCAGCTCGCGGCCGTACGCTGGTCCATCCGACGCTGAACAATAGGGTCATGAGCGGAATCACAAGCGGCAACAGAAACAGCACGGTCATCACCAATATTGGTGAACTGATGACCCAGGACCTGGAGCACCGGGTCCTCAGGGACGCCGCCATCGTGATCGAAGGCGAGCGGATTTCATGGATCGGCACTGCCAAAGACGCCCCGGCCGGTGACGAAAGGATCGACGCTGAGGGCCGCGCCGTCCTGCCCGGCTGGGTGGATTCGCACTCACACCTCGTCTTCGCAGGTGACCGCACTGCCGAGTTCGAGGCCCGAATGGCAGGCGAAAGCTACAGCGCCGGCGGGATCGCCGTCACCACGGGTGCCACGCGCAGCGTCAGCGACGACGAACTTACGCGCCTCGTGCGGGAGCGGGTGGCTGAGGCAGTTTCGCAAGGAACCACGTACTTGGAGAGCAAGACCGGTTACGGGTTGGACGTGGAGAACGAAGCCCGTAGCGCCCGCATCGCAGCAGCTGAAGTGGACGAGGTTACCTATCTCGGCGCGCACCTGGTTCCCGGCGGCTCCGATCCTGAGGAGTACACGGACCTGGTGTGTGGCCCCATGTTGGACGCCGTCCTGCCGCATGTCCGCTGGGCTGACGTCTTCTGCGAGCGCGGAGCGTTCACTGAGGATCAGTCACGGCGGGTCCTCACTGCTGCCCGCAACGCCGGGCTGGGCCTGAGGGTTCACGGCAACCAGCTCGGGGAGGGGCCTGGTGTGGCTTTGGCCGTTGAGTTCGCGGCTGCGAGCGTGGACCACGTGAACTACCTTTCGGATAAGGATGTCCGGGCGCTCGCGGAAACGTGGGCCGGCTGGGATGTGGCCTCCGGAACGGGCGCGCGCGGTACGGTGGCCACGTGCCTTCCCGCTTGTGACCTTTCCACGCGGCAGCCCTTGGCGCCTGGCCGTGAACTGATCGACGCGGGCGTACAGATTGCCCTTGCGGCCAACTGCAACCCGGGGACCTCGTACACCAGCTCCATGGCGTTCTGTGTCACCACGGCTGTGCTTCAGATGCACTTGAGCGTCCACGAGGCCGTCCGCGCGGCGACGTATGGCGGCGCTTTGGCGTTGGGCCGGGAGTCAGGGAACGACGTCGACGGCGAACGGGCGGTGGGTTCGCTCGCCGTCGGACATCGCGCTGATTTGCACATGCTGAAGGCTCCGTCGGCCACGCATCTGGCGTACCGTCCCGGGATTCCGTTGACTCATTCGGTGTGGCGGGCCGGCGTGCGGGCTGTCTAAGGACAAGTTAGAGACAAGAAGGAGGGGCTGTGTTCCGGTTGGAACGCAGCCCCTCCTTTTTGGGTTTAACGCTCGCCGCTCATGATGCGCGAATAATGAGCAGTCTCAGCACACGAATGATCCTTGTTAGATCGAAAATGATCGTTTAGTGTTTCTATAGATCAGAAAACGTCATTAAGCTGAGCGGGAGCGAAACACACGATGAGCGAGAACACACTGGGTGCCTTCATGGAAGAAGAGCTGGTTTCCCAACCCGAGGTTTGGCAGCGCGCCGTGGAGCAGGCACGTGCGGAGCAGTTGCTTCCGGCGGACGGCAAGCGCATCGCCGTCATCGGCTGTGGCACATCCTGGTTCATGGCTCAGAGCTACGCCGCGGCCCGCGAATCCGCCGGCAAAGGGGTCACGGATGCGTTCGCCGCCTCAGAGGCTTTCCTGAACAGCAACAGCGCCGATCGCCAGTACGACGCCGTTGTGGCCATCACCCGATCAGGTACCACCACTGAGGTGCTCGAGATTTTGGCTGATTTGAAGGGGATTGTCCCCACCGTAGCCATCATTGGCGACATCTCCTCGCCAATCGTCGAGCTGGCAGACGCCGTGGTAAGCCTCCAATACGCCGATGAGCGCTCCGTGGTGCAGACCCGCTTCGCCACCACGGCGTTGGTCTACCTGCTGACCAGCCTCGGCATCGACGTGCAACAGGCAATCGATGATGCCCGTGATGCAGTGGCTGCGCCGGTCTCCCAGGAACTCCTGGACGCCGAGCAATTCACCTTCCTCGGCACCGGCTGGACGGTCGGGCTGGCCCACGAGGCCGGATTGAAGATGCGCGAAGCCGTGCAGGGGTGGACCGAGTCCTACCCCGCCATGGAATACCGGCACGGCCCCATCTCCATCGCCGCCCCCGGCCGTGTCACTTGGCTGTTTGGTGCCCAGCCCGAGGGCCTGGACAACGATATGGTCGTCACTGGCGCCCTTTACATCCACACGGACAAGCACCCGCTGGCTGAACTGGCACGCGTCCACAAGGTCACCTTGGAGCGTGCGCGCGTTCGTGGACTGAATCCGGACCTGCCCCGCAACCTGACGCGCTCCGTTATTCTCGACGCCTCGGCCTAGGCAGCCCATCATGGTTCTCGGAGCCGCAGAATCGCCGGTCCTTTCGTTCGACGTCGGCGGGACAGACATCAAGGCTGGTTTGGTGGACGCACTTGGGACCGTCCTGGGCATGCGCCGCGTCCCTACGCCGTTGGATCCTGCCCGCCCCGGCGAAGCGGTACTGGACAGGCTTGCTGAGCTCAAAGCCGAGCTGGACTCTGAGTTTCCTGAAACTCCCGCCAGGGCAGCGGGCATCATCGTCCCTGGAATCGTGGACTCCGTGGCCGGAGTGGGCGTCTATTCCGCCAACCTCGGATGGCGTAACTTCCCCTTCACTGCCGAAGCTGAAAAGCGGCTTGGCATCCCCGTTGCATTCGATCACGATGTCCGTTCCGCTGCAGCAGTTGAACACAGCTTTGGAGGGTCCAAAGAGTTCAACGATGTTGTGGTGATGGTGGTGGGAACCGGCATTGCTGCAGCTGTGTTCTCGGGCGGCAAGGCCGTTACCGCAGGGGGATTCGCCGGGGAACTCGGCCACGCCCAGGTCCCGGACCCCGACGCCGGACCGGACGCCACAGGCTCGACCATTCTGGAAGCAGTGGGCTCAGCAGGTGCAATTGCCAAGCGTTACCACCGGGCATCGGGAAACCCGGTGGACGGTGCACGCGGTGTATTGCTCAGGGCAAACACGGGAGATGCCGTGGCCGCACGTGTTTGGGCGGATGCTGTTGATGCTCTGGCCTTCACTATCTGCCAGTGCGTAAACATTATTGGGACCGAAGCCGTGGTGATTGGCGGAGGTCTCGCTGAAGCAGGCGACGAGCTGCTTGAGCCCCTTCGTAAACGGGTTGACACCATCCTGGACTTCCAGCGCAGGCCCCAACTCATTCGTGCCCAACTGGGGCAGGACGCCGGCTTGCTCGGCGCGGCACTGAATGCCCGGGCACTTTTGGGAGGCGCACGATGAAGCGAGCCAACGTGAACCGCATTATTACCGTCACTCCAAATCCGGCCATCGACATGACCTACACCGTCCACGGAATCACTGAGGGTTCCAGCCACCGGGTTCCCACGCCCATAAGTCGTGCGGGAGGCAAGGGCATCAACGTAGCCCGTGTCACTCACCAGTTGGGGTACCCCGTGCTCGCCATTGCCCCCACCGGCGGTGCGGCAGGGCAGACCCTCGCTGCTGAACTGTGGACCAGCGGGGTGCCGCACACGCTGGTGGGAGTCGCAGCTGAAACCCGCCGCAGCATCGCGCTGGTGGACACCGTTGCTGGGGAGACCTCCATTTTCAATGAGGAGGGCCAAGCCCTTCTGCCGGATGACTGGCGCTCACTGCGGATCGCCGTAGTGGAGGCCGTGAGCGGTAACCGCAACCTGCCGGCCTCCGTCCTGGTCGGTTCGGGAAGCCTGCCGCCGGGCGCTCCTGAGGATTTCTACCCGGAGCTGGTTCGCCTTGCCCACGACGCCGGTATCCCGGCCATCATCGACACGTCCGGTCCGGGGATCATCGCCGCGGCGAAAGCCGGTGCCGACATTCTCAAGCCCAATCATCACGAGCTGGCCGAAGCGACGGGGGAGTCCAGCCTTGAAGCTGCCGCATTGGCGCTGATCGACATGGGTGCCCGAACAGTCCTCGTCAGCGCCGGAGCGGACGGCATGCTCGCCTTTGACCACGCCGCCCCGGGCGGTTACTGGAGCGCCCGGCTGCCCGAAGCGCTCAGCGGTAACCCCACAGGGGCTGGCGACGCCGGGGTGGCGGCTGCCGCCGTCGCACTCGCCGAAGGCATCACAGAGCCCCGGGAAATTCTTCGCCGCGCCACCGCCTGGTCGGCCGCGGCCGTGCTCATGCCTGCCGCAGGTGAAATTTCGCCGCGATTCAAGGAACTCCAAGACCAATTGATCGTGACATGGAAGGAGACCCGGTGACCCTGGTTAGCACTCGGGAACTCATGGACAAGGCCGCCGCCGCGGGCACAGGACAAGGTGCGTTCAACATCATTCACATCGAAACTGCCGAAGGCCTGGTGGCAGGGGCCGAGGCGGCCGGCGTCCCGCTTATTCTGCAGATTTCCGAGAACTGCGCCAAGTACCATGGCGGACTCGAACCCCTCGCGGCGGCAGCCCTGGCAATCGCCCGTTCCGCTGCCGTGCCCGTTGCCCTTCACTTGGATCACGCAGAATCCGAAGATCTCGCGATCGCCGCCGTGGACCTGGGTTTCGGTTCCGTCATGTACGACGGCGCGCACCTGCCGTACGACGGGAACGTGGAAGTCACCCAACGGGTGGCCAGGTATGCCCACAAGCGCGGTGTCTATGTGGAGGCCGAGCTTGGAAAAGTGGGTGGCAAGGACGGAGCCCACGCTCCCGGTGTCCGAACGGACCCCGGTGAGGCCCGCGCATTCGTTGAGGCAACAGGAGTGGACGCGCTCGCTGTAGCTGTCGGCTCGTCCCACGCGATGACCGAACGCAGCGCCGCGCTGGACCTGCACCTCATCACCAGACTGAAAACTGCGGTGGGAAAACCACTGGTCCTCCATGGCTCCTCCGGTGTGACAGATGACATGCTTATAGCCGCTATCCGTGCGGGTATGACTAAGATCAACGTATCCACACATTTGAACGGGTTCTTTACCCGCGCCGTCCGTGGGTACCTCGAGGCCAACCCTGCAGTGGTGGATTCCCGGAAATACATCAAGGCCGGCCGGGATGCCCTTGTGCTGGAGTCCGCACGTATGCTGACGCTGTTCGCCAAAGCGAACTCGCTGGAACCCGCGAAAGGCTTGTCATGACCCGCACCGATCGGCTCACTGCCATACTCGACCTCCTGGCCGAGTCCGGCCATGTGGAAGTCGAGGACATCGTGACCCGCCTGGGCGTCTCACCTGCCACGGCCCGCAGGGATCTTGACAGCCTCGCCAAGCAGCGGTTGCTCAGCCGCACCCGCGGCGGCGCCACTACCGGGTCCGTTGCCTACGACCTTCCGGGCCGCTACAACCGTGACGACCATGCTGCGGCCAAGCAGGAAATCGCCTTGGCTGCGTCAGCATTGATCCGCCCGGGTGCCGTCATTGGACTCAGCGGCGGTACCACCAACACTGCTTTGGCCCAGCTGCTGTCCACCCGCGAGGACCTCAACGCACCTTCAAACCGGCCCACCCTGACTGTGGTGACCAACGCGATCAACATCGCTTCGCAGCTTGCAGTCCGGCCGAACATCAAGATCATGGTCACCGGCGGCATCCTCAACCCCCGCTCTTACGAGCTGGTGGGTCCCTACACGGACGTCATCATGCAAAAAGTTGCCCTGGATATTGCGTTCATCGGTGTCAATGGCGTCGACCCGGACCTCGGCCCCACCATCACCGACGAAGGCGAAGCCATGGTCAACACGGTGATGGCACGCCGTGCCACCGAGTCCTATGTGGTGGCCGACTCTTCCAAAGTGGGCCGTCGCTCCTTTGCCGCCATGGCAGGCTACGACTTCAGACACCTCATCACGGATTCCGGCATCAGTGCCGAACATAAAGCAGCGTTCGAAGCCAAGGGCACCGAAGTCATCGTCGCACCTGCTGGCTGAGACCCGCCGGCTGAGACCTGCCCGCTGAACAGCGCACGCTAGAAGCGCATCCTCGGTGCGTGCAGCACTGAGTCGTCTACCTCCCTGGGCACCCACTGGCTGAACGGTATATCCAGGCTGTACTGGTCGTCGTCGTTCTTGATCAGGGTCCGAAGCTCGGCGTTGTCCGGGTTGTTGAGCGACTCGAAGTACTCCACCGTCCAGTGGAACCAACGCATGCAGAAAAGGCGCATGGTCAGCCCGTGCGTGACCAGGAGCGTGTTTGGTGCGTAAGTAGGCTTCTGCCAGTGCCGGTACAGCGTCTCCATGAAGGATGACACCCGGTCATACACATCCGAACCGGACTCGCCCTCGCGGAACCTGTAGAAGAAGTGGCCGTAGAGGTTGCGCAGTTCCTTTTGGTCCTCGATCTCCCCGGCGATCTGGAAGTTTGCCCAGTCCTGCTCGCGAAGCCGGGGTTCCTCAACCACGCGTTCGATCAGGGGACCGAGGTTCATGGCTTCGAGGGTTTGGTACGCGCGCAAGTAGGGGGAGACATAGACGCAGACCTGTTCTCCATCGAGCTTCCGGCGTATGTCCTCCCCGGCAATCCGGGCCTGCTCCAACCCTCGCTCCGTCAGCGGGATCCGGTAGTCCGGCACACGGTTGTAGATGGACGTGTCGGCATTCGCGGCTGACTGGCCGTGCCGGATCATGAAGATTCTCTCAGGGGCACCCATCCCACCAAGCATAGGGTGGGTACATGTTCCTTGCTTCCCGTCGCCGGCTGCGCGCCGAAGTGCTTATTGTGCTGGGCCTGTCCTTGGGCCAGTCCGCCGTCTACTCCGTAGTTCAGTTGCTGGACAAGATGACCAGGGCACCATTGGCGGACGCCACGTCAACCCTGAACAGGTCCCAAAGCACGCGCGAGTACTTCGACCTCACGTACCAATTGCTGGATATTGTGTTCGCTCTGGTGCCCGTGGCCTTGGTGTTCTACTTTCTGTCCACCCATTCATCTGGCGGCAGGGAAGGCGGGGGCGGCTCGGCATTCGCCCGGCTAGGCTTCAACTTTGCCAGGCCCGGCAAGGACCTTCTCCAAGGTGTTGGCCTGGCCGCTGCGATTGGCATACCCTCGCTCGGCCTGTATGCCGCGGGTCGGGCGCTGGGAATCACCACTGCGATTGTGCCCAGTGGCCTGGACGCTTACTGGTGGACGGTGCCGGTGCTGGTCCTTTCGGCCATGCGCCATGCGATCGTGGAAGAAGTGATCGTGGTGGGGTACCTTATGGACCGCTTCGGTAAATTCGGGTGGAGCCTGCCGGCGGCGATTGTGGTCAGTGCCGTCCTGCGGGGAAGCTACCACCTGTACCAGGGCTTTGGGCCGTTCGTAGGGAACGTGGTCATGGGCCTGCTGTTCGCGTGGATCTACACCAAGACCAAGCGGGTAATGCCCTTGGTGATTGCCCACGCACTGCTGGACATCGTGGCGTTCGTTGGATTCAGCCTGTTCGGCAAGGCAATGGGCCTGGGGTAGGCGCCCGTTAAAAGTATCCGGCCGCCATCGGCGGGTGACGTCATTGGCACCCGCTGATGGCGGCCGAAGCTTAGCCCGGACATGATCGGCTCCGGACATGGGTGACCGGGGCAGGGACCAGCCGGATGGATCGGGTTAGATGGTGACGGCTCCGGAGGCGGTCTCGAAAGTCACAGCGAGGATGCCAGGAGTGCCGTGCGGTGCCATCCACTGGACGGCGACATCCTCCAGCGGCTTCTCCACCGGTTCGCCCAACCATTCGGTGACGCGTTCAGCGGAGCCCGCAATGGTGAGGCTGGACATCTTGACGTCGCTCTCGTAGATCCTGGACGGGTGCAGCGAGGGGTCGCCCTCCCACTTGAGCAGGTAGGGCACCTGGGGATCAGCGATCAGGCCGAGGATGCCAATCTGCTGCCACACCAGTTCGCGTCCGTCGGGGAACTTACGGTTGCCCGGAACAGCCGAGCGGCCAAGCCGGTCTTCGAACGGCGCAAGGTCGTCAACGGCGACGCACCAGCCCATCCATCCACCACCGGCAGCCGAGCGGGCACGGACGGCCTGGCCAAAGGGTGCTTTGTCGGAAGCGGGGTGGTCAAGGACCTCCACCACTTCCAGGTACTTGTTATCCGCAAGGGGAATGATCATGTTCCGGGTACCGAAGCGCGGGTGCACTCCGCCCCGGACAGCGTCCACTCCCAGTGCCGCGGAAATTCGTTCGGTAGTGGCCAAAAGGCCATCTCGTTCACAGGCGTAAGAGACGTGATCCATGCGCATGGCTTCATCTTGGCACTTTGTGATCGGGGTCTCAGCTAAGTCAAGCCTAACTAAGGTGGGATGTGTATAAGTGGTGGTAGTGGGCGTCATGGAGGGACGCGGGAAGACCGAAAGTTTCCACCGGCGTCACAAAGCTGTCTTCGCCTCCGGGCAGTTCTTAGACTGGCCCCAGCTCACACCGCTTCACATTGCCGCCAAACCCATGCGCCACGAACAGGAGAACAGCATGTCCCAAGGATGGTCTTTCGAAACCCGCCAGATCCACGCAGGCCAGGAGCCTGATGCCGCCACAGGTGCGCGCTCGCTTCCGATCTACCAGACCACGTCCTTCGTGTTCCCCAGTGCCGAAAGCGCCGCCAATCGCTTTGCCCTGGCCGAGCTCGCCCCCATCTACACCCGGATCGGCAACCCGACGCAGGATGCAGTGGAGCAGCGGGTCGCGAGCCTGGAAGGTGGACTGGGTGCCCTCTTGCTCAGCTCCGGACAGGCTGCGGAGACGTTCGCCATCCTGAATATCGCCGAGGCGGGCGATCACATCGTGGCTAGCCCCAGCCTGTATGGCGGCACCTACAACCTGCTGGCTCACACGCTGAAGAAGTTCGGCATTTCGGTCACGTTCGTCGAGGACCCGGACAATCTGGACCAATGGCGTGACGCCGTCCGGCCCAACACCAAGTTGTTCTTCGGCGAGGTCGTGTCCAACCCCCGCCAGGACGTACTGGACATCGAGGGCATCGCCCGCACTGCCCACGAGGCCGGCGTGCCCCTCATCGTCGACAACACGCTGTCCACGCCCTACCTGATCCGTCCCATCGAGTGGGGAGCGGACATTGTGGTCCACTCTGCAACCAAATACCTCGGTGGTCACGGTTCCGCAATCGCCGGTGTGATTGTGGATTCCGGGAACTTCGACTTCGGCAAGGACCCCGAGCGCTTCCCTGGCTTCAATACTCCGGACCCCAGCTACAACGGCCTGGTCTACGCCCGGGACATCGGCAAGGACGGTGCGCTGGGGGCGAACCTCTCCTACATCCTCAAGGCCCGCGTCCAGTTGCTTCGCGATCTCGGCTCTGCCGTGTCCCCGTTCAACGCCTTCCTCATTGCCCAGGGCCTGGAGACCTTGAGCCTGCGCGTGGAGCGCCATGTGGCCAACGCCACCAAGGTGGCCGAATGGCTGGAAAAGCACGACGACGTCGAATCGGTCGCCTATGCGGGCTTGCCGTCCAGCCCGTGGTATGACCGTGGCCGGAAGTACGGCCCCAAGGGCACAGGCGCCATTGTGGCCTTCAACATCAAGGGCGGCGTAGAAGCGGGCAAGCGCTTCGTGGACGGCCTGGAGTTGCACTCGCACGTTGCCAACATCGGTGATGTACGCTCGCTGGTCATCCACCCGGCGTCGACCACGCACAGCCAATTGACGGTGGAACAGCAGGTCGCTGCGGGCGTCAACCCTGGCCTCGTTCGCCTGTCCGTGGGCATCGAGCACGTCGATGACATCATCGCCGACCTCGAAGCCGGCTTCCGGGCTGCCAAGGGCGCCTAACGCCGCGCCCCGAAGTCTTAACCCGACTGCCGCTCGCGTCGACGATTATTCGCCGGGCGGCAGTTCCGGGTGCTCGTTCGTGAACGAAGACACCCTAAACCGTCACACTGTTGTCACATTCTTCGCCAGAACCGCCCTGCATTTCCTAGACTCTTCGTATTAGGTCATGAGTGCCAGCACATAGCCCCGGCTTGCTGGCCGGCAACCCTCCTCCGCGGTGGGGTGCCCCGGGTGAAGACCAGGCCTGTTCGCACGCAAGGCGACGGGCAAGCGCGAGGTTAAGGTGTTAAAGGAATGACCATTACTGCTACTGCCCTTCCAAAATCCGGAGAGGAAGACGGAACCGTCAAGTACGCCGGCATCGGGCCGTTGGAACTTGAGGCCGGCGGATTCCTCCCCGATGTCGTCCTCGCTTATGAGACCTGGGGGCAGCTGAATGCCGATGCCTCCAATGCCGTCCTCATCCAGCATGCGCTCACGGGCAGCACTCACGTAGCCCGTGGAGCCACCGACGAGGAAGGTTGGTGGGAGCAACTCGTTGGGCCGGGTGCCACCATCGACACCAACAAGTTTTTCGTCATTTCCATCAACATCGTGGGTGGCTGTTATGGCAGCACCGGCCCATCGTCAGAAGCGCCGGACGGACGTCCTTGGGGCTCACGTTTCCCGTTGGTCACGCTGCGCGACAGCACGGAGGCTGAGGCGCGCCTGGCCGATGCCTTGGGAATCGATGCCTGGCATGCCGTGTTGGGCGGTTCCATGGGCGGCGCCAGGGCCCTTGAATGGGCTGTGACGTTCCCTGACAGGGTCAAACGCTGCGCCGTAATTTCGGTGGGCGCCTACAGCACGGCCGAGCAGATTGCCTTCGCCCAGGCCCAAACCTTGGCCATCAGGCAGGACCCGAACTTCAATAACGGTGACTACTACGGCGGCACTGCACCCGAACATGGTTTGGCGTTGGCCCGACGCATCGCCCACATCACTTACCGCTCAGCCTTGGAGCTGGATTTCCGCTTCGGCAGGGAAGCCCAGCACCAGGAAACGCCACTCGCCGCCGCGGTGTTGGGGGAGCGTGGCCGCTACCAGGTGGAAAGCTACCTGGACCACCAGGGAACCAAGCTGGTCCGCCGTTTTGACGCCAACAGCTACATCGCCATCACCGAAGCCCTGATGTCCCACGACGTCACCAGGGGCCGCGGCCCGCTGGAACAGGCGTTGTCGCGCGCTACGGCTGAGTTCTTCGTGGCGGCGGTGGATAGCGACAGGCTCTACTTCCCTGCACAGTCGCGGGAACTTGCCGCCGCGCTACCCGGAGATGTGCCGGTCCACCTCATTGAGGCCCCGATTGGTCACGATGGCTTCCTCACTGAGATTGGCCAGCTCTCGGCGCAACTCCGCGAATCATTCTTCGCCTAGCCCTAGCCGTTCATGATTTCGCCGCGCTGCTTCATGTAATCCTCCATGGCGATCTCGCCGTTGCTGAACTTCGTGTCCAGCTCGGCCAGCTTGCGCGCGCGGAATCCCTGCGGCTCCGAAGCGCCCGCTGGGGGGAACGGTGCCGGGGATGAAGGGTTCGACGGCGGCCCGGCCTGCGGTGTCGAATCCGCGGGGCGGATAACGGTTGGTTCGGACGGGTACCCGGGGTAATTCTGCGTCGGGTAGCTCTGACCTGGATAACGCTGATTCGAGTAACCCGGCCCTGGGTAATTTTGCTGCGGGTAATTCTGCTGCGGGAAGCCGGGGCCGCGGAAGTTGTTTTGCTGGATCCGGCGCGCCCGGGAGCGGTTGTACAGGCGGATGCCGAGCGGAATCAGCCACGAGCAGACGATGATCCAGAAGATCAGATTGTTCACAGTGCAGGCCTCCTAGGTCTCATCCCAGCTTAGTCCTGCCCAGTGAGACCAATCCGGCCGCCTCAGACCAGTTTGGTCTCCATGCCCAGGAAACGGCCGTAGCGATCCGCCTCGGACTGCAGGGCTTCCTGCTCTTGCGCAGTTGTGGGCTGGTTCATGCGGACGTCCAATCTGCAGGTTCCGCCGGAGAACCCGTGGCGCCACCACCCAGCCAACCTGCCATCCAGCAGGACCACATGCATGGGTCCGTTGTCCTCGGGGAAGTACGGCGCTGTTCCGCCAAGGAAGTGCCGGGACTGTGAATAGCCCATCACGTATTCGTCGTAGCACTGGATGAGATCTACGCGGGGAAGGCCGGAGTCTTCAGGGGGAGAAGGATGAACACCACCTTCGAGGGCTTCCACTTCCTCGGAGGCCAGATGGAACCCGAGACCATCAAACTGCACCGAGCCCAAACTCCCGGGAGACTGGTGACCCGCCACGTCGATTCCCCGCTTTACCTCCTTCATGGTCAAACCGGACCATGCCGCACAGTCTTTGACAGTGGCGGGTCCCCGGCTGGTGAAGTAACGGAGTGCCAACCGTCCAAGGGCCTCGTCGCGGCCTTCGGATGTAAAGGGTGACAGCACCGGGTCCGGTACCCGTTCGTCAAACAAGGCATAGGTCTGTTTCAGGGCGCCTCCTGTAGAGCGGACGGGCGAGCCACTGACCAGGACGCCGCTGATTTCCGCGTGCATGAGGTGGTAAATGAAGCCCAGCCCCCTGCTGGGAAATCCGGACTGCCCCAGGACTTCGGCCAGTTCCTCGCGTGTCTTGTGCGCTCCGTCCGCCACGGCAGCGGCCAGGATCCGGCCGCTCTTGGCTGCGGAGTCCTCATCAATTCCTGTTTGGCGGTACATGCCCTTGTTGCCTTGGTGGAGGCGATCTGCGGACAATGCCATCAACCAACCGAGGTCGTCGCGGTGCACAAAATGCCAGGTTGGCCGGAGGATATGCGTCCGCAGGATGCTTCCGTCGGCTACGGCCTGCTCAATCTCTGCCGCCGTGACCATCGACGAAGCGCCGGTGGAGCTTCTTTGCGCAAGCGTCCACCTCGCGTAGGGAAACTCCTGGGACTGGACGGCCAGGAGGTTGCGAACCACATCGCCGGGACTTCCGGCATAGGGAGCCCGCAACTGCTGCCGCCGTAACCGAATCCTCCGGATAGTCTCCGTGGAGATAAAGCTGTCACCCGGCACGGCGGACCTCAGCGGCGCGGCAGCAAGGTGCCGGTGGAGCCGAAGACGGGTCCCGGCGTCGGACGCTTTGGTGTGATGCCGTCGCCGGAGGACTGATGCCGAAGGCGCCGGATCACCCACGGGACAAAGTACTCACGTGCCCAGACGAGGTCGGAAGAGCGGGCCTCACGCCATGTGCGCGGCGGAAGGGACTTGGGCATCAGGGGCTCGAGCGTGTGCTCGACGTTCAACGCCTCCAAAACCATCATGGCTATGGTGTGGTGGCCAAGCGGCGAGAAGTGAAGGCGGTCAACGTCCCACATCTGGGGATCCGCCAACTGCCTCAAGGACCACATATCCGCGATGATGGCGTCGTGGCGTGCAGCTACCGTCCTGAGGTTCTCGTTGTAGATGGCCACCTTGCCGCGGATACGCCCGAGCACTGAAGTTGCCGTGTCCGGGCCGTTGAAAAGCACCACTGTGGCACCGCCCGAGCTCAGCTCCGCGACTGCGGCGTCGAGCTTTTCGGCCAGCAGATCGGGATCGCCGCCGGGACGGATGAGATCGTTTCCGCCGGCCGAAATGGACACGAGGTCAGGCTGCAGTTCCAAGCAGGGGCCGACTTGTTCATCGATAATCTGCTGCAGCAGCCTGCCACGGATAGCAAGGTTGGCATAGGCGAAGTCTTCCTGGCTGCGGCCCAGTTCCTCCGCAACCCGGTCCGCCCAACCACGGTGACCGCCGGGGTTTCGGGGCTCGGGGTCGCCGATGCCCTCGGTGAAGGAGTCACCCAGGGCCACATATCGGGTCCAAGGGTGCTTTGGAACGGGCTCGCCCGTCTTCAGTAAAGGATTGTTCTCACTCACGCTCATATCCTGCACCGTGACGTCGACCCTACGCCACCGTAGGTTGTTACTGGCGGGTAACTGCAAGAATGGACCCATGACTGAAGCACCCACATTTCCCGCTCCCGTTGTCCTGTGGTCCCACGACGAATCAGAGCGTGCAGGCAAGCCGCTCCTGCTCCTGCTCCACGGTTACGGCTCCAACGAGGACGACCTGTTCAGCTTGGCCGGATTGCTGCCCGACGGCTTTGTGGTGGCCGCCCTTCGGGCCCCGATGCCCATGGGCCCGGGCTTCACGTGGTTCCCCCTAACGGCGTCCATCGACTATTCATTGGGAGCTGTAAAGCAGGCAGCCGAGTACGCCCTTGAATGGCTGGACACAGTCAAAGCCAACCACTCTTCAGTGACGTTGCTTGGCTTCTCCATGGGCATGGCCATGGCCACCACCATGCTCCGCTACCGTCCCGCGGACTTCGCTGCCGTCGTCGGGCTTTCAGGCTTTGTGATCGACGCCGGCGCTGACGCAGCCTTCCGGGACGACGAACTGGACGGAACGCTACCGATGTTCTGGGGCCGCGACCAGCAGGATCCCGTCATTACTCAGGACAAGATCGAATACACCATGGGCTGGGTGCGCAAGCACGTTGACCTCACCAAAGTGCTTTACACGGGGATGTGGCACGGCATCAACCAGCAGGAGATCGGACACGTGGGCGAATTCCTCACCCACAAGGTGCTCACTGACTGAGTTTTCAGTCTGTCAGGCTGCGGTGATCCGGACCGTCTGGCCATTGACGGTCACGGTATCGCCAACGTGGAGCTGGCGTCCGCGGCGGTCATCGATTTCGTTGTTGACTTTGACCAAGCCGTTCTTGATGAGCTCCGTGGCTTCAACCCCGTCCTCCACCAAGTTGGCGAGCTTCAACAGCTGGCCGAGTCGGATCATGTCGTCGCGGATGGGGATCTCTTCAATTTCGGGGTTGCTCATACAGCAATGATGCCTGAAGTAGTGTGGTGACGGTGCCGCAGCCTTCTCCCCGTCCCGCCCTTCCGCTGGTCATTGGCCTTCCCATCGCAGTAGCGACGGGCCTGGTTATCCCGCTTCAAGGAAGGATCAACGGGGCCCTCGGCGCCAAACTGGGAGACGGCATCGCCGCGGCTGTGGTGAGCTTCACCACAGGACTCATCCTCATCAGTGCCATCTCACTTGCCACACCCAAGGGCAGGGCAGGGCTCCAGCGCATCATTCCTGCCGTCCGGAACCGCAGCTTCCCCCGGTTCTACGTCATGGCCGGTGCCATCGGAGCGTTGTTCGTCTTTGCCCAGTCGTTCACTGTTGCCCTGCTGGGTGTCGCGTTGTTCACAGTCGCAGCCGTGACCGGACAGACGTTGAGTGGACTGCTCGTGGACCGGATGGGCATCGGACCGGGAGGAAAACGCGCCATCACAGGAGTCCGGGTCATAGGCAGTGTCCTGACGGTGGCCGCCGTCGCGTGGGCAGTTTCCCCGCGGTTCAGCGGCGACACCGACATTGCCTCGCTCGTCCTGCCCGTTCTCCTGCCGCTGGCCGCCGGATTCTTTATGAGCTTCCAGCAGGCCATGAACGGAACTGCAACGGTCCACTACGGAACGCCAATCGCAGCCACGCTGGTCAACTTCATTGCGGGGTCGCTCATTCTGTGGATCGCGTGGATTTTCAAGCTTTCTATGGCCGGGCCTGGAAATCCGCTTCCCAGCGAGTGGTGGTACTACCTTGGCGGCCCCATGGGCTGCCTGTTCATCGGCCTGGCGGCGCTGCTGGTCCGGAGTCTTGGGGTCCTGATCACCGGTTTGGGCATGATCGCCGGGCAGTTGGTGGGGTCGTTGGTGCTCGACGTCGTGATCCCCAGTCCCGGCGCTGTGGTCGCCTTGCCCACGGTGCTGGGTACGGTCCTGACGCTCGCTGCGATCATCGTGGCCACACTGCCCTGGCCCAAGGGAGCTTTCGCACGAAGAGTCTCTCCCAAAGGCCGGTAGGGTAGGAATCAACAAACTTTCCCCCCATCACCCCGCCGGACAACCTCGTCCGGATTCCGGGGCAAACCACCGCGGACCGCACCCAGCGGCCCTGTAGAACAAATGGAGTTACCCATGGCAGCAAAATCCGTCCTTGACCAGGTCATTTCCCTCTCCAAGCGGAGGGGCTTTGTCTTCCAGGCCGGTGAAATCTATGGTGGCTCCCGTTCGGCATGGGATTACGGTCCCCTCGGCGCTGAACTGAAGGAAAACATCAAGCGCCAGTGGTGGCAGAGCATGGTCCGCGGCCGTGAGGACGTTGTAGGCCTGGATTCCTCCGTCATCCTTCCCCGCCAGGTATGGGAAGCATCCGGCCACGTGGAGGTCTTCTCCGACCCCCTGGTTGAATGCCTGTCCTGCCACAAGCGCTACCGTGCCGACCACCTCGAAGAAGAGTACGAGGAAAAGAAGGGCCGCCCGGCAGAAAACGGCCTCAAGGACATTGCCTGCGCAAACTGCGGCACCCGCGGCCAGTGGACCGAGCCCCAGGAATTCTCCGGCCTGCTCAAGACTTTCCTCGGCCCGGTGGCCAGCGACGAAGGCATGCACTACCTGCGTCCGGAAACCGCCCAGGGCATCTTTGTGAACTTCAACAACGTGCTCACCACGTCGCGGAAGAAGCCGCCGTTCGGCATTGGCCAGATCGGCAAGTCGTTCCGCAACGAGATCACGCCGGGCAACTTCATCTTCCGTACCCGCGAATTCGAGCAGATGGAGATGGAGTTCTTCGTCGAGCCCGGAACCGATGAAGAGTGGCACCAGTACTGGATGAAGGAGCGAATGTCCTGGTACACGGACCTGGGCATCCGTGAAGACAACCTCCGTTTCTTCGAGCACCCGCTGGAGAAGCTCAGCCACTACTCCAAGGGCACCACGGACATCGAATACCGCTTCGGTTTCCAGGGCTCCGAGTGGGGCGAGCTCGAGGGCATCGCCAACCGCACGGACTTCGACCTTTCCACGCATGCCAAGGCTTCCGGCACGGACCTGAGCTACTTCAACCAGGCCACCAACGAGCGCTACACCCCGTACGTGATCGAGCCCGCCGCCGGCTTGACCCGTTCCTTCATGGCCTTCCTGATTGATGCGTACACCGAGGACGAGGCACCCAACGCCAAGGGCGGCGTCGATGTCCGTACTGTGCTGAAGCTGGATCCACGCCTGGCGCCGGTCAAGGCCGCAGTCCTGCCGCTGAGCCGCAACGAGGACTTGTCCCCGAAGGCCAAGGCGCTTGGCGCCCAGCTGCGCAAGAACTGGAACATCGACTTCGACGACGCCGGCGCCATCGGCCGCCGTTACCGTCGCCAGGACGAGATCGGTACCCCGTTCTGCATCACGGTGGACTTCGACACCCTTGAGGACCAGGCCGTGACCATTCGTGAGCGCGACACCATGAGCCAGGAACGCGTGTCCCTGGACAAGGTTGAGGGCTACCTGGCTGCACGCCTGATCGGCGCCTAGTCGTGGCTTTGGAGTACCGCGAATGGAAAGAGGGCGACGACCTCGCCCTCCTGGAAATCTGGGGTGGCCCGGAGACCCTTCCCGCTGAGCAGTTCAGGGCGGCCCTGGCGCCGTCCAGCAACCAGCCCTGGCGCCGCTGCATCGTGGCTGAGGACGTGGTGGACGGCGTGCGTATTCCCGTTGCCGCCGGCGTTGTCCACGAGGCATCCCTGCACCCGGAGCGACTCTGGGCCTACATCGAGGTTGCCAAGGACCACCGCCGTGAAGGGGTGGGTGCCACCCTGCTGACCATGCTTCGCCGCGAAGCCGGGAACTCGCCGTCGGGCGTTTCCAAGCTGCGCAGCAAGGTGGAGCCGGATACCGCAGGTGCGGCATTCGCTGCGGCTGCGGGACTTGCACCCATTCAGCGTTCGCAGTTGGTGGTGGTTGACCCTGAACCCCTGTCCTTGCCGCGGTTCGGCGACGGTTCCGAGGAAGCCGCTTCCGAGCGTGTGGAAGACCTGGCCACGGGGTCGGTGGAGCTGAGCGATGTGGTGGGAAAGTACTACTCGCACGTCCACCATTGGGACAGCCCGGGGGAGCTCAGCATCCCTACGGTGCAGCGTCTGTTCCTGCATGACCTGACTGGCGCCCACGGCGCAATCGTCCTGCGCGCGCCCAAGGCCAGTGCCTTCGGCCAAGGCGTTCCGGCAAGCCGCAAGGGCAAAATCCAGGCGTTCGCCATCAGTTACGCCCAAGGCGACTCCGATGAGCCTTCGGATGTCTTCCTGGGGCATGACCCCGAGCTGTCCGCCGAGGAGGCAGCATTTGCTGTGCGGGACCTCCTGGCGCTCATCGCCTACCAACACCCCGTGTTGCTGGAAGTTGATGAGTCCATGACGGCGCTGCGCGCAGTTCTGGAGCCGCTGCTGGAATCCGGAAAAGCCCACGTGCGGGGTGCCGACACCTTGATCGTTAGCGACTGATTGTATTTTGCACATCAGGATCCCACGCTGCCCGTAATCTGCGGGCCGCGTGGGATCTTGCGTTAAGTGCCTGACTTTGCGGGTGTTCGGTCCCGCGTAGGGTTAAGGGCATGAGGTTTTGCTGCTGATGGGCCACTCCCACGGTCATTCTGAAAATTCCGAGCCAACGCCGCAGGCTCTTGCATCGCGGAAGAGGGCAAACTGGATTCTGGCGGCCATACTTGTTCCGCTGGGCGTCCTGACGCTCGTGGCCATGATGGTCATGTGGCCCTCAGGCAGTCGGGAAGGGATCTCGTTCTCGAGCCCGTACCAGGCTGCCCCGGGGGTCACGTTCGATACGGGCCGGATTCAGAGCGTGGTGGTGGAAAGCTGCACACAGACGGGCCAAAGCAATACTGGCCAAAGCGACACCGGCCAACCCAACACCGGTCAGATTGACGCTGGCCAAAACAACCAGTCCGGCGGATCCCAGTGCACCTTCGCCTTCACCGAGCCGGATAAGGGCGGGGACGTGGTCAAGGTTGTTATTAACCCTGACGTCGCCATGTCCCACGGCGTGGACGTGGGGGACTCCATCCGGTATCTCAACCTGTCCGCCGTCCAAGGTACGAATGCCGGAAGCGGTGCTCCTGCCTACGTTTTCGTAGACTTCGTCCGTAGCATCCCCATCGCACTCCTGGCCGTCCTGTACGCCGCCGTTGTCATCGCGGTGGCACGGTGGCGGGGCTTCCGGGCACTTCTTGGCTTGGTAGGTGCCTACTTCGTCCTGGTCAGCTTTATCCTGCCGGGTTTGGTGGAGGGCAAGCCGCCGCTCTTGCTCGCGTTGGTGGGATCCACGGTGATCATGATCGGGGTCCTGTACTTCGCGCACGGATTCTCGGCGCGAACGTCCACGGCTTTGTTGGGCACCATATTTGGCCTGAGCATCACTGCTTTGCTGGCGGCCTGGGCTACGGACGCCGCCAACCTGGCTGGAGTGGGGAACCACGACGCCTCAACGTTGGTGAACATGTCACCCCAGATCTCCATTTCAGGGATCATCCTGTGCGGCCTCATCATCTCCGGCCTGGGCGTGCTTAACGACGTCACCATTACGCAGTCCTCTGCGGTGTGGGAACTCTACGAACTCGCGCCCAACACCAGTGCCCGCAAGCTGTTTTCCTCTGCCATGAGGATCGGCCGGGACCACATTGCCTCCACGGTCTACACCATCGCTTTTGCGTACGCCGGAGCCGCGCTTCCCATCCTTATCATTGTGATGCTCTATGACCGCCCCCTCGATGAAGCGCTGACCAGTGCGGAGCTATCCGAGGAAGTCATCCGTACTTTGGTGGGCTCCATCGGCCTTGTCCTCGCCATCCCGGTCACTACGCTGATTGCCGTCCTGGTGGTCAAGGCCACCGGCATGAAGCGCCTCGTCGCAGCCGGTGGGCCGACCGTAACCGCTGATGAGCTTAACGACACCGGTTCGCTGGCAGCAGCCGCCGCCGTCGTAGGTTCAGACCAGCATGACAAGCACGACGCCGGTACGCGCCTTGACCATTCCGGCAAGCCGGCGCGGCCGGGCAGCCGCCGTGCCCAGCGGGAGGCTGAGCGGCGCGGAGGCACGAAGGACGCCACCTAAACCCGAGCCCTGTTCTTGTTCGCCACGCCCGCCGTACTGCGTACGCGTGGGCGAACAAGCACGGAATTCGGCTGCCTGTCCGCCGATTTGCCTGACTTTGCAACAATGGATAGGTGACTGTAGTAGCGACGCCCCCTGCACCAAAGCTCGAGCTCCCGCCTTTGAAGCTCGGTGGGATCACCGTGGACACCCCGGTAATCCTTGCCCCCATGGCGGGTATCACCAACTCTGCCTTCCGCAGGCTCTGCCGTGAATATGGTGGCGGCATGTACGTAGCCGAGATGGTGACCTCGCGTGCGTTGGTGGAGCGCACGCCGGAATCGTTGCGCATCATCTCGCATGATGAGGACGAGAAAGTCCGGTCCGTGCAGCTCTACGGTGTGGATCCGGTGACAGTGGGCGCCGCAGTGCGGATGCTCGTGGAAGAGGACCGAGCTGATCACATCGACCTCAACTTCGGCTGCCCGGTGCCCAAGGTTACCCGGCGCGGTGGCGGATCGGCGCTGCCCTGGAAGATTGACCTTTTTACATCGATTGTCCAGACCGCGGTCAAGGAAGCGTCCAAGGGCGATGTTCCCCTGACGATCAAGATGCGCAAAGGCATCGACGAGGACCACTTGACGTACCTCGACGCCGGCCGCATCGCCCGCGACGCCGGAGTGGCCGCTGTTGCCCTCCACGGCCGGACTGCAGCCCAGTTCTATTCCGGCCAGGCCGACTGGTCCGCTATTGCCAGGCTCCGTGAGGCGCTCCCTGACATCCCTGTGCTGGGCAACGGCGACATTTGGTCCGCTGAGGACGCAGTCCGCATGGTGCGGGAGACCGGCGTGGACGGCGTGGTTGTGGGCCGCGGATGCCAGGGCAGGCCATGGCTTTTCGGTGACCTGCAAGCAGCCTTCGAAGGCAGCGACCAGCGGCATCGTCCGGGCCTCCGCGAAGTTGCTGAAGGCGTCTATCGTCACGCCGAGCTCATGGTGGAAACGTTCGGGAACGATGAATACAAGGCCCTCCGCGAGATCCGCAAGCACATGGCCTGGTACTTCAAGGGCTACGTAGTGGGCGGCGAGCTCCGTGCCAAGCTGGCCACCGTGCCCACCCTTGAGGTGCTGCGCGAATACCTTGATGAACTGGACATGGACTCGCCTTATCCGGGAGTCGATTCCGAGGGCCCCCGCGGCCGTGCGGGTTCGCCCAAGAAGCCGGCCTTGCCCAAGGACTGGTTGGTGAGCCGTCAGCTGAACGCTGAACAGAGCGCGGATATCTCGGCCGCGGAGCTGGACGTTTCGGGCGGCTAGCCTCACGCGTGTAAGACTGACTCAAGAAGCTCCACACCCCGGCGCTTGAAGGAGGCAGATACCCATGGGAACCGAAGCGATACTTGGCCAAGACGGGACGGCTCACGATTTTGTGCTGGCCATCCCCGGTTACGCCGAGGCAGATTCCGCGCGGTGGGTCGAAGAGCCGCGCAAGAGCAACTATCGCTCGGACTTTGAACGGGACCGCGCCAGGGTCCTGCACTCTTCGGCGTTGCGCAGGCTCGGTGCCAAAACGCAGGTAGTTGCCCCGGACACGGACGATTTTGTCCGCACCCGGCTTACACACAGCCTCGAAGTAGCCCAGGTGGGCCGCGAGCTGGGCCGCTCCCTGGGGTGCGATCCTGACGTGGTGGACACTGCATGCCTGAGCCACGATCTTGGCCATCCGCCCTTCGGCCACAATGGTGAGTCCGCGCTGAACGAAGTAGCGCACACCATTGGTGGTTTCGAAGGCAACGCCCAGACCTTGCGGCTGCTGACGCGGCTCGAACCAAAAGTACTCGCCGAGGACGGCAGGCCAGCAGGGCTTAACCTGACCCGTGCCAGCCTGGATGCTGCATCCAAATACCCGTGGTCCGCCGTCGACGCCCCTGTGATCCATGGCCACCGCACCAGTAAGTTCGGCGCTTACGAAGACGATCTTCCGGTGTTCGAATGGCTCCGGGAAGGCGCTCCAGGCAACCGGTCGTGCATCGAGGCCCAGGTGATGGACCTTGCGGACGACATCTCGTATTCGGTCCATGACGTCGAGGACGCGATCGTCGCCGGCCATTTCCAGCTCAAATGGATGGAAAACCCGGACCACCGTGCGCGCGTGGTGGGCTATACCAAGCAGTGGTACCTGCCGCACAACGATCCCGCCGAAATTGATGCCGCCCTTGCGCGGCTGGAGGCAACCAAGGTCTGGGTCCGCGAAGCTGATGGCAGCCGGAAATCCATGGCTGCCTTGAAGGACATGACCAGTCAGTTGATCGGCCGGTTCTGCCAGAGTGCCATGGAAACTACGCGCGCTCATTTCGGACCAGCAAATCTGACCCGCTACGACGCCGAACTCATGGTCCCCGAGGACACCGTCACCGAAATTGCGGTCCTCAAGGGCCTGGCAACCACTTTCGTCATCTCCACCGACCACCGCCAGCCGGTGTACGAGCGCCAACGCGAAGTGCTGCATGCACTGGTTGGTGTTTTGAACGCCACGGGCGACCGTCACCTTGAGCCGATGTTCGCCGCGGACTGGCGTGACGCCGTCGACGACGGTGCGCGGCTGCGCGTAGTGATTGACCAGGTGGCGTCGCTGACGGATGTGTCAGCGTTGGCTATGTACGAGCGGCTCGTGGGCAGCCTCCCGTCGCTCTGGTAAGCCTTCCGGTGTTCCGTTAACGGCGGGGACTCTTGGGGCAAGCGACTAGGATGGTCACGTGGCTGGCCTGATCAAACGTGAAGATATCGACGAAGTACGCCAGCGCACGGATATCAAGGAAGTTGTTGACGGTTACGTCACTCTCAAGGGCGCCGGGCTGGGTAGTTTCAAGGGACTGTGCCCCTTCCACGACGAACGCTCTCCCTCGTTCACAGTCCGCCCGCAGGTGGGCAGGTACCACTGCTTCGGCTGCGGTGAGGACGGCGACGCCATCTCCTTCGTGCAGAAAATGGACCACAGCTCGTTTCATGAAGCCGTGGAGAAACTTGCCGCCAGAATCGGTTACGAGCTGCGCTACGAGGACGGCGGCACCGGTCCCAGTCGCGAGGAAGTGGGCAAGCGCCAGCGCCTGCTGGATGCACACAAGATCGCTGACGAGTTCTTCCGCGCACAGCTTCTGACACCCGGAGCGGCCGAAGGGCGCAACTTCCTGGATGGCCGCGGTTTTGACCGAGCTGCCGCAGAGCATTTCGGTGTCGGCTATGCGCCCCAGGGCTGGGACGCCCTCCTGAAGCACCTCCGCGGCCGTGGGTTCACCGATGCCGAGTTGAAGCTCACAGGCATGTTCTCCGAAGGGAACCGCGGAATTTACGATCGCTTCCGCGGGAGGCTGATTTGGCCCATCCGGGACATCGCGGGCGACACTATCGGCTTCGGTGCCCGCAAACTTTTTGAAGACGACCAGGGCCCCAAATACCTGAACACTCCTGAGACCACGCTCTACAAGAAGTCCCAGGTGCTCTACGGGATCGACATCGCCAAGCGGAACATCGCCAAGGAACGGCAACTGGTGGTGGTCGAGGGATACACCGACGTTATGGCCTGCCACCTCGCTGGAGTCACGACGGCGGTAGCCACCTGCGGTACTGCCTTCGGTACCGAGCACATCAAGGTTGCCCGGCGGCTGCTCTCCGACGACGGCAGCGGGGGAGAGGTCATCTTTACCTTCGATGGCGACGCCGCCGGCCAGAAGGCGGCTCTGCGTGCTTTCGAGGAAGACCAACGCTTCACCGCCCAGACGTACGTCGCAGTGGAGCCCTCCGGCGCCGACCCCTGTGATCTCCGCCAACTAAAGGGCGACGCCGCGGTCCGTGAACTCATCAACACCCGCAAGCCACTCTTCGAATTCGCTATCCGGGCCACTCTCCGCCGCCACAATTTGGACACCGTGGAAGGCCGTGTAGCTGCGCTGCGCGAAGCCGCGCCCGTGGTGGCACAGATACGGGATTCCGCCACCAGGCCCGGCTACACGCGCAACCTGGCCGGCTGGTTGGGCATGCCCATCGAGGAAGTCAGCGGTTACGTCGGGGCGGCCGCCAAGCGAGCCGCTTCCGGCGGAGGCACAGCCACCACTGCAGGCCCCGCAGGACAGGCGACGGCGGCAGCACCGCCGTCGAGCGGCCCGGTCTTCCAGCGGCCCGACCCCAGGGACCCCATAGCCAGTATGGAACGCCAGGCGCTTGAGGTTGTCCTCCAGGAGCCGGGAGTGCTGGGCGGGGGAGCCTGGGAACGCTTCGAGGCCTCACACTTCACCACGCCTGCTTATGCGGCCGTCCACACGGCCGTGCGCGCTGCGGGCCTCGCCCACTCGGATGACCCTGTGGCCTGGGTGGAACAGGTCCGCCAGGAAGTTCCGGAACCGCTACGGCCTTTGGTCTCGGAGCTGGCCGTAACGCCCTTGCCGGCAAGCACCCCCGAGGCCATGCAGAGATACTGCCGCGATATCCTGGCCCGTCTCTTCGAATTGCAGATCACCCGGATCAAGGCAGACAAGATGGGGCAGCTGCAACGCTTGGATGCAGGAGCCAACCCGGAGGAATTCCAGCGGCTGAACCGGGAGCTCATGCAGCTCGAAATGGAGCGCAGGGCGCTGCGTTCGGACGGCTGAAAGCGCCGATTTCGTTTTCCGGCGGGCCCCTGTTAAGCTAGTAACCGCTTCATTCCTCCGTAGCTCAATTGGCAGAGCATTCGACTGTTAATCGAAGGGTTACTGGTTCAAGTCCAGTCGGAGGAGCGCACAATACCCCCGTTCCGATCCTTCGGAGCGGGGGCATTTTTATACCCCCCAGGGGTATGCAGGCCGATTTCGCATTTCGGTAGAACCTTTGCTAAAGTCATAACCGCTTCATTCCTCCGTAGCTCAATTGGCAGAGCATTCGACTGTTAATCGAAGGGTTACTGGTTCAAGTCCAGTCGGAGGAGCATAAGGACCCCGTACCGGCTTCACTGCTTGTACGGGGTCCGCCTTTTTCTCAGACGAAATCCATCTCCACTTGCAGGAAACGGGCTGCTTCGGCCACGGCAGCCAGGAACGAATCCTGCTCGGTGGGCGGAGTTCTGGGCTCGCGGGGGTGCCACTCGTGGGGCGCCGAGTAGACGCGGGTAAAGCCACCACCCGGCGGGGCATAGAAGATGCCGAAGCGCTGGACCGGCCATTCAGGTGAGGTCTCCGGCGCGACCAGCAGCGCGGCGTCCGTTTCGGGGTTGTACCACTGGGCAATGGGGCGGCGACGGTCGTCCGTGAAGAGCCCGGCGGCGTAGAGGGCAGCCGATTGTGGGCTGGTCACCGAGCACAGCCTGTCCCACCACAGCGGCAGGATGCGTTCATCCCGACGCTGCCACGGTGCCGGTAGCGGCTGCAGCTCTTGCCAATGTGGTACATCTCAACTTTATCGCCCGCGAGTGGACCGGAAAAGGGTAAGCCCTACTTGGACAGACCCAACCGCGGATAGAGAACCTCAAAGCCCTTCGTGAGTCCTGCATTGAGCGCCAGGCCCACATGACCGCCATTGGGCACCTCGTAGTACGTCACAGTCATGCCTGCATCCCGTGCGGCTGCGGAGACGGCCTTGGCGGCCGCCACGTACGTTGTATCGTCCGAACCCACGGTGAAAACTGCCGTCGTGTCAGGGAACTGCTTTCCCTTCATGATGTTGATGGGCTTCTGGGCATCGTAGGCAGCTTGGTTACCGTTGAAGATCGTTGCGAGGTTGCCGGCCGGATCCTCCGCGCCGGGGAACTCTTCGCCGGAGATGTCCACCACGTTGCCCCACATCGCCGGGTATTTGACCGCGAAGGAAATGGCACATTGGCCGCCGTTGGAGTATCCGGCGATGGTCCAGTGTTCGCGGTCGGGGAGGATGTTCAAGTTGGCTTTGGCCCAGTTCACCACGTCCTCGTTGATGTACTTCTCCACGTTGCCGTACTTCGCGGTGTCCAGGCAGAGGGTGTCATTCTGGTCCGGGCCTATCTGGTCCGCGACGATTGCGATAGGGGCCAGGCCGTTGTTCCTGGCCGCGAACTCATCCAGGGCGGCGGAAACGTATTGGGGATCCGGCAGCCCCGGTTGGCCCATCATGAGGACGAACAGGGGCAGCTTGGGCGGATTGGCTGTCAGCGCAGCAGGGGGCAAGTAGATGCCGGCCGGTCTGGCGTCGAAACCGGAGGCGGTAGCTGGAATGATCTGGGTGCCGGCTTCGCCCTTCGCGTGCAGGTTGGCCGGGGGCTTCCAGCTCTGCCACAAGGGACCCGCCGGAATGGAGGCGTCCGGGTCCGGTTTGGCCAGTTGAATGGCATCCTCCGTCGAAATTCCCAAGGCCGAGCCCAACGTCTTGTTCAGGCCGAACTCCGTGTTGATTCCGAGGGCCGCGACAACGACGAACACAGGAATGGATACCGCAGCCACCACTTTCCGCCACCGTGGGCTATGGCGGAAGCTGACCGCGGTGAGACCCAGGGCTGCGAAGCAGGAAATCGCCCAGAACCACACCCGCGGTGTCAGCCCCACGTGAAAGACGTCCTCCACGATCCACACCGTCAACCATCCCAAAAGGGCTGCGACCACTATGGCCGTGATCGCGGTGAGGGCCCAGCGTGCTGACGGCCTAAGGAACAGCAACAGGAAGAACCCGACGCCGATCGCCCCGGCAATCGTCATGACCACAGGTCCGCTGATTTCAACCTTCAGGAGGTCGTTCATGGCTGGGGACTCCGCTCCGGCGTCATGCGGCGGGTTCCTTGGCTACCATCTGCCGCAACAGCCCCGCGCTTTGTGCTGGGGAGAGTCCCGGCAGGTAGGCAGACCCCACGGCGATGCCAATGGAAGGCAAGGCCAACGGGTCCTGGTAGTACATGTACAAGGTGCGATGCTCAGGCTGGAACCGCGACTTGAAGGCTGCCAACGACTTGAAGCCATACATGGGCTCCAGCGCGTTCCCGAGGAGCGCAAGGACGCGGTCCAGGGTGCTGTGGTCCACAGCGCTGTGGTCTCCCTCGCCGCCATGGGCTCCTGCCCCTCCTCCAGTATTGGCGAGCGGAGAGCCGGACAACGAGATTTGCGGCACTTCCTCTTTGAAGTGGGTTACCGCAGAAGCGATCAGGAACTCCATGACCCCTTTGAAGCCTGTGGTTCGGCGGCGCATGAAGTCCAGGGTCCATCCGGAGATGACCCCGTCCCTGAAGACGGGAAGCCAGCTGGTGACGCCATGAACCAAGCCTTCATCATCCACAGCCACACAGCAAAGGACCTCGGGGTCTTTGAGCTCATTCAGGCCACCCAAGGTGAAGCCCATCTCAGGAAGTGCCTTATCAGCCACCCACTCCTCGGAAATCTCGGCGAGCTGTGCCCTGATTCCCGGCGGCATCGCAGGGTAGCTGTACCAGTGATCCTTGATGGAGAGTTTGTCTGCGCGGTTCAAGGCCGTGCGGACGTTTTGCCATTCCTTTCCCTTGAAGGTCATGGCCTGGACGTTGAGGAGCGTCTCTTCCGCCACCTCCAGCTTCCTGAAGCCATGGGGGAGAAGCGCAGAGTCGAGCTCTGCCGTGGCTGAGTAGAAGCACGGAATCAGCCCAAGGCTGGAGCAGTGCTTGACGAAACCCGTTGCCGCCCCGGCATGGAGTTCGCTTGCGCCAAAAGGCCCCGCAACTGTGAGGGCCACGCCGTTGTGGACCTGGTAAGCAACACCGGCCTTCCTGTCCGGGGTAAACCAGTATTGGTTGTTGTCCCATAGAGCCATCCAGGACAACGTTCCGCCGCCATCGTGCAACAGCTCCCTGGTGTGGCCCAGATCTGCTGCTGGATCAGTGGCGAGCATCCGGAACCGACGGAAGTTGTTCAGGACAAGTACGAGGATGCAGAGCCAAATGATGTCCCCGCCCAATCCGTATACCACCGTGCTTAGCAGCCCTTGCGGGAGGGCCACCACGAACGGGACAGGGAAGGGAACCAGAATGTGTGTCAGCTGCCCGGCAAGATCCAGCAGCGTGGAGCGTCCCGGGTTGCCTTCAATGAACCAGAACGCGACGTAGCAGATGACGGCAGCTACGGCGAGGATGAGCGAGGTCCGGCCAAGGAGACGGTAACCGGCGTCGCTCGACTCCACCCGGAACTTATGTCGATTTACCAGCAGCAGCGCCACGATGATGATAGGGGCGAGGACTGCGGGGACCGCGTACAGGAGGAGGTACGCAAAGTCGTCGTCGCCTAAGGTGACGTCCGGATCTGCAACGTACTGGACGATGGACAGGACAGTCACGGCAGCCAGATACAGCTGGATGACGAGCGTCAGCCTGTATGCGAGCCGGCGGCCACGACGGAGCCCCTCGGCGCAGACGAGCAGCAGAAGAACCGGAATCAGTGTCAGGATCGCCGCTCCGAAGCTCTGGACGCCGACGATGCTCTGCAAGGTGACACAGTTGGTGTCGTTGTTGCACGCTTCCTGAACCTCATCCGCGTCGGGACTGGCCTGGAGCATGACCTCGGAAACAACGGAGAGGGGTCCGATTTCCCACGTTCCGGTCAGTTGCGTGAGCAAAGGTCCAACGGCGAAGACTCCAACCACGGTGCCCACCAGGAAACGCGTCTCCCGAAGGCTTGAGGAGTGGAGGGACCCCGCCCGTTGGCGCAGCACCAGCGACTGGATGACCCAACCCGCCAGAATGCCAATCACGGCTCCGGCAAGTGCCTGCAGGGTTTGGGCGACCCCCACGAACAGGGCAAACATCAGCGTGGCGGCCAGCAACCACGTCCTCAGGCGGCGACGCCACAGTGCCTCGAGTGCCGCCGTCGAGCATCCCAAGGCAGCGGCTGCGCCGCCGTAGGCACCCACTACATATTCTCCGCCCAGAAAACTCAGCCACTGGTCGCTGGCATCCGTTCCAAAGGTTACGAGTACTACGAGCACAAGGGCGCTGAGGGCTGAACCGGCTATGAAAGCCGCCAGGGCAAGCCAAGGGCCCAAAACGCGTTCGGCGATGCCGACACCTACCAGGATCACTGCTGTGCAGGCCAGATAGTCCAGCAAGGAGGAGGCGAAGAACGCGGACGTGAAGATGGACCACCACGGTCCGGGTTCCACCGCCAGGCCGATTCCCACTTGATCCAACAAAGCTTGGCCGGGGCCGTTGAGGAGGCTACCGGAGACGGCGCCCAGCACCCAGAGGAGCACTACGAGAACCAGCGTCAGTGGCAACCTCCGCACAGTTGCCATGCCGCGCACGTTGCCCCGAAATTCAACAGCCGTGCTCATGTGATGTCCCCTTCACCGGTTGCAGCACCGGTTACCCCGGCTGGCCACCATTCTGCCCTGCAGCAGGCGGTTAGGGGAGGGTTTGGTGACTCTCGACGGCGGCGGGTCGCCGACGGCAGCTAGCCTAGTCCCGCTTCCAAGGGCCAGGATTCACGCGGTACAGCACGGCGGCGCCGATCACGGCACCCAGGATGGCACCAAACAGCGCACTGCCAGCGGCGCGACCGAGAAGGGCGCCTGCGACGGCGCCGAGCAAAGCACCGAGGAACAAGCCCCTGCCGTTGCGGTGCGGTTTATTAGTCATGGTCACAGCCTACGGGGCTGCTGCTAATGGATGGAGGGAACAGAGCGGGGCCGGACTACCAGCCACAATGCGGCGATGGCGCCGGTGATGCAGCCGGCCATGACGGCACCCATGGGGACGGCGGAGCTGACGCCCAGCCAACCGACAACCGGGGGGACAATTCCGGCCATCATGAACTGGGACGCTCCCAGGAGAGATGCAGCGGTGCCCGCTTGTGCGCCGTGGTTGGCCAAGGACAGGACCTGAACACACGGGAACATGAAGCCGGTTGCGCAGATGTAGAACCACAACGGAATAAGGATTCCCAACAGCCCCACCTGAAACAGGTCAAGCACCACGATCAGGAGGGCAGTGAACAGCATGAAGACCGTGGCTCCCGCCACAATCCACTGCGGGGCCACCCGCCGGATCAGGCGGGAGCTGATCTGCACGCCGGCCACGATGCCCAGGGAATTGATGCCGAACAGGATGCCGTATTCCTGCGGCGAGAAGCCATAGACGTTTTGGAAGAGGAACGTGGAGGCCGAGAGGTAGGCGAAAAGCCCGCCGAAGTTCAGGCTTCCTACGAGGACCATGCCCACAAAAATCCTGTCCGTCAGGACGGTCTTATAGCGTTGTGCCACCGTGATGGTGGACTTTCCACGCTGGTCTGCCGGAAGTGTCTCCCGAATGAAGAAGATGGAGGCCAGGATCACCAGCAGGCCATAACCCGCCAGGAAGTAGAAGATGCCCGGCCAGGGGAATGCCAGCAGCAGTTGGGATCCGATGACCGGTGCAAGGATCGGTGCCAGGCCGTTGACAAGTGACATCCTTGAGAACATCCGGACCATGGAATAGCCATGAAAGAGGTCGCGGACCATGGCCATGGCCACCACGCCACCTCCGGCCGCGCCGATTCCCATGAGTACGCGGAATAGGGAGAGCATCCCGATGTCCGTGGCCAGCGCAGCTCCAAGCGAAGAGCCGATGTGCACAGCCGTCGCCAGGATCAAGGGCAGCCGGCGCCCCACCTTGTCACTGAAGGGCCCCACCAGTAGCTGGCCGAGCCCGAAGCCAACGGTTGTCCCGGTCAGTGTGAGCTGAATTGCTGCCGCCGAAACATCAAAACTCTCTTCCAAAGCGGGGAACGCCGGAAGATACAGGTCGATGGTGAAAGGACCCAGGGCAGTCAGTGCACCCAGCAGGAGAATGTAGACAAGTTTTTCGCGTCGGCTCAGAGAATCGCCCGGAGCAATGGGAGAGGTCACGATCATCTATCCTATGGCCCGGATCATATTTATTGGATGTATGACAGGCGCGCCACGGCGGGATCCCGAAAGTTCAGCAGGAACCTGAATGATAGCTTTGAGGACAGGTGTCCGTGGCAATGGTTTTCCGCCGCGTTCGCCCTACACGATGCCCAGAGGAAGCAGTTAGGCGGAACCCATGAGTGGACGTCACACCGGCCGGCCCAGTCAAGGACCAGCCATTCGTACTTTGCCGAAGACCCTCAAGCTCGTAGCAAGGCTGGCTCCGAGGCAACTCAACGACGAAATCGCCCTGGCGAAAGTAGAACTCAAGCGAAAGGCCACACAGGTTGGCATCGCCGGCGCCTTCTTCGGAGTGGCGCTGGTCTTCCTGGCGCTGCTAGTGATCGCGCTGGTTGTCGCAGCGATCCTGGGTTTGGCCACGATCATGCCCGGCTGGCTGGCGGCACTTGTTGTTGCAGCCTTTTTCCTGATCGTTGTGGCTATCGCTTCCTTGATCGGCATCGCCAAATTCAAGAAGGCCATGCCCTTGGTCCCCGAGGACACCATCCGTGGGATCAAGCACGATCTCGGAATCGCCAAGGAAGGTTCTGACTTCGACGAGTCGATCCTTGATCCCAATTCACCTGCCGCCAAGGCAGCCAAGGCTGAAAAGGAAGCAGCTGCGGAGAAGGCCAAGGCAGAAAAGGCTGCAAAGGAAGCCGCCAAGGAAGCAGACGCGGTCAAGGCACCCACCGAAGCTGAGCTTCGCTCCCGCCTGAAGCGGCGCCGTGAACACCTGACCGGTGTCCGCGACGAACTTGGTGAACAGCTGGACGTCAAGAAGCAGGGTCAGGCTTTGTTGGAAAGCGCGAACGGAAAGTTCCAAGAGGGCAAGGAATTCGCTGCAGCGAAGTTTGCCGCCCTTGAAGAATCTGTCCCCGAAAGCCTGACCGAACGGCTTGCCGCCCGGTGGAAGGACCTCGCAGCGTTTGCCACTGCTGCCGTGGTCTTCGTTGTTGCGCTGAGGAAGCTGCTGAAGAAGTAGCAGCTCCCGGCGGCGCCAAACACTGAAGACGAGGAAGGGGGACAGGATGAGATTGATCGGAGCTGGGTCGGACCCCGACCGGCCGCAGGTCGATCATGACCTCATCTTCACTGTCCCCAACATCCTTACGGTCCTTCGGTTCATGGGCGTGCCACTGTTCGTCTGGCTCGTATTGTCGGAGCAGGAGTACGGCTTCGCGGTGCTGGTGCTGGTGATCATGGGCAGTACTGACTGGGTGGATGGCTACATTGCCAGACGCTTCGATCAGACCTCCAAACTTGGACGGATCCTGGATCCGATGGCCGACCGGGCCGCGCTGCTGGCCGTCGCGTTCACGCTGGCGATTGCCGGCGTCGTGCAGTGGTGGTACCTGGCCGCTCTGCTTGTCCCGGACGCTGTCCTGGCCATCGCATCCTTGATCTACTTCCGCAGCCATCCGGACCTGCCGGTGAGCGTTATTGGAAAAATCCGCACGGCGCTGCTGTTGGTGGGCACGCCGTTGCTTGTCCTGTCCAAGCTGCCCATTGCTTTCACCGAGGTCTACTTCGTGGCGGCGTGGACGTTCCTGGGCTTCGGCTTGATCGGCCACTGGATTGCGGCCTACAACTATTTTTGGGCCATCTTGCGTAAGGGTAAAGAATTGAAAACCGACGACGGCGGACGAGGCTGATGGTCTGGCTTGCGGTTTTTCTCGCGGTACTTGGTGCCTTCTTCCTCGCCATCGGCGCCCAGCGGCAAGGCAGTGCGGTAAAAGCCGATACGGGTGGCTTGGCGCTCAGCTCCAATGGGTTCCTGCGGCTCCTGCGCAACCCCCGCTGGATGCTCGGGCTGTTGTTCCTTGCCCTCGGTATGGTGATGAACGCCATCGCTTTGGTGTCCGCACCCCTCACAGTGGTGCAGCCCATCGGCGCCATCGCCCTGGTGATCACAACGGTGGTCAACGCCAAGGACCAAGGCCTCAGCATCAACCGCGCCACTGTGGTGGCCATCAGCGCCTGTGTCACGGGTTCAGCGCTTTTCGTGCTGCTGGCAGTCAATGTCACCCAGGAAAACCATCACGTCAATGCCGACGACGAACTGACGATTGTTCTCCTTCTGGCCCTCGCCGTGGGCATTTTTGGCACCCTGGCCGTGATGTTCAAACACCGCATGAGCGCCTTTATCTACATCCTGGGAGCCGGTGTCCTGTTCGGCTTTGTCGCCGTACTGACCCGCATTATCGGCAAGCACTTGCTCGATCCCAACGGCCTGTTCCTGCTCAATGTCCAGTGGTACACGCTCATTGCCATCGTGGCCGCCGGGGGACTGGGGTCCTGGTTTGTCCAGAGTGCGTACTCAGGGGGCCCGCCCGACCTCGTCATCGCAGGTCTGACCGTTATCGACCCCATGGTGGGCATCGCAATCGGCATCGTGATCCTTGGTGAGCTTCGTCCCGATGTCCACGCCGTGATGGCCATCGCCATGGCCACGGCCGCTACGCTTGCTATCGTGGGGGTTATTGCCCTGAGCCGGCACCATCCGGAAGTCACCAAACGCAAGAAGGACGCGAAGGCGGCTGCCAGCCGGAAGGCTTAGGTCAGAGCTTTACCTTGCGCCACCGCTATTGCGGGCGGCAACCCGGCGACACCGCAGCATTGCCACAAGCAACGCTGTCCGCACCGTGACCATCAGGAGTTCTCCACGTGACCATTCCCGACACCAACAAGCCCCTCACTATTCTGATTGCCGCGGATACCTACCCGCCGCACGTCAACGGTGCCGCCCAGTTCGGCTACCGCCTGGCCAAGGGGATGACTGCACGCGGGCACAACGTGCATGTGTTGGCCTGCCGTCCGGACACGGGCAAGAGCTACACCGAGTTCCGCGACGAAGCCACCGTTCACCGGCTCCGCTCCCATGGTGTCTTCACCCACGAATACTTCAGGATCTGCTTCCCGTGGGAAATCAAGAAGGAAATCAGCCTTCTTTTCGACAAGGTCCAGCCGGACGTCGTCCATATCCAGAGCCACTACATGATCGGCGAGCACGTCCTCTACGAGGCCGTTAAGCGTGGAATCCGGATTGTGGCCACCAACCACTTCATGCCCGAGAACCTCAACCCGTTCCTCCCGTTCCCGCAGTGGTTCAAAGACATCGTTGGCCGGATTTCCTGGAAGGACATGGGCAAGGTCATGGGCCAGGCGGATGTGGTCACTACGCCGACACCACTCGCCGCGAAGGCCATGCACCAGCACGCCTTCCTACGTAAAGTCCTGCCCCTTTCCAACGGGATCGACTCGTCGGCCTACGAGCTCCAGCCCGGCGAGGTCATCGAACCACACGCAAACCCCACGGTCCTGTTCGTGGGCCGCCTCGCCGAAGAGAAGCACATTAACGTGCTGATCGATGCCGTGGCCAAAACCCCGCGCGAACTCAACGTAAACCTGGAAATCGTGGGTGGCGGCGAAGTCCGTCCTGCCCTTGAAGCCCAGGTTGGCAAGCTTGGGCTGGGGGACCGGGTGAGATTCCTTGGGCTTGCCAGCGACGAGGACCTGCGTGAGGCGTACATCAAGGCCGACATCTTCTGCATGCCCGGCACGGCCGAGCTTCAGTCCCTGGTGACGCTGGAGGCCATGTCTGCGTCCACTCCTGTGCTGCTGGCCAACGCCATGGCGCTTCCGCACTTGGTTCGTGACGGGGAGAACGGCTATCTCTTCACGCCGAACGACGCCAATGAACTCGCTGCCAGGATTACCCAGCTGGTGGAGCTTCCCAAGGACGAACTTGAGGCCATGGGCAAGCTCAGCCGCGAGATGGTGGAACCGCACAGCATCAACGGCACCCTCCAGACTTTCGAGGACCTCTACCGGGGCGCGTCCTACGAGGACATGGTGGTGTGACAAAAGCACTGCCCGGCACCTATTAGAATTGCTGGAGTGCTTTGCCCGGTACTACTGTTTTCAGCGGCCGGACCGGGCATCACGGGGCTATAGCTCAGCTGGTTAGAGCGCGGGACTCATAATCCTAAGGTCCTCGGTTCAAGTCCGAGTAGCCCTACTTTTCCAATAACGTCGCAGTTTCAACGCCCTCACCCTCAGGTGGGGGCGTTTGTGGTTTCCAGAACGGAACATGCCGAGGGGCCCTCGCTGTGGACTAACGCCAGCGTTGCGGGGAACGGAGAACCTGCGGTATGTTACTGATCAGTAACTTATTACCCGCCGGTAACTTAGCTGCCCTGCCGCCCCTTGGGTTCAGCGCAGTTGGTCCGGACATGACGTGGTCGCAGGTGACCACCCTTGAAGGAGCGAATATGTCCAACGCTGCATTCGACGCCACCACCCTTCCGTATGCCGACGGTGACTTCTACGCCTTTGAGCAGATGCTGACAGGAAAAGAGCAGGACCGCCTTGCGGAGGTCCGGGAATTCCTGGCGCGTGAGGTCAAGCCCATCGCCGTGGATTGCTGGAACCGTGGCGAGTTCCCCATGGACCTCATTCCCAAGCTCGGTGAACTGGACCTTGTCAGCCCCGTCCGCCGCCAGGGGTACTCCAACCTGTTCGCCGGCATGCTCCACGCCGAAGTGACCCGTGCGGACGCTTCGATTGCTACCTTCATGGGTGTCCATGATGGTCTCTTTACCGGCTCGATTGAAGCCCTCGCGTCGCAGGAGCAGAAGGATGCCTGGCTGCCGGACATTTACTCACTGAAGAAGATTGGCGCCTTCGGGCTGACCGAGCCCCTGGGTGGTTCGGATGTCGCTGGCGGAACGCGCACCACAGCGAGGCGCGACGGCGACAACTGGATCCTCAACGGCGCCAAGCGCTGGATCGGCAACGCCACCTTCTCCGATTGGGTGGTCATCTACGCCAAGGACGTGGCGGACAACCAAGTCAAGGCGTTCCTGGTGGACGCCTCCCTGCCCGGCTACTCGGCCACCAGGATTGAAAACAAGATCTCCCTGCGTACGGTGCAGAACGCGGACATCATTCTGGACAATGTGGTGGTTCCCGACTTCTTCAAGCTCGCCAACGGTAACAGCTTCCGCGATACAAACAAGGTCCTCAAAGTAACCCGCCTGGCCGTCGCGTGGCAGGCTGTGGGGCTGCAGATGGCTGCCTTCGATGTTGCACGCAGCTACGCTGTGGAGCGCCAGCAGTTCGGGCGTCCGCTTGCCGCGTTCCAGTTGGTGCAAAACCAACTGGTTCAAATCCTCGGAAATACTGTTGCCTCCATGGGCATGATGGTTCGTCTGGCCCAGCTCGAAGACGCCGGTGTGGCCAAGGATGAACAGTCGGCTCTGGCAAAGGCTTTCACTACAGCGCGTATGCGCGAAAGTGTCGCCTTGGGGCGCGGCATCCTGGGTGGTAACGGCATCGTCACGGACTACGGCATGGCCAAGATCTTCTCGGATGCAGAAGCCATCTACTCTTACGAGGGCACACACGAAATCAACACCCTGGTGACCGGCCGTGCCATCACTGGAGTTTCGGCCATCGTCTAGAACGTCCGCCGAAGTAGCAGGGGAGGTGCGGCGGGGACTTTGGCGTTGCCGGCAGCTCACTTGAGCGGCAGCAGTACGGATGGCCGCATGTCCGACACGAAGCCCAGCGGATTGACGTAGTCCTCGGCGCGGCGCACGCCCCAATGCAGGCAAGTGGCGCTGCTGCAGTGGCCGGCTTCCAAGGTGCCGATGACCTGCCCCTTGCGGACAGCGTCTCCGCTTTTGAGTTCGCTGGTCACGGGTTCGAAGCTGCTCTTGAGGTTGTTGCCCTGATCGATGGTCAGTACCGGGCGATCAACCACGACGCCGGCAAAGGTCACCACGCCATCAGACGGCGCGGTGACCGGAGCGCCGTCGGGAGTTGGTCCCAGGTCCACACCGCGATGCCCGCTGAGCCACGGTTTGTCCGGCGGGTCGAATGTCCGAAGGACGGAAGGCCTGGGGGACAGTGGCCAACTCCACTGAGCCTGTCCCGACTGTGTAATCGTGGGATCCGGACTTGCCGGCGTAGCTGAGCTTGCGTTGCCAAAAGCCATGGCGGCGGCAAGGAGTGTGGTCAATGTGAGCTTGAGAACGGTCATGGAACCAGCCTTCCGGAGCAACCCCGGCGATGCGATACGTTGACTGCCGTATGTGGACAAAGGGTGGGTTTCCCGCGGTCAAATCAATGGGGTCGCTGTAGTACACTTGGTGGAGCAGTTTGCTGTGCCCTCAAGCTTGTTCAGGAGCATGTCTCATTCAGATATGTGAGGGTCCCAGGCTGACTACGCGTATCCAGCCCTCCACCAGCTAAGCCTCATGGCTTCATGCTGCGGAGGATTGCGCCTCTTGCGGTCCGGCCGAGCTTAGGCTCTGTGCCGGATGAGAAGTGCAATGGATGCCAGGAGCCACGCCCAACCGGGCAAAGGCTAAACAACCGTCAACTATTGGCAGGGTAAGAGCAGTCCCATGGGCTCTCTCATGAATGACCTGCCGGAAGGAGCGTCGGCATGCCCGTCGTAACTATGCGCCAGCTGCTTGACAGCGGCGTCCACTTTGGACACCAGACCCGTCGTTGGAACCCGAAGATGAAGCGCTTCATCTTCACGGAGCGCAACGGCATCTACATCATTGACCTTCAGCAGTCGCTGTCCTACATCGACCGCGCCTACGAGTTCGTCAAGGCTACTGTCGCCCACGGCGGCACCGTCCTGTTCGTTGGCACCAAGAAGCAGGCTCAGGAAGCAATTGCCGAGCAGGCTACCCGCGTTGGCCAGCCCTACGTCAACCAGCGTTGGTTGGGCGGTATGCTCACCAACTTCCAGACCGTCGCCAAGCGCATCCAGCGCATGAAGGAACTCGAAGAGATCAACTTCGACGACGTCGCTGGCTCGGCTTACACCAAGAAGGAGCTCCTGCTCCTCAAGCGTGAACTCACCAAGCTTGAGTCCAACCTCGGTGGTATCCGCAACCTGACCAAGGCTCCCTCGGTTCTCTGGGTTGTTGACACCAAGAAGGAACACCTTGCTGTCGACGAAGCCAAGAAGCTGAACATCCCGGTTGTTGCCATCCTGGACACCAACTGCGACCCCGACGAAGTTGACTTCCCGATCCCGGGTAACGACGACGCCATCCGCTCCGTCAACCTGCTCACCCGCGTTGTTGCCGACGCCGTAGCTGAGGGCCTCATCGCCCGTAACCAGCGCGCAACGGGCACCACCGAAGCTCCGGAAGAGCCGCTGGCTGAGTGGGAGCGCGAGCTCCTCGAAGGCAGCAAGGCCGAAGAAGCAGCGGCAACCGAGGCACCGGCAGCAGAAGCTCCCGCAGCCGAGGCTCCCGAAGCAACTGAAGCTGCAGCCGGCGAAGCCGAAGCAGCCAAGTAAATCTGGACCTTCCCTGATGCTGGATACAGCGTCGGGGGCAACTGACAGGATGGCGGCTCACACGGTGGGCTGCCGTCCTGTCAGTCCGTAAACACACAAATTTCTAGACAGAGGGGTTCACATGGCGAACTACACTGCTGCTGACATCAAGGCCCTGCGCGAGCGCACCGGCGCCGGCATGATGGACGTCAAGAAGGCTCTTGACGAAGCCAACGGTGACGCTGAGAAGGCCATCGAGATCATCCGCATCAAGGGCCTCAAGGGTGCTACCAAGCGCGAAGGCCGTTCCACTGCTGAAGGCCTGGTTGCTGCCAAGGTCAACGGCGGCGTCGGCGTAATGATCGAGGTCAACTGCGAGACTGACTTCGTCGCCAAGGCTGACAAGTTCATCCAGCTGGCTGACAAGGTCCTCAACGTTGCAGTCGAGTCCGGCGCAGCCGACCTCGAGACCCTGCTGGCCACCGAGGTCGACGGCAAGCCGTTGTCCGAGGTTGTCGTCGAAGAAGGCGCAGTCCTCGGCGAGAAGGTTGTTGTCCGCCGTATCTCCCGCGTTGAGGGCACCACGGTTGACGCTTACCTGCACAAGACGTCCAAGGACCTCCCGGCTCAGGTCGGCGTGCTGTTCGCTGTCGACGGTGAAGGCGAAGCCGCTGCCACCGCCGCACACGACATTGCTGTCCACGTTGCAGCCATGGCACCGAACTACCTGACCCGCGAGGATGTCCCGGCCGAACTGGTCGAGTCCGAGCGCCGCATCGCGGAAGAGACTGCAAAGGCTGAAGGCAAGCCCGAAGCTGCTCTTTCCAAGATCGTGGAAGGCCGCGTGACGGGCTTCTACAAGGGTGAAGTTCTGGTTGATCAGGCATTCGCCAAGGACTCCAAGAAGACTGTTGCACAGGTCCTCGAAGAAGCCGGCGTCAAGGCAACCGCAGTAACCCGTTTCCGCGTCGGAAACTAGTAATTCATGAAAAGGGGTGGTCACTTCGGTGGCCGCCCCTTTTTCATGCACCCGTCCGGGTAGTACCTGCGCGGACCCACAGCACGATAATCTAGCCAGAGTCCACCAACGGGAAGGCACCATGGAAACCGTCAACACTGCTATCCAGCCCGAGAAGACCCGTCGACGTGTACTTCTGAAACTTTCCGGCGAAGTCATCGGCGGAGGCAAGCTCGGCGTCGATCCTGAGACCGTACGCGCCATCGCCAAGCAAATCGCGGCAGCAGTCACCGAGGTAGAAGTGGCAATTGTTGTTGGCGGCGGCAACTTCTTCCGCGGCGCCGAACTGTCGCAAAGCGGTATGGACCGCTCCCGCGCCGATTACATGGGCATGCTGGGCACTGTGATGAACTGCTTGGCCCTCCAGGACTTCCTGGAGCAGGCGGGTGTAGAGACCAGGGTCCAGAGCGCCATCACCATGGGCCAGGTCGCGGAGGCCTACATTCCCCGCCGCGCAATCCGCCACATGGAAAAGGGCCGGGTGGTCATTTTCGGCGCAGGCGCCGGTTTGCCCTACTTCTCCACTGACACCGTTGCTGCACAGCGCGCCCTCGAAGTGCACGCAGACGTGGTCCTCATGGCGAAGAGTGGTGTGGACGGCGTCTACACTGCTGATCCCAAGAAGGACCCCTCAGCCGAGAAGTTGGATGTCCTCAGCTACGATGACGCCTTGCGCCGTGACATCCGGGTCATGGACCAGACTGCAATGACCATGTGCAAGGACAATAGTCTATCCATGGTGGTGTTCGGCATGGAGGGTGAGGGCAACGTTACCCGCGCCATCCTGGGCGAAACGCTGGGAACCTTGGTTACCCCCTAGCAAGGGCTAGGATATTTCTAGGACCGTCCGCCCTTGGTGGCGGATCTTTACTGTGCATTGAGTTACTGTGCATTGCCGCCTGTAGTTGGGTAGCAACTATTTCTGAGGAGAAACCCGTGATCGAAGAGACCTTGCTCGAAGCCGGCGAGAAGATGGATAAGGCGGTGGAGGTAGCCAAGGACGATTTCGCGTCGATCCGCACTGGCCGGGCCAACCCCGCCCTCTACAACAAGGTGATCGTCGAGTACTACGGCACACCTACCCCGCTTCAACAGCTGGCCTCCTTCGGTGTTCCGGATGCCCGGACCATCCTGATCACCCCTTACGACAAGACCGCGTTGCGCGACATTGAGAAGGCACTGAGCGACTCTGAGGTTGGCGCCAACCCTTCCAACGACGGCAACGTCATCCGCGTGACCATCCCGGAGCTCACCAAGGAGCGACGCAAGGAGTACGTGAAGATCGTCAAGGGCAAGGGTGAGGACGCGAAGGTATCCATCCGAAGCATCCGCCGTAAGGCAAAGGACTCCCTGGACAAGCTCGTCAAAGACGGCGAAGCCGGAGAAGACGAGGGTGCACGCGCTGAGAAGGAACTCGACGCCCTGACCAAGCAGCACGTGGACAGCATCGACGAACTGCTCAAGCGCAAGGAAGCCGAGCTGCTCGAGGTCTGATGAACCAGGCTGAGCCGGCGCCCGCTGAGCGGGTCCCGACACGCGATACCCCCAAGCGCGTCAGGCGCGTGCGGAAGAACCCCACCCCCAAGGCAGGCCGGAATCTTCCGGCGGCCATCGGCGTCGGGCTTGCCATGCTTTTGGCCGTTTTGGGTGGATTGCTTTTCCTCCCGCTGGGATTCGTCCTGCTCACTACTGCTTTCGCGGTACTGGGTGTTTGGGAGGTCTTCCGGGCGCTTGAGGCGCAGGGGACCAGGATGCCGATCGTTCCCGTGATGATCGGCAGCCTGGTGATGCCGGTATCGGCCTATTTCGGCGGACTTGAGGGTTTGCTTTTCACTATGACGGCGAGTTCGGTGGCCGTTTTGCTGTGGCGCTCGATCGAGAGCGCTGCGGGGGCGCCGCGCAGCGTGTTTGCCGGCGTTTTCACCCTGGCCTGGGTTCCGTTCCTTATTAGCTTCGCAGCATTACCGCTCCACGCCAGCGGTGGCGCCACCCCCTTCGGCTTCTGGCCAAACGGGATTCCGGACGGTGCGTGGCAGATAGCCACATTGTTGCTGTTGGTAGTCTCGAATGACACGTTCGGCTACATCGTTGGTGCCACTTTCGGTAAGCACCCTATGGCCCCCAAGATCAGTCCCAAAAAGTCCTGGGAGGGTTTCGCCGGGTCGGTGGGCGGGGCCATGGTCATTGGTGTGCTCGCCTGCATCTTCCTACTCGATAAGCCATGGTGGGTTGGGCTTGTGCTGGCAGTTGGCATGGTGGCCGCATCAACTGCAGGAGACCTTGCTGAGTCCATGGTCAAACGCGAACTTGGCGTCAAGGACATGAGCAGCATCCTGCCCGGCCATGGTGGCGTGATGGACCGCTTGGACTCCATCGTGTTCGCAGCCCCTGTAGCCTATGTTCTGTTCGCGCTGCTGAGCGGCGTCTGACAACCAATGAAGGAAAATTAGTGGCCTTGGATATTCGACGCCAGATTCCCGCAACGTTCGATCGCGTGGAGCGCAGCAAGTACGGCTATAACGCCAAGCAAGTGGATGAGTTCCTCCAGCGAGCCAGGACGTCGTTTGAGAACCCTGTAGGCACAGCCGACCAAGTGGCCAGCGCAGATGTGCGGGCTGTGACTTTCGACCCGGTCAAGGGGGGTTACGACGCAAATAGCGTGGATGCTGCGCTGGACCGGCTGGAGGACGCCCTTGCTCGTCGGGAGAGGGACGACCTCATCAGCCGGCAGGGCGAGGAGGCCTGGCTGCGTGAGATTGGCAAGCTCTCCGGAATCCTGCGCGGCAGGTTGCACCGGCCCGACGGCGAGCGCTTCCGGCGCCCGTCCGGGAAGAGGACCCGCAGCTACAACGTCCAGGATGTCGACGCCTTGTGTGCCGAGCTCATTGGGTACCTCGAGCACGATCAGGCCCTGAGCGTAGACACTGTGCGTCGTGCTGTTTTTCGTGCGGCCAAGGGTGCTGACGGCTACGAAGAGGCACAGGTAGATGCCTTTCTCGAGCGTGTTGTAGAGCTCATGGCGGCCATTGATTAGTCGAACGGCGGCCTAATGCGGGGTGGGGGAGATTGGCTGGTTGATCTTCCACACCGCGTAATACCGGCGCCCGCCGCGGACCATGGTGAATGCGAAAAAGCCCAGTGCGGCCACCACAGCCACGCTGATTGAGACGGGTGTGGGCACCTGAAAGACAGTCAAGATTGAGCCGATCAGCAGTGCAAGCAACGCCGAGTTAGCCGTCATGATGAACATCATGCTGCTGCCTGCTACTTGGCTGAATGAGCCCCGCCCGCCCAGGAAATAGTACGTCTGCTCCGAGCCTGCCTCGTCGTCGTGGTAGCCGGCCATCAAGTAGCGCGCCATGCCGGGATCGAGCTCGACGTAGGCGGCACGCAACCTGTTCATGGCGAGGACGTACATGAGGTCCTCCATGCCGACGTTTAAGACCCGGATCTGTGTTAATAGTCCTACGACGACGTCGATGCTGAGGATCGTCAGCGCGAAGGCCCTGAAGTCATCTGAAAATTGGGTGGCGTTACCTACGAGCGCTACGCTGAGCAGGCTTGCCGACGTGAAAGTCAGGAACATGCTGATGCGGGTGAGGACTTCGCCTTGGGTGGTACTCCTCGAAGCAAGCAGGCTCCAGTGTTCCGTGGCCAGCAGTTGCGCCCGGACGCTGGGAGATAGCTCCGTGGGTGGCGCTGGCGGTTCCTGGCTCGCGGTACCCGCTTCGTCGGACATGGCGTTATTGTCCACCCTGTAGGGGCCGCGGACAACGGCTTGCTGCTGCTATCTCTCCGTGGCTACCGGACGCTCCGGCACATGCAAGCGTGACATCACTCGGTTCACCGAGGCCGGCACGCGGTTCTTCGTCATGGTTGAGACGGTCACGGTCACCGCGAACGCGGCCGGGACGCTCCATGCTGCAGGCTGCGCCAACCACGCGGGTGCGTTGCCAGGGCCCATGAGGGTGCCCGCCACCATGGCGCCACCACAAAGAAGCGCACCAATCAGCATCCCCGCGATAGCGCCAGCATCCGTCAGCCCACGCCACCAGATCCCCAGGAGCAGCACCGGGCAGATGGTGGACGCCGTGAAGGCGAAAACCAAGCCAACGCTTCCCGCCAGCGCAAGCGTGTCAGTCATCAAGGCAAAACCTAAAGGCACGACGGCGGCGAGCAGCGCTGCGAGGCGGAAGCCCTTTACGCTTCCTCCAAAGAGATCCTGGCTGATGACGCCGGAAAGCGAAACTACCAGCCCCGACGTCGTGGACAGGAAAGCAGCGAAGGCGCCGGCCACAACCAGGGCGGACAACATGTCACCGGCCATTCCGCCTACAAACCTTCCGGGCAGCAACAAGACCAGGGCGTCGGCCTGGCCGGACTGCGCGAGCTCGGGCGCGAACATCCTTCCCAGGGCACCCGACAGTGTGGGGAACAGATAGAAGACGGAGAGCAGCCCCAACACGATCAACGTTGTCCGACGGGCCGATTGGCCGTCCGGGTTGGTATAGAACCTCACCAGGACGTGCGGTAGGCCCAGGGTTCCGAAGAGCAATGCCACCAGGAGTGAGATGTGTTGGTATGCCCCGGCTGCACTCTGGCCGGTGGGGTTGAGGGGGAGGGGTGCCTGCGGCTGTGCGCCATTGCCTGCCAGCACCAGAAGAACGAAGACCACAGGCACCGCCAAAGCGGTCAGTTTCAACCAGTACTGAAACGCCTGGACAAAGGTGATCGAGCGCATTCCACCTGCCACCACCGTGAGGCACACAACCAGAACCACCGCCGTCGAACCTACCCACGATGGCAGTCCGGTGGTAATCCGGATGGTGAGCGCCGCGCCATGGAGTTGGGGAACGATGTACAGCCAACCGACGGCCACCACCACCAGGCTCGTCACCCGGCGGACCAGCTTGGAGTCCAGTCGGGCTTCAGTGAAATCCGGAATCGTGTAGGCGCCGGAGCGCCGGAGGGGAGCGGCCACGAAGAGCAGCAGCATCAGGTAGCCGGCGGTGTACCCCACGGGAAACCAAAGCGCATCAGTTCCCGAGAGCAGGATCAGCCCCGCTACTCCAAGGAAGCTGGCGGCGGACAAGTACTCGCCGCCGATTGCGGATGCGTTCCACCACGGCGGGACAGTTCGCGAGGCGACATAAAAGTCGCCGGTGGTGCGTGAGATGCGCAGGCCGTAGAAGCCAATGACCGCCGTCGCGATGGAAACGGCCAGAAAAGCGAACAGGCCAACAGCAGGATTCACTTGTCCTCCACAAGGTCCTGGTAACGCGCCTCATTGCGGGCCGCGGCGCGATTGTAGAGCCAAGCGCTCAGTCCGATGACGGGGTAGATGCCCGCGCCCAGAACCAGCCAATCCAAGGGAATGCCGAAGATGCGGGTCTCGGTCACCCCTGGTCCATAAACCAGGAAGACTGCGATCACGGCCAGAATGACCAGGAACCCGCAAGCCACCACCAAGGCTAACCGCAGCTGGGAGCGGATGAGCGAACGGATGAAAATCCGGCCGGCATCGGAGTCCTCGGCAACTTCCCTCAGGTACGGCAACTTTCCTGAGGCCCCCGGTGTCGCCGTGGCGGATTGGCGCGGGGCCGTTACGCGGACGCGTGTCATCCCTGCGGCCGGAGGCGGGTGGACTGCAGCTTGTCCCTGACTGACGGCAGGTGCCTGCGGCTGATGGGCAGCTCGGCGCCGGCGACTGCCACGCTGGGCCCCGTTGCGGAAAGTTTGAGGTGCTGCACGTGGTTCAGGGCGATGAGATACGAGCGATGAATCCGGAGAAAGCCTGCGTCCGCCCACTTCTGTTCGAGATCGCTGAGGGGCACACGGATGAGGTAGCTGGCCTCGGCCGTGTGCAGTCTTGCGTAGTCGCCCTGGGCCTGCACATACGTGACGTCGTCGCGGCGGATCATGCGGGTTGTGCTGCCGAGATCCACCGTGATCATCTCCGGCGCGGGGGTTCCGTCCTTGATGAGCTCGCTGATGCGGTCCACGGAGCGGGAAAGCCGTTCCGCGCGCAGGGGCTTCAGCAGATAGTCGATTGCCGCGAGGTCGAAGGCTTCAAGCGCGCAGTCTTCGTCTGCGGTGACAAACACGACGGCGGGCGGACTGCTGCTGCGGGATATGGCGCGTGCGATGTCCAAGCCGGAGAGCGCCGGCATGTGGATGTCGAGGAAAACGGCGTCCACTGACTCTGTTTCCAAGGTCCGTAGCGCCTCTGCGCCGGACGATGCCCGGTGGATGGCGCCAATCCGCTCATCCCGGCCCAGCAGGAAGGCGAGCTCCTCCACGGCGGGCATTTCGTCATCAGCGACGAGCACGTTGATCATGATTAAAGACTAACCGCCGCCTCAGGCATCATGTCCGGGCTGCGATTTCGGCACCCGCATAGTGATCATGGTTCCTTCGCCCGGAGCCGTGTCGATGATGAGCCCGTGCTCGTCGCCGTAGACCTGTCGCAGGCGGGCGTCTACATTGCGAAGCCCCACGTGGACCCCATCCGTGTGCCCGGCGAGCACAGACCGCAGATGCTCCGGGTCCATGCCGACGCCGTCGTCCTCAATGGTCACCTCAGCGAACGCTCCGGAATCATTCGCGCAAATGGTGATGTGTCCGGGTCCTTCCTTGGCTTCCAAACCGTGCCGGACGGCGTTTTCCACCAGCGGTTGGAGGCTAAGGAAGGGGATGACCGTGCTGAGGACCTCCGGAGCGATCCGCAGGCTCACTTGGACCCGCTCGCCGAACCTGGCCCGCTCCAGCAAGAGGTAGCGGTCAATGCAGCGGAGTTCCTCCGCCACAGTAGTGAAGTCGCCGTGCCGTCGGAACGAATAGCGGGTGAAATCGGCAAATTCCACCACTAGCTCCCGGGCCCGGGCCGGGTCGGTGTTGATGAACGAGGCAATGGCATTCAACGAGTTGTAGATGAAGTGTGGGCTTATCTGCGCCCGCAGTGCACGGACCTCGGCCTCCATCAGGAGGGTGCGCGATGATTCCAGTTCCGCGAGCTCCAATTGCGCGGCAATCCAGTCAGCCACCTCGCTTGTTGCCCGCACCAGACCGGCCCCGGACGCAGGGGCAAGTGCGGCCACGGAACCAACAACCCTGGATCCAGCCCGGATCGGTGCGATGACAGCGCTGAAGTCCTGGTTGTGATCAGGCTTTGTGGCTGAGGGGTGCCCGACAGCCACCACAACAGTGCGGCCAGTGGTCAACACTTCCTCCGCGAGCCGCATCAATGACGGCCGGAGTTCCTCGGCGGCACCATCCCAGGCGAGCACGCCGTCCGTGTCCGTGATGGCCAACGCATCGCAGCCCAGCAGGGCCCGTAATTGCTTGCTGGCCTTGGCTGCGCCGGCGGGATGGAGGCCACCGCGAAGGTGCTGTCCCGCCTTGGAGGCTGCATGGAGTGTGTTGTAGGTGGCACGTTCGGCGTCCGTGCCAAGGTCGCGGAAAGAGCGGATCACTTTGAGGCCAACGCCCACGACGACGGCGACTGCCAGCACGATCACGGCGATCGCAGCTGCGGTGAAAAGCGGGGAATCAGGCATAAGGCCAGCGTAGCCCGACGCCCTGGTACGGTTGGCCCGCTCATCCTGATGCTCCCCTGCAACCACCGTTTGGCGCAACGTCGCAACCGTTGGGCGACGGCAGTGGACGATTCTCTGGAACAGTTACCGCCGGGCGTTCGATAGTGATTGCAGTCACATTGGCAATGCGTGCGGAGCTGATGTGGACACATCACAATCAGGAGGAACCATGGGTAATGAGGCCCAACCCCAGGACGCAACGGCGTCCGTGGACTTCCAGGAAGTCCAACAGACGGAACGGTTCAAGACACTGCGCAAGCGGCACCGCAGCTTTGTCTTTCCAATGGCAGTGGTATTCCTGCTCTGGTATTTCGCATACGTTCTCTTGGCCGACTACGCAGTCGGCTTCATGTCCATCAAGGTTTGGGGCAACATCAATGTCGGCCTGATTCTGGGGCTGCTGCAGTTCGTCACCACCTTCGGGATCACGGCCTGGTACGTGAGCTACTCCAACAGGAAACTGGACCCCATCGCTGCTGAAATCCGCAACGAGATTGAAGGCCACGAATTTGATAAGGACGGCAATGTGATCAGCGGGGCAGCCAAATGAACACCATCGTCCCGGCAGCAGTCAACGTCGAAGCGCTGAAAGACACCACGCTGCTCAACATGGGCATCTTCGCCCTCTTCGTGGCGGTCACCATGGTGATCGTCTTCCGGGCCAGCCGGAACAACAAGACCGCGGCAGACTACTACGCAGCCGGCCGATCATTCACCGGCTCCCAAAACGGCACGGCCATTGCTGGCGACTATCTTTCGGCCGCGTCATTCCTCGGTATCACCGGTGCCATTGCCATCAATGGCTACGACGGTTTCCTGTACTCCATCGGTTTCCTTGTCGCGTGGCTTGTCGCCCTGCTCCTGGTGGCTGAACTGCTCCGCAACACCGGCAAGTTCACCATGGCGGACGTCCTCTCATTCAGGCTCCGTCAGCGCCCGGTCCGTATCGCGGCAGCCCTGTCCACCCTCGCAGTCTGCTTCTTCTACCTCCTGGCGCAGATGGCAGGTGCAGGCAGCCTGATCTCGCTCCTGCTGGGCATCAGCGACTGGGGCGGCCAAGCCTTGGTGATCATCGTCGTCGGGGCCCTGATGATCATGTACGTACTGATCGGCGGCATGAAGGGCACCACCTGGGTACAGATCATCAAAGCCATCCTGCTGATTGCCGGTGCGGGGGTCATGACGGCCATGGTGCTTGCAATTTACGGGTTCAACCTCTCCAGCCTGCTGGGCTCCGCAGCTGAGGCCGCCAACAACCCGGCCATCCTTAACCCGGGCCTTCAGTATGGAAAGACCGAAACGTCAAAGCTCGACTTCATGTCCCTTGGCCTTGCCTTGGTCCTCGGAACCGCGGCCCTGCCGCACGTCCTGATGCGCTTCTACACAGTCCCCACGGCCAAGGAAGCCCGAAAGTCCGTTGTTTGGGCGATCTGGCTGATCGGCCTGTTCTACCTCTTCACCTTGGTGCTGGGCTACGGTGCAGCAGCCCTGGTGGGTGCAGAAACCATCAAATCCGCGCCTGGCGGCGTCAACTCCGCCGCCCCGCTGCTGGCCTTCCACCTTGGTGGGCCACTGCTCCTGGGCTTCATTTCGGCGGTTGCCTTCGCCACCATTTTGGCGGTGGTGGCCGGTTTGACCATCACAGCGGCAGCATCATTCGCCCACGATATTTACGCCAACGTCATTGCCAAGGGCAAAGCCGACGCAACTACCGAAGTGAAGGTAGCCCGACGCACCGTCCTGGTGATCGGAGTCCTGGCCATCCTGGGCGGCATCTTTGCCAATGGCCAGAATGTGGCCTTCCTGGTGGCTTTGGCCTTCGCTGTTGCAGCCTCGGCGAACCTGCCCACCATTGTCTACTCCCTGTTCTGGAGGAAATTCACCACCCAGGGCGCGGTCTGGAGCATGTATGGCGGCCTGGCTGCGGCCATCTTGCTGATCACGTTCTCGCCTGTGGTTTCCGGGGCCAAGACCTCCATGATCCCGGGAGCGAACTTTGCCCTGTTCCCGCTGAGCAACCCGGGCATCGTTTCCATTCCGCTGGCCTTCTTCCTCGGCTGGCTCGGCACGGTCCTGGACAAGCGGCGCGAGGATCCGGCCAAGCAGGCGGAGATGGAAGTGCGCTCGCTGACCGGTGTCGGTGCGGAGAAGGCAGTAGACCACTAATCGACACCGCGCCAACAGAACCAACAGAAGGCTCCTCCTGCGAACTGCAGGAGGAGCCTTCTACTGTGTGGGTCAGTCACTTCTTCAGTCTCAGCCACTCCTTTAGCTGCTCCAGCGGCCACGTGGTGACAATCCGTTCCTTCGGCACGCCAAGGGCTTCCGCCCGCTCCGCGCCGTACTGCAGGAAGTCGAGTTGGCCGGGGGCGTGGGCATCGCTGTCGATACTGAACAGGCAGCCGGCGTCGAGGGCCATCCTGATGAGGTTGTCCGGTGGATCCTGCCGCTCTGGCCGTGAGTTGATTTCAACAGCCACGCCCCAATCCGCACACTCTTTAAACACTTTGGCCGCGTCGAACTCAGACTCAGGCCTGGTACCCCGCGATCCTTGGACAAGGCGGCCCGTGCAATGCCCCAGGACGTTGGTATGGGGATCACTGATGCCGCCCAGCATTCGTGTGGTCATGGTCTTCTTGTCTGACCGAAGTTTGGAGTGAACGCTGGCCACCACTACGTCCAGACGGTCCAGCATGTCCGGTGTCTGGTCCAAGGTTCCATCCTCAAGGATGTCCACCTCGATGCCCTTGAGCAATCGGAAGCCGTCCTGTGCAGCATTGATGCCTTCCACCACGCCCAGTTGTTTCTCAAGCCGTTCGACGCTGAGGCCATTGGCAATGGTGAGGTTGGGGGAGTGGTCCGTCAGGGCAAGATACTCCCGGCCGAGAGTGCGGGCTGCGGCAACCATGGTTTCGATCGGTGAGCCGCCGTCGGACCAGTTGCTGTGGCTGTGAAGGTCGCCGCGCAAGGCGGCCCGCAGGGTGTCGCCGCCGGCGGCCAAGGATTCTGTTCCACGTTCACGCAGATCGGCCAGATAGTCGGGGGTACGGTCCTCCATGGCCTGCGTGATGACTTCGGCACTCCGGCTTCCGACGCCTTTGAGGCTGGTTATCCGCCCGCTGCTGACAAGCGTCGCCAGATCTTCCGGCGCAAGCTGCCGGACGGCGTCGGCTGCCTTGCGGAAGGCCTGGACCTTGAAAGTGGGGGCTTGGCTTCGTTCCAGCCAGAAGGAAATTTCGTCGAGCGCCTCGATGGGATCCATGGGTCCATGATCCACGAACCAGGCGCACCATCAACAGTGGGCATTGTTAATGGTGCGCCGGTCCAGTCGCCGCCTAGTGGTGGCGACCCGGTTCCAGGGCGGGATTGGAGCCCTGGCCGTTGTTTCCGTCCGGCGACTGGCCGTGTTCGCCATGGGGGACGGCGTGCTGCCCGGCCATCGAGGCTGCCAGGCCGGGTGTTGCCACTGTTGCAACAACGACGGCGGCTCCGAACGCGGCTGCCAGAAGCCGCCCGGTCCTTGGCTGGCCGTGGGCGCCGCCGTCGTTGGTCTTGTGCTGCCGCCTAAGCCAGCCCGCTCCGGCTAGCGCCATGAGCGTCAGGCCGAGGGCGGCGAGGTGGCTCACGTCAAGTGAGCGCTGGGTGGAGACGCTGGCCGCCATGACTGCGACGTGGGCCGCGGCAGCCACTGCCAAGGCTGGAACGGCATAGCGGGCGAAGGTGAGTGAGTTGCGATGCAGCCCCCACAGAGACCAAGCCAGGAAGGCCAAGCCAGCCGTGAGGGTTGCCACACCGGCGATGACCAAACCGGGCGTCACCGAGTTGGTGCCGGTGAGATACCCGGCGGCAAGGGAAAGTTCGACCATCCCGGCCGCCATGGCAGCGAAGTACACGAACAGCAAGGTGGCTGCCTTCAACGTGGGGTGATTTCTGCTTTCCATGGCTCCCGCCGTCCTTTCGCTCTTAGTGGCGCGTAGTGGGTGATCAGGCGCGGGCGGAAGCTACGGCGGCCTTGTCCTGGGACAGTGCGACACCCAAAAGGACCACTGCACTGGCAAGGTGGAGGACGTTGTCTGCCCCGTTGAGGGCGATGATGTTCAGCGAGGAACCCACCAGGAAGAGCCCGAGGATACCTACTAGGAGGTAGACGCCTCCTACAGCCGTGTTCACGGACTTGGACAGTGTCACGCTGTTCATACCGGCGTAGAGAAGGGCGGCGCCGATGGCCAGGTGGATGATGTTGTGAAGCGGATTCACTGCAAAGATGATCAAGTTGGCGCCCTCGGTGGCGAAGAAGCCTATTCCCGAGGTGACAAAGAATCCGAGCACGCCTACCAAGAGGTAAACGGCTCCGAAGATGGTGGCGATCAAGCGATTGGGCGAAGTACGCATTGGTCCGAACCTTCCGGTGATGGCCGGAAATACCGGCCGTCCTGCTGAGCCCCGGGTAGGGCTCTCAGGAAGTGATTCGGACCATTCGCGCAGGTGGATGGGTGGTGGGCAGGATTATTTTGCTGCGACTTAGGGGCGCAAGCGGATGCTGCTCATCTTCAGGTCGTTGGTGCCCTCGAAGATGTATTTGAGATCTATGGTCTTGCCGTCACATTGGAGCTTGCCGGCAAGGTCAGCCTTGTTGTTTCCGTTCTCCGAGTTCACGTTCACGGAGTTGTAGTTTGGTTTGCATGTGCTGTCCAGTTCAAGGCTGGCAATGCCATCCACGAACGATTGTTTGTCCAGTTCATCCTTCAATGGCTGGCTGAGGTAGTTGTCGTAGGCCTGCTCCGTTTGGCCTGACACCACCAGATTAGTGAATTCGTCGGCAAGGGATCTGGCCTTGGAGGTAGCGTTGCCCACCACGTTGACGAGCACCAGTATGCCTATCACGGCCAGCACGATAACTCCCGCCACAACGCTGAGGACGATCCACAGCGCTTTCCGGCTCTTTTTCGGCGGCTGCTGGCCATATTGCCCCGGGGAATATTGACCTGGCGGGTATTGGCCCTGCGGATAAGGATTTTGGCCCTGAGGATAGGGGTTTTGGGACTGGTCCGGCACGCCATATTGCGGGTTGCCCGGGGGAGACGCGGACGACGGCGGCTGTTGCCACTGCGGGGAACTGCCGCTCTGTGGGGGGTACCCGGGTCCCGGCGGAACCGGCGGCGGGTTGTACCCGGGTTGGTGATCCGGCTGGTTTGGTTGTTGCGGATTGCTCACGGTAGTGCCCCTTTCGGCAGCCTTCGGCAGCGCCACCACCTGGCCGGGGACCTCTGGACGGTCCCCGATGCGTCCTCTTGCATCAAATCGCAAGTCCGCTTCCCCGGGCAAGAGTTGGCCAGCAATAACTGCAGGTAAGAAGGGAACTCAGGCCTCGGCGCGTCGCCCCAGCAATGGTTGTACCCGGTAGGGGATCATCTCCCGCATGGCCAGTGCTGTGTCTGTCCGGTCCACGCCGTCGCAGCCGAGGATCTTCCCGTTGATGCGGTAAAGGTCCTCCGCATCCAAGGCCACAACCCTCAGTAACAGGTCCGCGGATCCCGTCAGGCCGAAACCTTCCAGAATCTCAGGGATATCTGCCAGATCCTGGGCAAGTGAGGCCAGTTTCTGCTGCTGCACATGGACGGTGATAAATGCCGTCAGCGGGTAGCCGAGGGCTACCGGATTGATCCTCCGCTCGAATGACAGGAATGCGTGCTTCTTCTCGAGCTGGGCCATGCGGGCCTGCACTGTATTGCGTGACAAACCCAGCTTTTGCGCCAATGCCACCACCGTCCCGCGGGGGTCCTTGGCCATGGCGGAAAGAAGCCGGGTGTCAGTGCCATCCAAGGGTTGCATAATGCGCAAGATTAGCACGGCCCGGGAGCCCAAAACAGGGCATAATGCTCAACTTCAACGAGGGCAGTTGTACCTGATGCGCGTTGTGAGTAGGGTCACAATTAACTCCGGCGAAGGTGCCGGAGGGCCGGTCTGCGACAGGATCACAAGTCCCGCCAGCGCCGACGAAAACGAGCCGGAAGGTTGCGATCACCTGTGTTAACGGATCAGGCGGGCAAGGGAGTGCACCATGACACTCCACGCCCAGGACATAGTGCACAAAATCCCTTGAGGACTGGCGGCGATCTGCTCCAGTTGGTGTCGCCGGACGGCGAGCGCATCAGCCACCCCGAATTTGATATCTGGGTCAAGGACATCGGCGATGAGCAACTGTGCTCCTTGTATGAGGACATGACGGTGATTCGCCGCATCGATGCAGAAGCCACGGCATTGCAGCGGCAGGGAGAGCTCGCATTGTGGCCCCCGTTGCTGGGGCAGGAAGCCGCCCAGATCGGTTCAAGCCGCTCGCTGCTGGACGATGACTTCGTCTTCCCCAGCTACCGGGAAAGCGGCGTGGCCTATGTGCGAGGCGCCCACCTCTCCGAGATCGCCCGCGTATGGCGAGGCAACGCCTCCTATGGCTGGGATCCCCTGCGCATAAATCTTGCGACGCCTCAGATCATCATTGGTTCGCAGAGCCTGCACGCCACCGGCTATGCCATGGGTGTCCAGTTGGATGGCGCCAACACTGCGGTCCTGGCCTACTTTGGGGATGGTGCCACGAGTGAAGGCGACGTGAACGAGGCCATGGTGTTCGCCGCGAGCTACCAGGCTCCCGTGGTGTTCTTCTGCCAGAACAACCATTGGGCAATATCCGAGCCCGTCCGTGTGCAGTCCCACGTTCAGTTGGCTGACAGGCCCACCGGATTCGGTATCCCGAGCATGCGGGTTGATGGCAATGATGTGCTGGCTGTCATGGCTGCGACTCGTGTCGCCTTGGACCGGGCTCGGAAGGGCGGCGGACCTACCTTCATTGAGGCGGTCACCTACCGCATGGGTCCACACACTACCGCTGATGACCCCACCCGCTATCGTGACCCGATCGAGCTGGAGGATTGGGCTGCCAAGGATCCGATCCTGAGGCTGCGCAAGCTGTTGGAGGCCAAGGGCCTGCTGACCGTGGATGTTGAAACCCGCGTGAAGGCAAAGGCTGATGCGGTGGCCGCGGAACTTCGGTCCAGCTGCATCAATATGCCGGACCCACAGCCGTTGGATGTTTTCAACCACGTCTACAGCACCCCCAATTCCTGGATTGAACGCCAGAAGGACCACTACTCGCGCTACCTGAACAGTTTCAACCAGCCGGTCGAGGAAGGTGCACTCTGATGTCCAAACTCACTTTTGCCCGCGCCATCAATGCCGGCCTCAGGAAGTCCCTCGAGAACGATCCCAAAGTAGTCCTGATGGGAGAAGACATCGGTTCGCTCGGTGGCGTTTTCCGCGTCACGGATGGGCTGCAGAAAGATTTCGGGAAGCACAGGGTCATCGATTCCCCGCTGGCTGAGTCCGGCATTATCGGCACCGCAGTTGGCTTGGCCTACCGTGGCTACCGGCCGGTGTGCGAGATCCAGTTCGATGGTTTCATCTACCCGGCGTTCGACCAGATCGTCAGCCAGGTAGCCAAGATGCACTACCGGACTCAAGGGCGTGTCAAGATGCCCATCACCATTCGTGTTCCGTTCGGTGGTGGCATCGGATCGCCGGAGCACCATTCCGAATCACCCGAGGCGTACTTCACACACACCTCCGGCCTCCGGGTTGTAGCTGTATCAAATCCGCAGGATGCCTACACCATGATCCAGCAGGCCATCGCGTCCGATGACCCCGTCCTCTACTTCGAGCCCAAACGGCGTTATCACGACAAGGGTGATGTGGATGAGACCCTGGACCTTTCCACTGCACTTCCTTTGGACAAGGCTGTCGTGGCGAGCCCCGGTTCTGATGTCACGCTGGTCGCCTACGGTCCACTCGTCAAAACGGCCAAGGACGCTGCCATGGCCGCGGCCGATGAAGGCATTTCCGTGGAGGTCATCGATCTTCGCTCCCTGGCCCCTGTGGACTACCCCGTCGTCGAAGCTTCTGTCCGCAAGACCGGTCGGCTGGTTATCACCCACGAGGCCGGCCAATCCGGTGGCCTTGGCGCCGAGATCGCTGCCAGCATCACCGAACGCTGCTTCCACTACCTCGAGTCGGCTCCCGTCAGGATCACCGGATTCGACGTTCCGTACCCTTACTCGAAGCTCGAAATGCACCACTTGCCGGACCTGGACAGAATTCTTGACGGCGTGGACCGCGCCCTGGGCCGCCGCAACTCCCTGAGTGGACTGGAAGGATGACCGCCACCATGATCAAGGAATTCAGGCTGCCGGACCTTGGCGAGGGCCTGACCGAATCGGAAATCCTGAGCTGGAAAGTGGCGGTGGGGGATACGGTGACGCTGAACCAGGTCATCGCCGAGGTCGAAACAGCCAAGGCCGTCGTCGAGTTGCCCTCGCCCTTCGCAGGAGTGGTGGCTGAACTTCATGAGCAGCCCGGCACCGTGGTGGAGGTTGGCAAGCCGATCGTTTCGTTCGAGGTTGACGACGCAGGCTCCTCCAATGGGGGCAGCGCACCTATTGCTGGTAAAGCGTCTGCTGGGACGGGGTCCACCGGTGGCGTATCCGCTGGTGACCGCGCGGCCGTCGTCGATGGGGTGGGGAGCCCCGCGAAACGTGAGCCGAACCTGGTGGGATACGGCGCCGTCGTCGAGCATTCCGGCCGCCCAGCGCGGCGGGCACGCGGTCAGGCCCACGAAACGAAGTCTCCAGCCCCGGAGGCACCGGCGGCCGCCGAGCTCGTGGTGTCACGTCAAGCAGAGCCCGAAACCTCTGAGCGTCCGCGCTCAACCCCGCCGGTCCGGAAGCTCGCCCGTGACCTTGGGATCAACCTGGAACTCGTTCCCGGCACCGGACCGGGCGGGCTCATCACTCGCGAGGACGTCCAGAACTTCTCCACTGCAAAGCAAGCTCCAGCCGAGGTCTCTGTTTCTGCACAGGGTGAGCGGGAAACCCGAACGCCCATTAAGGGTGTTCGCAAGTTCACGGCCGCCGCTATGGTGCAGAGCGCGTTCACTGCCCCGCACGTGACGGAGTTCCTCACGGTGGACGTCACGGCAACCATGGAATTGCTGGCCAGGCTCAAGGGCAATAAGGCATTCGAAGGCTACAAGCTGACACCGCTGACCATCGCGGCGAAGGCGGTCCTGGTAGCGCTGCGGAACAATCCGTCGCTGAATTCGCGGTGGGATGAGGCCAAGCAGGAAATTGTCCAGTTCAATTACGTGAACCTTGGCATTGCGGCTGCAACGCCTCGCGGCCTGACTGTCCCGAACATCAAGGACGCGGACCGGCTGACGCTGCGTGAGCTCTCCACGGCGCTGACTGAACTGACCGATACGGCGCGGGCAGGAAAGACGTCGCCGTCGGAGTTGTCTGGTGGCACCATCTCCATCACCAACATCGGTGTGTTTGGCATCGACGCCGGAACTCCCATCCTGAATCCGGGCGAGGCCGCCATTGTGGCCCTCGGCGCTGTGCGGAAGGCGCCGTGGGTTGTTAATGACGAACTCGCCGTTCGGCAGGTCATGTCGCTCAGCCTGTCCTTCGACCACCGCTTGGTGGATGGGGAACAGGGTTCACGATTCCTTGCGGACCTCGGCTCAATTTTGGCCGACCCCGCCATGGTCATGACCATGATCTGACGCCTATGAAGCTGCGCCGGCCCATCCCTTTACGAGTGCTTGCAGGTGACTGCAGCTAAGGGGTGGGCCGTCGCGCATCATCAGGGCCGAGCGTCATGCGCCAGCGTGTCAGTCTTCGGTTGGCGTGGTGCGGTTGGAGTGGACATTGCGCCAGCTATGCTCCGGCTCAAAGCCCAACAGCCTTCGGGCTTTGTCGATGGACAGCATGGTTTCGTGCTCGCCCAGTTCCTTGAGGACCTCGACGCCGGGGAAGACTTCGGCGGCCAACTCGGTGCTGCTTCGGCTCATCACGGTATCGGCGGCGGCAATGATGAAGGTCTCGAAGCCCGGTTCCCCATGTTCCAAGGCCCTCACCACCGCAAGGGCGCCATCCCGGGCGTCGATGTAGCCCCAAAGGTTCCATTTCCGGAGGTTTGCGTCAGAGTCGAAGCTCGGGAAGGCATCATAGTCCTCGGGGTCCATGACGTTGGAGAAGCGCAGCGCAGTGATGCTCAGTTCCGGATCCCATCGCGTCAGTTGGATGGCCATCTGCTCTTCCAAGTGCTTAACCAGCGAGTAGGTGCTTTCCGGCCGGGCCGCGTACTCCTCATCCACGGGGATGTAGGGAGGTTCGATGTCGAAGGGGAGTCCCAGCACGGTCTCGCTGGAGGCGTAGACCACCTTCTTGATGCCCGCTCTCCGCGCCGCCTGGAACACGTTGTACGTGGACACCATGTTGTTCTCAAAGACTGCAGCATCCGGGGCCAGCCCCGGTGCAGGAATGGCTGCCAAGTGAACTATCGCGTCCAAGCCGTCGTGTTGGTCATCCAGGCCCAGGATGACATCGAGGACCTGGCCGTAATTTCGGAGGTCAACGTTGACGTAACCCCGGCCACGTGTGCCCGCGCGGTCCATGTTGAGCACCTCATGGCCATCCTGCGTAAGTCGTCGGACCACGCTCCTGCCCAGTTTTCCGCTTCCGCCGGTTACGGCAATCCTCATGGTGCGCTCCTTGATAGTGGCTGGACCAAACCCTGTCGTTTTATCGATTCAGTATGGGTTCGAGCTTCAGCCTAGGCGGCGCGGCTGCAGAAAACAGCCAGTGAGGCTGGCCCTGGGAGTCCTAGGAATATATGAACGTCCCAAAGGCCGACGCCCACGGCTGGCTTGAGCGCGGGGCAGTCAACGATTTGCAAAATATATAGACCGGTCTATTATTAGTTTTATGGCATCAAAAGGGAACCTGACAAAAGCACGGCTCGCGGAGTCCATGCTCCAGCTGATACAAACCAGCGGCTATAGCGGGACGGGGCTGAATGCTGTGATCGAACACGCCGCAGCACCGAAGGGATCGGTCTACTTCCATTTCCCCGATGGGAAGGAGGGCCTGGGCGTCGCAGCGGTTGAGCTCGCCGCGAAACAGTTCGAAGCACTCATTGCAGAGGCCGCAGCTTCCGCGGGGGGTGCGGCTGAGGCTGCCCGCGCCGCAATTGAGGCCTTGGCCGACATCGTCAGCGAGAGCAACTTCCGGCTGGGCTGCCCGGTCTCCGTCGTCACCCTGGAGATGGGCGCGGAAAGTGAGCGGCTGAGGCAGGCGTGTGCCGCTGCCTTCGAGTCGTGGATCGTCCCGACGTCCGCGCTCCTCGAGGCCAGCGGAGTTGACGCTGAGGAGGCCCGGTCCCTGGCAACCGTTGTTGTATCGACTATCGAGGGAGCGGTGATCGTCTCTCGCGCCATGCAAACCACCCAACCCCTGCTTTCGGCCGCTGACGTCGTGGCAGAGCTCATCAACCAGCGCTGCAAGACCGTTGGCGGGACGCGATGACTCCACACGAAGACTCCCGTCACGCCCTGGTCTTCGGGGCTTCGGGAATGATCGGCCGACACCTCGTCCTGTCCCTTGCTGAAGCTGGCGCGAACGTCACAGCTGCAGTTCGTACCGCCGAATCCGGAGCGCGGGTCGAGCGATGGGCCAAGGAGCATGGTCTGGTGCGGAGCATCAGCACGACGATCGTCGACTTCGATGCTCCAGAGATCATCGCGGGCGGCCCCTCGGCATTACCGTCCATCACCGAGATCCACAACTGCGCCGGGTCGTATCGGTTCGGGATGACCGCACGGGAGGCACGCAGCGCGAACGTCGGTATCGTCGAGAAACTGATTGACTTCGCCGAAGAACTTCCCAATTTGCAGCGCGTCGTCCATGTGTCGGGGTACCGAGTCGGCGGGCAGGACCCTGCTACCGTTCCATGGTCAGAGGGCCATCGCGCCGCGGTCTACAAGGAACTTGGCGCCTATGAAGCTTCAAAAGTGGAATCCGACGCCATCTTCCAAGCCCGGGCGATGGAGCGGGAAGTCCCGTGGACCATCGTCAATCCGGCCAGCGTGATCGGAGACAGCGTGACCGGTGAGTCCGACCAACTCATCGGGCTGGCCACCACCATTGGGCAGATCCGGGACGGCACCATGGCCGCACTGCCTGGAAACCACAAGACGTTCCTCCCGGTCGTCACGGTCGACTATCTGGCAGCTTTCATGACTGCAGCGGCGGTCGATCCGCTTGCTGCCGGCAAGGCCTATTGGATTTTGGACGACGCCACCCCGCCGCTGGCAGATCTGCTCACGCACGTCGGCCGTCATCTCGGTGTCAAGGTCCCCAGGATAAGGATGCCGATCGGTGTCATCAAGCGGCTCCCGCAGCGGATCACCAAGGCAGATCCCGAGACGCTGACCTTCATGTCCGCCGACCGCTATCCGACAGATTCAGCCATTGAGTTCGCCGCCAGACACAGGATCCCGATGCCGGATGTGCTGGTGTCACTGGAGCGGTGGGTCGACCACCTGGCTGCGTATCGGTTTGGCGCCGTCACTGCTGACGGTCGTCGATTCGTCGACATCGCCGGTCTAAGGACATTTGAGCTCGGCGTAGCCGGATCAAGCAGGGTGGTCTTTCCTGGCTTACCCGTCAACGCAGATACGTGGGCCGATGTTGCGACGGGCATTGACGCCCGGGTGGTAGACCTGCCCGGACTCGGCCTCAGTGGTGGAACAGGCGTTCAGGACTGGGAAAAGTGGCTGCCTGCTGTGCTGGGTGGGGAACCTGCTGACCTCATCGGCCACTCGATCGGTGCGGCCGCGGCGGTAATCGCGGCTGACCGGCACCCGGCGCAGGTCAAGTCGCTCACGCTGATAGCACCGTTCTTCCTCCAGGCCCCGATGGGTGGCCCGGCAAGACTGCAGCCGCTCGTATCCACCTACTTGCGACACTCCGACCCGGCGCGGCTGTCACACCAACTGACCGGATCAGGAGGGAGTGCGGCGGCACTGGAGTCCAGTCTCAGTGACCTCAAACGGAGTAGCGCCAAGAGGGTATCCGAGCACCTCGCCCTTGCGGAATCGAAGCCGTGGCGTACCGAACTCCGGGAAGCGCTGGGACGCTTCACCGGCACGGTCCGCATCGTCACAGGAAGCGATGACCCCCTTGCCTCGGATGCGGTTGAGCAGCTCAAGTCACTTCCGAATGTTCAGCTGATCTCGGTGCCGGGTGCCGGGCACCATCCGCAACTGACGCATAGTGATGATCTCGTCGCGCTCGTCAAGGGATCGCTCGAGTGAACAGGGCGCCCCTCACCCTCGAGGAATCCGCCAATGAGGGGTGGCAATCACGCTGAAGTAAGAGCAGCCAGGGCCATTTGTTCCAGGATGGGCCTGGCTGACTTCACGGCGATCTTCCTGCCGTGGTGGCGCACGGAATGGGGTGTGGAGTTGATCAAACCAAAGGCTGCGTGTGCACGGACGCGGAGGCCGGAGACATCTGCGTCTGTGTGAATGCGGGCCAAGACTTCTACCCACGTTTCGACGTAACTGCGCTGGAGGGACCTTACCTCTGCCTGGTCGGCGTCGCTGAGGCTTCCGAAGTCCCGGTCCTGGACACGGATGACATCAGGATTACTGAGGGCGAAATCGACCTGGAACTGGATGAGCCCTTTCAACGCGGTCCGGGGATCTTCGGACTCCGATACCACCCGCAATCCGCCGTCCAGCAAGTCACGGCTGACGCTGAGTAGTAACTCTCCGAGGACCGCTTGCTTGCCGGGAAAATGTCGGTAGACGGCGGGCCCACTGACGCCTGCTGCTGCTCCGAGGTCCTCGAGCGACACGCGGGTAAAACCGTTCTCCGCGAAGAGCCCGGCAGCAGCGGACAACAAAGCCAGTCTGCGGAGCTCCTTCGCCTGGCCTCGTTGCGTGCCGGCGGCGCGGGTGCCATTGATGCTTGCTTCCGGACCTCCGGTCACGTCTTCCTCCTTGCGCCAGGCCCGGCGCTCCCGGGACCCCTGTGCTGGACATCACAGTTAATAAAGACTAACCTAAATTTCAGTTACGTGGCACTAACCGAAATGGCCTGCGGCCGGGAATGGAACAGGGGTCAATGGAGACAATTTCCAGTCTGACGGGAGCCGCCAGCGGCACCTTTGAGGCCAACCAGGAAGCGCAACTGGCCTTGGTGGAGGAATTGAGGGAGCGCCTGGCGACGGCGGCCCTGGGCGGCCCTGCCAAGTCCAGGGAGCGGCACATCGCCCGCGGGAAACTTCTCCCGCGGGAACGCATTGACTACCTACTCGATGAAGGCAGCCCGTTCCTCGAGATCGCACCCTTGGCTGCGAATGGCATGTACAACGACGATTCCCCCGGCGCCGGGGTTATTGCAGGCATTGGCCTGGTCCATGGCCGCCACGTTCTGGTGATCTCCAATGACGCCACGGTCAAGGGCGGCACCTACTATCCCATGACCGTGAAGAAACACCTTCGGGCACAAGAGATCGCCTTGGAGAACAAGCTTCCGTGTATCTACCTCGTGGATTCCGGGGGAGCTTTCCTGCCCAAGCAGGACGAAGTTTTCCCGGACAAGGAGCACTTTGGCCGGATCTTCTATAACCAAGCAAAAATGTCCGCCGCCAAGATCCCGCAGATAGCCTCGGTCATGGGGTCGTGCACGGCCGGCGGGGCCTATGTACCCGCCATGAGTGATGAGACCGTCATAGTCCGGAACCAGGGCACCATCTTCCTGGGTGGTCCGCCCCTGGTTAAGGCCGCCATTGGTGAGATCGTCACAGCAGAGGAACTGGGCGGCGGCGACGTCCATTCAAGGATTTCCGGCGTCACGGACCACCTTGCCGAGAACGACCACCATGCACTGGAGATAGTTCGGGACATCGTGGCGACATTGCCTAAGCCGGCGCGACCGGCCTGGGACGTGTCCGACGTCGTCCTGCCGCCCGTCGTCGATCCTTCAGAGATTTACGGTGTGGTTCCCACGGATGTCAACGCCCAATACGACGTCCGCGAAGTCATCGCGAGGCTGGTTGATGGATCCGAATTCCACGAGTTCAAGAAGAACTACGGCACCACCCTGGTGACGGGATTCGCGCACCTGCACGGCCATCCTGTGGGCATTGTGGCCAACAACGGCGTACTTTTCAGCGAATCGTCCTTGAAAGGCGCCCACTTCATCGAACTTTGTGACCAGCGAGGCATTCCGCTGATCTTCCTGCAGAACCTGTCCGGATTCATGGTGGGCAAGGACTACGAGCAAGGCGGCATCGCCAAGAACGGCGCCAAAATGGTCACCGCAGTGGCTACTGCCCGCGTGCCAAAGCTGACGGTGGTCATCGGTGGATCCTTCGGCGCGGGCAACTACTCCATGTGCGGCCGGGCCTACTCGCCACGGTTCCTGTGGATGTGGCCGGCCGCCCGCATTTCCGTGATGGGCGGAAACCAGGCCTCCAGCGTCCTGGCAACGGTCAAAAGGGATCAGTACGAGGCGGCGGGCCAAGAATGGTCCGCCGAGGAAGAGGAAGCTTTCAAAGCTCCCATCAAGCAACAGTATGAGGACCAGGGAAGCCCGTACTACTCCACTGGGCGCCTGTGGGACGACGGCATTATCGACCCTGCTGACACGCGGCGCGTCCTGGGAATGGCCTTGGACGTCGTCTCACGCCAACAACTGCCCGAGACCTCCTTCGGTCTCTTCAGGATGTGACCATGAGCCTCCCAACAACAACTACAGCACCGCCCCTCCCGGCAGCCGAAACCCGAACCTTCAGCGCCGTCCTTGTTGCCAACCGTGGTGAGATCGCCTGTCGCATTATCAGGACGCTGAAGGAGATGGGCATCCGCTCCGTCGCCGTGTACTCGGACGCCGACAAAGAGGCAAAGCACGTGGCCATCGCCGATACCGCCGTCGCCATTGGTGGAACGGCTCCCGCGGACAGCTACTTAAAGATCGATGCCATCATCGACGCGTGCCGTCGAAGCGGGGCGGAGGCAGTCCATCCGGGCTACGGCTTCTTATCCGAAAATGTGGAGTTCGCCAAAGCGCTGGACGCCGCGGGCATCACGTTCATCGGACCGGGAATTGGGGCCATTGAAGTAATGGGCGACAAGATTCGGTCCAAGAACCACGTGATGGCCTACGACGTTCCCTGTGTTCCTGGCATCGCACAACCAGGACTCACCGATCAGGAGTTGATCGAAGCGGCACCGGGTGTCGGTTTCCCCTTGCTGATCAAGCCTTCCGCAGGTGGCGGCGGCAAAGGCATGCACGTTGTGGAACGGCTCGAGGACATGACCGCCACGCTCGTCACGGCCAGACGCGTGGCGGCGTCCGCATTCGGTGACGACACCCTCTTCCTTGAGCGGCTCATTCGCGCTCCCCGGCACATCGAGGTTCAGGTCCTGGCCGACAACCACGGCAATGTGATCCACCTCGGCGAGCGCGAGTGCTCACTGCAACGACGCCACCAGAAGGTCATCGAAGAAGCCCCGTCCGCCCTCTTCGAATCACTGCCCGATGGCGCACGGGAGCGGGCAAGCATCGGCGAGGCGGCCTGCAACGCTGCACGTTCGGTCAACTACAGTGGCGCGGGAACGGTCGAGTTCCTGGTCTCCGATGAACACCCCGACGAGTTCTTCTTCATGGAGATGAACACCCGGCTGCAGGTAGAACATCCTGTCACGGAGATGGTTACGGGCATCGATCTCGTGGAATGGCAGGTGAGGATCGCCGCCGGTGAGGTGCTCACTTTGGCGCAGTCCGACGTCGTACTTAAGGGCCATGCCGTTGAGGCGCGCGTCTACGCCGAGGTGCCCGAGCGGAATTTCATGCCGTCGATGGGGCGCATTGTGGCGCTTGCAGAGCAGGGTGTGGCGGATGCCACCGTTTCCGGGCAACAGCAGGCCCATGCGAACGTACGCATCGATTCCGCTATGCGGGACAACCTGGACATCACAGGGGACTACGATCCCATGCTCGCCAAGGTCATTGCGTGGGGCGAGGACAGGGCAGCAGCGCTGAATACCCTTGACGCTGCGCTCGGCCGGTACACATTGCTGGGCGTAGATACGAACGCCGAATATCTGCGGTTGCTGATTAATGATCCCGAGGTCCGCTCGGGGCACCTGGATACCGGACTGATTGAGCGCAAGCTGTCGTCCATGGAATTCAGGCACGCTGGTCCCGCCGAACTGATCGCCGCCGCGCTCACCCTATGGCTGGAGCGCACGGCTTCGGCGCTCGCGGGGGACGCGTGGAAGACGCCCGATGCCTGGCGAATCGGTGGCCGTGGCGCGTGGACAGCCAGCTTTGGTGTTCAGGGCGGTGAAATCAATACCGTGTCCATCATCGAGGAGGACGGTACCGTCACGGCGAGCATCGACGGCGGGAATCCGGTACAGGTGAAGGTGGCGGATCGCGGCGCGAACAGCATTGCGTTGGAGTTCGACGACGGATTTGTCACCTTCGCGGTTGGCATTGCCCAGGGTGATGCCCGTGAAATCTACGTCGGCAACGAGGGCTGGTCCTGCAGGTTCGAGGTCCTGAATCGTGCTGAGCGCTTGCGGCGGATGCTCGCCGGTATCCAACGCGAGGAAGGGGCTGCGGACCCCGAGGTACGTTCGCCGATGCCCGGGACGGTGGTCTCCGTGTCCGTGGTCGACGGTGACTTGGTGGAGGAAGGCCAGGCGCTACTTGCCGTGGAAGCGATGAAGATGGAGCACCAACTGGTGGCGTCCGTTGCGGGAACCGTCCACCTCACCAGCAAACCCGGCGACCTGGTCAAAGCGGACCAGGTACTCGCCACCATTCACGTAGACAAAACCAGCACAGACGAGGAAGTCCAGCGATGAGCACGTTTGAACTCAATGAGGAATACCAGGACCTTAGCGACTCCGTCCGCGAATTCGCCGACGAGGTAGTCGCACCGGTCTCCGCCAAGCACGACGAAGAGCACAGCTTCCCCTATGAGGTTGTGAAGCAGATGGGAGAGATGGGTCTGTTCGGCTTGCCTTTCCCAGAGGAATTCGGCGGGATGGGTGGCGATTATTTTGCGCTGGCGCTGGCATTGGAACAGCTGGGCCGTGTTGACCAGTCGGTAGCCATCACCCTTGAAGCCGGTGTGTCGCTCGGCGCCATGCCGGTGTACCGCTTCGGCACGGAGGAGCAGAAGCAAGAGTGGCTGCCGCAACTGGCGTCCGGGCGTTCCTTGGCCGGGTTCGGCCTAACGGAACGTGAAGCCGGTTCGGACGCCGGCGGCACCAAGACCAACGCCCATCTGGAAAACGGCGAATGGGTCATCAACGGCAACAAGGAATTCATCACCAACTCCGGCACGGATATCACCACGCTGGTCACCGTCACGGCAGTCACAGGCCAAAAAGAGAACGCCGACGGGAGCACCAAGAAAGAAATCTCCACCATCCTAGTCCCGACCGACACGCCCGGTTTTAGGGCGGAAAAGCCGTACAACAAGGTGGGCTGGAACGCGTCGGATACTCACCCTCTCACCCTCGACAATGTCCGCGTTCCTGAAGCGAACCTCCTGGGCGAGCGCGGCCGGGGTTATGCCAACTTTCTTTCCATCCTTGATGAGGGCCGTATAGCCATCGCCGCACTGGCCACCGGCGCAGCCCAGGGTTGCGTGGACTTGTCCGTGAAGTACGCCAAGGAACGCACCGCGTTCGGGCAGAACATCGGCAAGTACCAGGCCATCCAGTTCAAGATCGCCCGGATGCAGGCAAGGGCGCACACTGCCCGCCTTGCGTACTACGACGCAGCCTCCCGGATGCTGGCTGGCAAGCCGTTCAAGACCGAAGCGGCCATCGCTAAGATGGTCGCAGGCGAGGCAGCCATGGACAACGCGCGGGACGCCACCCAGGTGTTCGGCGGCTATGGCTTCATCAACGAATTCACGGTGGCACGGCATTACCGCGACTCCAAGATCCTTGAAATCGGGGAGGGCACCACCGAAGTCCAGTTGATGCTCATCGCCCGTGAGCTGGGTCTGTAACCGTACGGGAAGGATCAAGGATGATTGACAAGGTTGTTGCCAGCGCCGCGGAAGCGGTGAAGGACATCCCGGACGGTGCCTCGTTGGCGGTGGGTGGTTTCGGCTTATGCGGCATCCCCGTTTCCCTTATCGATGCCCTTCATCAGCAAGGCACCACGGATCTTGAGACGGTCAGCAACAACTGTGGCGTGGACGATTGGGGCCTCGGCATTCTGCTTAAGGATGGTCGAATCCGACGGACCATCAGTTCGTATGTGGGTGAGAACAAGGAATTCGCCCGGCAGTATTTGGCGGGGGAACTGGAAGTAGTCCTCACTCCGCAGGGCACCTTGGCTGAGAAGCTGCGCGCCGGTGGTGCCGGCATCCCGGCCTTCTACACCAAGGCGGGTGTGGGTACCCAGGTGTCCGAAGGCGGCCTTCCGCAAAAGTACGACGCCGACGGAAACGTTGCGCTGGCCTCTTCACCGAAGGAAGTGCGCACCTTCAAGGACGCGGACTACGTGCTGGAAGAGTCCCTGACACCGGACTTCGGCCTTGTCCATGCCTGGAAGGGAGACCGGCACGGCAACCTGGTCTTCCATGCGACAGCGATGAACTTCAACCCCCTCTGTGCCATGGCGGCCAGGACCACCATTGCCGAAGTGGAGGAGTTGGTGGAACCAGGGGAGCTTGATCCGGAGCACATCCACACTCCGGGGATCTTCGTCCAAAGGGTAGTGGTGGCAACCTCGAACGAGAAGCGGATAGAAAAGCGGACGGTAGCGCTGACGGCAGGAGCGGACCAATGACCGACAATCCCTACCACGACATTCCGCCCCGCCCGGAAGCCGTCCGGCACGAGTACCGTCGCGCCGACGTCGAACATCACGAGGCCAAAGGCTGGACCCGCAACGAACTGGCCGCCCGCGTTGCCAGGGAACTCACCAACGGGCAATACGTGAACCTGGGAATCGGGATGCCCACGCTGATCCCCAACTACATTCCCGATGGCGTGGAGGTCATTCTTCACTCCGAGAATGGGATCCTTGGCGTTGGTCCCTACCCCACCGAGGACAGGGTTGATCCAGACCTCATCAACGCAGGCAAGGAAACCGTCACCACAAATGCGGGGGCTGCATTCTTCGACTCGGCGTCGTCCTTCGGCATGATCCGCGGCGGTCACGTGGACGTGGCCGTCCTGGGTGCCATGGAGGTGGCCGCGAACGGCGACCTGGCCAACTGGATGATTCCAGGCAAGATGGTCAAGGGCATGGGCGGTGCGATGGACCTGGTGTTCGGTGCCAAGAAGGTCATCGTCATGATGGAACATGTAGATCGCAGCGGTCGGCCGAAAATCGTCCAGGACTGCTCGCTCCCGCTCACAGGGAAAGGCTGCGTGGACCGGATCATCACGGATTTGGCAGTCATCGACGTCGTCAAGGATGAAGGTGACCCGCGCTTGGTCCTCCGTGAGTTGGCCCCCAACGTCACCCTTGAGGACGTCCTGGCCGCTACCGGTGCCGAGCTCTTTGAGGAAGACCAGGAGCTCACCGTATGACGCGGGTGGTTGAGCAGCGCGGGCTGTACTTCGATGAACTTGAAGAGGGCGTGATCTACGCCCACAAACCCGGCCGCACTGTCACCGAGACTGACAACGTCCTTTTCACCACCATGACCATGAACACGCAGGCACTGCACTTGGACGCGGCCTGGAGCTCCGGGCAGCCGTTCGGGCAGCGCCTGATGAACTCCATGTTCACCCTGTCCACCATGGTGGGTCAGTCGGTGACGCAGCTGACGCAAGGGACCATCATTGCGCAGTTGGGTTTGACGGATGTCACCTTCCCTCACCCGCTGTATCACGGCGATACCCTTTATACGGAAACGGTGATCACGGGAAAACGGCTGTCGTCGTCCCGCCCGGGTCAAGGCGTGGTGACCATGCAGCACACCGGCCGCAATCAGGACGGTGCAGTGGTGGCCTTGGCTACCCGGACCTGCCTGATGTGGACCAAGGAAGCGCACGCCGCGCAGTCCTGAACCACCAATCCAAACTCTGTAGGACACCAGCAGCAAGGACTTTCATGCTCTTTTCCAGCGCGACTCCGTTCACCATGGGTCCGGCCCTCTTGTTCTGCCCAGCAGACCGGCCGGAGCGTTTCGGCAAGGCCGCTGATCGATCCGATGCCGTCATCCTGGACTTGGAGGATGCCGTAGCTCCTGCGGACAAGCCGGGGGCCCGCGAAGCGATTCTGAAGCAGGCGGGCACGGGTGGCCTGGAGCCAATCCGCACCATTGTTCGCGTCAATCCAGTGGGGACGCCCGAGTTCGAGCTCGACCTCGAGGCTTTGGCAAGAACGCCTTACCGCACGGTGATGCTGGCAAAGGCGGAGAGTGCGGAGCAGCTCAGGTTTTTGGAGGGCTATCAGGTCATCGCACTGTGCGAAACTGCGGCGGGCATCGTCAACGCCTCTGCTATCGCCGCCGAACCGAACGTCGTGGGACTGATGTGGGGTGCCGAAGATTTGTTGGCGTCACTGGGTGGCCTCTCCAGCAGGAACGACGACGGCGGATACCGGGCTGTCGCCCTGCACTCCCGGTCCGCTGTCCTGCTCGCCGCCAAAGCCGCGGGCAAGGAAGCCGTCGACTCGGTGTATGTGAACATCCCGGATCTGGAAGGCTTGTTGGCTGAGTCGCAGGACGCCGTTTCCAGTGGTTTCGGTGCGAAGGCCTGCATCCATCCGAATCAGGTCGCAGTAGTCCGTGAGGCCTACGCTCCCGCTCCCGAAGCCATAGCCCAAGCCACCGAGCTCCTGGAAGCTGCGGCATCTGCGGGCACGGGAGTGTTCCAGTTCAAGGGCAAGATGATCGACGGACCCATACTCAAGCACGCCGAAGCGACACTTCGCCGGGCCGGGCACCCCGCGAGATGACAGTTAACACCCATGTTCGGCGGAAACATGGGTGTTAACTGTCATCTCGGCGGGTGTGCTGAGTGCTAGGCGCGCACCGGAGTCGAGAGTTCCGTCAGTTCAACCACAGCGGGCCGGGAGGCCGTGCTCTTGATGGCCACTGCCTGCCCGTTCTTGGCCGATTCCAGCACCGATTCCATGACTTCCAAGGCATGGAAAGCCAGTTGGCCGCCGGCGCGGGGTTCCTGCCCGGCCGGGGTAGCCGCGAGGTCGGCGATTCCAAAGCCGCGCCCTGAGTCCACGTAGCCGGCAGAGACAGGGAGCGTCTCCCAATCCTCGGCACCAAGTGCGAACAACTGCACATCGCCGTCGAAATAATTGGGGTCCGGGACGATCAGCGAACCCGTTTCACCATGGATCTCAATGTTGGGGCTCTTCGTTTTTACGGCGTCGAAGCTCATGAACAGGGTGGATAAGGCACCGGAGGCATGTACCAAAACTCCGGTGACGTGCGAGTCAATATCCACCGGGACCTTTTGGCCTTGCCGCGGGCCCGAACCAATCGTGCGCTCGTTGCGGGTGTGGCTCGCAGCGCCCACCACGGAGATCACGGGTCCAAGCAGCGTGACAAGCGCCGAGACGTAGTAGGGACCCATGTCCAGCAGTGGCCCACCGCCGGGCTGGTAGTAGAAATCGGGGTTCGGATGCCATCGTTCGTGCCCTGGCGTTGCCATGGTGGCCGTAGCGGAAACAGGTGAGCCGATTAGTCCGTCGTCAATCGCTTTGCGGGCTGTCTGGATCCCCGTGCCCAGCACTGTGTCCGGCGCGCAGCCCACAGTAACTCCGGCCGCGGCGGCCGCATCCAGTACCTGCCGCGCCTCTGCCGTGGTGGCTGCCAGCGGCTTTTCACCGTAGACGGACTTACCGGCTGCGATGGCCCTGAGCGCGATCTCCGCGTGGGCGGCAGGGATGGTCAGGTTCAGGACGAGGTCCACGTCGTCCGCGGCCAGGAGGTCGTCCACGGTAAGTGCCCGGACGCCGTCGTACGAGTCCGCGACGGCCTGTGCCCGCGCCGGATCCAGGTCCGCGACCGTCACCAGGTTAATGGAATTTAGCCGACGGAAGTTGGCCAAGTACTGGGCGATGATGGCACCACAGCCGATGACTCCCACGTTCAGCGGCGTATCGGTGTTCAGTGGCTTGGACTCGTTTATCGAGATGCCCACAGCATGCCCCTTTCGATGATGGTGCGGACGTTGCTGTCCTGGAGAATTTCCACGCGGTGCCCTGGGGTGCAGACAAAGATCTTTCCTTTGCCCCACTGACGGGTCCAGATGGCGGGAGAGGTGACTTCGCGGTTCCACGGGTCCCACTCGCGGACTTTCTGGGTGGTGGTAGCCAGGACGTCGATGTAGTCGTCGGACAGGACCCAGTACTGTTCCGTGACGAGGTCGAAGTCGCCGGTTCCTTGAGTGATGGGGTGGTTGGATGCGGCAGGCAGCATGTTGACGGTGTACGGAACGTAGTTGTCTGACTGTTCGCCGATCTGCTCGTCAGCGTGCTTGCCGGGGTGGCAGGCAAACTGGCCGCCGATCAGATGCAGGTAGTCCGAGTTGTTGCGGTACGAATCAGCGATCCCGCCGTGCCAGCCCGCCAGGCCCGTGCCGTTTTCGACCGCAGTGCGCAGGCCCTCGAACTCATCCTTCTCAATGGTGGTCATGGTCATGCATTGCACGATTAGATCCACGGCGGCCATATATTCGGGGTCGGCGTAGATCTTGGGGGATTCCTCCACACGGACCTCGTAGCCGTTGTCCCTCAGGTAGGGAATGAACAGCTCTGTGGCCTCCACCGGCTGGTGTCCGTCCCAGCCGCCGCGAACCACCAGCGCTGTCTTGTTGTTGCTCGTCATGGTTTCCTTCGTTTTTGGGGCGTATTTCAGTGAGTCAGGGTGTTGTGATCAGCGCGTTGCAAAAGCGGCGTCAAAGGCGGCAGCCGGCGGGCGTATGGCGGCAAGTTCCCGGACCATGCGAAGCGCCTGGGGGGCTCCGACGAGTCGGTCCATTCCGGCGTCCTCCCACTCGATGCTGGTGGGGCCTTCATAGCCAATGGCGTTCAGCGTGCGGAAGATTGGCTCCCACTTCACGTCGCCGTGGCCGGCTGTGACAAAGTCCCAGCCACGACGCGGATCAGCCCATGGGAGGTGCGAACCCAGCCGCCCGTTCCGTCCGTTAAGCTGCCTGACGGACTCCTTCACATGGACGTGGAAGATCTTGTCCGCGAAGTCCTGGAGGAACATCACGGGGTCCAGGTCCTGCCAGATGAAATGGGACGGATCGAAGTTGAGGCCAAAGTTCTCCCGGTGCCCTACCGCGTCCAACGTTCGTTTGGCCGTCCAATAGTCGTAGGCGATTTCAGAGGGATGGACTTCCAAGGCGAATCGGACGCCCACTTCCTCAAAGACATCCAGGATGGGGTTCCAGCGGTCGGCAAAGTCCTGGTAACCACGCTCGATCATGGCATCCGAAGCCGGTGGGAACATGGCCACGCATTTCCAAATAGACGAGCCTGTGAATCCTGTGACCGTCTTTACTCCCAGCCTCGCGGCAGCACGTGCCGTCGTCTTCATGGCCTCCGCAGCCCGCTGGCGAACGCCCTCCGGCTCACCATCGCCCCAGACCGAAGGGCTCAGGATGTCCCGATGGCGTTCGTCAATGGGGTCGTCGCAGACGGCCTGGCCTGTGAGGTGGTTGGCGATTGCATGGACGGTCAGCTTGTGCTTTTCCAGGATGTCCAGCTTGCCCTGCAGATAGTTGTCGTCTGCCACAATGCGTTCGGGATCGAGGTGATCGCCCCAGCAGGCGATCTCCAATCCGTCGAAGCCCCACTCTCCAGCCAGCCGTGCCACTTCCTCGAACGGAAGGTCGGCCCACTGACCGGTGAACAAGGTGATGGGTCGGGTCATGTTGCTTCCTTTCACACGTTCTGCCATCGGCTTGAGTTGTCTGCGCTTGTCTCGACGGCGGCCAGCACCTTTTGCACCTGCAGGGCGTCAGCGAATGACGGCGAGGGCTGCTCGCCTGCGCTGATGGCAGCCACGAGGTCCACCACCTGATGCGTGAAGCCGTGCTCATAGCCGAGTCCGTGCCCTGTGGGCCACCAGTTGGCGGTGTACGGGTGGGAGGGCTCGGTAACCATGATTTTTCGGAAGCCTGAGTCGGGTTCCAACGTGGCATCGTAGAACTGCAGCGAGTTCATGTCCTCGAAGTCGAAGGAAATGGACCCCTTGGTGCCGTTGAGTTCCAAGCGCATTGCGTTCTTTCGTCCCAACGCAAAACGGGTGGCCTCGAAAATGCCGATGGGACCGGAGGAACCGCTGTTGCGCAAGCCTGCGTCAGCGTCGTCGTCGTGCTTGGCCTCAAAGCGGGCGGTGAACAGGGCAGCATCGTCCACGGTCACCGGACCGCGTGGACCGCCCGCGCCACCGTGACCGCCAAGGCCCACCAAGTCGCCGCCTACCGGGCGATCCTTCACGAAGGTCTCCAGCAAAGCCGAGACACCGGTGATGTTGAGTCCGGTGATCCATTGCGCGGCGTCAATGCTGTGCGCGCCGATGTCACCCAGGGAACCGGACCCGGACTTGGACTTTTCCAACCGCCAGGTCAGGGGAGCATCGGCGTCACTGAGCCAGTCCTGAAGGTACTGGGCGCGGACGTGGCGGATCTGGCCCAAACGGCCGTCATCCACCATGCGCTTGGCCAGTGCCAAGGCAGGCGTGCGTCGGTAACTGAAGCCGCACATGGAGAGCACCCCGCGTTCGGCAGCTGCCTGGGCTACCCGCGTCATCTTTTCGGCTTCCTCCACCGAGTTGGCCAACGGCTTTTCGCACAGGACATGCTTGCCGGCTTCGAGCGCAGCGATGGCTATCTCCGCATGGGTGTTGCCGGGAGTGCAGATGTCGATGAGATCGATGTCGTCGCGCTCAATGAGGCGGCGCCAATCTGTCTCGGTGGAGGCCCAGCCGTATTTGTTGGCCGCTGCCCGGACACCTTCCTCGTTCCGGCCCGCCACGGCGGTCAGTTCCGGAGCGAGTGGGAGGTCAAAGAATCGGGGCGCGGTCCTCCATGCATGGGAGTGGGCGGCGCCCATGAAGGCGTACCCCACCATGCCCACACGCAGGGGTTGAAGGTCTGTCATCGGAAATCCTTTCTACTTGCTGAACCCTGCGGTCAGGCCGCTGAGCAACTGCCGCCGTGCCACTACGTAGATCACCAGCAGTGGGAGCGTAGCCAGTACGACGGATGCGAGTACCGCCGGGATGTTGACGCTGAACTCCCCTTGGAAGGTCCACAGTGACAACGGCAGAACCCGGGTGTCCGGGCTTTGCGTAAGAATCAGCGGGAACAGGAATCCGTTCCACACATGTAGTGCGTTGTAGATGCCAACCGTGATGACAGCAGGCTTGGTCATGGGCAAGGCGAGGCGCCACATCATGGCCCAATCCGAGCAACCGTCCAGCCTCATCGACTCAAACAGTTCATTGGGCACATCGCGCATGAAGTTGGACAGGATGAGCACGGATACAGGGATCGCGAACGCGATGGAGGGCAGGATGAGCGCCAACAAGGTGTCGTACATATGGGCCTTGGTGATCATCCAGTAGATCGGAATGATGGTTGCGTGGAGCGGGATGGCCAAGCCCAGGAGGAAAACGTTATTGGTCCAGCTGAGGAACTTTCCCTTGCCCCTAACAATGGCGTAGGCGGCCATGAAAGCGACAAACAGTGCAGGAACCACGCTGCCAACGGTGACGATGAGGCTGTTGGTGAAGTACTTGGCGAAGTCGTTTTCCAGGACGAGCTTGTAGTTGTCCAGGGTTGGCTCTGCAGGTGGCAGCATCGGGTTGGACGTGAAGAATCCCGCCTGGTTCTTCAGGCTGGTAATCACCACGTAGTAAACAGGCACAATGATGATCGCCAGCCATAGCCAGCCTCCCAGTCCGCCCAGGAAGTTTGGCCGCGATCGGCCAAGCTTTGGGGGCCGACGGCGGGAAGTCACCGGTTGGGGCAGCGTTGCCGGTGCTGTGGGGAGTTGGGTGGTGGAAGCCATTACGCACCTTCCAGTTGGCTGGCGTTGCGGTTCTTGCCGCCGAGTCGTTGCAGGAACAGTGCCAAGGCCAGGCCGATGACAACGAGGATGACGCCAAGGGCGCTCGCCGCTCCCATGTCGTTGGCTTTGAAGCCTGTGAGGTACATGTGCAGGGGCAGGAGCCTGGTGGAGTAGCCGGGCCCGCCGGCAGTGAGCACGAAGATCAGGTCGAAGTAGGCCAGCGAGCCCACCACCATGAGGGTAGAGGAGGTGATCATGGTGTATTTCAACTGCGGCAAGGTGATGTTGAAGAACTGCTGGACACGGCCGGCGCCATCAATCTGGGCGGCCTCGTACAGCGAGGCAGGAATCTGCCGAACGCCGCCTTGGTAGATCAGGGTATGGAACGGCACGAACTGCCAGGCGATGACGAACACCACCACAAACAGCACCAGATCCGAGTTGCCCAGCCAGTCTTGGGCGAGGAACGGCAGACCAAGGCCGGGCCCGAGTCCGAAGTTCGGATCCAGTAGTGCCTTAAAGGCGATGGCCACCGCGGCAGAGGAGAGGAGCAGGGGCACGAAGTAGAGCACAGCCAGTGCCGCGCGGTACTTCTGGCTCGCCGCAGTGAATACGCCGAGAAGGAGACTGATGGGTGCTTGGACAATGAAGGAGAAAAACATGATCTTGGCCGTCACCAATAAAGCGTTGCCCGTGACGGGATCGGCCAGGACTGTGTTCCAGCTGGACAGGCCGTCGAACTTGATCTCGCCGAGTCCGTCCCAGCGGGTGAAGCTAAGGAACAGGACTCCCAGGAGCGGGAGGATGGCGAACACCATGAAGAACGCGAGTGCTGGTACGGCCAGCCACCCCGACGGGCCCTTCTCCAGGGTCCGTCGGGTGTCGGGGGCGCTATCCGCGCCCACTGACCGTTGTGGAGTGCTGGTAGTTGCAGACACCGTGTTACTTCCCGATCGTAGCGTTCATGGTGGAAGCGAACTGCTCCGGAGTGATCTTCTTGAGGAAGATCTGGTCGAGGTTGGCCAGCATTGCATCTCCCTGTGCGGGGCTGAGTGCCTGGTCCCAGGAAAGCGTGAAGTCCGGGGCGTCCTTCGCCAGGCCATAGACGTAGCTCAGGAAGTCCTTGTCAGGGGAGGCAGCGAGCTTTTCTTCGATGCCGGTGACCACAGGCACCGCTCCTGAGTCGATCAGGCTTTGGACGTTCTCGTCCGTGAACATTCCGTCCTTGACGTACTCCAGGGCTGTCTTCTTCTGGTCCTCGGGCCTTGGAGGATACGGACCAGAAGTTGGACGGGTTACCCACAACGTTCGCGGGGTCACCCTTGCCGCCCTCAACGGTGGGGAAGGGGGCGTATCCGAGCTTGCCGCTGGAGACGAAGTCGGCGGCGTCCTTCTTCATGCCTTGGTAAATCCAGCTGCCCTGCAGGATCATGGCGGCCTTGCCCGTGTACAGCAGCGCCTGGTCCGCGTTGCTGTCAGCGGCAATGGAGGAGAAACCGTTGATGAAGCCACCGGCGTCTACCAGTTCCTGGATTTTCGTCAGAGCTTCGATCACTGCGGGGTGGGACCACGCTTCCGGCTTGTTGGCTGCGATGTTGGCGAAGACTTCAGGGCCGCCGATGCGGTCCACAAGGTATTCAAGCCACATCAGGTCCGGCCACTTGGACTGGCCTCCCAGGGAGAAAGGTGCCACGCCGGCTTCCTTGAACTTGGGTACCAGCGCCATGAGGTCATCCCAGGTCTTTGGCGCAACAGCCCCGATCTTGTCGAAGACTTCCTTGTTGTAGTACAGGACAACGGGCTGCACCTTGTTGTTGGGCAGTGCATAGGTCTTTCCGTCGATCACGCCGCTCTCGAGGATGGAGGGAAGGTAGCGGCTCTGAACGTCAGGGTTCTCTTTAAGGAATCCCGTCAGATCATCCACTTGACCGGCATCGACGTAGGACTTGAGGACCCCGCCGCCCCAGCCGTAAACCAGTGTCGGCCCTTGGCCGGCACCGACGGCGGTGCGGACCTTGGTCTTGTAGGCATCGTTGGCGAAGAAGTCGAGCTTGATGGCGGAGTCCGGGTGGGACTTGTTCCAGGAGTCAATGGATGCCTGGAACACGGGCTGGTCGCCACCGGTGAGTCCCCACATGGTTGCTGAGTCCGCCGAGGCTCCTGTTCCGGCCGGACCTGAGGACCCGCAGGCTACGAGCGCGATCGACATAGCGGCTGCAGAAACGGCCATTCCGGCGGTGCGCAACTTGAGATTATTCATGTGCAGTTTCCATTCGTCCTTCGGGCTCGACGCTGATTGCCCGGTTGTGCGTGTAAAAAGCCACACTCCGCGGTGAGGGGATCGACTGCGATCACCAGCATCCATTGATATTTCGAAATATTTCGAACATCCTTTCGGAAGTGCCCACCAAATTTAGCCGTGACCTGCATCACCGTCAAGAGCTATCTGTGCCCGGATTTAGAAGAAATTGAACTTCCATTGACGGATACTGCTGCGATCAAGCACACTGTAATCGTCCGAAATATTTCGAAAGCAGGAGCATTGTGGAACGAGATCTCCGCCCATCCAGGCTCACCTTGGCAGCGGTGGCAGCCGAGGTAGGTGTCTCCGCGCCTACCGTTTCCAAGGTGGTCAATGGGCGTGAGGACGTGGCGGAAGCCACCCGCGCCAAGGTTTTGGCGGCTCTGCAGCGCACCGGCTACAGATCGCCACTGCAACGCAAAAGCATCCCTGAACATCGTGCGGTGGAGGTCGTCTTCGACTCCTTGAATTCTGCTTACGGAGTGGAAGTGCTCAATGGAGTGATGGAGCACGCAGCGGTGTCGGACATGGAGGTGATTCTCTCCATCACGGGGAGGCAGGCGGGCTCGCCACTGGGGCCTGAGGAACGGGCGCAGCGCCTGATCGACGAGGGTCGCGCCGGCATGATCGTGGTGACCTCCGCCTTCGGCGCGGCGCAGCTGGAGGCATTCAAGCGGCGCCAGATCCCCATCGTGGTGGTGGACCCGCTGAATCCGCCACCAGCTGACGTCTTTAGTGTTGGCGCCAGCAATTGGGCCGGCGGTAAGGCTGCGGCATCACACCTTCTGGAGCTGGGGCATAGAAGAATCGCCTACATCGGCGGTCCCTCCACTGCGGAGTGCAGCCAGGCCCGGCTGCACGGTTACATGGCAGCATTGATGGCGGAGGGAGTGGCAGTGGACCACGAGTACATTTCCGCTGGACCCTTCAAGCCGGAAAACGGAGTTCGCGCCATGAAGGCCCTGCTGGCGCTCGACAATCCGCCCACGGCGATCTTTGCCGGCAGCGACAGCATCGCGCTGGGGGTGCTCGCTGAAGCGCGGCGCCAGAACGTGCGCATTCCCGAGGAAATGAGCCTGGTCGGCTTTGACGGCACGCACCAAGCCGAAGAATCGGTGCCTCCGCTGACGTCAGTGTCCCAACCCTTGCAAGAGATGGGACGGTCGGCCCTGAGCTTCATCCTCCGCCAGAAAAATGGCGAGGAAATCGATTCGCGAAGAGTGGAGTTGGCTACGCACCTCGTCGTCCGAGAGTCCACCGCCCCACCGCGGGCGTCAAACGCTAGGGCAGCCGCCGCCGTCGAGGACTAAGCGAGAGCGGCGGGATCGCGTCATACAGCAGCACCCGAACCCAACGTTCGCCCGTCTCACGGAACTCCGCGCGGCTGGCGAAACGGTAGAGGTAGCTGCGCGCCCTCACCCAACGGGGGCGGTCGCCGTCGAAGGGGTCACGGCGCAGCAGTCCAAGCGTGGGTTTGTCGGCCTCCAATAATCTGTGCAGGAACACATAAAACCAGTCCTCATGGACGGTACGCAGCGGCAGGAACCACATCAGCCAATCCAAGCGCAGGTGGTACGGCGCCCATTGCCGGGGGAGTCGCCGAACGTCGCCGGGCTTGCCCTTAAAACTGTACTCAAGCCAGTGCTCGTCCGATGCGTCCGGTTCCTCAGCCAGGGTGCCCTCCACCACGATCTCGATCCGTTGCTTGGTCACCGTCCCAAAAGCTCCGTAGGCGTTCACCAAGCGCCACCGGTTGAAACTGGCGTTCATTAACTGATGGCTGGAGAACAGGTTGAGGAGCGGCCGGTAGCTGAACACCAGCAATAGAACGGTAATAAGCACGACGACGGCGAGCCACCACACCGGGGTGGCGGCACCCTGGTGCCACTCCAGCGGGATAAACGGAAAAATCGCATGGGCCACGGGATCACTGACAGCAGCGAAAGCCAGGATGACTGCCACCCAGTTCAGCCAGGCAAAATTTCCGGTACCCACCAACCACAGCTGCGTCGCGATGATGATGCCTGCGGCAATACTCGCCAGAGGTTGAGGTGCGAACAGGAAGAACGGCACCACCAACTGAGCAAAATGGTTGCCCAGCACCTCCACCTTGTGCAGCGGACGTGGCAAAAGGTGCGCCTGCCTGCTGAGCGGGCCAGGCATTGGCTGGGTTTCATGGTGATAGAACATTGCCGTCATGTCGCGCCACTCGCGGCCGCCCCGGATCTTGATCATTCCAGCGCCGAATTCAAGGCGGAACACGAGCCACAGAATGAGGACGAGGATGGTTGTGGGCGGCGGAGTCTGGTCCGAGCCAAGGAATGCCACGGTGAATCCGGCCTCAAGAAGAAGGATCTCCCAGCCGAACCCATAGAACGTTTGGCCCACGTTAACGATCGACATGTAAAGGAACCAGAGCGCGAGGAAAGCCAGCATAGGCAGCCACGGAGGACCCATTTGGGGGAGGCCGGCCACCAGCAGAACCGACACGCCCATCCCCGTCCAGCACACGGCCTTGAGCAGCGCGTCGGAATAGCGCCATTGGAACAGAGTGGGTCTTGCCAGCTTGCGGGCCATGTCCAGGAAAGCCGGTACAGGCAACAGGCCGCGCTCGCCGAGGAGTGCCGGGAACTGGTTCAACGTCGAGAGGAACGCAACTGCGTAGAGCACGGCTGTGCCGCGCTGCAGCACTTGCCGGGCGAACTCGTAGTCCCGCGCATCAAACCAGGACATCCACTCCACGATTCCACGGTACGCGGGGGAACGCGGTGGTCAAGCGGTGCCGGTTTTCCACTTATGCCCGATTCCGTTCGCGGCCTCCGGTGTCGACTGGGATACTTAATCAATGCAGCCGCGCAAGATCGTCATCCTCGGGTCCACCGGTTCCATCGGCACACAAGCGATTGACGTCGTCGATGCTGCCCCGCACCGTTTCGAGGTGGTGGCCCTCAGCGCCGGCGGAGGAAACCTTGAACTCATCGCGCAGCAGGCCGTCCACACCAGGGCGCAAGCCGTGGGCATTGCCCAAGGAGATCCGGCAGAGCTTCGACGCCTGATCGATGCCGAGGCCGCCATTGCGGGCGTGCGCGGCTTTGCTCCGGAGATTTTTGTTGGGCCGGACGCCTCCACGCAGATCGCAGCCATCAAGTGCGACGTCGTCCTCAATGGCATCACCGGTTCAATCGGGTTGGCACCCACCCTGGCCGCGCTCGGCACCGGAGCCACCCTGGCACTTGCCAACAAGGAATCGTTGATTGTCGGCGGTGCCCTGGTCAAAGCCGCTGCTGGCCCAGGCCAGATCGTCCCCGTCGATTCGGAGCACTCCGCCATCGCCCAGTGCCTCCGTTCGGGCACGGACCAGGAAGTTGAAAAGCTGATCCTGACCGCTTCAGGCGGCCCCTTTCGCGGACGCACGCGGGAGCAACTCCACAACGTCACACCACAGGAGGCGCTCGCGCACCCCACCTGGGATATGGGCCTCATGGTCACCACAAACTCAGCCAGCTTGGTCAACAAGGGCCTTGAAGTGATTGAGGCCCACCTGCTGTTCGACGTTCCCTTGGACAGGATCGATGTGGTGGTCCATCCACAATCGGTGGTCCACTCCATGGTCCAGTTCGTGGACGGCTCCATCATCGCCCAGGCTTCGCCGCCGGACATGCGGCTGCCGATTGCCCTGGGGCTGGGCTGGCCGGACCGTGTTCCTCGCGCTGCCCAGGCGTGCGACTGGACCCAAGCGACCAGCTGGACGTTCGAACCCTTGAACACCGTGGCCTTCCCCGCAGTGGACCTCGCCAAGGACGCAGCCAAGCAGGGCAGCACGTTTCCCGCGGTCTTCAACGCCGCCAATGAAGAAGCCGTAGAGGCCTTCCATGCTGGCCGCATCCGCTTCACGGACATTGTGGATACCGTGGAATCCGTCCTCAGCGAACATTCAGGCTCTTCTGAGCTAACAGTGGAGTCCGTGCTGGATGCTGAGAAGTGGGCACGCGCCCGTACCCTTGATCGTTTAGCCAGCAGCGCCCTGTAGCTCACAACCCTTATGGAAGCAGTCCCACCGGCATGAGTCCCGTCCTTCTCTTCATTCTCGGAGTCGTCTTCGTCGCGATCGGCGTAGCTGTTTCCATTGCGCTTCACGAGGTGGGCCACTTGGTTCCTGCCAAGCTGTTCAAAGTCCGCGTCACCAAGTACATGATCGGCTTCGGACCCACCTTGTGGTCCAAGAAGAAGGGCGAGACCGAGTACGGCTTCAAGGCGCTTCCGTTGGGCGGCTACGTGTCCATGATCGGCATGTACCCGCCGAACAAGGAAGACGGCGCTGTCCGCCCCTCCAGTACGGGCATGTTCCAGACGCTCGCCACCGAGGCGCGCTCCATGGCGCACGAGGAAGTAGGGCCGGGGGACGAAAACCGCGTCTTCTACAAGCTTCCCGTCTGGAAAAAGATCATCGTCATGCTTGGTGGTCCTGCCATGAACATGCTGATCGGGTTGATACTGCTGGCTGTCCTGCTCATGGGCTTCGGCATGGCAACAGCAACCACTACCATCGCGGACGTTTCCAAGTGCCAGGTAGCGGCAGGGGAGACCGTGGACCCCGACTCGGCCGATTGCAAACTGACTCCCGCCGCGGCGGCGGGCCTCCAGCCGAATGACACCATTACTTCCTTCGACGGAAAAGCCGTCACCAGCTGGGACGAACTTACCGGCTGGATCCGTGCATCCGCTGGCAGAGACGTGCCCATCACCGTGGAGCGCAACGGATCGACCCTGGAAACTACGGTGACGCCTGTACTATCCTCACGGCCTGTGGTCGGGACCGACGGCCGGCCTGAGCAGGACGCCAACGGGGTGCTGAAATACCAGGAAGTGGGATTCCTTGGGATCGGGGCCCAAAGTGAACTGGTTCCCCAACCGGCGTCGGCCGTTTTGCCCATGGCCGGAGAGAACATCAAGCAGATTTCCGGTGTGATCTTCAACCTGCCGGCCAGGGTGGTTGGAGTGGCGAAGGCGGCCTTCAGCGAAGAGCCCCGCGACCCGAACGGGCCCATCAGCGTGGTGGGTGTAGGCCGGGTTGCAGGTGAAGTTGCGGCCATGGAGCAGGTGCCCATGCAAGCCCGCATCGGCACCCTGATCGGCTTGCTCGCGGGGCTTAACTTCGCACTGGCGATCTTCAACCTCATTCCCCTTCTGCCCCTTGACGGCGGCCATGTAGCCGGCGCGCTCTACGAAGGGGTCCGACGCCGGGTGGCCAAGCTCCTGGGTAAACCGGACCCGGGCGCGTTCGACATCGCCAAGCTGCTGCCAGCCACGTACGTGGTCGCAGCGCTGCTGATGGCCATGGGCGCCCTCCTGATCTATGCGGACATCGTGAAGCCCGTGAACATTTTCGGCTGAGTAGGCGGGATAGGCTAGCTCCATGACTGTTTTCGCTGTTGAGTATGTATACGTCGCCGAATCCGACGCCCTCCGCGATGAAGCCCGCCCCGCACACCGTGCCTGGCTCGGCGACCTGGCCGAGGAAGGCAAACTGCTTGCCAGTGGCCCTTACGGTGACGGTGCAGGCGCCCTGCTGATCTTCAAGTCCGCGGACGAAGCCGAACTCAATGACCTCCTCAAGCAGGATCCGTTCGCCGAAGCCGGAGTTGTCGCCGGCATCCGCACCACGGAATGGGCGCCTAACACCGGCGTCCTGGCTGCCTACGCGTCCTAGTCCGGACGTTCTCCACCACAACGATCCACCCCAACCCAAGGAGTCCACGTGACCTCGGTCAGCCTGGGAATGCCAGCAGCCCCACCGCCCGTTCTTGCCCCGCGCCGTAAGACGCGGCAGATCAAGGTAGGGTCCGTTGGCGTCGGTTCTGACTCGCCCATCAGCGTGCAGTCCATGACCACCACGCCCACCACGGATATCAACGCCACGCTGCAGCAGATTGCTGAGCTGACGGCTTCAGGCTGCGACATTGTGCGTGTTGCCTGCCCGTCAGCCGACGATGCCGAGGCTTTGCCGATCATTGCCCGCAAGTCCCAGATTCCCGTAATTGCGGATATCCACTTCCAGCCGAAGTACGTTTTCGCCGCAATCGAAGCCGGATGCGCGGCGGTTCGCGTTAACCCTGGCAATATCCGCAAGTTCGATGACCAGGTCAAAGAAATCGCTGCAGCCGCGCATGACCATGGAACATCCATTCGGATCGGCGTTAACGCGGGCTCCCTTGAACCCGGGATCATGAAGAAGTACGGCAAGGCCACCCCGGAGGCACTTGTTGAGTCCGCAGTCTGGGAAGCCTCGCTGTTCGAAGAGCACGGTTTCCATGACTTCAAGATCTCCGTTAAGCACAACGATCCTGTGATCATGGTGGCCGCGTACGAGATGCTGGCCGAGAAGGGCGACTGGCCTTTGCACCTTGGCGTGACCGAGGCCGGACCGGCATTCCAAGGCACTATCAAGTCGGCAACGGCTTTCGGTGCACTCCTGTCCCGCGGCATTGGCGACACCATCCGTGTTTCCCTCTCGGCTCCGCCAGTGGAGGAAATCAAGGTGGGCAACCAGATCCTGCAATCCCTGAACCTTCGCCCGCGCAAGCTCGAAATCGTCTCCTGCCCGTCCTGTGGTCGCGCGCAGGTGGACGTGTACACGCTGGCCGAGCAGGTAACCGCAGGTTTGGAAGGCATGGAGATCCCGTTGCGCGTAGCCGTCATGGGTTGCGTCGTCAACGGACCCGGTGAGGCCCGTGAAGCGGACCTCGGTGTGGCCTCCGGAAACGGCAAAGGCCAGATTTTCGTGAAGGGCGAAGTCATCAAGACTGTGCCTGAGAGCGAAATTGTTGAGACACTGATCGAAGAGGCCATGCGCATCGCCGAAGAGATGGGGGAGGCCGATGGCGAAGATGCTGTCAAGGGTAGCCCCGTGGTTAGCGTCTCGTAACGAGAACGGGTTGGGAGTCAGGGTGCTCGGCAGTGCCGACACCCTGGCTCTCCGCGCCCTGGCCAAGGAAGACGTGGTAGCCAACGTTTTCATCCTCGCCCACTTGGAAAGCACCGGAACAGCGGCGCCCACCAGCGGCGGTGCCAGCATTTTCGGAGTCTTCGACGGCGAAACGCTGCTTGGCGCGTGTTGGGCGGGAGCCAACTTGGTCCCTGTGCAGCTCGATCCCGGGCTGGCGGGATATGTGGCCAGCGCGGCCCACGAAACAGGCCGCCGCTACGCATCCATTTTTGGTCCGGCGGAAACTGTCCTGGCCCTCTATACGCGATTCGAGCAATTGGGTCATGGTGCCCATGAAGTTCGCTCCCAGCAACCGCTACTTACCATTTCCAGCCCACCTGTCATCGGCGCCAACCCTGCCCTGACATTCGGCACCATGGCGGACTTCGATCGCATCCTGCCCGCCTGCGCAGCCATGTTCGAAGAAGAGGTTGGCTACTCGCCCTTCCTCGGAGGGCAAGAGTTCTACAGCAGGCGCGTCGCTGGCCTTATTCGTGAGGGCCATTCCTTGGTCCACATCGATGCCAACGGCACTGTGGTCTTCAAAGCCGAGTTAGGGGCAGTCACGCGGGACGTCACTCAGGTTCAAGGCGTGTGGATGAACCCCGAATTGCGGGGCCGCGGCCAAAGCGGTGGCTACATGGCCGCCGTCGTGAATCTCTCCCGAACCTTCGCCCCGGTGACGAGCCTCTACGTGAATGACTACAACGCCAAAGCCCGCGCCACGTATGAGCGCGTCGGCTTCGAACAAGTGGGCACCTTCGCGACGGTGCTGTTCTAGCCACAACTGACAGCTACTTGGACGAGTCAAGGTCTCCTGTGAGGTAGCGCTGGATGTTTGGTGCGACGAAGCGGACCACGTCTTCCTGATCCGCCGAGGCCAGGGGCTCGAGCCGGATTACGTAGCGGACCAGCATGAGCCCCACAACTTGCGTGGCCACAAGATTGCCGCGCACGCGTACTTCTTCGGGCGAACCGGGCAGCCCCGCCATGATCCTGGACAGTATGGTGCGGTTCACCATTTCGCGCATGAGTGCCGTCTTGGCCTTGGAGCCGATGGTTCCCCGGACAAAGGCCACCAGGCCATGCTGGGCCGGGCTTTCCCAAAGCCGCAGCACTGCCCGGACAATCGCTTCCGCCCTTACGGCCGGGTCCAGGGTTTCGACGCCGGCAAGAACCTCTGCCGGGTCAGCGGGCAACTCCACGCTGGCGGCAAAAAGCTCGTCCTTGCCCCCGAAGAAGTGGTGCACCATGGCCGGATCCACCGATGACTCACGGGCTACCTGCCGAAGGCTTGTCCCTTCGAATCCCTGCTCAGCGAAAAGTTTTCGTGCAGCTGCGAGGATGGCTTCCCGCGAATGATCTCCTGCGCTGCGGCGGCCCCGGCGTGCCTGCGGGAGGCTCATCTGGTTTGCCTTCGAAGGGTCAGTGATGCCAGGACCAGAACTCCTACGACAATCCCGCCCATGGTCAGGGCGTCCTGCCACATCGCTGGCGTGGCTTCGGCATTCCCGGCGATCTCTTGCAGTGCGTCCACGGAGAACGTGAGCGGCAAAACACCGGATATAGCTCCCAGGACCTCGTTCATATCGTCCCGGGCCACGAACAACCCGCACAACAGGATTTGCGGCACCACCACCACGGGCATGAACTGCACGGCCTGGAACTCGGTGCGGGCGAACGCTGAACACAACAGCCCCAGCGCGACGCCCAAGACGGCGTTGATAACGGCGATCATCACCACATAGCCGGGACTTCCTTTGATGTCGAGGTCGAAAATCCAGTAGGCCACGGCCGTTGCCACCAAGGATTGCAGGGCGGCCATGATGGAGAAGGCCAGAGCGTAGCCAAACAGCAGGTCTGCCTTGTGGATCGGGGTGGTCAGAAGGCGTTCGAGCGCCCCGGAGGTGCGTTCCCGAAGCATGGTGATGGACGTGACCAGGAACATGACCACGAAGGGGAAGATCGCCAACATCATCAGGCCCACGCGGTCGAAGGTGCGGGGGAATCCGGGCGGGAGTGTTTCGTTCTCGAAGAGGAAATAGACGGCGGTCAGGAGCAGTGCCGGAACCACGAGGATCAGTGCGACGCTCCGGTGGTCGTGCCGCAGTTGTCCCAGGACCCGGGTGGTGGTGGCAAGGGTCATGCGGAGATTCATGGCGTCACCTGGCTTTCTTCGTGGCCCCGGGGAGCGCCCTTGGTGGCCTGCTCAGCGGCTTTGATGATGGTCAGGAACGCCCGCTCCAGATCGTCGCTCCCGCCGCGTTCGGCCAGCTCTGCAGGAGTCAACTGAGCCAGCAGAAGGCCATCCCGCAGCAGCAGGAGTGAGGAACAGTGGGAAGCTTCCTCCATGACGTGGCTGGACACCAGCAGGGTGGTTCCGCCGGCAGCCATGGCGCCGAACCGCTGCCATAACTCGGCGCGGAGTACGGGATCCAGCCCAACAGTGGGCTCGTCCAGGATCAGGAGCCGGGGATGGGCCACCAGCGCACAAGCAAGGGACACACGGCTGAATTGCCCGCCGGATAGGTCTGCTGCCTTCTGGCGGGCGAACTCCTGAAGTCCGACGGCGGCAATTGCTTCCGCGGCGTCAGCCGCCGTTGCGCCGTGCATGGCTCCGAAGTACCGAACGTTCGCTTCGACCCTGAGGTCTCCATAAACACTCGCGCCTTGGGTGACGTAACCGACGTCGTGCCTGAGCGGTGCGCTGCCAGCCGGCCGGCCGAGGACGGTAACGGTTCCCCGGGTGATTCGCTGGACGCCGACGATTGCCCTCATGAGCGTCGTTTTGCCGCTGCCGGAAGGACCCAAAAGCCCGGTGATGCGTCCGGAGTCGACCGTGAAGTCCAGGCCTCGCAGGATCTTGGTGCGTGAACGGGAGACATGGAGTCCCGTCGCCTCGATGGCCGATGGTGCGGGTGTCATGCGGACCTCCCATGGTTGGATTAATTCACCAACTGATGAATTAAAGCTAGATCCAGCGAAGATGCCGGTCAAGGGGCCGCCAGCGAAGCCAGTCCTTGAAAATGTGTCCGCTATCACATAAGTTCTTCCCAAGCCGTGTCGTTGGGGTGCGGGTGGTACAGGGGGAATCATGACCAAGACCTTGAAGGGCGCCAGCGGCGGCCGTGCCATCCGTGTTTTCGGCAGTGACCAATGCCTCCCAGTCGCAGGCGATCCCGTTCCGCTGGAGGGAACGGCGATGTAGTCCCAGGACAGAGTCTGCGGCCGGCCGGCCGCTGAGCCACGCCATCGCAGGATGACCAGCCGGTTGCGGCCAGGGGCTTCCAAACGCGACGGCGTGGCTCTTCTGTGTTCAGGCTGTCCGGACGCCATGCGGTCCCGTTCAAGCGGCTCGGCGTCAGCCGGTAGATTAGTAGGCAGTTGTTTTTGCCACATCTGCCATAGAAACGGATACGTACCCGTGGTCCTTCGCCTTTCCCAGCTGTTCCTGCGCACCCTGCGTGAAGATCCCGTCGACGCCGAGGTCGCTAGCCACAAGCTCCTGGTGCGTGCCGGCTACATCCGCCGCGCTGCACCCGGTATCTACACGTGGCTGCCGCTGGGCCTGAGCGTCCTGCGGAAGGTTGAGGACATCATCCGCCAGGAGATGTCCGCCATCGGAGCCCAGGAAGTCCACTTCCCGGCGCTGCTTCCCCGCGAGCCCTATGAGGCCACCAACCGTTGGACAGAATACGGCGAAGGCCTGTTCCGCCTCCAGGACCGCAAGGGTGCAGATTATTTGCTGGCTCCCACGCACGAGGAGATGTTCACGCTCCTGGTCAAGGACCTGTACTCCTCGTACAAGGACCTGCCGCTGAGCCTTTACCAGATCCAGAACAAGTACCGCGATGAAGCGCGTCCGCGGGCAGGACTCCTCCGTGGCCGCGAGTTCATTATGAAGGACTCCTACTCCTTCGACATTGACGACGCCGGCTTGGACGCAAGCTACGCCGCCCACCGGGGTGCTTACCTGAAGATCTTCGCGCGCCTGGGCCTGGAAGTCATTCCTGTTGCCGCCACCGCTGGTGCCATGGGTGGCTCAAAGAGCGAGGAATTCCTGTTCCCCACCGAGATTGGCGAGGACACGTTTGTGCGCTCGGCCGGCGGCTACTACGCCAATGTTGAGGCTGTGACCACCGTGGTTCCGGACGACATCGACTTCACCAACGCTCCGGCCGCTGAGGTCCTGGACACCCCGAACACCCCAACCATCGATACTCTGGTGGACGCCGCCAACCAACTCGCTCCCCGCAGCGAGGCCGACGGCGGCACCTGGACGGCCGCTGACACCCTCAAGAATGTTGTCCTTGCCGTCACGCTGCCCACAGGTGAGCGCCAAATCGTGGTTATTGGCGTTCCGGGTGACCGCGGCGTAGACCTCAAGCGCGTGGAAGCCAACATCGGCTCCCACCTGCCCATCGCCGGCGAAATCGGCCTCGAGGCTGCCAACGAAGAAGACCTCAAAAAGCTGCCGTGGCTGGTCAAGGGCTATATCGGACCGGGTTTGTCCCTCGACGAGCCCGTCCTTGGCCTTGAAGGATCTTCCAAGGTGCTCTTCCTTGTGGATCCCCGCGTTGTCTCCGGCACCAGCTGGGTGACCGGTGCCAATGCCGAAGGTAAGCACGTTTTCGGACTGGTCGCCGGCCGCGACTTCAGTTGGGACGGCGTCATTGAGAGCACTGACGTGCGTGCCGGCGATCCCGCGCCGGACGGTTCCGGACCGCTTGAAACCGCCCGTGGCATCGAAATGGGCCACATCTTCCAGCTTGGACGTAAGTACGCCGAGGCCCTGGACCTGAAGGTGCTGGATCAAAACGGCAAGCAGCAGGTTGTCACCATGGGCTCCTACGGCGTTGGCGTGACGCGTGCTGTCGCAGCGCTGGCCGAAGCAAACCATGACGACCGCGGCCTCGTGTGGCCGCGCTCCGTCGCTCCGTCAGATGTGCACGTCGTGGCAGTCGGCCGTGGCGATGAGATCTTCGAAGCCGCTGAAAGGCTCTCGGCTGAGCTTGAAGCTGCCGGCTTGGACGTCATTTTCGACGACCGCCCGAAGGTATCTCCCGGCGTAAAGTTCGGCGACGCCGAACTCGTGGGTGTGCCCACCATCCTGGCCGTTGGCCGCGGGCTGGTGGACGGTGTCGTTGAAATCAAAGACCGCCGCAGCGGCGAAGCCGAAAACGTTTCGGTGGACAAAGCCGTGGATTACGTGGTCAACGCTGTACGAACCCGGTGATTTCCGGCTTCGAGTCGATCCAGCTCACCACCCTCATCCTGATTGTGGTGGCCGGCTTCGCAGCAGGCTGGGTTGACGCCGTAGTTGGGGGCGGGGGACTGATTCAGCTCCCCGCCCTGCTGCTGGTCCCGGGTATCACGCCCGTCCAGGCCTTGGCCACGAACAAGATGGGCTCCATCTTCGGGACCACCACAAGCGCGGTCACCTACTATCGCCGCGTCGGCCCGGATCTCAAGACCGCTATTCCGATGGCGGTCATCGCCCTTGCCGGGAGCTTCGGTGGGGCCATCCTTGCCGCGTCTCTTCCGGCCAGCGTCTTCAAACCGATCATTGTGGTGGCGCTGATCGCCGTCGCCGTTTTCACTGCCTTGCGTCCCAGTGCCGGTGAACTGACAGCGCTCCGCCACGATGGCCATAAGCATTACGTGGTGGCCTGCCTCATCGGTGCCGTCATCGGCTTTTATGACGGTCTGATTGGCCCCGGTACTGGCTCGTTCCTGGTCATTGCCCTCGTTTCGGCGATGGGTTATGCCTTTCTCGAAGCCAGTGCCAAGGCGAAAATCGTCAACATGGCCACCAATGCCGGAGCCTTGATCTTCTTCCTTCCGCACGGCTCATTGCTCTGGGGCGTGGGACTGCTTTTGGGTCTGGCAAACATGGCAGGCGGCTATCTCGGGGCCAGGACCGCCGTGGCGAGGGGAAGTAAATTCGTACGCCTCGTTTTCCTGGTGGTGGTGGCGGCGCTGATCATCAAACTAGGCATGGACGTCTGGAACGAGAACTTCGCAGCGTAGGACCGCTGCGGCCGGCAGGACCGTGATCTCACGCCGCTTCGCCGGGATCGGGGAGATCATGCGCCGACGGCAGGTCCGCCAGCGTGCTGCCGGCGAGGGTGCTGGCGACCCATAGGGAGCGGGCAAGGTCACCTCCGTGTCCGGGCTTCGCGGCGTACCACAGAGCATTCTGCACCTCACGGGCAATGCCCCATTGGCGGGCAACCTCCGGGTCTAATCCAGCGGCGTAGCTGAAGTCCCGGCACCGCTCCAGCAACCCGGCCTCCGGGTCGGTCCGCGGTAGGTCGTGGATGCGGTTCCACAGGATGGGGGCGACGGCGAACTCCGCCTCGCCTATCTGTGGTTGGGGATCTATGGCCAGATAGTCTCCGCGGAGGGGCAGTCTTTCGGCAGTTGTGGTGGCAAGGATATTCATGAAGTGAAGGTCAGTGTGCACCAGGACATCCACTCCGGAACGGCGTCCCACGGCCCCGCGCGTTTGGCACACTTCCAGTGCCGCCTCCAGCAGCCACCTGGGGAAGGGGCGGTCCAAGTGCTCCCACTCTGCGGGGAGTTCATCGCTCCACCGCTCGGCGGTTGCAGCAACGTGGTCGAAGGCCCGCCACTCGAGTCGGTCATCGGGCTGGATTGAGAGTTCCCGCATAATGGCGCCCCACACGTCCCTGGCTTCATCCAAAGGGGCGTCCTGGAGCCAGCGGGAGGCATCAAGGCGTTCAAGCAGCATGGAGCAACTTCCCACGTCCGAAGCGAGGAGGCGGACGGCGCCGTGGCCGTCCCAAAGGGTCAGTGCGTGGCGCTCCACCAGTGCTTCTTCATGGGGAAAGGCGATCTTAAGGGCTGCGGGCGTGCCGTTTTGAAGAACAGGGACCACCAATGCTCCGTGGCCATTCCAAGGCTCAGCGCCTGGTGCAAGGTCCACCGACAGATGCCAGCGGTCCAGTGCCCCGGAGATGAGCCCCGGGAGGCTGGCAAGCCAATCCCTGCCCGCTGAGTCGCGGTTGTAACGGGCGTGGAGGTCGCCCGGAATGGGAATCATCGCGTGAAGGGTCACGCCAACAGCCTAACTCCGAGTCAACGCGAGCCTCCTAGAAAACGCCGCTCGCTCCCAACAGGGTTCCTATCGAGAATGTAGCGGCCAGCGCCAAGGCCCCTCCGAGGACCACTCGGGCTGCTGCGCGGAAACGGGCAGCGCCGCCGATCCATGCGCCAACGGCGCCGGTGATCGCCAAGGCCAACAGGACTGCAATGAACGTCAGGGGCACCCGCAACTCCGGTGGAGGCAACAGGATAGCCAGCATCGGAAGTGCCGCTCCGAGGGTAAAGGCCACGGCGGAAGCCAACGCTGCATTCCAGGGGCTGACGATGTCATCTTCATGGATGTTCAGCTCGGCCGACAGGTGGGCGGCCAGGGCATCATGCTCAGTCAGCTCCTGCGCGACGACCCGGGCTGTCTTGGCGCTGAGCCCTTTCGATTCGTAGATGGCGGCCAGCTCTTCGAGTTCATCCTCCGGTTGCTCCGCCAGCTCTCGTTTCTCCTTTTCGATCAACGCTTTCTGGGTGTCGCTTTGGCTGCTGACGGACACGTATTCACCCAAAGCCATGGAGATGGCGCCACCCACCACGCCGGCGGTGCCCGCAGCGAGGATACTGCCAGTGCTGGTGGTGGCTCCTGCCACACCCACCACAATCGCTGCGACGGACACGATGCCGTCATTGGCGCCGAGGACTCCAGCCCTCAACCAGTTCAAACGGTGGGCCAGATCGTCCCGGTGAGGTTCGTTTTCATGCGTGGTGGCAGTTTTGCGGAGGCCATGCATCAAGCCAAGCACTGGCAAGCGGCCCTGACCAGCATGGCTAGGCTCGCCTATCTGCCGTTGAAGGACGTGGCGGTGGGCGTCGGCAGCGCAGGTAGCTCGCCGACGTCGAGCACGAGGCCCGGCAACGCGGGTAGCGTTGCTCCCCAGGCAGTGCTCCTACGGGCAGCGGCCAGGAGGCCGTCGACGGCCCAGGCCCGGGTCTCCTCCGTAGACAGTGCCACCAGGTCACCGAGTCGAGGCAGGGAAGCAAGTTCCACAAAACCCAGGAAAGCGGCCGGGTCCTGGGTGAATTGCTCCGGCAACCGGTAGCCCGCCTCGCCTGGAGGCGCGTCTGCGCAATTGGCGCTGGTGAGCGATTCTGCCTGCTGGAGCAGTACCTCGTGCATTTGCAAGTACTTGGCAGCAGCAGGCGAGTTCGAAGTGTCCAGCCTTTTCAGTGCCACCTGGTAAACGTAGATCGCTTCCTGCTGCGAGCGAACCACCGCAGCCAAGGCGGTGTCCGTAGTGGCGGACGTCGGCTCCGGAGTGGGGCTGGCTGACGGGCACGAGGCCGCCAGGGGAGTTGCCGCAGGAGCTTTGGTGTCTGTCGCAGTTGTCTGCTGTGGCAGCGGAAGTTGCCACTCCGCGGCCAGCCTTTCGGACTGAAGCAGCTGCGCGGTTCCGACGGCGGCAAGCAGGCGGGCGATCCCGCCGTCGGCCTCACGGGCGTCGTCCAATCGCTTCTGCCCACTGCCAGCCAACCCGGTCAGGAAAGAAGCACGGCTGGGTGGTGCGGCCGCACTTTCTTGATCCGCAGTGGTCGGACCGACGGGTGACGGGGCGCCGGACGCTACACCATGAGGGCCCTGCAGGGCCTGCGCGTGGGTTGTCAGCAAAGTCACAGCGTTGCCGAGCGTCGGCTTTCCGGCACCCGAAGCCGACGCCTCCGCCAGCATGGTGGCCGCTTCCCGCAACCGCTGCGTGTCCTCCAGCGCCACGATGCGGGCGGTTTCGGAGAAGGGAACCGCCGGGGGAGTGCCGGAATCACGCGGAATAAGCACCATTCCGGTGCCCGCAACAAGCAGCGCCACCACGGCAACCAGCAAAACCCGGCCCCAGGGTGGTGTTCGTCGTTTTTCGCTTGTCTGCCCGTTCACAACAGACCATGGTGTCACGTGGACGGGGAAGTCCGTGCACCATGTTCCCGGGAAAATCGTTAGGCTAGTAGTCACAACAACATCTATCGGGAGGCGGCGGGCAACGTGAGTGACTCGGAAGCCACGACTTCAACAGACCGTTCTGAATCGAACTCAACGGCCACCATCCACAACCCGGAAGAGAGCAGGCTTAGGGCGCTGCTTGAACCGGCTGTCCTTGCCAGCAGGCTCTACCTCGAGGATGTTTCCATCCACGTTGCCGGTTCACACCGCACGGTCCACGTTGTCGTGGACCTTCCGCAGGAAGAGACCGGGGGCGTCAGCCTTGACGCCATCGCGGAGGTCTCCCGCGGCCTGTCCGACATCCTGGACAACGATCCCCATGACGACGGCCGTCCGTACGACCTTGAGGTTTCTTCCCCGGGAGTAGGCCGTCCCCTGACAGAGCCGCGTCACTGGCATCGCGCCCGCGGCCGCATGGTCAGGGTCAACGTCATCCAAGGGGATAACCTCCTGGGCCGTATCGCATCGGTTGGGGATGATGCCGTGACGCTCATCCCCGAGCATGAGGTCAAAAAGGGCATGAAGCCCAAGCAGGGCGAACCCATCACTATTCCTTTCGACAGGATCCGCCAAGGAAAAGTCGAGATTGAATTCAGCCACCTCCACGAGGCTGCGCTGGAAGACGAGCACAACGGACCTTCCGAGGAGGCCTAATGGATATTGACATGAGCGCACTGAGACTCCTGGAGCGTGAGCGTGAAATCCCGCTGGATCTCCTGATTCCCACCATCGAGCAGGCGCTGTTGGTGGCGTACCACAAGACGCCCGGCGCCTTCGAAAAGGCCCGCGCTGAACTGGACCGCAAGAGCGGTCACGTGACTATCTGGGCGACGGAAATCGACGACGACGGCGAGCCCATCGGCGAGTTCGAGGACACCCCGGCCGGTTTCGGCCGCATCGCCGCAAGCACCGCGCGCCAGATCATCCTGCAGCGCCTTCGCGACGTGGAAGACGATAACGTGCTGGGCGAGTTCAAGGGCCGTGAAGGCGAGCTTGTAGCCGGCATGATCCAGCAGGGCAACAACCCGCACATGATTCAGGTCAACCTGGGAGCTGTGGAAGCGTTGCTGCCGCCGCCCGAGCAGGTTCCGGGTGAGAAGTACCTCCATGGAAGCCGCTTGCGTGCCTTTGTGGTGGATGTACACCGCGGGGCCAAGGGACCATCCATCACGTTGTCCCGCTCGCACCCCGGCCTGGTCCGGAAGCTGTTCGAAATGGAAGTTCCGGAAATTGCGGACCACTCCGTGGAGATCGTGGCCCTGGCCCGCGAAGCCGGTCACCGCACCAAGATCGCAGTGAAGGCAAACACTCCCGGCGTCAACGCCAAGGGTGCCTGCATCGGTGAAATGGGTTCCCGTGTCCGGGCTGTCATGACCGAACTGAACGACGAGAAGATCGACATCGTGGACTTCAGTGATGACCCCGCGACCTTCATTGCCAACTCGTTGTCGCCGTCGCGAGTGAATTCCGTCACTATCACGGACGAAGCCACCCGCTCCGCCCGCGTGGTTGTGCCTGATTACCAGCTTTCACTGGCGATCGGGAAGGAAGGCCAGAACGCCCGACTCGCAGCCAAGCTGACGGGCTGGCGCATTGATATCGTCTCGGACGCGGCTCCGGCCAAGACGGACTAACGGTTCAACCGGCGGCCGTGCCGCCGGTTCTGCGCCGCGCTGGTGGCTTACTTGGTTTCGGGAGACCGGGGCCGGGGGGCTAGACTAGATGGAACCGGGCTTACGTCCGGTATCCGCGCGCTTTGGCGTGCCTCAGCTGCATGCGCAGGACCGGGGCCCGTCGGGTGCCAGTAGCGTAAGGCAGGTTGGACACGTCGTGGCTGAACTGCTTGAACATGGCCGCGGGCCTGTTCGCACGTGCATCGGATGCCGGAAGCAAGGCTCCCGGTCCGAGCTTGTCCGGCTAGTCGCCCAAGGCAGCGGTTCGTCCGCCGTCCTGGTGGATGAACGACGCCGGATGGCCGGCAGGGGTGCGTGGCTGCACCCCAGCGAAAAGTGCTTGGCATTGGCGATCAAGCGGCGAGCTTTCGGAAGGGCCCTTGCGGGTGCATCCGATACACGCGCCGTGGAGAGATACCTGATGTCCGGTACGCCACTTGTGGAGGCCCAGGCCGCCGCAGGAAAACCGTCCAAACCTGAAAGCGGGTCAGAAAACTGATGGAAACCCGATGAGTTCCCAGCGATGAGTGCGTAACGATGACAACTTTGTTGCGCTCTGCAATGGGCCTTTCAATCGCGCAAGCGGCGAAGGCCCGCAGTAAGAAGTAGACGGTTCGTGCCTGGCTCGGTGCGGACCGAGACAGGAGAAATGTGGCCAAGGTCCGCGTACATGAGCTCGCCAAAGAGCTCGGTATTACTTCCAAAGATGCAGTAACCAAACTGCAGGAATTGGGCGAATTCGTTCGCTCCGCCTCTTCAACAATTGAGGCCCCCGTCGTGAAGAAGCTTCGCGACGCCTACCCGGGTGCCGGCGCTGCCAAAGCCGCCGCACCCGCTGCTGCCCCCAAAGCTCCCGCAGCATCCCGTCCGGCAGCTCCGGCACCGGGTCCTGCAGCGCCGAAGGCTCCGGCCCCGGCACCTGCAGCCCCCGCTCCGGCAGCTCCGGCCGCCACTACACCGGCAGCTCCTGCTGCCACTGCTCCGGCAGCACCCGCGCCGGCAGCCCCTGCGGCTCCTGCCGCATCCACCCCGGTTTCGGCCAAGCCCGGCGCCCGTCCTGCTCCCAAGGCAGAGACTCCGGCTCCGGCACGTCAAGGTGGCCAGGCTCCGCGTCCCGGCGGACCCCGTCCGGGCAACAACCCGTTTGCTACGTCCCAGGGCATGCCCCGGGGCCGTGGTGGCGACGGAGACCGTCCGCCGCGTCCGGGTAACAACCCGTTTGCACCGTCCCAGGGCATGCCCCGGGGCGAACGCCGCAACGATGGCGAACGCCCCGGTGGTCCGCGTCCCGCGGCTGGCGCAGGCGGACCCCGTCCCGCAGCAGGTACCGGTGGACCCCGTCCGGGCGCTCCGCGTCCCGGTGCACCCCGTCCGGGCGCTCCGCGTCCCGCCGGCGGTCCGGGTGCCGGAAACCGTCCTACCCCGGGCATGATGCCCAACCGCACTGAGCGTCCGGCTCCCGGTGGCGCAGGCCGTCCGGGTGGCGCAGGCCGTCCGGGTGGCGGACCCGGTCGTCCCGGTGGCGCACCTGGTGCAGGCACTGGTGGCGGAGCTCCCGCCGGCGGTGGCTTCGGCAAGGGTGGCCGCGGTCGCGGTGGTACCCAGGGTGCCTTCGGCAAGGGCGGCGCCGGTCGTGGCAAGCAGCGCAAGTCGAAGCGTGCGAAGCGCCAGGAACTGGAGCAGATGAGTGCTCCGTCACTGGGCGGCGTATCAGTACCCCGCGGTGATGGCGAGACCATCATCCGCCTGCGTCGTGGTTCGTCCATCACGGACTTTGCCGAGAAGATTGACGCGAACCCCGCATCGCTGGTGACCGTTCTGTTCCACCTCGGTGAGATGGCAACGGCTACGCAGTCCTTGGACGAAGACACCTTTGGCCTGCTTGGCGCCGAACTCGGCTACAAGCTCCAGGTTGTTTCCCCCGAGGATGAAGAACGCGAGCTGCTGGACCAGTTCGACATCAACATCCAGGACGAACTCGACGCCGAAGGCGACGACGTCCTCGAGGCCCGCGCACCGGTTGTCACCGTCATGGGTCACGTTGACCACGGTAAGACCCGCCTGTTGGATGCCATCCGCAACTCGAACGTTGTGGCCGGCGAGCATGGTGGCATCACCCAGCACATTGGTGCTTACCAGATCAGCCACGTTCACGAGGGCACGGCCCGCGATATCACCTTCATTGACACCCCCGGTCACGAGGCCTTCACGGCCATGCGTGCACGTGGTGCCAAGGTCACCGACATCGCGATCCTGGTTGTCGCAGCCGACGACGGCGTTATGCCGCAGACGGTGGAAGCACTCAACCACGCCCAGGCAGCAAACGTGCCGATCGTCGTCGCCGTGAACAAGATCGACAAGGAAGGCGCCAACCCTGACAAGGTCAAGGGCCAGCTGACCGAGTACGGCCTGGTTCCCGAAGAATACGGTGGCGACACCATGTTCGTTGAGGTCTCTGCCCGCCAGAACCTCAACATCGATGAACTGATCGACGCCGTCCTGCTGACAGCCGATGCCGCACTGGATCTGCGCGCCAACCCGGACAAGGACGCTCGAGGCATTGCCATCGAAGCGAACCTCGACAAGGGCCGCGGTGCCGTTGCTACCGTCCTGGTGCAGTCCGGAACCCTGGCAGTGGGCGACACGATCGTGGCCGGTACGGCTCACGGCCGCGTCCGCGCCATGTTCGACGAGAACGGCGAGGCACTCGATGTCGCACTGCCGTCCCGCCCGGTCCAGGTCCTCGGCCTGTCCAACGTGCCGCGCGCAGGTGACACCTTCCTGGTGACCCCTGACGAGCGTACGGCCCGCCAGATCGCTGAGAAGCGTGAAGCTGCCGACCGCAACGCTGCACTGGCCAAGCGTCGCAAGCGCATCAGCCTGGAAGACTTCGACCAGGCCGTTGCCGAAGGCAAGATCGACACCCTCAACCTCATCCTCAAGGGTGACGTGTCCGGTGCCGTGGAAGCCCTCGAAGACGCCTTGCTCAAGATCGACGTCGGAGACGACGACGTTCAGCTTCGTGTCATCCACCGCGGTGTGGGTGCCATCACGCAGAACGACGTCAACCTCGCCACGGTGGACAACGCCATCATCATCGGCTTCAACGTCAAGCCGGCCGAGCGTGTTGCTGAACTGGCTGACCGTGAAGGCGTGGACATGCGCTTCTACTCGGTTATCTACGCAGCAATCGATGACATCGAGATGGCCCTCAAGGGCATGCTCAAGCCGGAATACGAAGAAGTCCAGCTCGGTACTGCCGAGGTTCGCGAAGTCTTCCGTTCTTCCAAGTTCGGAAACATCGCCGGCTCGATCGTCCGCACGGGCATCATCCGCCGTAACACCAAGGCACGTGTCAGCCGCGACGGCAAGGTCATCGGTGACAACCTCACCGTTGAGACGCTCAAGCGCTTCAAGGATGACGCCACCGAAGTCCGCACCGACTTCGAGTGTGGTATCGGTCTTGGCTCCTTCAATGACATCACTGAAGGCGACATCATCGAGACCTTCGAAATGCGCGAAAAGCCGCGTAGCTAGGTTCCGTTTGGAACGGGTCCGTCGGGTAGCCCCGGCGGACCCGTTCCTTCCCCTTTTCTACTTACCAGGAGGAAGTCATGGCTGATCCCGCACGCGCTGCCAAGCTGGCACAGCGGATAAAGGTCGTCGTCGCTGAGGCCCTCGGACGACGGGTCAAGGATCCGCGCGTTGAGTCCATCACGGTCACGGACGCCCGCGTCACCAACGACCTTCAGCACGCCACCATCTACTACACCGTTTTTGGTGACGATGTAGCCCAGGCAGATGCTGCCAGGGCGCTGGAGAAGGCCAAGGGTGTACTGCGCCAGGAAGTCGGCCGCAACATCACTGTTCGCCTCACTCCGACACTCGAGTTCGTGGCTGACCAGATTCCGGTCAATGCCTCCAACCTGGAGGAGCTCCTCCGTGAAGCCAAGCGTCGCGACGCAGAGGTAGCCGCTTTGGCTGCCAGTGCCAAGCACGCCGGCGAGGCAGACCCTTACAAGGGTGACTCTCCGGAGGACGTTGACGAGGACGACTTCGACGAAGAGGACACTGACCTCTCCGGCGATAACGAACTCGACGAAGACGCCAACCGCTAGTTTTTGAGCAACTGATGCCCCTAAGAAGCCTTCTTAGGGGCATTTGCTGTACTCAAACTCGCTATGATCGGGAGCATGTCGCCGCACAGTGCTCAGCAACGTGATGAATACCTGAACCTGGCCATCAAGCTGGCCGTGCAAAACGTTTCCGACGGCGGCGGCCCTTTCGGCGCCGTCGTGGTCGCCCCGGACGGAACCGTCCATGAGGGAGTCAACCGGGTCACGCGGGACCACGATCCCACAGCACATGCCGAAGTGGTGGCAATCCGCCGTGCTGCAGCTGCGACCAAAAGGTTCGACCTCACGGGGTCCGTTCTCTACGCAAGCTGTGAACCATGCCCGCTGTGCCTATCCGCCACGCTCTGGGCCAGGATCGGGCATGTCTATTTCGCGGCAGACCGGCACGGCGCGGCCAGGGCGGGCTTCGACGACGCTGTGTTCTACGAGTATTTCGCAGGCACCAGACCGGAACTGCTGCCCGTGGAGCATGCCGAGCTGGCCGCTTCAGATGAACCCTTCGACGCATGGCGGAACCACGCGCACAGGACGAGCTACTGAGCCCGATACTGAGAAACCGCGCGACTAGACCTTGGCTGGGAGGCGGCTGACGCCGTCGAGCAGGTCTTGTTGACCGCCACAAAGGGCGATCCTGATCCAGCCCTCGCCGATCGAGCCGAATGCCGTACCGGGAGCGAAGGACACTCCGGACTCAGCCAGGAAGGCCCGCACCCAGGCCCTGACATCCCCGCCGCTCAGATGCGAGACGTCGGCCCACAGGTAGAACGCCCCCTGGGCGCCCAGGAACGGAATTCCCTTCTTCGCCAAAACAGCTGAGGCTGCATCCCGGTTACTCCGGTAGTGGTCGCGAGCCTGGGAAACATAGTCCTGGGGTCCTGTCAGCGCGGCCAAGGCGGCGTACTGCGAAGGAGACGCGACGCAGGACACGATTGACTCCATAACGTTGTTCATCTTCGGCTCCAACCCGGGCGGGCAGATCAACGCCCCAATCCGAAGGCCTGTTAGCCCGTAGGTCTTGGACAGTGTCAGGGAAGTGAAGACCCGGGCTTCTCCGGGGATGTCGCTGTCGAAGCGCGCAGGGCTGACATGGGGGACATCGAACGTGAAGGCTTCATAGCACTCGTCGGAGATGATCCAAAGGTCATGGCGAACGGCAAGCTCCACCAGTTGGCGCGTGGATTCTTCGCTGAAGACGGCGCCCAAGGGGTTGGACGGGGAGTTCAACATGAGGACCCTGGTGCTTGGCGTGATGAGGGCCTCGATGTCCTCAATGCGCGGCTGGAAGTCGTTCTGCGGGTATAGCGGATACTGCACCGGCACGGCGTGCAGCAGCCTGCTGGTCATGGCGAAAGTGGGGTAGCCGGGGTTGGGGATGAGAATCTCGTCGCCGGGGGAGAGGAGGAGGCTCATGGCGAAGTGCAGTCCCTGCTGGGCACCGTCCACTACATACACACGCTCCGCGCCGATATCCACGTTTTGCTGTTCGCGGAAGCGGGCGGCAAAGGCTTCACGGAGGGCCGGGATCCCGGCGTTGGGTGTGTAGTTGGTCTCATCGCGATCCAGGCAGTCAATGCCGGCGTCGAGGATATGCCGGGGTAAGGCAAAGCCCGGCTCTCCGATGCTGAGGACGATTGCTCCGGGGGTGGACCACGCAGCTTCGGTGATCTCACGGATCTGGTTCACGGGGACGTCGCGGACATGCGCGGCAAGCTCAGGCATGGGAGCCATCCTAGCCACCCATATACTGGTAAGCGTGCTTTCTGGACTGGTAATCGTTGACAAACCGCAGGGATGGACCAGCCATGATGTGGTTGGCCGGATGCGGCGGCTGGCCGGCACCCGGAAAGTGGGCCACGCCGGCACGCTTGATCCCATGGCAACCGGCGTTCTGGTGCTCGGCATCAACAAGGCCACACGCCTGCTGACATACATCGTGGGCACGTCCAAGACGTACACCGCCACTATCAGGCTGGGCGAAACCACCATCACCGACGACGCCGAGGGCGAGGTCACGGAGGCCCGCACCGCAGCGGACATTACTGACGACGCCGTTGCCGCCGGTGTTGTCGCGCTCACCGGGCCCATCGAGCAGGTTCCCAGCAGCGTCAGCGCCATCAAGGTCAACGGCGAACGCTCCTACGCCCGTGTCCGCTCGGGCGAAGAGGTCAAGCTCGCGGCTCGTCCTGTCACCATCCACCGCTTCGATGTACATTCCATCACCAGGATCGACGGCGGCAGGGTAGTTGACGTCGACGTGACCGTTGAGTGTTCGTCCGGCACATACATCAGGGCGTTGGCCCGGGACCTCGGTATCGCCTTGGGCGTCGGTGGGCACCTCACAGCCCTGCGCAGGACCCAGGTTGGCCCTTACTCCCTCGATCAAGCGCGCACGCTGGAGGAGCTGGCAGAAGATCTCGAGGTGTTGGAGATGTCCCTGGCGGCACGGTCGCTGATGCCCAACCGGGAGCTGAGTGAGGAAGAAACCACTGAGATCTCCTTTGGCCGCCGCATCGCTGCCGGGCCGGGAGCCGGAACGGCGGACGCCGCCACGGCCGAAAAGCCTGCCGCAGCATTCGCGCCCTCGGGGGAGCTTGTGGCACTGCTGGCTGACACGGGCAGCTTCGCTAAACCAGTGCTGGTCTTTGCCCCGGGAACTGGAACAGGGCAGGCAAAATAGGCATGGACGGATATTTTTACGCCATCCTCATCGTCGGACTGGTGTCCACGATCATGTGCGTCGTGGCTGGCTTGATGAAGAAAGCCCCGAATGACCCCACGATCTTTTCCGTGCTCGCCGTCGAGCTTGTACTGCTGGTGTATTTGGTGGGCTCGATCGTCCGCGTTGCCATGGGTGAGCAGATGGCCGGTGAAGCATGGGAATTCTGGGGCTACCTCATTGTTGCCCTGATGATTCCTTTGGGGGCCGTCTATTGGGCCATCCTTGAACGAACCCGCTGGAGCAACTTCGTCCTCGCGGCGGTGGGCGTAACCGCACTGGTGATGGCCGCACGCATGAACCAGATCTGGTACTGACCATGAAGGAAGAACACGACGTGACTGGAACCGAGACCAACCCGGCAAACCGGCAGCCGGGGCAGAAGGACACCCGGAACACAGGGCCCGGACGTTTGCTGATCGCGGTCTATGCCGTATTCGCGTTGTCCGCCACGGCACGTGCCGGCTACCAGATTGCCACCAAGTTCGCCGAAGCGCCGTTGGCGCACATCCTGTCGGCGTTCGCCGCCGTCGTCTACATTGTGGCCACCATCTCCCTCGCAAAGCCGGGCCGTACCTGGTTCAGGGTTTCCTTGGCTGCTGTGCTCACTGAGCTTGTGGGTGTGCTGGTGGTTGGTGCGATCAGCCTCTTTGATCCTGTTGCTTTCCCGCACGACACTGTTTGGTCCCTCTTTGGCCGCGGTTATGGCTTTGTCCCGCTGGTCCTGCCGATCCTTGGCCTTCTATGGCTCAACAAACGCCGGCCGTCCTGAGTCAAACACCCTAGCGGGTAACCTTAGAATGTTCCGGCGCCGGGAGGTTGCCGGGCGCAACGAACATCTGCAGTAAAAAGGCGAGGTTGATGGTCCACATCTGGAACGATCCCACCGAAGTCCCCAAGGACTTCGGACCTACTGTCGTTACCATCGGGAACTTTGACGGCGTCCATCGTGGCCACCAGCACGTCCTGTCGCAGTTGACCGATACGGCAAAGCTGCACAACATTCCTTCGGTGGCTGTGACGTTCGATCCCCACCCCGCCCAAGTGCACAGGCCGGATTCTGCTCCGGAGCTCATCATGGGGCTTCAGGACAAACTTGAGGCCCTCGGTGATACCGGGGTGGATGCTGTCCTGGTGATGAAGTACACCTTGGACCTGGCTGCTATGACCCCTCTGGAGTTTGTTCGCGAGGTTCTTCTCGACGGTCTTCACGCCGCACACCTCGTTGTGGGGCACGACCTCCGCTTCGGTGCCGGCAACGCAGGCGACGTCATCACCATGCAGGAACTGGGTGACCAGCTCGGGTTCGGGGTTCAGGTTGTCAATGAGTACGGCGCAGGGGGATTCCCGGTCCACGACGACGGCGATGCTGACCGCCGCTGTTCCTCCACCTGGGTGAGGGAGGCCTTGTCTGAAGGCGACGTAGTTACTGCTGCAGCGGTGCTGGGCCGGCCCCACCGCATGCGCGGGGAGGTGGTGCACGGAGCTGCCCGCGGGCGGGATCTTGGGTTCCCTACTGCCAACCTTTCCCACGATTCCACCGGTTATGTCCCGGCGGACGGCATCTATGCGGGGTGGCTGATCGACCAGGCCGGCACGCGCTGGCCTGCCGCTATCTCCGTTGGCTCCAACCCCACGTTCGATGGCGTCAGCCGACAAGTTGAGGCACACGTGATCGACCGTCCGGAGGAGAACGTTGAAGACTTCGACCTCTACGGGCAGACCGTTGCAGTCGAATTCACGCAGCGCCTGCGAGGCATGGTGGCCTACCGGGGCCCGGAAGCATTGGTCGAACAAATGTGCCTGGACGTAGCCCAGGCGCATGAGCTGTTGACCCGCCACTAGGGGCATTTCGACAACACTGCTGACGTGCCGGTAAACTGATGAGTGGATCCGGCTGCAGTCCGTGGCGGCTGGACCTGTTTTTGTGTGCGGCAACGTACCAGGGACAACCCGTCAGCGAGGCGCTGCACCGGGAGGCACGGCACAACTCTAGGAGTTCACGTGGCACTTGACGCCGCTGTAAAGCAGTCCATCATCAAGGAATACGCAACCTCTGAAGGCGACACCGGTTCGCCCGAGGTTCAGGTTGCAGTCCTGACCCAGCGGATCAAGGATCTGACTGAGCACATGAAGGAGCACAAGCACGACTTCCACACCCAGCGCGGTCTGCTGGCCATGGTTGGTCGTCGCAAGCGCATGCTTTCCTACCTGAAGAACACTGACATCGCCCGCTACCGTGCGCTCATCGAGCGTCTCGGCCTGCGCCGCTAGTCTGCCTTTAGGGGCGGCCCGCTCCTTATCGGAACGGGCCGCCTTCTTTACCAACAACTAAAAACAGGAATCAACCGCATCGCGCATTCGCGGTCCTCGGTAGTGATTCCCGGGAAGCCATCTGTGACGATGAGCCCGTGGATCTCGATCGATGACCGGGTGTCGTACAGGCCAGGAATAAAGAAGAGGCCTGGGTTGGTGCGGCGGACTTCCGCTAACAGAAACGGAGGTGACTCTCTATGGAGGGTCCCGAAATCCAGTTCTCCGAAGCCATTATCGACAACGGACGTTTCGGCAAGCGAGTTATTCGCTTCGAAACGGGCCGCCTTGCCAAGCAGGCAGCCGGCGCATCGATGGTCTACATCGACGAAGACACTGCATTGCTCTCGGCAACCACCGCAGGCAAGCAGCCGCGCGAAGGTTTCGACTTCTTCCCGCTGACGGTTGATGTCGAAGAGCGTATGTACGCTGCCGGCCGTATCCCGGGTTCGTTCTTCCGCCGCGAAGGCCGTCCCTCCACGGAAGCCATCCTGGCTTGCCGCCTGATGGACCGCCCGCTGCGCCCCGCCTTCGTGAAGGGCCTGCGTAACGAGGTCCAGATCGTGGTTACCGTTCTGGCCATTAACCCGGATGAGCTCTACGACGTCGTCGCCATCAACGCGTCCTCGATGTCCACACAGCTTTCCGGTCTCCCGTTCTCCGGCCCGATCGGTGGCGTCCGCGTCGCCCTCATCGCCGACGAACAGGGTTCACAGTGGGTTGCCTTCCCCAAGCACTCCCAGCTTGAGAACGCCGTGTTCAACATGGTTGTTGCCGGCCGCATTGCCGGTGACGACGTCGCCATCATGATGGTTGAAGCCGAAGCCACGGACAACTCCTGGAACCTCATTAAGGAACAGGGCGCAACCGCTCCTACCGAAGAGGTTGTTTCCGAAGGCCTCGAGGCTGCCAAGCCGTTCATCAAGGCACTCTGTGAAGCACAGGCAGACCTGGCAGCCCGCGCTGCCAAGCCCACGGTTGAGTTCCCGGTCTTCCTGGACTACCAGGACGATGTCTATGCAGCCGTTGAAGCCGCTGCCGCTGACAAGCTGGCTGCTGTCTTCCAGATCGCTGACAAGCAGGACCGCGATAACGCCTCCGACGAGCTCAAGGATGAGGTCCTTGGCTCACTTGCCGGCCAGTTCGAAGGCCGCGAGAAGGAACTGTCCGCAGCTTTCCGCTCGGTCACCAAGCACGTTGTGCGCCAGCGCATCCTCAAGGACCAGGTCCGCATCGACGGCCGTGGCCTGACGGACATCCGCCAGCTGACCGCCGAGGTAGAGGTTCTGCCGCGCGTTCACGGTTCCGCGATCTTCGAGCGCGGCGAAACCCAGATCATGGGTGTCACCACGCTGAACATGCTCAAGATGGAGCAGCAGATCGACTCGTTGTCGCCGGTAACGCGCAAGCGCTACATGCACAACTACAACTTCCCGCCGTACTCCACCGGTGAAACCGGCCGCGTCGGTTCCCCGAAGCGCCGCGAAATCGGCCACGGTGCCCTCGCTGAGCGCGCCCTGGTACCGGTTCTGCCTACCCGTGAAGAGTTCCCGTACGCCATCCGCCAGGTATCCGAGGCCCTCGGTTCCAACGGTTCGACGTCCATGGGTTCGGTCTGTGCTTCGACGCTCTCCATGCTTAACGCAGGTGTGCCGTTGAAGGCAGCTGTCGCCGGTATCGCCATGGGCCTGGTTTCCGACCAGGTTGACGGTCAGACCCGCTACGCAGCTTTGACCGATATCCTCGGCGCCGAAGACGCATTCGGTGACATGGACTTCAAGGTTGCCGGTACATCCGAGTTCGTCACGGCCATCCAGCTGGACACCAAGCTTGACGGCATTCCCGCTTCCGTGCTGGCAGCAGCTTTGAAGCAGGCCCGCGAAGCCCGCCTCCACATCCTCGAGGTCATCAACGCAGCGATCGACACTCCGGACGAGCTCTCCGAGTTCGCGCCGCGCGTCATCGCCGTCAAGATCCCCGTGGACAAGATCGGCGAGGTCATTGGCCCCAAGGGCAAGATGATCAACCAGATCCAGGAAGACACGGGCGCGGACATCTCCATCGAAGATGACGGCACGGTCTACATTGGCGCCACCAACGGTCCGTCTGCAGATGCAGCCCGTTCCGCCATCAACGCCATCGCCAACCCGCAGGTGCCGGAAATTGGTGAGCGCTACTTGGGTACGGTCGTCAAGACCACCACGTTCGGTGCTTTCGTTTCCCTCACCCCGGGCAAGGACGGCCTGCTGCACATCTCCGAGCTCCGCAAGCTGGCCAATGGCAAGCGCGTGGACAACGTTGATGACGTCGTCTCCGTTGGCCAGAAGGTCCAGGTCGAGATCACCAAGATCGACGACCGCGGAAAGCTTTCCCTCTCCCCGGTAGTTGCCGAGGAAGAAGGAGCAGCCTCCGAGGACGCTCCGGCCGAGGCCGCTGAAGAGTCCGCAGAGTAGTCTGTAAGCAGTACACCCGGCAGGGCCGGTGGGCTTGAAAAAGCTCCACCGGCCCTTCCGGCCTTAACCTGAAAGGCCTTAATGACTGTCGTACCCTTGCCGCTGGAGCAAACCCTTCCCGGTGGCGAATTGATCCATGGCGCCGAGGGCGGTTCCGTCGTGCGGCGCTCCGTCCTCCCCGGCGGTGTGCGCGTCTTGACCGAGGCGATGCCCGGCCAGCGTTCGGCCACCATCGGGTTCTGGGTGGCAGTGGGTTCACGCGACGAAGCGGACGGCCAGCACGGTTCCACACACTTCCTTGAGCACCTGCTGTTCAAGGGCACCAAGCGGCGCACAGCCTTGGAGATCGCCTCCGCCTTTGACGAGGTGGGCGGCGAATCCAACGCGGCGACCGCCAAGGAAAGCACCTGCTACTTCGCCCGGGTCCTGGACACGGACCTGCCCATGGCCATCGATGTCATCGCCGACATGATCACCGGCGCGGTTCTCGATCCTGCCGAGTTGGAGCAGGAACGCGACGTCATCCTTGAGGAAATCGCCATGGACAGCGATGACCCCACAGACGTCGCCCACGAAAAATTCGTAGCGGCCGTCCTCGGCGACCACCCGCTGGCGCGGCCGATTGGCGGAACCCCGGATGCCATCAAAGCTGTGGCCAGGGATTCGGTCTGGGCGCACTATCAGCGCTACTACCGCCCGGAGGAACTGGTCATCACTGCGGCTGGCGGACTGGATCACGACGTCGTCTGCCAGCTCGTACTGGATGCCCTCAAAGCTGCCGGCTGGCAGCTTGACGCCGAAGCCGCTCCCGTGGACCGCCGGGGTACTGACCGGGCCGTCATCACAGGCACATCAGGTCTGCACGTGGTGAAGCGCCCCGTGGAGCAAGCCAACATCATCATGGGTTGCCCCACGATCGTTGCTACGGATGACCGCCGTTTCGTCATGAGCGTACTGAACGCCGTCCTGGGCGGTGGCATGTCTTCCCGCCTGTTCCAGGAGATACGTGAGAAGCGCGGTTTGGTGTACTCCACGTACTCGTTTACGGCAGCATATGCGGACGCCGGATACTTCGGGATGTACGCCGGTTGCACCCCTTCCAAGGTTCGCCAGGTATTGGAACTCCTGGGCCTGGAGCTGGACAAGCTGGCCAAGGAAGGCATCACGGGCGAAGAGCTTCGCAAAGCCGTGGGGCAGCTCAGCGGTGGGATTGTGCTCGCCCTTGAGGACACCGGTTCGAGGATGTCGCGGCTTGGCCGGGCGGAACTGGTGTCAGGGGAATTCCAGGACATTGACGAGACCTTGGCGCGCATCAAGGCCGTCACGGTGGAGGACGTTCAGGAACTTGCCCGCGAACTGGCAGCGGCGCCCCGCACTATCACCGTTGTTGGTCCGTTCGAGGAAACCGAGACTTTCGGCCTCTAGGTTCCAGTCCGGAATCTCTGGACTCCCGCACTGTAAACAGGGCAGCATGATCACACGATGATGCTGCCCTGACTACTTTGGAGACCTGATGGATCTGCCCTCAAGCGGCCACGTTGCGGAGATGCTGCGGGATTTCATCGGTCATTGGCGTGGCATCACGGAGATCGCTGCGTCTCCGTGGGGAACTGCGCGGACAGCAGAGGCCGAAGCCGTCTTTACCAAGGCCGCCGGTGGCTATGCCGTTGTCCAGAGCTACAGGCACCGCGAAGCCGACGGCACGCACTTCGAAGGGCATGGCATGTTCACCGTTGACCGCGACCACGGAGACACCCTGTGGTACTACGTGGACAGCATGGGACGGCCACCAGCCAGCCCGGTCCGTGGGACATGGCACGCAGGAACGCTGACATTGGACCGGAGAACGGCCGACGGCGTAGCGAGGCACACGTTCCGCGTGGAAGACGGCGTTTTGGTGCACACAGCTGATTTGAGGCTTGAAGGAACTGCCGGGTTCAGCCCGTTGTTGAAGAGTGTGTTCCGGAAGGCGTGACCTGGCGGCGATCCGGGTTAATAGCTTCCGACGTAAACCGTTTCCATGATGCGCGTCTTCGGATCGCCGATGAGGGCGGGGGCTCGTTCAGTCGAATTCCACACGGTGGACTGTAGGCGTCCAAGCATGTCCTCGGCTTTTTCGAATGTTTCGAAGTCCAGTTCCACAACAACCACCCCGGAGTCTTCCGCTGGCCTGCTGACACGGAACTGTTGAACACCGGAACCGGCCCTGTCCAAAGGATCGCGGTCGAAGGCTGCCTTCCACATGTCAAAATCTTTGATGCCGTGCTCAATCTGGAGCGTGTACATGGCGTTCCTTCCCGGACGTTGCCTGATGACGCTTCCAGAGTAGGACTGCGCTGCGGGAGAAGATATGCCCGGGCCGTCTTTGGTGGGTGGGCCTGTCCGGCGGGTACTTGGCCTAGCCCCCGGCGAAAGGCGGCAGGACGTCAATGATGTCGTCGCTTCCCAGGGGAGCCGCCCGGTCCCGGACAGCCACCTCGTTGCGGAGGAAACTGCTGCGCGCCACGATCCTGGCGAGCGGCGGCGTACCTTCGGGAGGCAGCGGACGTTCCACGGCGAGGGCAGCTTCGAGCAGCTCTTCCAGGCTGGTGCCTTCCGGGAGGACGTGCAGTTCTTCTTCGACACCGGCAGCCGCGCGTGCGGCAGCGAAGTAACGGACAAGCAAGGGTTTAGCCTCCGATTGCGCTCATGCTGCGGTCCGGCTGGACGAAGTCCGCTGCGCCGAGACCGGTGTGATCCATGCCGTGGGCTTTGGGTTTGACCCACATGGCGTCCTGCCACCGCGATGCAAGTTGGTCATCCGTGGCGCCCCCACGGAGAAGGCCCAGGAGATCGAATTCTTCGCGGGAGAAAAGGCAGCTCATGATCTTGCCCTCGGCAGTGATCCGAGTACGGCGGCAGTCGGAGCAGAACGGCTCAGTGACGGAGGCAATGATGCCCACTGTACCGAGGACCGGACCTGTGGCAGCGTCCGTTGCCGTGTCCCGGCGTCGTACTTCAAAGCGTTCAGCTGGTGCGCCGTCCCGCTCGCGGGGGTCCTTGTCCAGCACAAAGTCGCGGGAGAGCAGTTCACGAATCTCGGCGGCAGTGATCATATTGCGCCGTGTCCATCCGTGGTCAGCATCAAGTGGCATTTGCTCGATGAAGCGAAGCTCGTAGCCGCGGCCCAAGGCCCACGCCAGAAGGTCCGGCGACTCCGTGTCATTGATTCCGCGCATCAGCACAGCATTCAGCTTCACCGGGCCCAAGCCAGCTGCCCAAGCGGCGTCTACGCCGGCCAGGACGCGGTCAAGGAAGGGGCGCCGGGTGAGCTTCGTGAAGGTTTCCTCGTGGAGGGAATCGAGTGAGACGTTGATCCGGGTGAGGCCCGCGGCCTTCAACGCTGCGGCTTTCTTATCCAGTCCCACGCCGTTGGTGGTCATGGAAATGGGGAGGTCCGGATGGTCGTTCCGGATACCGGCGATGATGTCCACCAGGTCTGCACGGACCAAGGGCTCACCACCGGTGAGGCGGAGCTCCCGCACGCCCAAAGCGTTGACGCCGATGCGGACGATGCGGACGATTTCGTCCTTGGTCATTACCGCTTGTTTCGAGAGCCATTCCAGCCCCTCGGCAGGCATGCAGTAGGTACAGCGGAGGTTGCACTTGTCCGTCAGGGACAGGCGCATATCCGTCGCACGCCGGCCATAGCGGTCCCACAGCCCGGCGGGCGTGCCTGCAGGACGTGGGGGCGGAACTGCCACGCCGCTTTCGGTGCTGCCTGTGGCACCCCCCGAAGGGGGTACCGGCATGCCCAGCTGAACACTCATAAATTCAGGCTACGCCACCACGGCTGGATCAGTGACACCGATTACAGTCAAGGAGTTCTTACGGATTCAATACACTTGTGGCCTCGGGGCCCGGATTGGGTGCTGCTCAACGCCCGCAAACCTATGCTGAAAGCGTGACCACAAATACGGCATCATCTGCGGAGCCAGGGAATCGTCGCATCCTCCTGGTAGAGGATGAACAGACCATAGCCGACGTTGTCCGCGATTATCTGCTGAAAGCAGGATTCCAGGTGGACATGGCTGGTGACGGCTTCACAGCGCTCAAGCTTGCAGCCTCACGACAACCCGATCTGGTGATCCTGGACCGGATGCTGCCGGGACTCGACGGCGTTGAAGTGTGTCGTCGACTCCGCCAAAGCATGAGCGTGCCCGTCATCATGGTCACGGCCCTGGGAACCGAGGACGATCGGATTCTGGGCTTGGAGATGGGAGCTGACGATTACGTCACCAAACCCTTCTCACCCCGCGAACTGGTCCTTAGGGTGAAGTCGGTACTGCGCCGGAGCATCAAGGAATTCACGCCCGAACCGCCGGTTGAAGCCGCAGGACTCGAACTCGATCCCGCTTCCCGAACAGTCACGCATCATGGAGTTCCCCTGGCGCTGACCGTCCGCGAATTCGACCTCCTGGCTTTCATGATGCGAAGGCCCAACCAGGTCTTCAGCCGGGAAGAACTTATCAAGGCAGTGTGGGGCTGGGACTTCGGCGACCTATCCACGGTCACGGTCCACGTCCGGCGCCTAAGGGAGAAGATCGAAGCCAACCCCACCAAACCCGAACTGCTCAAGACCGTATGGGGCATCGGCTACCGCTTCGACGGCAAGCGGTCTGACGCAGTCCCTGTAAGTCTGGACGAGGAAGAGGGTGACCATGCAGGGCAGTGAGCTGTGGACCATCCTCGCGTGGGTCCTGTTCTGGGCCGTGCTCATCGGGGCCGCCACATGGGTGCTCCTCCGGCTTCTTCGCCGGGCCTCGGTACTCGCCCAGATCTGCATGGTGGTTGTGGCGACGGTCGCCGTGCTGGTGGCGGGCATGGTCAGCGCATTCAATGCGATGTTTATTTCCGCCAGGGACCTGGAAGTCATGTGGTACATCCTGGCCACTGCCTCGGCCGTTGCCGTTGCGTTGTCCCTGATGCTGGGTGCCGGCGTCTCCAGGAACGCTGCCCACTTGGTTGATGCCGCCCGGCGACTGGGCCGAGGCGAAACCTTGGAACACACAGTGGCCGACGGGCGGGGGAACGCTCCGGCCATGACGTCCGAACTCGCAGAACTGGCCAAGGAACTAGAGGCCAGCAGCCGGAGCTTGACCGAGTCCCGGGATCGCGAAGCAGCCTTGGAGACTGCGCGACGCGAGCTTGTGTCGTGGATTTCCCATGACCTCCGAACACCCTTGGCCAGCATGCGCGCCATGACCGAAGCCCTTGAGGACGGTATGGCATCAGATGTGCAGGGCTACTACCGGAAGATCATCGGGCAGACCGAACAAATGACGGTTATGGTCAATGACCTCTCGGAACTGTCCAAGATCCAGGCCGGCACCCTTCGCCTGCGCGCGGAACCCCTGGACCTTTACGACCTCGTCAGCGATGCGCTCTCGGACCTCGCGCCTTTGGCCGCCAAACGCGGCATCAGGCTCGACGGCGGCGGGGAACGTGAGTGTATGGCCGTCGCCGACGGACCAAGCCTCGCCCGGGCAGTTCGGAACGTACTCCTGAACGCCATCATCTACAGCAAACCAGGCAGTGACGTCCACATCAGTGTTGGACGAGGCGGCGATGGACGGGACGGCGTCGGAGGGAAGAACGCCGGGTACGCCGTTATAGCCGTGCAGGACCAATGCGGCGGCATCCCGGACGAGGACCTACCGCACTTGTTCCAAACGGGCTGGCAAAAAGACCCCGCCCGCCGCACCAGCGAAGCACTGCAGGGCAGCTACAGCGGTGCCGGCATCGGCCTCAGCATGGTGGCCGGCATCGTCAAAGCACATGGGGGATCGGTGACCGTGGACAACCTCGACGACGGCTGTCGCTTCGCGTTGTCACTTCCGGCCGGGGCATCCCTGCCCCGGTCTTCGATGGCTCCCAGCCATCAAACCCTTGAAACGGACAACCGCCTCGGAGGCATGGCATGAGCACGCTCGCACCCGGTACCACCAAGCAGCGACACCTCGTGGGGAGGCCTGCGCTGTGGACTGCTGCCGCGGGTGTGGCTGCGGGCGCAGCCGGGATCGCGGCAGGCGAACTGACCGCTGGTCTCCTGAGCCCATTGGTTTCGCCCGTCACGGCCCTTGGCGGAGCGGTGATTGACGCCGTGCCGCCAGGGGTCAAGGACTTGGCAGTGCAGTTGTTCGGAACAGCCGACAAGGTTGTGTTGGTCGCTTGCATCGTAGGCGTGGCAGGGATCCTGGCAGCGCTCGCTGGTGTCTTGGAACGCCGACGCAGGGGCTGGGGCCTGGCCCTCGCCGGACTGGCGGGTGTAGCTGGGCTGACTGCCGTCGTGACCCGAGCCCAGGCAAGTCCCCAGGCAGCCCTTGCACCAATTGTTGCCGCGGTTCTCACCATGGTGCTGCTGCGATCCCTCGTCCGGCGGCTGGCAACCTGGGCTCCGACGAAAGAAGCCCCCGGCGGTGAGGAAGCGCCACTGGCTCGGCGGAGCTTCCTGAATGCCTTGGCAGGAACTTCCCTTGCCGCCGTCGTAGCCGGAACGGTGACCACCGTCCTCACTCGGGCCACAGCAGTGGCATCCGGTTTCCGGGGCTCCATGACGCTCCCGGAACCCGCCACACCGCCGCAAGCCATCCCGGCAAATGCGTCCCTGCCCCTGGATGACATCAGCCCATTGGTTACCCCTAATCCCGATTTCTACAGGATTGACACTGCATTGACCGTCCCGGCCATCGACCCCCCTGCTTGGAAACTGAGGGTCACCGGAATGGTTGAACGCGAAATTGAAATCGACTTTGCTACGCTCCTCGCCAAGCCCATGACAGAACGCCATGTCACTATCGCCTGCGTGTCCAACAACGTGGGCGGCGACCTCATTGGCAACGCCCTCTGGCTGGGTTGGCCGGTGAGGGAACTATTGGCAATGGCCGGGCCCAAAGCCGGCGCTGATATGGTCCTGTCCACCAGTAACGACGGCTGGACGGCCAGCACCCCCTTGGAGGCCCTCACCGATGACCGTGATGCGCTCCTGGCCGTCGGCATGAACGGCGAACCGCTTCCGCTGGAACATGGGTTCCCGGTGCGGATGATTGTGCCGGGACTCTATGGTTTTGTTTCTGCCACCAAATGGTTAACCGAACTGAAAGTCACACGTTTTTCCGACGACACCGCGTACTGGACGACTCGGGGTTGGAGCGATCACGGACCCATCAAGACGCAATCGCGCATCGATGTCCCCCGCAACGGCCGAAGCGTCCAAGCTGGCAAGGTCCAATTCGGCGGCGTCGCGTGGGCCCAGCACAGGGGCATCAATGACGTAGAGCTTCGCGTCAATCGCGGACCATGGCAGCAGGCTAAGCTGGCCGGCGCGATCTCCACCGACACTTGGTACCAGTGGCAATTGGGCATCGACCTGACGCCAGGTGAGTACGAAGTGCAGGTCCGGGCCACCGATTCCAAAGGTGAACCGCAAACTGAAGACAAGGCACCAGTAGCTCCCGATGGCGCCACGGGCTATCACACCATCAGCGTCAAGGTGGGCTGAGGCCCTAGTCTGGGTACGTCCGGAGAATTTCCCGGAAGCCAGCGTGTCCACACAGGAGGATGTCCGTGCCCAGATCTGTTGCAGTCCACCGCCAGGCAGTGGTGGAACTGCTCACCGACGTTTCTGCGGGCAAGGGCAACATCACCGTGCCACTGCTGGAGGCGCTGGGTAAAGCGCTCGCAGTCGATGTCTACGCGCCCCTCTCCTTGCCCCCGTTCGCCAATTCCCAAATGGACGGTTTTGCCGTCCGCTCAGCAGATATTCCCGACGGCGGTGCGGAGCTCCAGGTAGCGGAGCCGGTTCCGGCAGGCGCCGCGCCAGCAGCACTGAAGCCCGGCTTTGCCGCCCCCATCATGACCGGGGCCATGATCCCCGACGGGGCCGACGCCGTCGTGCCCATTGAAAAGGCGACGCCAAACTTTTTTCCGGACCCTGCAGCCGTGGAGGCTGTCGTAGAACTGCCTCCGGTCGCTCCCGGCACCTACGTGCGGGACAGCGGAAGCGACATCAGGAAGGGCACACTGGCGCTGCCCGCCGGTACCCGGATGGGACCCGCACAGTTGGGGCTTTTGGCGGCGCTGGGGCTGACAACCGTCGAAGTCCGCGAACCTTGGTGCGTCCTCCTGGTCACCACCGGGGACGAGGTAGTGGAACCGGGGGAAGAACTCACGGCCGGCAGGATTTTCGATTCCAACGGAACACTGCTCGAAGCCTCCATGCGACAGGCCGGCCTGGACGTGGTCCGCACTGGAATATCCGATGACGACCCCTCCAAGCTGCTGGCGGTGCTCCGCCGTCACACCGCGCAAGCGGAGAGCCGCGTCGATGTCATTGTTACCACCGGGGGAGTGAGCAAGGGAGCCTACGAAGTGGTCCGGCAAGCCATGGCGAACCAGCCGGTGGATTTCCTTCCGGTGGCCATGCAGCCAGGAGGACCGCAGGGATTGGGCACCTTTGACGGTGTTCCGTTCCTTGGCTTTCCGGGAAATCCGGTCAGCTGCCTGGTGTCATTTGAGATGTTTCTCAGGCCGGCCCTTTCGCAGGTACTGGGAACGCCCGCGCCGAGGCCGGTGCTGAAGGGCCGCTTGGCCGAACCCCTGGCCTCGCCGGAAGGCAAACACCAGGTTCGTCGGGGGACCGTGGACGCGGACGGAACGGTCCGGATGGAAGGTGGTGCGGGTTCGCACCTCGTCCATGCCTTGGCCCGGGCGAACGCCCTGATTCAGATACCCGGCGACGTCACGGAACTCACCGACGGAGACGAAGTGGAAGTATGGATGCTGTGAACCAAACTCCCGCGACTACAGAACACTCCGGCGGACTGACCCACCTCAGGCAGGACGGCACTGCACAGATGGTGGATGTCTCCGAAAAAGCAGTCACTACGCGTGTTGCAACTGCTACAGCCACTGTCCGCAGCACCCCCAACGTACTGGCACTCCTTGGTGCCGGCGAATTACCCAAGGGCGATGCGCTCGCCGTGGCTCGCGTTGCAGGGATCATGGCGGCGAAGAAGACACCTGAGCTGATTCCGCTGTGCCATCCGTTGCCGATCTCCAAGGTCACAGTGGACTTCGAGCTGGGCACTGACTCGCTTGAAATCCTGGCCACCGTCAAGACCCGGGGTGTGACCGGCGTCGAGATGGAAGCACTAACGGCGGCTTCCGTAGCGGCCTTGAGCGTCTACGACATGATCAAAGCCGTGGACAAGCACGCAGTGCTGACCGATATCCGCGTGCTGGCTAAGAGCGGCGGCAAAAGCGGCGACTGGGACATTTCCGGAGAATCAACCGTAGAGGGGGTCGGCGCATGAGTGCGTGCGAGCCGAACGCTCCGCGGAAGGCCGGCGTCGTCATAGCATCAACCCGTGCAGCCGCAGGCGTGTATGCCGACGAAACGGGTCCGATTATTCTCGATTGGCTCAGCGAGCACGGCTTCGATACCTTCCCCACCATGGTGGTGCCGGACGGTGAGCCGGTTGGTGCTGCCCTGAGGGCTCTCCTGACCCAGGAACCCGCCGTGGTCATCACCAGCGGTGGAACGGGTCTTAGCCTGGATGACCGCACACCCGAAATGACGCTGCCGCTGCTTGAACGTGAGATTCCGGGCATCATGGAGGGAATTCGGCGTGCCGGCGCCGCCAAAACCCCCATGGCCATGCTGAGCCGTGGCCACGCCGGGGCAGCGGGGAAGACGTTCGTCATCAACTTGCCCGGATCCCCGAAGGGCGTCATGGACGGGTTGGCTGTCCTGGACCCTGTGATCGGGCACCTCTGCGAGCAATTGGAAGGAAGCCATGGGCACTGAAACAAACTTTGAGGTAGTCAGCGCTGTCCTTAGCGCCGAACCCATTTCCGTGGACCAAGCCATCAGGGCGGTCGAATCCGATACCGCCGGGGCAGTGGTCAGCTTCAGCGGCGTTGTTCGAAATCACGACGGCGGCAAGGCGGTGGACCGCCTAAGCTACAGCGCGCATCCCACGGCACACCAGGTGATGTCGGATGTCGTGGCGCAGTTGGTCTCCGAGCACTCCGGTGAAGCTGCGCAACCCGTTCGGATCTGGGCTGCCCACCGGATCGGCATGCTGGAGATCGGTGACCCCGCGCTGGTATGTGCTGTGGCTGCTGCGCACCGCGGCCAAGCGTTCGCAGTGTGCGCTGAGCTCGTGGACCGCGTCAAGGAGCAAGTCCCCATTTGGAAGGAACAGTTCTTCACTGACGGCACCGTGGAGTGGGTTGGAGCAGGGGAGTAGGCCGGAGTAACGGTTCCTGCCGGGCTCCGGCCCGGCGGTAGGGTTAACGGCATGACCGAACAACTTGCTGTTGCAGTGCTGGGCGCCCACGGGCGTATGGGAATTGAAGCCGTTAAGGCTGTTGACGCAGCCGAAGACATGACGCTCGTAGCCGCTCTCGGCCGCGGCGATTCCCTGGAGAAACTGCTCGACGCCGGTGCGCAGTACGTTGTCGACCTCACCGTTCCCGACATCACGGAGACCAACGTCCGGTTTGCCGTGGAGCATGGCATCCACGCCGTTGTAGGTACCACTGGTTGGGATGCCCACCGCCTTGATTCCTTGCGGAGCCTCTTGGAGCAGAAGCCGGACACCGGCGTTTTGATCGCCCCGAACTTCGCCCTTGGATCGGTTCTCGCGTCCGCGTTCGCTGCGAAGGCGTCGCAATATTTCGAGTCCGTGGAGATCATCGAACTGCACCACCCCAACAAAGTGGACGCTCCATCCGGCACGGCAGTGCGCACGGCACAGCTGATCGCCGAAGCGCGTCAGGAAGCCGGCGTCCCGGCGAGCCCGGACGCCACGGAAACATCGTTGGACGGTGCCCGGGGCTGTGACGTGGACGGGGTTCGTGTCCACAGCGTTCGCCTCCGTGGCCTGGTGGCTCATCAGGAAGTGCTTTTTGGCGGTCCAGGCGAGCAGCTGACGCTGCGCCATGATTCGTTCGACCGCGCCTCTTTCATGCCCGGCGTCCTGCTGGGGCTTCGGAAAGTTGCAGCCAACCCTGGCCTCACCGTGGGCCTGGACGGCTACTTGGACTTGGGGCTCTAAGACCATGGGGAATTTCTGGACTTCCTTGAAGAAGAACCGCACCAAAATCTGGGTAGGGGCCATCACCCTCCTGTTGGTGCTTTACCTGGTGGTTTCCGTGCAGCGCTCGTTCCTCTTGCTCGCCGACCCCAACCTGGTAGCCAAGGGGATCGGTGCGGCTTACCTGGTCCTGCCCGTGGTTGGAGCCTGGGCACTCATCCGTGAGCTGCTTTTTGGTGCCCGTACCGAGCAGATGGCCAAGGTCCTGGAGGCCGAGGGCGGCTTGCCGGTGGATGACCTTCCGCGCACTCCGGGCGGGCGAATAGTCCGGGCTGCCGCTGACGCCGAGTTTGAGAAGTACCGGGCAGAGGCAGAGGCCGCTCCGGAGGACTGGCGCTCCTGGTTCCGCCTGAGCTGCGCCTACGATGCCTCAGGCGACCGCAAACGTGCCCGTGCCTCCATGCGCGATGCCGTGAAGCTTTTCCGCTCTCAACCCACTGCGGCAGGCCGGTGACTGCCCAGGCTTGATGCGGTGTGGGCGACCCATTCCAGTGGTCCACGGCGTCGGAGAACGGCGAAACAGACGCCAATGACAACCGCAGTGAGTGCTTGGGCCCAGTACATGCTTTCGTCCGTCCACCCCGGGGGCAACGGCTGGTTGGTGAACCCGGAGACTACCCAGACGTGGGCCGAGTAGAGGCTCAAGGTCATGGCCCCGGGCCCGCTCAGCAGGATCAGGAAGTTGACTTTGATCCGGTCCGCGAAGGTGCCGAGCAGCAGGAACAAGCCGACCGCCGCCGCCGCTACGCCACCGCTATGCAGCAGGTCCAGGCTGGTTCCGGCATGCGGGGCTGCCGTCGCCAGCCACCACCAGGAGCCGGTCTGTTCCAGGCCGGTGACATTGACCTGAAGCATGCTCTCCAACGGGTATCCCCTGGTGACCGGGAGGGCTGACAATGCAGCCCGTCCGCCCCACATCTCCATGGCCAGGATCCCGACGATTTTTGCCAAGCCGGCCACCGCGATGCCGCAGGTGAGCAATAGAACCTGAATCCTCGCCGTCGTCAGCGCTAACCGTCCGAGTACCAATCCGATCAGCAGGTAGGAGATCCATTGGAATACGGGGTAATACCCGGTGAAGAAGAGGTCGGCGAGGAGGCGTCCGGGCGTCCCGAAATCCTCCCAGTTGGGGTTATGACCCAACTTCAGGGGAGGGTTCGCGTCCAGTAGCAGAGGCCGTACCAGATACGCCAGCAGCGGCGACAGCAGGACCCAGCCGAGCGCCCAGAAGCAAAGCACCTTGAGCCGGAGGCCAAGGAACGGCAGGATGCATAGGAACAGGACGGCGTAGTGAACCAGAATTACGGCGACGTTGACCTCCAGGCCGCCCAGCATCAGTCCGACGACGGCGATCACCAAGGCGCGCATGGCAACTCCACCTCGTGCCGCCCTCAGTTCCGTGCCGCTACGGGGCTCCTGCTTGCCTGTACTGAGGGCCAACCCGATGCCTGCAAGTACGGCAAAGAGGGCCGCGGACCGGCCTGAAAACACCAACCCCACGAACGTCGGGTCCCACTGGGGGGAGGGCCCGAACGTGGGCATCAAGTGCGTGGCCATCATTCCCAACAAGGCCGCGCCTCTGGCAGCATCTATCCCGGTAAGCCGGGAGGAGGCCGGTCGACCGCCGGGCGCTTTTCGCGCCGGGGCCGTCTCTTGCGGAGTCATGCAGCGATCGTCTCATAAGCCGCTGTGCGACAACTGTGATGTGAGGCGGGGCCCTTGTGTTCGAATATATGTTCGAATAACATTGCCGCATGAACGAAGTTCCAAAGCCGCCGCAAGGCCTTCAAGGACCCATGAAAGCGATGAGCCCCGGCGTCGTCGATTTCCTGTTCAGGCAGCTCGTGGCCGGCGAGCCTCCGGAAGACACCCAGTGGCGCCGCGAAGGTACCACCCTGGCGGAGCAGATACCGGGTGCCGAGCTTGCCCGCCGGTTATCCGAAACGGACCTGGCATCGTTGACGCCCCTTGAACTGTTTGAGTACGTCCGTGCCTCGCAACGCTTGGTGGCGTGGGCGGAGCAACTCAAGGAGCGGGCCGTAGCGCACTATTGTGCGGAGGAGCCCGCTCGGACGCCGAAGCCCGCCTGACTATGGCCGAATAGGATGACTGGGTGATCTACGCTCAGCGAACGGCCCAGCGTCCTGCCTCCCGTCCCCAGCCAGTCCAAGGAACGCCGACCTCGGATACGCTGCTGGCTGCCGTCGTGCAGTACGAAGCACTCCATGCTGAATGCGTGGGAGAATCCGTGGCAGCAAACATCGCAACCCATGCCGGGTTAGTGGAACGTGCCGGGGCGGAAGGAGTGCGCTTGGTCCTGTTTCCCGAGCTCTCGCTGACTGGATACGAACTGGATTCGCTTGCCGGGTCTGAATCGCCGGGGCGCCCAAGTCCCTGGTTGGCCGCACATGATGCAAGGTTGCGGCCACTCCAGGAAGCCTGCGTCCGTGCAGGAACAACGGCCATTGCCGGGGTTGCTTGGCGGGAAGCAGACCTCACGCCACGATTGGCCTCGCTGGTTATCGGCCCGGACGGGACCATGCAGCCCGTCTTCAAGACTCATCTGCATGGAGCCGAGCGCGAGCTGTTCGTCCCTGGATCCGGACCCGGAATCATCATGGTTGACGGGTGGAGGGTCGCGCTCGCAATCTGCGCTGACGCGGCCCACCCCACGCACGCCGCGGCGGCGGCCCAAGCAAAGGCGGACGTGTACGCGGTTTCCGCCTTGTATACAGGTGGAGAGGAACTTCGTCTCGGACTTCATATGGGTGCCCGCTCAATGGACCATAGGATGTTTGCGCTCCTTGCAAACCTGGGGGGAGAAACCCCGCTGGGCGCATCGTGCGGGCTTAGCGGCGCGTGGGGCCCGGATGGCGCGCCGGTGGCCCAAGCAAAAGGAACCGGCACGGAAGCTGTCATGGCAAAGTTGACGCGGTCCAGCCTCGACCCCTACAGGTCGACTCCCTGTGAATGAGGACCATCACGCGGGACCCATTCTTCCAACCAGCCTGTCACAGGGTAACGTTTTTCATATGTCTGACTTGCGCGCCCACGTTCCCGCCCTTGGTACCCTGCTGACCGCTATGGTCACCCCGTTCACTGAGGACGGCAAGGTGGACTATGACCAAGCCGCAGCGCTTGCGGAAAAGCTCGTTCAGGATGGTTGCGACGGACTCGTGGTCACCGGTACCACTGGAGAGACCTCAACCCTTACGGACGATGAGAACCTCGGCATGTTCAGGGCAGTCAAAGAGGCGGTTGGTGGCAAGGCTGCCATCATTGCCGGGACCGGCACCAACGACACCGCCCACTCCGTGCACCTCTCGCAGCGTGCAGCCGAACTCGGTGTTGATGGTCTGCTGATCGTCACCCCGTACTACAACAAGCCCAGCCAGGCGGGCGTTCGTGCCCACTTTGAGACGATTGCTTCGGCCACGGACCTCCCCGTGATGCTCTACGACATTCCGGGCCGTTCCTCCATTGCGATCGCTCCCGAGACCATGGTTGCGCTCGCGAAGCACCAGAACATCGTGGCCGTCAAGGACGCCAAAGCGGACTTTGCTGCCGCAACGCGCGTCATGGCTGAGACGGACCTGCTCTTCTACTCCGGCGATGACGGATTGACGCTGCAGTGGATGGCGCTGGGCGCCGTCGGCCTGGTGGGTGTTACCACCCATGTCGCTACACGCCGCTTCCGTGAGCTGATCGACGCCGTCAACGCCAGCGACCTCGCCAAGGCAAGGGCCATCAACTTTGAACTGGAACCCGTCATTCGTGCAACCATGACTCGGGTCCAAGGCGCTGTAGCCGCCAAGCAGATTCTCAAGTGGCAGGGAGTCCTGCCCAACTCGGTTGTCCGTTTGCCCCTCGTGGAGCCGGACGCGGCCGAGATCGAAATCATCCGCGGGGATTTGGCGGAAGCCGGAATGGACTTTGACGTCCAGGACGGTTCCGCCGGAAAGTAGCAAAACATGACCCAAACCGCCCTTCCCGGACTGGTTACTCCGCCGAAACTGCCGAAAGGCACGCTGCGGATTGTCCCGCTCGGTGGACTGGGAGAGATTGGCCGCAACATGGCGGTCTTCGAAATCGACGGCAAACTGCTGGTGGTTGACTGTGGCGTGCTCTTTCCCGAGGAAACCCAGCCCGGCGTCGACTTGATCCTGCCTGATTTCTCCTACATTGAGGACCGTCTGCAGGACATCGTAGGCGTCGTGCTGACCCATGGCCATGAGGACCACATTGGCGCAGTTCCCTACCTCTTGCGCCTCAAGGCCGACATCCCGCTGATCGGATCCCAGCTGACCCTTGCCCTGGTGGAAGCCAAGCTTCAGGAACACCGGATCAAGCCGTACACGCTGACGGTGACGGAGGGCCAGGTTGAGCAGTTCGGCCCGTTCGAGTGTGAGTTCGTGGCAGTCAATCACTCCATCCCGGATGCGCTGGCAGTTTTCATCCGCACAGAGGGTGGAAACGTACTTCACACGGGCGACTTCAAGATGGATCAGTTGCCGCTGGATGGCCGTATCACGGACCTCCGGCACTTCGCCCGCTTGGGCGAAGAAGGCGTGGACCTGTTCATGGCAGACTCCACCAACGCGGACGTACCGGGCTTTACCACTGCCGAGAAGGAAATCGGTCCCACTCTGGACCGCTTGTTCGGACAGGCCAGGAAGCGCATTATCGTAGCTTCCTTCTCGTCCCACGTGCACCGTGTCCAGCAAGTCCTGGATGCCGCAGCCAAGCATGGGCGCAAGGTGGCCTTCGTTGGCCGTTCCATGGTCCGCAACATGGCTATCGCAGCCAAGCTCGGCTACCTCGATGTCCCGGAGGGCATCTTGGTGGACATCAAGAACATCGACAACATGCCGGATGACCGCGTAGTCCTTATGTCCACCGGCTCGCAGGGTGAGCCGATGGCTGCGCTGTCCCGTATGGCCAACGGCGACCACCGTGTGATCGTGGGTAAGGGCGATACCGTGATCCTTGCCTCCAGCCTCATCCCAGGCAACGAGAACGCCGTTTTCCGTATCATCAACGGCCTGCTCAAGCTCGGTGCCGATGTGATCCACAAGGGCACAGCGAAGGTCCACGTGTCCGGGCACGCAGCCGCCGGTGAGTTGCTCTATTGCTACAACATCCTTGAGCCCCTCAACGCCATGCCCGTGCACGGTGAAACCCGCCACCTGATTGCCAATGGCAACATCGCGCTCGAATCGGGCGTTCCGTCCGAGGGCATCATCCTGAGCGACAACGGCACAGTTATCGACCTCAAGGACCACAAAGCGAATGTGGTCGGCCAGGTGGAAGTCGGTTTCGTCTATGTAGATGGTTCCAGCGTGGGCGAAATTACGGATGCCGACCTCAAGGATCGTCGCGTCCTGGGGGATGAGGGCTTCATTTCCGTTATCACGGTCATCAGCCGCACCACCGGCAAGATCGTGTCCGGCCCGGAGATCCATGCCCGTGGCGTGGCCGAGGATGACTCCGTCTTTGACGAGATCATTCCCAAGATCAACGCCGCCCTCGAAGAAGCCGTGCTTAACCACACGGATCACACCAACCACCAGTTGCAGCAGGTGGTCCGTAGGATCATCGGCACGTGGGTGAATCGCAAGCTTCGCCGCCGTCCCATGATTATCCCGGTAGTCCTGGAAGCGTAGCCAGCCAGCAACATGCATGCCCAAGGGGGCCTGAAATCCGCGGATTTCAGGCCCCCTTGGGGTAGCGTGGCACTTATGGCGACCCGTACTACCTCCACGCCACGAGGCAGCTCCAGCAGTAAATCCGGCGGCACAGGCCGGAGCACAGCCGCATCCAAAACCAGCGGAGTTGCTTCGAAGAGCAGCGCTGCCGCGAGCAAAAGCGGGCGTGGCAGCACTGCCCGTACCAAGCAAGCGGCCGCCGTCGAGCCCCAAGCTCCGCTGCCGCTGCGAATGCTCTCAGGTTTCTGGCAGGGGATCGGTCATGTAGTTGGTGCCGGGGTCCGTCGAATCGGCTACGACGTCAGCGATCTGGACCCCGACGACCGCCGGGATGGCGCCGCCCTGTTCAATTTGGTGTTGGGTATCGCGATCGCCACCTTCGCCTGGTGGGGTCTGACCGGCTGGCTGCCTGACATGGTCTACAGCGTGGTCAACGGCACGTTTGGGTGGATGTCCCTGATCCTGCCCTTCATGCTGTTCGTCTGTGCCTTCAGGCTTTTCCGGAAGCCACAGGACGGTCGAGGGAACAACCGCGTGGGCATCGGCTTCATGATCATGACGCTGGCCGGTTCGGGCCTGGCACATGTGATCGGCGGCCTCCCCACCGTTGCGGAAGGCTTTGACGGCCTGCGCAAGGCGGGCGGAATGCTGGGCTTCCTCGCAGCAGCACCTTTGGCTGCAATCCACGTTGCTGTCCCTGTTGTCCTTTACGGACTGTTGGCGTTCGTGTCCGTGTTGATCGTCACGGCCACACCGTTTGGTGCAATTCCGTCCCGGATCAGGGGCGCTTATGAACACCTTATGGGCGTTGACCTGATGGACGAGTCCGGCAAGGACGCCCACGACCGCAGCTACCTTTACGAGAACGACGCTGCCGCCAAGCCGAAGAAGAAGCGTATGCGCCTCTTCGGTAAGGACGAGGAAACAGATACCAGCTTGGAGGGTTATGTCGGGGACGAGGCTTTCGAGCATGCAATAGTCGACGACGACGAAGCTCCGGATGCATCCGGACCGCGCGTTCCGCCGGGCGTACGTCGTCCAACACAGGCAGAGATAGCCGTCGGGAAGATCAAGGCCGCCCAAGGCCTGGGAGCCACGCCCGGGATCGAGAACCCCACCGAAGCCATTCCGATTCTTACTCCGGAGATGACCGCACCCGCGGCTCCCGTAGCCCAGGTTCCGGCGAAGCCTGCAGGTGCGCCCCTCCCACAGACGCCTATCCCGCAGCGCACGGAGCAACTGTCCCTGGCAGGCGATGTCACCTACACCCTGCCGGCATCGGACTACCTGACGCCCGGCTCCATTCCGAAGGAGCGCACGGAAGCCAATGACGCCGTCGTCGCTGCACTGACGGACACCCTCACGCAGTTCAACGTAGAGGCCGCTGTGACCGGCTTTAGCCGCGGTCCCACTGTGACGCGGTATGAGATCGAGCTGTCTCCGGGTACCAAAGTGGAGCGCGTCACCGCGCTGTCCAAGAACATTTCTTACGCCGTGGCGTCCAGTGATGTTCGCATTCTGAGCCCTATCCCCGGCAAATCCGCCATTGGCATCGAGATTCCCAACACAGACCGCGAAACCGTGTCGCTGGGCGATGTGCTGCGGAGCCAGAACGCACGCCGGACCGACCACCCGATGGTCATGGGCGTCGGCAAGGACGTTGAGGGTGGCTACGTGGTGGCCAACCTCGCCAAGATGCCCCACCTGCTTGTTGCCGGTGCCACCGGTGCTGGTAAGTCGAGCTTCGTGAACTCCATGATCACCTCCATCCTCATGCGCGCTACGCCTGATGAAGTGCGCATGGTCATGGTGGACCCCAAACGCGTGGAACTCACGGCCTATGAGGGCGTCCCGCACCTCATCACGCCCATCATCACCAACCCCAAGAAGGCCGCTGAAGCTTTGCAATGGGTGGTTCGCGAGATGGATGCCCGCTACGACGACCTCGCCAATTACGGCTACAAGCACATTGACGACTTCAACAAGGCGGTCAGGGCGGGCAAGGTTGTGCCGCCCGTGGACTCCAAGCGCGTCATGAAGCCCTACCCGTACCTGCTGGTGATCGTTGACGAGCTCGCCGATCTGATGATGGTTGCCCCACGCGACGTTGAAGACTCGATTGTCCGGATCACGCAGCTCGCACGTGCCGCCGGCATCCACTTGGTGCTTGCAACGCAGCGTCCATCCGTGGACGTCGTGACGGGCTTGATCAAGGCAAACGTTCCATCGCGTATGGCGTTCGCCACTTCCTCCGTTACGGACTCCCGTGTTGTCCTTGACCAACCAGGGGCCGAGAAGCTCATTGGACAAGGTGACGCACTGTTCCTTCCCATGGGTGCTTCCAAGGCGATGCGTGTCCAGGGTGCCTGGGTTACTGAATCAGAGATCCACAAGGTTGTGGAGCACGTCAAGGGACAACTGCAGGCCGTCTACCGTGACGACGTCGCTGCGGAAGCGCCCAAGAAGCAGATCGACGACGACATAGGAGACGACCTCGAGGTCCTGCTCCAGGCAACAGAGCTTGTGGTGACCACGCAATTCGGCTCAACGTCCATGCTCCAGCGAAAGCTTCGTGTGGGCTTCGCCAAGGCCGGCCGCCTCATGGACCTCCTCGAGTCCCGTGGCGTTGTTGGTCCTTCTGAGGGCTCCAAGGCGCGCGATGTTCTTGTCAAACCCGATGACCTCGCCGCGGTGCTTGCCGCGATGAAGGGCCAGGAGTCACCCGCGGCGCCCGACGCGCACACGGCTGCCCTCAGCGATAACGCCAACTCGAACATCGCCGTCGGAGGTTATGCCGAAGACCTGGTCCAGGCGGACCTGGACAACCGCACGCAGGCCATCGAATACTACGACGGCTCCGATAGCCCGAACGACGACGAAGAGGGCGGCGAGGACGCTTGGTCGCTGACGGGGCGTTAGTCCAAAGAAGGTAGCCTTGTGGGGTGACTACAGCCGAGGGTGATAACGCGACTTCCAGCAGCTCCGACGTCTGGAACCTACCCAATATCCTCACAATGCTCCGCATCGTCCTGGTTCCATTCTTCGTATGGTTCCTGGTGGCGGACGACGGTGAGTACGGGATCTGGCGGTGGGCGGCTGTTGTGGCTTTTGCGGTCGCCATCTATACGGACAAGCTCGACGGCGACATCGCCAGGGCGCGGGGCCTGATCACCAATTTCGGCAAGATTGCCGATCCCATCGCCGACAAGCTGCTTATCGGTTCCGCGCTGGTCCTCCTGTCCATCCTGGGGGAATTGCCTTGGTGGGTCACCATCCTCATCCTGGTGCGGGAATGGGGGATTACCGCTCTCCGGTTCGTCGTTATCCGGTACGGCGTCATGCCGGCTTCCCGCGGTGGCAAGTTGAAAACAGTAGTCCAGACCGTGGCCATATTCCTCTACATCCTGCCCTTGAAGGCGATCGCTCCTTGGCTTGGCGACGTCGCCTTCTGGGTGATGATGGTGGCGCTGGCCATCACATTGTGGACCGGCGTCGAATATGTCGTCCAAGCGGTAAAGCTTCGCGCTGCCGGGCGGCGAGTATGACGCTCAATGACGGCGCATCCGACGCTGCGCAGACATCGACGGCGGCAGTCGCTATTGCTCTCGGGAACAAGCTCTCAGTGGCTACGGCTGAGTCGCTAACCGCGGGGATGGTTGCGGCAACGCTTGCGAACACGCCTGGAGCATCCGGGATGCTGCAAGGCGGCGTGGTTGCATACCAGAACTCTGTGAAGGCTGGTGTTCTCGGGGTGTCGCAGGAGCTGCTTGCCGAGGCCGGCTCCGTTGACGGTCGGGTGGCCGAATCCATGGCCGACGGCGCCCGGCGCGTCTGCGGCGCCGATCTTGGAATTTCCACTACGGGTGTGGCTGGACCCGAGCCGCACGACGGCAAAGCGGTAGGAACTGTGTTCATCGGGATTTCGGGCAAATCCGGAACCGAATCGTTTGAGTACAGTTTTTCGGGGGACAGACAGTCCATCAGGGAGCAGGCCTGCGAGGCCGCCTTGGCGCGTCTGCTTGCTGCACTGAGTGACGTTGGTTACCGTTCGTAAAGTAGTCGGGAACAAAAACTGATTGCCAATAGTTGTGTCATTGTGTCGCTTCGGAAGAGCCGGGGCGCCTAGGATGTAAAAACCAACCCGGTCCGCCAGCCAGCGAACCGGATGAATGAGGGAGCAAGGCGATACAGATGGTAAAGCAGCCCGTATCCGTGAACGGCGTTGTCCGCTGGAAGGATGTGGGCTTGGCTGATCAGGCACAGAGCGAACAGAAGGAGCGCAAAATGGTTGTACTACGCCACGAGATCGGTGATGTACTGCGCGATGTCCGCCAGCGTCAGGGCCGTACCCTCCGCGAGGTTTCGCACAGCGCCCGCGTCTCACTTGGTTACTTGAGTGAAGTTGAACGCGGCCAGAAGGAGGCTTCTTCCGAGCTCCTGTCCTCTATCTGCACAGCCCTGGATGTTCCGTTATCCCACATGCTTCGCGAAGTCAGCGACCGCGTGGCCGTCGCAGAAGGTGTTGCAGTTCCGGACACCGTTCCGCAGGAATTCTCCCAGCGTTACGGTCGAGATCTGGACCTCACGGACGATTTCCCGCAAGGAATGCTCTCCGGAGCCCGGTAAACGTTCCAGCTAGACTACGGAAAAGGTCCCCAGCCTCAGGCTGGGGACCTTTTCCGTTGAGTTTGGGTGTCGCTTAGGGCAGGTGCTGCTCAAACGCCTGCGGGCTTGTCCTCGACGTCGATTTCCGGTTCCTTAACGTTGAGCACGCCGTCCCCGTAAATGGCGTTGAGGCGGCCCATGTAGTCAGCAAGCGTCTGAACATCCTCCAGCGGCCATTCGCCGAGTCGCTCTCGGAAGACCTGCCTGCGGGCATCTTGGACCTGGTGCATCTTCTCTTCGCCCTTATCCGTCAAACGGATGGACTGAGCCCTGCCGTCCTGGGGATCCGCTTCCTTGTAGACAAGGCCGATGCCCTCCAGGAAGGCGATCTGGCGGCTCACGGACGGCTTGCCCACACCAATGCAGGTGGCCAGGTCGGTGAGGCGGATGGGACCTTCCCTGCGGATGACTGTGAGAAGCCCGTAGGCGGCCGGTTCCATGTCCGGATGTACCTGGCGTGACAACTGATGGGAGATAGAACGGGCGCGGCGCCAGAGCAGGCTCAGCTGGTGTTCCACCTGCTGGAGGGCGTCGTCCACGGCGTCGCCTGGCAATGCCGGACCTGGCTTGCTCTGGAGAGGATTGCTCATGGCAACCATTCTAGAGTCCGGCGCCATGAGAGACTCTATCCGTGAGGGCAAGTGACTTTTGGCGATTAATGGACGACGAATTCGGGGCAGGCTACTCCCGGGTCCTGGCCAACTCCCTGGTACTCGCCGGCGTTGGTGGGCGAACTGCCGTAGAGGCTTTGGCCTCCGGTTATCAACCTCGCGAAGTCTGGTTGGCCGTGTGCGAGGTCCAGGACGTTCCCCCCGAACGCAGACTTGGCAGGGACATCAAACCGGCTTCCAACTGAAGCCCGGCACGTGGTGGTTACCGCCCGAGGGGTAGGGACACGCCGGAACATTGTTCGAATATCTGTTCGGATGGGGATATGCTCCTGTGAGAAGAAAATTGATCTCGAAGGACGCATTCCAGAGCTTCCGGCAGCCCCAGGTTATCCACATAGCCGGTGCCGGCTACTAAAAATGTCAGAGCACCGTAATAGCGTCAGACATGACAGGAAAAGCGGCCTTTCGGGCCACTCCACAGCGAGAAAGCATCAGAGGTGTGAACCATGGCGGCAACCCCGGATCGTGAAAAGGCGCTCGAAGCAGCGCTTGCCCAGATCGACAAGCAGTTCGGCAAAGGCTCCATCATGCGACTGGGTGATGACACCCGCGCCCCGATTGAGGTCATTCCCACCGGCTCCATTGCACTGGACGTCGCTCTTGGCATTGGCGGACTGCCCCGGGGGCGTGTGGTGGAAATCTATGGTCCGGAATCCTCGGGTAAGACCACCGTGGCACTCCATGCTGTAGCCAACGCACAGCGCGCAGGTGGTATCGCAGCGTTCATTGACGCCGAGCACGCACTTGACCCGGACTACGCCGCCAAGCTTGGCGTGGACACGGATGCACTCTTGGTTTCACAGCCCGACACCGGTGAGCAGGCATTGGAGATCATGGACATGCTGGTGGGCTCCGGCTCGCTGGACATTGTCGTCATTGACTCCGTGGCTGCCCTGGTACCCCGCGCCGAAATCGAAGGCGAAATGGGTGACTCCCACGTTGGCCTCCAGGCTCGACTCATGAGCCAAGCCCTGCGAAAGATCACGGGCCGCTTGAGCCAGACCAAGACAACCGCCATCTTCATCAACCAGTTGCGTGAAAAGATCGGTGTGTTCTTCGGATCACCCGAAACCACCACCGGTGGTAAGGCCTTGAAGTTCTATGCGTCAGTGCGAATTGACGTTCGTCGCATCCAAACCCTGAAGGAAGGTGCCGACTCTGTCGGTAACCGCACCAAGGCAAAGATCGTCAAGAACAAGATGGCTCCGCCCTTCAAGATCGCTGAGTTCGACATTATCTACGGTCAGGGCATCTCCCGCGAGGGAGGCATCATTGACATGGGTGTGGAGCACGGCATCATCAAGAAGTCGGGCTCGTGGTTCACATATGACGGCGATCAGCTGGGCCAGGGCATGGAGAACTCGCGTCGATTCCTGCGCGACAACCCTGAGCTCGCCCAGGAACTCGAGCGCCTCATCAAGGAAAAGCTTGGCGTGGGCGTTGTAAAGGCTGAAGAAGATTCCCCGAAGCTGAAGGCCGTTGACGGCTAGGAAAGGGCCGGAGCCGGATTCTTCCGTTGCGGCCGATCCTGAACCCGATCCCGAATCCGTGGCGCGTGCCATCGTCCTGAGGCAGTTGACGATGGCGCCGCGGAGCCGGCTGCAACTGTCGCGGAAACTCGCAGAACGGAATGTTCCCGAGCAGGTGGCTGAGGCAGTTCTGGACCGCTTCGAAGAAGTTCAGCTGATCGATGATGCTGAGTTTGCCAGGATGTGGGTCCGCAGCCGATCCCAGAGTAAGAAGCTCGCCAAGGGCGCCATTCGTCGAGAATTGGCAGACAAAGGCATAGAGCTGGATGCAGCAGAGGAAGCCCTATCGCAGGTCAGCGACCAAGACGAAGAATTGGCTGCCCGGGAGCTCGTTCAACGCAAGCTGCGGCCAAGCATGGACCTGTCGGATCGGGCCGAGCGGGACAAGTACACCCGGCGGCTTGCGTCGATGCTGGCACGGAAAGGGTACGCCCCTTCCATGGCGTTCAGGATCGTCGGTGAGGTGCTGGCAGAAGCCGGTACCCTTGAGTAGTGAGTTTGACCATTCCTTCCCCAACAGCCGCCGCCACTCCTTCTGCCGAGCCCAGGACGTATCAGGTTCGGACATTTGGCTGCCAGATGAACGTCCATGATTCGGAGCGCATGGCGGGGCTCCTTGAAGAAGCAGGGTACGTGCCCGCCGACGGTGAGGTTGCCGACGTCGTGGTCTTCAACACGTGCGCTGTGCGGGAGAACGCAGACAACAAACTCTATGGAAACCTTGGGCAGCTCCGGCAGGTCAAGGAAGCAAACCCCGGGATGCAGATTGCCGTGGGTGGTTGCCTGGCTCAGAAGGACCGCGAAACCATTGTGAAGAAGGCGCCGTGGGTTGACGCCGTGTTCGGAACGCATAACGTGGGAGCCCTGCCTGCCCTGCTGAACCGTGCCCGGCACAACAACGAGGCACAACTCGAGATTCTCGAATCCTTGGATGTGTTCCCGTCAACGCTCCCCACCAAGCGCGACTCTGTCTATGCAGGGTGGGTTTCAATCTCTGTGGGTTGCAACAACACGTGCACGTTCTGCATCGTGCCATCGCTTCGCGGCAAGGAGAAAGACCGGCGTCCTGGAGAGATTCTGGCGGAAATCCAGGCGCTCGTGGATGACGGGGCTGTGGAAGTCACGTTGCTCGGCCAGAACGTGAATTCCTATGGTGTGGAATTCGGCGACCGCCAGGCGTTCTCCAAACTCCTCCGGGCATGCGGGCAAATCGAAGGTCTGGAACGTGTTCGTTTCACCAGCCCCCACCCCGCCGCATTTACGGACGACGTCATTGACGCCATGGCCGAAACACACAACGCCATGCCCCAGTTGCACATGCCGCTGCAGTCCGGCTCGGACAAGGTGCTGAAGGACATGCGCCGTTCGTACCGTTCCAGCAAATTCTTGGGAATTCTGGACAAAGTGCGGGAACGCATCCCGCACGCCGCCATCACCACCGACATCATCGTGGGCTTCCCGGGCGAAACCGAGGAAGATTTCCAAGCAACCCTGGATGTGGTGGAGAAGTCGCGGTTTGCGTCCGCCTTCACGTTCCAATACTCCAAGCGGCCCGGCACGCCGGCTGCGGATCTTCCGGACCAACTGCCCAAAGCCGTGGTGCAGGAGCGCTACGAACGCCTCACCGCGCTGCAGGACCGTATTGCCGCAGAAGAGAACGCCAAGCAGCTGGGGCGGAAGGTGGAAGTCCTGGTCACAGCGCAATCAGGACGAAAAGCCGGCGAAACACACCGGCTGTCCGGCCGTTCAAAGGACCAAAGGCTGGTGCACTTCTCCGTGCCGACCGGAGCCGAAACTCCTCGGCCGGGTGACTTCGTCACGGTGAGTATTACTGAGGCCGCTGCCTTCCACCTGGTAGCTGATCCGGCAACAGTGGAAGATTACTTCTTGCGCCGCTCCCGTGCAGGCGATGCCTGGGATCGTTCGCAGGCTGATTCTTGCGGGGTCCCTGCAGCAGGACCGATGTCGGGCAAGGCGGGCGTGTCATTGGGCATGCCGTCGTTGCCGGTTCGCCGCGCCTAAGTACGTGACCCAGGATCACATGTCGTTGTCCAGCCCGGAACCCTTACAACGTGTCATCGCCGTTGTCGGTCCTACAGGTTCCGGTAAGTCCGATCTGGGCGTCAACCTCGCTCTGGCCTTGAACGGCGAGGTCATCAACGCCGATGCCTTGCAGTTCTACCGTGGCATGGACATCGGAACTGCCAAGATCACAGTGGAAGAGCGCAGGGGTGTGCCACACCATTTGCTGGACACCATGGACGTCACGCAGGAAGCCAGTGTGGCCGACTTCCAAAGTGAATGCCGCGCAGTCATCCATGACATCCACTCACGGGGAAAGCGTGCCATTCTTGTGGGCGGATCCGGGCTGTACGTGCGGGCAGCGCTTGACGTGCTGGAATTTCCGGGGACTGATCCGGTGCTCCGCAGTCAGCTGGAAGAAGAATGGGAAACCAAAGGGCTTGCGCCGTTGCGAGCGCGCCTTGAGGTAGTTGATCCTGTTTCGGCCGCCCGCCTGGGAGATGCCCGGCGTGTTATCCGGGCTCTGGAAGTGCACGGTGTCACTGGCCGCCCTTTCAGCTCGTTTATGCCACAGCGCGAGTATTTCCAGCCGGCACTCCAGATCGGCCTGGAGGTTGATCGGGAGCAACTGCGGGAACGTCTGGCACTGAGGGTGCATCGGATGGTGGATGCGGGTCTTCAGCAGGAAGTTGAACGACTCGACGCCGTTGGGTTGCGGAGTGGCAAGACAGCTTCGCGCGCTTTGGGATACGCCCAGTTCCTGAAAGTCCTGGACGGCGGGATGACAGCGGGTGCCGCGGCCGAGGAAACCATCGTGGCTACCAGGCAGTTCGCACGGCGCCAGCTGACATGGTTTCGGGCTGATCCACGAATCACTTGGCTCGACTGGCAGGATCCGGAGCTTGTGGCTAAGGCAGCCAAAGCGGCCAATGAGGTCAATGCGCCCACGATCCAACGGCTGTAATTTCTGGCCAAACAGGCGTGGCAGGTAGCCTAGATCCATGGATCAATCCGCCGCAGTTCCCGCCCCGCAGCCCGCAACTGCCGGTGCTCCAATGCCGCCTTCCAGCCTCGCCGGCTTGGAGTTCTCCAAGGGTCACGGAACGGGCAATGATTTTGTCCTTATCGCTGATCCCGGGGATGCCCATGAGATCACGGCCGAGCAGGTGGCGCACTTGTGCAACCGACACGTGGGCATCGGGGGTGACGGCCTCATCCGGGCAGTTCCTTCCCGTTTCCTCCCGGAAGGTCGTGTCGCCCTTGAGCAGGATCCCCAAGCAGAGTGGTTCATGGATTACCGCAATGGAGATGGTTCGCTCTCCGAAATGTGCGGCAATGGCGTACGCGTTTTCGTCCATTTCCTGATTGCTGAGGGCCTGGTGGACCTGGGCCCCGGTCAGACCCTCACCATCGGCACGCGTGGCGGCGTCAAAAAAGTTGTAAGGACAGCCAACGGTTATGCCGTGGACATGGGCCCCTGGGAATTCATCTTTCCCAAGGAGGCCACCAGCAAGGCCATGGATGCGCTGGTAAGTGCGGACGGTTTGGAAGTGGCACGGCCCGGCCTGTCCGTCAGCATGGGCAATCCCCACACGGTAGTTGCCCTTGCGGAGCTCAGCGAGCTTTCAGCCACAGAGTTGTTCAAGGCCCCCGTGGTGGACCCCAAGCCCGCAAATGGAACCAACGTGGAGTTCGTGGTTCCCGCGGAGCCATTGGTGGAAGACGGCGTAGGAACCATCACTATGCGTGTTCACGAGCGTGGGGTGGGGGAGACGCAATCCTGCGGCACCGGCGCGTGCGCTGCCGCCGTCGCGATTCGTCATTGGGCGGGGGATACGGCGCCCAACGACTGGCACGTAAGGGTACCCGGCGGCGTCGTGGGTGTGAAGTTCTTCCCAGGTGCAGGCGGCCGCGAGCATGTTGAACTTAGTGGCCCGGCCGTCATCGTGGCTACTGGGACGCTTTCCTGACACGGATGATGCGGAACGTTTTTGACGTGCTCTCACGGGTGACCGTGTAGGAGCTGTCCAGTTCGGTGGCGAGCCACCGCTGGAGGGAGTCCGAGCCCAGGTTCTTCTGAACAACCAACCACGCATTGCCTCCTGCAGCCAGCCGAGGCAGCCATGTCAGCAGCAGCGTATGGAGTTCGTCCTTGCCGATGCGGATGGGCGGGTTGGACCAGATGGTGTCAAACTCGACGGCGGGGTCCACCTCGTGGGGGAGGCTGGCCGTGACGTTGGTGAGGCCCAGCGCCGCGGCATTCTCGTTGGTCAGCGTGATGCAACGCTCATTCACATCCACCGCATGAACATGGGCATGTGGCGCCATCAGCCCCAAGGTGAGGGCAATCGGACCCCAGCCGCAGCCGATGTCCAGCAGGTGACCTTTCGGGGACGGCGGCGGGACCTCGGAGAAAAGTACCGCCGTGCCTTTGTCCACGCCGTCGGGACTGAAGATTCCCGACGAGGTCTGCAACCGGCGTGGGGCTCCTGCGAGTTCCACAGTGAGTGGCTTGCGGGTGAATGGTCCGGCCGGTTGGGCAGTGAAATAGTGTGCAGACTCCATAATTTGCCAGATTAGTTGGCTATCGTCGGCTTGGGAAACCGCCTCCTTCCGCAGAAGGTTTGACAATGGCTGCTAAAGTTGAATGCATGTTCTTGATCTTCGAGTAATCAGCCCATAGGCGCCCAGTCATCAGGCGTCTGACGGTACCGCCCGCGACGCAGGCCCGCTTGGCATTCCAGCCCGGTTGGCCTTTCCGCCCGGCAGGTCACCTCTGGCTCAGTCCGGCGACTCCTGTATACGAAGCCGGACGCTCTGAAGATACCGCTCCTCCCCACATCCGCTTTGGGCCTACAGGTTCTGCGCGGCCAATCGTTGGGGCAGGCAGAGCATCCTCACATTGGCCAAGGGACCCTCCCGCGGAGTCATCCACGCCACATCCCAGCAGTCCCTGCCGCCGAGAGGCACCGACTGCTCAGCACATAGGAGGCCCTTTTGGCCGATGCCCGTCAGCCCAGCGCGAATAGCGCCCCATCGAGCACCAAACCGCACTATTCTGGAATTGCCGAACAGTCTAAGGAGACCATGACCACCCAGAAGCACTCCGGATCCGATTCCGACGCCCAGGACATGAGTCCTGAACAAATCCAGGCCGTGATCGACCGGATTCTTTCCAAGGATGTACCTGCGCAGGCATCCGACGACGAAGCCAACAGCGTGTTCGGCAAGGCTCAGGCGATTTCGACCCTGGACCAGGAACACAGCATCTACGACGGCGACCAGGAAGATTTGGCTGAACGTCGCGCTCTTCGCCGTACCGCAGGATTGTCAACCGAGCTCGAAGATGTCACAGAGGTCGAATACCGGCAGTTGCGCCTTGAGCGCGTTGTACTGGCCGGCCTATGGACTGAGGGGACTCTGGCAGATGCGGAGAACTCCCTCCGCGAGCTCGCAGCACTTGCAGAGACCGCGGGATCCGAGGTGTTGGATGGCCTCGTCCAGCGTCGGCAGAAGCCGGACCCCGGGACCTTCCTCGGTTCCGGTAAGGCTCAGGAACTTAAAGACATCGTTGCGGCCACAGGCGCCGACACCGTGGTGGTGGACACTGAGCTTGCCCCCTCTCAGCGACGCGGCCTTGAGGACATTGTGAAGGTCAAGGTTGTTGACCGCACCACGCTGATCCTGGATATTTTCGCCCAGCACGCCAAGAGCCGTGAAGGCAAGGCGCAGGTGGAGCTCGCCCAGCTCGAGTACCTGCTCCCGAGGCTTCGTGGTTGGGGCGACTCCATGTCCCGCCAAGCCGGTGGCCAGGTGGGTGGAGCAGGCGCTGGAATGGGTTCGCGTGGTCCTGGTGAAACCAAGATCGAACTTGATCGGCGTCGAATCCGCACCCGCATGGCTAAGCTGCGTCGTGAAATCGCCGCTATGAAGCCGGCACGTGAGACCAAGCGTGCCAACCGGCGTCGCAATGCTGTTCCTTCTGTTGCCATCGCCGGGTACACGAACGCTGGAAAGTCGTCCCTGCTCAACCGCCTTACTGACGCAGGGGTCCTGGTGGAGAACGCCTTGTTCGCCACCCTGGATCCCACGGTCCGCAAGGCGCAAACCCCGGACGGCATCGGCTATACCCTCGCAGACACGGTTGGGTTTGTTCGTTCACTCCCAACCCAGCTCATCGAGGCTTTCCGATCAACGCTGGAGGAAGTTGCTGATGCAGATCTGATCCTCCATGTGGTGGATGCATCCCACCCGGACCCTGAGGGCCAGATTGCAGCGGTAAGGGCTGTTTTCACCGAGGTGGACGCCCGCAAGGTTCCGGAGATCATCGTCCTCAACAAGGTGGACGTCGCGGATCCCTTTGTGGTGGAGCGCCTCAAGCAGAAAGAACCCCGCCACGCTGTTGTATCCACCCGCACGGGCCAGGGCATCGCGGAACTGCTGGAAGATATCAGCCGGTCCATCCCGCGGCCTGGCGTCCGCCTTGAACTGCTCATTCCCTACGATCGTGGGGAAATGATCAACAAGCTGCACAATTCCGACTCGGAAATCCTCAGCCTTGAGCATGAGGAGAACGGGACCCGCGTAGTTGTCATGGTGCGCGAAGGCCTGGCCGCCGAACTGGAGTCGTTCGTCAGTAATGGTTGAGAAGGTGGCGGCGGACGCCGTCGAATCGGTGGGCGAGAAGACCACCCTCGAGCTGTTGGATCGGGCTGTTGCCGGAATGGGCGGACAAAGCCGTGCCGGCCAGCACGAAATGGCCAAGCATGTTACCCGGGCCATCGAGACCGGGGAGCATCTGCTGGTCCAGGCGGGAACGGGAACAGGTAAGTCGTTGGCTTACCTGATTCCGTTGATCGCCCATTCCATGGACAGCGATAAACCGACTCTCGTGTCCACCGCCACCCTCGCACTGCAGACCCAAATCGTCGGCCGGGACCTTCCCCGGTTGCTGGAGACCATCAACCCTGCCCTCGAGCGCCCGGTCAATGTGGCGCTGGTCAAGGGCAGGGCAAATTATGTGTGCCTGCAGAAACTCGAAGGCGGGTTCCCCAGCGAAGAGCCTTCCGAAGGGCAACTGTTCTCCCTTGGCGAGGACACCAGCGTTCCCCACTTTGCTGCCTCCATGGGCGGGCCGCAATCCCAGCTGGGTAAAGAAGTAGTCCGCCTTCGGGAATGGGCGGAGAAAACCCCGACCGGCGACCGCGATGAACTCATGCCCGGAGTCACTGACAGGGCCTGGCGCCAGGTATCCGTGACTTCCATGGAGTGCCTGGGGGCTCAGAAGTGCCCCGTGGCAGAAGAGTGCTTCAGCGAGTTGGCGCGCTCACGGGCGAGTGAAGCCGACGTCGTGGTCACCAACCACGCCATGCTGGCAGTGAGCGCCTTTGAAGGCCTGGCCGTGCTGCCTGAGTATGACGTCGTGGTGGTTGACGAAGCACATGAGCTACAAGACCGCGTGACCGGCGCCGTTTCAGGCCAGTTGTCCGTGGCCATGGTTCACGCTGCGGCATCAAGCGCCCGCAAGCACACAGCCATCACAGTGGACGCCCTCAACGCTGCAGCGGAGCGGCTGGATATGGCCATCGCCGGCGTTCCCAACGGGCTGTTGCCCAACGGCCTCAACGATGAACAGCTGGATTGCTTGGACCAGTTACGGGACGCCGCCCGCGCTGCGCTTTCGGATTCGAAGACGGATTCATCAAACGCAGTCGACGGCGGACGGCAGCTGGCCCGTTCACGGCTCATGCTGATCCTGGAATTGTGCGAACGCATGCTGGCCGCCAAGGAGAACCGCGAAGTGGTCTGGTTTTCCCGAAACAGCACGTTCGACCCCCAGCAGGGGTATTCACAACCTGATGAAACTGCCCCGGCCTTAATTAACATCGCCCCGCTCAGCGTCGCCGGACGGCTTCGCGAAGGGCTCTTTGCCGGCCACACTGTAGTGCTGACCTCCGCCACGCTAGCCATCGGCTCGGCTTTTGAACCGGCAGCAGGTGGCCTCGGCCTCATCGGCGACGGCGCCCCGAGCTGGACCGGGATCGATGTGGGTTCGCCCTTTGATTATCCCAAACAGGGTGTCCTGTATGTGGCAAAGCACCTCCCGAAACCCGGGCGCGGTACCTCGCCCGAGGCGCTCGACGAATTGGAAGACCTCATCCGGGCGTCCGGCGGGGGAGCCCTGTGCCTGTTCTCCTCGCGGCGTGCGGCCGAAGAAGCAGCCGACGCCATGCGGCTCCGGCTGGACGTGGATATCCTCTGCCAAGGCGAATCCACCATGGCGGCCCTCGTGAAGCAGTTCGCCGATGAGCCCGACACATGTCTCTTCGGAACCATGTCACTGTGGCAGGGCGTAGACGTTCCGGGTGGCTCGTGCCGCTTAGTGGTCATTGACCGTATTCCCTTCCCACGGCCTGATGATCCCCTGATGACTGCGCGCTCCAGGGCAGTGGCGCAATCAGGTGGGAATGGCTTTATGGCCGTATCAGCTACGCACGCTGCCATCCGACTGGCGCAGGGCGCTGGCCGCCTGATCCGTTCGACAGGGGACAAGGGGGTAGTCGCAGTGCTGGACTCCCGGCTTTCGACGGAACGCTACGGAGGCTTCCTGCGTGCCGCTCTGCCGCCGTTCTGGGCAACGACCGACCGAACAGTAGTCCGTGGCGTCCTGGAGCGTCTGGGCTCGTCCAAGGCCTCGTAGAGCGCCTAAAGGGAGCGGAGTACCGAAACTACCTTGCCCATGATGGTGGCTTGATCACCCAGGATGGGTTCGTACTGGGTGTTCTGCGGGAGCAGCCACGTATGGCCATCCCGCTGCCGGAAGGTCTTCACGGTTGCTTCGTCATCCAGTAGGGCTGCCACTATGTCGCCGTTGATGGCGTCGTTCTGGCGGCGGACCACCACCCAATCACCGTCACAAATGGCGGCGTCAATCATGGAATCGCCGGCCACTTTCAGCATGAACAATTCGCCATGCCCCACAAGTTGCCGGGGGAGCGCAAGCACGTCTTCCACCGTCTGGTCAGCCAGGATGGGGCCACCGGCCGCAATGCGGCCCACCAGAGGGACCATGGCGGTATCACTTGCACTGGCCAGCTCTGTTACGTTCAGGCCACCCGCGCTGCGAAGGGTGGTGGGCGCTTCCACGCCCGGTATGGGGCCACCGTCCAGGGTCAGAGGCATCAGGACTTCCATGGCGCGAGGACGCTTGGGGTCCCTGCGGAGATAGCCGAGCTTCTCCAGTTGGGACAGCTGATGAGTGACGCTCGACAAACTGGCCAGACCCACGGTGTCGCCGATCTCGCGCATGCTGGGCGGGTATCCGTTGTCATTGACAGACCGCTGGATGGTCTCCAGGATCTTTTTCTGCCGGACAGTCAGGCTCTTGGGACTCTTCTGAGGCTGCTGGCTCCGCAGGGGTGCCCCGCCGCCCGTGGCTTTCGCTGCCATGTTCGCCAATGCCTTTCCATTTCGCCCCGAAGCGAGCCCGGGGTTGTCGGGTCTGCAAAAAATGTCAGACCCTCCTGTTCCACTGAAACAGTGCTGTTTCTTCACTCAAACGTAGGGCAGGCACAGGCGTTTATCAAACATTTGTTCTAGCGAGTCTCGACACCGTTCGTTGATAAGTGCTAAAAATGTCATAGCAAGGTTCGAATATGTGTTCTATAAACCAGATGCTGACGCCGGATGTTCGAACAGAGTGTTCGAACAACCGGGAATCAGATGACGGGAACACAAAGAATTGGCCGCCAAGCACCGGGCACCCCGGAACCTGGCAATAGCTCAGAAGGGCTCAGCTCATGTCCGCAATCACTACGTTCGCTGATTTCCGCACCACTCAGGCACCCACTCGCCTGCGTCTCACCCGGCGGGGACGGATTGTCTTCTTCGGCATCCCGGCAATGCTGTTGGTGGCGGCGCTGCTGACCCTCGCCGGTTTTATCAACTCCCCGGCCAAGGCGTCGGACTCCCAGTCCCAACTGCGTCCGCCTGTTGCAGTCACTGTCACGGTTCAGCCGGGCCAATCCCTCTGGGGCATCGCCGGGGCGGCTGCGCCCGAGCGGGACCCTCGTGATGTCATCGCGGAGATCATCCAGCTGAACGACCTCCGTGGCGGCCGCATCCTGCCCGGCCAGCAGCTGTTCGTTCCTGCGAACTAGTTGTCCACCACCCGCGGGATCCGCTGGCCTGGCGTCACAGTTACCCGGCGGTCCCGGCTGCCCCTTAAACTGTGATGGTGAGTGACCAGCTTGAGCGACTTGACAGACTTCCCCTCCGGACCAACCTGCGTGGACTGAGCCCCTATGGCGCACCGCAGCTTGACGTCCCCATCCTGCTCAACGTCAACGAAAACACTCATGGGGTCCCAGCTGATGTCCAAGCCGCCATCACCGAGGCTGTTGCCGCTGCGGCTACAGGGCTGAACCGCTATCCGGACCGCGAGTTCACCGAACTACGTGAAGCCTTGGCCGAGTACCTTGGCCACGGACTTTCTCCAGACAATATCTGGGCGGCCAACGGATCCAACGAAGTCCTGCAGCAAATCCTCCAGGCATTTGGTGGACCGGGACGCAAGGCGCTCGGGTTCCCGCCCACGTACTCCATGTACCCCCTCCTGGCGAGTGGCACGGACACAGAGTATGTCCGCGGGGTGCGTGCTGACGATTACGGGCTGGATGCCGAATCGGCCGCCGCGCAGGTTCGGGAAACGGGTGCCAACATTGTGTTCCTGTGCTCACCCAACAACCCCACCGGTACAGGGTTGAGCTTGGACGTTGTTGAAGCCGTCTACGAGGCTGGCGAAGCGAGCCAAGCGATCGTGATCGTGGACGAGGCCTACCACGAGTTCGCGCACGACAATACTCCGAGCGCCATGACGTTGTTGCCTGGACGTGAGCGGTTGATCGTCTCGCGAACCATGAGTAAAGCGTTCGCACTGGCGGGTGCCCGGCTCGGCTACATGGCGGCAGCCGCGGAAGTCACGGACGCCATCAGACTGGTCCGCCTCCCGTACCACCTGTCTGCCGTCACGCAGGCAACTGCCCTGGCTGCACTCAACCACCGCGAAGCCCTCATGGCCGACGTCGAGGACATCAAGGTACAGCGCGACCGGATTGTGACAGAGTTGCTGCGCATGGGCCTCAAGCCTGCGGCGTCCGATTCCAATTACGTCTTCTTCGGCGGCCTCGAGGAGCCGCACGAGATTTGGCAGGGCCTGCTCGATGCCGGTGTGCTGATTCGCGACGTCGGCATCCCTGGACACTTGCGTGTCACTGCTGGAACCGAACCGGAAACCACAGCCTTCCTTGAGGCTTTGGAAGCACTGCTGGACGGCAAGGCGCCACAGCGCGCCTAAACTTGTCCATAGACCCAACCCATTCTCCGCGTATAAGGACGTCCCAATGAGCGAAACCGGCGCCAAGCCGACCGCTGCCCGCACCGCGCGCATGGAGCGCACCACCAGCGAGTCTTCAGTCCTGGTGGAGATCAACCTGGACGGTTCCGGTGTCTCGGACATCAGTACCTCGGTTCCGTTCTATGACCACATGCTGACGGCTCTGTGCAAGCACTCCCTGATCGACATGACCGTAAAGGCCACTGGCGATACCCACATTGATGCGCACCACACGGTGGAAGATGTCGCCATCACCTTTGGCGAGGTCCTGCGGACGGCACTTGGCAACAAGGCCGGCATCCGTCGCTTCGGTGAAGCAACGGTTCCTTTGGACGAAGCCTTGGCGCACGCCGTCGTTGATGTTTCCGGACGTCCCTACCTGGTGCATGGCGGTGAGCCGGCCGGGCAGGAGTACCACCTGATCGGTGGACACTTCACGGGCTCGTTGACACGCCACGTGTTTGAAGCAATCACGCTGCACGCCGGAATCTGCCTGCACATGAATGTCCTGGCCGGCCGGGACCCGCACCACATCGTCGAGGCCCAGTTCAAGGCCTTTGCACGCGCGCTGCGCGCAGCCGTGGAGTCCGATCCCCGTGTTGAGGGCATCCCGTCCACCAAGGGGGCATTATGAGCGGCCAGTTTCTGAAGAATGGGGCGGTGGCTGACGCTACTGCATCCGTGAAGCCGGAGTCGCCGGAAGGCAAGCCCACCGTAACTGTGCTGGACTACGGATCGGGCAACGTACGGTCCGCTGTCCGTGCACTGGAGCGCGCTGGCGCCCACGTGGTTCTGAGCTCCAAGCCTGAGGATGTGCTCAACGCTGACGGTCTGGTGGTGCCCGGCGTGGGTGCCTACGAGACGGTGATGAAGGAGCTCAAGTCCGTCGATGCCATCCGCATGATCGGACGCCGGGTTGCTGGTGGCCGCCCTGTGCTGGCCATCTGCGTCGGCTTGCAGGTCCTCTTCGAAGCCGGTGTAGAGCACGGCACCGAATCCGAGGGTATGGCCGAGTGGCCGGGCAAGGTTGAACTCCTTCCCGCTCCCGTGGTGCCGCACATGGGCTGGAACACCGTGGACGTACCGGAGGGCTCCAAGCTGTTCGCCGGCGTCGAACAGGAACGTTTCTACTTTGTGCACTCCTACGGTGTGCAGGAGTGGAACTTCGACGTCGTTCAGCCCCGCATGGCTCCTCCCATGGTCACTTGGTCCGAACACGGTGCACGCTTCATTGCTGCTGTCGAGAACGGCCCGCTCTGCGCTACGCAATTCCACCCGGAGAAGTCAGGCGATGCCGGAGCCCGGCTCCTGCGAAACTGGGTGGACAGCCTCCGTAAGCCCGCTCCGGAAGCATCCGGAAGCGATACCGCCTAGATGTGGGGGTCGGTATTGCTGATGGCCCTCGCCGGCCTGCTGATAGGCGGGGGTATCTCCTTCCACCAGCAGAAAAAACCGCGCTGGGTTTCCATTTGTTTCTATGTGCTGGCCGGGATGTCCCTGCTGGCCGCCTATCTCCTGACGCTGGGTAACTGAACCAGTCGCTCAATAAACCGCGTCACTTTCGAACTCCAAGGACACACATGACCACCTCCGCCCAGTCCGTTCTGGAACTCCTGCCCGCCGTCGACATCGTTGACGGCCAGGCAGTCCGCCTCCTGCAGGGAGAAGCCGGCTCGGAAACCAGCTACGGTACACCGCTGGAAGCAGCATTGAACTGGCAGAACGCCGGTGCCGAATGGGTGCACATGGTGGACCTCGACGGCGCTTTCGGCCGTGGAAACAACGCCGCGCTCATCAGCGAGGTCGTGTCGCAGCTCAACGTCAAGGTGGAACTCTCCGGCGGTTTGCGGGACGACGAATCCCTTGAGCGTGCACTCGAGCTGGGTGTCGCGCGCGTGAATCTTGGAACGGCAGCGCTGGAGAATCCGGAGTGGACCCGAAAGGCAATCGACCGCTTCGGTGACAAGATCGCCGTCGGCCTTGACGTCCGCGGGACAACTCTTGCCGGACGGGGCTGGACCAAGGAGGGCGGTGACCTGTGGGAGGTTCTGGCACGCCTTGAGGACGCAGGGTGCGCCCGCTACGTTGTCACGGACGTCACTAAGGACGGAACCCTTCAGGGCCCGAATGTGCAGCTCCTTCGCCAGATGGTGGAGAAGACCGGCAAACCCGTTGTCGCTTCAGGCGGTATCTCCAGCCTGGAGGACCTGCGCGTCCTGCGCGAACTGGTACCGCTGGGCGTTGAAGGCGCGATTGTCGGCAAGGCTCTCTACGCCGGTGCCTTCACGCTGCCCGAAGCGCTGGACGTTGCCGGCCGCCGCTGATGCCCCACAACGCAGGACATCAGCACGACGCCGGACATCAGCACGACGACCAGGGCCACGGCAAGCGCGAGCTTCCCGGCCACATAGCGGCCGCCCTGGCCGGTGCCGGAGGAGCTACCGATTCTGCCGGCCAGCCTTGGTCCGGAAGGAGCCTCAGTGGTGACGACGCCAAAATCCACAATTTTGAGGACGACGACGGCTCGGCGGACGCCGGTTATGTAGCCGCCATAGCGGCACTGATCAACGGAACCGGCAGCGAGGCAGACGTAGTTGCCTCCTTGGCGACCGCCAGGGTTTTCGTTCCCGTAGTTGCCCAGTTGGCTGAGGAAGCAGAAGGCGTCGATGGCCTCCATGCTGACAAGCAGGCCGATATGGCTTTGGTCACACTCAAGGCCCCCGATGGGCGCATGGCCATGCCGGTCTTCACCTCGGCAGCTGCCCTTGAGGCATGGCATTCGGAGGCGCGCCCGGTGGCTGTATACGCTGCGCGCGCAGCGCTTTCTGCAGTATCCGAGGGCGCGCAGCTGTTGGTGATGGACCCAGGTTCCGACTTCGCATTTGTTGTGCGACGCCCGGCGATGTGGGCCCTCGCCCAGCAGAAGGACTGGACGCCGTCATACCTTGATGATCAACTGGAGACTGCTCTCGTTTCAACGGTCTCGGCATTTCGGACCGTCCGTCGCTTGGAGACGCAACCCGGTGGCGGTGTTGCGTCCCTGACGGCCGACGGTCGTCAGGTACCTGGTGGCGGTGCAGGGCCGGAACTGCGTGTGGTGCTCTTCCTCGAAGATGGACTCGACGCTGTGGCTGTGCAGACGCTCCTTGCCCAACTGAACGATGCGTGGGCAAGGATGGATTCCTTTGCCGAGGGCGTCGATTCCATGGAAGTAAAACTGCAGCGCGCAGCACAGGAGCCCGCGCGGCATTAATGGCAGTGCCGGTTCCCCGGGGCTGCCCTGGGGAACAAGAGGATTTAGCCAGTGAACTTCGCTCTCTACAAAGAGATGCTGTCCATCCGCCCTGTCCGGCGTCTGCTGGTTGTGGGCATGATTGCGCGCATTCCACACTCGGCGGCGGGCGTGCTCCTCACTCTGCACATCGTGCTGACGCTGGGCCAGGGCTACGCAGCCGCCGGCGCGGCAGCCGCTGTCATGACCATCGGCATTGCGCTGGGTGCCCCCTGGCGTGGTCGCCGGGTGGATATGGTGGGGCTGAGGAAGGCCCTGATCCCGTCGGTGGTGTCCGAAACCGTCATCTGGTCGATAGTCCCGCACGTTTCCTACGAATGGCTGCTGCCATTGGTGTTTGTCGGTGGTCTTTTCACGCTGCCCATTTTCAGTGTTGTCCGCCAGTCGCTGGGCGTCATGGTGGATGGCGAGCAGCGGCGATCGGCCTTTGCCCTTGATTCCATCGCCACCGAGCTGGTTTTCATGATCGGCCCGGCTGTCGGCGCCATTGTCGCAACCAGTGGCTTCTCGGCGATCGGACTGACGGCAGTAGGAATTTCGGTCTCCGTTGCCGGGCTGTTCCTCATGTGGTTCAACCCGCCAACACGCAGCGAAGTGCTTTGCACCCCGCAGGAGACCGCAGACAGGGCGGCGGCAGATCTCGCTGCTGCGGAGGCTGCCATGGTGGCCTCCGCGCCTGCCCACGTTCAGGAGGCGGCCTCTGAAATGGCGTCGGCAACCTCGCGCACATCAGCCCTCCGGAGCCGCGTCGCCAGGAACTTCACCTGGTTCACGGTTTCCGTTGCGGCGCTCTTTGCCGTAGCCGCGGGATCGGGCATGGTGCTTAGCGGTTCCGATGTCAGCATCGTCGGACTATTGGAACGTGGTGGCCATGAGAATGAAATCGGCATCGTGTTCTTCTTCTGGTGCGCAGCGTCCGTGGTCGGTGGACTCATCTACGGGTCGATGAAGCGGACCATTTCGCCGATGCTCTTGCTCCTGGGCATGGCCGCTCTCACCATTCCGATGGGCTTTGCCCAGGACACCTGGACCCTCGCATTACTGTCGCTTCTTCCCGGCCTGTTATGCGCCCCCGTCTTGTCGGCCTCGTCTGAGATGGTGGCCGATCTGGTGGACGAGGAGCGCCGGGGTGAAGCGATGGGCTGGTATGGCTCGGCGCTGACTGCAGGCGTTGCGTTGGGTGCACCTCTGGCCGGGGTCTTCATCGACACCGTGGGACCATCGGGTGGCTTTGCCGCCGTCGGCATCGCTGGCGTCGCTCTCTGCGCTACCGGGCTCATCCTCACGTCCTTGCGCCGGAGGGCCGCCCGCGTGTGAAACCCTGAACCCTCAAACCAAACAAGCGACGACGGCGGGCCGACCACATGTGGTCGACCCGCCGTCGTTGACTATCACGGAAGTTGGGGCTAGTTCACGGGTCCGGTGAACTTTTCGCCCGGACCCTTGCCCGGGGCGTCGGGAATAAGGGAAGCTTCGCGGAACGCCAGCTGCAGGGAGCGAAGGCCATCGCGCAACGGGCCGGCGTGCTGTGAACCGATTTCCGGGGCCGCTGCTGACACCAGGCCGGCAAGGGCTGTGATCAGCTTGCGGGCTTCGTCCAAGTCCTTAAGGTCCTCGGCGTTGGGGTCATCCGCCAGGCCGACCTTGACGGCTGCCGCGCTCATGAGGTGAACGGCGCCGGTAGTTATAACCTCAACGGCCGGAACTTCTGCGATGTCGCGGATCTGCCGGGACACCCCGGCATCAACGGCGGGGGCGGCGTCTTCGCCATAGGAGTTGCGGGAATTGCTGTCTTCAGTGCTCATACTGGTAAGCTTGTCACAGACCGACTGGAAGTCGTTATTCACAGTCAACATCTGCAGTTCTTGCTCCCGCCTTCCGCAATGTGCGCTTGGCGGGTTGTTTCTGTAGAATTGACTTTCAGTTTGCAAGCGGAGTTCTCTCCCACCCGCGTCAGCCGCTCCCTTTGGGGACAGGATCCCTTTCGGGACAAGAGGTTGCCGGGTACCTGGTCGGACACTTTTGGAGGCATTGCTTCCGGAGGTGCGTACTTCCCGAAGGGGAGTGCAGCCGATCTTCGAGGCCTTCGATTGCACCAGCAATTGGGGGCCTTCTCTTTTTGCCGGTGACATCACCACAACCACAGGAGCTTTAACATTAGCGAGCCAAGAATCAATGAGCGTATCCGCGTCCCCGAGGTGCGGTTGGTCGGTCCTGCCGGCGAACAGGTAGGAATTGTCCGCATCGAGGACGCCCTGCGTCTTGCTGCCGAGTCCGATCTCGATCTCGTTGAAGTTGCCCCGCAGGCTAAGCCTCCTGTTTGCAAGTTGATGGACTTCGGCAAGTACAAATACGAAGCCGCCGTAAAGGCCCGCGAGGCCCGCAAGAACCAGACCAACACGGTTCTGAAGGAAATTCGCTTCCGCCTTAAAATCGACAAGCACGACTACGAAACCAAGCGCGGGCACGCACTTCGCTTCCTTGGTGCCGGCGATAAAGTCAAAGCCATGATCCAGTTCCGTGGCCGTGAGCAGCAGCGTCCAGAAATGGGCATCCGCCTGCTGCAGCGTTTCGCTGAAGACGTTGCCGAGGTTGGCATCATCGAGTCCAGCCCGCGCATCGATGGCCGCAACATGGTCATGGTGATCGGACCGCTGAAGAACAAAGCCGAAGCCAAGGCCGAAGCCCGTCGCGCTACGCAGCGTGCTGAAGCCAAGGCGCAGAATGAGGCCAAGGCATCGGGACGCGTTGACACCACGGGCGAGCAGGCTCCGCTGACGCAGAGCCTCGCTGACCTTCTCCCCGAGGGCTTCAAGGTCACCGAAGAGGAGACCAATCAGGAAACTGTCGAGGCCCCCGAGGCCCAGGCAGCGGTTGCTGAAGAAGCTCCGGTTGTTGAAGAAGCTCCGGTTGTTGAGGAAACTCCGGTTGTTGAAGAAGCTCCGGTTGTTGAAGAAGCTCCTGCTCCGGTTGTTGAAAAAGCACCCGTGGTCGAGGCTCCTGTAGCCAAGGCAGCTCCGGCCAAGGCGGCGCCCGCACCGGCGAAGGCTGCACCGGCCGCCAAGGCTGCACCGGCAGAAGCGGCTCCGAAGCCAGCTGTCCCGGCGGCCGCCCCGAAGCCTGCAGTTCCTTCGGCTCCGAAGCCCGTCGCCAAGCCGGCAGCTCCGAAGCCCGCAGCTCGGCCCGCGGCCCCCAAGGCTGCGCCGAAGCCTGCATCACGCAAGACCAACTAGTTCAACGCCACGGAGGCCCCGCCTCCATCGGCAAGCAACCAGCACCCCGGCCCTCGTAGGCCGGGTGCGCGAAAGAATCGCGGACTCGTCCGTGGATACGTAAGGAGATCGGTTCCCATGCCGAAGATGAAGACCCACAGCGGTGCTAAGAAGCGCTTCAAGCTGACCGGTACCGGCAAGCTGAAGCGTCAGCAGGCCAACCGCCGTCACTACCTTGAGCACAAGTCCTCCAGGCTGACCCGTCGCCTCGCCGGCGACAAGCTCGTCTTCAAGGGCGACGCCAAGGTCATCAAGAAGATGCTCGGCGTCTAAGTTCCAAGTTCTTTGGTTACTGCCATCCGGCAGGGACCGACTACACCAAAAGCCTTCTCAGGCCGGCCGGGTTTCCGGCAGTAGCAGCTTGGGATAAAGATTTCTGAAGGAGTACGCACGTGGCACGTGTGAAGCGGGCGGTAAACGCCCACAAGAAGCGCCGGGTTGTCCTCGAACGCGCAAAGGGTTACCGCGGACAGCGTTCGCGCCTGTACCGTAAGGCCAAAGAGCAGCTGCTGCACTCGTTTGTGTACAGCTACGGCGACCGCCGCAAGAAGAAGGGTGACTTCCGTCGCCTCTGGATCCAGCGCATCAATGCTGCATCCCGCGCCAACGGCCTCACTTACAACCGCTTGATCCAGGGCCTCAAGGCCGCTGAGGTCGAGGTTGACCGCCGTATGCTGGCCGAGCTGGCCGTCTCCGACGCCAACGCCTTCGCCGCTCTGGTGAACATTGCCAAGGCTGCACTTCCGGCTGACACCTCCGCACCGGCCGCTGCTGCTGCTCCCAAGGCTGCCAAGGTTGCTCCGGCTGCTGCCACCGCAACGGCTGTCAAGGCTGTCGTTTCCGAGAAGCCGGCCATCGACGGCGCAGTTGCTGCTGACGGCGACGAGGCACCGGAGGGCTACGCCATCAAGGGCAACGCCGAGTCCAAGAAGTACCACGTTCCGGGTTCCACCTGGTACAACACCACTGCTGCTGAGTACTGGTTCTCCACCGTTGAGGCTGCAAAGGCTGCCGGCTTTGAGCCTGCAGGTGGCGAAGCCCGCCAGCAGATCAAGAACTAGTCGCAACTGCCACTAAAGTTCTATATATGAACGAAACCGGGCGCCCGCAAGACTTTCCGATGACCAACCCCCGAGCTGATCGGGTGAGGGACGTCGCCAAGCTTGCCGGGCGCCCGGCGCGTTTAAAACGCGGACGCTTCTTGGCTGAGGGTCCGCAAGCGGTGCGTGAGGCCTTGTCCCTGCACCGTGAGCGCACTGCGGCCGGAGGTCCCGCCGTCGTGCATGAAGTTTTTGCCAGCGAGGCGTGTCTTGAGCGCCTCCCTGAGCTTGCCGACCTGGCGCAGGAAACGCAGCTCCGGCTTGCAAGTGACGAAGTCCTTGCCGCCATGGCGGATACCGTCAATCCGCAGGGGATCGTGGCCGTGTGTAGTTTTGTGGATGTCAGCCTGGAGTCAGTGCTCGACGCCGGTCCACGCCTGCTTGCTGTCATGTGCCAGGTGCGCGATCCCGGTAACGCCGGGACGGTTCTCCGCGCTGCGGATGCTGCCGGCGCTGACGCTGTTGTCCTTACTGGTTCGAGCGTGGATATCTACAACCCCAAGGCTGTCCGTTCGACGGCTGGCTCCCTATTCCACCTGCCGGTTGTACTGGGGGCTGATGTTGAGGACTTGGTGGCACTCTGCCGTGAGCGCGGCATCGGAGTTTTGGCCGCGGATGGATATGGAACCGTCAACTTGGACAAACTGCAGGACGAGAATGCGGCGCGGAGACTTGGAAACGAATCTGTAGCGTCGGACTATGCGCTTGAGTCACCTACGGCCTGGCTGTTCGGCAACGAAGCACAGGGTTTGTCGGAGGCGGAGCTTGCCCTGGCTGATCATCGTGTGGCGGTGCCGGTTTACGGGGCGGCTGAAAGCTTGAACCTGGGTACGGCCGCCACGGTGTGCCTTTATGCCAGCGCGCGTTCCCAGCAGGGTGCCCGACTGGAGAATGTGTAAACAGCGCAACGCCGGGTACGGTATTGGATGCAAGATCAGACGATGACGACTCTTCCTGGCACATCCCATTCCTTCCCGAACCCAAAGAGGTGAAGCTTTCGTGGCTGCAGGTGGCGGTACCAAAGCGATCGTGGCGGCTCTGGCCGCAAACCTAACCATCGCCGTACTGAAGTTCATTGCATTCTTCCTGACGGCGTCATCGTCCATGCTGGCTGAAGCCATCCACTCCGTGGCGGACTCCGGAAACCAGATCCTGCTTCTTGTGGGAGGTAAACGGGCCAAGCGGGCCGCCAGCCCCGAGCATCCGTTCGGCTATGGCCGTGAGCGGTACATCTACGCGTTCATCGTCTCCATCGTGCTGTTCAGCGTGGGTGGCCTGTTTGCCCTGTACGAGGCCTGGGAGAAGTTCCAGCACCCACACGGTATCGAGGGGGCTTTCTGGTGGGTCCCGTTGGCCGTCCTGGTCGGTGCCATCATTGCTGAGTCGTTCTCGTTCCGCACGGCCATCGTTGAGTCGAACCACATCCGCGGCAAGCAATCATGGGTTAAGTTTGTCCGCAACGCCAAGCAGCCGGAACTGCCAGTGATCCTGCTGGAGGACTTTGGCGCTTTGCTTGGCCTGATTTTCGCGCTCTTCGGTGTGGGAATGACGCTGGTCACCGGTGACGGGGTCTGGGATGCACTCGGCACAGCAATGATTGGCCTCCTGCTGGTGGCCATCGCAGTGGTCCTTGCCCTGGAAACCAAGTCCCTGCTGCTGGGGGAGTCTGCCACCAAGGAAGATGTCCAGCGCATCACAGAGGCTTTGGAAGCTGACGGCACCCGCATCATCCACCTCAAGACCCTGCACCTGGGACCGGAAGAGCTGCTTGTAGCTGCGAAGATCTCCATGGAGGCCTCTGAGACGGGCGAAGAGATTGCGAAGGGGATCGACGCCGCCGAGCAGCGTATCCGTGCGGCAGTCCCCATTGCGCGGGTCATCTACCTCGAACCCGACATAGAACGCGTCCAGGCGCCGCAGGGTTAGCCGTTCCGCATACGTTCCTAGCGGATTAGCCGGTTCGATACGTGGTTAAAGAAGATGGGCTCCGCCATGGCGGAGCCCATCTTCGTTGTATGCGGTTTCCTGGCTATCCAGCGCTCTCTTGGCGGATCAGGAAGCCAGCGGCTTTTTCCGCTCCAGCAGGCCACTGACCAGGGCCACTCCGAGGCCCAGGATGGCAAGGACTGCGCCAACCAACGCGGGAGCCACATATCCCCAACCCCAGGCAATAACAGTGCCGCCCAGGAAGGCGCCTAGGGCGTTGGCGATGTTGAGGGCGGAGTGGTTCAGTGATGATGCCAGCGATGCAGCGCCCGGCGCAGCGTCGAGGAGACGGGTTTGCAGCGCGGGTGTGAGCATGGAACCCACGCCGCCCACCACGAACGCCATGATGAAGGCAGCCCAAGCCCAGTGCGCAGCAATGGCGTAGACCACCAGTGCTAAGGCGATTCCGGGCATTACCCAGTAGATGGTGCCCATTACGGACTTGTCGGCAAGGCGGCCACCGAGGATGTTTCCCACCACCATGCCCAGTCCGTAGAGTGCCACAACGGCGGGGATCAGGTTCTCCGGTACGCCTGCCACAGAGGTCATGGTGTGCGCAATGTAGGTGTAAACGGCGAAGAAGCCACCAAACCCAATGATGCCGATCAGGAGTGCCAGCCAAACTTGGAGCCGTTTGAGGGCTCCAAGTTCGCGACGGATGCTGGCCTCGGGGTGGGCTGCCTCGAAGGGGACGAACTTCCACACCATGGCGACGGTAAGCAATCCGATAGCCCCGACAATGACGAAGAGGAGCCGCCACCCGAAGGTCTGCCCAACCCACGTGGCCAAAGGAACACCGATGACGTTGGAAACCGTGAGTCCTGCCATCACCATGGAGATTGCCCAGCCTCGTTTGGTAGGGGCGACGAGTCCTGCTGCGATGACGGCTGCCACTCCGAAGAAAGCTCCGTGGGGAAGTCCGGAAGCAAAACGGGAGAGCAGCATGAAGCCGTAATCCGGTGCGATGAAGGACGTCAGGTTCGCCAAGGACAGGAACAGCATGAGACCCAACGCAAGGTGCTTCCTGGGCAGCTTTGCCCCGAATGCAGCGAAGACGGGAGCGCCGATAACGACGCCCAAGGCATAAGCCGAGATGAGGTTGCCGGCTTCGGGGGTGCTGATGCCCAGCCCTTCCTCGATCTCCTTCAGCAGGCCCATCATGGCGAATTCGGTGGTACCGATGGCGAACCCGCCCATGGCCAAGGCCAGGATGGCAAAACCAAGGTGTTTCCTTGCTGCTTTGGCGGTGGCGGGGGTGGACACGGTGGTAGTCATAAGCCTGCTTCTTGAGGGCGCCTTGTGGGCTGGGGGAACGTGGAGAAAATCCGATAACAAGTTTAGTCCGGCGCTCCGCGACTTGTTGTAGCTATGTGACGATGCCCATTCATCGGGCCCCAATAGACTGTTTCGGTGACTGCACTGATTAACGTCGTGGGCGCCGCCGTCGTCGACTCCTTGGAAGCCCCCACCCGCCTTCTGGTTGCGCGCCGCACTGCGCCGCCCCAGTTTGCGGGTATGTGGGAATTTCCGGGCGGCAAGGTGGAGGCCGGTGAGGCCGCGGAGGCTGCCCTGCACCGTGAACTCGCGGAAGAACTGGGCATTGAAGTTCAGCTCGGACCGGAGCTGGACTCGGGCAACATCGCTGGGTGGACGCTCAATGACCGCGCCTCAATGCGTGTGTGGTTCGCCGAACTGACGGCGGGAGAGCCGAGGCCGCTGGAGGATCACGACGAATTGCGTTGGGTGTCGCTGGCCGACCGTGACGAAGCTCTCAGCCTTCCGTGGATCCCGGCAGACCTTCCAATAGTCCGGGCGTTGCTTAGCCGGGTAGTCGCTCCCGCGTGAAAACCGTGCACTAGGATCGAAGGGATGGCCGCTTCCCGTAGCCGGTGGCCTTCAACCTAGAAAAGTGTCTGTTGCCCAGGAAGGGTAGCGGAGGCCTGCACCGTGGCGGCTGCCGAACCAGTGGCAGCGCGAGCATTCCGGTGGCTGAATCCGGATGTTCCAGTGAACCCGTACTTCGCCTTGAAGTAGGTGATCCTGCCGGTGAGCCACGCACGGTACTCCTTGGAAGCATAGGAGCCTTGTCCATAGAGTCGCCGGTACTTGCCCACCAACTCCGGGTGTTCGGTTGCCAGCCATTTCATGTACCACTCACGGGTTCCCGGCTTAAGGTACAGGGCGCCGGCGGTGACTCCTGTGGCGCCAGCTTTGGTCAGTTCCGCGAAGAGGGAATCGAGGGCTTCGTCCGAGTCCGTGAGCCAAGGCAGGATGGGCATGGCCATGACGCCGCACCCCAGGCCGGCCTCGCGGAGCCGGGCGATGAGCTTGAGCCGGGCCTTGGGTGAAGGAGTGCCGGGCTCAATGAGTTCCGCGAGGTCCTGGTTGGTCATGGCAAGCGAGATACCCAGGTCCACGGGGACTTGGGTGGCGGCGTGCTTGAGGAGGGGAATGTCCCTTGCCAGCAGCGTGCCCTTGGTCAAGATGGAGAAAGGCGTGCCGGAATCTACGAGGGCCCGGATGATTCCGGGCATGAGCATGTAGCGGCCCTCTGCTCGTTGATAGGGATCCGTGTTGGTGCCGAGGGCGACTTGGGGCCGTTCCCAAGAAGGCTTTGCCAGTTCCTTGCGGAGGACTTCAGCGGCATTGATCTTGACCACCACCTGCGAATCGAAGTCCCGCCCGGCGTCGAACTCCAAATACGTGTGGCTCTTGCGGGCGAAACAATACACGCAGGCATGGCTGCAGCCGCGATACGGGTTCACCGTCCACTCAAAGGGCATGTTGGAACCGGAAGGCACCTTGTTGAGCACTGACTTTGCGGTGACCTCATGGAAGGTGACTCCGGAGAATTCGGGTGTCGAGATGGAACGCACAAGCCCGGCAAGTGGCAACAAGGCGTCCAAGGCCGGGGCAGGGCCAGGAGCATCGACACCACTGGTTTCTGACGCCGGTCCACGTGTAGGTGAAAGTGCTTGTGCGTCCCATCTCATGGACTCCATTCGAATGTATGTTCGAACGAATGTCAAGGCCCGGAAGGCATGCTCCTGATAGGCGGGGCGGGAGCATTGCTAAGGTTGGGCCATGATTCTGCTGACTGGATTCGAACCCTTTGGCGAGGACGATGTGAATCCTTCCTGGCTTGCAGCGCGGCGGGCGGCAGAGTTGCTCGGCTCAGAAGGCATCGCCGTTGAAGCCGTGCAACTGCCGTGCGTCTTTGGTCAGTCGGGGACAGTCCTCACCGACGCCATAACCAGCCTGAACCCGGACGTAGTTCTCTGTGCCGGCCTGGCGGGAGGCCGTGGGCGCATCTCCTTGGAACGCGTCGCCATCAATTGCGATGACGCCCGGATGCCGGACAACAAGGGCCAGCGCCCTATCGATGAGGAAGTCATCCGTGGCGGGCCTGCAGCATACTTTTCAAGCCTGCCCATTAAGGCCGCGCTGAGAGCCCTCCAGGTCGCGGGAATCAAGGGAGAAGTCTCACAGTCTGCGGGGACCTACGTCTGCAACCACGTTTTTTATGCCTTGATGCATAGCATCGCATCGAAGCCGGATATTCGTGGAGGGTTCGTCCATGTTCCCTATTTGCCGGAACAGTTGCCGGAAGGCAGCCCAACTCCGTCCATGCCTTTGGAATCGATGGCGGAGGGTCTTGCCGTCATTGTCCGGACGACGCTGCGCACACAGGCGGACGTGAAAATGTCAGCCGGAGCCATCCGCTAAACCAGTTCCCATTCCACCTTGATGCTGGCCGAGACGGAGGACTCTCCAGCTTCCACCGGCATCGCGTCCGCAGTGAAGGATGCCCTCGCCATTCCACCCAGGGGTATGGGTCCGCCGTGCAGGGGCTCCTGGGATATGGACACCACCTGCCCGAGCCGCGCAGATGCCAGCGAAGCGTATTGTTCGGCCCGGGCCTCAGCGTCCTGCCACGCAGCCTCCTGAGCCTGGGCTGTGACCGAGGAGGCATCCGCAAATCCTTGTTCGATCCCGTTGATCCGGATGTCGTCTCCGCCAACTGCAACAGCAGCGGCGATAGCAGCGGGAGCATCCGCCTGGGAACGGATTCCCACCTGCAGGGTAGTGGACGCCACGTACGCAGTAACCTTCTGCCCTTGCCCTTCCACCCAGACCAGATCGGCGCGAAGATTCAATCCGCTGGTTCGAAGGTCTACGTCGGAAACACCTGCTGCGCGCAAACTGGCTGCGACAGCGCTGGTCGCTTTGCCGGCGTCGTCATAGGCCTTCGCGGCGGTGTCCCGACGCGTCTCAACGCCAAGCGTCAACGTCACCAGATCGGGGACGGCCTTTGCGCTCGCGGTCCCGGTAACAGTTATGGTTCGGTTCATGCTCAGGCCTCGATTCCCTTGCCCGCAGGACCGTCCTGCCGGTGGTGGTTGCCAATGTAGCCGCCGGCCACGAGGCCGGCTTGCCGTTCGAAGAAATTCCGCGACGCCGGGTTCCCGCTGCGAAGCATGGACCAGCCGGCGGCGACGCCGTAGGCGGCAAGGAAAGGAAGCCCCATGCAGTACGCGTACTGAGTGCTGTGCCGCTCCTCATGCCCCAAGAGAACTGTGTTGGTTCCGGCCACACCATGCGGCGCCCGGTACAGGACTACGTTCCCCACCGTAAACGCGCCTGCGTGGGGGAGCTTCCAGGTGTACCCGGCAGCGATCAGAAGTCCCCGCGGGCCGTGGGAAACGGTGGAACGGGACGTGGCTGCTACCGCCAGCCCCAACGGGGTGGACAGGTTCAGGACGTTTGCGATCTGCCGCAAGCGCTGCGCCGGAGTCATGATGCCATGCTAGCGCCGTAGTGTATGGCGCGGCGTTAGTGGCGATACGCTGTTTGAGCACCCGCAGGTGGCAAAAACAAAAAATTGGGGGACGAGGGAAATGAACACGAAACGCGCCTTGGGCGTAGTCGGTGTACTGGTCGCACTCATGCTGGCATTGACGGGTTGCGTCAAGCTCAACATGTCCGTGAAGGTCAACAACGAAAAGAGCGTGGACTACGAGGTTGTCTATGCCATCCAAAAATCCGTGCTGGGCGAAAAGTCCTTCGACGAATTCATGGAGTCGAACGGTAGCGGAAGCCAGCAGATGGACATCCCCGACGGCGCCGCCGTGGTGGACTACGAGGACGAGAAGTACAAAGGCAAACGAATCACGGCCGCCAACCTCGACCCTGCAAAGCTCGCTGACTCGTCCAGCTCCGAGAACCCTTTCGAACTGAAGAAGGAAGGGGACTTCTACGTCATCTCCATGGGGGGAGTGACCGGTGCTGAGAGCGGGGACGCATCTTCGTCGGCCATGGCAAAGTCAATGTTCGACGAAGCCTCCGTCAAGTTCACGTTCCCGGGCAAGGTGGTGGAAGCCACCGGCGCAACCGTCGATGGCAATACGGCCACCTTCGACATGCTCTCCGTCAATGAGTCCGTTGTCCAAGCCAAGGCGGAGTCAAATGCAGGAATCCCGATGTGGATCATCTGGGTCCTTGTCGCAGTTCTGGTCATTGCCGCCGCGCTCATTCTGCTGTTCGTGCTGTTGCGCAAGAGGGCAGCCAGGCCGGCGCCGGCCCTCGCAGGTGCTACTCCTTATGGCCAGACGGGTTATGCGCCTCAGCAAGGGCAGGCAGGTTACGCTCCTCAACAGCAACCGGCTTACAACCCGCAGCAACCGTACGCACCGCAGCAGCCACCCTACGCACCGCAGCCACCAGTACAGCAGCCCCCGGTACAGCAGCCCCCGGTTCAGCAGCCGGGGCAGGCGCGCGACGACGGTCAGTTGCCACCGCTGCCCCCGGCACCGCCCGCTACCGGCGCCTAGACACCAATGGCGTCCGCCGCCGTCGAGACTTTCACATAGCGGGACGCATACCAGTGGGTTAAATCGCGCCTGTGAGGTTCAACTAGACTGAAGGGTAGTGCCTGCCGTCCGCGGCGAGCGCTACCCTTTCGTTTTGCAGGTCCGCCTTGCCGGGCCGCTCCCTACTCGTAGCTAAGAACAGTAGATGACTGACACTTTGCCAGGCGCTGCCATCCCGAATCCGCTGGATGAAGCCGCCATCACCGCCGCCGTCGAGGACGCCATTGCCGCTATTTCGGCTGCTTCCTCCCTCGAAGAACTCAAGGCTGTCCGCCTCGCCCACACCGGTGAGAAGTCGCCGCTGAGCCTGGCCAACCGTGAAATCGGTGGCCTTGCCAAGGAGCACAAGGCTGCCGCCGGCAAGCTCATGGGTTCCTCCCGTGGCCGGGTCAACAAGGCGCTCGCATCCCGGACCGAAATTCTCGAGGCTGAGAATGACGCCCGCATCCTGGTGGAAGAAACCGTTGATGTTACGGCCGCTCCGCGTCGCCGTCGCGCCGGTGCCCGCCACCCCCTGTCCACTTTGCAGGACCGCGTCTCGGACATCTTTGTTGGCATGGGCTGGGAAATTGCCGAAGGCCCCGAGGTGGAGTCCGAGTGGTTCAACTTCGACGCTTTGAACTTCAAGCCGGACCACCCGGCCCGTGAAATGCAGGACACGTTCTTCGTGGAGCCGCCCGAAGCCCACCTGCTCATGCGGACGCACACGTCCCCGGTTCAGGTCCGTTCCATGTTGGAACGCGAAGTGCCCATCTATGTGCTGTGCCCCGGCAAGGTCTTCCGCACGGATGAACTGGACGCTACGCACACCCCTGTCTTCCACCAGTTCGAGGGACTGGCGATCGACAAGGACCTGAGCATGGCGGACCTTCGTGGCACGTTGGAGCACTTCGCCCGCCAGATGTTCGGCGACGAAGCTTCCATTCGCCTGCGCCCCAACTACTTCCCGTTCACGGAGCCTTCCGCGGAGCTGGACATCTGGCACCCGGGTGCCAAGGGTGGTCCCCGCTGGATTGAGTGGGGCGGCTGCGGCATGGTCAACCCCAACGTCCTCCGGGCAGCCGGTATCGATCCGGACATCTATTCAGGTTTTGCTTTCGGCATGGGCATTGAGCGCACGCTCATGTTCCGCAACGAGGTTGGCGACATGCGCGACATGATCGAAGGCGACGTACGTTTCAGCGAGCACTTCGGGATGGAGATCTAACAGTGCGTATCCCACTTTCCTGGCTGCGCGAATTCGCGCAGGTTCCGGCCGATGCAACGGCCGAAGACGTCATGGCTGACTTGGTCAAGGTTGGCTTTGAAGAAGAAGAAGTCCACCGTCCCACGGATGAACTGACGGGTCCGGTTGTAGTTGGTCAGGTCTTGAGCCTGGTCAAGGAACCGCAGACCAACGGCAAGACCATCAACTGGTGCCAGGTCCGGGTTGTTCCCGAGGGACAGGAGCAGACGCTCACCGGCAAGGGCATTGATCCTTCCGGCGTGCAGGGCATCATCTGCGGTGCCCACAACTTTGTTGAGGGCGACAAAGTAGTTGTCACGCTGCCCGGTGCTGTTCTGCCAGGTAATTTCCAGATCTCAGCACGGAAGACCTACGGACACCTGTCCGCGGGCATGATCGCTTCCGTCCGTGAGCTCGGCATCGGCGATGACCACGACGGCATCCTGGTGCTCTCACGCATCGGCCTGGACCCGGAAATCGGCACCGACGCGATGGAACTTCTGGGTCTCTACGACCAGGCAGCGGAAATCAATGTCACACCGGACCGCGGTTACGCCTTCTCCATCCGTGGTGTGGCACGCGAATATGCCCACGCCACTGGAACCACCTTCGTGGACCCGGCTTCCAAGGTCACGGCTCCGGCCACGCTGCAGGGCGGCTACGGCGTCAAGCTCAACGACGACGCTCCCATTTACGGTAAGCCCGGCTGCGACCGCTTCGTGGCCCGCACAGTTCGTGGCGTGGACGCTTCCCGTCCCACCCCGCCGTGGATGTCCGCGCGACTTCGCTTGGCCGGCGTTCGCTCCATCTCGTTGCCGGTTGATATCTCCAACTACGTCATGCTTGAGCTCGGACAGCCGAACCACTGCTATGACCTCGACAAGCTCGCGGGCGACATCGTGGTACGTCGCGCAGTCGCGGGGGAGAAGATCACCACCCTGGACGACAAGGAGCGCACGCTCGACGTTGAGGACCTGCTGATCACCGATGACTCCGGCGCCATCGGCATTGCCGGTGTAATGGGCGGAGCCCACACCGAAGTTTCCGACTCCACCACGAACATCCTGGTGGAAGCGGCGCACTTCGATGAGGTGTCAATCGCGCGCTCCCGTCGCCGCCATAAGCTGCCGTCCGAAGCCTCCAAGCGCTTCGAGCGTGGCGTGGACTGGCATGTGGCCCACATTGCTGCCCAGCGCGTAGTGGATCTGTTGGTCGAGCTCGCCGGTGGCACGGCGGACGAGGCGGGGACCGACGTCGGAACCGCACCTGACGCCGTGGCTATCGACTTGCCTGCTGGGTTCGCTGCCGCCCGTATCGGCATTGACTTCACGGAAGAGCAGATCACCACGTCGCTTGAGGACCTTGGCGCTGCGGTGGAGAAGACATCTACTGGTTACCGGGTCACTGCTCCGAGCTGGCGCAACGACCTCGAAACCAAGGAAGACCTGTCCGAGGAAATCGCCCGGCTTGTTGGCTATGACAACATCCCTGCCACACTTCCGGTTGCGCCGCCGGGTCGTGGGCTCAGCCGAAGCCAGCAGCAGAAGCGCCGGGTTGTGCAGGCACTGGCGGATGCGGGGCTCACTGAAGTGTTGTCCTACCCGTTCGTCTCCAAGGCTGCCAATGACACTTTCGGTGTTCCCGCTGAAGGTGGCGCTCGGCCTGCCCTGAAACTGGCGAACCCCATCAGTGAGGAGCACGGATTCCTCCGTACGTCCATCCTGCCGGGACTGATCGAGGTTGCCCGCCGCAATCACTCGCGCGGCTTCCGCGATCTGGCCCTGTATGAAGTCGGTTCGGTCTTCCTCCCTGGCGACAAGCTGGGCACGGATTCCATTCCGCCGCTGGGCGTCAAGCCGGCCGACGAGGTGCTCGATGCACTGTACGACGGCGTCCCGCACCAGCCGTTGCACATCGCCGCTGTCATGACCGGCCATGATTCTCCCGCCGCTGCCACGCACACCCCGCGAGCCTGGGATTGGGCTGACGCTCTGGATGTGGCACGTCTCATGGCGGATGTCCTGGGTGTGGAACTGGTTGTTAGCCAGGGTAGCCATCAGGCGTTCCACCCGGGACGCGCGGCTCAGCTTTCGCTGCGCAGCGGCGACGTTGTGGGTTACGCCGGTGAACTTCACCCGAAGCTCCTCGCTGCGCACGATATGCCTGCGCGATCTGTAGCTGTTGAGGTCAACGTGGAAGCTTTGTTTGAGGCGGCCGCCGATGTGATCGTGGCCAAGCACATCTCCGGGTACCCCGTGGCGACACAGGATGTTGCCCTGGTTGTCCCGCAGGACGTTCCGGCAGACCAGGTACTGGCTGCCCTCCGCGAAGGAGCAGGTGTCCTTCTTGAGGATGTCTCGTTGTTCGACGTCTACGTTGGTCCCGGCATTGAGGACGGCAAGAAATCGCTGGCTTTCGGCCTGCGCTTCCGTGCAGACGACCGCACACTGACGGCTGACGAGGCTTCTGAAGCACGCGCAGCAGCTGTGGCCGTGGCGACTGAGCGCTTCGGAGCAGTCCAGCGCTGATCTTTGACGCATTGATGGAGATCCCCGGGACCTAAGGGTCCCGGGGGTTTTTATTTTAACGAGATTGCACTCCCAGCACCTTGACAGGATATTCATGCATGCATGACAGTTTTGTCATACACATGTGAAGCATGTGTATCACATCCCTCGCACGGTTCGCTGAGCCGTCCCTTGAAAGGTACCCATGAAGAAGCAGAACGTCGCTTTGCTTGTCGGGGCTGCAGTAATGGCTTTGACGTCCTCGCTTGGCGGAGCCGCAGTAGCGTCAGAGTCGACGCCACAAGTGGCAGCAGAGGTCCAGCCTGTGTCGCACACCGTCGACCAGTCGCAGGTTTCCGGTTCCGCCGCCTCGCCGTTGGCGGACAGGTACACCATTGCCGCGCCGTTCAAGGCCGGAGGGGCTTCCACGGACTCAGTCATCGGCGCCGATGGCCGGGTCAGGATCACCAACACCACGGCAGCCCCCAACCGCTCCATCGTGCAGATCGAGTTCAACGGTGGCTACATTTGTTCCGGAGCCCTGATCTCCGATGACACCGTGTTGACCGCGGGCCACTGTGTGCACGAGGGCGGCACAGGTTCTGAGGCTGACTACTCGTGGGGCGTCAAAGTTGCTCCAGGCCGCAACGGCTCAACCGACCCTTACGGCACCTGCGGGGCTACCAGGATCTACACCGACCAGCGTTGGATCGATTCTGCCAACACCAACGCTGACTGGGGCGTTATCAAGCTCGACTGCACCATCGGCAACACCACCGGCTGGTTCAACTACACCGGTACCACGGCCAGTTTGAACGGGACCAGCACCACGGTCCGCGGCTACCCGGGGGACAAAGCGTTTGGCACCATGTGGTCGATGACCGGCCCCATTGAGAGCACCACGACGGAAAAGGTCTACTACAAGATGGACACCTACGGCGGACAAAGCGGTGCCCCCGTCTACAACAGCTCCAACACGATCATGGCCATCCACACCAACGGTGGCAGCTCCAACTCGGGCACGCGCATCACACCCACGCTGGCGAATTACCTCACCTCCGTGAAGTAGCCCGGCTGGGTTAACCGCCTGGAGTGTTCCCCGCAGGGTCTGCGTGGCTGCGGGGAACACTGCTGTCCGGAGCCATATGCGATGAGCAGATAGAGTTTTGCTTGAGGCAAGCCGGCAACATCTGCGAGAGAACCTGAATGACAAGTCCTAGTCCACGTCCCTTCCCGGTCCCCGGGCCCGCGCATCCCCTCGAATACTGGCTCTCCCTGGAGTTGGCCCGGATCAGCCCGTCTGGAGCCCCTTCCCGCTTACGGCAATTAGCGGACGCCCAAGGGGCCCTTGCCGCAGCTTGGAGCAGCGCGATCAGCGGCGGCATCCTCATGGTCATTGCGGGTGTCTTCTTCTCGGCAATTACGGGCAACCCGGCCGTCATCCTGACTCTTGGTCCGGTGGGAGCAGCTCTGACAGCCTTGGGCTTATTCTCCTGGAATCGGGTGCGTGCTTCGCTGCCCGACACCAACCGCCTCCTCATCTCCCGAGGACCAGGTTCTGTTCGCAGCGCCCTTTGGACAGTGGCGCTGATGGCCGCAGTGCAGGGCGGGATCCTTGCCACGGTAATGCCCGGGGCCGTTGCCCGAGGCGGGACTACAGTCATCACCCTCACCGGTTGTTACGTCTTAATGGTGGCTCTTTTGGTGGTCTGCATCCTCATACCATCGGCAGTCCTAAGCCGTGCCCGTCAGTCCTTTCGGCAAAGGGTGGAAGAAAATCCCTTTTTCCGGAATGCGGTCGTGGAGGATCTGGCTACGTGGCGGGACCCGTATGGAAATGCAGGGTATGGTCCGCTCTAGAAGACGACACCTGGCTTGGAAGTCCTGATGGACAGCCCAATACTTGAGCTGCGAAAGCTCGACGACTTGCTCGTCCCGGACATCCGCCTCCAAGCCCTCGGTCGACCAGCCCTGGATCGTGCCGACAAATTCACCAACCCCGCAGACCGGGAAGAATTCATCGCCGGCCGGCTAGTCTTGTTGAACTTCGCAGCCACGCTCCTAGGGGTTGACTCCGCCCGCCTCGTGCCCGACTATCGCTGCCCGCAATGCGGCCCGGGACAGGACCACGGCCGTCCCGGCTTCATGCTCGACGGCGCGTCGGCACCTCTGGCGCTCAGCGCCGCCCGTGCGTCGGGCTGGGTGCTGCTGGCCGCCGTCGTGCATCCAGCGGAGGGCTTCAGGCTGGGGGTGGACCTTGAAGCGGTTGACGGGGTCGGCTTCGAAGGCTTTGACGACGTCGCTTTGAGCGGCAACGAAAAACGATTCCTCTACGCGTTGCCGGAAGGGGAACGAACCACGCAGCGCGCCCGTCTCTGGGCGCGCAAAGAAGCGTGGCTGAAGATGACCGGGGAAGGCTTGCGCCGTAACCCTGCGGAACTGGATGTCTTGGACATCAAGGGTCTACGCGACGTCACCCGCACGAAACTGCCTAACGGACTGGTTGCCGCCCTGGCCCTCGGTTAACGCGCTGAAGGCAGTGGCGGCAGGGAAGTTTCGTAGAGCCAAGGCCGAAGGATTCCCGCGGCATCGAATCCGTGAAGGAACGAATCCACAGCCTCAATGAACGTCTCGGTCGAAACCGACCCGTGACGGTTAGCGGCCGTCCAATGCTGGAGGAAAGCGAAGAATGCCTCATCGCCGGCTGCCATTCGCACTGCATGCACAGCAAGGGCGCCGCGCTTATAGACGCGATCATCAAACATCAACTCGGGGCCTGGATCGCCCACCAGCAGGTCCTGGGGACCGGCGTTGAGCCTTTTCCATGCAGCCGCGGCCCGCGCAGCAACAGTCATTGTCCGGGATTCCTCGGACCACAACCACTCTGCGTAGCAGGCAAACCCTTCATGCAGCCAGATGTCTTTCCAGCTGCTGACCGTCAGCGAGTTCCCAAACCACTGATGGGAAAGCTCGTGCGCGATCAGGCGCTGGGCATCCCAGGAGTCGTGCATATGGTTGCGGCCAAAGATGGAGACGGTCTGGGCTTCGAGGGGAATTTCAAGCTCATCCTCAGTGACCACGGACGTGTAGTCGGCGAAGGGGTAGGGGCCGAAGCAGTCCTCGAAGGTGCGCATCATGTCCGGCTGCCGGCGCAGGCCCTGAAGAGCGTCCACTGCCATTTCGGGTGTGACTGCCACGAACTGCGGGACCCTGTGGTGGGTGTCGTCCACGTGCAAGGGAACCTTGACGTAGCGCCCGATCTGCACAGTGGCGAGGTAGGTGGCCATGGGTTCGTCCTGATCGTAGACCCACGTTTCCCGGCTGGACTTGCGGGAGTGCGAGACAAAGCGCCCATTGCACACCGGCCGGTAATTGTCGTCTGTGGTCACGGAGATGCGGAACGTCGACTTGTATCGAGGATGATCATTGCAGGGGAACCAGGACGCCGCACCGTTGGGCTGGCCGGCCACCAATACGCCGTCGTTCAGTTCCTCCCACCCCACGTCGCCCCAAAGGCCGCGACGCGGCTGTGGATTTCCGTCGTAGCGGATCTCAAGGGAGAAGTGCTGGCCCGCCTTGAGGGGGGCTGCCGGAGTCAGGACAAGGTGTTCGGCCCTGTGGCTGAACTTCTGCAGCTTCTTGCCGTCCAGCTGAACCTTGCTTGCCCGCAGGCCTACCAGGTCAAGGACGATCTGCGTGGTCGGTTCCAACGCCGTGCATCGCAGGACCGCCCTGCCGATCAGCTTGTTGCTGCCCAGCCTGACATCGAGGTCCAGCTCGTACCTGTCCACGCGGTAGCTGCTGCTGCCGTGGTTCAAGGCATAGGGGTCGGCTTCGGTCAGGGGACTGGCGATTGGTGCGGTCATGATCCGTCCAATCTACTTGAGGCGCGGCGCTTGTGCAGACGGACCCACCCACGGGCTCACCGGATTGCCCATCCAATACGTCCCCGCCGGGACCGTTTCGCCACGCATGACCAACGACGCCGGCCCAACAGTACCGCCGTCGCCGATGCTCGCCGCGGGAAGGATGACGCCGTGCGGACCCATTGTGGCACCGTTGCCGAGCGTCACGGTGTCCAAGCTCATGACGCGGTCATGGAAGAGGTGCGTCTGGACCACGCAGCCACGGTTGACTGTGGAGTTCTCACCAAGGGTCACGAGGTCGGCTTCGGGGAGCCAGTAGCTTTCGCACCACGTTCCGCGCCCGATCCTGGCTCCCAGTCCGCGCAACCACCACACCAAGGCGGGTGTTCCGGCAGCCGACCGGGCAAACCACGGCGCACTGACCATTTCAATGAAGGTGTCCACAACCTCATTGCGCCAAATGAACGAGCTCCACAGCGGGTGTTCGCCCGAGCGGATGGTTCCCACCAGAACCCACTTGGCCACAATGGAACTGAGCGCCGCTACAGCTCCTGCTGCCAACATGACCACGCCGCCCAGGACTGCAGCAAGCCAGTAGCCCCATCCGCGTGCGATCCAGTCCAGCACAAGCATCACGCCCACGGCGATGGCCACCGTGAGGATAACCGGTATCAGGCGACACAGTTCCCATAGTGCCCTTGCAATCTTCAGTTTGAGGGCAGGGCTGAATGTGCGTGTTTGATCGGCGTCGACGGCGGTGCGGCGCAACCTAACCGGCGGACTGCCAAGCCATGACGTGCCGGATTTCGCCTTCGCAGGTGTGGCCGACAGAACCGCGACAAGGGAGTTCTTTGGCACGTTCCGTCCCGCGGCCGTCATCCCGGAGTTGCCAAGGAAAGAACGCTTCCCGATTTTGGCCGGCGCGATTTTCATCCACCCACCGCCAAGCTCGTAAGAAGCCACCATGGTGTCATCCGCCAGGAAAGCGCCGTCGCCAATGGTGGTCATTTTTGGAACCAGCAGCACTGTAGACGCCTCCACGTTCTTACCAACCTTGGCTCCGAGGAGTCGCAACCAGAGCGGCGTGAAGAGGCTTGCATAAACTGGGAAGAGCAGGTCTCGAGCCATGTCGAGAAGGCGCTCCGTCGCCCAGACTTGCCAGCCGATGCGGCTCCGCACCCGGTAATAGCCCTCTTTCAAGCCCAAACCGAGAAGCCTGGCAACTACCAGGATGAGAACCAGATTGCCGAAGAACCACACCAGGGCCGCAAGCGGAACGGCCAAGGCGATCTGTGGAAGTGCTGTTTCCAGCGAATCGTGGCCCTGGATGAAGTTCAGGACCACCAGTGCCCCCGCGAACGCAGAGATGTAGGGGATAAGGGCCAGCAGGGCCGATGCGCTGGCGAAGGCGGAGAACCAGAGCCGGTCGACGACGGGCCGTCGGCTGATTGCTGCCGGCCATTCGTGCTTGGCTTTGCCGCGACGTTCTGCGGGGGAGCCGGCCACGAGGTGCCCGGCTTTCACTTTGCCCAGCACAGCGGATCCGGCATCGACGTGGGCGCCTGCGCCGATGGTCGCTCCGGGCATGAGGGTGCTGCGTGCGCCCACAACGGCACCGGCTCCCACATGGATCTGGCCGATGTGGACTGAATCACCGTCCACCCACCAGCCTGATAGGTCCACTTCGGGCTCGATGTTTGCTCCGCTACCCAAGGACAGCAGGCCCGTGACAGGGGGCAAGGAGTGCAGGTGGACGTCCTTGCCGATCTTTGCACCCAGGGCACGCGCGTAGTAGGGGACGAACGGGGCGCTGGCAAGGCCGATGGCACCTGAGAGATCCTGAATTTGTTCTGCGAGCCACAGCCGCAGATGAGTTTTGCCGGACCTCGGGTATGTCCCGGGTTCCATCCTGCCGAGCAGCACCCTTGCCGCAACCACGGAGATCGCCATCCGGCCCAACGGGCTGACGAAGACCAGCCACGACGCTGCGATCCACCACCAGGAGACCGCAGGTGCCGCCGCGAATCCGGCGAAGTCTGCCAGGAGTTTGTTGGCGGCCATCAGGTAGGTCAGCCACCGCATTCCCACGAGAATGTGCAGCGGGACGCCCATGAGGACTTGGAAGATTTGTGACTTCAAGGCGGTAGGACGGACGGTGCGCTCAGCAGCGGGCCCCGGCGATCCGCCGTCGGGAATTGACTGCCTTGCAGTGTCAATAAGCGCCCCGACGCGCGGCGTCGCATAGATATCGGCGACGGTAATGGTGGGGTACCGAACGCGGAGGGCCGAAACGAGCTGGGCGGCGGCTAAGGACCCGCCGCCATAGGCGAAGAAATCGGCGTCAAGTGAATTGACGGGGCTTCCCAGAACGGACTCCCACTGCTCCACCACCCACCGGGCGTCATCGGGCAGATTCAGCGGGGCGTTGCCGGCCTCGGTGGCGCCGGCTCCAGCCAGCGGCCAGGGGAGTGCATGACGATCCACTTTGCCGCTGGTCTTGGTGGGGAGGGAATCCACGGTGGTCAGCAAGGGGATAAGGGCTGCCGGGAGGCTTTCGCCCAGCAGCGTGCGGGCCTGGTCCAGGTCCGGTTCGTAACCGTCAACGGGAGCCAGGTAACCTACCAGGATTTGGTTGCCGGCCGCGGTGGTCTGTACTGCAGCAGCCGCGCCGGCTATGCCGGGCAAGGACTGAAGCGCTGCATCTATTTCGCCCAGTTCGATCCGGCGTCCACCCAGCTTGACCTGTTCATCGGCCCTGCCCATGAAGATCAGGCCCTCTGCTTCGTATCGCACCAAGTCGCCCGAACGGTATGCGCGCTCCCATCCCAGCGTGGTCATGGGGGCATACTTCTCAGCGTCCTTGGCGGGATCGAGGTAGCGGGCCAGTCCTACGCCGCCGATGATCAACTCGCCGATTTCGCCTTCGCCCACCGGAACGCCTTGGGGATCGACGACGGCCAGGTCCCAACCGTCCAGCGGCAGGCCGATCCGTACGGGACCGGGTCCGCCCAGGGGCGCGGCGCAGGCAACGACGGTGGCCTCAGTGGGCCCGTAGGTGTTCCACACTTCGCGACCGTCCACCGCCAATCGCTCGGCCAATTCAGGCGGGCATGCTTCGCCGCCGAAGATGAGCAAACGGACGTTTTCCAACGCCTCGGCCGGCCACAGCGCGGCAAGGGTGGGCACGGTTGAAACTACGGTAATGCCGTGGTTGATGAGCCAGGGACCGAGGTCCATGCCGGTTCGAACAAGGGCCCGTGGTGCGGGTACCAGGCAGGCTCCGTGTCGCCATGCCAGCCACATCTCCTCGCAGGAAGCATCAAAGGCTACGGAAAGGCCGGCAAGTACCCGGTCCTGCGGGCCGATGGGCTCAGCTTGGAGGAAGATCCGGGCCTCAGCATCAACGAACGCTGCTGATGAACGGTGCTTCACTGCCACGCCCTTGGGAGTCCCGGTAGATCCGGAGGTAAAGATGATCCACGAGTCGTCATCCAATCCGGGCACGGTTGGCGTTGAGACAGCTTCCTTTGCCGGGCCCGAGAGCTGGATGTCCAGGCCCCCGGCAATGACTGCCCCCACCTTGGCTTCGCCGAAAACCAGACGGGCCCGCTCTTCGGGGTCGTCCGCATCCACGGGAACATAGGCAGCGCCAGCCATGAGAATTCCCAGTATGGCGATGTAGAGCTCATTGGTGCCGGACGGGATCCGGACGCCGATTTTGTCTCCTGGGCCAAGCCCCGCACTGTTCAACTCCGTGGCAAAAGCGCGAACGGCCTTGAGTAACTCGGTGTAGCTCAATGACTTGCGCCCATCATCCAAGGCCGACGCCTCAGGGAATGTTGAAGCGGTCTTTTCCAGGATGTCAACGAGAGTACGCTCGATCGGGGTCGTAGCGCTTCCCGGTAGCTGGGGACGGTGCGTCATCAGGGCAGGCGTACCGGCCCCAGCGGGATGTTCTGTGCTCACAACCTCAGCTTTCCTCAGAAAGATGAACAAAAGGTATCTGACGTTTCCCACTCGTCACACTTTGTTGCACCGCTGTTCGCTTATTTCACATGTGGAGTTCACAAAGGGTTCAGGGAACCAACAGGACTTTCCCGGTTGTGCGGCGACCTTCAAGGTCCCTGTGAGCCTGGGCGGCTTCCGCGAGTGGGTAGGTTGCGCCCACCCTGACAGCAAGGGTGCCGTTGGCGGCGGCGTCGAAAATCTCCGCTGAGCGCCACCGGCGTTCCTGGGCATTCTGAACAAAGTGCGCCATGGTGGGCCTCGTCAGCGTTAGCGAACCTGCGGCGTTCAAACGCTGGGGATCGAACGGTGGTACCGGGCCGGAGGCAGCACCGAAGAGCACCATGGCACCCCGGATGCGCAGGCTCTTAAGGGAGTCGTCGAACGTGTCCTTGCCTACGCCGTCGTACACCACGTTGACGCCCTCGCCATCGGTGAGTTCACGGACCTTGTCAGCGAAGCCCTCGTAGCGGAGCACTTCATCGGCGCCTGCCAGCGTGGAGAGGTCGGCCTTCTCATCGGAGGAGACGGTGGTGATGACGCGCGCGCCGCGGGCCTTGAGCAGTTGTGTCAGCAGCAGGCCTACGCCGCCGGCACCTGCATGCAGGAGAACGGTGTGGCCAGGCTCCACCCGGAAGGATGAATTCATCAGGTAGTGGGCCGTAATTCCCTGGAGGGGCAGGGCCGCGGCGGTGTGATCATCGACGCCGGCGGGAACCGGCAGTGCCTTGCCCGCGTCAACCAGGGCGTATTCCGCGTAGGTCTTGGTTCCCTCGGCCGTGGCAATCCGGTCGCCGACGGAAAATTCCTCAACCCCCGCTCCGACGGCCTCCACGATGCCGGCTGCCTCGGCGCCCGGAGTGAACGGGTAGTCCACTTTGTAGGTGCCGCTGCGTTGGTAGGTCTCAATGAAATTGACCCCGGCAGCTGCGACCTTGATCAACAGCTGGCCGGGGCCAGGCGACGGTGTTTCCACGGATGCGTACTCGAGGACCTCAGGTCCTCCGGACTGCTTTGCAACGATGGCGTGCGTCATGGTGGCTCCTTACTCCGGGGCGGTCCTTCCGGTGCCCGGTTTCAGAATCCATCCTAGGGAGGTTGGGGCCTCCCGTGTCGAACGCCTAGCGGCGTCCGTGCGTCGACGCGACGGGGCAGTCGAAGCCGCGGCCTGCTGCCAGGCCTACTTCATTCAGGTATCTGACCACGATGCCGTAGGACTGCACCAGCGTGGTTTCGGTGTAGGGAATGGAGTGTTTGGCGCAAAACTCGCGCACGATTTTGGTGGCCTTGTACAAGTGGGGGCGTGCCATGTCCGGGAAGAGGTGGTGCTCCACCTGCCGGTTGAGTCCGCCCAGGAGGAAGTCCATGAAGAGGCCACCGGAAATGTTGCGCGAGGTCAGGATCTGGCGGTTGAGGAAGTCTACGCGGCTGTCCTTGGGAAGGACCGGCATGCCCTTGTGGTTGGGGGCGAACGAGGCACCCATATAGAAGCCATAGACCATGATCTGCACGCCCAGGAAGGCGAACGCCATTCCGATAGGCAGGAACGAGAATGCCAGAACCGGGAGGGCGACAAGCCTCGCTACAAGGATGGGGGTCTCCACCCAGCGGTGACGTACTTTTTGCTTGCCGAAAACAAAGCGAAGGGAGTCGAACTGCAGGCTCAAGCCCAGGAGTGTCAGGAGCGGGAAGAAGAACCAACCCTGCTTCTTGGTGAGGAAAGCCAGGCGGCCTTTACGTTCGGCTGCAGCGTCTTCGTAGAACACCAAGGCGTTGTTCCGAATGTCCGGGTCCTTGGAGATGACGTTGGGGTGGTTGTGGTGGGCGCCGTGCTTCTGCTCCCACCAGGAGTAGCTGATGCCGGCCACGCCGGTGGCCAGGAGGCGGGCGGACCAGTCGTTGGCGCGACGCGAAGCGAAGATCTGCTTGTGGCCTGCCTCGTGGGCGAGGAAGCTAAGCTGCGTGCACAGGATGCCCACGGCTGCAGCGATCAGGAGCTGGTACCAGGAATCGCCTATGAGTGCGAAGCCCAGCCAGGTGCCGGCCATGAGCAGTGCCAGGGCCACGAAGACCCAGATGTAGAAGCCGCTACGGCGTTCGAGGAGTCCGGCTGCCTTGACGCTCTTGAGGAGCTCTGAGTAGCTCTGTACGACGGGATTTGGTTGAATTGCGCGAGCTTTGGGGCGCTCAGCGGTGGACGTGGGTGACATAAATGTGCCCCGTATCGCTAACGGGCAACGCTGCAGCCGACGTTCGGACTGCACGGTCTGGATCACCCTCCACTAAGCATACGGCTAATCTCCAAAATAATGAGACTGCTCACAACTGCATGCATAAATATCGGACAGGATGAATATTCTTGCTGTACAGTGGAGTCATGACTATTTCTGTTGCCGTCTCCGGTGCCAGCGGCTACGCCGGAGGAGAAGTGCTGCGCTTGCTGGCAGGCCATCCAAACGTCACCATCGGCGCCATCACAGCGCACAGCAACGCCGGTTCCAGACTAGGGGAGTTGCAGCCGCATCTCCACGGTTTGGCCAGCCGGATTCTGGAAGACACCACGGTGGAGAACCTGTCGGGCCATGACGTCGTTTTCCTTGCGCTGCCGCACGGTGCTTCAGCCGAGATCGCTGCGCAGTTGCCTGAAGGCACCGTAGTGATCGACGCCGGTGCTGATCACCGCTTGCAGGACGCCGCGGCGTGGGAAAAGTTCTACGGCTCCGCCCACGCGGGCACCTGGCCTTATGGTCTCCCGGAGCTCCCTGGTCAGCGCGAAGCCCTCAAAGGTGCCACGCGCATCGCCGTTCCCGGGTGCTACCCGACGTCGGCCCTGCTCGCCTTGACGCCCGGGTTCGCCAACAACCTCCTCCTGACCGACGACGTCGTGATTGTCTCCGCGTCGGGGACCTCAGGGGCGGGCAAAGCCGCCAAAGTTAACCTTATTGGCGCCGAAGTCATGGGTTCCATGAGCCCTTACGGTGTCGGCGGCGGACACAGGCACACGCCTGAGATCGAGCAGGGACTGTCCAATGCGGCCGGTGAGTCGGTGACGGTCTCCTTCACGCCTACTTTGGTTCCGATGAGCCGCGGCATCCTGACCACGGCCACCGCAAAAGTCGGCCACGGTGTTACCTACGCGGAGCTGCGCCAAGCCTGGGCGGATGCCTACGACGACGAACCGTTCGTGCACCTCCTTCCGGAGGGCCAGTGGCCCACCACCAAGTCGGTCCAGGGCTCCAACCACGCCGTAATGCAGTTGGCCTTCGACGCCCACACGGGCCGCGTGATCGTGACCTGCGCTATCGACAACCTCACTAAGGGAACCGCCGGCGGAGCCGTGCAGTCCATGAACATTGCCCTAGGCCTGGATGAAACCGCCGGCCTGAACCTGCAGGGAGTTGCACCGTGACCATTACCGCCCCCAAGGGATTCCGCGCAGCAGGCATCAAAGCCGGCATTAAGGCTTCGGGCAACCCGGACCTGGCCCTTGTAGTCAACGACGGACCGCAAAAGTCCGCCGCCGCCGTCTTTACCTCCAACCGCGTGGCTGCTGCGCCGGTCCACTGGTCACGCCAGGTGGTCAGTGATGGACGAGTGGACGCCGTGGTCCTGAACTCCGGTGGAGCCAACGCCTGCACCGGCCCACAGGGCTTCCAGAACACCCACGCCACCGCCGAGAAAGTGGCAGACGTGCTGGGAGTCTCAGCTTCCGACGTCGTAGTCTGCTCAACCGGCCTGATCGGCGAGCAGCTGCCCATGGACAAGATTCTTCCCGGCGTCGAGGCCGCCTTCCGCGAACTGTCGGAGGACGGCGGCTCCGCTGCAGCCACAGCGATCATGACCACGGACAGCGTGTCCAAGGAAGCGGTTTTCACGGGCACCGACGCCGAGGGCAAGCAGTTCACCGTGGGTGGCATCGCCAAGGGTGCCGGCATGTTGGCGCCGGGCCTGGCAACGATGCTGGTGGTCCTCACCACCGACGCCGAGGTTCCCGCTGATGAGCTCGACGTCGTCCTGCGGGACGCCACGCGCGTTACCTTTGATCGGGCAGACTCGGACGGCTGCATGTCCACCAACGACACCGTCGTGCTGCTGGCATCCGGGGCGTCCGAGGCGTTGCCATCTGCCGAGCAATTGAGCGAGGCGGTCACTCAGGTCTGCGCCGAACTGGCACGCAAGCTCATCGGTGACGCCGAGGGCGCCAGCCACGACATCGCTATCAGGACATTCAACGCAGCCAGCGAACGAGATGCCGAAATTGTCAGCCGCAGTGTTGCCCGCTCCAACCTGTTCAAAGCCGCCATCTTCGGCAAGGACCCTAACTGGGGACGTGTGCTCTCGGCTGTGGGAACAACTGACGCTGTCTTCGAGGCGGACCAGCTCAACGTCGCAATGAACGGTGTGCAGATCTGCCGCAACGGCGCAATCGGTGATGACCGGAACCTGGTGGACCTGGAGCCGCGCGAAGTGCTGGTTGAAATCGACCTGCAGGCCGGCGATGCCGAGGCCACCATCTGGACCAACGACCTCACGCACGACTACGTGCACGAGAACAGCGCATACTCGAGCTGAGCGGATGACTATGACTGCGCACACCCGCGAAACCACCTCCATGAGTGACGCCCAGGACAAGGCCGGCACGCTGATCGAAGCCCTTCCGTGGATCCAGCGTTTTGCCGGTACCACCATGGTGATCAAGTACGGCGGCAACGCGATGGTCAACGACGACCTTCGTCGTGCCTTCGCGGAGGACATTGTGTTCCTCCACCACGTTGGCATCCACCCCGTGGTGGTCCACGGCGGTGGCCCCCAGATCAACTCCATGCTGAGTCGGCTGGGCATTGAGTCCGAGTTCAAGGGTGGCCTGCGCGTCACCACCCCTGAAGCCATGGATGTGGTCCGCATGGTGCTCACGGGCCAGGTTGGACGCGAGCTTGTTGGCCTCATCAACTCCCACGGTCCGTACGCCGTGGGCATGTCAGGCGAAGATGGCGGATTATTGCGCGCCGTCCGTACGGGCACTGTTGTTAATGGCGAAGAGGTGGACCTCGGCCTGGTGGGCGAAGTAGTGGGTGTGGATCCCGCCGGAATCAAGGACATTCTCGACGCCGGCCGCATCCCCGTGATCTCAACTGTCGCCCCGGAAATTCTCGACGACGGCAACGGTTCCGGTCCCACCACCGGGCAGGTCCTCAACGTCAATGCGGACACTGCAGCTGCAGCCGTCGCCTCCGCTTTGGGCGCCACCAAGCTTGTTATCCTGACCGACGTCGAAGGCCTCTACGCCAATTGGCCCGACAAATCGTCGCTGATCTCATCACTGACCGCATCGGAACTCCGCGAGATGCTGCCAAAGCTCGAGTCGGGAATGATCCCGAAGATGGCCGCCTGCCTCAAAGCCATCGACGAAGGTGTGGAACGCGCGCACATTGTGGACGGCCGTCTCCCGCACTCGATGCTGTTGGAAACCTTTACGACGGCGGGCATCGGCACCCAAGTTGTTCCCGACGAGGAAGTGAACGCATGAGCACCGAACTGAGCCATTCGGCCGAAAGCCGCAGCAGCGATGGGGGGCCGGGTGTGGTCGGGCACCGCGAAGCGGGCGGGGCCCCTATCGCTGCGGAGGCTGCCGCAACCACGCTCGTTTCCCAGAGCTCAGGCGCTGACTGGCTGGCCCGTTACTCGTCGTCCCTGATGGGCGTCTTTGGCACCCCGCAGCGCGTCCTGGTTCGCGGCGCAGGCTGCCTCGTGTGGGACGCCGACGGCAAGGAATACCTGGACCTCCTTGGTGGCATCGCAGTAAACGCCTTGGGCCACGCCCACCCCTTCGTCACATCAGTGATTTCCAGCCAGCTAGCCACGCTCGGGCATGTCTCGAACTTCTTCACGAGCCCCACGCAGATTGCCTTGGCAGAAAAGCTCCTGGCACTCACCAATGCTCCGGCAGGCTCCAAGGTCTTCTTTGCCAACTCCGGTACAGAGGCCAACGAAGCCGCGTTCAAGCTGGCCCGCCGGAACAACTCCGGTGGGAAGCGCACAAAGGTCATCGCTTTGGAGGGAGCCTTCCACGGCCGCACCATGGGTGCCCTGGCGCTCACAGCCAAAGAGGCTTACCGTGCACCGTTTGAGCCACTGCCCGGTGGCGTGGTCCACATCCCGTTCGGTGACATCGAAGCCCTGCGCTCAGCTGTAGACGATTCCACAGCGGCCGTTTTCCTGGAACCCATCCAGGGTGAAGCGGGCGTCCGTCCGCTCAGTACGGAATACCTGCAAGCAGCCCGCGAGGTGACCACCGCAGCAGGTGCCTTGCTGATACTGGACGAAGTACAGACCGGCATCGGCCGGACCGGTAAATGGCTCGCCAGCGAAGACGCCGGAATTGTTCCCGACGCCGTGACCCTCGCCAAAGGACTCGGCGGCGGTTTTCCTGTGGGTGCCTTGGTCACGTTCGGAAGTACGACGTCGGCCCTGCTCACCGCCGGGCAGCACGGCACCACTTTCGGTGGGAACCCGGTGGCCACGGCCGCCGCTCTGGCCACACTGCACGCAATCGAAAGCCAAGGTGTCCTGCAGAACGTGCTGACTGTCGGCACCCACCTTCGCGAGGGACTGGCCGCCGTCGAGGGTGTCACTGAAGTCCGCGGCGAGGGTCTGTTGATTGGCTTCGATGTCAATGCAGACATCGCACCCGCCATGGTGACCGCAGCTTTGGACGCTGGCTTCATCATCAACAGCCCGGGCCCGAGGACCATCCGCCTCGCCCCGCCGCTGATCCTGACTTTCGATCAAGCGGACCGTTTCCTGGACGCTCTACCCACCCTGATCGCTACGGCTACAGCCAACACCGCTAAGGACGCACAGTGACTACTACCACCACAACCCGTCACTTCCTCAAGGACACGGATCTGAGCCCTGCCGAGCAGGCTGAGGTTTTGGAACTCGCCGTCCGAATGAAGGCCGCGCCGTACAGCGTGCAGCCCTTTGCCGCCGACGGTAACGGCCGTAAGACGGTGGCCGTGATCTTTGACAAGACGTCCACCCGCACGCGTGTTTCCTTCGCTACCGGGATTGCGGACATGGGCGGCAATGCACTGATCATCAACCCGGGTGAAGCCCAAATCGGCCACAAGGAATCCGTGGAGGATACGGCGAAGGTCCTGGAGCGCATGGTGTCCACCATCGTATGGCGGACAGGTGCCCACTCGGGCCTGGTGGCGATGGCGGAAAACTCCAAGGTCCCCGTCATCAACGCCTTGTGCGACGACTACCACCCCTGCCAGCTCCTGGCCGACCTCCTGGCCGTCAAGGAGCACAAGGGTGAACTCGCCGGCTTGAGCATGGCCTATCTGGGTGACTCCGCCAACAACATGGCCAATTCCTACCTCCTTGCCGGTGTGACGGCCGGAATGCATGTGCGCATTTCCGGCCCCGAAGGCTATCTTCCGGCGCCGGAGATCGTGGCTGCCGCAGAGGAGCGTGCGGCCCAGACAGGCGGCTCGGTGCTCATCACCAGTGATGCTGCCGAAGCGCTCAAAGGCGCCGACGTCGTGGCAACGGACACCTGGGTATCCATGGGTCAGGAAGCCGAAAAGGAAGCCCGGCTGCAGCTCTTCCGCGACTATTCCGTGGATGAGGCCGCCATGGCGCAGGCCGCGCCGGACGCCGTCGTGCTTCACTGCCTCCCGGCCTACCGCGGCTACGAAATTTCCGCCGGAGTGATCGACGGCCCGCAGTCGATTGTCTGGGACGAGGCGGAGAACCGCCTGCACGCTCAGAAGGCACTGATGGCCTGGCTGATGCACCGCTCCGGGCTTGCTTTCGTGGATGGTCTTTCTCCCGTCGAGGGAACCGGGGAGAGCACGTTCTAGTGTCCACCAATCCGTCCGTGCCGGGCGCCAGCCCAGCCACAAAGACTGCCCGCCAGGCGCGTATCACCGCGATCCTGACGGGTGAGTCCGTGCGTTCACAAGCAGAGCTTGCAGCCCTGCTGGCGGACGACGGCGTCCAGGTCACCCAGGCCACCCTGTCCCGCGACCTCGTGGAATTGGGCGCGGTACGGGTCCGGGGCAAGGAAGGCGCACTTGTTTACGCTGTCCCGGGGGAGGGCGGGGACCGCAACGCCAAGAGCGGCGTCACCCAGGAAATCCTGGATGCGCGGCTGACGCGCCTTTGCGGCGAACTCCTGGTGACGGCTGAGGCATCGGGCAACATCGTGGTCCTCCGCACCCCACCAGGAGCAGCCAACTTCCTGGCCCTGGCCGTTGATCACTCGGTGATGCCGTCGGTATTGGGTACGATCGCAGGCGACGACACTTTGCTGCTGGTCGCACGGGATCCCGATGGCGGGGCTGAACTGGCGGCGCGTTTCCTGCGTATGGCCGAAGAAGCCGGGCCAGGCAACTAATTGATCTTTTTCAGCATTGATTCACACAGCATTGATTCGAATGAACCAAGCAACAACAAAGGAGCACTCTCGTGACTGAGCGCATTGTTCTGGCCTACTCCGGTGGCCTTGATACTTCCGTAGCCATCGGCTGGATCGGTGAAGCCACCGGCGCCGAGGTCATCGCCGTGGCCGTCGACGTCGGACAGGGCGGCGAGTCGCTGGAGACCATTCGCCAGCGCGCCCTCGGTTGCGGCGCGGTTGAGGCTTACGTGGCCGACGCCCGTGACGAATTCGCCAACGAGTACGCCATGCCCACCCTGAAGGCCAACGCCCTCTACCAGGGCCACTACCCGCTGGTATCGGCTATCTCCCGTCCGGTCATTGTGAAGCACCTCGTGAAGGCTGCCCGCGAATTCGGTGCCACCACTGTTGCCCACGGCTGCACCGGCAAGGGCAACGACCAGGTCCGTTTCGAAGTTGGCATCCAGACCCTCGGCCCGGACCTCAAGTGCATTGCACCCGTCCGCGACCTCGCCCTGACCCGCGACAAGGCCATCGCCTTCGCCGAGGAAAAGGGACTGCCGATCGAGACCACCAAGAAGAACCCGTACTCGATCGACCAGAACGTCTGGGGACGCGCCGTCGAGACCGGTTACCTCGAGGACATCTGGAACGCTCCCACCAAGGACATCTACGACTACACCGCCACGCCGGAATTCCCGCCGGCGCCCGATGAGGTCACCATCTCCTTCCAGGCCGGTGTGCCGGTGGCGATCGACGGCGCCAAAGTTACTCCGCTGCAGGCCATCCAGGAACTGAACCGCCGTGCAGGCGCGCAGGGCGTTGGCCGTATCGACGTCGTCGAGGACCGCCTCGTCGGCATCAAGTCACGCGAAATCTACGAAGCCCCGGGTGCCATGGCGCTGATCACCGCGCACAAGCACCTCGAGGACATCACCATCGAGCGCGAGCAGGCCCGCTTCAAGGCAACTGTTGGCCAGCGCTGGGCAGAGCTGGTCTACGACGGACAGTGGTTCTCCCCGCTGAAGCGCTCCCTGGACGCGTTCATCGAGGACACCCAGCAGTACGTTTCCGGCGACATTCGCATGGTCCTCCACGGTGGCCAGGCAATCGTGAACGGCCGTCGCTCCGAGACCTCGCTGTACGACTTCGACCTCGCCACCTACGACACCGGCGATACCTTCGACCAGTCCATGGCACGCGGTTTCATCGAGCTGTGGGGCATGTCCTCCAAGGTTGCCTCCGGCCGCGACCTGCGCGTCGCAGGCGAGTAATGACGTCCGCAACTAACGAAGGTGCACTGTGGGGCGGCCGGTTCGCCGGCGGCCCCGCGGATGCGCTGGCCGCACTGAGCAAGTCCACGCACTTTGACTGGCGGCTGGCCCGCTATGACATCGCCGGTTCCAAGGCGCACGCCCGCGTGCTGGCCAAGGCCGGACTGTTGGACCACGCAGAGCTCGAAGGCATGCTCGCCGCCCTCAACCAGCTGGACGAGGACGTCGCGAGCGGCGCCTACCTCCCGGCTGAGAGCGACGAGGATGTGCACGGTTCACTGGAGCGTGGCCTGATCGAGCGTGCCGGAACTCAGTTGGGCGGCAAGCTCCGCGCCGGGCGTTCCCGCAACGATCAGGTGGCAACCCTTGGCCGCATGTTCCTGCGTGACCACGCCCGCATTATCGCTGGCGGCGTGCTTGCCACCATCGACGCGCTCGTGGAGCAGGCAAAGGCCCATCAGGGCGTCGCCATGCCGGGCCGGACACACTTGCAGCATGCCCAGCCGGTATTGCTGAGCCACCACCTTCTGGCACATGCCTGGGCACTGCTTCGCGACGTGCAGCGACTCCAGGACTGGGACAAGCGAGCCGGTGTTTCTCCCTACGGTTCGGGTGCGCTGGCCGGTTCGTCCCTGGGCCTGGACCCCGAGGCTGTCGCCGCGGATCTTGGTTTCTTCTCGGCGGTCCACAACTCGATCGATGGCACCGCCTCCCGCGATGTCTTCGCCGAGTTCGCCTGGGTGTGCTCCATGATTGGCGTGGACCTCTCCCGGATCTCCGAGGAAGTCATCTTCTGGGCAACCAAGGAATTCTCCTTCGTGACGCTGCATGATTCGTACTCCACGGGGTCCTCGATCATGCCGCAGAAGAAGAACCCTGACGTCGCTGAACTCGCCCGTGGCAAGGCAGGTCGCCTCATCGGCAACCTGACTGGCCTACTGGCGACGCTCAAGGGCCTGCCGCTCGCCTACAACCGCGATCTGCAAGAGGACAAAGAACCGGTCTTCGACGCCGCCGACACCCTGGAGCTGCTGCTTCCGGCCGTGTCCGGCATGATCGCCACGCTGAAGTTCAACACGGAGCGCATGCAATCACTGGCTCCCCAGGGCTTCGCGTTGGCCACGGACATTGCGGAGTGGCTGGTCCGCCAGGGCGTTCCCTTCCGTGAAGCCCACGAGCTTTCCGGCGCTGCCGTCAAACAGGCCGAAGGCCGAGGCGTGGAGCTGTGGGACCTGACGGACGAGGAGTATGCAGCAATCTCGGAGCACCTTACTCCCGAGGTTCGCAGCGTTCTGAGCACCGAAGGTTCGCTCAACAGCCGGAACTCGCAGGGCGGAACGGCACCGGCCGCCGTCGAACGCCAGTTGGCTGCCCTTGAAGCGGAACTGGACGCAGCGCGTTCCTACGCGTCGTAGCGTTTGTTTGTCGGGAGCGGGATGGTGCCTGAAGGCGCCGTCCCGCTCTCCGTTTAACTCTGGGTTAGCATGGCGCTATGACTCAGATCACCCCCGAGATGTTGCCCGCAGAGCTTCACAAAGCCGCCGACACCGTCACCCGCCTCCTCGCCAAACTGGACGACTCATCCGTCGCTGAACCGTCTGAGCTTCCAGGCTGGACCCGGGGTCACGTCCTTGCCCACCTTGCCGGAATTTCCAACGCCATGGCACGGCAGCTTGAGTACGCGCGCCGCGGCGAAACTGTGGAGCTTTACGACGGCGGCATGGACGGTCGTAACAAGGCCATCGCACTCGCTGCGGGGCACAGCCTCGCGCAGCACACGGAGGCCGTCACCACCGCCTTGGATGCGGCGATTGCCGCGTTCGATACCTTGGGCCCGGAGGACTGGCAGGCGCGCATCGCCTATCGGGACGGCACAGTGTTCGACGGCGGGCTGGCCCTCTGGCGCGAACTCACCATTCATGCTGCTGACCTGGGCTTGGGTTACGGTCCGGAGACGTGGAGCCGTCCGTTCTGTGAGCACCTCATAGGGTTCCTAGCGGCACGGGTCCCGGAACCCTATAAATTTGTCCTGCAGCCCACAGGTCTGCCTCAGAGGACGATCGGCAGCGGCGGCACCTCCATCGCGATTACCGGCATGCTGACCGACATCGCCGCGTGGCTAGCGGGCCGCGAGCCCAGCCTTGGGAGCCTCAGGGCTACAGCTGCCGCTGACGGAGTGGACCTCCCGGAGCTGCTGCCATGGCCGGCCGCGCAGCCGGCGGCCCGCTGACACACGGTCGCTCTCTCACTTCCCTCGGGTTTGGGCCGGTCGCTCTCTCATGTCCCTCGGGTTTGGGCCGGTCGCTCTCTCACTTTCAGGGAGCAACGCGCTCTTGGTCTTCACGGCTGCCCTCCACAAGTGCATGGTGGCGTACGAACGCCACGGGCTGATCTCCCTGAAGTCTGAGCTGAGTCCAAGGCCCGCGGGCATCGCCTTCACGCCGTTCCTTACTGCCGCGTCATTGGCCAGGAACACATCCGGAGCGCCAAGCACGCGCATGGAAACGTACCCCACGGTCCAAGGCCCAACGCCTGGTAACGGAAGCAGTTTGCTGCCGAGGCTGTCCGGATCGTCGCCGTAGCCTAAGTCGAGTTCCCCGCTGGCCATGGCCTCGGCAGCGGCCACGATGGAGTCGATGCGGCGCTGTGGTCCCCGGAGTAAGGCCCGCCCGTGTTCGGCGAGTTCTGCTGCTGTAGGAAATAGTCGATCAAGGTCTGGCGCAGCGCCATCGACGACGGATCCGGCCGCAGACAACTGGGTAAGGGCAGTTCGGGCAGCAGCGACGGTGATCTGTTGTCCGATCATTGCCCGAATAAACAGTTCCTGGGGCTCCACAGCCCCAGGCACCCGCATCCCCGGGAGTGCGGCCACGCTGGTCGTAAGCCTCGGATCCGCTGCCAGGGCGCCATCGACCGCCTGCGGATCGGCATCCAGGTCGAACAGCCTTCGGACCCGGCTCAGTAGTGCCGGGAGGTCGTGCAGGTCCACGGCCGTGGCTGTGAGTTGCAACGGTTTGCCGGGTGTCGAGGGGCTGAAGGTAACCGAAAAGGATGCACTGCCTCGGGGGAGCCGGAGCGTGCGGGCGTAGGTCCGGCTTCCGTCACTTTCAGTCGTTGCCCTTTCGATGCCCGGTACCGCGCGAACTGCCAGGAAGTCGAAAATGCCCGGATCGAAGGGTTCCCTGTAGGGCAGGTTCAGCGTCAGCGCGGATGGCGCCGGCCCAACTGCCACGGTACCTCGGCGATTAGCGGACTTCGCCCCGGTGGCACGCACCGCCGTCGGGGTCATTGCGAACACCTCGCCAATGGTGTCGTTGAATTGCCGCACGCTGTTGAACCCCGAGGCGAACGCAACGTCGGCCAGGAGCATGTCGGTGGAGACCAGCAAGGTCCTGGCGGTCTGCGCCCTGCTTGCCCGTGCCAGTGAGAGGGGACCCGCGCCGAGTTCGTTGCTGAGGATGCGGTTGAGTTGCCGTGCGGAATAGCCCAGGCGGTGCGCCAGGCCGTCGACGCCTTCGCGAGTGATCACGCCGTCGTTAATCAATCTCATCGCGCGGCCCGCAATGTCGGAACGGATGTTCCAGGCGGGCGTTCCGGGCACAGCCTCGGGCAGGCATCGTTTGCAGGCGCGATACCCGGCCTCATGGGCGGCTGCGGAGGTTTCGTAGAAGGTAACGTTCTCAGCCTTGGGGGTTCGGGCAGGGCACGACGGTCGGCAATAGATGCCGGTGGAGCTGACGGCAGTGAAGAATTGACCATCAAACCGGGTGTCACGGGCGTCGATCGCCCGGTATCGCTGCCAGAAGTCCATGTCTTCATCCTGCCAGCCGCCCAAAGCCCGTGCTAGCGGAAATCGGACATAGCCGTGGCAGGAAATTTTGCTAGGGTCTGCTCATGAGCCCGTCCATGGACAACGGAGTCAGCAGCCCGTCCCAAGTGCGCAAGTTCCTTGGGGGTGATCCACGTGTCATCGCCCCGCTGATACTTGGTGCGGTACTGACCCACCACTCAGAGGCCGGTCCAGTCTCAGTCAGGCTCACGGAGGTAGAGGCCTATATGGGCCCGCGCGATTCAGAGCACCCCGACCCCGGCTCCCACACCTTCGGTGGTCCTACCGCCCGGAATGCACCAATGTTCGGGCCGCCGGGATTCCTGTACGTCTACTTCACCTATGGCATGCATTACTGCGCCAACATCGTCTGCGGTCCTGACGGCTCACCGTCCGCGCTGCTCCTGCGGGCCGGCGAGATCGTTGACGGGGATGAGCTGGCTGCCCTTCGAAGGCCCGCCTCGAAGGCGCACAAGGACCTGGCCAGTGGACCTGCCAGGCTTGCCTCCGCACTGGGACTCACGACGGCGGATACTGGCCGTGACGCGCTCGCCTCACCGTTCAGCCTGTGGTTGCCGGCGACACCCGCAGCTGCCGTCGCCAGCGGACCGCGGGTGGGTGTAGCGGGTCCCGGCGGAAGCACCGAATACCCTTGGCGGTTTTGGATAGAGGATGATCCCACCGTCTCCAAGTACAAAGCTGCCCGGCCCCGGACCCGCAGTGCAGCCGGGTGACCTTTCAGTGTTGTTGCTTCATCAAAGCATGAACTTTTTGTGACGCAGCCCGCCATATGACCTGTACCCCACACGTTTACCAAAATCGCTGTAGAATGGACGGTCTGTCTTTTGCGATAGGGGTTACGGTTCGATGCACGACGCTGATTTGGTCCACGAGCAGGAATATGTTGCCGGGCTGTATGCCCGGCTCGATGAGCTGCGCGCCGAAAAGCGCGCCCAGCTGGCGCAAGTGCGCAAGGCCGGCGCGGTGGGAACCATGCAGAACGTCTCTGAACGGGACGCGTTCGCGGCACTGTACGAAGACCGTCTGGCCCAGCTCGACGCCGTCGACGATCGCCTGGTCTTTGGCCGCCTTGACCTCGACTCCGGTGAGGCTCAGTACATCGGGCGCATCGGCCTTTCCACGGCCGATCTGCAGCGCCTTATGGTCGACTGGCGTGCGCCGGAAGCGGGCCACTTCTATCAGGCAACCGCGTTCGACCGTCAGGGCGTGCGACGTCGTCGCCACCTGATCCTCCAGGGGCGGGACGTAAAAGCGATTGAAGACGACGTCCTGGACGCAGGGATGCTCGCGGACAACGACTCGCTTCAGGGCGAAGGCGCCCTGCTGGCTGCGCTCAATTCCAAGCGCACGGGCCGCATGTCGGACATCGTGGGCACCATCCAGTCCGAGCAGGACCGGATCATCCGTTCCTCCATTTCCGGTGCGCTGGTAGTCCAGGGCGGTCCCGGAACGGGGAAGACCGCTGTGGCCCTGCACCGCGCCGCCTACCTGCTCTACACCCACCGCGAGCGGCTCAAGAGCGCCGGTGTCCTGCTCGTCGGGCCGTCGTCGTCCTTCATGCACTACATCGAACGAGTTCTGCCTTCACTCGGTGAGACCGGTGTGGTCATGGCCAGCCTGGGGCGCCTCATGCCCGGTATTCACGCCATTCCTGAGGAAGATGCTGATGTCGCCGCCCTCAAGGGCAAGCTGGATATGGCAACCGTGGTGGCAAATGCCGTGGCAAACCGGCAGCGGACGCCTGCGGAAGACCGCATCCTCGAAGTTGATTCACGGAAGCTGACACTCACGGTCCGCCAGGTTCGCCGGGCCCGGGAAAAGGCCCGTGCCACAGGAAAGCCCCACAACGAAGCTCGACTCACGTTCGTCAAGATCCTCCTGCGTGAGCTCACGGAACAGCTGACGGACCTCGTGGAGGAAGGCAACATCGGCAACAACGCCGATCGCGCCTATCTGGCGGAAGATGTCCGGTCTGCCCGCGACGTACGCATTGCATTGAACCTCTGCTGGATGCCCATGACGCCGGAGAAGCTCATCTCTGAACTCTTCAGCAAGCCAGCCATCCTCGAAGCCTGCACGCCGCACCTGACTCCGGAACAGCGCGCCCTGCTGCAGCGCCCCGTGGATGCGCCTTGGACGGAAGCGGATGTTCCGTTGCTAGATGAGGCTGCGGAGTTGTTGGGCGAACTGGATCCGGCCGCCGGCAGGGGATTGGCACAGCAGGAAGCCGACCGTGCCCGCGATCTCGCCAACGCCAAGCAAACCCTCGCCAACATGGAAGCGATGGGCGTGGACGTACTGGTGACGGCTGAAGAGCTTGCCGAACAGAACCAGGAACGCGAAGGGCGGCTGACCGCTGCCGAACGCGCAACGAGCGACCGCTCGTGGGCCTTCGGCCACATCGTCGTTGACGAGGCCCAGGAACTCTCGCCCATGCAGTGGCGGCTCCTGGTGCGGCGTTGCCCGCTGAAGTCTTTCACCATCGTGGGTGACATCGCCCAAACGAGTGCAGCGGCCGGAGCCAATTCGTGGCAAAGCGCGCTGGCGCCGTCGTTCGGTGACCGCTGGACGCTGGAAGAACTTACCGTGAACTACCGCACGCCGTCGCAGATTGCCGAGGCGGCCGTCCGTATGGCCAACCGTGCTGGCTTGGTGGTCTCGGCTCCCAAGGCCGTCCGCGAAGGCAAATGGTCGCCCATTGTTGACCATGTGGAGGCGGACGGCATCGTGAAGCGCTTGGTTGAGGTCCTGCCGGAGGAAATTGAAGCGATCGACGGCGGCCTGCTGGCTGTCATCGCTGACGGACCGCTGCTGCCGCAGGCCACGGCAGCGCTGCGTGAGGTCTACGGGCGCCGCATCGGCAGCGGCGCGGGCAGCTACCAGCAAGACATCGTGGTGATCAGCCCCAAGGAAGCCAAGGGCCTGGAATTCGACGGTGTTGTGGTCCTGGAACCGGCTGCCATGCTGAACCACGAGCACGGCAAGGTGGGAGACCTCTACGTCGCCATGACCCGTGCGACGCAACGCCTGCGCCTCATCGCGGCCGCGCCGGTACCTGCCGGCATCGAGCGCTAGGAAAAACGGAACCATCAATCCTGCTAACTTAGATCTCGTGTCACACGTAAACAACCTCGAGTCCCAGCACAACGATCCCGCCTTTGCCAACGTCTGGCAGGAGCTCAAATGGCGCGGCCTTGTCCACGTTTCCACTGATGAAACTGAACTGGAAAAGCTGCTCGCCGGGGACCCGATCACGTATTACTGTGGCTTCGATCCCACTGCGCCGTCACTGCACTTGGGTAACCTGGTGCAGCTGCTGGTGATGCGTCGCCTGCAGTTGGCCGGCCACAAACCGCTCGGTTTGGTGGGCGGTTCCACTGGCTTGATCGGTGACCCCCGTCCGACGGCGGAACGCACCTTGAACACCAAGGACACCGTCGCGGAGTGGGTTGGCTACCTTCAGGGCCAGGTTCGACGCTTCCTCAGCTTCCAGGGCGGGAACTCAGCCCGCATGGTCAACAACCTGGACTGGACGGCGCCGCTTAGCGCCATCGATTTCCTCCGCGAGATAGGCAAGCACTTCCGCGTGGGCACCATGCTCCGCAAGGATGCCGTGGCGTCACGCTTGAACTCCGACGAAGGCATCAGCTACACAGAGTTCAGCTACCAGATCCTGCAGGGCATGGACTACCTCCACCTCTTCCGCGACTACGGCTGCGCGCTGCAGACCGGGGGCTCGGACCAGTGGGGCAACCTCACCAGCGGCACCGAACTTATCCGCAAGGTGGAAGGTAAGAGCGTCCATGCCCTGGGGACGCCGCTCATCACCAACTCGGACGGCACCAAGTTCGGCAAGAGCGAAGGCAACGCCATTTGGCTGGACCCGGACATGTGCAGCCCGTACACGTTCTACCAGTTCTGGCTGAACACCGCCGATGCTGATGTGGTTGATCGACTCAAGGTGTTCACCTTCCTGTCGCGTGCGGAAATTGAAGAGCTTGGCCAGTCTGTTGCTGAGCGCCCGTTTGCCCGTGAAGGCCAGAAGAAGCTCGCCTTCGAAGTGACTTCCTTGGTCCACGGCGTCGACGCAACCGAGAAAGTCATTGCCGCTTCGGCTGCGCTTTTCGGCAACGGCGACCTCACGGTACTGGATGAGCGCACCCTCGAAGCAGCAACTGCGGAGCTTCCGTCCGCGACCGTTGGCGCCGACGGCCTCGGCATTATCGACCTCCTGGTCGCTTCGGGTCTGTCAGACAGCAAGTCGGCCGCTCGTCGAACAGTTGGCGAAGGTGGTGCGTACGTGAACAACACCAAGGTGTCCGATCCCGACGCCGTCATTGCCCGCGATGAACTGCTTCATGGCCGCTACTTGCTCCTCCGCCGCGGTAAGAAGAACCTGGCCACCATCGAGGTTTCGGCCTAGGTTCCATCAGTAGTCCAGTTCCGAAAGGGCCGGCAACCGTTATGGTTGCCGGCCCTTTCTGCGTTTAAGCGCGTGCACCCTTTCCACGTTCTCTCACTTTCCTCGGGTGTGGGTTGAGCGTTCGACGGCGGTGGTTGGGTGTTGGATTCTGCGGCGGGTGTTGTGGGGGTTGGTTCGTGTGACGGGCTTCACTGAAATTCGTGGTTGTTGTTTTGGGCTGGGTTTGGGGTGTTGTGGGGTTGTTTTCCTTGTGTTTGCGGGGGTTTTGGGTGGTGTTGGGGTGGATTTGGTGTGGGGGTTGGGCGCGTGTAAAGTTATTCGAGTCGCCGCC
>NZ_JBIVXN010000005.1:0-330488 GCF_044769165.1 Paenarthrobacter sp. NPDC090517 | reverse complement strand
CGCAGCACGTTCCCCTCAGCATCAGAAACAGCAAACTTCATCCCATTCGTATGCCGCGGCAACACCGTCAACGGATGCAGGATCATATCCTCCACGGCGTAGTCCAGGAGCACACCGCCAGCGAGGTTGAGCTTCCCCGTTTCGGCAATGGACGCCAATCGCTCTTCTACCTCGTCAGGCAGAATCGTCTCGGGGTCGAAGCCCTCAAGCCCAAGCAGCACGGCCGTGAATGTCCCGTGTCCCTTGCCGGTTGCAGCCAGCGAGCCGTACAGGTCAACCCGCAACCCGGCAACAGATTCGAGCATTCCGGACTCACGCAACTCACGGGCAAACATCGCCCCGGCGCGCATCGGTCCCACAGTATGAGAACTCGACGGGCCAATACCCACAGAGAACAGATCAAAGACCCCAACGGCCATGTCATTTCCTAACTAAGTAAAACGAAAAAGAACCCGCCCCGCCCCCAACAAACGGAGCGGACCCCCATCCCCAAATCCGAACCCCTCGCCGGTTCGGGGGTTCCCAGCGGAACATGCCGTGCGAACGGCACCTTCCGCAGCCAACCCCCGAACCCGACCAGAACACCCCCCACGCTCCCAAACCAACCCGTCGCCCGAGGAACACCCCCGGCAGCCAGACCTAGTCACAACAAGCGAACCCGGCGGTCCTGTCGCTAACGGCAACCCGAGAGCTGGCCCCTTCGGGTCCGGGCTCCGGCAGCATGCGTCCAAGGGAGCGTCACGTCCGCCCAGCGGGCGTCTACGCGACCGAGCATGCAGAGGAGGTCGGACCCGACGGGCAAACCGAACCCGACGGGCGAACCGAGCTCCGAGGCGACTTACGAGAGCTCCGAAACCCCCGGGTACAGCGGATGCGCCTTCGCCAGCACGTCAACACGGTGCCGCAACCCGGAAAGGTCCGCATCGGCGTCGGCCGTCAACACTTCGGCGATGACGTCCGCAACCTCGCGGAACGCCTCTTCGCCGAATCCGCGCGTAGCCAACGCAGGAGTGCCGATGCGCAGGCCGGAGGTGACCATGGGCGGACGCGGGTCGAAGGGGACGGCGTTGCGGTTGACGGTGATGTCGATCGCGGCGAGGCGGTCTTCGGCTTGCTGGCCGTCGAGTTCGCAGTTGCGGAGGTCGACGAGGACCAGGTGTACATCAGTGCCGCCGGAGACCACGCTGATGCCCTTGGCAGCGACGTCGGGCTGGACGAGTCGCTCGGCGAGGATGCGGGCACCGGCCAGTACCCTTTCCTGACGCTCACGGAACTCCTCGGAAGCGGCGATCTTGAACGCGACGGCCTTCCCGGCAATGACGTGCTCCAGCGGTCCGCCTTGCTGGCCCGGGAACACGGCCGAGTTGATCTTCTTTGCGATGTCGGCGTCGTTGGAGAGGATGATGCCGCCACGCGGACCGGCGAGGGTTTTGTGTGTGGTGGACGTAGTGACGTGAGCGTGCGGGACCGGCGAGGGGTGCAGGCCTGCGGCAACCAAGCCGGCAAAGTGGGCCATGTCCACCATCAAGTAGGCACCCACGGAGTCCGCGATTCGGCGGAACTCGGCGAAGTCCAACTGCCGCGCGTAAGCGGACCAGCCGGCCACGATCAGCGCGGGCTTGTGCTCTTGGGCCAGGCGCTCCACCTCGGCCATGTCCACCGTGTGGGTATCCTCGCGGACACCGTAAGGGACCACGTTGTAGAGCTTGCCGGAGAAGTTTATCCGCATGCCGTGGGTCAGGTGGCCGCCGTGGGCGAGGTTCAGACCCATGATGGTGTCGCCGGGCTTGATGAGTGCGTGCATCACGGACGCGTTTGCCTGGGCACCGGAGTGCGGCTGGACGTTGGCGAACTCTGCGCCGAACAGGGCCTTGATGCGGTCAATCGCGAGCTGTTCGATCACGTCAACATGTTCGCAGCCGCCGTAGTAGCGCTTGCCGGGGTAGCCCTCGGCGTACTTGTTGGTCAGCACGGAACCCTGAGCCTGCATGACTGCAACAGCTGTGTGGTTCTCCGACGCGATCATTTCCAGGCCGTCGCGCTGCCGACCCAGTTCGTCGTCGATCTTTGCAGCGATTTCAGGATCCAGCTCGGACAGTTGGGCGTCCAACGACGCCGACACAACCTGCTGAAAGTCAGTTACAGATACCGGGTTCACAGTTCTCCACCGTTCGTTGCAGCGTATTCTTCGGCCGACATGAGCGGCCCTTCTTCAGTGGCGGCCACCTTGAACAGCCAGCCGGCGCCATAGGGATCGTTGTTGATGAGGGCGGGATCGGTGACGACAGCGTCGTTGATCTCGGTCACCTCGCCCGTCACGGGTGAGTAAAGGTCCGATACCGACTTGGTCGATTCCACCTCGCCACAGGTCTCACCCGCCGTAACAGTGGATCCGACCTCGGGCAGGTCTACGTACACAATGTCGCCCAGGGCGTCAGCGGCAACCGCGGAGATCCCGATACCCACAGGCCCGTCGCCATCGACGGCAACCCACTCGTGTTCGGCCGAGTACTTCAGCTCGGCAACTACTTTGCTCATTCCAATTCCTCACTTCTCGTATGTCTAAAAAATGTTCGTGTTCACGGTGACACTTGGGTTGGGTGCCGGACACCGAATTCCTCCGCGTGCTGCTCCTCCGTCGCTTTGACGCACGCTTCCGGAGTCCGGCTCCCCTCCGCCGGCCGTCACTTTATGGACCGCTCACCTTCAGAAAGGCCCGCGAACCGAGGCTTGGAACCCGCCTTTCAGCAGGTTGCCTCGGTCTCTTGGTTCCGTGCGCAAGGTGAGCCGCCGGTCCCTTTCGGGTTTGGCCTCCGGCAGCATGCGTCTAAGGGAGCGTCGCGTCCGCTCAGCGGGCGCTTTCGCGACCGAGCATGCAGAGGAGGTCAAAGCCGACGGGACCTACTTAACCCGCCGCTCAACGGGCGCTTCTGCGACCGGGCCCGCGGAGGATGTCACTCTCACCGGGACCTACTTTTGGCGCTTGTAGAACGGCAGGCCTACCACTTCGAAGGGTTCCGCTTTGCCGCGAAGATCGACGTCCACGATGGTGCCCGGCTCTGAATGCTCGACGTCGACATACGCCAAGGCGATCGGATAACCGAGCGTGGGGCTCGGCTGGCCGGAGGTGACCTCGCCAATCAGGGAGCCGTCCTTGAGGACTGAGTAGTGTGCGCGGGCGGCACGGCGTCCGGCACCCTTGAGGCCCACGAGCTTCTGTCCAAGGGTGGACCCGACGCCCGCAGCCTTGATGGCGGTGAGCGCGTCGCGGCCGATGAAGCCGCCTTCCTTGGCCAGGGAAACTACCGGGCCAAGCCCTGCCGCGTAGGCGTTGACGTGGCGGGAAAGCTCGTTGCCGTACAAGGGCATTCCGGCTTCGAGGCGCAGGGAGTCGCGGGCAGCGAGGCCGGCAGGGATGAGGCCTTGGTCTTGGCCTGCTTCGAGCAGCGCTTCCCAGAGTCCAGCGGCGTCGACGTTCGGGATGTAAATCTCGAAGCCGTCCTCACCGGTGTATCCGGTGCGGGCCAGCAGCAGGTCCTGGGTGCCGCCGTCGAACGTGATGGAGACTTCCACCGCCGCGTAGTACTTCAGTTCCGTGACCATCGCGTGCTGTTCTGCCGGGACGAGACCCAGCAGGATGGCTTCGGCGTTGGGACCCTGCACTGCGATCAGTGAAGTCTCGGCGGAGGCGTCTGCCACCACGACGTCGAACCCGGATGCGCGCTCCAGGAGCTCCGCAGCAACCACCTTCGCGTTGCCCGCGTTGGGGACCACCAGGTACCTATCCCCGCCTTCTTCGGGCGAGGGGCGACGGTAGGTGATGAGGTCGTCGATGATGCCGCCGTCGGCGTTGCAAATCAGCGAGTACTTGGCCTTGCCCACGGCCACTGCTGACAACTTTCCTACCAGCGCGTAGTCCAGGAAGGCAGCAGCATCGGGCCCGGTAACCCACACTTCGCCCATGTGGGAGAGGTCGAACAGGCCCGCGGTCTTGCGGACTGCATGGTGCTCGGCGAGCTCGGACTCGTACTTGAGAGGCATCTGCCAGCCGCCGAAATCGGTGAATGAAGCGCCGGCCTTTTTGTGCTGCTCGTAAAGGGCTGTGTAGTTCTCAGACATGATCGGGTGTCCTTAGTTTTCGACGTCAGCAGTGTTCTCGAATGCTTCGAGAGGCGGGCAGGAGCACACAAGATTCCGGTCACCGGCGGCGCCGTCGATCCTGCCAACCGGCGGGAAGTACTTGTCCTGCTTGAGGTGATGGACGGGGAACGCGGCCTGCTCCCGCGGGTAGTCGCGATCCCAATCGGAGTTCACGACGGCGGCAGCCGTGTGCGGTGCGTTGCGCAGCGGCGACTTCTCAACAGTGAAATCACCACTGGCCACCTGCTCGATCTCGGCACGGATGGTGATCATGGCTTCGATGAAACGGTCGATCTCCGCCAGGTCCTCGGACTCCGTAGGCTCCACCATCAGGGTCCCGGCAACGGGGAACGCGAGAGTGGGAGCGTGGAAGCCGAAGTCGATCAGGCGCTTGGCAACGTCTTCGGCCGTAACGCCGGTGCGGGCCGTCAGCTCACGGAGATCCAGGATGCACTCATGGGCCACGAGTCCGCCCTCGCCCGTGTACAGGATGGGGAAGTGCTCATCCAAGCGGGAAGCAACGTAGTTGGCTGCCAGCAACGCCGACTTGGTAGCCTCCGTCAGCCCCTGGCCGCCCATGAGCTTCACGTACGCCCAGGAAATCGGGAGCACGCCGGCCGAGCCATATCGCGAAGCCGAAATGGCAACACCGGTGGCAGTGTCCTCAGAAGAAACAGCACTGTTGGCGTCGCCCGGCATAAACGGAGCCAAGTGAGCCTTAGCAGCAACAGGACCAACACCTGGTCCGCCACCGCCGTGCGGGATGCAGAAGGTCTTGTGCAGGTTCAGGTGGGAAACGTCGCCGCCAAACTTACCCGGCTGGGCAAGGCCAACCAACGCGTTCAAGTTGGCACCGTCAACGTACACCTGGCCGCCGGCTGCGTGGATCGCGTCGCACACCTCGCGGACGTCGGCGTCATACACACCGTGAGTGGACGGGTAGGTGATCATGATGCAGGACAGGACGTCCTTGTTGGCTTCGATCTTGGCGGCAAGGTCCGCGTGATCGATGGTGCCGTCGGCAGCCGTAGCCACCACAACTACCTTCATGCCCGCCAACACAGCAGACGCCGCATTGGTGCCGTGAGCCGACGCCGGAATCAGGCAGACGTTGCGCTGTTCATCTCCGCGGGACAGGTGGTAGCCGCGAATCGCGAGCAGGCCCGCGAGCTCGCCCTGGGAGCCTGCATTCGGCTGGATGGAAACCTGGTCGTAGCCCGTGATCTCAGTAAGATCGGCTTCCAGGTCCTCGATCAGTTCGCGCCAACCTGCTGTCTGGTGGTCCGGAGCAAACGGGTGGATGGAGGCGAACTCAGGCCAGGAAATGGCTTCCATCTCCGCTGTGGCATTGAGCTTCATGGTGCAGGAACCCAGCGGGATCATGGTGCGGTCCAGTGCCAGGTCCCGGTCGGACAGCTTGCGGATATAGCGCAACAGCTGCGTCTCGGAACGGTGGGTGTTGAACACCGGGTGCTGCAGGAAATCGGAGCTGCGGACCACGTCTGCGGGAAGCTCGAACCCGGCGGTTTCCCCTACAGGACCGGCGCCGAAGGCTACGGCCACCGCCGAGAGGACCTCCGGCGTCGTGGTTTCATCAATGGAGACGCCAACGGTGTCCGCATTGATGAGGCGCAAGTTGATGCCGCGGGCTTCGGCGGCCGCGATGACTTTATCGGCTTTGCCGGGTACGCGGACGGTGAGGGTATCGAAGAAAGTGTCGGAGACGAGTTCGCGGCCGGCCTTCTGTAGGGTCGCCGCCAAAGCACGGGCGTGACCATGAACGGTTTCGGCGATAGCCTTCAGCCCTTCCGGACCGTGGTAAACGGCGTACATCGAGGCCACGATCGCCAGGAGAGCCTGCGCGGTGCAGATGTTGGACGTCGCCTTTTCGCGACGGATGTGCTGCTCGCGGGTTTGGAGGGCCAGGCGGTAAGCAGGGACGCCGGCGTTGTCCTTGGAAACACCAACAATGCGGCCAGGAAGTGTGCGCTCCATGCCTTCACGCACGGCCATGTAGGCAGCGTGCGGGCCACCGAAGAACAGTGGAACGCCGAAGCGCTGCGCGGTTCCGACGGCGATGTCCGCACCTTGTTCGCCCGGGGGCGTGATGAGCGTGAGCGCCAGCAAATCGGCGGCCACGGTGACCAGCGCACCGCGTTCCTTCGCGGAAGCGATCACGCCGGAGTGGTCGAACACGCGGCCCGAAACGCCGGGCTGCTGAAGGACGACGCCGTTGATGTCGCCGTCGGGAAGCCCTGCCGAAAGGTCGGAAATCTGAACTTCGAAGCCCAACGCCTCGGCGCGACCCTTCACGATCGCGATGGTCTGCGGAAGGAGGTCGGCGTCGAGGACAGTCTTGCCGTCCTTGGCATTCTTGTTCTTGTTGGCGCGGCGCATCAGCAACACGGCCTCGGCCACGGCGGTTGCTTCGTCCAGCAACGAGGCGTTGGCTACGGGAAGTCCCGTGAGGTCCTGCACCATGGTCTGGAAGTTGAGCAGTGCCTCAAGGCGGCCCTGGGAAATTTCCGGCTGGTACGGCGTGTAGGCCGTGTACCAGGCGGGAGCTTCGAGGATATTTCGGCGAATGACCGGAGGCGTGACGGTGTCGTAGTAGCCCTGGCCGATCATCTGGACGGCGGTCTTGTTCTTGGACGCGAGCTTGCGGAGCTCGGCGAGGACCTGCACCTCGGTGAGGGCATCCTGCAACTTCAGGGCAGTTTCCTGGCGGATGGAATCGGGAACCGCGACATCTACCAAGCCGTCGACAGAGTCGTAGCCGATGGCCTTGAGCATGGTGTCAACGTCGGCTTGGCGGCGGGCGCCGATGTGCCGGTCCGCGAAGGCGGTGGGGGTTGATTGAACAGTCAAGAGGAACTCCATGATTCAGGCGCCCAGTGAGCGCCACGATGATGTGGGGTTCCTCCCCGCTCTGTATTGGACCTGAGAGATTCCGCAGCAATTGTTGCCTGCTTGCACCGTCGGTGAGCCCGGTTACCCGGACTGCTTTCCAGAGTTGCCTAACCGCGGCGGTACATGGGCCTGAGAGATTCCTGGGGAGGATTTGCTCCTACGGCGCCTGACTGGATGTACCGGCAGGACTCTCCCGCCGCAGATCAATAGCGTTGCATCACCTGGGTGACACGCTTCACACCATAGCTGGTTGTTTTGAAAATGCGCAAGCAAGGTATGGCTACTGATGCATCGCTTCATGGATCTGCAGCGCAAACCACAATTGGGCGACCGTGGACGTTTCACCCATGTCCAGCCCTGTCAGTTCGCCAATTTTCCGCATTCGATAGATGATCGTCTGCCGGTGGGCGAAGAGCGCCGTCGCAGTCTTTTGCCAAGAGCGTTGCGAGTCCAAATACGTCCTCAAGGTGACAATGAGATCGCCTTCCCGGCCCTGCTCGTAGTCGAAAATCGGCCCCAAAAGACGGCGGACCAAGGCTGTCCCTTCCTCGAAACTGGTGAGTCCAAGCCACGATGGCCCCTCGGCATAGCGGGCCAGCCGCAAGTTGTTGGCACGGGCAGAACCGAGCGCCCAGAGGGACTCCTGTAGTGCACCCTGGATGTTGGCGACAGCTGCCGGCGCACTGATTCCAATGGCGGCGCCTTCCCCGGCGCAGTGCACCAGCACTTCATCAGAAACGTCGGCCGGGACCACCACGTGGAGCCTGTTATTCCGCTTCAACGTGGCCGACGCAACCCCATGCCGCCACAGTTCGATATGAACGTTAGCCAGCCTGTCGCCGTCGTCCGCTGTTTTGTTGCCGGCCGCCTCGGACATGGAGGCGAGCAGGAAACCCTGGGGCGGAACCTCAAAACCGGCCAGCCGGCTCTCCATCTCGGCCGCGCCCAAACGTCCATCCATGGCCTGCAGCAGGAACTCACCTGCCAGTCGGTGGCGGCCTTCCAGCGACAAAACGATGCGCGAAAGTTGCAGCCCCAGCACGGTTGCGGCGTGAAGAAGCACGACGGCGTCCGGGTGCGGTTCGCTGTTGGGCAGCACCACCAGGAGCGCGTTGGCGTGGGTGGGAATATCCATGGTGAGCACGTGCCTGCCGCGGATGCGGTGCCACTGGAAGTTCTTCCCGGCGAGGGATACCTGCCCGGACAAGGGAGCCCATTCCTCGGCGAGGAACACCGGAAGTGACTGCCCGTCAGGATGCCAAGGATGGAGGCAGCGCCTATCCACCACGAACAGGTCCGCGTCGAGCTCGGTGGCGAGCCTTTGGACGAGGCTCTGCCAATGGTCCTCGGAGGCTCCCGCGGTGCGGAGGAGGTCGTAAACACGGGCCGTTTGCCTCAATCGGCGGGACTCCTCCAGCAGCGAGGATTCGGCCACCGAACGGGCAATCGCGATGAACGGCAGCGGATACGGGATGTTGATCAGGGGCAGCGGAAGGCGGTTGCAGGCCTCCAGGAATTCCTCCGTAAGTGGCGGAGCGTGCATCTTCTCACCGATCGCCAACGCGCTGGCGCCACTATCCATCAAAGCTTCGGCGAGCGCTACCTGCCCTTCGGCGTCGGCGGGAATGGAGAGGCCATTGGTCATCATGAGCTCCCCACCGGTCACCCACTCCCACAGCCTGGGCAGGTCCGAGGTATGGGCCCAAGTGATGCGATTACCCAAGCCGGCGGGTCCGGCCATCAGGGTGAGTCCCAGCTGCGGCTCTGCGACGAGTTCAGCCACCGTAATCGCCATGTTTCGCCCCGATTCTTGGTCTGCTTGTTCGGCTTCAGCCGCAGGATATCGCGGCACTTAGACATTCGTCTAAACGACTCGGCCATTTGTAGTCAATGTACCGCTATCCGGGGTGATCCACGTCACCAAGAATGGAACTACTTACTTCCCGCTCAACGGCGAGCACCCCTCAACCCAAGGATCCGTCAATGACAACCCACAAGCCCATCGGTCCTGTCGACGCAACCAAAGTCCCCAGGTATGCAGGCCTCGGCACCTTCGCCCGCCTCCCCCAAATCGACCGCGTCCCGGATTACGACATCGCGATCGTCGGCGTACCGTTCGACGGCGGAACCTCCTTCCGGCCCGGCGCCCGCTTTGGTCCTGCCGCAGTCCGCGAGGCCTCCCGTCTCCTGCGCCCCGGCTACCACCCGGAGCTCGACGTTGAACCGGTGTACGAAGCCCAGGTTGTGGATGCCGGCGACATCGCCTGCACTCCCTATGACATCACCCGGGCCGTCCGTGAGATCGAGGAGCAGGCATTGCCCCTGATCAGCACGGACAAGAGGCTTATTTCCATCGGCGGCGACCACACCATCGCCCTTCCCATGCTGCGGGCCCTGAACAAGGTCCATGGCCCTGTGGCCCTGTTGCATTTCGATGCCCACTTGGACACCTGGGACACCTATTTCGACCAGCCGATCACACACGGAACCATCTTCCGACGGGCGTTCGAGGAAGGCCTGCTGGTGGAGGACAAGTCCATGCACGTGGGTATACGCGGCCCGGTCTATGACCGCAACGACTTCCTTCGCGACCACGAGTTCGGGTTCCAGATCATCCGTTGCTCGGACCTGGACGTGATCGGTGTCCCGGCAGCTATCCAGCGCGTGAAGGACAGGCTCGGCGATACCCCCGTCTACGTCTCCATCGACATTGACGTCCTGGACCCCGCGTTCGCACCCGGCACCGGAACCCCCGAAATGGGCGGGCTCCACTCCCGCGAGCTCCTGGCGTTGCTCCGCGGACTGGACGGCATCAACATCGTGGGCGCCGACGTCGTGGAAGTCGCCCCGGCGTACGACCACGCGGACATCACCACGGTCGCCGCGGCCACCCTGGTGTTCGACCTTCTCGGACTCATGGTGAACCGCAGCAAAGCGGACAACACGGCTGTTCGCGAGCTCGCTTCGGCATCCCGGAGCGCGTCATGAGGACCTCCACCGAGGCACCGCGGCCTGCTGCGGAAGTACCCCGGCTCGAGGACAGAACCATCCAGCCGATCCCCGCCAATGAGCGCCACGGCAAGGCCCGGGACCTCTTCACCATCTGGTTCGGCTCCAACATCATGATCATGACTATCATGACCGGCGGACTCGCCACCACCGTGTTCGGTCTCGGTTTTGTCCCGGCAATTGCGGGAATCATCATCGGCAACGTGGTGGGCGGCATCTTCATGGCGCTGCACTCGGCCCAGGGCCCGCAATTGGGTGTGGCCCAGATGATCCAGACCCGTGGTCAGTTCGGTTCCTTCGGCGCTTTGCTGATCGTGGTCATCGTGGTGATCATGTACGTGGGCTTCTTCGCAGCGAACCTGGTATTCGGCGGGGAAGCAATGGCTGCGGTGAGCCCGGGCATCAGCGTTGACGCGGGAATCATCATCATCGGCATCGTCAGCGTTATCGCCACGATCTTCGGTTACCGGCTCATCCATGCCTATGCACGCGTCCTCAGCGTTGCAGCCGGCCTGGCCTTGTTGCTGGCCTTCGGTTGGATCCTGATGGTCCACGGATTGCCCGGCAACTTCCTGGAGACGGGCAACTTCAACTGGGTCGGCTTCATGGGAACCATCTCCGTCTCCGCCCTGTGGCAACTGGCCTACGCGCCGTACGTCTCTGATTACTCCCGCTACATGCCGCAGGGCACAGGTTCCGCCCCGGCGTTCTGGGCTTCCTATTCAGGCTGCGTGTTGGGAACCCTCTTCCCCATGATCCTTGGCGCTTTGGTGGGCACGCTAGCCGTCTCCATGAGCACCGGCGAGGTCGAAATCGTGGGCAGCCTGGGGGCGATGCTTCAGCCGTGGACCCTGATCATAGTCGGCATCTTCTGCCTGGGCGTCGCGGCATCGAACGCCATGAACCTGTACTGCGGCGTCCTGTGCACCCTCACCATTGGCCAGACGTTCAGGCCGAGCTGGTTGCCTCGCGCCAAGACCCGCAGCATTGCCGCGATCATCCTGTTCGTTGTCGCAGTCTCCATCGCCCTGTTTGCCCGCGACAACTTCATCCTCTTCTACACGAACTTCCTCTCCTTCCTGATGTACGTCCTGGTTCCGTGGACGGCCATCAACCTGGTGGACTACTACCTTCTGCGGCACGGCGAGTACCGGGTTGAAGACTTCTTCAAGCGCGACGGCGGCGTGTACGGCCGGTTCAATTGGGTCGCCATCGGCTCCTATGTAGCAGGCGCCCTGATCCAGGTTCCCTTCTCGGCAACCGCGATCTACACAGGCCCGTTGGCCGCAGCGATGGGCGGCGTGGACATCTCCTGGATCGTCGGCCTCGTCGTCGTCGCTCCCCTCTATTACGTCGCAGCCCGGGTGTTCCGCAAGAACACCGAAGCCGCACCCTTTCCCGCTAGTGCACTCACGCCAGACCTCATCTGACCAGACCTCCTCTGAAAGTGAATCGTCATGACTACCACCCACACTGAACAGTTCACCGTCCGACGCGCATCCCCGGACACCCAAGCCTCGTCGCTCCCGCTGCAACTGCCGCTGCCGCCGGCAGGGCACTTCGTCAACGGGTCCTTCGTCCAAGGCTCCTCTGGCCTGTCCATCGACGTCGTGGATCCCACCACGGAACAGGTCATCGCCTCCGTGCAGGCCGGCACGGCCGATGATGTGGACGCCGCTGTTGCCGCCGCCGTCGTGGCTCAAAAGACCTGGGGTGCCACCACTCCAAAGGAACGCGCTGATGTCCTGAACCTCATCGCGAACATCATTGAGGAGAACCGCAAGGTCTTCGAAGTCCTGGAATCCGCCAACACCGGTAAGCCGCAGGCCGTGTCTGAGGACGACGTCTCCAGCACCATCGACACCTTCCGGTTCATGGCCGGCGCCTCACGGACTTTGACCTCCATGGCCGGCGGCGATTACGCCACGGACCACACGTCCGTGATCCTCCGCGAACCCGTAGGTGTGGTGGGTGTCATCACCCCTTGGAACTACCCGCTGCTGATGGCTGCCTGGAAGATCGCCCCCATCCTCGCTGCCGGCAACAGCATCGTCATCAAGCCCTCCGAGCAAACCCCGCTGTCCACGCTAAAGCTGGTGGAAGTGTTGGCCGGACGCATCCCGGACGGGATCCTCAACGTAGTCACCGGCCGTGGCCGTACCGTGGGACAGCGTCTCTCCGAACACCCGGACATTGCGTTGGTCGCCTTGACCGGCAGCGTCGTCAGTGGCCAGGCCGTGGCTGAAACGGCCGCGAAATCCGTCAAGCGCGTCCACTTGGAACTCGGCGGCAAAGCCCCCGTTGTGGTGTTCCCCGACGCCGACCTCCGCGCTGCCGCTGCCGGTGTGCGGAACGCAGGCTTCTGGAACGCAGGCCAGGACTGCGGTGCCGCCTGCCGCGTGCTGGTCCACGAATCCGTCGCCGAGGAATTCACCGAGCACCTGGTCCGGGAGGTCAGCACGCTGGTCCTCGGGTCGCCGGACGCCGGAGACGACGTCGAAATCGGCCCCATGATCTCCCTCCCGCACTACGAACGAGTCAAAGAGTCGCTCGCGGAAGCCCAGGAGGCAGGCCTCACCGTGGCTATCGGCGGCTCTGCGCTGGAAGGTCCCGGCTACTTCATCGAGCCCACGGTCATCAGCAATGTGCCGGCGGGCGCTCACATCGCCACGCACGAGATCTTCGGCCCGGTGGTCACTGTGGAAACCTTCAGCACCACCGAAGAAGCCGTGACCCGCGCCAACGAGAGCCCGTACGGTTTGTCAGCCTCGGTGTGGACACGCGATTCAAGCCTTTCCCTCCGGATTCCCAAGCAGTTGGACTTCGGCACCGTGTGGGTCAATGCGCACCTTGTCCTCGCGTGCGAGGTACCGTGGGGCGGATTCAAGGGTTCCGGCTACGGCCGAGACCTTTCGCTCTACGCCCTGGACGATTACTCGCGCACCAAGCACGTCATGATCAACCACGGCGCGTGAGCGTTCAGACAAGCAACGGAGCTTTCACCATGACCACCAACGTTTCCCGGCCGGCCTCCTTGCCAAGTGCCGCTACCCCTTCGGCCCCTTTTGCCACGGACGCCACCTGGACCAACTGGGGTGGTAACCAAAGCGCGACGCCTGCCTTCACCGTGCGGCCCAGGAATGAACAAGAAGCGCTCGACGCCGTCCGTTTCGCCATTCACGAAGGCCTGCCTGTTCGGGCAGTCGGCTCAGGACACTCCTCGTCGCCCTTGGTTCAAACCGGCGGCGTCCTGATGGACATGGCTGGCCTTTCGGCCATCACAGGAACTGACCAATCGGGGCGCCGTGCCCGGGCCTTGGCCGGCACAACCATCAACGCTTTCGGGGATGCTTTGTGGGAGAAAGGACTGGCGCTCAGCAATCAAGGGGACATAGACAAGCAGCAGATCGCAGGCGCACTGGCCACCAGCACCCACGGATCCGGCAAGGACCTGGGCAGCTTCTCCTCGAAACTTCGGTGGGTGAAGCTGATCAACGGCTATGGAGAAATCGTGGAAATCGGGGAGAGCCAGCTCCGCGAACTGCGGGCCGCGCAGGTTGCGTTGGGCACGCTGGGGATCTTCCTGGAGGTGGAGTTGGCCGTGGAGGACAGCTACTACCTCCAGGAGCAGATCAGCTACCCCACTTGGGCTGAAACTGCTTCGACATGGCAGGCCGACATCGATGACAACCGGCATTACTCCTTCCTGTGGTGCCCGGAAGATGACTCATGCGAGCTTTTGGACCTTCCAGGTTCGCCGGACCACAGCATGGGAGGCCGCAGCTACACCAAGCGTTACAACGTTGCCTCGGTCCAGGACGAAAGCCAGATATCAAGTGTTGAAGGTGCGCGGCTGGACCGTTCCTACCGGATCTACCCGGGCGGCTTCACCAGCCAGTTCCATGAACTCGAGTACTTCGTCCGCAGCGAGGACGGCTTGGTCGCCGTAGAGGCTATCCAGGACCTTATCCGCAGCAAGTATCCCGAACAGAAGTACCCCGTGGAGGTCCGCTGGGTAAAGTCCGACGACGCCTACATGTCCCAGTTCCAAGGCCGCGACAGCACCGTCATCACACTGACCACCGAGCCTGGAACCGACTACTGGCAGTTCTTCCGCGACGCCGATGCCGTCCTGCAGGAGTTCGAGCCGCGAGCCCACTGGGGGAAGATCCACTTCATGACCCGGAGCCGGCTGGAGCGCCTCTATCCGGAGCTGGACACCTTCATCCAGGTCCGCAAGGAGTTTGATCCCCGCGGAATGTTCCTCAACGACCACACCAGGTCGCTGCTCGCCTGACGGGGAAGGGGCCGGGACCCTCTCTCACATCCCGGCCCCTCCCTCTCTCACATCCCTAGCCCTTCCCCCAACCGTCTCTCACATCCCTGTGACAACTCCCTGAAACCTCGGAGTGGTAGTTTGATCTCTGCTGAGCCAGCCACCCGCACCCAATCGGAGGAACATCCATGCTTAAGGGTTTCAAGGACTTCATACTTCGCGGCAACGTGATCGAGTTGGCCATTGCCGTCGTCATTGGCAGTGCGTTCACCGCCCTCGTTGCTGCCTTCACCACCAACATCATCAATCCCGTGATCGCCGCCGCCGGTGGCATGAACGCTGACGGACTCGGCTTCAAGATCTGGGAAAACAACCCCGCCACGTTCATCAACTTCGGCGCTGTCCTGACCGCGCTCGTGACCTTCGTGATCACCGCAGCCGTGGTCTACTTCATCTTTGTAGCGCCCATGAACAAGATCAATTCCTTGGTCAAGAACCGCCTCTCCACCGAGGAACCCGAGGAAGAGCCGCTCCCCGCAGACACTGCCCTGCTGGCAGAAATCCGGGATCTCCTCAAGGATGCAGCAGCCCATCGCAACGCTGGCCAGGCTTCCGAACTGGATCCGGATTTCGATTCCGACCGCACCCGCTAGGACCGCCAGCTCTCCGCAAGCGCTCCTTCCCACTTGCTTAGCCGAACCCGGCATCCTCACCTGGAGGGTGCCGGGTTTGTTCGTTCACAGGCCTGTCCTCAGAACGTGACGCGAAGGCAACGAGCTCGAAACCGGGGCGGGGCAGCATGAAATCATGAAGCCCAACCCGAGCACTCCCGTCACCGCTGATCTTCTGTGTGAAGCCTGCGGTCAGTTGCCCGAACCGACCAAAGCCCGGCTCACCCTCGCGAACATCGCGGTCATGCTTCCCATCGAATTGCTGGTTCATGCGGCAGTGGTTGGAACCCAACTCCCCTACCTGGCAAAGGTCCTGCTGTTGGCGGTCACCGCCACTGTTTTGGTTATTTGGGTTGCTGAACCGTCCGCAGCCAAGGTCCTGCGGCGCTGGCTGCATGCGCCTGCCCTCCGTCAGCGGCATCAACTGCACCTCGCCCCTGCACTGTGGCGAGCACGAACGGTGCTGATGGATCAACCAGGGTCACTGCAGAAAATTACCCATGCCCTCGCCAAGATTGACGCCAACATCCTCAGCCTGCACGTCCACCCGATGATCGGGACGGCTTCAGCTCCCACAGACGCCGGTGAAAGGGTTATGGATGAGTTCGTTCTCTCCGCGCCGGGCGAGGTCACCGAGCAGGAACTGCAGAAAGCACTGCACGACGGCGGCGGGCAAGAGTCACATGTTTGGTCCACCACTGCTTTGGCCATGGCCGACGGCCAAACCAAGGCGCTGAGTCTCGCCGCCCGCATCGCGGGGAACCCGAACGAGCTTCCGATGGCCGTCGCCGAACTCCTGTCCGCAAAAGTAGTCCCCATCGATCCAGAACGCACCGCGCCCGAGGTTCCCACCGTCGTCGGGCCTTCAACTGACATCCTCAAAATCCCGACGGCGTGGCACGGGCCCCTGGTCTTTTCCCGACCCGGCGAGCCATTTTCTCCCGCCGAATCGGCACGCGCGCACAGGCTGGCCGAGCTCGCGGAAATCCTGGCGCATAGGCCTGCAGTCTGCGTGGTCCCTCCTGGTTAGTGCACCCAAAAACACATAATTCCGCGCGAAACGTCGATGTCACCGCGCCCTTGCATGCAACCAAGTGGGCAGGAGCACTTCAGTCGGCATCGATCTTTTCGAGCAGCTTTCCCAAGGCATCACGAATATCGTCATAGTCGTACTGGCCGGCCCTGCTCTCGGCGGAGATCACCCCGCAGCGGTGGATCTTCTTGAAGTCACCAATCGGGAATTTGTAATGGCCCTTTTGGTCGTCGGGGTGATCGTCGTCCACGCCGAGGAACCACTTGGAGTACTCGGAGTGCCCATTTTTGTCCAAGAATGCATTCTCGTCCTTGGCGCTGGGGGCATGCTCGCTCCAGTCATCGCGGGTGTCCTTGACCACCTTGCCGTCGCGGATCAGATGCTTCGCGTGGTCAAAAGCCTTCTTGTTGAGTTTCACGGTCATGGCGCAACCTCACTTGGATATGGCGGTTCGGCATGGGCAGGGCAGCTCGTACGGTTCAGCATAGGACCACCCCGGATTGTCGGAAAGCCCTTTGAAGCCAGCAAGGATCCGACCACGTTGTTTGTCCTCAGAGCGCCTTGACGGCCCCCAGAACCTTGGTCAGCGAGTCCTTCGCGTCGCCGAACAAGAGGGTGGTTTGAGGTTCGTACAACAGTTCATTCTCAATCCCCGCAAACCCGGGACGCATGGAGCGTTTGAGGAACACCACTTGCCGGGCGTCGGCGACCTCCAGGATGGGCATTCCGTAGATCGGCGATCCCGAGGTGGTTTTTGCTGCGGGATTCACAACATCGTTGGCTCCCACCACCAGGGCCACATCGGTGGTCTTGAACTCGGAGTTGATGTCACTCATTTCCTTCAGCGACTCGTACGGGACGTTGGCCTCTGCGAGCAGTACGTTCATATGGCCGGGCATGCGCCCAGCCACAGGATGGATGGCGAAGTCCACCTCAATACCGCGTGCTTCCAACGCAAGGGCAAGCTCTGCGGCGGTGTGCTGCCCCTGGGCAACCGCGAGCCCATAGCCGGGGACGATGATCACCCGCTGCGCATAGCCGAGAAGTACTGCCACGTCCTCCGCGCTGGAGGAACGCACTGGCCGCTCACTCACGGCAGTGGATCCGGCGGTGGATCCACCCCTGAAGGCCCCGAACATGATGCCGGCAACACTGCGCCCCATCGCGGCAGCCATGGCACGGGTGAGGATGGTGCCGGAAGCCCCCACCAGCGTGCCGGCGACGACAAGGAGGACATTACCCAGTACCAATCCAGATGCCGCGACGGCCAGCCCCGTGAAGGCATTCAGGAGCGAAATGACGATCGGCACATCGGCGCCACCCACAGGGAGCACCAACAGCACTCCGGCAATCAGCCCCAAAAGCAGCAGCCCCAACGCCAGTACCAAAGAGCCGTTCAGGATCACCACGACGCCGGCTCCCACGGCAGCCAGCAGCACCACGGCCATCAGGGCGGGCAGGCCAGGGAACGTCACCGGCCGGGTGGTCATGAGTCCCTGGAGTTTGGCGAAAGTGACACCGGAGCCAGCGAAGGACACCGCACCCACCAGCAACGTGAAGACGATTGCCAATCGAACCCACGGATCGTCCCCGTGGGAGAGTTCCAGCAGAGCGACAAGCGCCGCGGCACCACCACCCACACCATTGAAGAGGGCGACGAGCTGCGGCATCTGAGTCATTTGCACGCGACGGGCCACAGGTGCAGCAACACCCGAGCCCACAGCTATGGCCCCAAGAATCCATGGAATGTTGTCAAGCTTCACCGAAACAAACACCGTCACCACAGCCAGCAGGGCACCAAATGCTCCGATCAGGTTGCCCCGCCGTGCAGTCTTTGGCGAATTCAACCCCTTAAGGGCAAGGATGAAACAGGCCGCGGCGGCCAAGTACAGGAGCGCCGTCCAGGTGGGGTTGAGAAGCGTCATTGCCGGCGCTCCCCTCGGACCGGCTCCACGGCGCCGGAACCTTCAGGACCACCGGAAGCAACGGAACGTCCTGGACGAGCATCCGACGGCGGCCGTTGCCTTCCGCGGAACATCTCCAGCATGCGGTCGGTCACCACGAACCCGCCTACGAGGTTGGCCGTGGCAAGAACTACAGCCAGCAGGGCAACCGCCAACACCCACGGATCAGCAGCCTGCCCGGCCACGATGATGGCGCCCACCAGGATGATGCCGTGGATGGCGTTGGCCCCTGACATGAGCGGCGTGTGCAGGGTGCTGGAGACCTTGGAAACCACTTCAAAGCCCACGAATACGGCCAGGACCGTGATCGTAAGCAGGCTCATGCCATCCATCAGCGCACTCCTTCCCTGCCCGTGTGCGAACTACCCGTTTGGGAACTACCGGCAGGCCCGCTACCAAAGGGGGCGGTCTCCCCTGCGAGCGCCGTTAGTGCTTCCGCAGTTGGTGGGTGCAGGACCTCGCCGTCGTGCGTGAGGCACGTGCCGGCAACAACCTCATCCTCAAAGTCCGGAGCGACTACGCCGTCCTGCGTCATCAGGGCCAAAAGGTTGGACACATTCTTGGCGTACAAGCGGGAGGCATCCGCGGGCATCGCCGAGGCAGGGTCCTTGATTCCCACGAGTGTCACCACACCCTGGCCGTCGCCGGTAGGGACGGGAATATCCTGGCCGGGGATGCTGCCCTCCACGTTCCCGCCGGATTCCGCTGCCAGGTCCACCACCACGGATCCCGGGCGCATGCCTTGGACCATCTCGCGGGTTACCAAAAGCGGCGCACGTCTTCCAGGGACAGCGGCGGTGGTGATCAGGACATCGGATTGGGCCACGTGTGGCGTCAAAAGGGCACGCTGCAGGGCACCTCGGTCCGCGCTGAGTTCCCGCGCGTAACCGCCGGATGCCTCGGCGGTTTCCAGGTCCAGCTTGATGAATGTGCCTCCCATGGATGCCACCTCGTCAGCCGAGGCCGGGCGGATATCGTTGGCGGAAACGCGTGCACCAAGCCTTTTGGCGGTTCCGATAGCCTGCAATCCAGCCACTCCAGCACCGAGGACCAGGACCCGCGCGGGCGGAATGGTCCCTGCTGCCGTCATATAAAGCGGGAAGAACCGTGGGAGCCGCATGGCCGCCTCAAGGACACATCGATAGCCAGCCACCAGGGCTTGGGAAGTGAGTGCATCCATGGACTGGGCACGCGATATACGCGGAACCAGTTCAAGTGCAAAGGAGGTGATTCCTCCAGCGGCGAGCGCCCGCACTGTGGGTAATTCCGAGGACGGCGACCCTAAGCCGACGGTTACCGAACCGCGGCGGAGAGCCCCCGCCGTCGACGGTTCCATGGGACGCACGTGGCAGTAAACATCCAGCGATCCGAGAACCAAGGACTGCACCACAGCGGCGCCAGCCGCCCGGTAGTCGTCGTCGCTGTGTCCGGACGCCAGTCCGGCACCGGACTCGATCTCGACCTCAAGGCCCAAAGCCGCCAGTTGCTTCACCGTTTCCGGCGTTGCGGCAACACGTCGCTCGCCGTCGAGTGTCTCTCGCGCTATGCCTGCTTTCACCCGCCACCCCTCTTCCGGAACTGTCCAGAACTCAGTTGGCATGAGTCTATGACCGCAGAGGTCCCGGCGGGAGTAGGGGCTGCGCTATGTGCATAAGTCAACTAGGGTCGGTGGAAGCTGGGGGCAACCAGCCACCACACCGTCGACGAGCCGGTTCCGGCCGTGCCGTCGGAAAGGAAAGCCACTATGGACACTTTCAAAATCGGTTATTTCGTCGGAAGCCTGGCAAGCAATTCCATCAATCGGGTCCTCTCCAAGGCCCTCATCAGCGTGGCGCCGCCGGAACTCGAGTTCCATGAAATTGCCATCAAGGACCTCCCTCTGTACAGCTCGGACTACGACGCGGACTTTCCGCCGGCAGGCCGGGAATTGAAGGATGCGATCGCCGCATCGGACGGCATCCTTTTCGTCTCCCCCGAGTACAACCGCTCCATTCCGGGCGCGTTGAAGAACGCCATCGACTGGGGTTCGCGCCCTTGGGGCAGCAACTCGTTCGCGCGCAAACCCACCGGAATCATCGGCGCATCACCGGGCGGCATCGGGACCGCGGTGATGCAGTCGTCCATGCGCAGCGTTTTGAGCTTCCTGGACGCGCCGCAGCTGAACGCACCTGAGGCCTATATCCGCTTCGTTGCAGACGCGTACGACGACGACGGTTCAGTTAAGGACGAAGGAACCGCCGGGCTGTTGCGGCACTACATGGAGGAGTACAGTGCGTTCGTCCAGCGCGTCCTCGCTGCCAACGCTCCGGGCCACATTGGCGACCAGGAGCCGGATTCCGCCAAACTCACGCGCTAGTGTTCGCTGGTTGCCTCCGGATCTACTGCCGGAGGCGCCCGCTAAAAGCATCCACAACCAGGGCTTAGTCAGTATGCTTACTATATGAGGAATCATGCTAGTAACCCAGGAGGAACGATGCTTCGCAGATTAGCCATGACCACCCTTGCCTTGACCCTCTTCGCCGGGTCCATGCTTTCCACTGCCGTTGCAGCCAACGCAGCAGTCGGCGCGCAGGGCAGCGTTGCCGCCACCACCACCCCCTCACCCGAACCCAGCAACCCCTCCGGGCCATCCACGGCCACGCCCACCGCGGAGCCGACCACGGACGTCTCGAATCCCGCCGGCACCGGCCCCGCCAACCCAGGCACCAGCGAGACCGAACAGCAGGAGCAGACCCGCACCGACGTCGTTCCATGGATCCTGGCGGGCGTTGCCGCAGTCATCATCATCGCGTTGATCATTTGGACCCTGCGGAACCGGCGCGGGCGGGACAAAGGAATCAGCGACGAACCGCGCTAGACGCACCGGCGACTCCTATTAGGCGTCCCGGGAACCAGCCATCAACTTGCCGATCATGCTGGTCTCCAGGTTCTCCAGCAGGTGCCGCGGATTGTCATAGACTTCCGCGGCACCGGCGGCCCGCAGCTCGGCTTCACTGATTCCACCGCAGGTCAGGGCGATGACAGGAATGCCGATCGCACCGCCTGCCTTCACATCCCATACCGCGTCGCCAACAAACACCACGTCCTCCGGGCGTAGCCCAAGCTTCTCCAAGCACGCCTCAAGGATGTCCGGAGCGGGCTTGCTCTCCTTGGCGTCATTGGAACTGGTCCACGCATCAATGGAAGACGCGGCGTCCAGGAGGTGCCTGCTCACTTCCAGGTCGCGCTCTTGCGCCGAGGATGCCAAGCCCACCGCCAATCCGGCGTCGGAGCACGCAGCCAAAAGGTCCCGTACCGAATCGAAGGTACGCAGAGTCGGCCAAAACGTGGAGAAGACCGCGCCGTGCGCGGACTTCAGATCTTCCTGCATATCCTCGGGGCAGTCCGGGACCAGGCTCTGGACGAGCCGGTCGCCACCCATGCCCACCCGACGATGAATGGCGGACATTTCGATGTCCAACCCTTCGCGACGGAAAGCCTGCCACCAAGCCATGGCATGGAAGTAGCTCGAATCAATCAGCGTTCCATCAACATCGAAAAGAACACCGCGCTTCTTCTGAGCCGTCGCATCAGCTGCCACAGTTAACCACCTTCGTCCGGGCTTGTGCACCATGCACACCCTGCGATGCCAGCGCAGAATCAATCACCGGCTCCTCCAACATCAGCACGGCATATCGTTCTGCAGTTGAGGTGCGAAGGAGTCCGGTCCCCGCCACTTCCCTGATGGCAGCAACTCCCTCAACAGCCTCATCCACGGAGGCGAACCGCTTGGACAGACCCATCAACACGTCGTCGCCGTCCACCATCAAAATCCGAAATTCCCCATCAGGCGTTTCAACCAGTTCCAAATGCCCGGCCATCCCTACCTCCTCGTCTTCGATGCCAACCAGCATAGTAAGACTACTTAGTATAGGCCTCTCAGAAATATTGCGTAACGCGGGAATGAGGCGTCTGCAACTTGTTGTTGGCAAGATCATGACAACAATCGGAATCATCGGTGCAGGACACATTGGCAGCCAAGTAGCCCGCAAAGCGGTGGAACTTGGCTATGACGTCGTCATCAGCAACTCACGGGGTCCCGGGACCCTTGGCGAGCTGGTGACGGAACTGGGGCCGCGCGCCCGGGCCGCGACGGCAGCCGAAGCAGCAGCGGCGGGTGATTTCGCCGTCGTGACTGTTCCCCTCAAGAACTACCGGGACATCCCCACAGAGCCGCTCGAGGGCAAGATCGTCATCGACACCAACAACTATTACTGGGAGCGCGACGGCCGCATTCCCGAGTTGGATAACGGCGAAGCTACCACCTCCGGCCTGCTCCAGAAGCACCTCCCCACTTCCAAGGTGGCCAAGGGTTTCAATCACATCCTCGCCAAGGACATCACCACCGACGGCACGGCCGCAGGCACTGCCAACCGTCGCGCCCTGGCCACCTCAAGTGATTTCCCGGAAGCCGCCGAACTGGTCAGCAAGCTCTACGACGAGTTCGGCTTCGACACCGTCAACATCGGCCCACTGGAGGACAGCTGGCGCGTTGAGCGCGACCGCCCGGCGTATGTCATCCGGCAGAATGCGGACGAACTCCGCGAGAACCTCGCCAAGGCAACCCGCACGGTCTAAACCGGAACGCACGACGGCGGGAACGCGGCTTTCGCTTTCCCGCCGCCTTTGGTGCTGGCTGCTTTGGAGTCGGCGGTTTTGGGGCTGGCGGTTTTTTGGAGCTGGTGCAAATTCCGGGGTCGAAATCGTGTCACGAATCGGGAAATCGACGCACTTTATAGTGGCTGTCTCTCCGGACACTCGGCGCATCGGGTCGTCCGGGGAGTCAGCCACCCCCTAAGAGCCCTACCCCGAGGAGTCCCATGTCCACCAAAATCTCGAGCTGGCCGGCAGCAACGCCCATGTGGGTGGACTTGGGCGTGGACAACCTCGCAGCCGCGAAAGTCTTTTACTCGGATCTCTTCGGCTGGGAATTCGTATCCGGAGGCCAAGACGCGGGCGAGTACCTCCTGGCGCACCTTGGCGGGCGCGCAGTTGCGGGCGTGGGACCGAAGCAGGCACCGGGCATACCCACCGTCTGGACCACGTTCCTGGCGTCGGACGATGTGGACGTCACTGCCAAAAAAATCAGCGCGGCCGGGGGAGAAATGATCGCGCCTCCGTTCGATGTCATGGAATCCGGCCGCATGGCGTTGGCCATGGACACCGTTGGTGCGGCCTTCGGCATCTGGCAAGCCGGCACCCATATCGGAGCGGAACGCGTCAATGAACACGGCGCACTGTGCTGGAACGAGCTCCACACCCGGGACTTCACCGCCGCCAGGTCGTTCTACTCTGAGGTCTTTGATATCAGCTACCAGGACGCAAACGAGGACAGCCTGCCGTACTCCACTATTCGGAGGCCGCTGGACGGGCGGGAAGTGGGAGGAATCCAGCTTGACGCCGACATCCCTGATGCCACCCCTGACCATTGGTTGACCTGGTTTGCCAGCGACTACGTACAAGGCACTGCGGAACGGGCAGTGGAGCTCGGTTCCACCCTCCTCATGCCCGTAACAGAGAGCCCCCTGGGACGCATGGCCATCATTCAAGCGCCGCAAGGTGAAGTGTTCGGCATCATCGACGCACCCCGCATCGACGAGTAACCCAACAGCCCGAGGCAGGGGCCGCCGGTGCAACGCCTTGGTGTTCAAGGCCTCAGGATTCTAGGCGGCGGCCGGGTCCAAGGCTTCAGCAATGACCTCATGTGCGTGGGCTGCTGCAAGGGGCGCCGCCAAGCGGTGTACGGCCAGGAAGGTCTTGCGCACCGCCGGTCCGTGCCACTCGGGCGGAAGGTAGTCGGTGGGAAGGTTCGGGTCCCGGTACGGGAACTTACGCCACATGGTGAGCATGGGAATGTAGAAGCGGAATGCGTCGCGTCGCAGCTCTTCGGTGGACGTAGCCAGGGCAGCTTCCGGATCATCACCCACCCGCTCGGTCCATTGTTGCTCCGCACCCTTGTACACCTCGAGGAACTCAGTGAACTGCTGATCGAGTTCCTTGAGGTCCCACCACTCAGATATTTTCGGCCGCATGGGACCGTCGAACACGTAGTCGCTCCGGAAAAGGTCAACGAACTCGATCAGACCGCTCGCGGTAAGGCGTTCCCGGGCTTGCTCAAGCTTGTGCGCGGGTGCGATCCACACACCGTTGGCAACGGAACCAAAACCAAGCCCCAGCAGAGCAGACCGCAGTTGGTGCCTGCGGTTACGCATCGATTCCGGCACTGAGAAGACGGCAAGCACCCAGGTATCCACCGGCGCAGGCTGCTCCGGGGCGAAAATTCTCCGGTCACCTTCCCGGAACACGTCGCTGACGGACTCGGAAATCTTGTACTTGGCGATTCCGCCCTCACGGACACTCTTCAGTACGCCCTTGGCCTTAAGCCTGGAGACGGACGACCTCACACCCGGAGCGTCGTAACCGAGCGAGCCCAGCATGGAGATCAGCGCAGAAACCGGCAACGCGTCGCCGGCATTCCGGCCGTAAAGACCGAAAATCGTGACGAGCAGTTGCTGGTGGCGCACCGGGGGTGCCGGGACGGCGAACATCTTAGGGCCCTCATTTCCGCGCCACAGTGCCGGCGCCAGTCCAGTTCATCATAGGTGCGGCGTTAGTCCGCGCCGAGTTGGCAGGTAACCCCCATGCTCGGGCCCAACATCGGGGTTAACTGGAGTGTCGCGGGCCGCGTGCGTCCCGGATTCGGGATCAACCCAGCGAAAGAAGCAGGAAGAGGACTGCGAGAACCAGGGCCACCGGGGTCATCACGAAACGCTCGGGCTTGCTGCGGGAGATCGCATTCATGGCAACGCCCAAAATAAAGTAGGCGGTAAGTACCCACATGAAAACGTCGGTGAAGGTTTGGCTTACCAGCACCGGCACCAATCCGGCTTTTGCCAACGCCGTGTAGCCGAACAGGGCATACAGCACGATGGAGACCACACTGCCCACCCGCAGCTTCTGCGGCAGGACGTCGTGCTGCCCACCCCAAGCGAACCGCCCCAGGGGCGCACCAGCCACCAACGCCACCTGGAAAACGGCCAAACAACCAAGAATTATGCACGCGGGAATCGCGTAGAGCTGCTCCACGGGCTAAGCGTAACCGCAAGGCGGCTCTACCGACTGGCCGCACCATAGTAAGCATGCTTAGTATAGAACCACGCTGTTTCGAGGCTGACACGGCCTAAAAGGTACTTTCCGGATCGACGATAGGAAGCACATCATGGCAGGAAATCTCGTAGCCCGCTCCATTCACGACCTCACAGCCGCAGCATGGTTCGGCGGCTCGCTGATGGGAGCCATCGGACTCAACGGTGCTGCAGCAGAAGCCAAAGATCCCACGGAGCGGACCCGCCTCTCAAGCAAGGGCTGGGGTAAGTGGGCTCCGGTCCAGACGGCAGCTTTCGCCGGGCATCTCGCGGCGGACCTGGCCATCGCTTGGGAAAACAAGGGCAGGATCGCCAAGCAGGACAGCGTCGCCGCAAACACCATCTACAAAACAGTGGTGACCTTGGCCGGAGCTGCAGTCACCTTGTATGCAGGTGTTATGGGCAAGAAGGTGGATGAGCTTTCCGACGAAGGCGCCGAGGGTGCCACGGAGCCGCGGGCCGGCGCATCGGATGAATTGAAGGCCGCTCAGACCCAGCTGAAAGCACTCCAGTGGGCCATCCCGGCGTTCGCGGCCTGGGTGATCATCCTGGGTGCCAAGCACGGCGAGATGCAGAGGCCCAAGAACATCCTCAAGGGCCTGCGCTAGTCAACAAACCCCTCGCCGAGATGGCAGTTGACACCAATCCCAGGCTTCAACATTGGTGTCAACTGCCATCTCGGCGGAGCTATTCGGCTGCCGGCGCACCCGTGACGGCCCGGATCAGATGTTCCGGCCAAGGCTGCGCAGCGGTGCTTCCGTGAGGGACGTGCACCGTGGTGACCGTCCCGTACGCGGCGACCTCACCGGCGTCGGACGTTACATCGAAAGCCATGGTCAGCGAGGTCCGGCCGAGCGCCTGAATCTTCACCGTGGCGGTGATGCGCTGGCCGAACCACAGCTTGGCCTTGTAATTGATCACTTGCTGCACCCGCGGAGCGCTGGGAAAGTAGTCCGGCAACTCCAGCGAGCGGAAGAGCTCAGCTTCCGCGGCCTCGACCCAGCGCAGGATTGCCGAGTTGTGCTGGTGTCCGGAGGCATCGGTGTCCACCCACTCCACCGTTCGCTCGACGCATGCCTCCGGAAACCTATCCATGATTCTCCTAGCGCGCGCTGACGGCGACGTCGTCAGGATCAACGTCGACGGCGGCAACCGGCACCTCAGGCTGTGGCTTGGGAATCATTGCCACAGCGCCTGCTGCAAGTACGGCAATACCCGCGAAGATGGCGAAGTTGGCCTCGAAGGGAAGCTTCGAGCCTGCGATCCAGCCGCCGATCAACGGTCCGGAAATGGCACCCAGACGAGCGAAGCTCAGGGCCCAGCCCGTTGCCGTGCCACGAACCTTGGAAGGATAGTAGTCGGCGATGTAGCCGGTCAGGACCAGCGATGTGGAGATGGAACCCACGCCCGCGAAGGCCACGAACAGCAGGTTGACCACCATGGTGTTGGGGAAGACCAGGAGCATGATGCCCAAGCCGCCCAGGATGTAGAACACCACCAGGATGAGCTTCTTCCCGTACTTGTCCGCGGCGCGGCCCAGAAGCAGGCCACCGATCGCGGAAGCAAGGCTGAAGACCAGCAGGAACGTCAAGGACGAGCCGAGGTCGTAGCCGGCCTTCTTCATGATGCTCGGCAGCCACGTGTTCAGGCCATAGACCAGTACCAAACCGCAGAACAGCGAGATCCAGAAGAACACCGTTGACCGCAGGTACTTCCGGGAGAACATGGTGGTGATGGTCTTCCACCAGGGATCGGCCTGACCGCCTTGGACAGGGGCCGCGGGAGCCACGGGGCGGTAGTCCGCGATGTTCAATTTCGCTGCCAAGGCCTTCGCTTCGGACTTCCGGCCCTTTGACTCCAGGAATTCCAATGACTCCGGGAGGAACTTCCAGATGATCGGAATCAGCACCACCGGCGCAGCACCAATAGCGACGACCGCTCGCCAGCCGCCCATGGGCAGGACGAACAATGCGGCAAGAGCGGCGGCGACGATGCCCAACGAGTAGCCGGAGTACATGAGGCCGTAGTTGTAGGAGCGCTTGTTCGGTGCCGAGTATTCAATGGTCAGGGCCGCCGCCACCGGGATGACACCGCCCATGCCCAGACCACCGATTAGCCTGAACAGGCCGAAGAGCTCCGGCGTCGGTGCCCACGCGGCGCCCGCCTGGGTGAGCGTGAAGATTGCCATGGAAGCCAGGAGCATCTTCTTGCGTCCCACAAGGTCGCTGAGAGTGCCAATGAACAGGGCGCCAATAAGCATGCCGATCAAGGCATATGAGCCCAGACCACCGAGTGCCAACGGGCTAAGGTTCCATTCCTTGTACTCAGCAAGGGCAGGAAGGATGGCCCCGAGTACGCCCACGTCATAGCCTTCGGCGAGGATCGCGAGCCAGCAGCAGAACAACACCAGTCCGGTGGTCTTCCTGGGCACATTCCATGTGCTGAGGGGTGCGGTTGCCATGGCTACTTCACCAAAACCGATGCCGCGGCGGACTCAGGAGTCCAGCGAAGGTGGGTGTTGGCCTCTTGGATGTCGGCTTCCTTGAGCAGGGACAGGCGGGGACGAACGGCGTCAGTGCGCGAGCTCGGTGGTTTCCGGCGTCCGGCACGGAATTGCGGAATCCAGTCAGCTCCAGGCCCCTGGTACTCCTGTTCAGCGGCAGCGTGCAGTGTCCATTGGGGATCGTAAAGGTGCGTACGGCCCAGGGCGATCAGGTCCGCGCGGCCTGCCAGGAGAATGGAATTCACGTCGTCGTAGGTTGAGATAGCGCCGACGGCGATCACAGCCACGCCTGCCGGTGCGGCAACTTCCTGACGGATACGGTCGGCAAACGGGGTTTGGTAGCTGCGGCCGAAAGCGGGCTTCTCTTCCTTGGCAACCTGGCCTGTGGAAACATCCAAGCCTGCAGCGCCGTGCTCAACGAACGCCTTGGCGATGGCCACGGAATCATCGGAGGTGTTGCCGCCCTCGATCCAATCAGTGGCGGAAATGCGCACCGTCACCGGCTTGTGGGCAGGCCATGCTGCACGAACGGCGTCGAACACTTCCAGCGGGAACCGCAGCCGGTTCTCCAAGCTGCCACCGTACTCGTCGGTCCGCTTGTTGGACACCGGCGAAAGGAAGGAGGACAGCAGGTAGCCGTGGGCGGCGTGGATTTCCAGGAGATCGAAACCAGCCTCCTCAGCACGGACTGTCGAAGCGACGAACTCCGCCTTGATGGCATCCATGCCTGCACGATCCAACTCCACGGGAGTTTGGTTCTCTGGGCTGTAGGGAAGGGCAGAAGGGCCGACGGCGGTCCAGTTTCCGGAGTCGAGCGGCTGGTCGATGCCTTCCCACATGAGCTTGGTGGAGCCCTTGCGGCCCGAGTGGCCCAGCTGCGCGCCGATCTTGGCGGTGGAGCGGCTGTGAACGAAGTCCACGATCTCCTTCCAGCTGTCACGCTGGCCGTCTGTGTAGAGGCCGCTGCAGCCAGGGGTGATCCGGCCGGCTTCGGAGACACAGACCATCTCAGTCATGACCAGGCCGGCGCCACCGAGTGCTTTGGAGCCGAGGTGCACCTTGTGGAAGTCGCCCGGAATACCGTCCGTGGCCGAGTACATGTCCATCGGCGAGACGACGATGCGGTTCTTCAGTTCCAGTTCGCCGATGCGGAACGGCTGGAACATAGCCGGCGCAACCTCTGTCAGCCCCTGCGACGAAGCGAAGCCACGGTCCACGGTTTCTGCGAACTCGGGATCGCGCAGGCGCAGGTTTTCCTGGGTGATGCGGCGGCTGCGGGTGAGCAGGTTGAACGCGAACTGGGTGGGGTCCTGGTCCTTGTACTGTCCGATCCGTTCGAACCACTCAAGGGAAGCCTGGGCTGCGCGCTGGGTGGAGGCGACCACGGGCCGACGCTCAGCCTCGTAGGCTGCCAACGCTGACTCAATATCGGGGTGTTCGTGCAGGCATGCGGCCAGCGCCAGGGAATCTTCCATGGCCAGCTTGGTGCCGGAACCAATGGAGAAGTGGGCAGTGTGGGCAGCGTCGCCCAGGAGCACTACGTTGTTGTGGCGCCAGTTTTCATTGCGCACGGTGGTGAAGTTGATCCACTTGGAGTTGTTGGTAAGGACCTCATAGCCGTTCAGTTCCTCGGCGAAGATCTCACGGATCTTGGCGATTGCCTTCTCATCCGAGACGCCGGGAGGGAAGACGTCGTTGGCGGTCTCGTCGAAACCTGCCGCGTGCCACACGTCCTGGTGCATTTCCACAATGAACGTGGAACCCTCATCCGAGTAAGGGTAACCGTGGATCTGCATGACACCCCACTCGGTTTCCTTCACGAAGAACTTGAAGGCCTCGAACACCTGGTCCGTGCCAAGCCACATGAACTTGTTGGTCCGCATGTCCAGGTTCGGTTTGAAGGAATCAGCGTACTTTGCGCGGATTTGCGAGTTGATGCCGTCCGCGGCAAGAACCAGGTCGTAATTGGCTTCAAGTTCCTCGACGGCGGGAGCCAAGGTACTGAACCGCGCGTCAACGTTCAGTTCGATGCAGCGGCGCTGCAGCAGCTCCAGCAATTCCTTGCGGCTCATGGCAGCGAAGCCCTGGCCGCCGACTGTCATCATTTCGCCGCGAAAGTGGATGTCGATGTCGGACCAGCGGGCGAAGCGGCGGCTCATGTATTCAGCCACCACGGGGTCCGCGTTGCCGATGCCGCCGAGCGTCTCATCGGAAAACACGACGCCGAAGCCAAAGGTGTCGCTGGCAGCGTTGCGTTCCCACAGGGTGATGTCGTGCGACGGGTCCAGCTGCTTCATCAGTGCTGCGAAGTACAGGCCGCCGGGGCCGCCTCCAACGATTGCGATTTTCATGGGTGTTTCTCCTTCTCAGGCCTGGCTCTGGCCGGCAGGGGTAAGTTGTTCGGTGCTTGCCGCGGCGTTCTCTATTGGGGTGGTCGCAGCATTCTCTGAAAGAAGGCCGTCGCGGAGCTTGAAGTGCTGGAGTTTGCCGCTGGGATTGCGTGGCAGTTCGTTGACGAAGCGGATGTCCCGGGGGTACTTGTACGGGGCGATGGCCTGCTTTACGAAGTCCTGGATTTCCTTGCGCTTCGCGGCATCGCCGGTGATGCCTTCGCGCAACACGACGAAAGCGCAGACGATGCTGCCACGCTCTTCGTCCGGAACTCCGATGACCGCGTTTTCCACCACGTCGGGGTGCTGATCGATGGCCGTTTCAACCTCGGGTGCACCGATGTTGTAACCGGAGGAGACGATCATGTTGTCCGAGCGGGCCTGGTAGGTGAAGTATCCGTCGGCGTCCATGGCGAACGTGTCGCCGGTGACGTTCCAGCCCCCGACTACGTAGTTTGCCTGCCTGGCATCGTCGAGGTAGCGGCACCCTGTAGGGCCGATCACGGCCAGTCGGCCAATGTTGCCCGGGCCAAGTTCGTTGCCGGCGTCGTCCAGGATGGTGGCCCTGAACCCTGGAACAGCGCGCCCCGTGGTTCCAGGACGGATGTCATCGCCGGCAGCGGAAATAAACACATGCAGCAGCTCAGTAGCACCGATTCCGTTGACCAGACGCAGGCCGGTAGCCTCCCGGACAGCTTCCCAGGTCTCCTTGGACAAGTGCTCTCCAGCAGAGACGGCAACGCGGAGGCCGCGGAGGAGGTCGCCGCGCTTCTCCTTCAGGATGGCCCGGTACGCAGTGGGTGCAGTGAAGAGGATCGTGGCACCAACCGCTGCCGCGTGCTCCGCCAGTTCCACTGGTCCGGCCTTCTCAGTCAGGAGCGAAGATGCACCGAAACGGAGCGGGAAGACCACCAGGCCGCCCAGCCCGAAAGTGAAAGCCAGGGGCGGCGAACCGGCGAAGACGTCATCGGCCGTTGGCTCAAGGATGAAGCGTGCGAAGGTGTCCGCGTTGGCCAGGATGTCCCGGTGGAAATGCATGGTCACCTTCGGCACACCGGTGGTGCCCGACGTCGGACCCAGCAGCGCTACGTCGTCGGCTGAAGTATCCACAGCCGTGAACACGCCGCTTTTTTGCCCACAGCGGGAGGTGAGATCGTCGTCGTCGGACCCGTTACCGGACCCGTACGTCAGGACCTTAACCTGGTCCCCCGCCGCGACCCTGAGCTCGTCCACGAAGCGGTGATCAGAGATGGCCACCACCGGCTTGGTGAGCTGGATCAGCGTGGAGACTTCGTTGGAGCGCAGCATGGGCATGGTGGTGACCACCACCGCACCGGCCTTCAGCACGCCGAGCCAGGCAGCGACGATCCATGGGTTGTTGGGCCCACGCAGCAAGACGCGATTGCCCGGCACAACACCGATATCTTCGGTGAGGACCTGGGCCACCTGGTTGGAGCGCTGCTGAAGCTGGCCGTAGGTCCAGACAACGCCGTCCGGGGTCCGCAGGGCCGGGCTGTCCGCGCCGTACTGTTCGACGCCGTCGTCGATCAGTACCGCAGCAGCATTGAGCCGTTCCGGGTAGTTCAGTTCGGGAAGGGTGAATTCAAGCGCAGGCCAGGTATCGGCGGGCGGCAGGTGGTCGCGGGTGAACGTGTCCACGTGGGCCGATGGCATCATGCTCATGGCCGTTCCTTTCAGTGGTGCGTCGTTGAAGCGGATTGGGGTTGGGGTCAAACTGCTTAGGAGCCGGCCCGGATCATGCCTTCTTGGGCGACCGTAGCCAGGAGTCTTCCTTGCCGATCGAAGAAGCGGCCCATGGCGAGGCCCCTGTTGCTTTGACCGGAGATAGCGTCCTGGGCGTAGAGCACCCAGTCGTCGGCGCGGCCGTCGCGGTGGAACCACATCGAGTGGTCCAAGCTGGCGGTGGCGAGTCCCGGGCTGGACCAATTGAGTCCGTTCACCCGGAGCAGCGGCTCCAAAATTGTGTAGTCGCAGACGTAAGCCAGCGCTGTGCGGTGGAGGTCGGCGTCGTCAGGCAGGGCGTCGAAGGCCTTGACCCAGATTGCCTGGTGGGGCACCGATCCGCCCTCGAGTTCGATATATACCGGCCCTGGAATATGACGCATATCGAAGCTGCGGCCCGTGGACCAGTAGTCCGCAGCCGGACCGTCCGTTCCGCTCAACGCTTCGGCAGCGGTGCGCAGCGATTCAGGCTCGACGGCGGCAGGGGCCTGAGGCTGGAAGTCCGGACCGTTTTCGGGCACCTGGAACGAACCCATGGCTGCATAGACGGGCTTGCCGTTCTGGTAACCACGGACCGTACGGGTGGAGTACCCGCGGCCGTCGCGCAGACGCTCCACTTCGTAGCGGACACTGGAACCGATATCCACCGGACGCATGAAGTAGCTGTGCATCGAGTGCAGAGTCCTGTCAGCATCAACGGACCGCATCATTGCGGCCGCAGCCTGTGCCACCATGTCACCACCATAGGCTTTTGGCCACGGCACATACTGGGTGGTTGCTTCATAGGCTTCGTCGAAAACCTCGGCCGTTGCGGGCGTGAGTTCAACGGCCTTGAGGAAGGTTTCGGAGGTCAGGGTTCCAGTAATCATCGCTTAAGCCCGGCGGTAGTCGGCGAGGGTTTCGTCGGCGACGTCTTCGAGGTTGACCACGAGGTTCTCCGGCGTGCGCGCGGTGAGCCAGACGAGCTCTTCGGTGATGGACATGTTGGCCTCCACGTGGGGCATGAACGGCGGAACGAATACCCAGTCGCCGGCCTTCATGTCGATGAACTCTGAGTAGTTCTCACCGAAATAGATCCGGCCGTGACCGCGAAGCACGTAGCCACCGGTCTCTGCCTCGCCGTGGTGGTGCGGGAGTGAGCGGTAGCCCGGGGTGTTGGACACCTGGCCGAACCAGATCTTGGTTGCCGGGGTGTGCTGGATACTCACGCCGGAGACGCGGATGCAATCGCCGGACTGAGCCGTGTTGGTGTCTTCTGCACCGGCGCGGGTGACTACAGGGACAACCTTGCCGTCAGCCTGGGCGTAGATGGAGTTGTCGCCTTCGAGGCGGTATTCGGTGGTGGTCTGGCTCATTGGGTCTCTCCTTTTAGCGAGGTGTGGGGCTCTTAGGCGTTTGCCGGGACTGGTGCGTGGATTCGGAACTGGTTATCAAGCCGGCCGATCCCGTCGATTTCGGTGGTGAGGACGTCGCCGTCCTTGAGGAAGCGCGGCGGAGTCATTCCCATCCCCACTCCCCCAGGCGTTCCGGTGAGGACGAGGTCGCCGGGGCGAAGGGTGGTGAATTGTGAAATGTAGGAGAGCAGCTGCGCCGGACCGAACACCAAAGTGCTGGTGTTCCCCTGCTGCACGAGTTCGCCGTTGACGTAGCCGCGGACATCGAAATGTTCACCGGCTTCATCGGCCGTGACCATCACCGGGCCTACGGGCGTGGTGCCGTCCCAGGCTTTGCCTTGGAACCACTGCAGGGTCCGGTTTTGCCAGTCGCGCATGGAAACGTCATTGGCAATTGTGTAGCCGGCAATGGCCTCACGCGCCTGGGCTTCGTCCGCACGGAACAGTTCAGAACCCACGACGACGGCGAGCTCGGCCTCCCAGTCGACGCGGCCACTGCCATGGACTTCCACGGCGTCGTTTGCTCCCACCAGGGTGTCAGCGTATTTGGCGAAGAGGGTGGGGTACTCGGGAAGCTCGCGTCCCATTTCCTGGATGTGGTCACCGTAGTTCAGTCCGCAGCAGATGACTTTGCCGGCGCGGGGAAGGAGCGGTGCGAGGTGGGCTTCGGCTTCCGCGATGATTTTCTGCTCCTTGGACGCGGCAGCCCCTTTTGCCTTCTCGACGACCGACCGCCACTCCGGCTGAGCCAGGAGGGCCCCCACGTCAGTGGCGGGCAACGTGAGGTAGGAGCCGGCACCAGTGGCGAGTGCCGCCGTCGTACTTCCGCCGGCCGTGCGCAAGGTGGCTAGTTTCATTGCGGGGTTCCCTTCGAGATTTTGTGATGTGTCGACTTTTTTACGATCGTCACATATGCTCAACGTAGCACGGCGGAAATGATCTGCACAGAGGCTTTCCAAAAGTTTTTGCAGCTGCCACAACGAGGAGGAACAGCATGAGCCACCAGACGATCAACCCGGAATCGCTGCCCAAGCCATCGGGCTTCGCGCACGGCATCCTTGCCGGAAACACTGTCTTCCTGGGCGGGCAGACTGCCCTGGACAAGAACATGAACATCGTTCCCGGCGGGATCGTGGAGCAGTTCACGCAGGCGTTCTCCAACGTGATCACCACCCTGCGGGAGGCCGGCGGAGAGCCCGAAGACCTGGTCAACGTGACCATCTACCTCACCGACGTGGACGACTACATGGCGAACGGCCGCGAAATCGGACGAATCTGGCGGGAAATGGCGGGCTCGCAGTACCCCGCAATGGCCGGCATCGGCGTCACGCGCCTCTGGCAGAAAGAGGCCCTGATCGAAATCCAGGGCATCGCGGTGATTCCGGAACGCTAAACCTCTGGCCCTTGCGGTGCCCGTGGTGAAGCATGTCCCTATGGGAACCGTCACCGAATATCTTGAGGGCGTCAGCGAGGCCAACCGCTCGATTCTGGCGCGGATTGTGGGGATCGCCCGCGAGTTGGCCCCCGACGCCGAAGAAGGCATCAGCTACGGAATGCCCGCGCTGCTGGTTGATGGCAAGGGCTTCCTGAGCGTGCAGGAAACCACAAAGCACCTGGCCCTGTACCCGTTCAGCGGGCAGATCCTCCCGGAGATGTCGGAGGAGCTTGGGGGTTATTCGTGGTCGCCGGGAACGCTGCGGTTTTCTGCGGATAATCCCGTGCCGGACTCCATGGTGCGGCGGATCCTGGAGACGCGGTTGGCAGCGATCCGGAAATAGTCCCGTCCGGACCCAACTGAGTCGCAGTTCAGGCCGTTTTGAGCCCTCATAACGGCATGATCTGCGACCTACTTGGGTGGGTTAGTGCTTGGCGGAAACATCCTGCGAGATGGCGTTGGCCGTCGCGACCACTTCCTGGCGCACGGCGTCGAGGTACTTCACCGGGTTCGGCTGGGACGCGACTGCCTGAGCTTGCAGGGACACGTTGATCGCGGCCACGTTGTCCCCATTGTTGTGGTTCCACACCGGCGCTGCAATGGACATCAGCCCGATCTCCAGCTCCTGGTCCAAAAGGCACCACCCTTGCGAACGGACATGCTCGACGGCGGCCCTCAAGTCGGGAACGCTGGCGACGGTTCGCGGCGTGATCGGCGTAAGTTCCGCCGTCGAGAGGTAGGCCTCGAACTTGGCCTGCGGCAAACCGGCCAGCAGGACGCGACCCATGGATGTGGCGTAAGCCGGGAATCGCGTGCCCACGGTGATCCCCACATTCATGATCCGGCGCGTGGCGACGCGGGCCACGTAGAAGATGTCCGGACCGTCCAGGACCGCGGCGGACGTCGACTCCCCCAGCTTCAGGCTCAACTGTTCCAAGTGCGGCTGTGCCAACTGCGGCAGGGACAACGCCGACAAGTACGAGTAACCAAGCTGCAGCACTTTGGCCGTGAGCGCGAAGGTCTTGCCGTCGGTGCGGACGTAGCCGAGCTCAACCAGGGTATGCAGGAACCTCCGGGCTGTGGCGCGCGTCAGGTCCGTGCGGGCTGCGACTTCGCTGAGGGTCATCACCGGGTTATTCGCGTCGAACGCCCGGATCACGGCCAGACCCCGTGCCAACGACTGAACATACTGGTCGCTGGCCTGCGGGGTTACTGGGGAATCTGGGGTAAGTGCGGAATCGGTCATGGTTACCAATCCTAGATTGCGTTGCGGGGCCTACTCTGCAGGCTAAGTTCCCGAAATACCCCGCAAAGCGGGCCTCACAACAAGGAGCGCGTAACTTGCGGGGCCCACTCTGCTTTCTTCAGGGGCAGGGGCACGAGCTCCTGAATTTCCTCGAACGTGCAGCCGAAGGTCTCGCGGACGGTGACGCCGTCGGGTCCTGTGAGGAACACACCTTTGTCCGTGTACACGCGGGTGACGCAACCGACGCCCGTGAGCGGGTAGGTGCACTGTTCCACGAGTTTGGACACACCCTCGCGCGTCAACAAAGTCATCATGACGAACACGTCCTTGGCACCTGTTGCGAGATCCATTGCGCCACCCACTGCGGGGATCGCGTCCGGGGCGCCGGTGTGCCAGTTCGCGAGGTCACCGGTGGCCGAGACCTGGAACGCACCGAGCACGCAGATGTCCAGGTGTCCGCCACGCATGATCGCGAACGAGTCAGCATGGTGGAAGTAGGAGGCTCCGGGCAGTTCGGTCACGGGGATCTTGCCGGCGTTAATTAGATCACCATCGACGTCATCCCCAAGGGCTGCCGGGCCCATGCCGAGCATTCCGTTCTCCGTGTGGAGCGTGATGTTCTGTTCCTCGGTGAGGTAGTTGGACACGAGTGTCGGCTGGCCGATGCCCAGGTTCACGAACGAGCCGGGGACGATGTCGCGGGCCACCAACTGGGCAAGTTCGTCGCGGCCCAGCGGCTTCTCTGACGTCTGGATGCTGGTTTGGGTGCTCATGATCAGGCCACCTTCTTGTTTGAGTCAGCAGAATCGGCTGGCCCGGCAGAATCCACGCGGACCACGCTGTTGACGTAAATTCCGGGGGTCACCACGTTCTCAGGGTCCAAGGAACCGGTGGGCACGATTTCCGAGACCTGCACGATGGTGTGCTTGGCCGCGGCAGCCATGATGGGCCCGAAATTACGGGCGGTCTTGCGGTAGACAAGGTTGCCCTTGCCGTCGGCCTTGAGTGCCTTGATCAGGGCGACGTCAGCGTGAATGGGGGTCTCAAACACCTGCCATTTCCCGTCCAGCAAACGGGTTTCCTTGCCCTCAGCCAACGTGGTGCCGTATCCGGTGGGCGTGAAGAACCCGCCAATACCGGCACCCGCGGCACGGATACGCTCGGCCAGGTTGCCCTGCGGAACGAGTTCCAGCTCGATCTCACCGGCGTGGAACTTGGCGTCGAAATGCCAGGAATCGGACTGCCGCGGGAAGGAACAGATCATTTTGCGCACCCGGCCTTCCTTGATCAGCAACGCGAGCCCCTGATCGCCCTGGCCGGCGTTGTTGTTCACCACGGTGAGGTCCTTCGCCCCGCAGTCCATCAGGGCGTCGATCAGTTCGAACGGCTGCCCGGCGTTGCCGAACCCGCCGATCATCACGGTGGACCCGTCCTTGATGCCGGCGACAGCTTCGCCAACAGTGTCAATGAAATTCAGCATGAGCCTTTACCCTTCTATGCCGACGCGCCGGCAGTGACGTTTTCGAGCACCACGGCCAGGCCTTGGCCCACGCCGATGCAGATCGCTGCGACGCCCCAGCGCTGGCCTGAGGCCTGCAGGGAACGGGCCAGCGTGCCGAGGATGCGCGTACCGGAAGCGCCCAGCGGGTGGCCCATGGCGATCGCGCCGCCATGCTGGTTCACGATTGAGGGGTCGATCCCCCACGCGTCAATGCACGCCAGCGATTGCGCGGCGAACGCTTCGTTAAGTTCGACGGCGCCAACTTGGTCCCAGCCGATGCCCGCCTTCGCGAGGGCCTTGTTCGCGGCCTCCACTGGGGCGAAGCCGAAGAACTGGGGATCATTGCCGTGCGCACCACGACCGGCGATGCGCGCCAACGGGTCCAAGCCCAGAACCCCAGCGGCGTTCTCAGTACCGATCCACGCCGCCGAAGCACCATCAGACAAAGGCGAGGCATTCCCGGCGGTGACCGTGCCGCCGTCGGGCCCCGAAGACTCAGGCCGGAACACCGTCTTCAATCCCGCAAGCTTCTCAGCCGAAGACCCGGCACGGATGCCCTCATCCCGGACCAGGTCAGTGCCCGGAACCTGTGTCACCAACGAATCGTAGAAACCCTCGTTCCACGCCGCATCGGCCAGATTATGCGAATCCGCCGCAAAAGCATCCTGGCGTTCCCGCGTGATGCCGTACTTCTCGCGCAGCCGCTCCGTGGCCTCGCCAAGGGAGATGGTCCAGTCCTTGTTCATGGCCGGGTTCACCAGGCGCCAACCCAGAGTGGTGGACGCGAGTGTCATGTCACCGGCCGGGTAGGGCTTGGACGTCTTCGGCAGCACCCACGGCGCACGCGACATCGACTCGGCACCGCCCACCAGCATGAGTTCGGCATCGCCTGCATTGATTTGGCGGGAGGCAATGATCGCCGCATCCAGGGAGGAACCACAAAGACGGTTCACCGTGGTGCCCGGTATGGAGACCGGGAGACCAGCCAACAGCGTAGCCATGCGGGCGACATTGCGGTTTTCCTCGCCGGCGCCGTTGGCGTTGCCGAACACCACCTCGTCGATCCGCTCAACATCCAGCCCCGGCGCCCGGCGAACGGATTCGCGGACCACGTGAGCGGCAAGGTCATCCGGGCGGACAGCAGCAAGTCCGGAGCCGAACTTGCCAAAGGGCGTGCGCACGGCGTCGTACACGAAAGCCTGATTCATGGGTTTTCCTTGTTCTCTCTGCCCAACCAGGTCGCAGTTCAGGCCGTTCTAAACGCTGAAAACGGCCTTAACTGCGACTCAGTTGGGTTCGTTGGCGTCGATTTCGGCGAATACTTTTTGGGCCGTCTTGAAGGCCGAATTAGCCGACGGCACGCTGCAATAGATGGCGGTCTGCAGCAGGATTTCCTTGATTTCGTCCCTGCTCAGGCCGTTGTTGAGGGCTGCCCGGATATGCATGGCCAGCTCCTCCCAGTGACCGTGCGCCACCAGCGCCGTGAGGGTGACAGCGGAGCGCATTTGCCGGTTCAGGCCGGGCCGCGTCCAGATGCCGCCCCAGGCAATCCTGGTGATCATGTCCTGGTAGTCCTCAGTGAAGGAATCCTTGCCGGCGTTGGCGCGGTCCACGTGAGCGGCGCCCAGCACTTCGCGGCGGACCACCATGCCGGCGTCGTAAATGTCCTGGGCGGTGGCGTCGGGCTGGACTGCGCCATTCCGGGCCAAGCTATCGGGGGAAGAAGTGCTCATCGTCCGTTCTCCTTCATGAAGGTGCGCATCAAATCAGCCACAGCGGCCGGCGCCTCGGCAGGCGCAAGGTGGGCGACGCCGTCGAGTGCCACCGCCTGGGCAGTACCGCCTCCGGCGCTGATGCCAGCGGCAACAGCTTCAGCCATGGACGGCGGCGCTACCGAATCCTCGACGCCGGCAATCACCTGCGTGGGGACGGTGATGCTGTTGAGTTGCTCGCGGACATCGAACACGGCGAGGGCTTCACAGCAGAACGCGTAGCCGAAGCGGTCGGCGTCGCGTAGGGCGTGCAGGAGCCGGCTGCTGATTTCCGGCTGGCGGTCCATGAAACCGGGACCGAACCAGCGCTCGGCGGAGCCTTGGATCATGACAGGGGTGCCGAGTTTGCGCACCGTTTCCGCGCGCTCCAGCCAGCCTTCCGGTGTGCCGAGCTTGGCGCCACTGCACTGGACGGACAGGCTGAGCAGTCGGTCACCGTGCTTGATTCCGAGCTGCAGGCCGGTGGCCCCACCGAGCGAGACGCCCGCGTAATGGAACCTCGCGCCCGGCGAAACAGAGTCAACGAGATCGACGACGGCGTCAGCCAGTTCCGCCACATCGAAACCTTCGGTGACGGTCGGCGAGATGCCGTGGCCGGGGAGGTCCCAGCCGATGACGTCAAAGTCATCGCCAAGAAGTGCCGCGGTTTCGGTCCAGAGAACAGTGGACGTACCCAGCGACGGACCCACCACAAGGAGCGGATTGGTTCCCGGTTCGCGCTGCGGGGAGAGCAGCACGGCCTTCACAGTTGGCTTAGCCACGGGCGGTTCCCTTCGAAGAGGTTCCAGTGAATTGCGGGTAAGAAGCAAGGATCCGTCGGCCGATCTCCTGGGCTTCCCCGAGGTAGCTCGCGGGGTCAAGCAGCGCTTCGAGCTCCGCATCCGAGAGCTTGGCCGCAGGGACGGTTTCGCGCAGCAGCTTGATGTAGATGCGGGACTGTTCCCCTGTGGGCGCCTTGAGGGTTTCGTCGACGACGGCTTGCAGCTTCTGCTTTCCTTCCTCGCCCAGGAGAGGCGCGACGGCGGCCGTCACGCCTTCGCTGAGCAGCAGCGGTCCCGAGATCTCGAGGTTCCGGCGCATGGCATCGGGGAAGACACGGAGGCTCTCCGTGAGTTCACTGAGGTGTCCGGCAGCGCCCAAGGCCAACGCCAGCAACTGCCGGAGAGCGGGCCACTCACTGTGCCAGGCACCGTCCGGCCGCTCATCGTTGAAGGTGGCGGCGGCGAGGTGCAATTGCGATGCGAGTCCGGGCGCCTGCAATGCCGCGCTACGGATCAGTACGGACAGCACAGGGTTTTGCTTCTGCGGCATCGCCGAGGAAACTCCGCGGCCAGCGGCCAGGGGTTCGCCAACTTCCCCAACTTCAGGACGGCTCAGGAACAGCAGGTCCGCGGCGATCTTCCCGAAGGAATCAAGGAGGGCAGCGAGGCCATCCCCCAGGGCTGTGACTGCGAGGCGATTGGTGTGCCAGGGAGCGGGAGCTGGTGCAAGGCCAAGCCGGGAGGCCAGGGAATCAGCCAGATCGAACGGCGTGGAAGCAGATCCCGCAGTCAGCTTGGTCCCCGAAGCCAGAGTTCCTCCGGCTCCGCCGAACTGAACCGGCAACTGAAGCGACTCCAGCCGAGCAGCCGCAGCCGCGACGCCCTGGAACCACTGTGCAGCCCTGAGCCCGAATGTGTACGGAAGGGCGTGCTGCGTCAGGCTCCTGCTCACGCACAGCGTGTCCGCATGCTCTCCGGCCAAGGTGGCGAGCGCCGTCGTCGTGCGCTTCACGTTATCCAGCAACGCAGAGATGGTGCGGCTGGCGAGGAGCATCAAGGCGGAGTCGAGGACGTCCTGGCTGGTCAGCGAGGTGTGGACAGCGGTTACCGCGCCGGCGTCCAAGGATTTCACCCGGGCGCGAAGGTCGCCGAGCAGCGGAATGACCGGGTTGCCGCCACCCTGGGCACGTTCCGCCACAGAAGCTGCGTCATATGAGCCGGCATCGGCGGCTTCGGCCACCGCAGCGGCGGAGCCGGCCGGGACCAGCCCCGCTTCCTCGAGGACGGCAGCCCAGGAGGCTTCGACGTCGAGAATTGCCGCGATGACGGCATGGTCGCCCGTCAGTGCCGCCACAGCGGGCGACGCCGAGACGGGGCTGAGGAGGCCGAAGTCGCCGTCGGTCATGCTTGGTTTTCCGTTGAAGGATGGTCCGCGTTGACGCTGGTTTCCAGCGAGCCGTCCTGCTGGAAGTCCAGGAAGACGGTCTCGTCACCGCCCTGCAGGCGGATATCCCAAGTGAGGCCGCCGTCGGGGTCGCGGCGGGCGATGAGCGTCTTGCGGCGTTCAGGTTCCAGGGAGCGCAGCAGCGGGTCGTTGGCCAATGCTTCCTCGTTTTCCGGCAGGTACACGCGGGTGAAGAGGCGGTTCATGAGTCCCCGGGCGAAGACGGCTACGGAGATGAAGGCTGCAGCGCCGGGAGCCGTGGGGCCGGGGTTTACGGTGGTGAAGGTGTACACGCCGGAGTTGCCCACGGAGCCGCGGCCCCAGCCGGTGAACGTGTAGCCGTCGCGGACCAAGGAGCCGGTGCGCTGAACAATGTTGCCGTCGGAATCCGGCTGCCAGATCTCCAGGATGGCGTCCGGGATAGTGCTGCCAGAGCCGTCATAGACCGTGCCCTGGAGCCGGATGCTGCCAGGGCTGCCCGGTGCCAGCAGCTCATTGTCTTTGTTGAAGGGAAGTGCGTAGCCGTAGAACGGGCCTACGGTTTGGCCCGGTGTGGGTGTCAGCTTGGTCATGCGCTTACTCCTCGTCCCCGGCGTCGCCGTATGCTTCGTTCTCTGTCCAAGTCCGCTTGGAACCGGTCAGGATGATGTCCCACTTGTAGCCGAGCGCCCATTCGGGGCTGGTGAGCTCGTGATCATACTCAGCCACGAGGCGGTCGCGGGCGTCCTGGTCCACTATCGATTGGTAGATCGGATCCAGCGGGAAGAGCTGGTCGCCCGGGAAGTACATCTGGGTGACGATTCGCTGCGTGAACTCGGTGCCGAACATGGAGAAGTGGATGTGCGCGGGACGCCAGGCGTTCAGGTGGTTCTTCCATGGGTACGCGCCGGGTTTGATGGTGGTGAAGCTGTAGGATCCGTCGTCACCGGTGATGCAACGGCCGACGCCGGTGAAGTTCGGGTCCAGCGGCGCGGGGTGCTGATCGCGTTTGTGGATGTAGCGTCCGGCGGCGTTGGCCTGCCAGATTTCCACGAGTTGGCCGGCAACAGGGCGCCCGTCGCCATCAAGGACCCGGCCTGCAACGATGATGCGCTCACCCTGGGGTTCGCCGTTGTGCTGGATAGTCAGGTCGGATTCCAGCGCGTGGACATCCTGGTGGCCGAATGCGGGCGAGTAGAGCTCGATGGTCTCCGGGTCCGCGTGGTGCAGGCTCTTGGTGGGGTGGCGCAGGATGCTGCTGCGGTACGGCGCATAGTCCAGGCGGGGCATGGTCTCCGGCCCCCGGCCGTTCTTCAGGGCCGCGGCGTAGCGGTCGCTAATGCCTTTCATCTCAGCACTGAGGTCCGCTTGGGTTTCCACCTTCTTGGGGGAAACGTGCGCGGCATGCGCCTCTGCAGGCGGCACGAGTTCCTCGGATTCGAGCGCTTGTGCAGTAGTCACTTGCGCGATCTTTTCTTGCGGCACGGCTGGCTCCTTTCGGTTTATGGGTTCTTGTTGGTTTACGGGCCTAAACCCGGTGGAGCGAGTCGTATTGGACGGCGTGGCGCACTGGTGCGTTGGGCGCCCCGTAGCCGTCGTAGTTGCCCCGACGTTCCACCATTTCGAAGAACACACTGCCCACGGTGGCGGTGTAGAAGTGGAGAAATTCGCCGTTGGCGTCCCGGTCATACAAGAGGTTGAACTCCTTGAGGATTGCCAGGAAGCCGGGTTCAAGATCGAATCGGGCGTCCAGGTCCTCGTAGTAGTTGGCCGGAATCTGCAGGAACTCGAGGCCGCGATCTCGGGCAGACCGGGCAGTCGCCACGAGGTCGTCCACAGCGAAGGCGATGTGTTCCTGGTAGGTTTTGCGGGCTGCTTGTGCCTGCTGCGCGGGTGCCAGGTTCAAGACCAGCCTGACCGCTCCGTTGCTGGTCTCCATGACCTGCGAGCGAACCAGCCCACTGGGGCTGGGGACCTCGGCGAACGGCTGCGGTTCAAGGGCAAGGGCACTGGTGTAGAAGAGGACAGCTTCGTCAAAGTGCTGCCAAGGCTGGGCCAGGTTCACGTGGTCAATGACAGCGTTCTGCGGCGCTGCGAAGTGATCCAGCCCTTCGCCGAATTCATGCGTCCACGCAGCTGTGCCATCCGGGCTGCCCTGGCAAAGGAAGATCTCGGTGGAGTCCGGAGCTGAGATGCCTTGGAAGACTTCCTCGTCGGCCTGAACCTTGCGGGCCACCACGGGCGCCTTGAGTTGCTGGGCGCGAGCGGAGGCAATCACTGGCGAATCGACGTCGAACCCCAAAGCGGCGATAGCAGGTTCCGCGTGCGATGCCGCTTGCTCGTTGATGATCACGCGGGCCTGGCCCATGGTCCAGAGCTGGACGTCCTTGGTGCGGTGCCGGCCCTCGAATTCAAAACCGAGCTGGCCCAGCAGCTTCTCCAGCTGAGCGGTGTCGTCCGCCTTGACCTCGGCGAAGTTGAAACCTGCGGGTTCGTTCACCTTGGGCAGCGTGGCCAGTTCCATGGGATAACGACGCCGGGACGCACCGCCGTTGCCGGCTGCGGCATCCGCTTCTGTGGGGCTGCTTGCGAGCCACTTGGCGCTCTGCTCCTCCAGCCAGATCAGGGAGCGCATCGCATCCACGGCGGTACGCTCGGTGTCCGACTGGCGGAAGACGTCGTTGAAAACCTCGAGGGATACAGGACCCGTGTAGCCTGCCCGGACCACGTGGCCCATGAACTTTGCGAGCTCAAACTGGCCCTCACCCGGGAAAACGCGGTAGTGGCGGCTCCAGGAGAGCACATCCATGGACAGTTTAGGGGCGTCGGCGACCTGGACGAAGAAGATCTTGTCCGCGTTGATGTTCTCGATCGGGGCAGTGTCCCAGTCGCGGGAAAGGATGTGGAAGGAGTCCAGGCAGGTGCCGAGGTTGGGATGGTCAACCATTTCGACCAAGCGGTACGCGTGCTCGTAGTCGTTGACGTGCTTGCCCCAGGCGAGGGCTTCGTAAGCAACCTTGACGCCGTGGTCCCCCGCCAATTCAGCGAGTTCTGCCAGCTGCCCGGCCCTGAGGTCGTCGTCGTCGATGGTGGCCGTGGCGACGTTGGAGCAGACCAGGATAGTGTCCATGCCAAGGCGTTCCATCAGGTTGAACTTGGCCTCGGCCCGGCGAAGGTTGGCCTTCAGCAGCTCAGGAGTGACGCCGTCGAAATCGCGGAACGGCTGATAGAGGTCCAATCCCAGGCCGAGGTCCGCGGCCATTTTCCGGACGTCTTCAGGGCTGTGCGGGGACGTGACGAGGTCCTGCTCGAAGATCTCGATTCCGTCGAAGCCCGCGATTGCACAGGCCTGCATCTTCTCCTTCAGTGTGCCGGACAGGCAGACCGTGGCGATTCCGGTGCGCATCAGTTGCCCGCCTTCGTCAGCTCGGGGGTCCGCGCAGCCGCAGCGTCCTCCACTGCGATCAACTCCAGGAAGTGCGCCCGCATCCGTTCACGATCAGCTTCGCGTCCGGTGATGAGTTGGAAGGCGTCGGCCGCCTGGCCGATTGCCATCCGGCCTCCGTCGAGGACGTCGCAGCCCTTGGCACGTGCCTCGCGGACCAGTTGCGTTTCGATAGGGCGGTACACGATGTCCGCCACCCAGTGGCTCGGTTCCAGGAGATCCACGTCGAGGGGCAGGCCCGGGTGCGCGGCCATGCCCATCGGCGTGCAGTGCACCAGGCCGTCGGCCAGGGGCATGATCTCGCTTAGCTCCGCGGGAGTGCGCGGCGTGACTGTGGCCGCCGGGAAAAGTCCGCCGAGTTCGGCCGCACGTTCCGCGGCGCGGGATGGCTCCATGTCCACCAGGTCCAGCGTGTTGACGCCGGCTTTGAGGAGCGCGTACGCGACGGCCGAACCAGCTCCTCCTGCGCCGAGTTGGACCACGCGGTCCAGTTTCGCATCCGGGAGGCCGTTGCTGAGGGCTGCGCCAAAACCGGAGAAGTCTGTGTTGTGGCCGATGAACCGACCGTCTTGGATGAGGACCGTATTGACGGCACCCAGCCTGCGGGCGTCGTCGGAAATTTCATCCAGGTGCTCAAGCACCAGTTGCTTGCAAGGGTGCGTGATGTTCAGGCCGTTGAAGCCCATGCGCTGGGCTGCGGTGAGGAGGTCCCCGACGGCGGTGGCCGGCAATGCGAGTTCCAGCAGGTCGAGGGGGCGGTACAGCAAGCGAAGGCCCTGCACGTCGGCTTCGCGTTCGTGCATGGGCGGCGTGAGCGAGGGCGTGACGCCTTCGCCTATGAGGCCCACCAGAACGGACTCGGCTCGGTTGCTCATCCTAAAGCTCCTTTGACTTCAGCACCTCGGGTCTTTGGCGCTAGCTGAGGCGCCGCCCGACCGGGTGTTATTTAGATTACTACAAGTGTTCATATTCCGCACGCCTGTTCTTATCGCGAACAATTCCGACGGGCGGTGCGTTGTGAGGCCCGCTCTACACCCTCCGGCGCCCATTTGGCACGCAGAGCGGGCCTCACAACGAAGGCGGCGGAAGTTGCGGGGCCTACTCTGCAGTGCACCCCAGGGGTCTGCCGCGCATGTCAGGCCCCGCAACGAGGAGGTCATCGCTGGGGCAGTCGTGCCGCGAGCTCAGCCGCGGCTTCCTGCAGGGTGGGTACGTGCGCAATGAGTTCCTCCATGGTGAGGCGGAAGACCGGCACCGCAGTGGCGAGCGATGCGAAGGCGTGGCCCTGCGAGTTGAGGACGGGCACCGCGACCGCGCGCATGCCGATCTCGTTTTCTTCATCCATCACGGCATACCCCTGACGGCGCACCTGCTCGATTTCTTCCCGGAACTTGTCGCGGTCGGTGATGGAGTGTTCGGTGAGCGGATCCAAGGGAAGCTCCTCGAGAAGCCGCTTACGCTCGACCTCCTCCTCGAACGCGACGATCGCTTTCCCCACAGAGGTGGTGTGGAGTGCGCCAAGATGGCCCGGGTCACTCGTGACGCGGAAGGTCTTGGGGCCATCCACCTTGTTCACAGTGAGGTGGTGATTACCGTCGCGCACGGACAAGATGGTTGCCTCATTAGTGCGCTCGGTGACGCGTTGGAGGACGGGCAGCGCGGTGGCAGCAAAGCCATGGTGGTTGGAGACCCTCTGGCCAAGCTGGAACACGCGCAGGCCCAGGTGGTACCGGCGCCCATCGGGCTCGTAATCCACAAAGCCGTCACGGGTCAACGAACCCAGGAGTCGGTAGGTGGTGCTGAACGGAAGGTTCGCACTCCTCGCCAAGTCCGCAGCACTTGCCCCGCGGGGCTCATTACCCAGCAATACCAACAGGCTCAAGGCCTTGCCGACCATATCGGTCTTTGTGTCCTCTTTCACACTCATAACTCGATGCTCTCACATAGTGAGAGCTATTTCTAGATGGTGGAGACTTCTCTTGACAAGTGACCCCACTCACAGCCACTATTGCTGTATTACACAAGTAGCTCTCACCATGTGGTTACTTGTGAGGGATCGACCGGCCGCACCTCGCTTGGGTCTCCCCACAGAAGCCAGATCCGCGACATCGTCGTCACAGAAGGAACACCCATGAGCCAAACAATGCCGTCAGCGACGCCAGGCACTGAAACCACCGCCGGAACACCCAAAAAAGCCGCGCTTGCCAGCTTCCTGGGCAGCGCCGTCGAGTACTACGACTTCTTCATCTTCGGTTCTGCCGCGGCCCTGATCTTCCCCCACGTGTTCTTCCCCTCCGCGGATGCCAATGCGGCCATCATGTCGTTCGCGACCTTCGGCTTCGCCTATATCGCCCGCCCCGTGGGCGCCGTGATTCTGGGTCACTTCGGTGACCGGATCGGCCGGCAAAAGGTTCTCATGTTTACGCTGGTCCTCATGGGTGCAGCAACCTTCGTGATTGGCTGCCTCCCCGACTTCAAGACCATCGGCTGGTGGGCCCCGGTCCTGTTGGTCGTCGCCCGTCTTTGCCAAGGACTTTCTGCCGCTGGTGAGCAGGCCGGCGCTTCGTCCATGACTTTGGAGCACGCCCCGGACAACCGCCGTTCCTTCTTCACCTCCTGGACCCTCACCGGCACCCAGGGCGGCCAGATCCTCGCTGCCTTGGTGTTCATCCCGGTGGTGGCGCTGCCCGACGACATCAAGTACGGCATCGGTTGGCGTATTCCGTTCTGGTTGAGCGCCGTGGTTGTCCTGGTGGCCTTCTTCATCCGCCGCACCCTCCACGAGCCGCCGGCCTTCGCAGAAGCCAAGAAGAACAATGAGATTTCCAAGCTCCCCGTTGCCGATCTCCTGAGGCTGCACTGGCGCGACGTTCTCCGCGTAGTCTGCTGCGCCTTCATCGCCGCAGTGAGTACGGTCTTTGGAACACTGGCCATCAAGTACGCCCAGGATGTTGCCGGCGTCAACAGCACCATCACACTCTGGCTGGTGGTTGCAGCCAACGTTGTTGCCCTGGGAACGCAGCCGCTGTTCGGCATGCTCTCGGACAGGATCGGACGAAAGCCCGTGTTTATCTACGGAGCCCTTTCCAGCGCGATCATGACGCCGGTGTTCCTGCTGACCCTGGAAGGCGGCAACGTGCCGCTGATGTTCCTGGTCTCCGTGGTGTTCTTCTCCTTCGGCTACGCCGCCGCCAACGCCGTATGGCCGTCCTTCTACGGCGAAATGTTCAGCACCAAGGTCCGTTTTTCCGGTTTGGCCATTGGCACCCAGTTGGGCTTCCTCATGGCGGGCTTCGCACCGGCCATCGTCACAGCTTTGGGTGGCACCAAGCCCGGTGGATGGGTCCAGATCTCAATCTTCACCGCGGTGATCTGCGTGATCGCAGCTGTGTCGGCCATGACCGCCCGCGAATCAGCCAAAACTCCCACCACGGAGCTCGGCCTGCACAAGCAAGTTCACTAAGAACCCAGCACTAAGAAATCCCTGAGCTCCTTCCCGGTTACCGGGCCTGGGGCGCGGAATGCCCGGCACGTCTTCCTGACCTGCCGGGCATTTCGTTGTCCCGAGGCTTTTGCTGCGTGGACAACGGAAATCAGGACCTATCGAGGGTCCAGTACCACCGTTTGGAACGCTCCCCGGCCCGTACCGGCGTACAGGAATAGTGTCCCGTCGCCGGTCACGCCAACTACGGAAGGATTGCCCGCGCCGGTAAAGGCATTACCCAAGGCTGCGAAGGAAGTGAACATGTTCCATCCAGCGCCCATGCCCACCCGGGCCAGGAAGCCTCCGTTGCCGTTGCCCGGGTATAGCCAGAGCGCGCCATCAGTTCCGCGCGCCATGATGTCTTCCCGGCCATCGCCGTTAAAGTCGCCACCCTGCATCACCGAATTGAAGATGTTCCAGCCCGTGCCAATCTGCCGCCACGGCTGGAAACCTCCAACGCCGTTACCCGGGTAGAGCCACAAGCTTCCATCGGCAGCCCGCGCGACGAGATCCGCTTTGCCGTCACCGGAGAAATCACCCGGCGCGAGCAGTTGAGTGAACCCCTGCCATCCTGTTCCGATCTGCTTACGGGCCAGGAACTGACCACGACCATCCGTCGGATACAGCCACAACACTCCGTCAGCAGCCCGCGCCACAAGGTCCGGGTGGCCATCGCCGTCGAAATCGCCTGCAGTGAGGACCGAATTAAACGCACCCCAGCCCGACCCCACCTGCACTCGCGGCAGGAAAGCGCCGGAACCATTGCCGGGGTAAAGCCACAGGACGCCGTCGTTGCCGCGGGCCAGGATGTCGGCGACCGCATCGCCGTCGAAGTCACCCGCCTCCCACACCTGGCTGAACTGGTTCCACCCGGCCCCGATGGCCAGGCGTTCGGCAAAACCTGAGCCGCTGCCCGGGTAGAGGCGCATGGTTCCCGCCGATGTCACCGTCAGGACGTCGGAGCGTGTGTCACCCGTGAAGTCTTGCCCGCCAACGATGTCACCCACGGTATTCCAGCCGCTTCCGACGGCGGTGCGCGGCGCGAAACCACCCCAACCATTGCCGGGGTACAGGTAGAGAGTGCCGTCGCTTGCCCGTGCGAGCAGTCCGGCTCCGGCGCCGCCAAAGGAACCGTCGGAGGTGATGCTGGTGAAGCCGTTCCAACCCGTACCGACCTGCGACCATGCCCGGAAGCCGCCCTGGCCATCGCTGGGGTAGAGCCAGAGCGTGCCGTCCGGCTTGGTGGCCATGACGTCGGGCCGGGCATCGCCGTCGAAATCCCCCACGCCAATGAGGTTCGAGAAGCCCTGCCAACCGGATCCCACCTGCCGTTTAGCGAGGAAGCCACTGTTCCCGTCCCCTGGATACAGCCACAGGACACCGTCGCTTGAGCGCGCCAGGATGTCGCCTCGACCGTCGCCATTAAAATCCGCGATACCCGTGATGGCGTCAAAGATGTTCCACCCGGAGCCGATCTTGCGGGGGTTATCGAGCCTGTTGCCGGGCAGGCCGGCGTAGAGCATCAACGAGCCGTCAGCCTCGCGGGAGAGGACATCGGCGAGCCTGTCGCCGTCGAAGTCGCCCGCCGAGAAGCGGATCTTCGCCGTGAGCTTGGGATCGGCAAAGATAGTGACCGACGCCGACGTAGTGGACACCGAATTGATGGTCACCTGGGTGCCGGTATAGGTGGTGAAAGTGCTGCCGGCCTGCCATGCGTGCTTGCTGGCGTACCAGGGTTCCTGGAACGGCTTGGTGGAAGGCATGAGGATCAGGGACGAAGCAATGGTGGCTCCGCCGCGCTGGACAATCTTGACGCCCCTGTTTCCGGCTGGCCGGCCGGAGTCATCGAGGTAGCTGTCATAGCCGGCTGCCTGCCGCAGCTCCAGGTAGTAGACCTCTTTGCTGATGGGATCCGTGAACTTGACGGCACGCTGGGCTTCGGTTCCGCCCCAAGGTTTGAGCGTGTAGGTCTTGGCGCCCGTGGCAACACCAACATCGCGGATTTCATCCCCACGGCCCAGCCCCGCGAAGTCCCACAGCGAGCTGCTGATCACGGGCGATGCGAATTGGGCTGCCCCCATGATGTCCGTGGTGTCGCCGTACTCCCGGATGTAGCAGGAAGGATCCGTGAACCGTCCGTTGACGTCAACTCCGACGTCCGATGCTCCACTGCCACACTGCAACGCGTCTGCATGCATGAGACCAATGACGTGCCCGAACTCGTGGCTCATCACGTTGTTCGTGAAACCGCTGATCTGCGGAAGGAGGACGCGGCCACTGTAGCTGCCGCTGCTGTATCCGGCTCCGAGGGCGTTGCCGGACAGAGTGGACGTAGGAATGAAAATCACCAGCGCCGTATACGGGCTCGCCGTCCACTTCAGTTCGCTGGTGATGGTGGACATGATGGTGCTGTAGCTATCCGTGGACTTCGCCTTGGATTGATGGCCGGCAACCTTGGTGTTCACCGTCATGGAAAGTTTGTTGGCTGTCATCGCTTTCCAGTAGTTGCTGGACGCGGCAACTGCCTGTTCGGCCCCGGTCATGGACACCGTATTAGTGTTGTCCGCCAGCTTGGCCGTGACCAGCCGAACGCGGATATCGCCGTTTGGTCCGGCAGCGGCCGGGCCTGCGTCTGGGGAGGTGTTGAACGGTGTGGCGAGCTCGGGCGGCTGCTCGAACGTATGCTCCGAGTGCGGGGTTCCCTCCACGAACTGGACATTTGGGTTGTCCGGCCCGGGCAACGGCACCGCCGTCGCGGGTGTTTGTACAAAAAACAGGCCGGTAGCAAACACCACCAAGCCTGTAGCCAACGCGATTGATCGCCGAAGCGCACCCATTTGATCTCCCCGGGACGGAGCCTGCGGTTCCTGTGAGTCTCAAGAACCGAGATCAGGCTACAGCCGGGTGGGCAGCGAGCCCGGCAGGCGTGGCTGGCAAAGTCGCCAACAAAGTGGAAACCGAACCATCCCGGAATGCTAACGGGACCCTAACCAGGCCGAAATACCGTGGCAACATTGCCGCGCCACACTGGAGTAGCCGGCAAGTGCAGGCACCAGCTCCAGCCAGGAGGAAACCATGCTGAAGGAAGCCACCACTCACAAAACACGTATACGTGCTATCAGTCAGCTCCACCGTGGAGACGAGATCGAAGCCCGCCTGTCCGTAGGGCCCGCTTACGATGACGTAGTGATCCGCCGCGGACGCGTCCAGGAAACGGCACCGGGAATCGGCGTGGTGTGGATCATGGACCACGCCTCCGGAGTGCGGAAAGCAATCAACACTGACGAATGCAGTGTTTGGCGCGTCGCCTGATCCGGCTTGACCCCAAACCCCTCTCAGCCGCCGGCCACGGATTGAATAATCAAAACCTCCTGGCCAGCCGCAACCTCCGTATCAAGACCGTTCACACGCCGGATCTCATCACCGTTCACGTAAATATTCACGTAGCGGCGCAGCGCCCCGGTTTCATCACGCAAACGCCTGGCAAGCACCGGATAATCTCCGGTTACCGAGTCCAGCAACTGTCCTACGGTCACAGCCCCGTCGGCGGACGCAGTCAGATAGGACTGTCCGCCCACAAGGGGCTGCAGGACACCAGGCAGCAGGACCGTATAGTCAGCCACTAGCGACCTACCCAAGCACCGGGGCGCTGGCTTTTTCTTCAGCGCCTGCCGGTATGCCAACCACGACGGCGGCGCGCACGCACAGCACGTCCGGCAAGTGCGCCGCCACTTCAGTAAATGTCTCGCCTTCGTCAGCACTGGCATACACCGCCCCACCGCGGGTTCCGAAATACACGCCGGTAGGTTCAGCGGTGTCCACAGAAGCGGCGTCCCTGAGCACGGCGTTGTATTCGTGGTCCGGGAGGCCCGTGTGCAGTTCTTTCCACGTTCCACCGGCATCGTCCGTGCGGTGGACGCTGAGCTTGCTGTCCGGCGGGATGCGTTCGCCGTCCGCTTTCAACGGGATCACCCAAGCGGTGCCCTCACGGCGCGGATGGGTCAGCATGACGAACCCAAAATCCGCCGGCAGCCCGTCCGCGATTGAGTCCCAGTTCTCGCCGCCATCGTCCGTGCGGTACACCCCGTGATGGTTCTGCGCGTACAAACGGTTCTCGACGGCGGCGTCCGCCGCGATCTTGTGGACGCACTGGCCGAACTCGGGGTTGGGATCAGGCATGAAGTAGGCCGAAATTCCCTTGTTGCGGGGCTCCCAGGAGGCACCGCCGTCGAGCGATCTGTAAACGCCGCCCGTACTCATGGCGATGTGGACCTTCTCCCCTGACGGATCAACCACAATGGAGTGCGCGGCCGCTCCGCCGTAGCCGGCGCCCCACTCGCTGCGGTGGGGGTGGTCCCAAAGTCCGCGGTTCAGCTCAAAGTGTTCACCGCCGTCGGTTGATTTCCACACCGAAATGGGCTCACAACCGGCCCACACAACGCCTGGTCGGGAGTCGGCGTCGGGGTATATCTGCCAGATGCGTTCAAGCGCGGCGTCCGTGCCGTCCGGAAATTTAATGGCGCCCTGCTCGGGCTCGGTCCATGTGGCGCCAAGATCATCGGAGTGGGCCACTGTGGGACCCCAGTGCTCGGATCGTACGCCAACCATGATTCGTGTATTGCCGTTCCTCGTGTCTATCCCGATGCTGGGAATCTCGCTCATCAGGAAGTGCGGGCCGGAGAGGGACCATTCCTTGCGGTCCGGGCTGGTTGCCAGCCACAGGCCTTTCTTGGTCCCGATCGCGATGACGTAACTCTCTGCAGTAGCCATGAACCCCATCGAACCATCAGTGCGTATGGGGGGCAACGGTTTTTTGGGCCTATGTGGATAGCCCGCATTCCGAACAAAACCCTCCTTACGGTTACAGTGCGCCCAAACCCCAAATCGTGACGCGAAAAACTGAAAAAACTTTTTCCGCCTGATCTGGCGTCCGTTGTCCACTGAGTGGCGAAAACGTGCTTGACTGTGGTTCGCGGTCAAGAGGCCGCAGCAACTTACTGGGGGAATACATGTTTTGCGAGGTCAAAGAGCCATGAGACCAACAAAAGGGAATTCCGCGGTGGTCGGCCGGTAGCGGAACCGAGCCATGATTGCAGTCTCTATGCAAGAGGGTTCGATAGTCCTGGACCCTTTCTCCGTAAGAGTGGTCCTCGGGGCCGTTATCCTAACCCTGATAGTTCTCTCCTGCGTCTCCTCCCGACGTCTCCGGTCACCGTTCACCGTTTGGTGGAGGGTAGCCCTGTACCTCTTCTTTGCCGGAAATTGCGCCTTCTTGCTGAACGGAACCTCTTTCCTGGCATGGGCCAATCCGCTGGGCAAAGCGTTGGTGGTCGCCGGAGCTTTCAGCATCTGGGCAGGAGCACGAAAGCTTCGGGACCGTAAAGTCAGCGCTTGGCAGTTGCTCCCGGCACCACTGATCACCTACGTTGCGTCGGTGACGGACAATGCGGAGTCCAGCCTCTGGTCCGGTGGTTTGGTCTATCTGGGCCTGACGGCGGCAAGCCTCGGCATATCTGCCGGAGAATTGTGGTTCGCAAAGTCAACCCAGTCACGGGTGACCAGGTTGCTGGCCCTCGCTGCCGCATTTACCTCCCTGTACTATCTGGGCCGGGCCATCACCTTTGTGCTGGAAGGGCCGGACGGGAATACGTTCCGGACCGTCTTCGGCTACGCGCCCGCGGCCCTGGTGCACCTTATTCTCCTGGTGTCGCTGTCCTTCACCATGAACGCGCTTAGCAATAGCCACCTGATCACAAAACTCAGGGAACGCGCCGAACGGGACCATCTCACCGGCCTGCTGAACAGGGGCGCCTTCCTTGCTTTGGCTGCCAAGGAACTGGCAAGTCCCGCCTCCCAACGAGGAGGGGCCTTGATCCTGGCAGACCTCGACTACTTCAAAGCCGTCAATGATGAACACGGACATGCGGCCGGGGACGCCGCCTTGTGTGCCTTCGCCGAGGCCTGCACCGCTTCGGTTAGGTCAACCGACCTTGTTGGCCGGTACGGCGGAGAAGAATTCATCCTGCTGCTGCCCGGGGCGACGCAACAGCGGGCCGAAGCCATCGCCTCGGAGATCAGTCACCGCCTTTCCGCCATGCAAGATCCGGAAGGCTTGCCGTTTCCGACAGTCAGTTATGGCGTCACGTCCACTGGTACTGAGGCTCAAGACCTGGATTTCATGATCAAAGTGGCAGACGCCGCGCTATATAGCGCCAAGGCCCAAGGACGTAACAGGGTTGTCGGCGCAGACCCAGTGGAAATTTCACTGCCTGAATTTCACCAAGGGCCGTAGTACATGCACATAGTGTCGGGCCTCACCCGTCACCCCTTCTTATGGCCCGGGGGTCCGCAAGCGTCTGGTACCGCGTTGTGTGACGTTATGCCTAGGCTGTGGGTGGCAAGTGAGAGTTCCCACCCGTGGATGACTAAGAACAACGATGATGGAGAGCAACGATGACTGAAGCAAACACCAACGTACGTGCACAACAGCTGAAGGCCCTGCACGAGGCACCGGAAATCCTGAGTGTGGTTAATGTGTGGGACGCCGTCAGTGCCCGCACTGTTGCAGAACTTCCCGAAACCAAAGCCATCGCCACGGCAGGGCATTCCATTGCTGCAGCCTTTGGCTATGCCGACGGAACCATGCCGTTGGACGTTGCGCTGGATGGGGTCAAACGAATTGTCGACGCCGTGGATCACCCTGTCACTGCAGACCTGGACGACGGCTACGAGAACCCTGCCGAGACCATCCGCCGGGCGATTGGGATCGGCGTGGTTGGGGCGAATGTTGAGGACCGCTTGCGGCCCTTCGACGAAGCCGTTGCGCGTGTGCAGGCCATCATTTCGGCCGCTGCGGATGAAGGCGTCTCATTCCAGCTGAACGCACGCACTGACGCTATCGCCCGGGGTGGGGATCGACCTATCAACGACAGCATCGAAGACGCCATTGCCAGGGGCCGCGCCTTCCTCGACGCCGGTGCTTCGCTGGTCTTCGTGCCCGGCGCCATGACCCGCGAGGTCATCGAGCCTCTGGTTGAAGGCCTCGGACATGGGAAGCTCTCCGTGATTGGCGCACCCGGCGCCCTCCCGGCAGCAGAGCTTCAGAAACTTGGTGTGGCCCGCGTTTCCTATGGTCCCTTTACCCAGCGGGTGGCTCTGCGGGCGCTTCGGGACCTGGCCACGGACCTCTATGGTTCGGGAGTGGTCCCTACTGACACGCCTGCGCTGAACTAGCTGACGCCTGCCTGGGTGCAGTCTGCCTGATCGGTCCTGACCTGTCCCGCCTTTGGTGGCCTGACAGGTCAGGACCCTGAACGGGTGTCGAACGCGGCCGCCGACTCCCGAAGCAGGCGGGCCACCGTGTCCAACGGCAGGCTTGCAGCCTTTCTCCGGTCGAATCGACGCAACGCGATGTGCCGGGTTCCCAACCCCGGAACATCCAGGATGTCCACTTGGTCATGGACGACGCCCGTCAGCGCCAAGGTGGGCACAATCGCAACTCCCTCACCAGCGGCAACAAGTGCCAGCGCGGTGAGTGTGTCGTGATATTGATGAACAGTCTCAATTCGGGCACCCGTCGAGTGACGAAGGCGCCCAAGTACTGCAGTGTTTGCCGCTGATGGCTCGACTCCCAGCCACGGCAAGTGCAAGCGGCTCAGGTCAACATTGTCCGTGCCGAGCAGGCTTCCTGCGGGCACCACGAGCTTCCAGGGCTCATCCAACAGGGGTTCCTGGACCATTCCGGCCGCCATCGGGCGCTGCTCTGCCGCCGTCGAATCCTGTTCAATCACAACAGCGTCGAGCTGGCGCTGCCGAAGCAGCCGCATCAGAGCTGGAAAGCTGTCCTCAACGATCTGAATCTGCAACTGGGGATATTGGTTGCGCCATTCCGGAAGGCGCGGGATCACCACGGTGCGCATGAAGCTGGTGAACCCGCCCACCCGCACCACTCCCGCGATATTGACTTCGCTTTGCATCCGGGCCCGGGCCACGTTGAGGGCCCGCTCTATCTCTTCCCCTGCCTCAGCCATGGCCAGGCCTGCTGGCGTGAGCACCGAGCCTTTGGGCGTGCGGAGGAGTAGCGCCTGCCCTGCCTCGTTCTCGAGTTTGCTCAGTTGCTGCGAGACGGCGGAGGCAGTAATCCGCAACTCATCAGCTGCGGCAAGGACGCCTCCAGTGCGCGCGACCGCAAGAAGCACGAGCAGCCGGCGCGGGTCCATCTCCATGTTAAGCACTCCTAAACACCGGCTTCAGAATATTGCAATTGAACTAAACGACATCCTCACTCAATATTGACTCAAAAGCACGATTCAGTCGCCAATACCGACAACCGAATCAAGCCCCCATCCCGGATCGAACGCCCCCCTTCGGCTTCATTCGGAATGCCCAAATTCTGAAAGGACTCCCATGGAACTGCTGTTCGAAATTACCGGTTGGGCCGGCGCAGTGGCGATGCTCGGCGGCTACATGGCGGTGTCCATGGGCTGGTTGCAGGCGGGCAGCACCTTCCAGACCGTGAATCTCTTTGGCTCATGCGCCTTCATCGTCAACGGCACGCTCCATGGAGCATGGCCTTCCGTAGTGACGAACGTGGCTTGGTTCTTGATTTCAGCCGTAGCCCTCCTCCGGATGCGGGCCAAGCAGAGGCCAGCGCAGACCGTGGACCAAACTCAAGAGAGCCCTTCACTTGGTCCGGACACTGCCGCCCAGGTCATCGTCTCAGCCACTCGGCCAGCCGCCGGCTGCGCCTAGCGGGTTCACGGGGAACCGTACCCCGCTGGGGGACAGGCGCCGTAACTCCACGAACTCGGTCAGTCCACGAACTCCGACTGAGTCTCGATGAAGTCCCAATCCGCGACGGTCAGCACACCACTGACCTTGTCCGGATGTGGCCCGCCGGCCTCGGCGATGTGCTGCAGCACCTGGAGGGGCAGTTCTTCCGCGCGCAGGTTTTCGCGCAGCCATTCCTTGCTGTCCAAGTGCAGATCGAGCCACCACATGTAGATTTCCATCGCGGACCGCCTTCCTTCGGATGAGCCGTGGACCCGGATTAACCGTAGGCCCCGTCAGGAAGGTCTACAAGGGTGCATGTACGTCTGCAAGGGCCCGCTGAGTCAAAGTAGCTGTTCAAGCACGCGCCGCAGCGCAACAATAAGGGTATGGCTGCGGAAGGTTTCAGCGGACGGATTCCCCTGGTGGTCGGAGTCCTGCCGGATCAGCATGTGGAGGTCCTCCAAACTGCCAGGACTCTCGCCGAACAGATGGGCGTGCCGCTGGTTTGCGCTTATGTGGACGAGGCCAGCTACCTGGTGGAGTGGGACCCCTCGCGCGAGACACACCGGATGTCGCTGCATCCCGAAAAAGATGACGAGGACGTCGCGGCCGTCCGTGGTGATCTGGGCAAGGCCATCGCGGAGGCGATGGACGGCGGCACGGCGGATTGGACTTTGCGCTTGCTCGCAGGTGATCCTGCCCGCGCCCTTGGCCGCCTGGCCGCGGATATCGATGCGTCAATGATCATCGTAGGGACCCCGGAACCTGGGCTGGGGCACCGGATTTCCGAAGCCCTGAACGGCTCGGTAGCAGCCTGGTTGAGTCATCACCAACGGCGACCGGTGCTGATCGTGCCCCAAAAGAAGAGGCGCGAAGCTGCCCATAAAAACTAAAGCGAAAGTACTTATTCGAGGTGGTGGCGAAGGCGTCCCACGGCACGTAGAGTAATTACTGCAGGACGGCGAGAGCCCCTGCTCAAAGACCGCTCCGGAGTGCGTATCCCCCAATAACGCACTCCGGAGCTCTTTGTTTAAGCAACGATGGCACCGTTCAATCGATGCTTGGACCGCGTGCGGCCTCCACCTTTCTTTAAGGCGAAAACGGCCCCGACACACCCTTTCTTAGGCGTGTCGGGACCGTTGTTATTTCAATGTGGGTGGTGGCGGTGCAGTTCGCGGGAAGAAACGCACGACGCCGCCGCCTGGCTTGGGTGCCGCCAGCTCGCCTGACGGAAACTCACCCGGCGGAAACTCACCTGCCGCCGGCTCACCTGACGAACGTGTACAGCAGCGCCGCCATCCCGAAGCCCACTATGGAGAGAACCGTTTCCAGCACGGTCCACGTCTTCAGGGTGTCCTTGACTGACATGTTGAAGTACTTGGAGATGATCCAGAATCCGCCATCGTTCACGTGGCTGGCAATGATGGAACCCGAGGATATAGCCACCACGATCAACGCGAGCTGCGGCTGCGAGTACCCCGACGCGAGGCTTGGAGCCAGGATGCCGCCGGTGGTCACGATCGCCACCGTGGCCGAGCCCTGGGCGATGCGCATACCGGCGCTGATCACGAACGCGGACAAGATAATGGGAAGCCCGGCCTGGGACAACGTATCCGCCACGGCCTTGCCAACACCTGTGGCGGAGAGGACAGCACCGAAGAAGGCACCGGCACCAACAACCAGCAGGATCATGCCTACGGGACGCAACGAGGAACCCGTGATTTCGCTGAGTTCGGCGGAGGTCATGCCGCGGCGGATTCCCAGGAGCCACATTGCCAGGAGCACAGCGACCGTCAGCGCGATGGCCGGGTTGCCGAAGAACTGGAGGATGTCCCGGAATGTGCCTGCGGGAGCGAAGATGTTGCCGAACGTGCCACCCAGGATGAGGATCATGGGCAAGCCGATGGCCAGCAGTACCAGCCCGATGGACGGTTCGTGGCCCTTGGCTTCCTCAGACTCGGGGACGATCCGATCCTCCGGGACGGAAACCATGACGCGCTTGCCGATCCAGGTGCCCCACAGGATGCCCGAAGCGAACCATGCAGGAATACCGCAGATGAGGCCCATGAGGATGATCCAGCCGAGGTCCACGCCGAACAGTCCGGCCGCAGCAACGGGGCCGGGGTGCGGAGGAAGGAAGGCGTGTGTCACGGAGAGTCCTGCGAGCAACGGCAGGGCGTAAAGTGCCAGCGACTTGCCGCCACGGATAGCGGCGACGTAAACCAGCGGAGCAAGGACAAAGATGCCGATGTCGAAGAACACGGGGATACCCAGCACGAAGCCGGTGATACCCATGGCCAGCGGGGTGCCCTTTTCTCCGAAGATCCTCACCAGCCTTCCGAGCAGCACCTCAGCACCGCCGGACCGCTCAAGAATGGCACCGAGGACGGTACCGAGGCCGATAATTACCGTGATGTGGCCAAGGATGCCGGCAAATCCTTTTTCAATCAGGGCGTCGCTGCTTTTGGTGGCCGAACCGACGAGGGCCTCCACGGAGATGCCACCCACCAGGGCCACGATCACACCGGTTCCCACCAAGGCGATAAACGGTTCGAGCTTGACCTTGATGATCAGGAACAGCAGGAGGGCAATGCCGGCACCTGCCAGGAGGAGCAGGCCGGCGGTGTCGTGCCGCAGCCAGTCAAGGAATTCAGTCATGACGAGTCTTTCTGGGTAAGTCCTACTTGAGGGTGCCGGTGAAGGCTGCGGCACGTGCCGCGATGTCTGCCCAGTCACCTGCAGCAACGGCTGCGGGCGGGACTACGCTGGTGCCGCAACAGACTGCGGCAGCACCGGCGTCGAGGTAGCTCTTGGCGTTGGAGGCGTCAATGCCCCCCGAAGGCAGCAAGCGGATGCCCGGGTACGGGCCTTGCAGATCCTTCAAGTACGCCGGGCCGAGCTGGCGGGCGGGGAAAATTTTGACGGCGGACGAGCCCAGGTCCAGGGCCTGCGCCACCTCCGTGGGGGTCATGGCGCCGAGGCTGAACGGGATCCCGGCGGCGACTGCGACGGCGGCGACCTCGGGGCGAAGGCCGGGCGTCACCAGGAACTGCGCACCGGCGTCGATGGCTGCACGGGCTTGGTCTGCGGTCATCACCGTGCCGATTCCGACGGCGGCACCATGCTCCGCCGCCGTCTCCGCCGCGCGCTGGACGTGCTTGAGGACATCGGGGGTGGTGAATGTCAGTTCGACACTGCGGATGCCGCCGTCGGACAGTGCCCGGCAAAGATCCGCGGCGTCCGTGATGGACGGGGCGCGGACCACGGCCAGGGTACGGTCGGCTTCGAGCTGCTGGAGGAATTGTTCAGGAGTCATGCTGTCCTTCTCTGGTGAGGCCGTCGCTGCTGCGACGAAGGGCCCGGCCTGCGCGGGCACCGGTGGCTTTGCCGTGGTCGATCGCTGCCGTGCCGTTGACGAAGACGTACTGGATGCCGCTGGCGGCTTGGCGTGGATTCTCAAAAGTGGCTTCATCGCGGACGGTTTCCTGATCGAAAAGCACGACGTCGGCCGCATAGCCTTCCCGGATGAGTCCCCTGTTGTGGAGCTTGAGTCGTGCGGCGGGCCGGCCCGTGAGGTGATGGACCATTTCCTCGAGGCTCAAAAGTCCGAGGTCCCGTGAGTAGTGGCCGAGATAGCGCGGGAACGTGCCCCAGGCCCGCGGGTGTGGCTTGGCCCCGACCAGGAGTCCGTCGCTGCCGCCGGTGTGGGTTCGGTGCTTCATGATGGCCTGGACGTTTTCCTCGTGGCCCACGTGTTGGAGGATGCCTGTGCCGAGGCGGTCTTCTGTGAGGATCTGCGCGAACACGTCGAACGGCTCTTGGCCGGACTCTGAAGCGAGGTCCCTGATGGTTCTGCCGACGTAGCCCGCGAGCGCCGGGTTCTGCACGCCGCTGATTTCCAAGGTGTCCCACTCGGCCACCACGCCGTGGCAGCCGTCGGAGCCGTAGATCTCCACGGCTTCCCGGATGCGGGCCCGGGTGGTCGGGTCGGCCAGCCGGGCCAACGTTGCCTCTGTCCCGCCCGATGACGCCCAGCTCGGCAGGATCGCGCTCAGCGTGGTGGCACCTGGGAGATACGGGTAGGTGTCCAGGGTGATGTCCACGCCGTGGTCCAGGGCTTCGTCGATCAGGTCCAGGAGTTCCCCGGCGCGGCCCTTGTTTTCCGCGAAATTCATGGTGGCATGGGACAGGTGGAGTGCGCAGCCGGTGTCGCGGCTCAGCCCGATCATCTCGGCGTAGGCACCCAGTGCGCCTTTGCCGTAGGAGCGATGATGCGGCGCGTAGAAACCGCCGAGCTCGCCCACGGTCCGGCAGAGTCCAGCCAGTTCCTCGGTCTGCGCATACATGCCCGGCGTGTAGGTCAGCCCCGAGGACATTCCCACCGCACCTTCCTCCATCGCCGTGCGGATGATGTCCTGCATCTGCCGCTGCTGCTCCGGCGTGGGGTCCCCTTCGGCGAAGCCCATCACCATGGCCCGGACGGTTCCTTGGGGAACGAGGTATGCGGCATTGGTGGCGATGCGGCCACCGTTTTCTTCCGCGTCGAGCCGGTCGAGGTACTCCCGTACGGTCCGCCAGTTCCAGTCAAAGTGGGCCGGATTGTCATTCCAGCCGGCGATCTTCTCGCGGACACCTGCGAGCGTGGCATCGTCCACGGGCGCGTAGGACAAGCCATCCTGGCCCAGCAGTTCGGTGGTGACGCCCTGGCTGAGCTTGGCGTAGTGGTCCCTGTTCACCAGGAGCTGCAGATCCGAATGTGCGTGCATGTCGATGAACCCCGGGGTCAGGACAAGGCCGGTGGCATCGATGACGCGGTCCGCGCCGCTCTCGGTGAGGGAACCGGCGTCGAGCGTTCCGGCGTCGACGACGGTGGCAATCACCGCGCCGTCCAGCAGGACGTCCGCACGGCGCCGGTCTGTTCCCGTTCCATCCACCAAGGTGGCATTGCTGATGAGGGTCTTCATGGCATGGTCCTAGAAGAAGGTATGGATGAGGTCGACGACGGTCTGGTTACCTGGACCTTCGGCGGACCCGCTGTCCGCGAGCACCGGGATGACGGTCCACTTGTCGAACGCGGTGCACGGGTGGGAGAGGCCCAGCCGGACGACGTCGCCGGGACGGACGGCGGTGGTGGTGGCGTCGAAGGTCATGAAGCTGTGCTGATCGTTGACCGAGGTGATCTCGGCGCCAAGCAGCGGTTCCATTGCCCCGCCCAGGACTGGTCCGATGAACTGCGGTTCGGGCAAGCCTTCGTCGAAGGGGAGGTCGCGTTTCCCTGCGTCGAGGATGGCGAGGCCGGGTTCAGTCTGTGAAACAACCCTTGCCCAGCCGTACATGCCGGCTTTGAAGGGCTGGTCACCCTCGCGGGAAAACGGTGAGATTCCGCGGTAGAAACCGTCGTCGTGGATGATGTAGGCGCCGCTGCGGATCACTAGGTCCACTGCGGGTCCGCCAAGTTCAGCGCCGGTGCTGATGCACGGGGCGAGGACGGTCACGACGTCATCGAAGTACGCGCTGCCACCGGCCGTAATAATCACTTTGTTGGCCCCATACAGCCCTGCGGCGAGGAGTTCCTCGTGAAGCAGCCGCATCTGGGCAAGGTAGCCGCGGACGGCGGCCAATCCGGCGTCGTCAGCTGTGTGCGCGAGTGAGCCTTCATAGCCGCTGACGCCCACCAAACGCAGGTTTGGTGACTCGGAAATAGCGCGGGAAATCTCCATGGCAGCCTCCACAGAGCGGGCGCCGGTCCGGCCACCGTGCGCGCCGAGCTCCACCAGGACGTCCAGCACAGCATCAGTGCCGGCGAGCGTTCGGTTGATGACTTCCACGGTCCCCAGGGAGTCGATCCAGGAAAGGATAGGCGCGTCCGGCGTGGCAACGCCGGCAACCCACTGAATGGCGTGCGGATCCGTGAGGCTGTTGGCGAGCTGCAGGTTCCTTACACCGAACTCGCGAGCCACGCGGAGCTGTGCGAAGTTCGCCAACGTAATACCCCAGGCGCCGCGGTTTAGCTGCTCGGTCCAGAGCTGCGGGGACATAGTGGTCTTCCCGTGGGGGGCGAGCAGGACGCCATGGCCCCTGCACCAGTCTGCCAACCGGTCGGCGTTGGCGCGGAGCGCTGCGGCGTCGAGGGTTAGCAGCGGCGTCTGGAGGTCGGCGAGCGTGTGCTTGGCGGCGAGGAAGTCCGCGTGGGTGATGCCGTTCGCGGATGCCGGCACAGCTTTGTGACGCCAGTCGAGACGGCGTTCAGCCAGGCCTGACACGGCGGATGCCGAGATGGCTTCGGAGGTGTTCACGCGTTTCATTCCCTTCGCGGTGCTGCGTTCTTGAAGCTGCGTTGTGGGGTTTATTAGGTAATCTTGATGCGTTGCGTATTTTGCAACGCTGGTTGCAAACCTGCTGGTGATATGTCTAACATGGTGGCGGATCGAGAGTCAAGGCCGCTGAGAAGCGCACGAACTAGTGGGAGAACGATGCTTTCAGCTGTATGCGTGGGCGAAACCATGGCCATGCTTACCCCTGTCCACGCCGTCCCCCTGCACTTGGCAACGGAGCTCCACTTCGGCATCGGCGGCGCGGAATCCAACGTCGCCATGGGCTTGGCCGCCATGGGACTGGACACGCATTGGGTCAGCCGGGTGGGCCACGACGGCTTCGGCACCCGCATCCTGCACGAGCTTCGAGATCACGGCGTGGGAATCTCCGGCGTGGAAGTGGACGAGTCCCTGCCCACTGGCCTGTACGTCAAGGTCCCGGCGCAGGATTCGGACCCCGACGGCGGCAGTTCGGTTTTGTACTACCGGCAAGGATCCGCGGCGTCGGCCATGGGACGGGACACGCTTACCAATCCCGCCGTTTCCTCGTTGCTTGAGAACGCTTCTCTCATCCACCTGAGTGGAATCACCGCTGCCCTCTCCCCCGAGTGTCTTTCACTGTTGGAAGCAATCCTCACAGCACCTCGCAATGGCCGGATCATCAGCTTCGACGTCAACTGGCGCAAAGCCCTCTGGGCAGGCCAGGACAGATCCGTCCTGCAGCGGCTGGCGAACCTGTCCGACGTCGTCCTCGTTGGAAAAGACGAAGCCGAACACGCCTTCGGCACCACCGACGAAGCAGAACTTCGCCGCATGATGCCGGATCCGAAGGTGCTGGTTATCAAGAACGAGGCGATCAGCGCCATCTCTTTGGACCGGACCGGCACCCGGGAAGAGGCGCCCGCACTGTCCGTCGCCGTCGTCGAGCCTGTTGGCGCGGGTGACTCGTTCGCCGCCGGCTACCTCAGCGGCATGCTGTTCGGTCTGGGCCAGAAGGAAAGCCTCCGCCGCGGGCATGTTGCAGCTGCGTGCACCCTGACCGTGCATGGCGATCGCGGTCCGCTGCCTAACGCCGCCGAGCTGGCGGCCATTCTCGATTCTTCGGATGACGCGTGGGCTGCTATCCATGTTGAAGACGGACAATTCAACACCAGAACCGGAGCGTGACATCGTGAGCCAGAGCCTCATGCGAGCCATCGACCTGCTCGGCGAACTCGCCGCAAAGCCAGCAACCCTGGACGAGCTCGCGTCCAAGGCTGCCGTCCACAAGACCACCGTGATGCGGCTCCTGCACGCCATGGAAGAAAAGCGCTTCGTAGTGCGGGACGAAGACCAGCGGTTCATGCTCGGCTCCAAGCTCTTTGAACTGTCATCGTTGGCTTTGGAACAGCGGGACATCCGCAAGGTGGCGCACCCGCATCTCGCCGAACTCAACGGCCGAACCGGGCACACTGTTCACCTCGCCGCATTTGAAGGGAATGAGGTGGTCTACATCGACAAGTTCGAGTCGCACCACCCCGTCCGCATGTACTCGCGCATCGGCCTGACTGCATCGCTGCACTCGGCCGCCGTGTCCAAAGTCCTCCTCGCCGATATGCCGCGCAGCCGGCAGGAAAAAATCGCCGCGGGGCTGGACTACGTGAAAGTTACCGAGAACACCCTGACCTCGCCGGAGGCCTTGCTGGCCGAACTCGAGCAGGTTAAGGAACAGGGCTGGGCCCACGACAACGCTGAGCACGAAGCCTTCGTGCACTGCATCGCGGCCCCCATCCGCGACGCCAGCGGCGCCGTTGTTGCCGCAGCCTCTTGTTCGGTACCGGTAGTGATGCTCAGCTATGAAGGCTTGCTTGAGCTGCTGCCCCACCTCAAAGCCAGCACCGAGGCCATCTCCAACGACCTCGGCTGGATCAGCCACGAAAGGAACTCAGCATGAGTGAAAAAACCGTAGTACTGACCGAAAACGCCCCCGCCCCGGCGCACGTATTCTCGCAGGGCATCAAGAAGGGCGGCATGTTCCAGGTCTCCGGCCAGGGCCCCATGGACCCCGCCACCAACCAGTACATCGGCGAAGGCGACGTCCGCGTCCAGACCCGACGCACCCTGGAGAACGTCAAGGCCATCCTCGAAGCCGGCGGATCCTCCGTTGAAGACGTCCTCATGTTCCGCGTCTACCTCACCACCCGCGACGACTTCGCGGCCATGAATGACGTCTACGGCGAGTTCATCCGTGAGAACGTGCCCAGCGGCCAGCTGCCGAGCCGCACCACCGTGTTCGTGGACCTGCCGCACGAGGTCATGCTGGTGGAGATCGACGCGCTGGCGGTCACTTCGTAACGCTCGCTCACATCCCTACAGCTTCACGCGGACGCTCGCTCACATCCCACGGGGAAAGCACGACGGCGGCACTCACCTTGAGTGCCGCCGTCGAGCTTTTATGGGTGGCTGGCTTCCTAGCTTCCTGGCTGTGTGCCGTCACCACCCTCTTTGGTTCTGAAACCACCCCGACACGCCGCGGTGCCGGGCGTGTTCAAGCCTCCCGGTTTCAAAGTTGGTGGTGAAGGCACACTCTATTTTTGAAACCGAAGCTTCCACGGCGTCAGCGCGGACTCCAGCTGTTCACGGATATTCATCTTGGAAGCGCCCTCCACCCGTTCTTCAAAGTGGATAGGGACTTCCATGATTTTCAGGCCATGCCGGGCTGCCCGATAGTTCATCTCAACCTGGAATGAGTAACCGTCGCTTCGAATTGATGCCACATCAATTTGCTTCAGGGCGGAGGCTGTCCAGGCTTTGAATCCCGCCGTGGAGTCCTTCACTTTCAAACCCAGAATTACACCCACGTAGAAATTCGCCCATGCAGAGAGTGCCTTTCGGTGCCAAGGCCATTCTGTCGCCGTAGATCCACCGGTAACATAGCGCGAGCCGATCACCAGCGCAGCACCGGAGGTACGGATCCGGTCAAGCATTGTAGGAATTGCCGACACCGGGTGGGAGAGGTCTGCGTCCATCTGGATGACGATGTCCGCGTCCTGCGCCAGGGCCCGCGTCATTCCTGACACATACGCCCGGCCCAGCCCATTTTTTTCTTTTCGATGCAGCACCGATACCGTCCCGTTGGACTTCGCAGCCAGCTGATCAGCCACCGCCCCGGTGCCATCGGGAGAATTGTCGTCCACTACGAGGACATTGAGATTCGCAACCCCAAGTGCATCCAGCCGGGCAACGAGGACGGGCAGGTTTTCCCGCTCATTGTAAGTAGGCACAACAACGGTAATTTTCGGATTTGTGGTCAAGACGTGGATCCCCAATTCGGTACTCGATGATTGCCGGGGCTCAGCGCCCTTTGCGCAGCCCTGGCAGACCCAGTCTATTGAGACAGACTGAAAGGAGCTTGGAAACCCGTACCGTCACCACCCGCTTTGAATCTGAATCAGGCCCGACACGCCGCGAAGGACGGCGCGTCGCCGAGGAGATCCCGTCAAAGAAGGTCAGGAAGCCACACGCCGGCCAGCGACCGACGCCGGGACCGCCGGAATGCGCTGCCGCTTTGCATACACGCGTGCACGCTGGCTGGACAGTGCCAGGAGCACCAGGATGTCAGTGGCCAGCCCGGAGAGACCGGCTTCGAGGGTGATGTTTGCGCTGCCCGTGGAGTAGTCGATTGCCTGGACCAGAATCGAGATGGAACTCAAGCCCATGGCTATCACGCGGGCGCCGTTGCTGCCAAGAAAGATGCGCCAGGCCAGAAAGACTTCTCCCAGCCCGAACACCAGGACCACAGCTGCTATCAAGGCGATTCCCGCCGTCGTGCTTTGCGGGTCTGACGAGTCGTCGTCGAAGCTGAGTCCGGATATTTCACCGCCGGAGGTGAACAACGTGATCGCCAGGATCAAAGCCGCCACCGCCCTGGCTACCACCAAAGCAGCACCCATCAAGATGGGGGCGGGCCGCCTGTCCCTGCTATCGGTCCGGCTGGGCGGCTGATCCGATGGAACCTGGACCCGGCGTGCATCGATGATCGGCAGGTCGCCGTCGGTGGAGATGGAGTCACCGCCGCCATTGCGCGTGTGATAACCGGTGGAGAAGTCCTCGATGACCTGCACAGTCACAGCGGGCTCAGCGGCCGAAACGGTAGAAACAATGTGGTCCCGTTCCACATCCGTGTTCTGTTCAATCTTGTGCGTGATCTGCAGTGTGAACAGCGAGAAGCCGACGCTGCGGTCGTACGTCCCCGCCGCCAACCAATCCACCTTGTGGCCGCCCGGCAGGAGCCAGCCCTCGGGGCAACGCCAGAAGCGGACGTGGTGGCGTTTGCCGGGGGTGTTGTTGACCTCCTGCTGGTACGCGAAGTCCTGTTGGCGGTCGAAAAGATACAGGGGGCTGACCGGCGCCTCCGTGTAGCTCTGCCTGAAGATGGTGGAGCTGATGATACGCCGGCTGCTGGCGAACGTGACGTCATCGGCCATGGTCCAGCCGGCGGACCTCATCATCGCGTGGATCTGGGGTTCGGCCCCCAGCAAAGCAACGTTGACGGGGTCACCGAGCAGGCCGTCGCTGGTCCGCGCGCGGCCAATGAAGTAGCCGGGGACGTAGATGGTGGTCAGGATCCGGTGCAGCCGGGGCAACAGCAGGTACGCGAGGAACGCCCAGAACACGACGGAAAACCATAGCTGCCCCCACCCCAGATGGAAGCTCTCCCCCACCAGCAGGAAAGCCAGCCAGACTGCTGCTGCTCCGCCAAGGATGAAGAATCCATGGTCAAGCCGGCTGTCTGTGACTTCCTTGTTCGGCACTTTGTACATATAGCTCCCCCTCGTGCCCCTTAAGCTTCAGGCTTCGGGTAGGAGTTGTACAGGCTTAGGGCAGCAGGTTCGGCACTTGGAGCTGCCCGTTGTTGACGAGCCATTGTACGGATTCGCGCACCGCCTGCTCAGGTTCATACGCCGGCGCGTACCCGATCATCGACCTGGCCTTGTTGATGGACATGCAGTGATTCCTGGAGAGGTGCGCCCAGCTGATATCGGCAGATTCCGGTGTGGTGTTCCGGCGGAACTCCTCCCAACTCACGGTTTCCATGCGGGGCTCCTGTCCGAACCAGGAAGCGGCGATGCCCACGTAACCTCGAACCGTCAACGCGGTGGGAGCAACAATATTGAAGTCTTCGCCGGCTGCAGCGTCCCGTTTCCGGATGGCTTTCTCGAAGGCCTGCGCGACGTCGTCGGCATGCACATGGTGCATCGACTCGGTCCCGCTTCCGGGAACCTGGAGGACCTGCCCCGACGCAATGGTCTGCCAAACCCCAGGATCCAGATTGCCCAGGGGCCCGATCGGCTGCCAGCCGGGGCCCACGATGTGGCCGGGGTGAATCGATGTTGTGGGCAACCCTCCCGTAGCCGTCTCCTCCTTGAGCATGCGGGCAATGTCGCGTTTCCGGATCCCGTACTCGTCCAGAGGTTCGGCGGCGGAATTCGCTCCTTCTGTCAGGGGCAACTTCAAGCTGACGCCGTACCGCCAAATGGAGCCGCAGTGCAGCAGATGCCCCACATCGCTTCGGAGGCTCTTAACCAGCGCAGTGGCTGATTCGAGCGTGAAGCAGATCAGGTCAACAACGACGTCGGCACCCAGCGCCGCAATCCGGGCACCAAAGCTGCCCTCGCGGTCCTCCTGCTCCCGGTCAGCGACCACCTGGCGGACCTGCTGCCATTCAGGGACGTCAGCATAGGACGCCCTGGACCCGCGACTGATGTTGATAACCTCGTGGCCGCCACGCACGAGCCTGGGGATAAGGAAGGACCCGATATGGCCGCTGCCACCGATCACAACGATTTTCATTGTTCTCCGATCTCCACGAAGCACCGTTTGGCTAAGCCGCATCGCCACCAACGTCAACCCAACACATAATAACGAGACTTACTTGTTCCCGGGTTAGACAAACGGCAGGCTCCCCCGACTAGCATGAATAGTCCGGGCAAGCCCGGGTACGTGACCTCTTGAACGACCCCCTCGGACGGTCGGCGTTGACGCGGCGACCACGTAAAGGAGAAAACTGTGCGGGAGCCTGCAGTCAACGAGAGCGTGTCAGAAATCAGCGAAACTTCGGAAGAAAATCCGGAGGAGACGCCACAGGAAACGCCCGATGAAACCGCAAGCGAACCGGCGGAAATCACGTTCGACGAACAGTTCTATCCAGCTCGCCCGAAGGCACTACGGCCGATCGCCCGGAGGCGGCAATTCTTCGCCGCCCGGCCCTCCTTGGAATTCGACGGCCTTAACTCCACCTACGTGGACTGGCTCAGAAACCAATCCATGCTGGGTGATGCCAACACCATGGCCCGGCAACTGTCCGGGCAGGCCAGCATGTGGCAGAACTCCTATGCCAGGCCGAATCCGCGCTCGGCGGTGGAGCGTGCACCCGTCTGGTTCACGGCTTACCCCTTGTCCTTCATCACCAAGGACGGACAGTCCTTCCTTTCGGCGTTGGGCGATCCCGCACTCTGGGACGCGTTCAGCGAGATCGGCATCCGGGGTCTGCACACCGGACCGGTCAAGCTGGCCGGTGGCATCCGCGGCTGGTCCCAGACCCCCAGCGTGGACGGCCACTTTGACCGGATCAGCATGGCGATCGACCCCGCCTTCGGTACTGAGGAAGAGTTCCGCCAGATGTGCGAGGTGGCCAATGACCACGGCGGCACAGTCATTGACGACATCGTGCCCGGGCACACAGGCAAGGGAGCGGACTTCCGGCTCGCCGAAATGAATTTCCGGGATTACCCCGGTATCTATCACATGGTGGACATCCCCGAAGAGGACTGGCACCTGCTGCCCGACGTCCCCGAGGGCGAGGATTCGGTAAACATCAGTCCGGCAACTGAGGAAGCCCTGCAAAAGGCCGGGTACATCATCGGCCGATTGCAGCGGGTCATCTTCTACGAACCCGGCGTCAAGGAAACCAACTGGAGCGCCACTAAGCCCATCATCGACACCACCGGCAAAACCCGCCGGTGGGTCTATCTGCACTACTTCAAGGCCGGCCAGCCTTCCATCAACTGGCTGGACCCAACCTTCGCCGGCATGCGACTTGTGGTTGGCGATGCCCTGCACTCTTTGCTGGACCTGGGAACCGGCGCTCTCCGGCTTGATGCCAACGGATTCCTCGGCGTCGAGAAAAGCGCCGAGGAAGAACCGGGTTGGTCCGAGGGCCATCCCTTGTCCGAAGCCGCCAACCAGCTGATTGGTTCAATGATCCGCAAGGTGGGCGGGTTCTCCTTCCAGGAACTCAACCTCACCATCGATGACATCAAGACCCAGTCCGAGTCCGGGCCGGACCTCTCCTACGACTTCATCACCAGGCCCGCCTATCACTACGCCTTGGTCATCGGAGATACAGAATTCCTGCGCCTGACCCTGCGGCTTTCCATGGAGATCGGCGTGGACCAGGCCTCGTTGGTACATGCCCTCCAGAACCACGATGAACTGACCTACGAGCTGCTCCACTTTGCGGCGGGCCACAGGGATGATGTCTTCGAACTTGCCGGTGAGGAGCTCACCGGCGCGGAGGTGGCGGAGAAAGTCCAGAACACCATGCGGGAAAGGCTCACGGGGGAGAACGGACCGTACAACGCGGTGTTCACCACCAACGGCATTGCCTGCACCACGGTCAGTTTCATCATGGCGGCCCTTGGCATCAAGGATCAGGATGCCATCACCGAGGAGCAGGAAGCGCAGGTCCTGGACGCCCACGTGCTGCTGTCCATGTACAACGCGCTGCAGCCTGGGGTTTTCGCGCTTTCCGGTTGGGACCTGACGGGCATCACGGCGCTTGATCGCCAGACCGTCCGCGAGCTCACGTCGCAGGGCGATACCCGCTGGATCAACCGTGGCGCACACGATCTCATGGGCACCAGCCCGGACGCGAAAACCTCTCTGGCCGGAATGCCCCGTGCCCGGAGCCTCTACGGCCCGCTGCCTGAGCAGCTGAAGGATCCCAACTCCTACGCCCGAAGGCTGCAGCAGATCCTGACTGTGCGGGAGGAGTCGGGAATAGCCACGAGCACGCTCCTGGACGTGCCCGATGTTTCCCATCGAGGGCTGCTGGTGCTGGTCAACCAGCTCGCCGACGGAGCGCTGCAGGTCACCGTCCTGAACTTCTCGGACCAGGACATTGCGGGCAGCATACAGTCCTCGCACCTGGTTCCGGGCTCCACGGTCCACGATCTGTTCAGTGGCGAAGACGTCAGCCAAGTGGATGACCTCCACAGCTTCTTCCTGGAACTGCCCGCTTTCCAAGGCACTGCGCTTCTCTTGAAGGACCCGATAGTGGAGGACGAGGTCACCGAATAGGAAGCACGACGTCGGCACTTACGGTGAGTGCCGACGTCGAGGTTTGGTGTTATCCGCCGCCGCCCGGAACGCCTAGGGGGTAGGCGCGTACATCCTCCATATAGACAAGCTGGCGACCGTCTGCACACTTTCCCACGTCTCTCGAATCCACGTCGAACCCCCCAAATGAGATGACATCACCGATGCTGAAGGATGTTCCGTCAGGCATCACCAACCCAGAGTCTGTGACCTTTGTGCCAGTCGGAAACAGGAAGCCGTTGCCGATACAACCGCTTTTGTCCGCTTCAAGTTTCAGTATCCGGAGAACATCCGGGCGCATGTGAATGCCCTCAGCGATGCGATGGTCGATTTCGGTAGTAGAAACGGCCAACTTACCTGCATTACCCGTAACGATGTCGGCTTCCACCGTCGGCGTCGGGGAGCCTAACAATAGAGGCGGCAATCCGTTAGGGGAGCTGGTCGAGTCATTATGGGGCGCAAGGTCGGGCTGCATGGCAATGGGCGCAGCTTGTTCAGTGAAGGGAGCCTGCATGGAGGACGTCAGGACGACGCCCACAACAACTGCCGCCGCGGCCAGTGCCCCCGCACCGATCATCACCCGCCGACTGCGTCTGTTAGGCCTTCGGTGGAGATCTTCGATGGAGCCGCCGACGGAAAGTTGCTCGGCGTAAGTGTCCACAACAGACAGGCTTTTCCCACGGCTACCGGCCAATTCTTCTTCCGTGACAGCCAAGGCAGGGTCTGCCGCAATCAGGCGTTCCATGCCGGTCGCTTCTTTCCTCTTCATCGCTGCACGTCCTCCGTAATGTGGTCCGCCCGAAGCAGATTGCTGAGTTGTTTCCGCGCTCGATGCAATCGCATCCTGACGGCCGTGGCGGTGACATCGAGCAGGTCCGAGATCTCGGCGGAACTGAATCCGTCCCAGTACGTCAGCAGGAGAACCTCGCGCTCCTCGGGCTTGAGCCGGTCCAGCGCGTCCCTCAATTCGCCGTCGTCAGAATCCAGCTCGTGCGTTCTCTGCCGCTCCAGTTGCTGAGCAAGGTTCATGGAGCGAAGGCTTGAACGGTAGTGGTTTCGAAGAACGTTGCGGGCAATGCCAAACACCACAAGAACAGAGAGTTCCTGGTCCTGTCGGGACTTTTCCCACGCGATCCGGAACACGTCGGCGGTGAGGTCCTCCGCCGTTGACGCACCTTCTGTTCGACGCCGGAAATAGCGGTAAACCTTGTCGTGGCACGCCGCGTGTGCTGCCAGGAAATGCTTCTGCCTGGCCAGTTCCACACGATCCCCCTGCTCCGTTTGCACGCTCATACCCCGTTAATGTCCGGCAGTGAGAAGAAAGTAACCAGCTTCCCTAGTTTTCCCGCGAGGGTTAGACCGTTTCAGCCGTGGTTGCGGCGTGCTTCTACCTGCGTGAAAAGCAGCCAGGTCAACCAGACACCCACAAGGATCGCAACGCCAGGAAGCAGGTCAACGGGAGCAAGTTCGCGTCCTGCGGGGAGAAGCGCAAAGCCCATCCACAAAGCCACGACCACCACAACGATGCTCAGTGCCTCTGGAACCAGGTCCAAAGTCCTGCGTCGGAGCAGCTTAGCCGCCAGCTCGCCAAGCATGATCACCACGATGGCCGCTCCCATTCCCAGCGGATACGCGCTGAAGCCGGGAACGAAGTCCTGGCTGGTGCTCCACACCATAAAGACAATCAAGCCCACCAAGAGCGCCGAGGACTTGATGAGCGCCCCACCAGTGAGCAAGACCGGAATCCTCCGCTCCTTGTCGTGGCGCTTCCGTGGAATGTAGTCCCATGCGCCTCGGGTGAGCTTGGAGCTGATCCATCCGGCAACAAGCACCAGGGCCAGCGGGACCAGCACGGGCGTCACGTAGTTGTTGCTGACGGCCCAAAAGAAAGCCAAAAGCGCCGTGTAAACCTGAGGGGTGGCAATGATTCCCAACCACCAGCCCGTCAGGAATTCCTTGCGGGCTCCGGGGAGGTCAACAGGATGGACCAGGAACTGGGTTTCCGGGTCCGGTAGTTGGACCTTTTCTTCGATGGGATTCATGACGTCCTCCAAGGGACCTGCTCGATGTAGGGCGGGCGCAGACCCGCTCTGGCGATTTCGTATACCTTCTGGCGCGCCACACCGAGCTCAGCAGCTACGGTTACCGCGCTGTATTCGTCCAGCAGCTCGGCAACAGCCGCCGACCTGACTCCGGACGCCCTCGAGTTCAAATGCGCAGCGAAGATGCTCACCTCGGCTGAGAGGAGTGCAACGGCGAGGGGGCCGCCGAATGGATCTGCCCAGCCTGGCTGGCCCACGGCGGCAGCCGCATAAAGGGCATCCCCACCATCGGCGAGGACAGCCTTGAGCTGTTCCGGGGTGATGCCGCGTTCAGCGAACCTTGCGGCTGCGGTTTCCCTGGTTCCGTCGTCCAAAGGACGGTGGGTGAGGACCTGCTGCCACTGTGAATCCGTGGGGCTGGATGCAGGAGTGTCACCCCTGGGTTGACTGCTCATGTGGTCCATGGTGCGCCACACTTGGTTGCAGCGTCAACCCCCGGGTGACAAGCCTAACTTGCTGCAGTTGTTCCCAGGTCAATCCAGTACCGGCGGAAAGGCCGCCCATCTTCACCCGTCCGCACATCGTCGAGCAGCCCACCGCAACGCTCGATGGTTCTAATCGACGCCGAATTGTCGTCGTCACAAGTCAGCAGAACACGATCCGGCAGAGCCGCACCCGACTCGCCCTGCACAGCCAACCGGGACAGCAGTTCGCGCAGGGCCCAGGACGCCGCCCCCCTCCTGCGGTCCGAGGGTCGAATCCCGTAGCCGATGTGCCCACCCGAGTTCAGGAGAGCCGGAGTCAAATGGTGACGGAAAGCAATGGCTCCGACGTAGCGTAGGCCCTCCGTGATCCAGAGGTAGGTGCACGGAACAATGCCATCCTTCTCGGACGCGCTTTCAGCGTCCAGCAACTTACCAACCCAATCAGCGAAGCCCTCGGAGCTGGTGACGTCGTCCGCCATGAAGACGGCGGCACCATCCTGATGGGCTCCTGCCCACTCGCGGTGGGACTCGAGGAATGATTGGTGGAAGGCGACATTCGGCGGGACGATTTCAAACATGTCCTCGACTCTATACCGCGCCCGCCCCGACAGGGACCCCTCGAAGCGACACGCAGAAAAAGTAATCGACAAACTTGTCATATCTATGACAGGTGTCGTAGATTCATTCCGTCCAACAAGTTTATAAACACAAAGGAGTGATTCAAGTGCTTAAGCTCAAGCGACTGGCCAAGCGCCGTTCCAAGCTGAACTTCGTGTTCAACTAACCCAAGAATAAAAAGTGGGGACCACGCACCGCGTGGTCCCCACTCATCATTGGAGGCAAGAATTGGCAGCCGTAACCTACTCCCTCAAGCAGTCGCTACCGGTGATCACCACGGCAACGGCCGTGCAGATCGGATTGGCGCCGCCCAACGCAATCGAAATCGAGGACGCTCCTGACGGGCTGGCTGAACTACTCAGCTTCGCTTCACAGCCACGGACACTCGACGATTTGGGCGGGAAGGCCCAACTCCTGCTGGGCGAAGGCTCCGGAGCGATCGTCGAGGAACTTATCGACGCCGAGATTCTGGTGCCGTACAGATTCGACCTCTCCGGCCGGTACAGCCGTCATGACCTGTACTTTGAACTTGCACACAGCACCGGCCCCGGAGCCAGCGACACGCTGAGCAACCGAAAGGTCACGCTGATCGGCGTGGGAGGAATCGGAACAAACGTTGCCATGCAACTTGCAACGGCCGGAGTCGGTTCCATTGTCCTGGTCGACGGGGACACTGTGGAAGAAAGCAACCTGACCCGGCAGTACCTCTTCACGGCGCAAGATATTGGTTCTCCCAAAATCCAGGCAGCTGCAAGAAACCTTCACCTCAGGGCCCCCGACATCAACACGGTGGAAGTCGCCTCCATGATCTCCGGAGTGGAAGATCTCTTGCCTGTTTTTCAGGACTCAGACTTCGTTGTGGTCTCCGCCGACACGCCACAGGAAGTGCTCGAATGGTCCAACCAGGCGTCCATCGCCACCGGCACACCTTTCACCTGCGCGGGGTATCAAGATACGCGTGGAGTGGTAGGCCCTGTTGTACGGCCAGGCATCACCCCCTGCCTGCAATGTGCAGCGACAGATAACGACGGCAGGACCCAATCAAAGGCATCGCTTTCCACAACAAACCTCAATAGCTCGTACCAGGCTCCAAGCTTTGGGCCGCTTAACTCCATCGTGGCTTCCATTACCGCCATGGAAGTGTTCCGCTACCTGCTTACCGACTCCACCAACCTTGACGGCAGGAGGCTGGTGTTTGACTCCCTGCAGTTGGCATCGGAGTTCGAGGATTTTGCCAGGAATGACCACTGTGCTGCGTGCACCTGACCGCAATAAGGGCGTGGCCCTCGTTGCCTTAACAGGGGCCTACGTAGTCGCCTCGGTGGCCGCAACGGTGGTCAACAGAAACTTCTGGCCAATCGCATCAAACAACATGTTCAATGCGAAGTTCAAGGACCGCGTCTCAAGATTCGCGGTTGAATTCCACCTGCCTGACGGAACAACCGTTTCCTGCGGTCCTGCAAACTGTCTTCCAACTCAGTTCTTCCGGGCCGGGGCAGTGTTCGCCAGCATCTTCATGGCGGAGGAAGATCAACCAAAGAACGTCCTCTGCCAGGGAATCATCCGGAGGCTTCGAAGCAACGCCTGGAGACCGTTTGACGAGGTTCGCGCCCCCGCTCACCTGCCCGGCCTTCCCTTGAGGATGGACGTCCTGGTGGCAACTACTGTTCGGGGAATGCCTGAGGAAAAGGAAATTGTGTACAGCTATGTTCCGACAACTTCGCAGTAAACCAGTCCAACTCCAGCAGGTGCGCAATGCGGCAGTGTGGGTCGTTGCCGCCCTGGCGCTGACCCTCCGCCCCGGCCCGGCTGCTTCCCGGGACTATCGAGCTGCAGTTGCTTCACAAGAGTCAGCTGTGGACGGCACGCCCGATGACGGGACCGCGTGGAAGAGCCGACGTGCGGCAACCGGGCTTCTGATGGCGGCCGCAGCGGCCGGCGAGGTTTGTGGAAACCCGGACTCAAAGCCCTCTTCTTGGATTCGGCGGGCAGCGCTGGGATTGTTTTTGGGAACACGGGCTTTGGATGCCCGATCCCTACCGGGCCGCTGGCCATATGACACGTTCATTGAAGCGGTACTCGTCATCAGTCAGATGTCCAAGCCGGGCAGTGGCCAGTCCCCGAACCTGCCGCTTTCGGTCTCACGGGTTGCGCTATATCTGCCCTACACGCAGGCCGGCTTGTCCAAACTCCTCCATGGCTATGACGCGTGGGTCAGGCGCGGCGATGCCAACCATATATATCACTCGCACCTGTTGGCCGCGGATACTCACCCGTTTGCCCAAGAGCGATACAGAGCGCCGGTTCGTGCCCTGACCCGCACAATTCCCTTTCTTGAATTAGTCGCGCTCCCCCTTGCACTCATTATTCCCGGCAAGTGGCGGATTGTAGTTCCCTGCTGCACCACCATCTTTCACATGGTCATTGCCCGCACATGGAATATCAGCTTTTGGCAGGCTCCCGCGATGCAATGGCTTCTCACATCGATGGAAAAGCAGCCCGACCTTGTCACCATTCTCCATTCATCCCGAGGTAACTGAAGTGTCATTAGCAAAACCATGGCAAAGGCGCCTGCACCTCACGGGAATGTGGGTGAATTCCTTGGGTGGAGGTGCGTACAACATTGCACTGCCGCTCATAGTTCTGCAGACAAGCGGCAGCCTTGCCCAGATGTCCATCGTTGCCGTGGCATCACAACTTCCGAAGGCTTTCCCCGGAGTGCTCATCGGCGGACTCGCAGATCGTATGTCCCCCCGCGCCATGACCCACATAGGCTATTGGGGTCAAGCACTGGTTGTTGCTGCAATGGCGCTGCTGATAGGCCCCTGGCACACGCCCTTTTGGGTCCTCGTACTAGGCGCCTTCCTACGCGGCAGCCTCGACATGTTCGCCCGGACAGCCACCTTCGTGGCCATCCCTCAGATGTACGGTGACGGCACGGCGAAGTTCAACGCCGCAGTGTCCACCGCGTGGACCTCAGCTTCCATCGTGGGTCCGGCAGTTGGTGGAGCTTTGAGCGCCGTTTGGGGTCCGTGGTGGTTGCTGGCTGTTGACGCAGTGTCGTTTACGGTAATTGCCTTGATCATGAATTTCCTGCCTTGGCCGGAGCGGCCGAGCAGCCTGCCGGATCGGCCGGGTTTCTTCAAGGAACTTTCTGCCGGGTACCGGAGGCTTACCCAAATCCATGGTTGGTGGCGTTTTGCCGGGACAGTTGTCCTCGTCGGCTTCCTGTCAGCCCCCTTGTCCACATTGGCGATTTTCCAGACCTCCGTTGGCCTCAATGGGTCCACCACCGAAGTAGGAATCGTGGGCGCAGCAGCCGCGGCGGGCCTCTTCTGCGGTTCGATTCTGTCAGGTTTGCTCTCCGACTGGCGCCCAAATCTTCTGATGCAACGCTCCTCGTGGCTTATGGCAGCTGGGGCCTTGCTCTTCTTCATCCCGTCGTGGATTGCCGTGGCAAGTGCCCTCTTCTTCGTCTGTACTGGCGGCATCGCATGGACGGTGGGACGCACATCCCTCATCCATCAGCAGATTCCCTCGTCTGACCTGGGCAAGACCATGACGGCCGTCCAGTTTCTTGAAACTGTATCCAGTCCCCTTAGCCTTGCAGTTGCCACATTTCTTATGGGCGTCTCATCATTCATGGCCTTTGGCTCCATCCTCCTGGCAGCCCTTCTTTCGGGAATTCTTGCAATCAGTTCAGACTCCATGCTGAGACCAAGTGAAGAGAAACGAGAGGTCAAGCAGGCGGAACCTGTCCAGTAGCTGCAGGCCGTCCCGGACGGGCAGTGCGCTAGTCAGTTGCCCCGGCTCAACTTCCGGCTTTGGACAGCTGCGTGTGTTTTGCGCAGCGCATCTATGGAAGCCTCATACGACTTCTGGGCCACACCCACAAACAGGCAGTCGACGATCATCATCTGCGCTATCCGACTCCCCATGGCGCCAGGGCGGAAAGGAGTTTCACGGGCTGCCGTGCTCAGCACAATGTCAGCCACCCTCCCCAGTGGTGACTCGGCATGGTTGGTGATGGCGATGGTGACGGCTCCGGCCGCTTTGCCCGCCCTCAGGAAGTCGATGGTGTCCGAGGTGGCGCCTGAGTGCGAAATGGCGACAGCAACGCCGTCGGAATCCAGCAGTGCCGCTGAGGCGAGGGCGGCGTGCACTTCGGGCCAGACAAAGGAGACCAGGCCTATTCGGTGCAGCTTTTGCTGCAGATCCTGGCCCACCAAACCTCCCGCGCCCACGCCGAAGATATCGATCTTGCGGGAGCCGGACACTACATCAATGGCCCGAGCCAGCTGTTCGACGTCCAGCACTTGGGCAGTATCAGCGATGGACATGGTTTCGTTGAAGGCGATTTTGGAAACGATGTCTTGCAGCGAGTCGGCAGTGTTGATGTCCTCGTAGACCTCAGCCGGAATTCCATGCACAACACTCTCACGGGCAGTTTCACGCGCAAGATCCAGGCGAAGATCCGAGTAGCCGCCGTAGCCCACCTTTTTGTAAAAACGGACCACCGAGGTGGTGGACGTTCCGCACTCCTCAGCCAAATCGCCGATGGACATGGTGGAGGCCCGGGATGGATCCAACAAGACCAACTCAGCCACGGCCCGCTCCGAGGGGCGCAACGCGGGCAGGACAGATCGAATCCGCACCAAAACAGTGCGGGACAACTTTGCGTTTCCCGGCGCTTCCAGCATGTTTTCCTTCCGACGAATCGAACCCGACCCACGGTGTTGATCCAAGGTCCTCATCCAAGGCCCTGTCATTAAGTTACACAAGCATCGAAGCAGAGGTAAGTTATTGACGCACTACCGGCTAGCGAATACGGTCGGTGTAAGGAAAGTCACAAATCTTGTCATGCTCCTCGCTCACTTTTGAAAGGCTTCTTGATGGCACTCGACCGTAGAAAGCTGCTCCATGCATCGGGGCTGGCGGCCGCTGCCGCCGTCGTCGCACCCTTCGCCCCCAGCGCAACCGCCAGTGCCAACCAGAACAGGCCGGGGAAGCCGGGAACTCCAGTCAGCGGCGCTGATGTAGCCGCCGCCAACAACTGGAGCATCTTCGCCGGCCGCAAAGTGGGAGTCATCACCAACCCCACCGGCGTCTTGGCAAACTTCCGCTCAATCGTGGATGACATGGCGGCCAAAGGTGTGGAAGTCGGAGCGGTCTTCGGACCCGAGCACGGTTTCAGGGGGACCGCGCAGGACGGCGCCAGCGAAGGAACAGCCGTGGACCCCCGGACCGGCATCACGGTCTACGACTCCTACGGCGCCACTGTTGCCGATTATGGGCGCTTCTTCGAAGCCTCCGGCGTGGACACCATCTGCTTCGACATCCAGGACGTCGGCGCACGCTTCTACACCTACATCTGGACCATGTGGGGTGCCATGCAGGCGGCGTCGAAGGCCGGAGCCGCGTTTGTTGTCCTGGACCGCCCGAACCCCATCGGCGGCCAGGCACGCGGACCGGTCCTGCAAAAGGGGTTCGAATCCGGCGTTGGCCAACTGGGCATTGCGCTCCAACATGGGATGACGGTGGGCGAGCTCGCCAAATACTTCAACGCAGTTCACCTTCCGGCCACCGGCCTCACACCCCTCCAGGACCTTCAAGTGGTGGAGGTCCAGGGATGGCGCCGCGACATGACGGGACCGGAGCACCGGGCGGCGTGGATCCTGCCGAGCCCCAATATGCCAACACCAGAAACCGCCACCCTGTACCCCGGCACGGCCTTGTTCGAGGCCACCAACATGTCAGAAGGGCGCGGAACCACCCGGCCGTTCGAACTCGTCGGCGCACCCTACGTGGACTATCGCTGGGCGGAGGCCCTGAACAGCAAGGGCCTTGCGGGTGTCACCTTCCGCGAGGCGTACTTCCAGCCAACACTTTCCAAGAACCAAGGCCTCATTTGTGGTGGCGTCCAAGTTCACATCACCGACTCCACCCGCGTTGAAGCCTTGGAACTGGGAACCCACATGTTGGTGGAGGCCAAGCGTCTGTACCCCGGTTTCGGTTGGCGTGGCGACGGCGGACGATGGATGGGCCTCCTGAGCGGCTCGGCCCGCTTTGCTGAACAGCTCGACGCCGGTGCTGACGCCAAGACAATCATGGACAGCTGGCGGTCCGAACTGGACCAATTCGTGCGCGACACCCGCGAGTACCTCCTCTACAACGGCAAGCGCTAGTCCTACAGACACAAACCTCAACCGCAACAAGGACGATGGGATTGGGATTCACATGCAACGACAACGCACTTCACTCATGACGGCGGCCGCCACTGCGCTCCTGATGACAGGCGCGGGGGTGTTGGCTGGCGCGGGCACGGCACTTGCGGCCATATCCACCACTGGAAGTACGACGACGGTCGCCGCCTCTCCGGATATCGAGGCGATGATCGCCGGCATGACGCTGGACGAAAAGATCGGCCAAATGACCTGGACGCATGTTTACGGTTCATCAGCGGACGACACCTCCATGGCAGCAAAGAACCAAGAGCGGTACGGCGTCAACACGCCCGCGGAGGTGGTGGAAAAGTACAACCTCGGTGGCGTCCTCTACTTCGCATGGTCCGGAAACACCGCCAACCCCCAGCAGGTTGCAGGCCTTTCCAACGGCCTGCAGCAAACGGCACTGCGGGAGGACGGAAACGGCATCCCACTGGCGGTCACCATAGACCAGGAAGGTGGTTTGGTTGCCCGCATCGGCCCGCCCGCCACAGTGCTCCCGGGGAACATGGCCCTCGGCGCCACCGCAGACGCGGGTCTCGCCAAGGCGCAAGGTGAAATCCTGGGATCCGAAATGCGCGCCATGGGTATTAACGTTGACTTCGCACCGGTCCTGGATCTCAACTCCAATCCTGACAACCCCGTCATTGGCATCCGTTCCATGGGTGAAGACCCCACGCTAGTCAGTGCACTCGGTGTCGCCCAGATCGAAGGCATCCAAGCACACAACGTGGGTGCAGCCGCAAAGCACTTCCCCGGCCACGGCGACACTTCAGTTGATTCACACTATGGATTGCCCACCGTCACCTACGATCGCGAGACCCTCAACCAGCATCTCAAGCCGTTCAAAGCCGCAATCGATGGCGGCGTGGATATGGTCATGACGGCTCACATCATTGTGGAGGCCATTGACGCGGAGATGCCCGGCACCCTGTCCCACAAAGTACTCACGGGCTTGCTTCGGGATGAAATGGGCTTCAAGGGTTTGGTGACAACGGATGCCCTGGATATGGCGGCCATGGCTGCCGAATGGCCTCAGGAAGAGATCGCAGTGAAGGCGATCCAGGCCGGCTCTGACATCCTCCTCAACTCCCCCGATGTGGACGCATCGTTCGCTGGGGTTCGCGCCGCCGTCGAGTCCGGCGCGATCACCGAAGCCCGCCTGGACGATTCAGTCCGAAGGATCCTTGAATGGAAGGTCAAGCGCGGCGTTTTCGAACAACCCTTGGCCGACCCCGCCGCTGTGGACAGCCTTGTTGGAAGCGCGGAGAACCTGGCCACGGCCAAGCTGATCTCCGAGCGTGCAGTCACGCTCCTCCGCAATGAAGGCCAGGTTTTGCCGCTTGCTTCGGGCAGTTCCGTGCTCATGGTGGGTGCCGGTTCAGCATGGCCGGAGCTCGTGGGTCCAATGCTTAAGGATCAGGGATTCGCGGTGACGGAAGACTACGAGGATGGGGCCTCGCCGTCCGCGGCCTACCGCTCGCGTGCGGTAGCCGCCGCCGGCAACGTCGACGCCGTCGTCTTCGCTTCGTACAACGCAACCAGCAATGCTGCACAGCAACAGATGGTTGCGGAACTCGCAGCCACGGGGACGCCGGTCATCGTTGTGGCCACGCGAAATCCGTACGACATCAGTGTCTTCCCCGGCGCCGACGCCGTGCTCAACAGCTATGGGGTCAAGGAAGTTAACTTCCACGGTGCCGTCCGCGCCATTTCGGGCGCGATCAACCCGAGCGGCAAGCTGCCGGTCAACGTTCCGGAGGCCGACGGCGACGGCGTCCTGTTGCCTCTGGGCTTCGGCCTGAGCTACGAAACGGCGACGCCGGCTGCGGTCACCTTTACGGACCGGCCGGGTCATGGGCAGGATGACTACACCATCCCCTCCGTCCCGGGTGTGTCATACCTGATAGACGGCAAGGAAGTGGCAGCCGGGAGCTACAGGAAGCCTGCCGGCACTGTGACCGTCACAGCGAAACCGGAGCCGGGATACGTCTTCACCGCTGGCTCAGTCACGGAGTGGAGCCACACGTTCGCCACCGGGCTCCCCAAGCCCTAGGAAGAGCTACACCACCGGCGAGTTCAGCAGGGCGACCGTGATGAGCAGGGCAATCCCGAACATCGGGAGGCAAAGAATGATGTTGGTCAGGCGGTTGTCCCTCATCACGGCCACGAACTCCCTGAGGAAGGCACTGGGCACAAAGTATCTGGCCGTGGGAGCACCCACAACCTCGGCGTTGATCCGTTGCCGACGGGACAATAGTGCTGCGCGCAGTACGTGGTAGTTATTGGTGCATACAAGCAAGGGCCCCTGGATACCCTTGTCTGCCAGCAGTGCCACGGAATAAGCAAGGTTTTCGCGGGTGGTGGTGGCCTGGTTCTCCTCCAACACATCCGCGGCAGCCGCGCCCTTTGCCACCAAGTACTCCTTCATGGCGGTGGACTCCGGCCGCGGCTCGTCCGACCCCTGGCCCCCGGAAGGTACCAGGACCGGCTTGGCCGGAGTACCGCCGTCGTAAATTTCCAAGGCCTTGTTCAAGCGCGCGGCGAGCAACGGCGGGACCTTGCCGTTGATCAGACCGGAGCCGAGGACGATAACGGCCGCAGGGTTCGGGCTGAAACGCATTCGGGAATACACCAGCGCGTATCCCAGGAACACCACGAAGGCGCAGCCGAGGTAGGAGCAGAGGAAGAAGGCCAGAGCAGCAATGCCGGCCAGCACCGGCTGCCCGCTCAGCACAAAAAGGAAGGCGACTACCGGGGCGAGGAACACTGCCAGCCCCACCGCGATCGGGAGGAAGCTGGTCATGCCGGGGCCTTCCCTGCGGACCATCGTGATGCCGTTGGCGATCAGGAAACCGGCGAACACGAAAATGCTCACCACCGGGACAACCAGGACCAACAGGTTTAACCATTCGAACCACGGGTTCAGGTCTATGAGGAACTCCAGAAGAGCCTGCAAGAGGAACCATGCCGCCACCAGCAGGAACACACCGTTCCGGAGCCGACGCCGGTCGGACTGGAACGAGGCAAGGAAGAGCCCCGCAAAGAGAAGTCCAAGGACCAGGTTCAGCATGATCCAAGCCTATGCGCTGGGGCTAAGGCCCTCGACGGCGGCTACCTCGCCGATGTCGTACTGGACGCCGTCAGAAGCCGGACGGAATAGCCCGTGATAGATTCGACAGGCGAAAAAACGCAAACAAAGGTGGTTGACCATGGGCGATGCAAGGACATCCCAGCCGCGGTATTTCAGGGCTGCTGCTGCATCGCTGTTGCTGGTTACAGTCTCCGGCGGACTCTCGGCCTGCGGGGAGGAGAAGAAACCCGCACCCCCTTATCCGGCGGTCGAATGGCAAGGAGCCGCTCCAAGCGGGCCCATTGAGGCTGACCCGTGGGTCATGGCGGCCCGCAAATCCCTGGAGGCCCAGGCTGTGGCACAGAATATTACGGACTTCACCCTGCCCGAGTTGGTGGAGACCACTGGCTTGGAGCTCCGCGTCCGCATTTCCAGGTCTCCGTTGAACGACGTGGCACAGAAACGTCGCCCGGACATCCGTCCGGGACCTGACCCTTTCCTGCCTATGAAGGTCCAGCCGGGCCCGGTTCCCGGCACTGCCGAGGTGCATGGGTGTTTGGTGCGTTGGGCATCAGAAACGGGTGACGTGCCCGATCAATTGAGTGCCTCCGGCGTGATGTTCCGGATGGAACAACTCCCGGAAGGGCAACAGCGGATCAGCAGCGTCGTTACACTTCCGGATCTGGACTGCAGTACCGCCGAACCCCCCGTTGCATTGTTCGTGCCCGCTCCCCAGCCGTCGGAGGTCACCGACGCCAAGGATGTTGTCCGGGCAAAGCCGGCCGACATCGATCCTGCCTGACTGGTTCCTCAGCGTTCCCTCGCGATCCGTTCAGCAAAGTCTGTGAGTACCGCCGCAACAGCGTCTGGATGGCTGAGGGTAACGTAATGGCCCCCTGGGATCTCGACCGGTTCAACTCCGAGCCGTTGTTGTACCTGTCGCCTCATGAAGGGTGCCGGGAAGAACTGGTCATCCCGGCACAAAATCGCCAAGGTGGGAACGTCCGGATGATCGCCAGGCCACGGCCCTGACATCCAAGCGCCTTGCTGGTCCCGTTCTCTCTGGCTGGCTTCGCGAGCCAACTTATCGGGCACGAGATTGAAGAAAGCGTCATCGGGGATCGTCTCCCGGTGGTGCCCGGTATTGGTCCACCAGTCACCGAAGGTCTCACCCGGCATCGGAATCATGGCCGAGAGATACACCAAGCCGTCGGAGTGGAGTTCATCGCACACCAACGGTGCCGTGAAACCTCCCAGCGAGTGCCCCACCACGATGGTGTGCTCAGCATCGCCAACTGCTTCCGACACGGCCCGGGTATAGTCCTCGAGTCCGGCGTCGCTGTCTTCGATGGGCAGGTCAACGGCCACGACGCCATGCCCGGATGCTTCAAGCAGCGGGCTGACCAAATGCCAGTCCCATGCGGTGGAACCACCACCGTGAATCAGTACGAAAACCGCCATCATTCCCCGTTTCGCTTCAGGACGTGTGTGCTGTCACCAGTGAATCCGGCTTGCTTTGGACGGTCCCCGTGGCTGTTGCTGTTGCCAAGGGAAGCCCGTTCCGGATCCAGTACTCAATGCCACCGATCATTTCTTTCACGGAGTAGCCAAGTTCAGCGAAGGCGAGCGCAGCGAACGTGCTCCCGTTGCACCCGGGCCCCCAGGAATAGACCACCACTTGGGAACCGGCCGGGATGAGTTCTTTTGCGAAAGAAGGAATATCCGCAGTAGGAAGATGTACGGCGCCGGGAATATGTCCGTGGTCCCATGAGGACTGCCGGCGGGTATCCACCACAACCAATGAGCCGGATTGGGACTCGGCCACTTCCATGACATCGATCTCGCACTGCAGCTTGGCGCGAAAGTATTCCGATGCGCTGATACTCATGCGAGCTTCGCCAGCTTCGCGCTTGCCCGGCGTGAGCCCAGCTTGGCGGAGATGCGGAGACTGGTTTCAGCTGCCATGGGCCCAACCTCCCGGACGCGCTTGGCAGTCATCCGGGAGGACAACGACGATACTGATAGTGCGGCAACCACGTGATCGTCGTGGCCGAAGATCGGCGCGGCGACACAGCGTACTTCCGGTTCATTCTCACGGTCGTCTATGGAATAGCCACGCCGGCGGATGGCCTCAAAATCAGCGCGAAGCAGGGAAGGATCCGTGATGGTCTTCTCCGTCAGCGGGTGAAGCTCCGATGCGAGGATCGGTCCTACCACTTCCTCCGGACTGAACGCCAGCATGGCTTTACCCACTGCAGTGCAGTACGCCGGCATGGTGGCGCCGACGCGCGAAGCCATCCGCACCGTGGCCTCATCCTCCACCTTGTCCAGGTAGACCACGTCGTGCCCGGAAAGCACCACCAAGTGGCAGGTGCTTTCCGTGGCACGCATGAGGCTCCGGAGCTCACCGTTGGCTACGCTGCGCAGATCCACCCGGTCAAGGTATGACTGGCCCAGCCGCAAACAGCCGTGACCCAAGCGGAACTTGCCTGTCTCGTGGTCACGCTCCAGCAGGTTCTCCTCCAGCAACGGGGCAGCCAAACGCAGCAGCGTGCTCTTGTTCAAACCGGACAGCCGGGTAAGCTCCACGAGCGCCAGCCCATCTCCATTGCCAGGCTCCTCGGCCACCACCGTCAACAAAGCCAGCGCCTTGCGAAGCGATGCCGAGGAATTACGGACATCCTTGCCTTCAGTAGTCACTCAGTTCCTCACGAGCTGCTCGGCGTCGTAATCTCGTTTCCAACCCTCCACACCCGGCCGCTGCTGCCATGGTGCGGGCCCTGCAAGGGGACGGTACTCCACGCCCATAGCCTCAAGGCGCGCCAGATGTGCACCTGTAAGTCGGGTCAGGAACTCATCGTAGTCCCGGCCCTCCGGCTTGGACCAGAACACTTCGGAGATGGCGCTGAGGCGCGGGAACGCTGCGAACTGCACGCGGCGGGGCGAATCCAGGTGCTCGCTCCAGATGTTGGCCTGCGCTCCCAGGAGACGGCCGGGGAATTCCGTGCCGTCTACACCTGGTAGTGGCTCAAACTCGTAGACCGCCTGCAGAGTTGTCACGAAGCCCACGGGTACAGGCTCGTCGTCGCCATCGGCTTGGCGGTGGTCGAGGTACAGCTTGTGCTCGGGGCACATCACAACGTCGTACCCGTTGCGGAGAGCATCCATGCCTCCCTCGTATCCACGCCAGGACGCAACAAGCGCACCGTCCGGGAGGATGCCGTCGCCGATCTCATCCCACACGGATGTGGCGCGGCCGTGGCGCTTCAGATGCGACGCCAACTGCCCCACGAACCAGCTGTGGAGACCTGCCACGTTCTCGAAGCCAAGTTCGGCAGCTTTGGCCTCGGCTTGAACACTCGCCTGCCATTGCGTCAGTGGAACTTCGTCGCCGCCGAGACTTATCCACGGGGAGGGGAAGATCTCCACTACTTCGTCCAGGACATTCCGGTAGAACTGGAGCGAAGCTTCGGAAACTTCCAGGACGGTTTCACTGATGCCCCACCGCGTCCACACCTCCACAGGCGCTGATCCATCGGCTGGCGTCGCACCAAGCTCCGGATATGCCGCAATGGCCGCCTGGCTGTGCCCGGGCACGTCGATCTCCGGGATGACGGTGATGTGCCGGTCAGCGGCAAAGGCCACGATCTCCCGGAGGTCGTCCTGGGTGTAGAAGCCTCCGTGCGGGCGTCCATCGAAGACCCCGGCACGCCAGGAACCAAGCGATGATTCACGTCGCCACGCCCCGATCTCCGTCAGCTTGGGATAGCGATTAATTTGGATCCGCCACCCCTGATCATCCGTGAGGTGCAGGTGCAGGACGTTGAGCTTGTGCATGGCCATCACTTCGATGAACCGGAGCACGTTGTCCTTGGGCATAAAGTGCCGCGCAACATCCAGCATGGTGCCGCGGTAGCCAAAGCGCGGCTTGTCCTCCACGGAAACCCGCGGCACCGGCCAGGTTTCCACGGAAGCGAGGGGAGCCTGCCGAAACGCAGCCGGTCCCATCAGCTGCAATAGCGTCTGCGCACCGTAGAAGGCGCCAGCGGCACCACCTGCAGAAATCACGACGGCGTCACGCACCTCCAAGCGATAGGCCTCGGCGTCGAGCGTGGGGTCCAGCAGGAGGCGAATGTCCGCCTCGTCAGAGGGCACGGGAAGCAGGTCCCAACCCGTCGCTGCGCCCAAAGCCCGGCTCAGCCAGCGGCGAGGACCGCGGAGTTCAGGATCGGCACCCAAGGTTGTGCCGGCGTCGAGCTCCAACTCGCCCGAGCCCGCAGACAAAGACCACGGCGCGGGGATCAAGTGGTGAGCCGGGCTCATCCCTTCACCGCCCCAGCCAGTCCGGACACGAGCTTGCGCTGAACTGATACGAAGAAGATCAGCACAGGAATGGTCATGATGACCGAGCCGGCCATGATGGCTCCCCAATCGTTTTGGTCAGGTTTGAAGAACGTCAGCAATGCCATGGGCAGCGTCTGGTTCTCCTGCGCGGAGATGATGAAGGTCTTGGCAAACAGGAAGTCGTTCCAGGTGGAAATGAACGAGAACACCGAGCACGCCACCACTCCAGGTGCCACCAGCGGGAACAGGATGGAACGGACAAACCGGAAGCTGCTGGCGCCATCCAAGCGGGCGGCCTCCTCAACCTCCAGCGGTACAGCGGCCACGAAACCACGCAGCATCCAAATAGCGAACGGAATGCTGAATCCGACATGAACCAGCACCAGCGAACCCAACTGGTTCAGGCCCACCAACGGGATGGCCTCCCCGGCGTTGCGCAGGAGGAAGAACAGCGGAATGGTCAGTGCTTCAACAGGAACCATTTGCGAGACCAGGATGATGATCAGCAGTTTTGTGCGCATCTTGAAGTTGTAGCGGGTCAGGGCCACGGCTGCGAGGAACGCCAGGACGGTGGACAGCACCACCACCACCAGGGCCACGATCACGCTGTTCAAGAAGTACTGGCCAAAATTGTTCACCCCCAGGACGCGTCCGAACGAGTCCAGCGACGGTTCCAGCGTGTACGGCGCCGCATCACCGGCGTCGAGTGCTGTTTTGGGTTTCAGCGCGGACAGCACCATCCAAAACAGTGGGAAGGCAACGATCAGGGCGATGACAATCGCCGCGGCATCGGCGCCGAAGCGGCGCTTGCCTTGCTTGCGCAGCTTCTGCGGAGCCTCGGCCGGGGTCTTTCGGCGAGGGGCTGAGGAAACGTCGACGGCGGTCATAGGGCTTCGCCTGTTCTCTTGAGAATCCGGAGGTAGACAAGGGTGATGACCATGAGGAGGGCGGTCATGATCACGCCCAGCGCTGAACCGAGGCCGTACAGGCTCGCGGCGAAGGCCTGCTGATAGCCGTAGACGTTGAGCACCAGGTTCTGGCCGGCGATGCCACCGCCGTTGGTCATGATGTAGATCTGCGAGAAGATCTTGAAGTTCCAGATGATGGACTGGATGGTCACCACGATCACGATTGGCCTGAGCATCGGAAGCATGATGCTGCGCGCAATCCGGGGCATGGAAGCACCATCGATTCTGGCGGCTTCAATGACTTCCGTGGGGATCGCCTGAATTCCGGCGTAGACCGTGACCAGCACGAACGGGAACGAGCACCACACCACTTCGCTAGCGACGAGCCCGAAAGCCGACCATTTGTCGTAAGTCCAGGAGTAGCCCTCAAACTGGGTCAGCCCGATGGCCACCAGCGTCTTGTTGACCAAGCCCAGGGTGGGCTCGAACAGGAACAGCCAAACGGCACTGCCCGTGACTGCCGGCGTAGCCCACGCACCGAGCGACACCACAAACAGCATCGAGCGGACCCAGGGGCGCAACCTGGTGGCCAGCACCGCCAACGAGCTGCCCACCAGGAGGGTGAAGACTACGCAGGCGGTGGCGAACACCACCGTATTGCCAAGGACGGTCCAGAACTGTGGATCAGCGAAGAGTTTCTGGTAGTTCTCAAGGCCCACAAAGTTCAGGGGTGCCTTGCCGCTGACCTGTGCCTGACGGTAGTCGTACAGCGAGACGTTGATCAGCTGAAAGATCGGGTAACCGAGCAGTGCGATCAGGACGATGAAGGCGGGAGCAAGGTAGAGCCATGGCTCCAGTCCGCGCTTGCCGTTGGAGAAACGCCGGGACTTGGGGGGCGCCGTCGTCGATCCCTTGCCCGGCTTGCCGTTTTCCGGCGCAGTCGGGAGAACCGGGGTGACCGCTGTCATGATGCGCCTTTGCCTGGTGATGAATTGCAGCGCATCACTTGGACCCGAACGCCGTGTTCATGGCTGTTGCAGCCTCGGTGGTTGCGGCGTTCACGTCAGCCTTGCCTGTGACCACCTTCTGGTACATGCCGGTGAACACACCCTGGGCGTCAATGGTTGACCAGCTTTCAGTGACCGGGACGAACTTTGTGCCGGCACCGAGCGTGTTGATGAACGGTTCCACCTGCTTGTTGTTCTCCGCTACGGACTTCTGCACGTCGCTGAAGGTGGGGAGGTTGCCCATGGAATCGAACATCTTCTGCTGGTACTTCTTGCTTGCCAGCGTCTTCACGAAGTCGGCTGCGAGCGTGCGGCGTTCGCTGCTGTTGAAGACACCCAGGTTGTTACCGCCGGCGAAGGCCGGTGCGATGGAGCCGGCAGTCTTACCGGGTACGGGAACCACGGCGAATTTGTCCTTGATGGCGCTGGCTGCGACGGCCTTGTAGTTGAAGTCGCCGCCGATGGTCATGGCCGATTTACCTGCAATGAACTGCTGGACACTGGCATTTCCACCGAACTCCGCGCACGTTTGGGCCGGGCAGATGTCGTCCTTGAGAAGTCGTGCGTAGGCGGCAACGCCTTCCCGCGACTCAGCGGAGTCCAGTCCGGAGACGAACGTGTCACCTTCCTTCGTTGCGATCTCGCCGCCGTTGGCCCACAGGTACGGCATGGCCGAGAACTGTGCGGCGCCACCCACGGAAATGCCCAGAAGGTCCGGGTTTGCTGCCCGGACGGCGCGGGCAACAGTTTCTACCTCATCCAAAGTCTTGGGAACCTCCAGGCCGAGCTGCTGCAGGAGGTCCGTGCGGTAGTAGAGGGCGCGGACGCCAACGAACCACGGGACACCGTAGTTCTTACCGTCGATCTCAGTGGTGGCCAGGATTTTCTCGTCAAGGTCCTTGGCCTCATCCCAGGACTTGATGTCCTCGGTGACGTCGGCCAGTCCGCCGGATGCCACGTAGCTAGCGAGGTCGGTGTTACCGAACTCAGCTACGTCGGGCGCGCTGGAAGGATCATTGAAGGCCGCCTTGAATCGCTCGGCGCGGCTGTCGACGGGAATGTACTGCACATCGATCTTGGCACCGCTGTGTGCCGCTTCGAATTCAGCAACGGCTTCCTTGACCACTGCGGACTTGGGTTCCTGATTGACCTCGGAGAAGAGCCAGACGCGAACGGTGCCCGATTGCTCGTCCGAACCGGAGGCTGCGTTGTTTGAGGTGGGCGGAGCGCAAGCGGTCAAGGCGAGCGCTGCGATGGCTATGGCCGCTGCGGAGCGTGCGAGTTTCAAGTGTCCTCCAAGGCGAGAAAGTTGGGTTCCGCGGGATTTCCCCCTCCGCGGCTATGAGACCAAACACTATGAACGTGCGGGTGTGGGCGGAAGCACATTTACCAAAAGGTTTGCATTGCAAAACAAGAATCCAGTTTTGAGGGGTTTTGGTCTATACCTTGGGTTCCAGTTGGTCTAGTCCTTTGCCTTCCTGAGGATTATTCGACTTGGGGGTCTGCGGTCACTCTTATACCCCCAGGGGGTACTTGACGCGATACCCCCTGTGGGTATAGTTTCGAAATATGAGCACGCCAGACCTGAGCATGAGCCAGCCGGATGCACCCAACGTCGAGGTGGATCTGGAGCACGCAGCACCCCATGGGTACACCAGCAACAAGGACGCGTACCTCAAACGCTTGAAACGGATAGAAGGGCAAGTCCGCGGTATCGCGCGGATGGTGGAGGACGATAAATACTGCATCGACATCCTCACCCAGGTAGCAGCTGCCACCAAAGCCCTCCATGCGGTCAGTCTGGGACTCGTAGAAGAGCACATCGGCCACTGCGTCGTGGGTGCCGCCTCCGAGCCCAACCCCGAAGCCCGCGCCGAACAGATCGACGCCAAAGTAAAGGAGGCCACCGATGCCATCGGACGCCTGCTGCGGTAACTCCGCCAATAACCACCACACCATTCAACTCATCACCAAGGAGAGCGCCATGAGCCAGACCATCCAGACCAATGTCAACGTTTCGGGTATGACCTGCGGCCACTGCGTCTCCAGCGTGAGCGAAGAACTTGAGTCGCTGAGCGGCGTCGAAAACGTGGCCGTGGATCTCAACCCCGGCGGCTTGTCCACCGTGACCATCACATCAACCAAGGAGCTCTCGCCGTCAGAAATTGGCGAGGCCGTGGCAGAAGCCGGCTACCTGGTGGTAGCCAACGAAGCTTAGGAGTCCTCTTGAGTAGCCAGGAGACTTTCAATCAACCCGGACACAGGGTAATCGAGCTGGACATCGAGGGCATGACCTGCGCCTCGTGCGTCAATCGAGTGGAACGAAAACTCGGCAAGCTCGAAGGCGTGGAGGCCAGCGTCAATCTGCCCCTCGAATCAGCCCACGTCACAGTCCCGGCAACCGTGACAGATCAGCAGATTGTGGACACCGTCAACGCGACAGGCTACAAAGCCACCGTCCGCCAAGCCCCACCCCAAAACACCCGCAACCCCCACTCCCCCGAACCCCAAACCACCAACCTGAAGGATCACGAGGGCCACGGACACTCTTCCACTAACGAACCCCAGGAACATGCTGGCGCTTTACTGACACCGGAAACCGCACTACGCGGCGCCTTCGGCGGCGTGCGGCAGCATGCGTCTAAGGGAGGAACGACCGAGCATGCAGAGCACGGCGCCGAAGGCGCCAGTGGCGCCGCGGAAGCCGACCACACGGATCACGCCACACACGAAGACCACATGTCCCACGGCCCCGCAGCCTCAACCCTGCGCCCCCGCCTGATCATCGCGGCGCTGCTAACCATTCCGGTATTCGCAATCTCGATGATCCCCGCCCTGCAGTTCGCCAACTGGGGATGGGTTGTGGGCGCGATGGCCCTACCGGTGGTGAGCTGGGCGGCCTGGCCGTTCCACAGGGCAGCCGCTATCAATGCCCGGCACTTCGCCTCCACCATGGACACGCTCGTTTCCATTGGCGTCATTGCTGCGTACCTCTACTCGGCATGGCAACTCTTCGTGGATCCGCGCATGACTGAACACCCCGGCATGGAAAACATGTCAGGTGGCGGCCTGTACTTCGAGGTTGCCGCAGTGGTCACAACGTTCCTGCTTCTGGGCCGTTACCTTGAAGCGAACGCCAAGGCCAAAGCCGGCAACGCGCTCAAGGCGCTGCTGAACCTTGGTGCCAAGGATGCAACGATTCTCGTTGAGGGCAAGGAGCAGAAGATCCCGGCGGATCAGCTCCTCGTAGATGACGTCATCGTTGTCCGCCCGGGGGAGAAAATCGCCACCGACGGTGTGGTCACGGACGGCGCTTCCGCCGTCGACGCCTCATTGGTTACCGGCGAATCGGTGCCGGTGGAGGTTGGACCGGGCAGCCTGGTGACGGGCGCTACGATCAACACTTCCGGTCGTTTGCTGGTCCGGGCCACCCGCGTGGGATCGGACACGACGCTTGCTCAGATGGGACGCCTGGTTAGCCAGGCCCAGACGGGCAAGGCACCCATTGCGCGGCTCGCGGACAGGATCAGCTCCGTCTTCGTTCCGATCGTGCTGGTCATCGCCCTGCTCACGTTCATCCTTTGGTTGTTCTTCTCGGGTGACCTCAATGCGGCTTTCACGGCAGCTGTTGCCGTTCTGGTGATCGCCTGCCCCTGCGCCTTGGGACTGGCAACTCCTGTCGGGCTACTGACAGGGACGGGCCGCGGAGCTCAACTGGGCATCCTCATCAAGGGCCCCCAGGTTCTTGAGGACACCCGCCACGTGGACACCATCCTGCTGGACAAGACTGGCACTGTGACCAGTGGCAAGCTCGCCGTGGACCAGACTGTGGGCCTCGACGGCTACGCACCGGCCACCGTCCTAACCCTGGCGGGCGCTGTCGAAGCGGCCTCTGAGCATCCGATCGCCCACGCAATTGCCGCCGCGGCAAAGGACGCCATGCCCGACGCCGGCACCCTGCCTGGTGTTGACGGCTTCAGTTCCGCTCCCGGCGGCGGCGTGAGGGGAACCGTTGCGGTGGACGGCGCCTTGAAGACCGTGGTTGTCGGACGCTCGGGCTGGCTCGAGGAGAACGGCGTTCCGCTCGATTCGGACCAACGGGAAGCTTTGACTGCAGAAGAAAACGGCGGCGCAACAGCCATCTGGGTTGCAGTGGACGGCAAGGCCGCAGGCATCGTCAGCCTGAGGGACACCATTAAGCCCGGTTCCGCAGCGGCGATACAAAAGTTGAAGGACATGGGAATCCGCCCCATCCTCCTGACCGGCGATAACGCTGCAGTAGCCGCCCAAGTGGCTGCCGCCGTCGGGATTTCTCCGGACGACGTGTTCGCCGGCGTACTGCCGGAGGGGAAAGTTGAGGCGGTTAGGAAGCTCCAGGCGTCCGGCGCCACGGTGGCCATGGCCGGTGATGGCGTCAACGACGCAGCGGCTTTGGCACAGTCGGACCTTGGTATCGCGATGGGTTCGGGAACGGACGTTGCCATCGAAGCGTCGGACCTGACCGTGATGGGCAGTGATTTGGGTCAGCTGGTGCAGGCAATCGAGCTGTCCCGCAAGACACTGTCCACCATCAAGACCAACCTGTTCTGGGCGTTCTTCTACAACGCGATCGGCATCCCGGTGGCAGCACTTGGATTCCTGAACCCGATGATCGCCGGCGCAGCCATGGCAGCCAGCTCGGTGCTGGTAGTTGCGAACTCACTGAGACTGCGCTCGTTCGGGAAGTAAACCCCACTGACTGGCGGTTGTGGCCTGGGCTAAGCGGTTCCGAAACGGACCGCCGCCCGGGCCTTCGCTTTGGCGGCTTCCTCGTCACGGTTCTTCGCCGGGGCGTGGCTCACCAAGGAGTCCAGGAGATGCTGCGTAATGTGCGCGATCTCGTGGACAGCCTCCGCGAAGGCTTCCTCATTGGCTTTGGAGGGCTTGGTGGATCCGCTGATTTTGCGCACGTATTGCAGGGCAGCGGCCTCCACTTCGGCGCTCGTAGCGTGCGGTTCGAAGTTATGCAGGGTCCTGATATTGCGGCACATAACCCCATGCTAACTATGGGCAGTGCTGCATGGGGAGGGGTGCCCATCGACGGTTTTTGGATTCCCGGGATAGGTTTTAGCTATTGGATCTTCCGGATGAGCCGGAGGCCGCTGGGGATGCCGAAGAGCTCGGGTCCGAAAAAATGAAGGAGAATCTCATGGCTATTTGGGGTGCAGATGTTGATCAGCTTCGTCAGCTCGGTAACAAGCTGAAGGCCGGTGCTGAGAACATCGAGCAGCAGCGTTCACAGCTCAAGGGCGCACTTGACGGCACCGACTGGAAGGGCCCGGACGCTGACAAGTTCCGCGGCGAGTGGGACAGCCAGCACGCTTCCAACCTGAAGAAGGTTGCCGACGCACTTCGCGAAGCCGGCGACCGCGCTCAGAAGAACGCTGAGCAGCAGCAGCAGGCCTCCAACTAAGACAGTTGGGAAAACCCCGGACGCATCAGCGTCCGGGGTTTTCACTGTTAAGAGCAGGGCTCCCGGTGTTGTTCGCCCGTACCGCCGTTGTATGGCTGGGACTTCGAACAAACCCGGGAGTTCCGTGGCCTAGGTGCGGGGCGCCTTGGTGATGTGACCGGAAGGGACGGGTTCCACGTCGTTCGGGTGATCCAGAACGCGGGCCGCTTCTTGGGCAGTAACGGCCGCCCTGCGATCTCCCCGCAGCTCATCGACCCGGACCAGGACCACGCCTCCCACAATGAGGAGTCCGCCCAGCAGCTGAATGGGGCCGGGGAGTTCACCCAGCAGCAGCCAAGCCCAGATCACTGCAAACAGCACTTCGGTGAGGGACACGAAGGAAGCCACCTTGGAACCCAGGCTGCGGGCAGCCATGATCCCGGAAACGTACGCGAGCACTGTGGCCAGGATGATGAGCCCGACGGCGGAGACCCACCACGGAGTGGTCCACGGCCCCAGCGTAGTGTCTGCGGTGCTGAAGGTCATGGGCAGCAGCCCCAGCAGCCCGACGAGCCACATGACCAGCGCGCCCACCAAGAGGCCCCCGGAAGCGAGCACCAGCGGAGGGAGGCTGTCATTCTCCTTGGCAGTGATGAAGAAGTAGATCACTAGGCAGACTGCGGCGGCCATACCCCAAAGGACTCCAATAAAGTCGACCTTCACGGCACCCGTCAGATCAAGCACCAGGACCAGTCCGCCCAGGGACAACAGGGCACCGGAAGCAGTGAGCGCACGGGGCCGCCGTCGGCTGGCAATCCAGAGCCACAGCACAATCATCACCGGAGCCAGATACTCAAGCAGCAGAGCTACGCCCACGGACAAGCGGGCCACGGCATTGAAGTAAAAGAGCTGGCACCCTGCAACTCCGATGAGCCCGAACAGCAGGATGGTGAGCCAGTTGTCCTTGAGTTGGTGCCATCGGCCGCGAAGAACCATGACGGCGGGAATCACCAAGATCAGTGCGGCACCGGTGAGGCGCACGGCAACTGCGGCGCCGGGTGACCAGCCGGTTTCAAGCATCGACTTGGCAAACGAGCCGGACGTGCCGAAAACAGCGGAAGAAAAGAGTGCGATGCCGAGTCCTGATGCCAGGAAACTCTTTGCATCAGCCTTCGTCGTTGGAGCTGACACAGCAGCCTCCTGTCAGGAGTAAAGTGGGCTTATGGTCATGACAGTACTCTCGAAACATGTAAGGAGTCAAAGTGCTTTTTGCGCCTGACACCGTGATTGCCCTTCGTAGCGTCGTCAATCTGGTCAACACGGCCTCCAATGGCGGGGAATTACTGGCGACAGTGGAGGATCTCGACTCCTTCCTGGACGCCGAAGAGTTCACCGGATCACGGGTAAACACTCCAGCGGAACTGAGCAGCATTAAGCGACTCCGTAGCGAACTGACTGCACTCTGGAGCGCTGACGAGGACACGGCGGCAAAGTCCGTCAACAAGCTGCTCTCCGACGCGAAGGCGCTCCCGCAACTCGTGAAACATGATCACTGGGACTGGCACCTCCACGCCACCACCCCGGAAGCACCACTGGCAATCCGAATGGGGACCGAAGCCGCCATGGCCATCATCGACGTCATCCGAAGCAAGGAAATGGACCGCATGCGGGTGTGCGCGGCGGACGACTGCGACGCCGTCGTGCTTGACCTCAGCCGCAACCGCTCCAAGCTCTACTGCGACACAGGGAACTGCGCCAACCGCGCCCACGTCGCTGCATATCGCGCCAGGAAGGCTGCCGAAGGCGAGTGATAAAGACCGGCGCCGCCGCTCACCCTGGCGGGCAACGCCGCACGCTCAATCCCAGTGTGACCAGATTCACGCCTCTCTTTGCATCACGAACCCCACGTTGACGTCACCTATCCCAAAGCAAGGACATTCGGGCAACCCTCCGCGAGGGCCGCCCGCCAAGCGTCAGGGATAGGAATTCCATGCGGAAAAAGTTCGAGCGTACACGTATCGTCGCCACAACACTTGCCGCAGCGGTGTTGGCAATGTGCCTTCCCGCTGCCCCGGCATCTGCCGCCCCGGTGGTTGACGGGGACCAGACGGGCTCCATTACTATCCACAAATTTGAGAAACCACCGCGACCCCCGATCAATGGCGGCGGAAACAACTTCGGGGCTGGGGACGCCCTCGCCATGGCAGCACCCGACACCTCCGGGTTGACGCCGTTGGGTGGCATTGAGTTCACGATTCAGCAGGTCAACACCATTGACCTGTCGACCAATGCCGGTTGGGACGCAGCCCATAACCTGAGCAGTGTCTTCGCCCCGGCCGATCCTGAAGGCTCCATCACGGGCGCCGGTTACAGCTTGGGTGCAGGGCAGGCCCAGACCACTGCTGCTGACGGCACCGCAGCGTTCGCCAATCTCCCCGTTGGCCTGTACCTGGTCACCGAGACCAACTACCCCGCCGGCGTGACCCCCTCGGCTCCGTTCCTGGTATCGGTTCCCTTGACCGACCCGGATAACCAGGACAACTGGATCTACGACGTTCACGTCTACCCGAAGAACTCCATTGCCGGTGCAGAAAAAACTGTTACGGATGCCCCCGACGTGAAGCTGGGCGACCAGATCGACTTCACCATCACCGGTGACATCCCCAACGAAGCCGTCATCGATGGTTACAAGATCGTGGACGTCCTCGATCCCAAACTGAGCTACGTCGGCGCCACCGCTACTTTGCTTGATGGCACCGTCATCACCGAAGGCACCCACTACAACGTGGTCTTCGACGCAGCAACGAACACGGTCTCCATCGTCTTCACGGAACTCGGCCGTGGCGTTCTTGCCGCACGCAACGCCACCCGCGTTCAGGTCGTTGTAAACACCACCGTCAACACCATCGGTGAAATCGAGAACGAAGCTCTGGTTTACCCGAACCTGGGCAGCTTTACTACAGTTGCCGGTGGGCCCGGAGGACCGGTGGTTACGCCTCCGGTTGTGACCAAGTGGGGCGAAATGACCCTGCAGAAGGTCAACGAGAACGGCACAGCCCTGGCTGGCGCTTCCTTCTCGGTCTACACCAACGAAGCTGACGCACTGGCCGGCACCAACCCGGTCGCGCTGAACGGCCAAAGCGTCTTCACCGTCGCTGCTGATGGCACCCTGACCATCTCCGGTCTGCGCTACTCGGACTGGGCAGATGGCGCAGCTGTTGCACCGGGTTCGGCCGATTACCGCACCTACTACCTGGTCGAGACCATCGCCCCGGCCGGATACGAACTGCTCGCCGAGCCGATCTCCTTCCTGATCAACTCTGCCAGCACCACCGTCGGCATTGACCTGAGCGTCAAGAACATCCCGTCCAACGGCGGCTTCGAACTGCCCCTCACCGGTGGCGTCGGAACCGGCCTGCTCTACGCAGCCGGAGCACTCCTGGTCGTAGGCGCAGGACTCCTGTTCGCACGGAACCGCCGCAATACCAGGAACTAGTCAGCACATACGTCCGCTCAAGCCGCGCTCCACGGGACTGGAGCGCCGAACCGTAGAAGGTTAGTGGCCGGCGTCGGGCGTTTCAGTCTCGGAATCCGGAGCGCCCGGGCGGCCATGGCCGGGGCGCTTGGAGCTGAGGTTAACGCCGGAGCCCTTGCCGAGGTGGTCGGCATTCTCCTTGTGGCTCATGGACAGCATGGCCGCCACAACGAGGCTCACGATGAATGCGATGCCGGCACCCGTGAAAGCGAGATCGAAGCGTGGAGCGCGAGCACTACCACCGGAAGCGAAGATGAGCACGGCAACGAAGGCCAGTACTGCAAAGAATGCGGAGAACATGAGGGGTCCCTTGACCGAGGTCCGCATCTTGCGCGGTTCTCCTGGTGTCTGGTCTGCCACGGTCATTCCTCCAATGATGGCGGTTCGTATCCGCCGGTCTGCAAAAGTTCTACAAAGAGTAGAACGTCCAGCTACTAGTTTACGGCCTCGGGCGAAGCGCCGGGAGCAGCGGTCCGGGAAGGGCCGCCTGCCCCGTTCCTGGCATCGTGCCGCAGCGTCAAGCCGGAGAGGATCCACAGCACGCCGGAAATGATGGCCCCACCACCAGCCACGCCCAGCAGCGCATGCGCACCCAGCGAAGTAAAGAACGGCAGCATCACGGCAGTGCCCACGGCGATAACACCCGAAATGAGCCAATCGCGTGCCAACACGTCCCGCTTCCGGAGACCATGGACGAACTCAAGGAGGCCCAGCACCAGCAGCGCGAACATGGCCGAGAGGGCAACGCCTTGGTCAGACTGGGTGACCAAGGCACCGATGCCTCCGAGTGCAACAACCACCGGAACGGCCACTGGTAGAGCCTTGGACATCCACACAGCACCGGCAGTGGCGAGTAAATACAGCCCCACTGCCCACGCCAGGACGTGCACGGACGGCGAAGCCCAGAAGATGGTGACCGCGCCGAACAGCAGCGCAACCGTGGCTCGGATCAGCACAGGTTTCCAGAGTCCGTCCGCGGGAGCAGAAGGAGTCTGGGCAGGATTCGCTGGGAGAGTCACCCGTCCAGTTTAGTGCGAACCCAGCACCATCCACCGATCGGTCCGCGCACGCAGCCCCAAAGTCACACCTCGGGCAAGCATGTAGCCCAGCGCAAACGCGGCCCACAACCACAGCAGCCCTGCCTCGCCCGCGGGCTTAGTTTGGTGGATGGCCACCAGCAACGGCAAGTACACCACCAGGTTTACGACGCCGGCAATCGCCAGGTAGCGTGCGTCGCCGGCGCCGATAAGGACACCGTCCAGGACGAAGACATAGCCGGCAAGCGGCTGTCCCACCGCGAGGACCCAGAGAGCGATGGTCAGGGCTGATCGGACGCCGGAGTCGGACGTGAAGAGGTATCCGGCCCACGGGGCAACGATCGCCAGGAGTACGCCGGTGATCACGCCGAATCCGAGGCCCCAGCGAATCATGGTGCGGGTCAATTCACGGACACGTTGGGCGTTACGGGCGCCAAGTTCCTTGCCGATCAGGGCTTGCGCGGCGATCGCCAACGCATCCAGGGCAAAGGCAAGGAAGGAAAAGATGGTCATGGCCAACTGGTGCGCGGCCAGGTTGACGGCACCCTGCGCAGTCACCACCAAAACAGTCGCAAGGATGGCGAGGCGGAGGCTCAGCGTACGCAGCATAAGCCACGAACCCACCTTGGTCATGGCCCGGACGCCGTGCCAGTCGGGCCTCAAGGACACCCCGTGTTGCCGTGCATTCCGACTGACCATCACCAGGTACACGGCAGCCATGGCCCACTGCGCGATGCTTGTACCCACCGCCGAACCTGCCACGGACATGTTCAACCCATAGACGAAGAACAGATTGAGGGCGATGTTCAGGGCGAAGCCTGCGGTTGCCACGACAAGCGGCGTCCGGGTGTCCTGGAGTCCGCGAAGCACTCCGGTGCCGGCGAAGATGAGAAGCATTGCGGCCAGCCCAGGCATGGACCATCGCAGATAGTCGACGGCGAATTGCTGAACGTCTCCGGTCGCCCCCATGAAGCCAACCAACGGTTCGGCCGCCACGAAGCCGACCACAGCGAGCGCCAACCCAAGCAGCAGCGCCAGCCAGACGCCGTCGCGCCCTGCTGCCAAAGCCTTCCCCAATTTACCGTCGCCTATCGCCCGGGCGACTGCCGGCGTCGTCGAATATGCCAGGAAGACCATCAGCCCCACTGCGGTGTGCAGGATGGTGGACGCAAGTCCCACGCCGGCGAGTTGGTCGACGCCCAGGTGCCCCACAATGGCGGAGTCAGCCAGCAGGAACATGGGCTCGGCGATGAGCGCCCCGAAAGCCGGGACGGCCAGGCGCAGGATCTCGCGGGCGTTGGAGCGGGCGGGGGCGGTTGTGGTTTGAGGCACTAAACAAGCCTAGTCCGCCGCAGGCCGGGTACATTTGGGCCGTGTCACATGAGCATCCCGTCACCGTTTCCGTCGCCCGCACTATTCTTCCCGGCTATACCCGGCAGGCCAATGCCTGGGCCCACGCCGGACAGGAACTCGCCCGCGAATGGCCTGGATATCTGGGTTCCGGATGGGTACGCAATGGCGTCGATTCCACTGAATGGCACATGCTTTATCGCTTCGCGGACGCCGATTCGCTGCAGGAGTGGGAGGACTCCGAGGAGCGTCGCTGGTGGATCGATAGTGCCAGGGACATGATGGAGACCACCCGGGTGGAGCGCCACACGGGGATTGAGGGATGGTTCTCGCAGCCCGGAGACGTTTCGGTGATTGTGCCCGAAACAGTTGTGCCGCCTCGCTGGAAGCAGGCCATCAGCATCTTCCTGCCGTTCTTCCCGCTCAGTCTGTTGGCGAATTTCCTGTTGCACCCTTTGACTCAGCACTGGCCGCTGGTATTCGCGGTGCTGCTGAACATCGTGATCCTGACCCCGCTGATGACCTACATCTTCCTGCCGATCACCACACGGCTGCTGCAGCCTTGGCTCCAGGCGAAGCCGCGCAGCAGACGGCGGTTGCAGGACCGGTAGCTGGGAGTTTGGTCATAAAGAGCCTTATTTGGTTGACACTTCAACCTTCTTCCGGAATGGTTGAAGGTATGAACAAGTCCAGCTTGACCACCACTGCCCTGACCATCCTGCGCGTAATCGCAGGATTTCTCTTCGCCGCGCACGGTTGGCAGAAGTTCAACGAATTCACTATCGCCGGAACGCAGGCCTCCTTCACCCAGATGGGAGTCCCAGCCGCATCGGCAGTAGCGCCGATTGTCGCAACCCTCGAGCTCGTGGGCGGCATTGCCCTGATCATCGGCCTCCTGACCCGCATCTTTGCAACCTTGCTGGCCGTCAACATGCTCGGCGCGCTGTTCCTGGTTCACGCGCCAGCCGGCGTTTTTGTCGGTAATGGCGGGTACGAGCTTGTCCTGCTCTTCGCAGGCGCCGCCTTGGCCCTGGCACTGGCCGGTGCGGGCAAGCTTTCTGCCGACGCCGCACTATTCAGCCGCTCGGGATCGAAACTCCGCGTCCTCGCGTAGCGCCACCCCCGATCTCTCGCACATAACAAGCCCTTCAGCCGATCGCTCTCTCACTCTCTTCAGGAAAGTGAGAGAGCATCGGGCTTTAAGGGCCGGGATGTGCGAGAGCGTGCAAGTGTTTTCTGTAGTAGAAATAGCCTGATGATGACCATCCTCACAGGCGTCGGCGCCAGCACTGGTACCGCCCGCGGCAATGCCCGGCTCATTCACGGTCCCGACGAGTTCACCCGCTTCCAGCCCGGCGATGTTTTGGTCTGCCGTACCACCGACCCCGCGTGGACGCCTCTCTTCGGAATGGCATCGGCAGTAATCACGGAAACGGGTGGAATGTTGTCGCACGCCGCGATCGTTGCACGGGAGTTCGGGATCCCTGCCGTACTGGGTGTACGGGATGCCCTGCACGTTCTCGCCGACGGCGGCCCCCTGGCCATTGACGGGTCCCGGGGAACAATCACCCTGATGGATAGAGAATGACTCTCCTCACCCTGCATGCGGTCCGCCTCCTCGGTTTCGCTGATACGCATGCGGTGGCGGCTCGTTTCTCGCAAGACCCCGGGTTGGTGGAGTCCCAGCTCATCGACGCCGGAGTGAACGGCTTTGTTACGCACAGCACCTTCGTGGGGACCAGCGGCTGGTCGCTGTCGAGTCTCGGGAGATTGGAGAACGAGCGGCTGCTGGCAGAAGAACTGGACCACGCCGGTGCACGAGACGCGGTGCTGGCGGTTCATGACAATTTCGCGGACATCAACACCGGCGTCGTGGATGCCTGCAGTGCCGCCCAGCTGCACTCTCCGGCCAGTAATGAGGCCATGGACGTCCTAATAAGCGCCCTGGCGTCCTGGCGTCTGCTCGAAGCGCAGCTGAGCGCTTTGTTGCCTCGGTTTGAGGGCTACTCAGAGCGCCTGCTGGGCGCACTCAAGCACGCTGTCCAGGACACAGCCTGGCTAACAGCTATAGACCGGGATTCCTTCCACGGGGTCTGGTTCGAACTCCACGAGGACCTGATCGCCACCCTCGGCATCCAGCGGGCGTAATCGGACTTAGTCACGTAACAGAAACCTGGCGACAGTAAGATTCCAAGCATGAGCGATGACGCCGCCAATTCAGTGACCCTCCGCTTCCTCGCGGCTCCCATGGACGTAGGCCACAGCGGGTCAGTCGACGCCGGTACAGTCCTTGAGTGGGTGGATAAGGCCGCGTACGCAGCAGCAGTTGGGTGGTCGAAGTCGTACTGCGTCACCGCGTACGTGGGGAACATCCACTTCACGGATCCGGTGAACAGCGGCGACATGGTGGAAGTGACCTCCACCATCGTCTACACCGGCCGCTCCTCGATGCACATCCATACGGTGGTCAGCTCCCGCGATCCCAAGGGCGGGCCGGAGACGATGCATAGCCAGTGCATGGTGATTTTCGTAGCAGTGGGACCTGACGGCAAGCCGATTCCTGTTCCCCAGTTTGAGCCATCCACGCCCGAAGAAGTCGAGCAGCGCGACCACGCACTGGCCCGTATCGAGGTTCGCGAGCAGATAGTCAACGCGATGAACGCCCAGGAATATACCGACGCCGGAACCGCCGAACGTGTTGTCCTGCGGTTCATGGCGTCCCCCACTGACGTCAACTGGGGCGGCAAGGTCCACGGTGGCATCGTGATGAAGTGGATCGACGAAGCAGCGTACGTTTGCGCCTCCCGATACTGCGGCAAAGACACTGTGGCTGTGTTCTCCGGGGGCGTCCGTTTCTACCGGCCCCTGCTGATTGGCCACGTCGTCGAGGTAGAGGCGCGGCTCGTCTACACCGGTGCCAAGGGTATGCACATCGCGGTCCACGTACGCTCCGGTGATCCCAAGACCCGCGAAATGAACCTGACCACGTATTGCCTCACTGTGATGGTGGCGCGCGACGAAACAGGGACTGCCGTGCCGATTCCCTCTTGGGTGCCAGTATCCGAGGAGGACAAAAAGCTGCACGCGCATGCCCGTGAACTCTTGGAAATCCGTGGCCGCGCTCCCGGAAACCGACTGCCGGATCACCTGTTGAAGGCGTCAGGCAGCTAACAACCGCTTGGCACGGCCGGGGTTACGAGCCTTATGGTCAGCCCGGCGTCAGGACGCAGAACTCGTTGCCTTCAGGGTCCGTGAGGCAACGCCACGGCGCATCGCCTTGGCCGATGTCGATGTTAGCCGCGCCCAGTGTTTGTAGCCGCGCCACTTCAGCGGCTTGATCATCACCGGGATACGGCATTAGGTCGAGATGGATACGGTTCGGCAGTGTGTCCGGGTCTGGCGTGCGAAGCAGCTCCAAATATGGCCCGACCCCCTGAGCCGAACGCAGCCTCGCATGATCATCGTTGACTTCGTGCAGGGTCCAGTCCATCGCCTCACTCCAGAAGTCGGCCATGGCCCGCGGATCGGTACAGTTGACCACCACAGTGGCGATGGGACCTGTGTCCTGATAGATGGGGCGGGGTTCCAGAACGCAGAACAGGTTGCCCTCGGGGTCGGCCAAGACTGTCCACGGCACATCTCCCTGGCCTACGTCCGCCGGTGTCGCGCCGAGCCCTTTGAGCCGCGCCACCAGCTCCTCTTGATGAGCTGCGGAAGTGGTAGCGAGATCGAGGTGGGCGCGGTACCTCACCGTTTCCGGATCCGGAACTGTCACAACGTCAACGCAGACGGCTGAGGGGTCCGGCCAAGTGAAATCCAGGGGTTCAACGTTGGTCACACCGGGCCCCTCACTGGAGACACCCCAGCCGAGAGCATCAGCCCAAAACTGCCCGAGGCCTGAATCATCCCGTGCTTTGAAATTCACCTGAACAAGTCTCAACGCCATGACGCCTTACCCTATACCCCTGTCCGGCAACACCGTTGCTACCCCGCTGCTGCATCGTTGCCCAACAACGGAAAAGCGGCTAACCAACCAATGGAGAAGCTAGCCGACCAGATTTTCCGCGGCGCTGTCCATGTGCGCGATGATCGTTTCCCGTGCTTTCGCCGCATTTCCAGTCTCGATGGCAGCAACAATGTCGTGATGCCGGCCCACGCTCATATTCCGGGTGGCGCGTTCCAATCCGGCAAACATGATGGACATCCGGATGGAGCCCTCCAGGGATTCCCAGGAGTGCAGCAACGTTTCGTTTCCGGACAGGCGGCAGAGTGTGCGGTGGAACTCAAGGTCGGATTCGATCCGCTCCTGGAGTGAGGCCTTGGCGGCTTTGTCCATATTGTCGACGGCGGCACGCAGTTCTGCGAGTGCGGCGTCCTTGTCCGGCATGTCGCTAAGGGTCCGGGCGGCCAACGATTCCAAGACTCCTCGCACGGCGAAGATGTCCCGGATTTCCTTGACGTCGAGGTGCCGCACGGACATGCGGCCGCGTGCTCCTGCGGCGATCAGGCCCTCCTGTTCCAGCTGGCGCAGGGCTTCCCGAAGGGTGCCGCGGCTGATTTGGAGCATCTCGGAAAGCTCGGTTTCCACGAGGTGCCGCCCGGGCTCGAGTTCGCCACTGGTGATCGCGGTCCGCAGTGCTGCGAGTGCCTGTTCGCGCAGGCTCTTCTTCTCAAGTCCCAGCAGGGATGCGGTGACGGCCATGGTGTCCTCGGTTCTATGGGCGACTGCTAACAGTCCGTTGTTAACAGTCGATACTACGGGCAGCGGGGTGGGACAGGCAGTCGTGTCCGCCCCACCCCGCCAAGAAAGCTCACCCGAGCTCAGCGAGCACCTTCGCCACGATCCGGTCCACGGACAATCCGTATCGTTCGTGCAGCGTGGGCAACGCACCGGCGTCGAGGAACTGATCGGGAAGCGCGATGGGCACCACCCGCTTGCCGAGACCGGCGGTGACGACGGCGGAGGCAACAGTTTCGAACAAGCCGCCAACAACCGTGTGGTTTTCCAGAGTAACGGCCAGCCGGTCGGTGTTCAGTTCTGCCAGTACGGTGGCAGAGTCGAACGGCTTGATGGTGGGTGTGTGCACCACGGCGACATCCACGTTGTGCTTCGCCAGGGCATCGGCCGCCAGCAAAGCGCGCATGGTCATCAGGCCGGAGGAAACGAAAACAACGTCATTGCCCCCGCGCAGGACCTTGGCCTTGCCGAGCTCGAACGTGTAGTCGTACTCGTCCAGGACGGTTGGCACGTTACCGCGCAGCAAGCGCAGGTATGTTGGTCCGTCGGAGGCCGCAAGCTGCGGAACGGCCTGTTCGATGTCGACGGAGTCGCAGGGATCCACGATGGTGAGGTTGGGCATGCCGCGGAAGATCGCCATGTCCTCGGTGGCCTGGTGGCTCGGTCCGTACCCGGTGGTAAGGCCAGGGAGCCCCCCGATGATGTTGACGTTGAGGTTCGGCTCGGCGATGTCCAGGCACAGGAAGTCATACGCACGCCGTGCCGCGAACACCGAGTAGGTGGAAGCGAACGGGATCAAGCCAGTCTCTGCCATGCCTGCAGCGGCGCCGAAGAGGAGCTGCTCGGCCATGCCCATCTGGAAGAACCGCTCCGGGAACGCCTTGGCGAAGATGTGCATGTCCGTGTACTTACCAAGATCTGCGGTCAGACCGACGATCCGGGAGTCCGCTTCGGCGGCCTTGACCAGCGCATGCCCGAACGGTGCGGAGGTGGTCTTCTGGCCAGGATCGGCGAAGGACGCGATCATGGCGGAGGTCTTCAGTTTCGGTTTCGCCGTCGAGGCGGCGACCGATGAAGCAGCGGCACTGGCCGTCGTCGTTATTGTGCTCATGCTGAAGCCGTCCCTTCGTATCCTGCGGTCAGCTGTTCGCGGCAGATCTGCCACTCGTTTTCTTCGATGCGCATGAAGTGCGCTTTTTCGCGGGTTTCCAAGAGCGGCACACCGCGTCCCACCTTGGTGTCACAGAGGATGACCGAGGGCCGCCCGATCGGCGCCGCCGCAGCAGCGATGTTGTCGAAGGCCGCCAGCAGCGCACCGACGTCGTTCCCGTCCACGCGCTGGGTGTACCAGCCGAACGATTCCCACTTTTCGGTGACCGGTTCGGTGCGGAGCACTGTTTCCGTGGCCCCGTCTGCTTGGAGGGCGTTGATGTCTACCATGGCGGTCAGATTTCCGAGCTGGTGGTGGTGTGCACCCATGGCGGCTTCCCAGGTGGAACCCTCGTCCAACTCACCGTCGGACAGAAAGTTGATCACCCGTGACGTTGAGCTCTGAAGACGCAGGCCCAAAGCCATTCCGACGGCAACCGTCAGGCCGTGTCCCAGCGAACCGCCTGAGATTTCCATCCCCGGGGTGTAAGTGGACATACCCGACATCGGCAGGCGGGAATCATCGGAGCCGTACGTTTCGAGCTCGGCCACCGGAACGATTCCAGCTTCGGCTAGCGCTGCATAGTGACCAATGGCGTAGTGCCCGGTGGAAAGAAGGAAGCGGTCACGTCCTTCCCAGTGCGGATCTTCGGCGCGGTACGTCAGCTGATCGGCGTAGACGGCGGCGAACATATCGGCCGCACCGAGGGCCTGGCCGACATAGCCCTGCCCTTGAACTTCGCCCATATTCAGCGCGTGATGACGGATGCGGTAGGCGGCGGCGCGGATGCGGTCCACACGCTCGGGTGTAGGAGTGGCCACTGCCACTTCGACTGAAGAGAGAGTCATTGGTTTCCTTCCGGAGTCGGGCGCGTGCTGATGGAGAGAACGCGCCCGACGTCGATGGCTGCTTAGGCGTTTACCGTCTGGGGTGTTTTGCTGGCGGCTTCTTCAGCGAGGGCACGCTCGCGCTTTCCCCAGGTTTCCCGGGTAATCAGTGCCGCCCCCAGGCCGATGGCTCCGTAAATGCTGAACAACAGTGCCGGCCCCATCCATCCCATGCTGACGAACAGCAGGGTGGTGATGAAGGGGGTGAAGCCGGAGACCATGGCGGAGATCTGGTAGGACAGCGAGGCGCCGGAGGAGCGGGTCTTGGCCTGGAAGAGTTCCGGGAACCAGGCCCCCTGGGCGCCGGCAAGGGAGTTCTGGCAGACAGCGTAGGCGATGACGATGGTTGCGATGATCAGGAGGAACAGGCCGGTGTTGACCAGCATGAACATCGGGATGCCGAACACAACTGCGAACGCTGTGGACCAGATGTAAACAGGACGGCGACCAACGCGGTCCGTCAGTTTGCCCCAGAAGTACGTTGCGAAGATACCGATGCCGGCCGCGATGCAGAGCGCCACCAAGGTTTCGGTCTTGTTCGCCAGGTTGTTGGTGTGCAGGTAGGAGATCATGTACGTCACGGACACGGCGTAGCCGGCAGTTTCAGCGATGCGGAGGCCTATGCCGCGGACGATGTTGCGCCAGTCGGTCTTGATGACCTCGACGATGGGGGACTTCACGATGTCACCCTTGGCCTTCACGTCCTCGAATACCGGGGACTCGGGAACCTTGGAGCGGATGATCAAGCCGACAGCCACAAGGACGATGCTCGCGAGGAACGGCACCCGCCAGGCCCACTCACTGCCGAGGCCCACGCTGCTCAGGAAGACAAGGTTGGCGAGCAGGAGGCCAACCGGGAAGCCGGCCTGGACGATGCCCGTGAACTGGCCCTTCTTCCTCCACGGTGCGTGCTCGTAGCTCATCAGGATGGCACCGCCCCATTCAGCACCGAAGGCCAGGCCTTGAATGATGCGGACGAGGACCAGCAGTGCGGGAGCCAGGAGGCCCACTTGCTGGTAAGTGGGCAACAGGCCGATGGCGAAGGTGGCAAGGCCCATCAAAATGAGTGATGCAACCAGGACCGGCTTGCGGCCAAGCTTGTCGCCGAGGTGGCCACCGATGATGCCACCCAGCGGACGGGCAGCGAAGCCGACGCCGAGGGTCGCGAAGGAGGCCAGGGTGCCAGTCACCGGGTCGGCGCCCGGGAAGAACGCCGTACCGAAGTACAGTGCTGCGGCGGTGCCGAAACCGATGAAGTCGTAGGTTTCGATGACTGCGCCAACGCCGGAACCGACGGCGACGCGCTTTGCTTCCTTGGTTCCATGAACCGGACCACGCATGGTCAGAGCTTCATTGCTCATGTGTGTCTTTCCCTTTCAAGAGTGTGGTGCTTCTTCGGCAACCCCACTGTCGACAGTCAACATAATACGTCAACTGTGACCGACGACACCAGCGATGTCAACAGTCAACCTCGGAGGTTGACTGTTGACAGTCAACCTAGCTAACGTGGTGTCCATCACTAAGGTCCCTCTCTGGCGAGGGCCCCAATTTGAGGATCAATGACGATGTTTCATCAACGACTGGGCTGTTCGTCCATCAGCTTCCGCCACCAGGATCTGGCCACTGCCCTGCACACCATGCGTGGACTCGGTTTCGAGGAAATCGATCTCGGCGCGCTCCCCGGCGTCTGCGACCATGTGCCCTACGTACTGGACGCCGCGGCAGTGGAGGCGGTTGCCGCCGTCGTTATTAGCTCGGGACTGCGCGTTCGCTCGGTGAACGGCGACATCGGAGACCTGAACGCAACGCTCGACGCCGGCACGAGGGAAGCGCGCGACCGGCACCTCGAGATGCTGCTCACCCTTGCGGCCAAAACCGGCGCGAAGGCACTTGTCCTGCCGTGCGGGGCCATCGACCACGATCCCTTGCGGAGCTTGGAAGAGGACATCGACCTCGTGGCGGCGCAACTGATCCATGCCGCCGGGCGCGCCGCGGAGTTCGGTGTGGAGTTGTGGACCGAATCCCTGCACTATTACCGGCTGTGCTGGAACAGTGAGCGTGCACAGCTCCTCGCCGACCGCCTTGCCGGTTCCGACGTCGGATTCGTCATGGACTTCAGCCACATCGTCGCTTCCGGGGGCGACCCCGTGGACTTCGTAGACCGTTTCGCCTGCCGCATCAAACACGTCCATGTGCGGGATGCCGTGGCGGCCAGCGACGACGAGCCAGGGCGTATCAACCTCAGCGTCGGCAACGGCGAGGCCGACTTCGCCGCCGGACTCGCAGCACTACGGAGCGTTGCCTATACAGGCCACTTCTCCCTGGAACTCGAAACCCGGGACGTTACCCACGACGAACGCCCCGCCGCCGCAGCCAAAGCAGCCAGCTTCATTTCAGACCTCATCTAAACCGCGTCACCTCATATTCAAGGAGCACCATGACCACCATCCAGCGCACCGCCGTCCTCACCGGAGCTACGTCCGATCGCGGCATCGGCCTGACCACCGCCCGCCGCTACGCCAACCAGGGCTGGGGCATCGTCATCCTGGACCTCGACGGTGAGAAGTCCGCCAAGGTTGCCGCCGAAATCGCCAACGAATTCAATGTTCCGGCCTTCGGCTACGAGATTGACGTAGCCAACGAAGCCTCCGTCACCGCAGCCCAGGCCGCAGTCGCTGCAGAAGTTGCCGCCGGAAACCTCCCGCCCGTGGGCGCCCTGGCCAACATCGCCGGCATCACCTCCCCCGTTCCTTTCCTGGAAACCACGCTAGAGCTGTGGCACAAGGTCATGGACGTCAACGCGACTGGCACCTATCTCGTCACCAAGGCGTTCCTTCCTGACATGATCGCCAACGGCTGGGGCCGTATCGTCAACATGTCCTCGGTCTCCGCGCAACGCGGCGGCGGCGTGTTCGGCAAGGTTCCATACTCCGCAGCCAAGGCCGCCATCCTCGGCTTCACCAAGGCACTCGCCCGCGAAATCGGCGAAACCGGCGTGACCGTCAACGCCATCACGCCCGGCGCCGTGGACACCAACATCCGCGTCGGCAGCACCGAAGAGCAGGAAGCCGCCATCAACGCCGGAATCCCCTTGGGCCGCAACGCCACCACGGAGGAAGTAGCCGCCGTCATCACGTTCCTCTCCTCCGAGGACTCCGCGTACCTCACCGGCACCACCATCGACATCAACGGTGGCAGCCACATCCACTAAGTCCCTCCCCAGTCCGAAATCCAGAATCAGGACCCACCATGACCAGAATCTTCAACGATCCCGCCGACTTCGCTGACGAAGCCCTCGCCGGTTTCTGCGACGCCCACTCCGACCTCGTCCGCCAGGTTGAAGGTGGCGCTGTCCGCCGAAGCCGCCCGGCAAGGCCGAAAGTCGCCGTCATCACCGGCGGCGGCTCGGGTCACTACCCTGCCTTCGCCGGCATCATCGGGCCGGGCTTCGCGGACGGTGCCGTGGTGGGCAATATCTTCACCTCACCTTCCTCGCAGCAGGCCTATTCCGTGGCCAAGGCTGCCAATTCCGGAGCCGGCGTTGTGTTCACCTACGGCAACTACGCCGGGGACTTCATGAACTTCGGCATGGCCAGTGAGCGACTGAATGCCGAGGGAATCGCCACGGAGAACGTGCTTGTCACGGACGATATCGCCAGCGCCTCCATCAATGAGATCGAGAAGCGCCGCGGTATCGCCGGAGACTTCGTAGTCTTCAAGGTCATGGGAGCCGCTGCCGAGGCCGGACTGGACCTGGACTCCGTGGTTCGCTTGGGGCGGAAGGCGAACGAGTTCACGCGGACCATTGGCACAGCCTTCCGCGGATGCACCTTCCCCGGCGCCGATCAGCCGTTGTTCCGCCTTCCCGAGGGACAGATGGGCCTGGGCCTTGGTATCCACGGCGAGCCTGGACTGTTCGATACCGAGCTGCCGTCCGCCGTCGAGCTGGGGCAGGAACTCGTGCGTCGGGTGTTAGCCGAAACGCCCGTGGGGGCTTCCTCCCGTCTCGCGGTGATCCTCAACGGTCTGGGTTCCACGAAGCACGAAGAACTGTTCGTCCTCTGGAGCACCGTGGCTCCTCTGCTCCGCGAAGCCGGCTATACCTTGGTGATGCCGGAGGTGGGTGAGTTGGTGACCAGCCTGGACATGGCCGGCGCATCGCTGACACTGACGTGGCTGGATGACGAGCTGGAACAGTACTGGACCGCTCCGGCGCTGACACCGGCCTACCGTCGCGGTGCTGTCGGGTTCGACATCGCTGCGTCTCACGCCTCTGAAACTGAGCCGGACGCCGTTACCGTTGCCAACTACTCCTCCACAGACGAGTCCCGCGCTTATGCCTCACAGTGCCTTCAAGCCTTGGACACGACGGCGGCGCTCCTTCGCGATTCCGAAGCAATGCTGGGCGACATGGATGCGATTGCGGGCGACGGGGACCATGGCCGCGGCATGGTGCGTGGATCCATGGCAGCCCTCGACGCCGCTGCCGCTTCGTTCGAACGCGGCGCAGGTGCTGGTTCGCTGCTTGCAGCTGCCGGGGACGCTTGGGCAGACAAGGCAGGCGGAACCTCCGGGGTTCTGTGGGGCGCGGGATTGCGCGCCTTTGGCGAGCGGTTGGGAGATGCAGAGACCCCGACGCCGGATGTCCTCGCCCAGTCTGTTCGAGCCTTCGCAGACCGGATCTCGAACCTTGGAAAAGCCGGGATCGGCGACAAAACCATGATGGATGCGCTGCTGCCCTTTGCATCCTCATTTGAAGACCGTGTCCTATCAGGCGCTGCTGCCGAGGACGCGTGGGCAGCCGCTGCATCAGACGCTACCGAGGCGGCTGCGTCTACCGCAGGGCTTCGTCCCCTCAAGGGACGCGCCAGACCATTGGCCGAGAAGAGCATAGGCACGCCGGATCCCGGTGCGACGTCGCTCGCCATGGTGTTTGCCGCCGTCGGGCCTCACTTCACCGCAATTCCCGTTCCAGCCGCAGCAAGCAACTAGGAGAATTTCCATGCGCATCATTGTGGGTGCCGATGAAGCCGGCGTCGACTACAAGAACCGAGTCCTGGCCGACCTTGAGGCTGACTCCAGGGTCACGGAGGTCATTGATATCGGCGTGAACCGTGCTGATGAAGACTTCACCAGGCCGTACCCCTACGTGGGTATCGCGGCCGGTGAAATGATCCGCGACGGCCAAGCGGACCGTGCCATCCTGTTCTGCGGCACAGGGATAGGCGTGGCCATCGCGGCCAACAAGGTCCCCGGCATCAGGGCGACAGCGGCCCACGATTCGTTCTCCGTGGAACGCTCAATCTTGTCCAACGACTGCCAGATCCTGACCATGGGACAGCGCGTTGTGGGCGAGGAGTTGGCCCGTCGCCTGGCCAGGGAGTGGATCGGCTACGCGTTCGATCCTTCATCAGGTTCGGCCGCGAAGGTCAAGGTGCTTAGCGACTTTGAGGGCTGCTGAGACAGCGGTGCAGCCGGGATCCGCAGAAGTACGCTACGGCCCTCACACGCAGTAGTCCGAATCTTCTCTTTGCGATAGGCTCAATGTTGCAAAGGGCATTAGCCCTGAGAAGTGGGCCTGGCAGTCTTCCGGATGGTATGACGAGCCGGGCCTGCGTTGTTTAACGTTCGCAAAAAATGATCTCCTGGACTAACGGTGATGCTTTCCGAATCCAGTCGCCACCTTTTTGGTGACACCAAGCCACGGCATCGCTGACCCAGAGCAGGGGCTCCTCATGGGCTTTGCAGTGCGTGTACTGAAATCCATCCCCGCATCCGATGGCCTTCAGGTGCTGCGCGATGAGTCGGCGGTCTGACTGCTGTAGCGAATCGTCGCTCTCGAGGACCAGCTTCCTCGCTCCGCCGGCCACCAAGTCATCCAGCAAGCGCTGCAGGCACATCATTCACCTCATGCAGTGGCTGAGCTACCGCTACTCCCCTTCAGTTCGAACCCCGGCGCAGCTGGAAGGTACCGCAGGCCACGTAGTCGGCTAGAAGCCGCCGCCCCCGGCACCTGTTTCGCCCGCCATGTTGGCAAAGCGTGAGTAGTGGCCTTGGAAGGCGACCACAATGTCCTTGGTGGGACCGTTACGGTGCTTGGCGATGAGAATGTCCGCCTCACCGGCGCGAGGCGATTCCTTGTCGTAGACATCTTCACGGTGGAGCAGGATGACCATGTCGGCGTCCTGCTCGATGGAGCCTGATTCACGGAGGTCGGACACCATTGGGCGTTTGTCCTGGCGCTGCTCGGAACCACGGTTCAGCTGTGACAGTGCGATGACGGGAACCTGCAGCTCCTTGGCAAGCAGCTTGAGGGCACGGGAGAACTCGGAGACTTCCTGCTGGCGGGATTCAACTTTCTTACCGGAGCTCATGAGCTGGAGGTAGTCGAGGATCACGAGTTTGAGGTCGTGCTGCTGCTTCAAGCGGCGGCACTTCGCACGGATTTCCATGAGGGACATGTTGGGGCTGTCGTCAATAAACAGGGGAGCATCATTCATGCGGCCCATAGTGGTGGCGATCTTGGACCATTGCTCGTCCTTGATGGTGCCCTTGCGCAGATCCTGCAGGCCAATGGTGGCTTCTGCGGAGAGAAGACGCATGGCGATCTCGTTCCGGCCCATTTCCAGGGAGAACATGACCGTAGCCAGGTTGTTCTTGATGGCCGCGGATCGGGCGAAGTCCAGTGCGAACGTGGACTTACCCACGGCAGGACGGGCCGCGATAACAATCATCTGGCCGGGGTGAAGTCCGTGCGTCAACTCGTCCAGCTCGTAGAAGCCGGTAGGAACGCCCGTCATGCCTTCGCCGCGGTGACCAGACGCTTCAATTTCATCCACGGTGGATTCCATGACGTCCTTCAACGCCACGTAGTCCTCCGCAGTACGCTTCTCAGCTACCGCGTACACCTCGGCCTGGGCTTGGTTGACGAGGTCTTCCACTTCGCCGTCCTGGCCGTAGCCCATCTGGACAATCTTGGTGCCGGCGTTAACCAGGCGGCGCAGCACGGCGCGTTCAGCAACGATCTCGGCATAGTAGCCGGCGTTGGCCGCTGTGGGGACCGTTTGGATGAGCTCGTGAAGGTAGGCGGGACCGCCGATCCGGTTGATCTCACCACGCTTGGTCAGCTCATCTGAGACGGTGACGGCGTCTGCAGGTTCGCCGCGGCCGTAGAGATCAATGATGGACTCGTAGATGGTCTCGTGTGCTGGACGATAGAAGTCGTGCCCACGGACGATTTCGACTACATCGGCAATGGCGTCCTTGGACAGCATCATGCCGCCGAGTACCGACTGTTCAGCAGGGATGTCCTGGGGAGGTTTCCGGCTCGAGTCCGAAGCGCGTGAGCCCTCGATTGAGTCCAAGTGCGTAACTGACAAAGCCGTCCTCCATTTGTGTACCGCTGCAGGGTGTACTGTCCTGGCGGCCCGTAAAGCGCGATGTGGCTACAGGGTCCGCCTGACGCATCTCACGATGGCAGGGAGGTCCGACAAAATAGCCATATCCACAAGTTATCCACAGTGGGTTCCGTAGACCCGTCACAAGTAGCGACATTGTGGGACCCCAAGAAACCCAGCGCGGGATATTCATGCCCAAAATGGACACTTCAGACACGTTACAGCAGGCGCCTGATACCCCCTGTGGAAAACCTGTGGAATACAAGCTCCACGTTGTGCACAGACTGTGCGTTACCCTGTGGATAGAGAATTTCTTTTAGGAGCAATTAGCCTCTGACCTGCGGAAACACTCTTCACAAGCTGTGGACCCAAGAAAGATTTGGGCGGAACTAATCCACAGAGGCCGCACGCTGTCGGGTCCTTCAGGCACAGTAAAACGTGCTAAACATGCCGAAATTGTGATGCATCTAACAAAGAAGCTCTTAATTTGACACGGTTCTCTCAGAAGCCTATGCCGGAAGTGGAATGTGCTGTGGATAACCAACTTCTGGCATAAGCTCTAAGCATGGGGATGAACTTTGGTGACGTACTAACGATTGTCCTTCCGCTTCTTGTCCTCGTGGGCCTGCTGTGGGCGCTCACTGCGGCCTTCAAACCGCGCGACACGGGCCTTTCGGATGCAGAGAGGTATCAGCGTGAATTAGCGGCGCGTTCCGCTGCGCACCAAGCGTCCCAAGTGCAGGAAGCACTGGCCCTCCGCGCTCGAATCGAAGCCACCACCAAGCCGAGCCAGAACGTGGCCAGCCAAAGGGAACAAGCCGAGAACGCCAGGACCCCCATCCAAGCCCAGACCGGGCGCTCTGATGGCCAAACGGGACATCAGCCCGCCGTACTTCCAAACGGTCAGTTGAACCCGCAACTCGCCTTCGAGTTACAAAACCTGGTCCGGAGCGGGAAAAAGATCGAGGCCATCAAAGTCCTGCGCCAGGCCACCCACTCAGATTTACTTACCGCCAAGAACTACGTAGATCGGCTCTGACAACGCCATGGATTCCATCCTCATCCCGCTCCTGATCCTCATTGCGGTCATTGCGGGCGTGCTTTTGCTTATTCGCTCATTCACCAAGCGCTCGGCTGAAAGCAAGGCCACCATCGCAGCGGCGAACGCCCCCAAGGACCCGGTGGAGCTGGCAAAGGAGTCTGCGGCCAAACTCAACCAGGAACAACACCGGCAGCTTTACTCCCTCATCGCCCAGGGACAGGGCATGGCAGCCATCAAGCTATACCTGCAGGCGACTGGTGAGGGCCTGCGGGCCTCGCGTAACGCCGTCGGTGCCCTGGCAGCGCACCCTCAGCCGTTCACGCCGGAGGCCCCGCCCAAAGACTTGCTGGCCGACGACGACGACGAACCTGAACGCTTCCCCTACAGATACAGGGCAATCGTCAGCAAGGGCGACGTCACCCGGGAAGTGAGCAGCAACATGCTCAACGACGAGATCTACGGACGAATCCGCACGCTGGCAAAGAGCGGTGATGTGGAGGGCGCGGCACTTGCTTTGACGCGCCACTCAGACATCAACATCAAGCAGGCCCGTGAGTTCATCGAACTCTTGGACGACTAAGGGCGCCTAGAAGTCGAACAAGTCGCCCAGGAAGCCTTCCTTCTTCTTCCGCTTGCGGCCGTACTGGTCGTAGCCGTCGCGACGATCATTGTCCCTCCGGTCGTAGTCGCGCCGGTCCCGGTCGTCGTAACGCGGCTGCTGGGGCCGCGACTCAAAGGGATTGTAGATGGGTGGCGGCGCGATAGGAGGCTGGGACGGCGCGGCGGCGGGCCGGGCCGGAGCTGGAATGGTTTCCGCCGCGACACGATCAATGATCTTGTCCAGCTCCCCACGGTCCAGCCACACGCCCCTGCACTGCGGGCAGTAGTCGATCTCCACGCCGCTTCGTTCGCTCATCACCAGGTCAATGGAATCCACAGGACACTTCATGTTTGCCCCAACGATCGAGCGATCAAAATAGTTCGTTCCAAGTAAGGGACGGCTGATGAACCAGTTGGGGAAGGAGTGCGCCCTCCCCGTTCCCACATCAAAAGTCGCGCCGGACAGCTTTCCTGTCTTGATTGAGGTGATACCGCGCCCGGAGGAGAAAGCTGCGCAGCGCCTCTGTTTCCGACTCGGTGCGAATGGTGGTGAAGTCCATGATCCCGGCGCGCTCATCGGTGTCCCACACTCGCCAGCCCGTGCCGTCGCGATCGATCCACGTCGACCTTTCTGCGCGGCCGGTCGGACCGAACCAATTCGCGGTCGCCACGCGACGCGCGGCGAGGTAGGTCGATATCCTCGCCACGGTCAGGGGTTCGCCGTCCGCCAGCAACTCGTCCAGATCGTCCAGGTCGTGCAGCTCTCGATTGTGCATGATCCCATTATTCTTCGGCATGCTGTCGGATCCGTTCATTCCCCAGCGTACGATCAATGACCCCAGGCTTTGGCAGAGCGGATAGATTTCCATTACTGCCCTAAATAGGGGCTACCGGCCTGCTGAAATCCCAGCCAGCAACTGTTCGAACGGCAGCGACTCGAGCGAGTCGTTCTTGCGGCGCGGCTGCGACCCGCTCAACAGCTGCACGAGTTCACCCGCGGCCCGGTCGACGCGCACCGAGAGGGGCGAGGCGCCGTCGTCGGTGTTTCCCCAGTCCTGTGGCCCCGCGAAGACGCCCGTGGCCGCGATCCTGGTGCGCAAGTAGCTGAATAGGGGACGCATCGCGTAGTCGAGGACCATCTGGTGGCGGTCGGTGCCGCCCGTGGCGCCCAGCAGCACGGCTTTGCCCTCCAACGCCTTCGGGTCCAGGACGTCGATGAACGACTTGAACAGACCGCTGTAGGAGGCGCTGAAGACGGGACTGACCGCGATGATGGCGTCGGAATCCTCGACGCCGGCAATGACGTCCGCGAGGCGCGGTGCCGCATATCCGGTGACGAAGTTGTTGGCGATGTCCACCGCCAGGTCGCGCAGTTCAACAACGTCGATCTTCACGTCGTACCCGGCCGCGCGCAGTTGCCGCTCAGCGGAGGCGGCCAGCTGATCAGCCAGCAAGCGGCTCGACGACGGGACGCCGAGTCCGGCGGAAAGTACGGTAATGCGGCGCGTTTCCATGGCATTCTCCTGTTGCTCGTTCATCCAGCTTACATGCGTTTGCATCTAAATCAATGAACAGGGCAACGCTCCGAAGTATTCCCGGAAGGCCCTAGCCACCCTTGAGCTGCATCAGAAACGACACAGTAGCCTCGGCAATCTGCCCTTGTGCCACCGCGCGGTCAACCGTGGGATTACCGTCGCCAGGCTGAGCACCATAGCTTCCGAAGAACGCATGATTCCCACCCTGAATCTCGACGAAGCTCGCATCGAGGGGCAGCAGCTCGCGGGAAGCGTCGATCTTGGCTGGCGTACCGAGTCCGTCTTCAGAGCCTGAGACGGACAGGACCTGCAGCCCCGACCGGTCATGCATGGAGTCCAAAGGGTAGGAGGCGTATAGGAGCAACCCGTCCACGTCTTGGTTAGCAAGGGCAAAGGAGCTCGCACTGACTCCGCCCAGCGAATGCCCGCCCACTGTCCACGTGGAGATTTCCGGATGGTCGTCCATGACTCCGCGGGCCTGGCTTCCATCCAGCAAGCTGAGATTCAGGGGCGTCTTGAGAATCACCACGAGAATCCCCGCATCCGCCGCTGGCCTAAGGATGTCCGCGTAAGCTCGCGTTTCAACGCGGGCGCCGGGATAGAAGATCAGTCCCTTGGTAGCGGGCTCCCCAGCCGGAGTCATAGTGATGGCCGTTAGCGACTCTGCAACGTCCCCCGCGACCCAGGCTTCAGGCGCGTCGCCGACTTGATAGGCGAAGGGGTTCAGCCACACCAGCATGGCCACGAGTGCCAACACTAGGACCCGCCCACCCCACGCACCAATGGCCCTCAGCGCCGAACGCTTACGGAGCGCACCGCGGCGGCGCCAGAGCAGGACACCCCAAAGAGCTCCGACGAAGGCGGCAGTCACCAGGAGGCCGGGCAGCAACGGGTGTCCGCGCAGGACAGCTGGATTGCCGATCAGCATCCACACCGGGACCAGGATCAAGGCCCCGACACACGCCGCGGATGCCCAGGAGAGAACGGGCTGGCGCGCAACGGGAAGGGCCTCAGGGGAGAAAGTCATACCCCAATAATAGTTCCATCATGGAGATACTTTGAATTACCTCCCCTGTCACCAGGGACTACTGCCTCGCCGCGTGCGTGGAGAGGAAGTCGAAAGTCTTGTCCCGCGCTTCGCGTGCCTCGTCGAAGTTCAGGTGGAACTGGTATTCATGCGGCAGTTCAGGCTCGTGCGTAGCGGGCCAGAAGAGCTCGGTCACAGGGACTCCGGCATCCTTCAGCCGGTTACTGTAGGGAACAGACTGCAACCACGTGAGCCCGTCGCCATTGCCGCCGCTAATGAAGGTCGGCGGGAAGTCTTCGGTTACGAAATCGATAGTGGACATGGTGGCGCCAGCGTAGGTGGCGGACCAATCCTTCGTGCCCGTGTAGGCCCACAGCGACGTCTTGAATCCCCAGGCCACAATTCCGCTGAGGTCGGCCATGGCCCGAAGGTCATAGACGCCGCAATGCAGGATGGTGGCCGCCAACTCCGACTTCTGTAGCGCAGGTTGAATTCCCATGAGATTGGCATACTCGGGGTTCACCGTGAGTGTGGTCATCTGGCTCGCGAGTTGCGCGCCGGCAGAGTCCCCGGCCAGGACGATGCGGTTGGTGTCCACGTTAAGCTCGGCGGCATGGGCCTTGATGTAGGCAAGGGCTTCGTTGATGTCACCTACAGCCGTGGGGTAGGTGGCCTCGGGGGCAATCGGATAGCTCATGCCAATGGTGGTGTAACCCTCGGCCGCAATGATCTGGAGATAGGGATTGACATCCCGTTGGGCCCCGGAAATCCAAGCCCCGCCGTGTATCCACACCACAGTGGGAAGTGGCGCAGTGGTGCCTGCAGGGCTGAATACGTCGAAGGTGGAACCGGGCTTGTACACGACGCCGGGCCGGGTTTGCAGCGGTGCATCCGGTACGTACGGCGTCATTTCGTCAATCGTTGCCTGCGCCCCGCGTTCAAAAACACTTCGGATCAGCATTGCCGAAGGCCATGGCGTGGCCGAAAGTGCCAGGGCGACGATGAGCACCAGCAAAATGGCCAACTCCAGCTTTCGCGTAGACCGCGTCCGCCTGGCCTTCGAGGGCAATCCCTTTCGGACTGGCTCGTCCTGCCTCGTGCTCGCTTGAATTGATTCCAACGGCCCCATCACACTCTCCCCCGGTCGGCGCATCTGAGGACCATGCTAAGGCTGAAGGGCGTCCCCGAGGGTCAGGACAGCGGCCGCGCCGCCTGCAGCAGGACCCCTTCGCCGCCGTCGAAGGTTACCGTATGAAATCCGGGTCCCCGAGCCACCTCACGAAATCCCCACTTCCGGTGCAGAGCCAGCGACGCCTCGTTCAGCGCATTGACCGCATACCAAGCGTGGTCAGCCCGCTCCCAAATCCACGCCATACGGGCGCCCGTTAGTTCGGCAGCTACTCCAAGGCGCCGAAGCCCCGGCCGCACAGTGACACCGCCCAAGTAGTGACCGGATAACGCAGGGCCATGGTCATAGTCCCAGTGGTGGGTTTTCGCCCACCCCACGACGCCGGTCCCTCCGCCGATATTCGCGCCATCTTGCGATTCCGCGACGACAACGAGACGCGCGTGGTCCGCGACGGCAGCGCTAAGACTCGCGGCGAATCTGTCAGCGAGGGCCTGCGAAGTCCGCCCCGCCGCTATGTCCACGGCGATGATGCCAGGTACGTCTGCTTGGCTGGCCGGGCGAATCACGAAGGTCATGGTGTTTAGTTTAGTTTCGGAAAAGGCTTGCATTATGAGTTCGAACTCATAATATGGGATTAGCGATGTGGCCTCCCTCACGGTGCGCATCAAATTCCAGCCTTCAGCGTGGAAGGCCCAACGATCGGATTTCCAGTCACTTTTGGGTCAGAGTGTGAGGGGTGCACTCAAATCGGTCACGGTGGGAGTGTCCGTAGCCTCCGTGGTGGCGATCCTCCTGATCCTGCCCATGAGCCTGCTGTTCTGACCGGCCCCGCTTACCGCCTACCCACCACGCACGAAAGAAGACCATGACACACCAAACAATCGCCCCTCTGGACGGCGTCCGGGTCTTGGAACTCGGTAACTACATCGCCGCGCCCACGGCCGGCAGGCTGCTGGCCGACTTCGGAGCTGAGGTCATCAAAGTGGAGCGGCCCGGTACCGGCGACGAACTGCGCAACTGGCGCCTGCACAAAGGCAACACGTCCATGCTCTACCGCACGCTGAACCGCAACAAAAAGTCCGTGGTCCTGGATCTGCGCACGGAGGCAGGCAAGCAGGCTGTGCTGGAACTGGTGGCCAAGTGCGACATCCTGCTGGAGAACTTCCGCCCCGGCACTTTGGAAAAGTGGGGCTTGGGCCCGGAGGTCCTCAATAAAGCCAATCCGGACCTGATCGTCACCCGCATTTCTGCCTTCGGGCAGACCGGGCCACTGTCCGAGCGGCCAGGTTTCGCCGCCGTCGCCGAAGCTTATGGCGGGTTCCGCAACCTGGTGGGCGACCCGGACCGCGCACCGGTGCGTGTTGGCGTCTCCATCGGGGACTCGATCGCGGGCCTGTACGCCGCCTTCGGCTCCATGATGAGCCTGTACCAGCGTGAAGCACGACGACGGGACTCGGCCGGCGCGGTTCCGCTCACCGAGCGCATCATCGACGTCGCGCTGAACGAGGCAATGTTCTCCATGATGGAATCACTGATCCCGGACTATCAGGCCTACGGTGTGGACCGGCAGCGCGTTGGTGGCCGCATGGAGGGAATTGCTCCATCCAACGCGTACGTGTGCAAGGACGGTGCGAGCATCGTGGTGGCCGGCAACGGTGATTCGATCTACCAGCGCTACATGCAGACAATCGGCCGCCCGGACCTCGCAGAGGACCCTTCCCTGCAAACAAACGCCGGCCGCTGGGCGAAGCGCGAAGAACTGGATCAAGCAATCGGCGAGTGGGCAGCGACGCTTTCAGGAACTGAAGCCCTGACAGCGCTCGAAGCCGCCGGTGTCCCCGCCGGCCCCATTTACACCGCGGCCGATATCAGCACGGACAGCCAGTACGCCGCCCGCAACATGATCCAAAAGTTCGACGTATCCACGGGCGAGGAAGTCCTCCCCGGTGTCGGCTTCCCGGGCATTGTCCCGGTGATCGGGGACCAGTCCCCGCCCATTCGGAACCTGGGCCCGGACCTGGGCGAAAACACGCAAGAAATCCTTGGTGGGCTCCTGAACATGGACGCCGCACAGATCGATGCGGCTTCCGGCCGCGAGGAGGCCCTCCGACCATGAACCCCTTTGAAAGCCCCCTTGCTTCAACGCTGGGCAACGTCCTCTTGCGGGACGTCACTCTGCGCGATGGGCTCCAGCTCACCGGTAAGCTCCTACCTGCAGAGCAGAAGATCGAGACCGTGAGGGAACTGCTGCGGTTGGGTATTCCCGCGATCGAGCTGGGTTCCATGGCCCGCGCAGACCTGGTTCCCACCATGGCCAACACGCTGGAAGTAGTCCGGGCCCTCACCCCCGAGGAGCTGGAAAAATGCTGGATTTGGGTGGCGACACCGGGCCACGTTGCCAAGGCATCCGCCGCCGGAGCGCGGAACTTCCAGTACTGCTTGTCGGCGTCGGATTCGCACAACAAGGCGAACATCGGGCGGACTACGGACGAGAGCTTGGCTGCCTTGCCCGAGGCCGTCGAGTACACGCGAGCTGTTGATGGCCAAATCCAGCTGTGCATTGCCACGTCCTTCACGTGCCCTTTTGAGGGTTACGTTCCCGAGGAGCGCATCCTCTCCATCGCCAACGATCCCCGCGCTGAAGGCACCACGGACATCGTCATATGCGACACCCTGGGGCAAGCCGTGCCCGCGCAGGTAGCGCGGCTCATCACCCGAGTGCGGGACGAGTCCCCTGCGCGCAGGATCGTGTACCACGGCCACGACACCTGGGGTTTGGGCGTGGCAAATACGCTCGCCGCCATCCAAGCAGGTGCCACCATGGTGGACGGTGCCCTCGGTGGTCTGGGCGGCTGCCCGTTCGCGCCCGGAGCCAGCGGCAACACCTCCAGCGAAGACATCCTCTTTGCAACCCGTCCTGGGTGGCTCACCCCTGACGCGTTCGCCGAGCTGGTGGTGCTTTCGGAAAGGTTGCTCGCCGAACTGGGCGAACCGAACCGCTCCAAGGCAGTCCAGGGAGCTCGTTCCAAGGCTGAGGCTTTTGAGTGGGTCATGCCTGCCGCTAACCAGCCCTCCAGTGATCAGCCAGCTTCCGCTGGGGGCAACTGACCGTTGGCCACCATTTCCTGGTCACCACTGCCATTCCGGAACCTGGAGCCACGACACGCCCCCGGCCTCGCCGAGTTGCCCTGCACCGTCCTACCGCTTGTGCGAGCCTGAGCATTGTGGGGCCCCGGACAGTTCCAAGGGCAGGGCTATCGCGCCTGCCTTTAGGTCTTCCGGCCAGCCCCGCCCGCAGCCATGAGTTCCAGACGCCTGAGGGTCTCCCGGTTTCTTACGGAAATCATTGGGTCCCGCAGGGCTTTGGGCACCACTTTTCCTGGCCCACGCACGGCATCCTCAGTGATTGAGACGCGGCATTGAGCGCCTCCGAGGTCCTCGAGGGTGATCAGCACCTTTGCCTCGCCCAAGGGCCACCCCCTTGCGAGCAGCTCCAACTTGTAGCCAGGTTCCATGCTTGTCACCCGGGTACTGTCATCTATGAGGAAAGGCCAGGTGCCCACGGAATGGTGCAACTTTGCGCCAACATGCGGCCATTGCTCGTCCACGGCGCGGATTCTTGAGGCACCCACAACCCAGCCCGAATAGAGCCAGCCGTCCTCAATGACCTTCCAAATGTCAGCGGCAGGGGATTTGAACAGCTGCGTCACGGTAGACATGGTGTTCCTCTCTGCGTGCACATCAAGAAATGGCTGGACACTAAGCTAAGCATGCTTAGTGTTGGCTCGCCAACATGTTTCAGGGAGCCGGCTTGCTGGCCTTGCCATCCAGCCAGAGCGTGTCCGAATCGTCGCTGTGGGTCCCGTTCGATCCCACGTGCTTGCTATCGATCCTTGGCCCCTTTTTGATCACGTGCACCAGTGCCATTCCGTGACCCCGGCCAAGATCATAATCGGCTTTGAGCCATTCAAGGATGGTTCCGGCCTTAACCGATGGGTCATTGAATCCCTTGGTTTCCGCAATTTCGACCAGTTGCCGCGGGGTAAGTCCGGTTTTGTCTTCAATAGCGTCGAGGTAAGCCTGGAATGACATCAGTGTCGCCTTTCGTCTCTAACTTAATGATCGGATCTGCAGATGCGCGTGAGCCACATCGTACTGGCACCAAGCCTCCGATGTGGGGGCTTTGATGCACGGCTCGCTAAGGTAGGAACCACGAAGGCATCAGCGTCACAGAGAAGGATGACCGATGGATCAGGGCATTGCGTTACTGGCGTGCTTAGGGTGTTTGCTCCTGGTCATGGTGACCGTTTTCATCTTGAACATGGTTGGGCAGCGCAGGCATCGGCGGACGCGGCCGCCGCGTCATCAGGGAGTGGCCAAGTCCCAGCGCGGCCGGATCTATAAGAACCCGCCACCCACGAATCACAGTCAGGACCAGTTCAGTGGCTGGCCCTGATCCGAGCAATTCACCCGTTACCCTGCGGTGCCTTGCTCAGGTACCGCGCCGCTTTGCCCCGGGCCTACACTGATGGCATGATGAGCCGGCGGTGGCATTCTTTCGCGGCGGGTATGACCGCTGTGACATTGCCCCTCCTGGCCGGATGCGACTCGGGCGTTTCAGCCTCGGAGCCCACCAGCGGGAGTTCCGGACCCATCACCGTCGAGGTCAATCAATCGCGGGATCAATACGGCAAGCAAGCCATTCTGCTGCAACTCACCAACACCACAGACACAATCCTGACCGTCACCGAAGCCCGCTTGCGATCAACGCTGTTCGAAGCTGAGATTTCCTGGGAACCATCCGGGGGCAGCCTCGAGTTGCCACCCCGTCAGCCCAAGAGCGTTCCTGCTGCATTGCCCGCGGCCGCCTGCGACACATCAGGGGGCACGCCCGCTGAACTCAATGCCACGATCAACTACTCAATGCCTGGCAAGGACCCTGTGGGGGCGAGCACGAGCCCAACGGATCCCTTCGGCGTCCTCTCCCGGAACGCCGGCGAGCAGTGTATCGCCACGGAAGCAGCCGCCGTTGCGACAATCGCCTTGGACCCTGGACTTGAGGTGGCCGCTGACGGTCGCACCGCCGTCGTACGCCTCATCATCACGCCAGCCACGCCGGGAACTGACGCGCAAAGCCTCACTATTGAAGCGATCGACGAAACCACGTTACTGGCCCAATCCACCGCTGGCCCTTGGCCCGGGAATGTCGCCGTCGGCGCGGCCAGGCAAGAACTGCCACTGACTATCCGGCCCGCCCGCTGTGATCCGCATGCTGTCGCCGAGGACAAGGTGGGCACCCTCTTGCCGCTAAGGGTCGCCCTGGGTGACAGGAAGGGCGTGCTGAAGATTGCAGCGCCGAATGAGTTGCGCGGCCGGATCTACGACTTCGTCACGGCCGCCTGCGCAGGCTAAGGGCCTAGCCGAGGGTGGCCAGGGCGCGGGGAGCGCACTCCACTTTGACCTTGACGTTTGCCTCCACGGACTTCACTTCGCCGTCCATCTGGTATGGCAGCGGCTTGAGCGTGGTGAATTCGTAGCTACTCACACTCGGCTGATCACCCAGTCCTTGAGTAGTGGCCTTCAGTGCAGTCAGGAGAGTTCGCCATTTAGGCATGTGCGGGAAGACGATCACCTCGAATTTCCCATCCGAGGGGTGGTCCTCTGCTTCGCTCAACGTGGCGTACTTGGCCATTTCATTGATATTGGCGAAGACGAGACTGTCGAACTTTCGGCGTTTTCCGTCAGCCAAGCGGATGCCAAAGGGCTCGAACTTGGAAAAGGTCTGGATAACAGTGACCATTTCCTTGAGCGCACCTTTGCTGCCCTTTTCGAGTTCGGTGGCAACCACCGGGGTGAGGCCGAATCCGATGTAGGAATGCGCGTATTCAAGGGGCTCATTCTCTTTTTGGCCTGTGTGGATTCGGAGAAGGTCGATGTTATGGACATGTCCTTCCGCGATGGCCTCTTCCAAAGGTTTTGTCGCGATGATCCGGCTATGGTCGTTCGCATTGCCGGCAGCCCTGACCGCGCAGACAGCCCTCGGGTTCCCGGCTTGCATCACACCGTTGACCACCTCGTTGTAGCCACCATCACCACTCACCGAGACCACCAGGACGTCACCGCCCTTCGAGGCTGCTTCCCGTGCCAGGTCCACGGCATGCCCGGCGTGCTCAGTGGGCTGGAGTGTTATTTCGGGCTGATACGTGAGCAGTTCCTTCAGCCTGTCGTGCAATTGCTGCGCCAGCTCAGGCGCGTCCCCCGTGCTGTTGGGATTGAAGATGATGACAATCGACTCAAAGGTCCGTGCAGAATCCATACTTGCTCCTCCTAGGTGCGCCCGCTTAACTTCTACCCAATGCGCTGGGCGTCAATCAGGTGCCGGGTGGAGTGAGCGATGAAGGGGCGGCCAGCTCTCATTTGTTTGTCCAGCTCCTTGAGTTTGTCACGATAGCCCTCAACGGAGAAGTCGGGGACCCACCACACGCTTTTACGCAGGATCCAGACCACCGCGCCGACGCCGGGCCAACATGCTGCGCGAAGTAGTGGCCGCCGGGGACCAAGACTCGGTGAATCTCGTTCCAGTCAGGCCGAACAGGGTGCCGGGCTGTGACCAAGTCGAAGGACTGGTCTGGGAACGGTAGCGGCGCATCGGTGGTTGCTTCAACGACCTCCACCCCGCGGGGACCGAGCCTTTCAACAGCTCGCTGTACGTTGGGCGGCCATCCCTCCGTAGCAACCATCCGTTCGGGAAATCTTCCGGCCTCTGAAAGGACCTCTCCCCCTCCTGTATCAAGATCGAGTGCGCTCCGCACGGTAGCGAGACGGCCGGCCAGCATCTTCGCGAACCCCCATGGTGGCCTTTCTTCCGTAGCCCTCCCCTCCAGCCAATGGAATCCCCACCCTGTCACGTCCGCTTCGGCAGCCTCGTCTACCAAGGTTTCAAAGTCCCTCATTAGTGGCCCATCTTTTTCTCTGCTGCCAGTTGGGCCGCAATTTTCGCTATCAAATCCAAGGGAATCCCTTTGGCCAGCGGGAATTTCAACGTTCCTTTGCCGGACAGGTACGGGACCAACTCCGCAGCCAGGCCTTCATCGCCACGAGGCACCGGATAAACCGAGATGTGGTGCGCCCAGGCAGCGAAGTACACCACGTAGTGCCCGCCAATGGTGATGGTAGGAATTCCGTAACTGATCATCTCTCCGGCCCCCGGCACGGCGGCGTGCATGGTCCGACGGATTTCCTGAAGGATCTGCTGAGTGGCCTCAGGTTGGGCGGAGATGTACGCGTCCACTGTTGGGGGTGTCTCAGTCATCGTCATTCTCCCTATGGTTGAGGATTCAGCTCTCGCCGGGGAACCGGCCGCCAATAAGCCTGGTCATGTGCTCGGCTGTAGCGAGAAGGGGCTCCACCCACGCCTCGCACGTTTCCAACGGCATCCGAAGAGTCGGTCCGCTGATGGTCACAGCTCCCACCAAACCCGCAGCAGAATCGAAAACAGGCGCAGAAAGGCCGGATGCCCCGTCTTCCCTCTCGCCGACTGTGATCGCGAACCCGTCCGCACGGGTTTTCCTTACAGCGGCTTCCAATTCCTCAGAGCTGGTGATGGTGTAGTCGGTGATGGACTCCAGCGGATCCCGCAGGACAGCTTCCATCAGTTCAGGAGACCACGCGAGCAGAACCCTGCCTGCAGAACCTGCATGGAGCGGAACAATCTTGCCCAAATGCATTTCGCGGCGCAACGCATGATGGGTATCGGCCATGGCGACACAAACCCGATAGTGCTGCTCGGCCTTGAAGAAGCATGCCGTCTCGCCGGTGGTGTCCCGCAAGGTCTTGAGCAGCGGACTCAGGATGTCCACAACCTCCATCCCCCGGGTTGCAGGCGCTGCCCAGTAGGCCATCCGCATTCCGATGCGGTAAGCATCGCCCTCGCGGTCAAGGAAGCCCTGGGATGTCAGATTCGTGACCAGTCGCTGCACGGTGGACGTGGGCATGCCGGTGAATTCGCGGATATCAGCCAACTGAAGCACCGGCTTTGACAAGGAAAAGGCATCCAGGATGGACGTGATCTTGCCCAGGACAAGCAAAGGGTTGCCGTTGGCCTTCGCGGAAGCATCGGATGCTGACATAAGACTCACGCTAAACGCTGCAGCAAGGTCGCGCCAATCCCGCCGGTAGGGTTGCATCATGGGGACAGTTTTGGAGGCCGAAGGCCTGTTGGTTGGCTATGCCGGGGCTCCGGTTTGCGGCGAAGTTTCGGCGTCGGTGGAGGCGGGTGAAGTCTTGGGGATCGTTGGCGTCAATGGCGCAGGAAAGTCCACGGTAGCCCGGACCATCGCGGGGCGGCAGGCCTCCCTGGCTGGAGACGTGAAGGTCCACGGCCTCCTCATCGATCCGGACGCCGTGCCGTTCCGTCGGCAAGTGTCCGCCATTTTCGACGATGACCTCTTCTTCCCCTCCCTCACCGTCCGGGAGCACTTGCTCCTCATCGCCCGGGGGCACTCCTTGGATGACCCCGAAGTGCGGGTTGAGAACGAACTCGAGTTCTTCGGGCTTCAAGGCAGGGCCCATGCCATCCCGGACGCCTTGTCTTCCGGCCAGCGTCGCAGGTTGCTGCTTGCCTCTGGACTTATCCGCCCGTCGTCGCTGCTGATCCTGGACGAGCCGGAACAGCGGCTCGATCCCCGCATGCGGGTGGCCATGGGGGAACGGATTGCAGACCACGCCAAGAATGGTGGCGCAGTAGTTCTGGTCACCCATGACCCACAGTTGCTGCTCACCACGGCCTCCACCTGTTTGGTCATTGACGAAGAAGTTCGGGAGTTCAGTCCAGAGCAGGGGGCCTCGATCATTGCCGGGTCCTGACGTGCTCGCCCCTGAACGTTCTTCGCAGAATCGGGAGCTGGCCTCTGACATTGTCCGGTTCACCCGCCAATCCGCCAGACGCTACAAACGCAGCCGGACATCGTGGGGCGACCTCTTTGTTGACGCTTACAGCTGGGGACTCGGAATTGGTGTTTCGCTGACTATTGCTGCCTCCTTCGTCTTTGCGTTGCGCAACGAAATCGCAGACCGGTCAACAACTACCAACAGCATCATCCGGGCGCAGTGGCTCATCCTGCCGGAATCACCGCTGTGGACATCCGTCACTTTCGCTGCCCTCCTCGTGATCAGCAACCTTGCGCGGAAACTTGGACCGATGACGGTGAACGGAGCTGAGAGCATCTGGTGGTTGACGCTTCCCGTTGACCGCCGCCCCATGGTCCTGCCGCCCTTCGTTCGCAAAGTCGCGCTTACGGCAGCTGGCTCGGCCGTCATCTACTTACCCTTCAGCATGGTGGCTGGCATTGACCGCGCTCCCCTTGACCACGTTCTTGCTTCGCTCACTTTCGGCGCAGCTGGCGCCATGGCGGTTGTGTTGGCGGCCCTGCAGCAGCTTGCTTTACTCGGCTCGCGGCTTGGCAGGGCGACGACGGCGACGGTACTTCTTGCGTGCTCTGTCCTTCCAGCGTGGTCATCCTCGCCATTACCGACAGCGCTGGTGGCCGTGGCCGCCGTCGGACTCTTAGCCTTTGTTGTGCCACGCGCCGGTCAGGTTCGGGGTGACGATCTGGTTCGCGGCGGCGCCGTTGCTGGGCACGCTAGCGCTTCGCTGTTCATGATGGAGTCTAATGAGGTGCTGCGTGCGCTCGGCGGCACCCGCAAGACGGTCGACGGCGGCCGGGCAGCCCAGTTCTACGCCCGCCCTGTGCGGGGGCCTTTTCGTGCACTGATCCGCGCTGATGTGGTCGCTTTCCTGCGGCTCAATCCCCCGCTGATGCCGCCGATTCTTTGGCTCGCCGCCTGCATTGCCGTACTGCTGGTGGAGGGCGGGCTGCCCGAGTTCGCGCAATTGGCTGTCATCATGATCTCCGGCTGTGCCACGGCTTCCGGAATGGGGGTTGTGGCCCGCAAGACCGCGCTGGTTCCTGAGCTCGATGCGCTGCTGCCGCTGCATCCCGCACTGGTGAGGACCAGTCGTGCCCTCATGCCGTGCCTGGCGATGGCTCTGTGGATGGCCGTGCTGAGTGGGCTATTGGTTGCCCTGGGGGCGGCGAATCCCTGGTTGATAGGAGTAGGTGCCCTCACCGGCGTGGGCATGGGTGCGGGGACTCTCCGCGCGGCAACCAGGACCCCGCCGGACTGGACCGCGCCGCCGGTGGAAACCCCGTTCGGCCCGGTCCCGCGTGCTCAGCTGGGCTCACTGATGCGCGGGCTGGACGTGACCATCCTGGCCATGGTTCCACTGCTGTTGGCGTTGTACCTGGGCAGCGTGCCAATGTCCATTGTGATTATTCAAGCGGTCTTCAGCGCCTGCATTTTCCTGGTGGTGGTGCTGTCGCGAGCAAAGCGCATCTGATGGGGCGCTAAAGGAGCACCGTACCTTCGATGCAGGTGGCCGACGCTCCACCAACCCAAATCTCTCCGTCATCAGCTTTGATGTGGACCCTGCCAGCCCTGCCTAGGGCACTACCTTGAGCGGCTACGTACTCATCAGGGGCACGGCCGCTGCCAATAAGCCACTGAGCCGCACCGGCATTGAAACTGCCCGTCACCGGGTCCTCCACCATGGCGTCGCCCGGAATGAAGGTGCGGACTTCAAAGTCGACGGCGGCACCCGGCTCGTGTGGGCCGATCACCCCGACCTTGAGGTCAGCCATGGCGACGAGATCGGGTTCAATGGCCAGGACTTGTTCCGCTGAACCGAGAAGAACGCCGATCCATGTGGGCCCGTTGACCAACCACGATGCATCCAGCAGGGCATCCTCGGGCAACTGCAGGCCGGCAGCGAGCTGCGCCCGGACTTCGTCATCCACGGGGCCAAATCGCGTCAGCGGCGGTGCAGCGAAAGCCAGGCGACCGGCGTCGTGCTTTACCCGCACCAAACCCGCCCCGCATTCCTGGACCAGGACGCCGGCACTCTTCGGCACTCCCCCGGCTTGCAACCACGTATGAGCTGAACCAAGCGTGGGGTGACCGGCGAACGGGAACTCCTCGCTGCCGGTGAAGATCCGCACCTTGTAGTCCGCTTGGGGGTCAGTGGGTGGGAGGAGGAACGTGGTCTCGGAGAGGTTGGTCCAGTTAGCGAAGTGCTGCATTGTCTCAGTGCTGAGGCCTTCGGCATCTACGACGACGGCGAGCGGGTTGCCTCGGTATGGCGCGTCGGAGAAGACGTCCACCTGGTGGAACGGGCGGATGCGCAGGGCTTCTGAAGTCACCGCTGAAGGCTATCATCGGGTGCGGTCCGGTTTTGCTGACGCAGCCGTCCCGCGTCTGCGAAACTAGCCCTATGGCAGAGAACAAGACCCAGCCCACGGAGGTATCCGTGGAAGAATTCCTAGCCGCAGTGGAGCACCCAAAGCGGCGCGAGGACGGCTTCCAGTTGCTGGAAATGATGCGCGACATCACCGGCCAGGAACCCGTCATGTGGGGCCCGTCGATCATTGGATTCGGCAGCTATCACTACAAATACGAGACCGGGCGCGAAGGTGACTCCGCCGCCGTCGGCTTTTCACCGCGCAAAGGCAATTTGGCACTGTACGGGCTCACCTACGGCCCCGATGCCGACCGTCTGCTTCCCGATCTTGGCAAGCACAAGACCGGCGCCGCCTGCCTGTACGTGAACAAGCTGGACGACGTGGACCGGAGCATTCTGGCCGAGATGATCCGCACGGGCTACAAGCACGTCATGGAAGAGCTACACACCCCGTAAATCCGCGCGCCGAGTTGGCACTTAACCCCCATGTTGCTCGCAAACATGGGGGTTAAGTGCCAACTCGTCAAGGGTTCCGGGCAACAAAAAGACCCCCGCCACCGGAATCCGGTAGCGGGGGTCTTTTGGTGCAGTCAGAGACTACTTGCTTGCTACGACCTCGAGGTCGATGACAGCAGAAACATCCTCGTGCAGGCGAACGTTAGCCGTGTACGAACCAACAGACTTGATGTGGTTCGGCAGTTCAACGTTGCGCTTGTCGATGGCGCCGAGGCCAGCGGCCTCAACAGCAGCAGCGACATCAGCAGGCTTGACGGTGCCGAAGAGACGACCGGACTCGCCGGCCTTCACCTCGAGCTTGACCTTCTTGGAGGACAGAGCCTGAGCCTGTGCCTGTGCCGCTTCAACAGAAGCGTGCGCACGAGCGGCACGAGCAGCCTTGATGGACTCAACCTGCTTCTCGCCACCCTTGCTCCAGGTCAGAGCGAAGCCGCGGGGCAGCAGGAAGTTACGTGCGTAACCGTCCTTCACCTCGACGACATCGCCAGCAGCACCGAGACCGGTTACTTCGTGGGTCAGAATGAGCTTTGCCATGTTAGTTAATCCCTTCCCTTAGCCGCGGCCAGCGCCGGAGTAAGGCAGCAGAGCAACTTCGCGGGCGTTCTTGATTGCCTGGGCGATCTTGCGCTGTTCCTGAACGGTAACGCCAGTGACGCGACGAGCGCGGATCTTTCCGCGATCGGAGATGAACTTGCGCAGCAATGCTACGTCCTTGTAGTCGATGACAGTGATGTCAGCGGCCTTCAAGGGGTTGGACTTTGGTTTGGGCTTACGGAGTTCAGCCTTAGCCATCGTGGAGCTCCTTTTCTATGGAGCCCGTGGATATTGATCCACGGGATGGTGGTGTTCGACGGCGGTCGTCGTCATGGTGCCTTTCGGCACTTCCGGCGAGCGTCCGGCGTCGGACGTTTATTTGGTGTTTAGAAGGGAGGTTCGGAATCCGGGCCGTTGCCCCAGCCGCCAGCATTGCTGACACCGGGCGTAGCCCAAGGGTCATCCTGCTGTTGTGCGGGTTGGTTGCCGCCCCAGGTTCCACCGGAGTTGCCGCCGCCCTGGTTTCCACCAGGAGCGCCACCCCCGAAGCCACCGGAATTACCGGCGTTACCGCCACCGAAGCCGCCCTGCCCACCGCCGGAGCGCTGGGTACGGTTGACCTTGGCGTTGGCGTAACGCAGGCTCGGGCCGATTTCATCGACCTCAAGCTCGATTACGGTGCGCTTCTCGCCTTCTTTTGTTTCGTAAGAACGGCTCTTCAAACGGCCGGAAACGATGACGCGCATGCCCTTGGTGAGGGACTCGGCAACGTTCTCGGCTGCTTCGCGCCATACCGATGCGCGGAGGAACAGGGTTTCCCCGTCCTTCCACTCATTGGACTGGCGGTCAAAGGTCCGGGGAGTAGAAGCGATGGTGAAGTTCGCTACTGCTGAGCCAGACGGGGTAAACCGCAGCTCGGGGTCATTGGTGAGATTACCGATGACCGTAATAGTGGTTTCGCCTGCCATCTACTGCCTCCTTGTTCGTTCCTTCGGGGTAAAGATCTGGAAGGGGCTGATTACTCAGCAACGACCTTCTGGTCTTCAGGGCGGATGATCTTGGTGCGCATGATCGTCTCGTTGAGAGACAGCTGGCGATCAAGTTCCTTGGCGGTAGCCGGTGCTGCGGTGAAGTTCACCACGGCGTAGATACCTTCGGACTTCTTCTTGATGTCGTACGCCAGACGGCGACGGCCCCAGATGTCTACCTTTTCGATGGTTCCACCATCGGTGGTGATGACATTGAGGAACTTCTGAAGCGACGACTCTACGGTACGCTCTTCGACCTCGGGGTCGATGATTACCATCAATTCGTAAGGACGCATATGTGAACCCACCTCCTTTGGGCTAAGCGGTTACGGTATTTCCGTAACAGGAGGTTCATTTGCGATGCTGCGTTGGCGCTCCCCGACCGAAAACACGGCAAGAGGGCGTAACACAGACTTCAATATCTTAGTGCATCTCCTGCACTCAAAGCTATTCGGCGGGATCCGTGGCGTGAACCGTCCAGGTTGCGTATGTGGATAAGCTGGCCCCGCATCACGGAATACTGGGGTAATGACCGTCGTGAAGTCCATCGTTCTGTTCGTTTTGGCCGCCGTCGCAGAGATCGGCGGTGCTTGGTTGATCTGGCAATCCGTGCGCGAAGGCAAAGCTTGGTGGTGGGCAGGACTAGGCATTCTGGCGCTAGGCATCTACGGCTTCTTCGCGGCCTTCCAACCGGACGCGCACTTCGGCCGGGTCCTGGCGGCTTACGGCGGGGTGTTCATTGCCGGCTCGCTTGCATGGGGCATGCTCATGGATGGCTTCAGGCCGGACCGCTGGGACGTCGTCGGAGCCGCCATCTGCCTGGTTGGGGTGGGCGTCATCATGTTCGCGCCGAGACCAGGCGCCTGAAGTGGAACGGCTTATTCAGGGCTCCTGTGCCCGGAATAAGGCCATAGGAACGTCAAAACCCCCGGAAGATGAACTTCCGGGGGTTTCTTTGTGCGCGGAGGGGGACTTGAACCCCCACCCCCTTTCGAGGACTAGCACCTCAAGCTAGCGCGTCTGCCATTCCGCCACCCGCGCAAGGTGATCAGGAGAACGTGTTTCGTTATTCTCCTTGACAGCGTCAAAAACCCTAACACGAAGTACGGCAATCCGTGGATTCCTGTTGCCCGGGGAGCCTCCCCTAGGGTTGGGGCCATGGATGCCACGCCCCTGAACGCCCTGGTCCTGACCGTTGTTTTCTCGGCGGTCGCCCTCTATTTCCTGTATTTCGTGATCCGCGCCGGCGTACGGGACGGCATTCTGCAGGCCGACAAAAAACGCACTGAGCAAGCGGAACAATAAAGCGAAACGCGACAGCCGCCGTCGAGCATTGACGGCGGCTGTCCGCTGCAGAAAAGGCGACGGCGGTCAGGAACCGATCTTGGCGCGTTCGGCTTCCCCGCCAAGCACCGGAGTGGCGGGGGTGTTGCCTTTATTGCGGTAGCGAAACACGCCGATGCCCACCACAATCGCGGCCAAGGCCAGCGATAGGAACAGCGATTCGCGGGTGGATTCGATGATGACCATACCGATGATGAGTGCCACGATGGCGCCGATCGCAATCCACGTGAGGTACGGGAAGAACCACATCTTGAGGTCCAGGTCCTTGGCGGCCGCGCCCATCCGCTTGCGGAGGATGAGCTGCGAAGTTGCGATGACCAACCAGACGAACAAAGCGATGGCACCCGAGGTATTCACGAGGAACAGGAACACCGAGTTCGGGGCAATGTAGTTCGCGCCGACGGTGAGGAATCCCACCACGGTGGAAGCGAGCACTGCCGCGGCAGGCACGCCACGCTTGGAGATCTTCATCCAAGATTTGGGAGCGTCGCCGCGCTGGGAGAGCGAGAACAGCATGCGACTGGCGGTGTACAGGCCCGAGTTCAGGCAGGAGAGCACCGAGGTGAGGACAACAATGTCCATGATGGTGCCGGCGCCCGGGATTCCGTAGAGCTCGATGACTGCAACGTACGGGCTCTTGGCGACGGAGGCGTCGTTCCAAGGCAGCAAGGTCACCACGATGGCAATGGAGCCGATGTAGAAGATCAGGATGCGCCATACTGTGGACTTCACGGCCTTCTTGACGGCGTCCACCGGGTTCTCGGATTCGCCGGCAGCGATAGTTGCGATCTCCGCGCCGAAGAAGGAGAAGACCACCACGAGGATTCCCGCGAGGACCGCGCCCGGCCCGTTCGGCATGAAGCCGCCCTGGTCCAGCAGGTTGGCGACGCCGGGTGCCGAGACGCCCGGCATGAAGCCGAGGATGGCCACGATTCCTGCCAGCAGGAAGATGACGATTGCAGCTACCTTGATGGACGCGAACCAGAATTCAAACTCACCATAGGACTTCACGGAGCCGAGGTTCGTCAGTGTGAGGAGCACCATGAGAACGAGTGCCCAGACCCATTGGTCAACACCAGGCACCCACCGGTGCATGATGGCCGCACCGGCAGTGGCTTCAATGCCGAGCACGATGATCCAGAACCAGGCGTAGAGCCATCCGATGCTGAATCCGGCCCAACGGCCTAACGCTTTATCAGCGTAGGTGGAGAACGAACCGGTCTCAGGGTTGGCTGCAGCCATCTCACCAAGCATGCGCATGACGAGGATGACCACGAGTCCGGCCGCAAGGTAGGCCACCAGGATGCCCGGTCCCGCCTGCTGAATGGCGGCCCCGGACCCAACGAACAGGCCTGCCCCGATGACGCCGGCGATGGCGATCATGGACAAGTGTCTGGGTTTCAGGGACTTTGAAAGCTGTTGGTCAGCGTGCATGGATCGGCGCCGTCCTTTAAGTTTTGAGGTTGGCCGCAGTGGTGTGCCACGGGCCACATGACTAAATCACGCTAACCTGCTACACCGACACTCATCCTGTGCAGCTGAACAAATTGCAATGCGCAAAAAGAGCGAGACGCACAAAATGTAATCTTCAAGGAATCAAAAGTTTCCTATGGAAAACTTTTGTAATACCCCTGAAATGACTGCTTGACGCTTCCGCTAAGCCGCCGTTCGGAAGAACACCTCAGCTACAGTCGCCAGACTCTTCGCATCCTCCACTCCACACAGCTCGCGCGCAGAGTGCATGGACAAGAGCGGGATACCCACGTCCACCGTTCGGATGCCGAGCCGGGTAGCAGTCAGGGGCCCGATGGTGGAACCACACGGGAGATCGTTGTTGGAAACGTACTCTTGGTACGGAACGCCGGACTCATCGCAGAGCCGGGCCCACAAAGCCGCGCCCGTAGCATCTGTTGCGTAGCGCTGGTTGGCGTTGATCTTGAGCAGCGGACCCCCGTTCAGCACCGGCCTGTTGGCGGGATCGTGCTTCTCCGCGTAGTTCGGGTGGACAGCGTGGCCGGCGTCCGCAGAAACACAGAACGACGCCGCTATGGCCTGCCGCCTTTGGCTCGCCGACGCGCCGAGACCGTCGGAGATCCGCACCAGGACGTCCTCGAGGATGGGTCCACAGGCGCCGGATCGCGAGTTGGAGCCGATCTCCTCATGATCGAACGCCGCGAGGACGGCGATCGGACCCGTTGTCGGCGCAGAGGAAGCGTGCGCTAGCAGCGCGACCAGGCCCGCGTGTGTAGATGAAAGATTGTCCAAACGGCCGGATGCAAAGAACTCAGCCTTGGCCCCGAAAACTGCCGGCGCTTGCGTGTCCGCCACAACGACGTCGTAACCACCGATGTCCGCAGCATCAACCGTGATGCCTTCTACATGGGAGGCGAGCAGCCCCAAAAGGTCCTCTCCGGTGGGGTCGCCCTGGCCGAAGATGGGGTTCATATGCTGTTGCTTGGAGAGGTGAAGCCCGTTGTCGTTGACGCCGCGGTCCAAGTGGATGGCAAGCTGCGGGAAGCGAAGGAGTGGACCCGTTGCGGTCAGGTGCTGAGTGCCGTCCCGCAGCACCAATCGGCCGGCCAGCTGCAATTCACGGTCCAGCCAGGAATTGAGCAAGGGTCCGCCGTATACCTCGACCCCCGCTTGCAGCCAGCCGAATTTACCGCTGGTTGGCTTCGGCTTCAGCTTGAACGACGGCGAGTCCGTATGCGCACCAAGGATATTGAAACCAGTGGTTGGGCCTGCGTTCCCGGGGGTCACCCACGCAATGAGCGCACCGTCACGGATGATGTAGAACTTGCCTGCTCCGCCGTCCCAGGGCTGCAGTTCATCCAAGGCAGTGAAGCCTGCGGCGTCCAGCCGCCGAGCAGCCTCATGCACCGCATGGAAGCTCGACGGAGACGCGGATACGTACTCGCCCAGGTCCTTGATGTGGTCAACTGCTGCGGTTGCATTCGAAGGCATGACCCCGAGTCTAGCCCCGCTTTCGTAGCCGAACGGCCTAAACGGTCACGTTCAGCGCCGCCGTGTAACCGCCCGCGACAGAACCGGACATAGTCGCCAGCTGGTATATGCCTCCATCGTCACCAAAGACGTTGTCCGAGGTCAGGGTGGTGTTCGGGAAATTTCGGGCGCTGGACTCGTAGCCCGAACTTGCGTAAACCTCCTTGCATGCCGTCTCAGTGAGGGCTATCTGCGAGACCGCGAGCACCTGGCCAGCAGCAGTTGTGTTGCTCATGGACTCAAATACCTCAAAGTGAATATGGGGCCAGCGGCCGTTGTAGGCGCCGGGGTAGATGGTGCTGAAGGTGAGTTGCCCGTTGGCGTCGGCTTCCTGGACGCCGCGAAGGTAGTTCTCATTCTCAAGGCCCGAATCGTAAAGCGAGTACTTGCCATCTTTGTCGCAGTGCCAGGCATAAACGGCGGCACCGGCCAGAGGAGCGCAGCCGTTCGCGTTGTCCAGGAGCGTCAGCGTTACTGTTAGCGGCACGCCCTCAGCCTTGGTGACGGAAGTTCCAAAGCTGGACCTGATATCGCGACGGACCACTCCGGACGCCTCCAGCACGTTGGGGCCGTTGGAACCGTCGCCCGGGTAGGGCCCCAGAGTCTCCTCCGGGATCTCCACTCCGCATTCCGCGAAGGCGCGGGTCACCGTACTCGTAGCGGAAGGCGACGCGGCCGCCGTCGTGCCTTCTGCTGCCGCAGCGGTAGTTGGGGTCGTGCTCGACGGCGATGCACTGCCGCCTCCCGTACCCGGGGTACAGGCCGCGAGGGCTGCTGCCGTTCCGGCGCCCAAGAGGACCCCTAAACTGCGACGTCGACTCAGGAGCGTGGAGAGATCGAATTCAAGTCCACGATCGTGGTTGGGGTGAGGAGTATTCATGCATCCATCAAACGCGCCGCGCCTATGGGTTGTACATGGGGAAACTGTGCGGTGACTGTGAAGACTGACCATGGATGTGCAATATAAACATTTCAATATGCTTGTAATGCCCGTCACCTCATGGCACGATATCTCGAAGACACACTGACGGAAGGCTCCCCCATGAACATCGAACTCAAAGCGGTGCGCAAGCTTCGCATCCACTGGCCCATTGCAGCGGACACGATGACGCAACTGGCAGGAGGCGACCTCCAGGCATTGAACACGGATATGGGCATCACCTCCCTGCTGGATGCACTACAGGACACACCGGAACTGGGCGGCTTCGGTAACTATCACCACGTCTTCGAGTCTTCCGCAGGCTTCGAAGGCTTTACCGTTGCCGAAGGCGCCAACCCCACCCTGGGCACCGTAGGCCAGCGAACAATTTCACCCACGTTCGTGTTCACCACCTACTTTGACGACTCCCTGGATCAGTCCGCTGTCCAAGCCCTCGTTCAACGAATAGTCGACATCCACCCGTGGGAAGTTCCCGTCATCGAAGTCTCGGGACCACTCAGTGTTTCCAGCAGCGCCGCTCAGGTCGAAACGCGGCTGGCATCATGACCTCCCCCCTATGGCAGGACTTGGCGCCAGTTCTCCTCAACAGAACTTTCACGGACCTGACCCATGCCTTTCATCCCGGCCAGCCACACTTTCCGGCATTCCCGGACGAGGCGAGGGAAACACTCTTCGATCTGGAGAAGGGGGATGGTTTCACTGCCCACAGGTATTCGATTGTGGGTCAGTGGGGCACCCACGTGGATCCGCCGTCGCATTTTGTCCGTGGCGGACGGACCCTCGATCAGCTTCCTGTCGAGGACATGGTGTTGCCCTTGGTTGTCCTGGATATTCGCAGCCGGGTCCACACCGATCCGGATGCCACGCCGACCATGGAGGATGTCCGCCAGTGGGAAGCCCGTAACGGCGCCATCGCGCCTGGTTCATTCGTAGCCCTGCGCACGGGATGGAGCAGCCGCTGGCCGGACACCGCAGCCATGGCGAACGTCGACGACGCAGGAATAAGCCATACTCCCGGATGGTCCCGGGACGTTCTGGAGTACCTGATCGAAAAGTGCCAAATCACCGCAGTCGGCCATGAACAAACTGACACGGACCCTGGTATGGCCACCTCCCGCCAGGATTTCAGCTTGGAAACTTACCTCCTCGCCCAGGACAAATGGCAGATCGAACTTATGGCCAATTTGGATCACGTTCCTGAGGCGGGGGCCGCCCTCATTGCATCGTGGGCAAAGCCGCTTGAGGGAAGTGGCTTCCCGGCCAGGGTCTTCTCCATCCACTAAACCTGTCCGTCACTTACACCCATGCCTTAGCCGGGTGGCTAGAATCGATCCATGTCAAAGACCTCCAGCATGGGCCGCGGAATGATGGCCCTCCTTGCAGTGGGGGAACGTCATGCCGAGGGGTTCGACGGCGGCACGGTGGCTGACATCGCAGCCCGCCTGGGCAGGGACCGTAGTCAAGTGTCGCGGAGCCTTAAGGGCGCACAGCAGGAAGGCTTCCTGAGGCGTACTGGCCAGCGAGAATACAGCTTGGACTGGTCCATCCTGACGGACGCTCAATTGGTAACTGAGCAACGGCTGAAGACTGACGGCCTCACTGCGTTGGAAGGCCTTGCATCCGAAACAAACGAGGCCTGCTTTCTGGGCGTGCTCAGCGGAAACAGTACGGTTACTATCGGCGAGCAAGTTCCGGACGGCGCCAATCTGGTGGGCTCATGGCTTGGCCGCCCCTACCCCGCCTATTGCAGTGACGCCGGCCAAGCACTCCTTTGGGATGCCGACGACGCTGAGATACGGAAGGTCTTTGATGACGTGGAGTTCGTCAAGCACGGGCCCAACACGCCGGTATCCGTCGACGACTTCCTGAAACGGCTCAACAAAGCGCGCACCCGGGGCTACTCGATTGTTGATGAGGAAGCCGAGCCGGGACTCTATTCACTGGCCGCCCCGATCAGGGACTTCAAGGGGGACGTTGCAGCAGCGCTCCAGATCGTTGGGCCCAAATCACGCATCGAACCCCAACTGGAGGCATTCGCCATAGCACTCGGTTCATGGCGTGATTGGCTTGAGGTCCAGGTGAGCGGACGTGTGTCGCCCCTCAATCAACCTTGAAGAGCGAGCTCAGCCCCGCCACCCAGCCGCACTGAAGCGGACTGAAGAACCGCGGCAATCTCCGGGGCGGCGGCCTCAAGGCTTGACCGGCTTCCCAGGACGCTGAGGGCCGCCGCAATCCGCCCTCCGGTTTCACGGACAGGGACCGCCAACTCCCATACTCCGTGTTCAAACTCTTCGGCGGCCAGTACAAACCCCTGGGGTCGATCGCGTTCCATGAGTCCTGCCACCTCCGCTGCCGAATGCGCTGCAGCCGGCCCTCCGACGCCAATGAAATTGACCTCGGTGAGCAGGGACTCCAACTCAGTGACGGAGTGATCCCACAGCAACGCCCGCCCCGAACCCGTGCACCATACCGGGGTGACCATGCCGGGCTTGGCGAACCCACCCAGCACCGAGTTATTAGTGGACGAACGCAACAAGAGAACCCTTACGCCGTCGCGCACCGAGAGTCGGGCCCGCAAATCGAAAGCAGACACCAACTCCTCCAGCTCAGCACGTGACTGAAGAACCCACCCGGTATTGAGGGCGGCAGCGAGACTGAAGAACCGCGGTCCTGTCCGAAAGGGACCGCGGTCTACGCGTTCGAGCAGTCCCAGATCACACAGCTCCTGGGCCAATCGGGACACCCGGCTCTGCTCCATGTCCAGCTCCGCCGCCAGCTGCGACACTCCCAGGAGTTGGCGGCCCTGCTTCTCGCGGTCCGTTACCAAGCGAACAAGTCGAAGGCCCTGCGCCAATGACGACGCTTCTGGTGACACATCCACGAAACTGCTCCTTCCACCAAGCGTTCACGCAATTCTCACACGCGGGCGTTAGCGCCCGGGAATTGCGGCTTGCCAGCAAAACACGCTTCGCGGCCGGACAACCCGCCCGGCCGCGAAGTTTGGTGAAGGGGTCAGATCAAGCAGGCCGCTTTGCCCCGGACTTCCGGCCATACCGGAAGTGGAAGAACAGGTAGCAGGCAGCCACAAAGGGAACACCGAAGTACAGGGCGGCAATCTGGGAAGGATCAAAAGCGATACCCACCAGGGACACCAGGCAGAGGGTAAAGGCCAAGATAGGCACCAAGGGGAAAAGAGGTGCCTTGTAAGCCAGATCCGCGACGCGCCCACCATTGCGGACAAAAGCCCTGCGGTGGAAGAAATGGGATGCGGTTATGGACATCCATACAACCACCACCGCGAAGCCTGCGATGGAAACAAGGGCCAGGTAGACGGTCTCCGGTGCAGCCACACTGCTGACCAGCGACGCCAGCCCACCCACCATGCTGACGGAAAGGGCAATGAGGGGTATTCCACGCCGAGTCAGCCTCTTGAGGGCTTTGGGGGCATGCCCTTCATCTGCCAGCGAATAGAGCATGCGTGCGCACGAGAATAGGCCGCTGTTCCCGGCGGACAAAAGCGCAGTAATGATGACAAAGTTCATGATGTCCGCTGCGAAGGGGATACCGACGGAGGAAAAGACCGTCACGAAGGGGCTCTCGTCCAGTCCCACTTGGTCGAAGGGCACCGTGGCCGCGATGACTGCAATGGCGCCCACAAAGAAGATCAGGAGGCGGATGACTGTGCTGCGCATGGCCTTGGGGATGTTCTTGGCCGGATCCTTGGTTTCCCCGGCCGCTACGCCGATGAGTTCCGAGCCGGAAAAGGCATAGAAGACAGCCAGCGCAGTAACCAGGACGCCAGTAAAGCCGTTGGGGAACAGACCACCCGAGGTGTTGAAGTTTTCCAAGAGGAACGGGTGGTTGTTGGACTCCGACAATGGGTGGAAGCCGAACAGGGCAGCCCCGCCGAAGACGATCAGGGCAATGATGGCCCCCACCTTGACGATTGAGAACCAGAATTCGGATTCTCCAAAGAACTTGGAGGAAAAGGCGTTGAACCCGAACAGCATCGCGGCGAAGACGAGGCACCACACCCAGACCTCAACGTCTGGAAACCAACGCTGCATGAGCAGTCCGGAGGCTGTGAACTCAGATCCGATTGCCACGGCCCAGCAGAGCCAGTAAAGCCAAGCTGTGGTGAAGCCGGTTGCGGGACCGATGGAACGGGAAGCGTAAATGTGGAAGGCGCCGGAGACCGGGTAAGCAATGGCCAGCTCTCCGAGGCAGGCCATGACCAGGTAGACCACAAAAGCTCCCACCAGGTAGGCGATGACCGCGCCCAGGGGGCCTGCTTGGGAGATCGTGTAACCGGAGCTCAGGAACAGTCCTGAGCCGATGACGCCTCCCATCGCGATCATGATCAGGTGCCGTGGTCCCATTGACCGGCGCAGGCCGGTTTCCGCGGGATCCGGAAGGGCGTCGGACGGATAGTCCAGTTTCAGGGGTGTAGAAGATTCCATGTCTTGTCTCCGTTACGTGACAGGTGCGAACGGTGCGCCGAAATTTTCGATGGGGGAGCCGAAGCAGCGCTTGTAGTGACGAAGGTAACACAGAATTGAGCAGGATGAGCGTTAAATGCATTTATGAATGTATATAACGCACATCCCTCCGAGGCTCAGTCTCAGTAGTCCGGGTTGCTCGGCACCACGAGCCCGGTTTCGTAGGCGTAGACCACAACCTGCACCCGGTCCCGGAGGTGCAGCTTGCTCAGTATCCGGCGGACGTGAGTCTTGACTGTGGCCTCGGATAGGAAGAATTTGTGGGCGATCTCAGCGTTTGAGAGGCCCTCGGCGATAGTGGTGAGGATTTCCGTCTCCCGTGGCGTGAGCTCGTCCAAGAGTGGATCGCGGTGCGGACCCGGTGAATGACCGGGCACGACGGCGCCGCGAACGTATGTTTCCAGCAGCCGTTGGGTAACACGCGGCGCCACCACAGCATCGCCGCTGGCGACCAGCCGCACTGCGTGGACCAGCTCAGAGGGAGCTACATCCTTGAGCAGGAAAGCGGAGGCCCCGGCCTGAAGTCCGGTGAAGGCGTACTCATCAAGGTCGAAAGTGGTCAGGATGATGACCCGTGCATCGGAGCCTGAATCCGAGATCCGGCGCGTGGCTTCAATGCCGTCCATGCCGGGCATGCGTACGTCCATCAGCACGACGTCCGGTTGCAGGACCTCCACCTGGCGCACGGCCTCAATCCCATCGGAAGCCTCGCCCACAACGTGGAAGTCCTCCTGGCCTTCAAGAATGAGCCGAAAGCCCATTCGCAGCAGTGGCTGATCGTCCACCAGCAGCACTTTGATGTTGTCTTCGGTCATGATTCCCCCTTTTCGCCGTTCCAGCGGAGCTCGGCATGGACTGCCCAGCCTCCCCTCTTCCCTGGGCCGGCAGTAACGATTCCAGCATAGATTCCGGCACGTTCATTCATTCCCGCAATGCCTTGTCCGGTCCCAAGGCTGCCCACGGATTCGCTGCTGCCTTCGCGGGTTCCGCGGCCGTCGTCGAGCACGTCAATGGTGACCAAATCGCCGTCGCGGGCCACGTGCACGTCAACGCGGCTCAGCGACCGACCGTACCGCAGGACGTTGGTTAGCGACTCCTGCACGATCCTGTAGACGGTCAGTTCAAAAGCCGGGTCGGCCGGGAGGCCCGGACCCGAATGGGCATAGTGCAGCGGCAATCCGGCGGTGCGGAAACCGTCCAGGAGTTTCGCCAGGTTCTGGCCGGACTCAAGGGGCGTCAGCGGTGCCGGTCGCCCGGAATCATCCCGAAGAACCCCGAGGACCCTGCGCATATCGGCCAGTGCGGCCCTTCCGGTGCGGGACAGTTCGCCGAGGACCTCACCGGCTCGATCCGGATTCTTCTTGACCACCACGGCGGCACCGTCTGAGAGGCTGATCATGACTGTCAGCGAGTGGGCCACGACGTCGTGCATTTCGCGGGCGATCCTGTTGCGTTCGGTGACCTTGCCGAGCTGCGTGGTCCGCGCGGCCCACGCCGCGATTTCCGCTTCATGCTCCCTGCGCTGACGTACCGAGATGCCGATGCCAGTCGCCAGGAGGTTGGACAGCATGATGGATGCCGCAGTGGCGATGTTGTTGATGAGGTGGAAGTTCTCCGGGACGTCCTGCAAGTTGTCCATCTGGCTGGGGCTCGTCCACATGAACAAGTAGAGAAGGCTCAGCGGCAGGCTGGCTGCGGCGAAAACCACCAGCGTCAGCGCACGCTTCCTCAGGGACGCCACGGCATAGAGCGCAAACCAAAGACCCGCAGAAACGTTCGAGCCCCACGGGTTCAGGATGGTGGCCGCGATTTCCAGAAGCGCGACGGCGAGCACCACCTGAAGCGGAAATTGCCGCCTGAAGATCAACGCGATGGCGATCAACAGCAGGATTGCGACCACGAGCCACTTGCCATCGATGATCGAGGTAATGATGGTGGGCAGCGCCAACAGAAGGTAGCAAAGGATCACCACGGCATCCATGGCCCGAGGGCGCTTGTAGAAGTAGCGTCGGATCCTGCCCCTGCGGCGCTGGGTGATTTCAGCGAAGGACGCGTCGGCCGTAGTGGCCGACGCGTCCTTCAGCTGCGAAACTTCAGTCATGGATTGAGCCTAGACGGCAACCCGTCCTAGACGTCCCGCTTCTTGAGCAGGATCATGGCCAGGGCCACCGGCACAACCACCCAGGCGCCCAAGACCAGCGCAGCCTGCCACGCTTCCAGCGTGTCCGGGACGTGCTCGACGGCGGTCATCGGAGTGATGGTGCTGGTGGGAAGGTACTTGTTGGCTTCCTTGAAGAAGTCGCCCGGAATGAGCTGGAAAGCAATAGGTGCAACGAACAGGAGTCCCACCAGGCTCATGATGCCGCCGGCCGAGTTGCGGACGATTGTTCCCAGGGCCATGCCAATGGCTGCCACAGCTGCAACGTAGAGGCTGTTGACCAGGAGGAGCTTGATGGACTGTGAGCTTCCCAGATCCAGCTTGAGGTCGTAGGTATCAACGATAGGTAGCGACACCAGGCCGGCGATGTAGATGGACACTGCTGTCAGCAGGAAGGCGCTGACCATGACCACAATGAGTTTGGCCAGGAACGGCGACAGCCTCTTGGGAACGGCGGCAAACGTTGAGCGCGCCATGCCGGTGGTGAACTCGGAGCTCATGAGCAGGACGCCCAAGGAACCGAGGATCAGCTGGGCGAACGAGATACCCGACGTAGGGATGCTGACTGCCAGGTCCCCGCCTTGGGCAGCCATGGCGGCTGCCACTTCGGGATCGGCAGCGGCTTGCTCCGCAAACTGTCCTGTTCCCCAGGCCGAGAGAGCTGCGAAGCCAACCATGACCAGTGCCGTGGAGGCCAGAAGGATCAGAGTGGACATCAAGGTGCGGAACTTGATGAATTCCGAGTTGAGTACACGGTGGAACGCCGGTCCGGGACCGACGGAGTTACGGATGGACTTGCGGTCCAAGGTAGTGGTGCTCATGTTTATTTCCCTCCGACCTGAGCGGGAACCGAGGCCCCGGTGGTGATGTGCGAGTGGTATTCGACCTCGTCCTTGGTGAGTTCCATGTAAGCCTCTTCAAGGCTTGCCTGGAGCGGGGTCAGCTCGTAGACCATGACCTGGTTCTCCAAGGCGGTGCGTGCGATGCCTCGGGGATCCAGCCCTGAAACCTCCAGCAGTTCGCGTTCGTGGACCTCCACGGAGACACCGGTTCCGGCGAGGAGCTGCATGAGGCGTTCCGGCTGATCAGTGCGGACTCGGGTGCGTGCTTGGCCCTTGCCGGTGATGATTTCGGCGATGGGCGCGTCGGCGATGATCCTGCCTCGACCGATCACAATCAGGTGGTCTGCCGTCAGCGCCATCTCACTCATGAGGTGGCTGGACAGGAAAACAGTGCGTCCTTCCGAGGCAAGGTACTTGACGAGGTTGCGAACCCAGACCACGCCTTCAGGATCGAGGCCGTTGACCGGCTCGTCCAGGATGATGGTCTGCGGATCACCCAGCAGCGCGGCGGCAATGCCGAGGCGCTGACCCATTCCGAGCGAGAATCCCTTGACCTTCTTCTTGGCAACGTCGCCCAGGCCGGTCATCTCGATGACTTCACGAACCCGGCTCTTGGGGATGCTGTGCGTCGCCGCCATGGCAAGAAGGTGGTTGTAAGCAGTGCGGCTAGTGTGGACAGCCTTGGCGTCCAGAAGGGCACCAATCTCGCGCAGCGGCGCCTTGTGCTGGGCGAAGGGCTCACCGTTCACGGTTACAGAGCCCGACGTAGGAGCGTCCAGTCCCATGATCATGCGCATCGTGGTTGACTTGCCGGCACCGTTCGGGCCCAGGAAGCCCGTCACCCGTCCGGCTTGGACAGTGAAATTGACGCCGCCAACGGCGGTCTTCTCGCCGTAGACCTTGGTCAGGCCTTTTGCTTCGATCATGGAAGCGTTCCCCTCCTCGGAGCACATGAGTGTGCAAGTGAGTTTTGAATGTACCTACAACGCTACTCACGGAGGGGCGCTAAATCGCCTGTCTCAGGGATGATTCAGGGTTCAGTCAGGGTAGTCCTCGCGGATGACCCTCGCGACCAACTCAGTCCGCCGGCAGAGGCGAGTACACGGTGAGCTCGCGGGGTTTCACAGTGAACATGGCACCGCGGACCCCCGGCTTCGGCTCCCCGTCAACGGCCAGGACCAATGGTTGCCCCATAGCCTCTACCGTGATGGTGGTGGCCTCGGTCAAGTGGGTGACTTTGGAGGCGGCAACGGTGCCGGTCACTACCGCCCAGAGCAGTCGCGCCCGGGCGAACGGCTCGTCCGCAGTGATCATGCGCAGATCGAAGACACCGTCGTCCAGCACCGGCCTGCGAAGGGGTGCGTGGTCGCTGGGATAAAACCTGCCCCTGCCAAGGTAGAGGATCCAAAGCTTGTGCTTAACCCCGTCCACCAGGAGTGTGGTGGGGGAGTTAACGCCGAACGTACGCAGTGATGCCACCAAGCCGGCCAGAGGTTTACCCATGGCAGGCTGGAGCCGCTCCCGCCGCCTCACCAAGTTGGGATACACGCCTACGCTGGCGGTGTTCAGCATGGCCAACTCCGTGGTTTCCGGTGTCTCAGGAAGGCCCCGCTGCACCACCACGTGTCCCAGGTCGACGGACGCAGCATGTCCTTTGGTCACAGCGTCGATCGCGTCGTCGATCGAGCTGGTGCCAAGGTCGCGTGCAAAGTGGTTGAGGGTTCCGCCGGGCAGCACCAGGAGGGGCAGTGAATGCTCGACGGCGGCCGCCGCGGCTGTGCCAACCGTTCCGTCACCGCCCCAGACACCGAGCGCAACGGTGCCTGGCCGGGTTGCGACTGCTTCGATCTCGGCAGCTACATCTTCGCCTTCTGCTATTTCATGTATATAAGCCTTGGGGAATATAACTTTCAGCAACTCGGCGGTCTCCGGTGAGTAAGAACCACCCAGGACGTTGACCGCGATACCCAGCCCTTCGCCGTCGGAAATTGCCGGCGCCTCCGCAGGGGTCCGCCGGGGAGTCGGTTCGGGCGGCCTAGCTGGCCACCACTTGCGGGTCAGGAGTGCTGCTCCCGCGCCGAGAGCGGAACCGAACACCACATCTGAAGGCCAATGGGCACCCGTGTGCACACGCGAGTAAGCAACACCCGCAGCGATGGGAGCCAACAAGGCGCCCAGAGTCGGAGAGACAATGCCGGCGCCTACCGCAAAAGCCACGGCAGACGCGGAATGACCTGACGGCATGGACGAACTGATCGGCTGGGGGTGCACGAAACGAAAGATGGGCAAATGCTCGGGCAGCGGACGGGTGCGGGGCAGTGCCGTTTTGAAAACCAGATTGGTAACCCCTGAAGCAACACCCAGGGCGAGAAGGCCGTGCAGGGCTGCCCTGCGGGGCTTTCCGGGGAACGTGGCCATGATCCCTGCGATACCGAACCAGAGTTTGCCTTTGGTGGCGGCAGCAGAGAGTTCACGGAAGAACACATCGTGATCACCTTGGGGCTGACGCGACACAGCCCGGACCAGGAAATGGTCGAACCTTGCAACCCGTTTGGGGCCTTTGCCCAAGAAGCCTCGCATCCCACCACACTAACGCGGGCCGGTGCCGCCAAGCTGCCGTAGCTACCATGAATGAATGATTCGTGTTCTCCATCCGCGTCAACCTCCCAGCTGGCAGTTGGTCACGCCCGGAGTCCTCCTGCTGAGTGCGTTCGCAGTTCCCGGGGTGCTGATTATGGCCGGACAAGGCGAGCCTGCTTTCAACAGCGTGGACACCACCTGGCAGGCCTACGCATTCAGCCTGCATTCACCCTTCTGGGATGCCGTGAACCTGGTCCTCAACTGGGCCGGCTATGCGGGGATGCTGGCCTTCCATGTGGTGCTCGCGATTTCGCTCGTCATTTGGCAGCGGCCCAGGGCTGCGGTCTTCGCTGCCGTGAGCGGCATCACCGTGCTGGCGCTGACACAGCTTGCCAAAGCTGTGGTGGGTCGGGACAGGCCGGAAGGTGCCAGGGTCTTATCTGACACAGGTTCATACCCCTCGGGGCATGTCTCTGCGACAACTGCCTTCCTGCTGGTGCTTTCCATACTGATGGGACGTTGGTGGATGGCACTGATAGCGGGCGTCGGTGTCATCGCCATGATGATCAGCCGTACCTATCTTTCGGCTCATTGGTTAAGCGATGTACTGGGCGGTGCCTGTCTCGCCGCCGGCATTGTCCTGCTGATGTGGTGGCGTTTTCGCGATACATGCATCAAAGAGAATGCTCAAGCGGACGGACAGACTATTTGGGCGGCAAGGGCTTCGCAACGCCGGCAAGCAGCAGGGCAAGCAAAATAGGCGCTCCGATGGCCAGCAAGGCCAGGTGGATTCCGGTGTGGTCGCCCAAGTAGCCCAGGAGTGGCGGACCAGCCAGGAACGCCACGTAGCCGATAGTGGAAACCACTGACACGCGGGCAGCTGCATGCTTGGGATCGTCCGCAGCAGCCGACATTCCCATGGGGAAGGCCAACGCCGCACCGATGCCCCAGAGCGCTGCACCAACGCCGGCCAGGATCACATTGCCGGCGAACACAAACAAGGCCAAGCCCAATGCGGCTGCCGCCATGCTGGCCCGGAGTACGTTCACTCTTCCAAACTTGTCGATCGCCTTGCCGCCCAGGAAGCGCATCACGGTCATGGCCAGGACGAAGAGAGCGAATAGCAACGCGCCGGTAGATTCCGACGCGCCTAGCCCGTCCACAGCGGCCTTCGCGATCCAGTCGTTGCCTGCGCCTTCGGTGAGCGTGGCACCCAGGACCACGACGCCGATAAGCAACGTCCTGCCATCCCGCCAAGCCGCGGGGCCCTTCTCACCCGGCACGCCGCCGTCGTAAATTTCTTCCACTTCATGCGGCAGGAAGTACTTGGGGACCGTCAGCGCCAAGACGACGGCGATGGCCGCGATGACCAACAAGTGCTCCGGCAACCCGACACCCAGTTGGGAGAGACCCGCGCCGATGAGCGCGCCCAGGAACGCTCCCCCACTGAAGGCAGCATGGAACTGCGGCATGATGGTGCGCTTAAGCCTGTGCTCGACGTCCGCGCCCTCGATGTTTTGGGCCACATCCCATAGGCCGATACCGATGCCGAAGAAGAATAGGGCAACCGCCGTACCAGGCACGGAGGCTGCCATCAGGGAGAAGGCTATGGCCGCTCCCGCAGCGCCCGCCACGATCCCGGCCACCCGGACCGTATTGGCTGTACCGATCGTGCCCACCACCCATCCGGCTGATGGAAGCGCCAACAAAGACCCGACCGCGGTGCACAGCAACAGAGTGCCCATCTGGCCGGACGTCAGGCTGAGTGCCTCGGTCACGGCAGGGATGCGGGCAGCCCAGCTGGCGAAGACCAAACCGTTCATGCCGAAGATCAGGAACGTCGCCACCGCAGCGGCGTTGACGTTGGTGGTGCTTCTGGTGTTGGTGGTCATGCAATCACAACTTCCACGGAGAGTTTGTTGAGCCGGGCAAGATCTTCGGGGGATGGTTCCTGGTCTGTCACGATGACGGCCACGGTGTCCATGGCTGCAACGAGCGCCAGCGCGTTGGCATTCCATTTGCTTTTTGAGGCGGCCACCACCACCCTCGTTGCAGATTCCAGGCCTGCGCGCTTGACGGCGGCGTCCTCTAGGTCGTGGGCCAGCAGGCCGTCCTTGAGGTTCAGTGCGCACGGAGTTACGACGGCGGTGTCGAACCTCAGCGAGCGAACGTTGGCTTCAGTCATGGGCCCCCTGAACGACTGTTCCCCTGGGGTGAGTCGGCCACCAGGCAGAATGAGTTCCGGAGCGTGGCCACCCTTATTGCCTGTCAGGGCCTCGACACCATGCAGGGACATGGGCATGACCGTGAGTCCCCGGGTGCTCAGGCGCCGTGCGATCTCCGTCGCCGTTGATCCACTGTCCAGCCACACGTGCTCGCGGTCCTTGATCAGCTGGTCTACCGCCGACGCGATCCGGACCTTGGCTTCCCGGTCTTCCAATTCGCGCTGCCCGTAGCCGGGGTTGTCTCCGCGGGCAAGCAAGCTGCGGGCACCGCCGTGGATGCGCTTCAGCACGCCGTTGGCTGCAAGGATTTCGAGGTCCCGTCGGACGGTAGCCCCGGAGGCTCCCGTGGCTTGGACGAGTTCATCCACCGTGGCTTCTTCGCGTGTGCGCAACAGCTCGCCAATGAGCCGGTGGCGGTCAGCTGTTCCCATGTTTCAACCGTAGCAAGGTTTGCTCAGTTAATCATCCGGCATGATCATTTGCTCAAAAACGCTCTCTCACATCGAACGGCCTAAAGCGAAACGCTCTCGCAGCAGGTGCAAGAGCGTTCGCGGAATACCACTGGAATGTGAGAGAGCGTCCGGGGTCAGCGGGCCCGCTCTACCCTCTTCTCGTCCCAAACAGGTTCCTCGGACTCGTAGACCTTGCCATCCGAGCCGAAGATCATGAAGCGGTCGAAGGACTTGGCGAACCAGCGGTCGTGGGTTACTGCCAGGACGGTGCCTTCGAAAGCGTCGATTGCCCGCTCCAGAGCCTCGCCCGAGTGCAGGTCCAGGTTGTCCGTGGGCTCGTCAAGCAGCAGCAGGGTGGCGCCGGAGAGTTGCAGGAGCAGGATCTGGAACCTTGCCTGCTGGCCGCCGGACAAGGACTCGTACTTCTGCTCCGACTGGCCAGCCAGCCCATAGGAGTCCAAGGCTCCGGCCGCGGCCTCGCGGGGGAGGCCCGAGCGGTGTTCGTCGCCACGGTGCAGGATCTCCAGCAATGTGCGGCCCAACAGATCCGGGCGAACATGTGTCTGCGCAAAGAAGCCGGGCCGGATACGGGCCCCAAGCTTCACGGTGCCCTCGTGCGGCACTTCGGCGATCACGACGTCGGACACCGGCAGGTGCTCGCGCTCCGGGTCGGTGCCACCGGTGGCAAGGAGCCGCAGGAAGTGGCTCTTGCCTGAACCGTTGGATCCGAGCACACCAACGCGATCGCCAAACCAGATCTCGGTGGAGAACGGCTTCATGAGCCCCGTCAGTTCGAGCTTCTCGGCCACCACAGCACGCTTGGCCGTCCGCCCACCCTTAAGGCGCATCTTGACGTTTTGCTCAATTGGCAAGGCTTCGGGCGGCCCGGCTTCGAGGAACTTGGCCAAGCGGGTTTGCGCTGCTTGGTACCGGTTGGCCATGTCAGAGCGGAAGGCAGCCTTGTTCTTGTACATGTTCACGAGTTCCTTGAGCTTGATGTGCTCCTCGTCCCAGCGCTTGCGAAGCTCCTCGAAGCGGGCGTTACGGTCCGCGCGAGCCTCGACGTAGGATCCGAAGCCACCGCCATGAATCCACGCCCCGGCACCGTTGATGCCCGGTTCAAGCGTGACGATGCGCCCAGCAGCGTTGTTAAGCAGCTCACGGTCGTGGCTGATGAACAGCACGGTTTTCTTGGACTCGTTGAGCTTCCCCTCCAGCCAACGTTTGCCGGGGACGTCCAGGTAGTTGTCCGGCTCGTCGAGCAGCAGGAGCTCATCCGGACCCGCAAACAGGGCTTCGAGCACCAAGCGCTTCTGCTCACCACCGGACAACGTGGAGGCTCGGCGGAACTGTGCCTTGTCAAAGGAAATTCCAAGCGCTGCCATGCAGACTTCGTCCCAGACGGTCTCTACGTCGTACCCGCCGGCGTCTCCCCAGTCCACGATCGCCTGCGCGTACTTCATCTGCGTGGGCTCGTCATCGTGCTCCATCATGGCGAGCTCGGCGTCCTCCACGGCCTTCGCAGCAGCGGCGAGGCCGGCTTGTGCCGTGGAAACCAGGAGGTCCCGGACGGTCGATTCGTCACGGACCTGACCAACGAACTGCCGCATGATGCCCATGTTTCCGGAACGGCCCACCACACCTTCGTCGGGAGTGAGATCGCCGGAAATGATCTTGAACAGGGTGGTCTTGCCCGTTCCATTGGGTCCGATGAGCGCCGTCTTGGTGCCATCGGGGACCTTGAAAGTCACCCCGTTGAGCAGCTGGGTGCCGTCGGAGAGGAAGTAGTCGATGCCGGAAACGTCAATATGGGCCACGTTTCAATACTCCCACGGCGCCGTAATAGTGCCCGACGGCGATACCCGACTTTTGGTACGCGAGGGGAGTTACGTCCTGCTGGCGGTGCATGGTTTTCTTCTGTCCCCCTCCGCCGCGTAGCGCTACCGTGAAGAGACAATCAGCCCAGGGCAGGTGATGGCATGCAAATAGGTTCCCGGTCATCGCGAAGCTTTCTCGCTTGCTTGCTGGCCGCCACTCTTCTGGGAGGCCTTGGCCCGCCGGCAGCCGGCAAAGCCACAATCCCGGCAGCGGATGCAGACATCACCGGATCGGCCTATGGGGCCTTGGACACCTTCCTCCAGGATCAGCTTGAGACGCTGGGGGTTCCTGGTGCCGCCATCGTGGTTGTCCAGCACGGTGTCCAAGTGCATTCGGCTGCGTTTGGCCGCGCCGACGACTCGGGAAGGCCCATGACCGCTCAGACGCCGGTGCTCCTGGCGTCCACCACCAAGTCACTCACAGCAATTGCCGTGATGCAGCAGGTTGAGGCGGGCAGGCTGGAGTTGGATGAGCCTATTCAGACGTACTTGCCGTGGTTTGGGTTGAAGGACAGCCGCGCGTCCGCGATCACAGTCCGCCACCTGCTACACCAAACCAGCGGAATGGCTTCAGCGGGTACGGCGTTTGAAGGCAGCGACACCCAAGGTCCCGAAGCCTTGGAAGAAGGTGTCCGTGCACTATCCGACGCCCCTCTGGCCAGGTCGCCTGGCGAAGCATTCGGGTATGCCAACGCAAACTACAACATTCTGGGCCTCCTGGTCCAAACGGTCTCAGGCCAGCCTTTCGGCGATTACGTGAGGCAGCACGTCTTCGAACCCTTGGACATGATCCACAGCCACCCGACACAGAGTGCTGCCCGCGCTGACAATGTGGCCGCCGGGTATTCGCTGTGGTTTGGCTCGTTGTGGCGTCCGACAGATGCGCCTGCGCCAGCCACAGGCATGCCGTCCACCACCATGTACGCCTCCGCCGAGGACTTGGGTCACGAGCTCAGGGCACTGCTGGGCCAAGGGCGGTACGGCGACGCCCGCATCCTCCAGCCGAACAGCGTGAACGCGATGTTTGAGTCCCGCGTGCAGGTGGACGGCTCCAAGGGGTACGGCATGGCGTGGTTCACCCGTCCACTTGTGGAGTCAACAGATCCTTCCAGGCAGCCACCTGACCGGGAATTGCCGCTGCTGCTGGAACATCAGGGCGAGTGGGGCAACTCGCACACGTACCTTGCAATGATTCCTGCTTCCGGAATTGGTGTCGCGTTGGTTATGAACGCCAATGACACCTCTGCACCCTCACGACTGAAGGCCGTGGATACCAATATCCTGCGGATCCTTCACGGACATCCCCCAGCGCCCACGGTTGTGCAAGAGGACTGGCTGCAGCGCTACAGCTGGGCCGTCGCACTGGCATTGCTGCTCGCGGAGTTGCTCAGTTTGTGGCTGGCACTTTCCATCCTGCTCCGGGGCCGCACATCACCCCGGATGTGGAAGCCACTCACCTTGGTGTTCAGCGCGCTTGTCTTGGATGCGTTCGCACTATGGTTGTGCTTCGTTTATGCACCCGGCAGGTTTGAAACGAACCTGACCGTCATCGTCCGCCAATTTCCCGACGTCGGATTTTTCCTGGTGCCGGTCCTGGCTTTGGCCCTTCTCTGGCCTATCCCACGAACGGCCCTGTTGCTCTGGAAGGTGCGGACGACCCCACACACAAGTGGGGTCAGCCCGCCGCAGTAAGGAAGGACTTCAGCAGGGGACCGCTGGTGGTGGCACCCAGACCGCCTTCTTCCACGAATACGGCAACTGCCAGATCTCCATGCGTTGCGACGATCCACGCATGCGTCTTGGGCGGGTTGTCGTTGCCAAACTCTGCGGTACCGGTCTTGGCGCCTACTGGCGTCCCGGGGACTTCTGCAAGGAATCCAGCGTGTCCGGAGGTCACCACGGCCCTCATCATGTCTGAGAGCGCAGCGGCTTCTTCCTTGGTGATCGGCTTGGTGGACGCCGGTGATACGGGAACGGCGCTTGCTGAAGCGGACGACGGCGATGCGGTGCCACTTTCGGTGGGCGTGGCACTGGCGCTGGGGTTCTGGGCGGCGTCGGGGTTCAACACCAGCTGAGGAGAAACGGGCACGCCGTTGGCGACGGAAGCAGCCATGACCGCGGCCGACAGCGGGGAAAAGAGCACCTTGCCTTGGCCAATCATGGAAGCAGCATGCTCAGTACCTTCGGCAGCGCCAGGAACCGAACCCAGAAACGCGTCAGCGCCAAGCTTGGGAGCTTCAACCGCTATGCCAAGGGCCTGGGCCGCGGATTCGAGCTGGTCCTGGCTGACGGCATCACGGGCGTTGATGAAGGCAGTGTTGCAGGAGTGTGCGAATGCGTCCCTCAGGGTCACCGAACCAAGGGAGCTTTCCGGATAGCCTTCGGCATTTTTGAACGTGCGGCCGTCCACAGTCAGCGTTGAGGGGCACTCAACCTTCGAGTCCGGTGTGGCGCCATTCCGGAACATGGCCAGGGAATCGACGATCTTGAACGTGGAACCTGGCGCATACTGACCAAGCAAAGCCGTGTTGTACCCGTTACTGCCGGGTCCCGACGCAGCAGCTAGCACAGCTCCGGTGGACGGCTTCAGGGCAACAATCGCGGATGCCGGCCCAACACCGGCCAGTGTCTCTTCGGCCAGCTGCTGGAGTTTCAGGTCAAGGGTGGTTTTGAGCGTAGTGCCGGGGGACGGGAGAGACGAGAAGAACACCTTGGTTTCGGGCGTCTCGCCTTCAGACTTCTCCTCGGACGTGGCAAGAACTTCCACGCCGTCTTTGCCTCGCAGTAATGAGTCGTACTTCTGCTGCAGGCCGCCGGTACCCGTGGTGTCGCCGGCACGCAGTGCACCGTTGGAGTTTTCAATCTGTTCGGCACTGGCTTGGCCAACGCTGCCCAACAAGGCACGGGCAAAGGTCCGGGTGGGAGCCAGAGCCATGGAGTCCAGAATGCTCGAACCACCCGGAATGGCCTCGATTTTGGCTTCGGTGATTTCCGCCGTGTAGGCGCGCAGTACGATGCCCTCGACGAAAGCCTGCGGGCCTGAAGCGGCAACCTGCTTGGCGTACTCTTCAGCGTCCAGCCCCAGCAGCGCCGCCATGGCACGGGCAGAGGCGTCGGCTTGCTCTGCCGGAACCTTGGTTTTGTCGATGCCCACGCGGAAGACGGGACGGTCCTCAACGATCGGAGCATCGCCGGCACCGAGGATCTGACCGCGTTGGGCGGGGACGGTTTTGACCGACAGGGTTTCACCCTCGGAGAGTTCCGGAGCCAGGAGTGCGGGGGTCCATTGGACAGCCCACTTGTCGCCGGACTTCTTCAGCGTGGCCTCGGAACTGTACTCCCACTTTGCCGAGCCGATGTTCCAGCTGTAGTTAAGGGGAAAAGTGGCGATGTCGCCGTCGAGCTTGACGTCACCGGACGCAACCTCCGGCTTGGCACCGAGTCCTTCGAACACGGCCTTGAGTTGATCGTTGGCCGCGGCAGCGTCCTTGCCTTCAACGGCGAGCTGGCCGACGTCGAGCGCGGCCAAAGAGGAGGCCAGCTGCTTGGCTGCTCCTTCCGCACCGGCGCGGCCGTCATCGCAGGCGGTCAATGAACCAGCCATCACCAGTGATACGAGACCAAGGACAAGACGATGTTTTTTCAATTTCCCCATTTGCGACATTATGCCCGGTTCCCCTGACAGTTTCTTGTCCCGGCCAGCAGACGGACGAAGCCGGGCCAAGGAGCTCACGTAAACCTGGCACCCCTTACCCAACTGCGACCCAGTTGGGCGAGAGTTAGCGCCCGCGGATGATCCGCCGCTGAGTCGCAACGGCAATGGCCGCCGTTCGGTTGTCGACACCAAGCTTCGAGTAGATGTGCACCAAGTGCGTCTTCACCGTGGCCTCGGAAATGAAGAGTTGCTTGGCAATGGCACGGTTGCTCATACCCGTCGCCAAAAGCTCCAACAGCTGGACTTCCCGGGAGCTCAACGCCGGCGAAGGGTTTCTGATGCGGCCCATGAGCCGCGCCGCAACTTCGGGTGCCAGTGCGGTTTGCCCGGCAGCTGCGGACAACACAGCCTGGCGGACCTGATCCGGCGGGGCGTCCTTCAACATGTAGCCGCTGGCACCGGCCTCCACTGCGGCGAGGATGTCGGCGTCGGTGTCGTAAGTCGTCAGAATCAGCACCGGTGGCGGGGGAGTCCCGGCCTCGCCTGCCTTGATCTTTTTCGTAGCCGTCACGCCGTCCATGCCACTGCCCATTTGCAGATCCATGAGCACCAGGTCCACGGGCTCGCCAAGGGTCTGCAGCCTGCTGAGTTCCACCAGGGCAGCGTCACCATTCGCCGCTTCGGCCACCACCGTGACACCCGGAAAGTCGGCGAGCATTGACCGCAGCCCCGCCCGAACCACCGGGTGGTCGTCCACCAGCAAGACACGGATATCACTCATGCAGCACCTTCATCTCCCGGCAGCGGCACTCGTATCGCAACCACTGTCCCTTCACCGGGTGCCGACTCAATCTCCAAGCGGCCGTCCAGCGCGGCCAGCCGTTCCCGCAAGCTCTGTAGTCCGACGCCGGTCCCATCGCCACGCGCTGTACCCGCCGCCGTCGACGGTTCGAAACCAACGCCGTCGTCGAAAACATCCAAGGTCACCTCATGGCCGAGGAAGGACAGGGTCACGACGGCGGTGCGTGCGTGGGCGTGCGCCCACACGTTCGCGAGGGAAGCCTGGGCGGCCCGGAGCAGAGTGGTCTGGTACGTGTTCGGCAGTTCCGTAGGCGTCCCCACCAGCTCGAAGCGGCAGCGCAACGCGGACCCCCGTGCAGCGGCCTCGGTTTCCGTTTTCCCACAGAGTCGGCTGAGGGAGTCCACGAGTCCCGACTCCGCAAGATCAGGCGAACGCAAACCGCGAACAAAGCTGCGCGCCTCGGCCAGATTGGCAGATGCCGTATCCTGTACCGTCCGCAACCGCTCCTTTGCAGCGGTGGTGTCGCCATCGTCCAATGCTTTCTCCGCGGACCTGCCCATCAGGACGATGCTTGAGAAGCCTTGGGCCAGGGTGTCGTGGATTTCCCGGGCCAGCCGTTCACGCTCAGCCAGCGTGCCGGCGTCGTGCTGGGTTCGCGCAAGTTCTGCGCGTGTTCTGCGAAGCTCGTCAGCAACAGTGCGCTGGTTTTCGGCTTCGAGGAACAAGGCACGGTAGGCCAGCCCTGTGACCACCGCGAAGACGGCCCCGAGAACCGGTCCCAGGATCATAGCCAGCTGGGGGCCGCCGTCGGATGCCCCCCGGCTGTGGAACCACAAAGTGCCCACCAGAAGAGCCGTGCTCACCGCAATCGCAGGGAGTGCCAAACGCCGGGGAAGCAGGTGCAACTGCAGGAAAAACAGAGGGAAGGCCACCCATGCGAAGTCGCTGCTGACCAGGAGCAGCAGCAGCCAAGCGAGCATCACCGCGCCCAGCCACCACCGCGCGTAGGGTGTGGGATTGAAGCGCGTCGGGTCACTTGCATAACGCTTCTCCAGTAGCGTGCCACTGAGGTACACCAGTGCCAGGATGGCCGAAAGCCCCAGCCCAGCGGCCACTGCCAGAGCCGACGGCGCCCCGCTGGTTCCCATTCCGGTCAGCAAGCGGACAACGGCCACCAGCAACAGAACCGCGAAACCGACATGCAGGCTCACCCGCAGCACACGGAGGATTGTGGCGGCGCCAGCGGGAGACTGCATGCATCCCAGCGTATCCCCGACATTCCTCGCCGAACCTGCGTTTCCGCGCCCTGAAGCCGGAATCAACCATTCGATTGATCGTCAGCTCAACCCCACGATGCCAGCCAATCCATCCGGTTCCCGATGTCACTTCGATGCGTCACCGGAAGAGTTGATGTTGACGGGACCAAGCCCGCTTTGAATCGAAGGAATCCGATGTTTCTTGCCATCCGCGACATCCGCTTCGCCAAGGGCCGTTTTGCGCTCATGGCCAGCGTCGTCGCCCTGATCACCCTGCTCCTCGTCATGCTTTCCGGGTTGACGGCGGGCTTGGGTAACCAATCGACGTCGGCCATTGGGGCCCTGCCCGTTCAGCAGATCGTTTTTGGCGCACCTGTTGGCGGCGCGCCAAAGGCGTCGTACACAGAATCGGAAGTTTCCTCCGCGCAGCTGGAGACCTGGAGGGAACAGCCAGGCGTTACTTCGGCCCATGCTCTCGGAATCGGCCAAACGCGCGTCCAGTCACTGGGAGCCGGAGGCGCACCAAGCGGTACAGCGAACATCGCCGTCTTTGGCGGGGCCGTGGCACCGGCAGCTGTGGAGGACGGGACGGTGGTCATTGGCGAAACACTGGCCAAGGAACTGACGCTGGAGGCCGGCAGCCTGGTCCGTGTGGGTGGGGCGGACCTCACCGTGGCCGAGGTTGTGGAGGACCAGTGGTACTCCCACACCGTAGTGGTCTGGACGACGCTCGACACTTGGCGGACAATCACGCATGCGGCCCCTGGCACTGCGACTGTTCTCGCCGTAACTTTCGACGGCGGACGTTCCTTGGACCTCGACGCCGCCAACAGAGCGGCTGGCACGGTCAGTATGGACCCCGCGGGTTCCTTCCAAGCCTTGGCCTCTTATAAGAGTGAGAACGGATCACTCATGCTCATGCAGGCATTCCTCTACGGGATCTCAGCCTTGGTGATCGTCGCCTTCCTGACCGTATGGACCGTGCAACGCACGCGTGACATCGCCGTCCTCAAAGCCTTGGGAGCTTCCTCGGGTTATGTCCTGCGGGATGCTCTTGCCCAGGCAGCCCTGGTCCTGCTGATCGGTGCCGGGGTGGGCGGCCTGTTTGGCCTGGCCGGCGGATTCTTCGCGGCTCAAGCGGCGCCCTTCCTGATCACGCCTATGACCACGCTGGTTCCCATCGTAGGGATCGTCCTCCTCGGTTTGGCAGGGGCTGTCCTGGCCGTCAGAAACGTCACCAAAGTCGATCCACTGCTTGCCCTCGGCGGCAACTAAGAATTCCCTGAAAGGCATATACCGTGAAAACGTCACTTTATCTGAACAACGTCTCGCTCGAATACCCTGATGGGGGCTCCACACTTAAGGCATTGGACGCCGTCGACCTCAGCGTTCGTAGGGGTGAGTTCCTCTCCCTTGTGGGTCCTTCCGGATCCGGCAAGTCCTCACTGCTGGCCGTCGCCGCGACTCTGGTTGAACCTACTGCGGGACAGGTCATCATCGACGGACAGGCTGTGTCCGGCCTTTCGAAGGCCGAACGCACAGCCCTCCGACGGGACAAGGTAGGCATCATCTTCCAACAACCCAACCTGCTCCCGTCGCTGACCGCCGTCGAGCAGTTGCTGATCCGTGAACATCTGCGAGGAAAGCCCGTGCGCGACGATCGGGAGAAGGCGGCGGAACTACTGAGCGTCGTCGGGCTGTCCGCGGCGGCGCATAAGAGGCCACACCAACTGTCCGGTGGCCAACGTCAAAGGGTGAACATCGCGAGGGCGCTCATGGGCAGCCCCACCGTTCTTCTCGTCGATGAACCAACGGCCGCGCTCGACCACGAACGCAGTGAGTCGATTGTCCGGCTACTCCGGCAGGTCACCGATGAATTCCGGACGGCCACTGTCATGGTCACTCATGACACCGAATTCCTGCCCCTCACCGACGCCGTCACCACAATGCGTGACGGACGGATCAGCCGCGCCTTGGCCCCGTCCGCGCTACCCAACTAGGTGACAGTTCAGGTCGTTCCCAGCGTTCAGAACGACCTGAACTGCGACTCAGTTGGGGGAGCCGAGGAGAGCTTCGTCCTGCGCTTCGTCGTAGGCATCACGGGCTTCCAGAATGGTGGGAACATGACTCTCGGCCCAGTGGCGCAACATGGTGAGCGGCTGCAGCAGGGACTCGCCCAAGGCTGTCAGCTCATACTCCACCCGTGGCGGTACCTGGGCGTAGACGGTTCGCGTAATGAGGCCGTCGCGTTCCAAGGCGCGCAGTGTTTGCGTCAGGACCTTGGGAGTAACTACGTTCACCATTTTCCGCAGTTCCGAAAAGCGGACCGGCCCGTCACCGAGCACTTGAATCACCAACGAGGCCCATTTATCGCCGATGCGTTGGAAGACCACCCGCGAAGGACAGTTGGGGTCCAGGATGTTTCCGGGGAGTTCGGTATTGTCCATGTGGTGTCGGTATCCCTAAGGTAACTAGGTTCCTTTGAAGCTATCAGTATCCACTGGATACCTTTGAGGCTGTTGTAAGGATACCAACCTCAAGGAGAGCTATGAAAATCGCAGTCTACGGCGCAACCGGTATGGTCGGCAGCCAGATCGTCAACGAATCCATCACCCGCGGCCATGAGGTCACAGCCATCTCCCGCAAAGGTGCAGAGGTTCCCGGTGCCGCTGCCCAGGCAGCTGATCTGGCTGACGCCCAGGCCTTCGTCACCATCGCCAAGGATCACGACGTCGTTGTGCTGGCTACGGGCCCCAGCCGCACCGGCGGCGACCACGGCGAGTGGCTCGACGCGATGGCTTCCGCCTACAGCAATGCCGAGGGAACCCGCCTCATGATCGTCGGCGGTGCCGGCACCTTGGAGATCGACGGCGTCCGCCTGCTCGATTCCCCCGACTTCCCCGAGGCCTACAAGGCAGAGGCCACCACCGCAGCCAAGGCCTTCGAAGCCGTGAAGCAGACCCCGGAGACCATCGACTGGACCGTCCTGGCTCCCGCTCCCGTCATCCAGCCGGGTGAGCGCACCGGTGAATACACGGTTGCCAAGGATTCACCGGCCGGCAACAGCATCTCCACGCAGGACTACGCAGTAGCCATGCTGGACGAGATCGAGAGCCCGGCGCACCGCCGCGCCCGCTTCACCGCCGCCAACTAACGGGCCGCTACAGTCCGACGCCCAGCCCGGGTACTCGCATCTTGAATATGTCCTTCAGGGCATACCTTGCCGCGTGGTACCCGGGCATTCCCGTAACCCCCGGACCAGGCGGCGTTGACGAGGAACACAGATACACGCCCTCCATTGGCGTTCGCCAAGGCACGTTGGACACAACCGGCCGTTGCACCAGACCACGCAGGTCCAACAGTCCTGCACTGAAGTCACCACCAACATAGTTCTCGTTGTACGCGGACAGTTCCGCCGCCGTCGTGGTCTTTGACGCCACCACAACATCCCGGAAGCCTGGTGCGTACCGCTCGATGCGCGCTGTGACAGCTTCGGCCATGTCCACCTTGGAGTTGGCGGGGACGTGGCAATAAGACCATAAAACGTGGCGACCCTCCGGAGCCCGCGTCGAATCCACCACGGATGGCTGGGACACCAGGACATAGGGTTCCGTTGGATGTTTGCCCATGTCCACCAGGTTCTCGGACTCTGCCATTGCCCGCCGTGAACCGCCAACGTGGACAGTCCCTGCCTTCGCCAATCCGGAATCACGCCAAGGAACAGGGCCGGACAGGATGAAGTCCACCTTGCACGCTGCATTCCCGAAGCGGAATGCTTCAAGTGCGCGACGGTACCGCTCGGGAACTTCCGAGCCACCCAAGCGCGCCAGAGTTGGCGGGGCAACATCCAGCAGGATGGCCTTCGCCGGCCGGACCTGATCCAGCGAACCCACGCGTTCGCCCACATGGATGATCCCGCCGTGCGCAGTGAGATCGTCAGCCATGGCCCGTGCAATGGACATGGAGCCACCCACCGGTATTACCCAACCGCCCGCGTGGGCCAGAATGCTAAGCAACAGCCCGGCACCCGTTGAGCTAAGGGACGGCTGCGAGCCGAGGGCATGCGACATTACACCCGTCAGTAGCGCAGGAGCGGCTTCTTCCCGGAATCGGCGCATCCAAATCGGAGTCCCCTGATCCAACGTCGCCAGCCCAAACCTAGCCGCGGCCAAAGGATCCTTCGGAATGCGCAGGAGTTGGTTGGACGTAAAGTCCACCACCCCGTCCACCCGCTCCAGCAAGGGTTCAAGTAACCGACGGTAGGCGGGGCCATCGACACCCAGCTCCTGCACCGTCCGATCCAGCGACTGGTATGCAAGGGCGGCCCCTCCGATGTCCAATGGCGTGCCGTGCTGCACCTCCGGCACCCTTAGGTCCACGCGCTGCGACAACTCGAAGGCGCGGAAGAAGGGCGAAGCCACCGCCATCGGATGCACTGCGGAACAGACGTCGTAAAGGTAGCCGGGTTCAATCAACTCGCTGGTCCGGGACCCCCCACCGATCGCATCAGCTGCTTCGTAGAGATGGACACTCAGGCCTGCACGGGCCATAACAACTGCGGCGGCCAGACCGTTGGGGCCAGCGCCGACGACGGCGACATCAACCATCGCTGTTTACCTCCATATGCTGGGGTGCTTTGGAATCGGTAGTCTCCACCGTAGCCCGGGGACGCCATGGCAGCACTGACCGGGACGGACGGATAACGTCGAGCCGTAGCCAATCCCGGGCGTCGTCGAACGGGCCGCCATGGGGATCATCCTGGCCATGCGCGCGTAAGGGATCCTGGGCTGGATCCCAGATATCAATGACCACCCTCACCATGAGATATGCAGTTGCGACCATATGCAGTCCCACGGCCAACACGTAGTAGGACATATCAATGTTGTGCTGGACGGAACCGCCGCTGGTCGTTTGGCCCAGGTACATCCACACGGCGGCCCAGTGCAGCCCCTCGGCAGCTTGCCAGATCAGGAAGTCTCGCCAGCGGGGCCGGGCCAGAGCCAGGAGCGGGATGAGCCAGATGACGAACTGGGGCGAGTAGACCTTGTTAGTCAGGACGAATGCGGCAACTATCAGGAACAGCAGTTGGGCCAGACGGGGTCGCCGTGGAGCACACAAGGCCAGAGCACCAATAAGCACGCATGCGAGGACGAACAGGTACAGGGCCAGCGTGTTAGTGGCTGCGCCATCCACTTGCGCCCACCGAACCCTGTCCGCCACCAGGTTGTAAGCGAACCAAGGTGAGCTGTATCCGGCAGGGCGATCCCGGCTGAACTCGAAGAAATATCGCCAGCCCGAGGGGTTCATCGCTGCGATGGGCAAATTCACCGCTAACCAGGATGCTACGGCCGCACCAGCGGTGATGAAGAAGGCCCGTAGCTTGCCGGTCCGCAGGCTCAGTAACAGCACGGCACCGAGGATAAGTACCGGGTACAGCTTGGTGGCCGCTCCCAGCCCGATGACCAGGCCCGACAGGATCAGCTTGTCCCTGGAGAAAAAGTACATCCCCAAGGCCAGCAGCCCCACAGCCCACATGTCCCAGTTGATGAATCCGGCCAGAATGATCCCCGGCGCTACGGCCACCATGGCGGCGTCCCAAGGGCGGCGCCTATTGATTCTTGCAGTCAGGAGGACGGAAACGATCCAAACCGCGACTATTAGTGTCGCGTTGATGTCGAAGTAGCCGAGGATCCGTTCGTTCCCCATACCCTGGCCAGGGACCAGAAACGCTGTCACACCGGCGATGATGCCCATGAGCACTGGATACTCGAACAGGCTGCCCTGGGTGAAGAAGGGAAATATGCCCTCACCGAGACCGCGGTTCCGGAAGAGCTCAGGGAAGTCGGAATAGCAGGTCGCATAGAACTGGCCCGGAGTCTCCCAACCGCGGACGCGGCAGTAATCCTTTGCGAGTACGGCGAGCAGTGCAGCCACAACAGTGAGGATTATCAGTACCCGTTCCACAGTGAACGGGGCAGGCGAAATCTTCCCGGGCGAGGAGTGTTTGCCCAGGGGGCCGCCCACGAGTTCCGTGAAGTTACGAAGCAGGGCATCGCTGCGGCTTGGAACCACTAAGCGGGCACGTTTTGGTAGCCGACGAGGCCTCGTCTCCTGCATGCGATCGAGCTTACAGTCCTGCGGGGTTCACGCGGTTGGAGGTTCACGGGGTTAAACCGGGTTAAAGGGGAGGAGCCCACGCGTAGCCGCGTGGGCTCCTTGAGGTTCAGCATGAATCTGTGGCACCTGAACTCCTTCTGCCTGGCTGGAGGGAATCAGCGGATGAGTCCCATCTGGTGCAGGACAACGTAGACGTCTTCACGGCGCTGGTCCAGCAGCTGGCCGTTGAACAGCGTGCGGTCCTTGGGAGCATCGGTGCTCTTGTAGAAGCGCATGTCTTCGGGGCGTTTTCGCATGGTTCACCTCCTTTCGTAAAAGAAATAATCGGAATTTAGGCACAACAATTAGAGCCCTGTGAGTTCAAATGAAATCAAGGCCCAAATAGGCATAAATAGCCGAGGCTAATAAAGTGGATTTGCGGACCGAATCGGGAAAGCCCCAATCGTCGTGCAATAGCGCGTGCTTCCGGCAGTCGACCCAACAAGAAGCTGGTTCCGAACTATGGGGAAACTGCGCACCCGCGGCATGCTGCGTGGGTCCGCGCCTACAACTGACTACTCAGCCATCCAAAGAAAGGAAGGCCGCCAGGAACACCGCCGGCGACTAGCCGGTCCGGTAGTTCAGGAGTGGGTCAGAGAGCAAAAATGGCGTCGATCATCAGCAGAGGCCGGGGTAGCAGTGACGGTCAACTTCCGTCCGCTAGTCAAAGTAATCATTTTTCCCAACCTCCTTTTCTGGCTGATAAGCAGCCTGCTGTGGCATTGTCCCGGCTGACTGAACCGGAGAATGCGCGCCTTGTTCCCGGCGGGTCGCTCTGGGAACAAGATATAAGCTACCTCATCAAGAAGGAGTTTGACCAGCGAAATTAGCTATTTCACCAAAAGTTTTTTCTAAATTCGTGTTTTAGAGTCCCCAACGCACAATTGCAGGCGTTCGTTTATCCCAACCGAGGGTGCAGACCTTCGCCGTTCCCAGGATGAAGTGCCGGCCTTCGCGGGCATCCATTTCCAGCCAGCGGGCGGTCAGGATCCTGGAGAAATGACCGTGGGCCACTATCAGGACGTTGTCCATTCCGGATTCCAGGACGCGTCCAATGATTTTGTCCGCCCGGGCAGCAACTTCATCCAGGGTTTCCCCGTTGGGTACGCCATCGGTCCAGATGAGGTAGTCCGGGTTGTCCTTGCGGATCAGGTCTGAGCTGATGCCTTCGTAGTCGCCGTAGTTCCACTCGACAGCCAGCGGCTCATGGACGGCCTCCGGGTAGCCCGCGAGTTCTGCCGTGCGGCGGGCGCGGCGGAGTGGCGAGGTCAGGACGAGGTCGAAGTCGATACTTTCCAGCACCTTGCGGGCTTCTACGGCCTGCTGCTCACCCTCAACAGTGAGGGGAAGGTCCGTCAGACCGGTGTACTGACCGCTCTTGGACCATTCGGTCTCGCCGTGTCGAAGTATCCAGAGTTGCGGACGCGGGGAAATGGCAGCGTTCAATTAGGACTCCTCAGTTTCGGTCAAAGGCTCGACGACGGCGGACTCGGGTTGCGCTTCCCACCATGCCAGGAGTTTCCGCTCGGCTTCCTCGGGGGAAAGTGGTCCATGTTCCATCCGCTCCTCCAAAAGGAACTTGTAAGCCCGCCCCACCACGGGGCCGGGCTTCAGTCCCAAAAGCGCCATGATCTGCGCTCCATCAAGGTCAGGCCGAACGGCCGCCAAAGACTCCTGCTCCATAAGGGCCGCAATACGATGCTCAAGGTCATCGTAGGCGAAGGACAAACGGTCGGCCTTGCGCTGGTTACGCGTAGTGACGTCGGATCGGGTGAGCCGGTGCAGGCGTTCCAGGAGGGGACCGGCGTCGGTCACGTAACGGCGGACTGCGGAGTCGCTCCAGCCGGCATCGCCGTAACCGTAGAAACGCATGTGCAATTCGACCAGGCGGGAAACCGCTTTGATGGACTCATTGTCGAAGCGCAACGCCTTCATCCGCTTGGCTGTCAGTTTGGAACCCACAACGTCGTGGTGGCGGAAGCTCACCGCGCCGCCCGGTTCAAAGCGGCGCGTAGCCGGCTTGCCGACGTCGTGCATCAATGCCGCGAACCGCAGCACAAAATCGGGGCCGGGCACGGGGCCGTCAGGTCCTGTTTCCAGTGCGGCAGCCTGCTCAAGGACCTGCAGCGAGTGCTGGTACACGTCCTTGTGCCGGTGGTGTTCGTCGGCTTCGAGGCGCAGGGCGGAAACCTCAGGGAGCACGAACTCAGCGAGCCCAGTGTCCACCAGGAGATCGATGCCTACCCGCGGGTGCGCTCCGTTAATGAGCTTGACCAGCTCTTCCCTGACCCGCTCAGCGGAAATGATCTTGATGCGGTCGGCCATCTGCGACATGGCGAGCCGAACGTCGTCGTGAACCGACACCCCCAGCTGGGAAGCGAACCGGGCGGCGCGCATCATGCGCAGTGGATCGTCGGAGAAAGAGGCCTCGGGGGCGCCTGGTGTGGCGAGTTCCGACGCATGGAGATCGCGGACACCGCCGAACGGATCCACAAGTTCCAGGCTTGGCAGCCGCAGCGCCATGGCGTTGATGGTGAAGTCGCGGCGCAGCAGGTCATCGGTCAGGGAGTTGCCGAACGCCACCACCGGCTTTCGCGAATCGGGGTCGTAAGCCTCCGCGCGATACGTGGTGATCTCGATCTGGAAGCCATTCTTCTTCATACCGATGGTGCCGAAGGCGCGCCCGATTTCCCAGAAGTTGTCCGCCCACTTCTTGATGACCGAGATGGTCTGGTCCGGCGTGGCGTCGGTGGTGAAGTCGAGGTCGGGGGATGTCCTCCCCAAGAAGAGGTCGCGCACGGGTCCACCCACCAGGGACAGCTCGAAGCCGGCATCGACAAAGCGCTGCCCGAGGTCGAGCACCACCGGATCGATGGTGAAGTTAACTGAAGAGCTGTCCAATACGTGCGCCATAGTCCCTTAAGCTTGGCAGATTTTTACTCAGCATTGGGCCACTGTTCCATGCGAAATCAGGCATGCGTCCACGGACCATCTCCTGCAGTCCATCTTGTGGCCATGTCCCGGTCATCACTCGAGGGCAAGAGTCGTTAGAGTGGACCTCATGGCCAACCCGATCCCGAGCGCTCCTGGCAGGAGGACGAACGCACCGTTGCCGTCGGCAATCGGCGCGCACGTCGCGCCTGCCCAGCAGCACCCGGTGCAGGCCTCACTTCCCACTGTGGAGGAAGTGTCAGCCGGTGGCGTTGTAGTGGACACGTCCGACGGCGAACTCCGGGTTGCGATTATCGCCCGCCTTAATAGGGGTGGCCGGCTTGAGTGGTGCCTCCCGAAGGGCCATCCGGAAGGCCGCGAGAACAACGAGGAAGCCGCTGTCCGTGAGATCGCCGAGGAAACCGGCATCGAAGGCAGCATCCTTGCCCCCCTGGGCAGCATCGACTACTGGTTCACCGTGAGCGGCCACCGGGTCCACAAGACCGTGCACCATTTTCTGCTCCGGGCAACGGGCGGCGAGCTGACCATCGAGAATGATCCGGACCAGGAGGCTGTTGACGCAGCATGGGTCCCCATCCAGGAACTGGCCCGAAAATTGTCCTTCCCGAATGAACGCCGCATCGCTGATTTGGCACGGGAAGTGCTGCCCGAACACCTCTGACCCGGGTACATGGGACGATAAAGGCGATGTCTGAAGCCAAAACAACCCAGTCCGTTCAATCCGGAGAAGCACGTTCCAGCGCCATCATGGCAGCAGGAACGCTGGTTTCCCGGTTCCTTGGCTTCGCCAAAACGTGGATGCTTGGTGCCGCCCTCGGTCTGGGCTCCACCATCAATGACACGTTTATTAACGCGAACAACCTGCCGAACCTGATTTTCCTGCTGGTGGCCGGCGGCGTGTTCAATGCCGTCCTCGTCCCTCAGATCATCAAGGCCAGCAAGGCCCCGGACCGGGGCGCGGACTACATCAGCCGGCTGCTGACCCTGGCAGTCCTGGTGCTTCTGGCGCTGACGGCGTTGGTGACACTAGCGGCGCCCTTGGTCATCGACCTCACCACCCAGGGCTACTCCGAGCAACAGAAAGCTTTGGCAGTCACTTTCGCTTTCTGGTGTCTGCCTCAGATCTTCTTCTATGGGCTCTACGCCCTCCTCACTCAGGTGCTAAACGCCCACGGAGCGTTCGGCCCTGCCATGTGGGCCCCCATCCTCAATAACCTGGTGGCTATCGCCGGCCTGGGGATGTTCATCTGGATTCTTGGCGAGAACGTCTACAACCCCCACACTTTGGACAATTGGGGACCCACCCAGACGCTCCTGATTGCCGGTTTCTCTACTTTTGGCGTGGTGGCACAGACTGCCATCCTGCTGATTCCTGTCTTCCGTTTGCGCCTTGGGCTCCGGCCTCGATTCGGCTGGCGCGGCGTTGGACTGGGCCAAGCAGCCAGGCTGAGCGTCTGGACGCTGGCGACGGCCGCCGTCGGCCAGCTGGCCTTCCTCTACGTCATGAGGATCGCCACCATTCCTGGAGCCGAGCGCCTCAGGTTGGACAATGCAGGGGACAGGGCTGCTGCTGCCGTCCTGCCCGGCAACGCTGTTCTGGAAGTCGCGAGCCAGCTGTACCTGCTGCCGCACTCGATCATCGCTTTGTCCTTGGCCACGGTGCTCTTCAACCGCATGACGCGCGCGTCGCAGGACGGCAATAAAGACGAACTGCGCGACGCCCTTTCCCACGGTCTCCGCACCATGGCGGTCGCTACGGTTTTCGGTGCTTTGGCGCTTTTCGCCCTGGCTGGTCCGCTGGGCATGTTCTTCTCCGGCGGCGAACCGCAGGACGGTGTCATGCTGGCCCAAACGCTCACCATCCTTGCCCTCAGCACGCCCTTCCTGAGCGCGAACTTCATGATGTCCCGCGTGTTCTACGCCAACGAGGACGCCCGTACCCCCCTGTATGTCCAGTTGTGGCTGGCCGTTATCTATGTGGTGGGCGCGTTCTTCATCCAGTTCCTGCCAGTCGGCCAGATCATCTACGCGATCGCTATCCTTTACACGCTGGGCAATATCCTCTCCGTGGTGATCAGCGTCGTGTTCCTGCGCCGCTTGCTGGGCCACCTCGACGGTCCCCGCATCGCCAATTCGTACATCCGCATGGGCTACGCGGGCCTGGGATCTGCGCTTGCCGGAGCTGGGGCCTTGTGGCTTCTGGGTAGCTACCGCGCCGACGGTTTCGCATGGAGCAGCCGCCCGGCCGCCCTGGTGACGGTCGTCGTCGTCGGGCCGGTCATGCTGCTCGCGTATTTGGTCCTTCTTCGCGTCTTCCACGTCACCGAACTACGCGACCTCCTGCGTCCGTTGATGGGTCGCCTGGGTAGGGGCGTACAGGCACCGGTTACCGGCGCAGCACCGGAACCCACGACGCCGGCACGCGCCACGGTTTCGGACGATACCGGTTTGATTCCGCGCATCTCCGGTGAGTTCGACGCCGCCTCCTTCAGGGCCGGTCCGGCGTTGGCTCCGCGTCGGACTACCGAACCCGCTACTGAGGACTCCCCGGACGCACCCAAGACCTACCTACCCGAGGAAGACACGCCCAGCACGGCACGCGGCGGCAAGTTCCGTCCGCAGGTCCCCCTACCGGGTCGGCGCACCTACCAGGGTGACACCGGGCAGAATCCGTACTTCCCCGCTAAGGGCAGCCACAGGAAGTAAGCCGGTGGCGCCAACATGGGCGGCGGGCCTCAATCCGCTAGGCTAGAAACGAATATAGGTAGTTGCAAAAGCGGCTCAACCGGCTCGCCGGGGGAGCCATGTGCAGGACCGCAGCTCCCGGACAGCCTAGGAGGAACACGTGTCCCACCCGATCGACGTCGGATCAGTACTTGGCGGCCGCTACAAGGTCACGGCCAATGTATTGACCTCGCATGACCAAGATCAGGTGCTCGACGGCGTGGACCAGGTCCTCAACCGTCCCGTGAGCATCCTTGTTGCCGGTCCTGGAAATGCCGAGCAGGTTGCTCAAAGCGCCCGCGAAGTAGCCACCGGGGAGAGGCCCGGCCACGTTCAGATCCTGGACTTGGGCATCAGTGAAAACACCACATACCTGATCACCAACCACAGCACCGCCCCGGATCTGTTGGACCTTGTGGTCGCCACTAACCCGCCGTACATTGAGCCGTTCTTCACGGAGACACTCGGAAGCGAGATCTTCGGCCAGCCGCGCACTTATGAGCCTGAAACTTATGACGGCCTGTACGAGGATGATGAGCACGACGCCGAGTACATCCAGTACGACGAAAATGGCTACCCCATCCCTTCCGAGGCCGACGGTGAGTCTGAGCCAGCTGCGCCTGCACGCACCGCCCCGCACGTACCGCCTATGCCTTCGTCCAGCCCCTCTTCGCCAAAGAGCGGGATCGCGGGGAAGCTGGCTGCGGCCGCTGCCGGCGCCGGAGCAGCGGGGGTTGCCGCCGCTGCAGCGCTCAAGCATGCGGGTTCCAAGAATAACGACGCCGGTGCTGCCGCGACTGGTTCCGCCGAGGCTGGCGCTGGCAATGCTGGATCTGCTGGCGCCGGTTCCAAGGGCGGAGCGTCACCTGCTGTTGCATCGCCGCCGCCCACCCAGGCCGTTTCATCTCAGCCCGTTTCGAGTTCGCCAGTTTCGTCGCCGCCAGCCAGCCGCGAGCCTGCCGCGGAGCCAAAGGTTTCCCTCTGGTCCGAAGAGGACTACGGCTTTAGCGGCTCCGGCGCCGGTGCAGCTACTGGTGGATCCGGTGGCATAAGCCGTGGTACCGATTCCGGCTACGATCGCGCCCCAAGCAGCTTCCCGGCGACGTCAGCAATTACGGACGATTACGTGGACGAGGACGTTTACGAAGACGATGCCCCTGAGAAGGAACCACGTTCCCTGCGTTGGCTTGTAGGCGGCCTTCTCGCAGCTGTCTTGGTGGTCGGACTCATCCTTGCGGTGACCAATCTGGGCAGCCTCCTGCCAAGCGGCGCACCTGCCGCGACGCAAAGCACGCCTGCTCCTCAATCTTCCGCCGCCGAAACCGAGGAGCCTTCGCCCACTGAAGCTCCGGCCCCGGCCACACCGCCGGAAATCGAAGGCATCACGCGCCTCGGCGATTTCCCCTTCGCCGCCACCTATGACAAGGACCTTGCCAAGGCCTTTGACGGCAACGCTGCAAGTTACTGGTCGGACATGGAATTCGCCTCGGCAAACTGGGGTGGGCTCTTCGAAGACATGCCCCTTGTGGTTAAGCTCAAGGAACCCACCGAGGTCAAGTCAGTAGTGCTGAATCAGTTGGGTGGCTCCGGCGGCAGCATCAGTGTCTACACCAACGATCGTCCTGCGATGGACGGCGCAAAACTGGTGGGCACCAACAGCTTCACTTCCCCGGAATTGACCATGCCGCTTGCAGCACCGACGCAGACCGAGTACGTCATCGTGGTCATCAGCGCACTCCCGAAGCTGGCTGCGCCGAAGACACGATTTGGATTCGGATTGCGTCTGGCCGAGGTCACGGTCCAGTAGCCAAACCCAACTAGGTAGCAGAAGAGGCCGTTTTGACTCGTCAGAACGGCCTCTTCTGCTACCTACATTCGCGTCACCGCTTAGATTCGGCATGCCTTCAGACGGTACCCTGAATGATGGTGGCTTTTAGGGTCCCCAACTCCAACGGAATATTTGGAAAGCAACAGGGGTTGAGTCAGGTGGCTGCCCCGAAAGCCGCAGCATCGACTAAGGAAGAGGTTCACGCCACGTGAGCATTGCAGAAAACAGCGCATCGCAGGTGCGTGACGTCATCATCGTAGGTTCAGGCCCTGCCGGCTACACAGCCGCCGTTTACACCGCCCGTGCCAACATGAAGCCTCTGCTCATTGCCGGTTCGGTCACTGCTGGTGGCGAACTGATGAACACCACGGACGTGGAAAACTACCCGGGTTTCCCGGAGGGCATCATGGGCCCGGACCTGATGGAGAACTTCGAGAAGCAGGCCGCTCGTTTCGGCACCGAGATCCAGTTCGAGGATGTCACCGCGCTGGAGCTCGACGGCGACATCAAGACTGTGACCATCGGAACGGGGGAGACCTTCCAGGCGAAGGCCATCATCCTGTCCACAGGTTCGGCATATCGCGAGCTCGGACTGGCCAACGAAAAGCGACTGTCCGGCCACGGTGTTAGCTGGTGTGCAACCTGCGACGGTTTCTTCTTCAAGGACCAGGACATCGCCGTTATCGGTGGTGGCGACTCCGCCATGGAGGAAGCACTGTTCCTCACCAAGTTCGCTAAGTCCGTTACAGTTGTCCACCGCCGCGACACCCTCAAGGCTTCAAAGATCATGGGCGACCGTGCCCAGGCTCACGAGAAGATCAACTTCGTCTGGAACACCGCCGTTGAAGATGTTCTTGGTGAAGACAAGGTCACCGGCCTGAAGCTGAAGAACCTGGTGGACGGCACTGAGTCCGAACTCGCAGTCACCGGCGTGTTCGTAGCCATCGGCAACGACCCCCGCACGGATCTCATCAAGGGCAAGGTTGATCTGACCCCCGAGGGAACCATTGCCGTAGAAGGCCGTAGCTCCCGGACCAACATCAAGGGTGTCTTCGCCGCGGGCGATGTCATTGACCCCACGTACCGCCAGGCCATCACGGCTTCGGGCTCCGGTTGTGTGGCTGCCCTTGACGTAGAGCACTACCTCGCAGACCTGCACTCCTAGACTGCATCCAAGCAACCATACGAAGGGAAAAGTTATGAGCAACGCAAAAGACGTAACTGACGCAAGCTTCAGCACGGATGTATTGGCTTCCGAGAAGCCGGTCATCGTGGACTTCTGGGCAGAGTGGTGCGGCCCCTGCCGCAAGCTCGGTCCCATCCTCGACGAGATCTCCGTTGAGTACAGCGAGAAGGTTGACGTAGTAAAGCTCAACGTCGACGACAACCCCGCGATCGCCGCCGAATATGGCATCACGTCCATCCCGGCCGTCTACCTGTTCAGTGGGGGAGAAGTGAAGAGCACTGTCATCGGTGCCAAGCCGAAGCAGTTCTTCGAAAAGGAATTTGCGGACGTCCTGTCCTAGGCTTCAGCTGATCTAGTTTCTTATAAGGCCGGCGGTTGCAGCTCCTAAGGGGTTGGAACCGCCGGTTTTTTGCTGCCCATTTCAAAAATGAACCCTTTTGGTTCACTTTCTTGGCTATTTTGCGCTCAACTGGATCGAGTGTTTACACTTCCAGCCAGATCGCTTCTCCCTAACCGGGGTAGGGAGAAGTTGGACGCTCTCCCACCTCCCACACCCTTGGGCCCCACCCTCTCTCACCTCCCACACCCTTGGGCCCCACCCTCTCTCACCTCCCACGTGCTTTGGTGGCCTATCCGTCCCACCAGGTCCCGTCCGTCTGCAACTCCGGTAAGGCGATCCGGGTCGGCTGGACTCGCGGGCCCGCCAAGGCGATTCAACAGCGTATCCCTTATTGGCCTTTGGGAAGCAGTCGGGCCGACAACCTAACTTTTCTACTCAGTTCCCGGATTCTCAGCTGCGCTCGCTCGAAAGAATTGGTACAGCTAGCGGCTGGTTCGACTCGCCAGGGTTGCTTCCGCGACCACGCTGCGGAGTGAATTCAATTCGAGTTCCTTTTGCGCGTCCTCCTACCTCGTGCTGTTGCTCGTCGAGTTCTTGGAACGCGCCGAAGCTCAGTCTGACTCGTTGAGCTTGCTCGAACTGACCCAGCCCGTCTCCCGTCTTGTTTCACGTGAAACGGAGGGGATCGCGAACTAAACACTGAATTCTTCGGTCTCAGAGGCATTGCTTCTTACCCTGTTTCACGTGAAACATCAGGAGAGAATTGAAGGCAAACGTTTCTTGGTTTCGGAAAGCTCTAGTCACACGTAGTCGCTGCTGCAAACAACAACCACGAACTAGCGATTCGCTTGAGCTCAGGTCAGTGCGCTCTCACGAACACCGCTACTCTGCACTCCGACCAGGCGGCAAGTGTCGCAGATTCATGTAGGGGCTGGCTGTCAATCGCTGAGAGCATAGAAACGCTGGCTGACGGCAGTGGATGGCGAAATGGTGGCGTAGGGGTCACGATTGGAAGAGCACGCAGCAATTCCATGGACCAGATCTCTGAATCCTATACGGGGCCAGTGCGCATGATGGCTTTGAGTGGGCCTCCTGGGCGTCAGGGCTGTGGAAGACGGCGCGGGCGGTACTGGGGCCTCTAAGCGATGAGCCGCCGCGGCTACCGCCTAGAGACGTTTAGGAGGCAGAGCTGAGAATGGGAGATCGGTAACTGCAGGGTGATGTTCCTTAGTGGCCTTCCGTAGGCTGACAGGCTCGGTTCTGGACGTCGGCGAGGCGACAGCGCATGCAAGGTCTTCGACCGAAATGGGGAGATGGGACCATCTTGGCTATAGTCCTGGAACGCGCGGCCATCCTCAGCCACGCATCCCTGCGGGTCAGGTCCCCGTGCGGAACCATCAACCCAGTAGCGCGCCAACGAGAACGATCGTCAACCTTTCAAGCTAATTCATCGAACCAGCGCTATCCGAACAGGATTAGGTGGAAAAGCCGTTCACAACATCCATGGTGGCGCGACATTTGCTTGTGAACCCGCTTCTGGGAGACAGCATCACGGTTAGACAATCACCACACAGCCAGCGAGGCCAGCTGGCAGTGAGGTCACTACGTCAGAATTGCCTTCAGGTTCATACTCTTCGAAAGACACCCCCGCGCTTTGGGCAGACCCTAAACGTATCCCCAACTAACCTTGGATCACCGCAAGGTCAGGACGTGACAGCGACGTTGAAGGCAGTGACACGGCAGGCTACCGCGCTCGTAGCAGTGGAAGTGTTTCACGTGAAACAAGACAAGGGAAGCCGTAACTTCGGCCGCTACTTTATAGTTGCGCTTCATCTGGCATTGGCTAGGCTACCGAAGTTCTTGGCCCGACTCTATAACATCGGCCATTTGAACAAGCTCAAGTGGAACCACCGAAACCCAGTACTGCACGACCCAAGGCTCAGCCTTGTTGCGTTCTGGGTGAAAGTATCCGGTCTCTCAAGAAGCTATGCTGGCATACACGGGGTCCTCATTGGTCCAGCCCAAATTCCAGCCAGGATACACCTTGAGAATGCGAACTTGAGCATCGCCGCAGCATCAGAAGGGTCGACCGAGCAACGGCCTGAACACGAGGGCGCACGCAGCACGGTCTCACCACTCCACTCAACGCGTGAACCCGTAGCCAACTCGGCTCCCGCCGAAGATTGAAGGCAAATCGCGATTGTTTCACGTGAAACACCATTGGAGGGGACGAGGACATGTTTCACGTGAAACAGTTCGACCCGCCCCCCTACTATCGCCTCGGCGCGGGAGACCTCAGAGAATGAGCGGGACGTGTCCCAGGGTGTGGATGATGGGACACTCGGAGTCCAGCAGTCCAGACCTTTTCATGTTGTCGCTAACCGGACATTCCGGGAACAATAGCTACCGCATAAATGCGAACTGTCGGGGCCACGCCACCTATCTAGGGCAGACTTGGCAACGACCTAGAACCACCGCACCAGTTCCTTAGCAAGCTCTTCATGTAGAGATACATCCGATGAATTGACACAGTGCGCTGCGGCTCCGTCGCTGAGGGTCAAGATAGAGAATCCGCCTAGGCCGTGTCTTCTGCAAACGACCACCAATGTTGGAAGCGAATCATCGGGAAGGGACAACATGTGTGATCCAAGCAGGTCCTATGAGGACGGCGATTCAGCCCACCCTGGCACTTGAGCTTTCGTATAGACGGATTATATCGGGCGAGCTATGTATCGTTATCCACCGAGTTATGCACATCGTTATCCACAGGCTTATCCACCGCTCATGAGCTTACACCCATTTGGTCGCTGGGCCGCCCGCATATCCGCCCGTTCCAAGGCCGGGCAGCTTTCGCACTTGCTGGACCACCGGGCACTGGAATTGCAGCGTTCAGTCGCTCCTGAGCAGACTACGAGGCGGGAAAATCACAGCAAATCGGGCAAATTGCGCAAACTGAGGTCACTTAGCTCCGAAGGCCGCTACTTGCCGCTCTAGTGTGGATCATTCACCACCAACGAACCGAAGCAATTGCGACTCGGTCCTTCACTAAGTTGGAGGGGTTCGGCAAGAGTCCATACTTACCCACAAAGTTATCCCCAGAGTTTTCCACAGGGATATCCACTGACTTATCCACCGACTCCAATTCGTGTTGCGGTACGCATCGAGGTCGGGAAGGCAGTCAGCGGCATGCTGTTTCACGTGAAACGTGCGACCCCGCTTCTGTTGGCAGGACGAGTTTCCAGTCACACGACCAGCGCACGAGCGAACCGCCGTGAAGCACTCCGGGACAATAGTCCCCATACCAACATCAGACCAATCGTGGGCAACATCACTGCTGCTAGGAGAGTAGTGACGGGTCTGCTACAAGGGTCCCTGCTATTTGTCGTCGTTCCCGGACGCCTTTGGATCACGGTCCCCAATGGCGGCCACACGGTGAGATTGACAGCACTCTTGATAAAGAACGCGGAAGGGCGCAGCAGTTTGTCCTGCCTTGTCGCACCCCTCCAGCGGATCGATATGGTCCTGGTGGCATCGGTCCACCGCGTTTCGGAGCTCACTCGAGACCACTTATCTATACTCAAGCACAGCTCACCTTCCGTAATGGAACAGCCCAGTCCGAGCGCGCTAGAGAATGCAGGCCGCTACCCACACGGGTACCCAGAAGGCGCTCTGCAGTTCCAGTGCCTCGGTTCACTCCAGAAGCGCGACGACAGCCCGATACCAGGACCAGGGCGGCGGCGACCAACTATCAATGGGCACATCGTGCATAGCACCGAAGAGCAAGCCTGTGCCTAGACCAAGCGTATTCCTCCACGGAAGTGCTCTCACAGGGAAGCTTGGCACTAGGTTGGTGAACTCCTCAGATGCCCCGCTACCGTGCATTGAGGGGACCGACAGCCTACCCCACTAGCAGGACCTTGAAGGGTCCGGGGGAGTGTTGGTGTCCAAAGGCGCCATGCAGCCTCCGTGAGCAGTCGTCTAGGACGCACCCTAACCGACGTAAGGCTAAACAGTTGTTGCCGTGGCATGACGCTTCCTGCGAGGACTGAATAGCCGTAGGTAAAGGTCTCTCTCGAGGAAGGGCCGATGAAAAGCAGGCTGACTCCAGGACGCAGTCCTCTTCTATGGTCCGACTGATCTGGGGTCCGACACATAAACTGCGCTCCTCATACTCAACGACCTAAGAAATAGAACCCGTGCCCAGAGAAGGTCATTCTGATGGCGCCAGCAAAGATTGCTTGACGTACCGGCCCATGCTTTTCCATGAACCACGCCCTCTGAAGAAGACTAGGAGAAGGTTCGCAATGATTCAGAGCCAATGAAACCGCGCTCCGCTTAGACCAGGCCCAAGGGGCATCCGATGGGTCCTAGGCAGGGCGAAGCAGGCTGAAGCGCTGGGACAACAACAACCACCGCTGTTTCACGTGAAACGGCTTCAACCATTTCGTGCTTCGATGGTAGAACGAGCTCGAATAGATGACTCTGTCGGGAGCCGCGACTGTCGGGCATGTACAGGGGAGCGCACATACACTTAGCTCGCTTCGATAACAGCGTCGTACACACTGTCCTCCGGGTCAACCCAGCAGCAGCGTGTTTCACGTGAAACGTCTTTAAATCTGCAAGCCACCGGCTTCCGTGCGCTCTCAAGTCCAGATCATTTAGATACTGAGTTGTTCCTGCCAAGCTATTTTCCGCCAAATGGGGTGCCTAGATTGGCAATAACGACCTAGGTTTCCCATTTGAACGCGTAAGTTCGCGCAGTGACGGCACAGCCAGCATGTTTCACGTGAAACTCAATTCCACGTCGTTCCAGCTATCTCCTCCATCGTGCAGAAGGATGGTCGACCCTCCTTTCAGTCTCCTTAGGCATATGGTGCCAACTGGTCGACGCGATCGGTCTTTCGAGACAACTGTATGGGTGAAGGAGTAGTCGCGACGTAGACGCCCTCACAAATATTGACCTATGAGGAAACGGTGGCCACAAACCTGAGTTTCAGGTCGAGATCTCCCGGCTAATAATGGAATCACAGGACCGCAATGGCACAGCCAATATTCGAGGAACCTCGACGTAATGTGCTCTGGCTCCTCCTTCGTCCTGAGACAGGGGCATTTAGACTCAAGGGACCAGCTAAGCTCACGTGCAGGCATCCCAGTATCTCTCAACTGCCAAGGTCGCGGACTATCGTACCTGCGGGCAACCTTGCTCCTTCGGGTGGCTTACCGACTCTTAGCAGCGGTAGATAGTTCGTTTCACGTGAAACACCGCAAAGTCAGGGACATCGACCTGGTTCACATAAATGGAACTCGGCCGCCGACGGTGAATTCAACAAAAACGGGGCCCCCATCACATGTGAGCCCCGTTTTTGGAAGGTTGGTTCTAGTCCTCAGCTCCAGGGCCCAAGACATCCATAATCCGGTTGAGATCCTCAACGCTAGCGAACTCAATACTGACACGTCCCTTGCGTGCACCCAACGTAATCTTCACGTTTGTGTCCAGGCGGTCCGAAAGCGATGATGCCAAATAGTCCAAACGTTCGTGTCGGGCATTGGGCTTCGGGATGCTGGTCTTTGCCGGCGTCGTGGGGTCTTGGTAGAGAGCAACAGACTCCTCAGTTGCTCGTACTGACATGCCCTCGGCCACGATCTTCTGTGCCATTCGTTCCATAGCAGCAGCATCAGGGAGCGCAAGCAAGGCCCGTGCATGTCCCGCGGACAAGACGCCCGCGGCGACACGCCGCTGAACCAACGGCGGAAGCTTGAGCAGACGCAGGGTGTTGGACACCTGCGGGCGCGAACGACCAATCCGGTCGGCCAGCTGCTCATGCGTAGTTCCGAAGTCTTCCAGAAGTTGCTGATAGGCGGCTGCTTCTTCCAAGGGATTCAGCTGGCTACGGTGCAGGTTCTCCAGGAGCGCATCGCGGAGAAGGTCATCGTCGGTGGTATCACGAACAATTGCCGGGATCGTTTCGAGCCCCGCAGCCTGCACTGCACGCCAGCGACGTTCGCCCATGACCAATTCATACGGTTCCCCACCCTTTTCGGTTGAAGTTCGTACGACAATTGGCTGGAGGACTCCGATTTCGCGCACGGAGTGAACCAGCTCCGCCATGTCGTCTTCATCGAAGACCGAACGAGGCTGTTTGCGGTTAGGGTGGATGTCGCCGACGGGGATTTCAGCGAACCGGGCTCCAGGGACTTCCACAAGCTCCACGTCCGGTTGGGACTTCGACGCCGGAGAGGAAGTCGCTGCCGCCGCCGCCGTTGGACCTGCTACGTCTGAAGCTGTCTTGCCAGCTGCGGCAGTCCGCGAAGCCGCGGGCTTCGAACCCGACCCTGCAGACGCCGATGTCTTGGTGCTGGAGGACTTCGTCGCCGAAGCCTTGGCAGGTGACTTCGCAGCAGTTGGTTTGGCAGCACCAGCACCCGGTTCCTCGAGTACGGGCTCCACCGGCGTAGGCTCCTCGGCTTTCCGGGCCTCAGGAAAAAATAGATCCACGGGACGGGACGGTGCAGCACCGTTCCCTTGGGCCGCGGCCGAGCTAGGAATGAGAGCCCCAAGACCCCTGCCGAGGCCCCTTCGCTTTTCGCTCATTGATTCATCCCTCCGATGGAATAGCCGAGCACGGACCGGCCCAAGCTGTTGCAGTGTTTCAAGAATTCTAGCGTTCGGCTATTTCGGCGGCGGCTTCCATGTAGGAGAGCGCGCCGCTCGAAGAAGGATCGTACGTCATGACTGTCTGCTGGTAGCTCGGAGCTTCCGAGATGCGTACCGACCGCGGAACTACGGCACCCAGAACCTGCTCAGGGAAGTGCTGGCGAACCTCGGAAGCAACCTGAGCCGCCAGGTTCGTCCGGCCGTCGTACATAGTGAGGAGAATGGTGGAGACAACGAGGTCAGCATTCAAGTGCTTCTGAATCATCTCGATGTTCTTCAGCAATTGACTCAGGCCTTCCAAGGCGTAGTACTCGCACTGGATAGGAATCAGCACCTCACTGGCGGCGCAGAACGCGTTGACTGTCAGCAGCCCCAGGCTGGGAGGGCAGTCGATGAAGATGAAGTCCAGCCGGCCCTCTCCATTGTTCTCCCGCTCCTTGGCGTACACGTCAATGGCACGGCGAAGTCGCTGCTCGCGGGCAACAAGTGAAACAAGCTCAATCTCGGCGCCGGCCAAGTGAATGGTGGCGGGCGCGCAGATCAGGTTGGGTATGTCAGGACACGGAGCTACAACTTCCTTGAGCGGAAGATCGTTGATGAGCACATCGTAGATGCTGTCTACGTCAGCGTGGTGCTCAATACCCAAAGCTGTAGAGGCGTTGCCCTGGGGGTCGATGTCGATGACCAACACGTTGAGACCGGCAGACGCCAAGGCGGCAGCAATGTTCACGGTAGTGGTGGTCTTGCCCACGCCGCCCTTTTGATTGGAAACCGTGAAGATGCGGGTTTTGTCAGGCTTAGGCAGTTCCCGGCCGATCAGCCGTTCGCGGCGTCGGGTTTCGTTAGCCAACTGGCGCGCGATGGGACTGGAATCATCAATGGAATCCATGACGTTACGCACTCCATCTGAGACGGTTTCACGTGAAACGGCAGCATTATCAACCGAATCAGTACGCACTATTGCGGACTGAAGAGATGCAGAGGGTGTAGCCATGGCCCGCGCGGACCCCAAAGACATAAACGGGGGAATTCGCTGCGTGGAGGTTTCACTACTACCCACTGGTCACACTCTCACTCTCATTCGGCGCTTGCTGCCGTTCTCTAGCCTAACCGCTCGACCGCCGACACGCGGGAAACCGAGCGGGACCTACGCCGTCTTTCCGGGCTTGTTGACGATGATCCTCACCACGGTGGTGGGTTCCTCCAAAAGCTCCTGTCCACAAACCACAACTGACGTCTCAATGCCGCCGAGTTTGCGGATGACCTTCTTTGCCTTCTCAATCTCTTCCGCGGCGCTGCGCCCCTTGATGGCCACCACTTCGCCATGACCATTCAGGAGAGGGATGGTAAGACCAGCCAGGTTGGAAAGAGCAGAAACGGCGCGTGCTGTCACGACGTCAGCATCCACCATTCCGACTGCGAGCTCAGCCCGGGTCCTCATGATGGTGACGTTATCCAAGCCGAGGTCATCAACAACCTCCTGGAGCCAGATAACACGACGCTCCAACGGCTCAATCAAGGTCAGCTCGAGATCCGGACGTGCAATTGCCAGGCAAAGGCCCGGAAGGCCCGCGCCGGATCCGACGTCGGCAACATGGCTGTCCATGGCAATGGCGGACTCAATAACTGCACAGTTCAGGACGTGACGGCTCCAAAGGCGCGGAATCTCGCGGGGGCCTATCAGCCCGCGTTCCGTCCCCGACGTAGCCAGGTGCTCAACATAGCGCTTGGCAAGATCCAAACGCTCCCCAAAGATTTTCTCTGCCGCTTCCAGTTCAGCTGCCGTGATTTCAACCATGAGCTGCTAGTCAGCCGAAACGACGATGTGGCGGCCAGCGCCTTCGCCCTCAGACTCGGAGACGAATCCGAGGTCAGCAACGGCGTCGTGGACGATCTTGCGCTCGTAAGCACTCATCGGCTCAAGGGCAACTGTGCCGCCATCAGCTTTGACCTTGGCCACAGCATCTTCGGCGATCTGCTGAAGCACGCCGGCGCGTTCCTTGCGGTATCCATTGATGTCCAGAACAAGGCGTGAACGGCTTTCGGTGGCGGAAAGGACTGAAAGACGGGCAAGTTCCTGCAGGGCTTCCAGGACTTCTCCATCGCGCCCCACTAGGCTGTCCAACGCTGCTGACTCTTCATCAGCGCCGATGGAGATATATGTGCGTCCGTTCCGGACCTCAATGTCGATGTCGCCGTCGATGTCGGCGATATCCAGGAGTTCTTCGAGGTAGTCGGCGGCGATGTCGCCTTCCTCCTCCAGACGGCTGGCCGTCTTGGACTGCGTCTCTTCCTGCGAGTCCTCTTGGTCTTCAGTCACAGCGGTCATTGCTTCTTCGGTGCTCTCGGCAGACATTACTTCTTCTTCCTGTTCTTGCGTTGTGGCTGGACGCGCTGGGCCCTGATTTCGGCTGCTGCCGCAGCGGCAGCTTCGGCTTCAGCGGCTGCGTCCGCGGCGGTGTTCTTCTTTCCACCCAGCAGCGGGGGCAGGCCCTTTGCGGCACGGCGCTCTTCCAGCGCCTTCGCTGCGGGGGATCCCGGCGTAGGCATACGGCGAATAACGAAGAACTGCTGGCCCATGGTCCAGAGGTTGGTGGTGGTCCAGTAGATGAGGACACCGATCGGGAAGTTGATGCCACCGATACCGAACACGAGCGGCAGGATGTAGAGCATCATCTTCTGCTGGCGCATGAACGGGCTGGCCATGGCCTCTTCGGACATGTTCTTGGCCATGATCTGCTTCTGCGTGATGAACTGCGAGGCCGTCATGGCAACGATCATCACGATGGAAAGGATCCATACTGCAACTTCGTTGCCACCGGCACCGCCGTGAAGCAGTGAAGCGGACAGCGGTGCACCAAAGATGCTGGACTCATCAAACTGGACAACTTGGTCGGCACTCATGGCGCCGATGCCCTTGCCGCTGTTTCGGGCGGCGGTGATGCCCGACAACACCTGGAACAGTGCAAAGAAGAACGGCATCTGGATCAGCATCGGCAAACAAGCCGAGAACGGGTTGGTGCCGTGCTTCTTGTACAGCGCCATCTGTTCCTGCGCCATGGCCTGGCGGGACAGCTGATCGGTCTTGCCCTTGTACTTGGTCTGAAGCTTCTTCAGGTCCGGCTGCAGCAGCTGCATGCCGCGCTGCGCTTTGATCTGCTTGACGAATACAGGAATCAGGGCGGCACGGATCACCAACACGAGGCCAATGATGGACAAAGTCCACGTCCAGCCGTTCGCGGCGGGCAGGCCAATGAAGCTCAGTCCCTCGTGGAAGCCAACCATGATGATTGACACCAGCCACTTGAACGGAAACATGATTGTTTCAAAGAAGTCCATACGATATCCCTATTCGTTAGGCCGCCGAGCGGCCTTCTTCATCAGCCTGAGCAGCCAGGAACTGGTCCGGATTGTTCAGTACAACAATTGTGGGCGTCCGGCCTTCAGGCCAATGACGATGGCCGGCGGGGACATGGTCCACTCCACCAGCGTTCCAGGGGTGACATTTGGCGAGCCTTGTGGCTGCGAGCCAAGTACCCTTCACGGCGCCATGCACCGTCACTGCTTCCAAGGCGTAGGCCGAGCAGGAGGGGAAGAAACGGCAAACCTGGCCGTACAGGGGCGAGACGACCTTACGGTACGCCTTCAGTAAGAGAATGAGGATGTTGCGGGGCAGCTCCCAGAGGAACGTGCCTACCACCGCCGGAAGGCTCCGATGCGGAACCTTCCCGGAGGGGTCGCTTGAGGAAGGAACGACGGCGGTGCTTATGTCATGCACGCGGTGTCCCTTCCGTTGTGGTGCCGTTGTGTTCGGTCGAAGCGTTGCGTGGAGCTGAGCCACCCAATCGCTTCGTCGTCACTGCCAGTGCGGCGTTGTAGTCCGAGAGCAACTGCTCCCAGCTGGCTGTTGCAGCTGCGGGCAGCGCCCGGACTACTACCGCCAGACCCGTTCCGTGCGTGTGCAAGGACAGTGCGCCTGCTTCTCTCAGTCTCCTCTTAACGAGGTTCCTGGTCACGGCGTTCCCGACGGCTTTGGAGACAATGAAGCCGATTCGACTCGGCTCCCCGGCCTCGATAGAGGCCGTATATAACACTAAGTTCCGGCGTCCATTGCGGACGCCGGAACGTACAGTTGTTGAAAAGTCGGTAGACGTCCGCAGACGGTTAGGGGTGGCTAGCACCGTCGAACCCGCAAAAAGACCCTGACCGACAAGTCAGTTATTTACGCCGACAGTTCGACGCGGCCCTTGCCGCGACGGGCAGCCAGGATGGCACGGCCGGCACGGGTGCGCATACGAAGGCGGAAGCCGTGCTTCTTGGCCCGACGGCGGTTATTCGGCTGAAAAGTCCGCTTGCTCACGTTAGTTACTCCAGTGGATCAAAGGTGCGCCCACCCGATCAAAAAAGGGGAAGAACTGGCCGACGCTAAGTTTTGTATGTGCCTGCCGCCGTTGCCTCCCGCACGGTGAACGTACGGAGTTACAACTGATCTCAAAAGCGGACACAAAGGACTTCACAACGTTAGGGCAAAAAGGCACCCACAGTCAAACCGGGAGCCTACCGCGGAGGTATCCACAGCTGTGTCCAACCGCAGTTCCAAGCCTGTGGATGAACTGGCTCACAGGCCGCTTTTGAGAACCACAGCGGTGTAATTATCCACAGGCAACTTCCCAGCTATCTTCTAGCGATTTCATCCCCTAGAGTGGCTCAGTAGCCCAATGTCCACCCGCTGTGTATAACTCTGTGGATTATCGCCCAGAACAGCGCCGCCGGAGACACTTCGGCTGCCAGCAACGCCGGCAAGCAAGTATTTAGGAACTGATTGATGACAGTAGACGAAGCCAACCACGCCAACACTGTCGGAAGTTCCTGGCGCAGGGTGCTGACCCTCATGGAACAAGACGACCGGGTCTCACCCCGTCAGCGCGGTTTCGTCATACTCGCCCAGGCACAGGGCCTCATCGGTTCAACCCTGCTGGTGGCCGTTCCCAATGAACTCACCCGCGAGGTCCTTCAGACGCAGGTCAAGGACGCCTTGGACGATGCCCTCCGCAATGTCTTTTCGGACGACATCCGCTGTGCAATTGACGTGGACACCGATCTGGTGCCCGTCCACTCAGAGCCCGAACCCGCCGTCGAGCTTTCCGCAGTATCCGACTTCGCCGAACCGAAGCCGCAGCCCACGCCGCCCAGTACCTCGCATGAGTTCGGCCGACTGAACCCGAAGTACATCTTCGATACTTTTGTGATCGGTTCATCGAACCGCTTTGCCCATGCGGCCGCAGTGGCCGTGGCTGAAGCTCCGGCGAAGGCTTACAACCCATTGTTCATCTATGGCGATTCAGGTTTGGGCAAGACCCATCTGCTTCACGCAATCGGACACTATGCCCGCCGGCTCTACAGCGGCATCCGGGTCCGCTACGTGAACTCGGAAGAGTTCACCAACGACTTCATCAACTCCATCCGCGATGACGAAGGCACCAGCTTCAAGACCACGTACCGCAACGTGGACGTTCTCCTGATCGATGACATCCAGTTCCTGGCGGGCAAGGACCGGACCCAGGAGGAGTTCTTCCACACGTTCAATGCCCTGCACAACGCCAACAAGCAGGTTGTCATCACCTCCGATCAGCCGCCCAAGATGCTCGCCGGCTTCGAAGACCGCATGACGTCCCGCTTCGAGTGGGGCCTGCTGACGGATATCCAGCCGCCTGAACTCGAAACCCGTATCGCGATCCTTCGCAAGAAGGGACTCAGCGAAGGTCTCTCGGCGCCGGACGATGCCTTGGAGTACATCGCTTCCAAGATCTCCAGCAACATCCGGGAACTTGAGGGCGCGCTGATCCGCGTCACGGCTTTCGCGAGCCTCAACCGCCAACCTGTGGACGTTGCCCTCGCTGAAATGGTTCTCAAGGACCTCATCACTGACGACGGCGCCCAGGAAATCACTGCGAAGCAGATCCTGGACCAGACAGCTGACTACTTCAAACTCAGCATGGAAGAGCTCTGCAGCAAGTCCCGTACACGCACCTTGGTGACGGCCCGGCAGATCGCCATGTACTTGTGCCGTGAGCTGACGGACATGTCCTTGCCGAAGATCGGACAGGAGCTCGGCGGTCGTGACCACACCACGGTTATCCACGCAGACCGCAAGATCCGGGAGCTGATGGCAGAACGCCGTGTGATTTACAACCAGGTCACCGAGCTGACCAACCGGATCAAACAGCAGCAGCGGGACTCCTGAAATCCACATCGCGACCGGCACTACATACCTTATTAACAGGTGCATGTGGATAAGCCTGTGGATACTTAAGGGGACAAGCGCGGTTAATGGGCTTAAAACCCTTAAGCCATCTGTGGATCGTTAAAAACCGGCCTGAGAGTTGTCCCCATCCACACCCTGTTTAAAACCCAGTTAACGCACAATCCGTGAACAGGGCTTAACCGCGAAACGACGCGGCGAGATCGGGTTATCCACAGTTTCCACAGCAGTTATTAACACTACGAATCCCAAAAAATTGAAATCCCTCAAATAACAATCTCGTTCTGCCACCCATCCCGTCCCACAAACGACAGACCAAGAGCCAGGCCGTAGCCGGCCTGCACTGTCCACATACGAGGGGTCCGCCCCGACGGGGATGGGTTAATCGCGGATCTTCCGGCTAAGCTGTCAGCAGCGCTCCCATCCTCGGGTCTGCTTGTAGTTCGCTAAGTGCGGACCATGCAGGTTCCGGTGCCGGACTGCGAAGATTTAGCGGCCTCCAAGCAGGAAGCCGCAGCTACTACATGGCAGCAGCAATGAAAGGCGGCACCCTTCCGTGAAGTTCAGAGTCGACCGCGACGTCCTGGCAGAAGCCGTTACGTGGACCGCGCGGTCGTTGTCTCCGCGGCCGCCCGTACCCGTGCTTTCCGGCCTCCTCCTCAAAGCCGAGGCGGGAACCGTTAGCCTGTCCAGCTTTGACTACGAGACCTCAGCTCGTTTGGAAATCCCTGCGGATATCACTGTTGAGGGGACCATCTTGGTTTCCGGGCGCTTGCTGGCGGACATCTGCCGCAGCCTCCCATCAGCTCCTGTCGAAGTTGAGACGGATGGCAGCAAGGTCACTCTTACCTGCCGCCGAAGCAGCTTCCACCTGGCTACCATGCCCGAGTCCGAGTACCCGGCGCTCCCGGCACTTCCAGCGATCAGCGGTACTTTGCCAGGCGACGCCTTCGCTCAGGCCGTGTCCCAAGTGATCATTGCGGCAAGCAAGGATGACACCCTTCCTATCCTCACCGGCGTTCGCATGGAGATTGAGGATGACCTCATCACGCTCCTTGCCACGGACCGCTACCGCCTTGCCATGCGCGAGGTGCCGTGGAAGCCTGTAACACCGGGCATTTCCACAAGCGCCCTCGTCAAATCCAAGACCCTGAACGAAGTGGCCAAAACCCTCGGTGGCAGCGGCGACATCAATCTCGCGCTTGCTGACGACGACAGCCGTCTCATTGGCTTCGAAAGTGGTGGACGGACCACCACTTCACTTCTGGTTGACGGCGACTACCCCAAGATCCGTTCACTCTTCCCGGACTCCACGCCGATCCACGCAACAGTCCAGACCCAAGAACTCGTCGAGGCCGTTCGCCGTGTCTCGCTCGTGGCCGAGCGAAACACCCCGGTCCGTCTTGCCTTCACCCAAGGACTACTGAATCTCGACGCCGGAACTGGTGAAGACGCTCAGGCTTCCGAGGAGCTCGAAGCCCAGCTTTCCGGTGAAGACATCACCGTTGCCTTCAACCCGCATTACCTGGTTGAAGGCTTGAGTGTCATCGAAACCAAGTACGTTCGTTTCTCCTTCACCACTGCCCCGAAGCCGGCCATGATCACGGCCCAGGCTGAAGCAGATGGCGAAGACCAGGACGACTACCGTTACCTCGTGATGCCGGTCCGCCTCCCCAACTAGCTGCGAGCCAATAAGGCCCAGCCCGGTACCGTCTCCCGCCACCTCCACAGAAAAGAGCTCACACTGTGCACATCGGACTGATCGGCCTCGGAAAAATGGGTTTCAACATGCGGGAACGCATGCGGAACGGTGGCATTGAGGTCACAGGTTTTGATCGCAATCCCGATGTCACGGACGTCGCGTCAGTGGATGAACTCATCGCTGCATTACCCGCTCCCCGGTTGGTGTGGGTCATGGTTCCGTCCGGTGCCATCACGGATGCCGTCGTAACGGAACTCGGCGAGAAACTCAGCCCCGGCGACTTGGTCATCGACGGCGGCAACTCACGTTTCACGGAGGATCAGAAGCACGCTGCTGCACTGGCCGAAAAGAGCATCCGCTTCGCGGATTGCGGCGTATCCGGGGGTGTTTGGGGCCTCCAGAACGGTTATGGCCTTATGGCAGGCGGCGCCGACGAGGACATTGAACTTGCCATGCCCGTTTTCGATGCGCTCCGTCCCGAGGGTGAACGGGCCGACAGCTTCGTCCACGTTGGCGGAGTTGGTGCGGGCCACTACGCCAAGATGGTTCACAACGGCATTGAGTACGGCCTCATGCAGGCATACGCCGAGGGCTACGAATTGCTGGCTGCCAAGGACATCGTGAAGGACCTTCCGGGGACTTTCCGTGCGTGGCAAAAGGGCACGGTTGTCCGCTCCTGGCTCTTGGACCTCATGGTCAAGGCACTCGACGAAGATCCGGGTTTGGCCTCGATCGATGATTACGTCGAGGACTCCGGCGAAGGCCGATGGACCGTAGAAGAAGCAATTGCCAACGCAGTGCCCGCGCCCGCCATTACGGCCGCACTCTTTGCCCGCTTTGCCTCCCGCGAAGACAATTCGCCTGCCATGAAGATGGTTTCCGCTTTGCGCCACCAGTTCGGCGGCCACGCCACCCGTCCGGCCAACTAGGCCGCAGGAGTCCTGCAAACGGCGTGTACCTCGAACATCTTTCGCTGACGGATTTCCGAAGCTATGCACAGGTCGACTTGAAACTCGGCCCCGGTGTGACGGTCTTGGTGGGTTCCAACGGAATCGGCAAGACCAATCTCATGGAAGCCATCGGATATCTGGCTACGTTGAGTTCCCACCGGGTTAGCACGGATGCTCCGCTTCTTCGTTTCGGCACGGAGCGCGCCATGATCCGGGCGAGGCTCGTCAACGGTGAGCAGTCAACGGTCATCGAACTTGAAATCAATTCCGGGCGTGCGAACCGGGGACGCATCAACCGCAGCAACCCGGTCCGGGCCCGGGACATTTTGGGAATCTGTCAAACGGTGTTGTTCGCACCCGAGGATTTAGCACTGGTCAAGGGCGATCCTTCGAACCGGAGGCGCTTTCTGGACGAGCTGCTGGTGAGCCTGGTTCCGCGGCACGCTGCAACCCGCAGCGACTACGACCGTGTGTTGAAGCAACGCAATGCCCTGCTGAAATCGGCCCGCACCGGCAAGTTCACCGCCGGGCACGAGGCGACCCTGGATGTCTGGGATCAGCATATGGCCCGTGCCGGCGCGGAGCTACTGCACGCACGCCTGGAACTTGTGGAGCGCTTGCGTCCCCACCTGAACAGCGCTTACGCCCAGCTCACTGATGGATCCAAGGACGCCGGAGCCGTCTACCGCTCAACCATTCAGGGCGTACTTGACGACGACGGCGGGCCAACCGACTCAGGAACGGAGCCTTCGGCGTCGGTTGATGACCTGCGGCTGCTGTCCGTTGACGAACTTACTGAGCGCTACATCCAGGCTTTCGCGGCGTCCAGGAAAAAGGAACTGGAACGCGGCATCTCCTTGGTAGGACCGCACCGCGACGAACTGGAACTCGTTCTGGGACAGGCTCCGGCCAAGGGGTACGCGTCGCATGGTGAAACCTGGTCCATGTGTCTGTCACTGCGTCTGGCTTCCTACTATGTGATGCTGGATGATGCCCGGACCGGTGGCACTGCGCCAATCCTCATCCTGGACGATGTTTTTGCGGAACTCGATGTCCAGCGGCGGCGTAAACTGGCAGCGATAGTCGCCGGTGCCGAGCAAGTACTGGTGACTGCCGCCGTCGATGCCGATATCCCCGAGGAGCTGGCCGGACGGCGCGTAACCGTTGTTCCGGGAGGCATCGATGGCGAAGGATAGCCACGAAGGACTTCAACCCGGCCGTGAGCCGGATGAAATTGATGCTGCCCAAGCGGCGCTGAACCGGATGCGCGAAGCTGCAGCCGCCCGCGGCGAAGTACGGCAACGTGCGCCGAGGCCCGGATCAGCTCCGAAACGCAAAGGTCTCCGGGATACCAGGGGCTTCACCCAATTCCACGGCAGTGGCCGCGATCCTTTGGGACTTGGGAAAGTAGTGGGTCGTTTGGTGGCCGAACGCGGTTGGACATCTCCCGTGGCCGTTGGCTCGGTCATGGCGGAGTGGGAGACTCTGGTGGGGCCGGACATCTCCGCCCACTGCACGCCGGAGAGCTTCACCGACACCACGCTTCACGTTCGTTGCGACTCCACGGCCTGGGCCACACAGCTGCGGCTTTTGAGCACCAGCCTGCTGGAGATGTTCCGCAATGAACTGGGCGAAGGAGTGGTCACGAGCATTCAGGTGCTGGGGCCGTCAGCTCCAAGTTGGCGAAAAGGCGGACGCAGCGTTAACGGTCGCGGACCGAGGGACACTTACGGCTAAACGGCGTGCAGGGCGTTTCAACGCCCCCGAGTCGTATAGGCCCCCGTCGGGACTACCATAGGGCCATTGAAGATAGGGCCAGCGGTCTCCTACGGCCATATTCAGCTCTCGGCTGCCCCCGTATTTGCAAGGATTCACGCGTTTCCACGATAGAATTGGCGTAGATCACTGAGCGCCGGTGAAACCTCGTCGGGTCTTGAATCCACTCCTGTGGCATCGGGAACCCCTTCGTCGGAGTAAACGGCGCAATCAGTCACGTGCCCGTTGGCGGCCGCGGTTCGCCGTGGGCAGCTCCGGGAACGGCCGACATCGAGTACAGAGGAGTCGAAAGCGCCTGTGGCTAACGACAATGCAGAGACCTTGGCAGTAGAGCCCGAAGAGGAGACTGTTCCCAAGCCTGATACGCCCGCGGAGGCGCCCAGGGAGTACGGTGCCAGCGATATTACCGTGCTGGAGGGTCTCGAAGCCGTGCGCAAACGCCCCGGCATGTACATCGGCTCAACCGGTCCCCGTGGCCTGCACCACTTGGTCTATGAAGTGGTGGACAACTCTGTTGACGAGGCCTTGGCTGGTTACTGCAGCCACATCGAAATCACGCTCCGTGCTGATGGTGGAGTCCGCGTCGTGGATGATGGCCGCGGCATTCCCGTGGACATTCACCCGACCGAGGGTAAGCCCACCGTTGAAGTGGTCATGACCATCCTGCACGCAGGCGGCAAGTTTGGGGGCGGCGGCTATGCCGTTTCCGGTGGTCTCCACGGTGTTGGTATTTCCGTGGTTAACGCCCTGTCGCGCCGGGTTGACACTGAGGTCCGCCGCCAGGGTCACGTTTGGCGCATGACCTTCGCCGACGGCGGTAAGCCTCAGGGCGAACTCGTCAAGGGCGAGACTACCGACGTGACGGGGACGTCCCAGACGTTTTACCCGGACGGGACCATCTTCGAGTCCACCGAGTTCGATTTCGAGACGCTGCGTGCACGCTTCCAGCAGATGGCCTTCCTCAATAAGGGCCTGCGGATCACGCTCACTGATGAGCGTCCAGTCAACCGGGACGGGGATGACGATCTCGATCTCGATGCAGTCGCAACCGAAGGCGAAGTCGCCGCCGAGCACCGCACCGTCGTTTATGAATACCCGGACGGCCTGCTGGACTACGTTAAGCACCTGAACTCGAGCAAGAAGGTTGAAATCGTCCATGAGGACGTCATCGCTTTCGAAACCGAAGATACTGAGCGGCACATAGCCGTCGAAGTTGCCATGCAGTGGACCACCGCTTACTCGGAAAGTGTCCACACGTATGCAAATACGATCAACACCCATGAGGGTGGAACGCACGAAGAAGGCTTCCGCGCAGCGATGACCTCGCTCATCAACCGCTATGCGCGGGAGAAGAGCATCATCAAGGAAAAGGAAGACAACCTTACCGGCGATGACATCCGCGAAGGTTTGACGGCCGTTATCTCGGTAAAGCTTTCCGAGCCGCAGTTCGAAGGCCAGACCAAGACCAAGCTCGGCAATTCCGAGGTCAAGGGCTTTGTCCAGCGCGTCGTCACGGATCAGTTGGGTGACTGGCTGGAACGGAATCCCGGTCCGGCCCGCGATGTCATCCGCAAGGCGATTTCCGCTGCGCAAGCCCGCATGGCGGCTCGCAAGGCCCGCGATAACGCCCGCCGGAAAAGCCCGCTGGAGTCCTTCGGTATGCCCGGCAAGCTCTCTGACTGCTCCTCCAAGGATCCCTCACGTTGCGAGGTCTACCTTGTGGAGGGTGACTCGGCCGGTGGTTCTGCCAAGCGTGGCCGTAACCCTGAGACCCAAGCCATCCTGCCGCTGCGAGGCAAGATCCTGAACGTGGAGCGTGCCCGCCTGGACAAGGCCCTGGGCAACGCTGAAGTCCAGTCAATGATCACCGCCTTCGGAACGGGTATCGGCGAGGACTTCGACATCTCCAAGCTTCGCTATCACAAGATCGTCCTGATGGCAGATGCAGACGTAGATGGCCAGCACATCACCACCCTGTTGATGACGCTGTTGTTCCGCTACATGCGTCCGCTTATCGAGAACGGTTACGTGTACCTGGCCCAGCCGCCGCTGTACAGGATCAAGTGGTCCAACGCAGCCCACGACTACGTTTACAGCGACCGCGAACGCGATGAAACCATCCGCAAGGGTGCCGCAATGAACAAGCGACTGCCCAAGGACAACGGCATCCAGCGCTACAAGGGCCTTGGCGAGATGGACTACACGGAGCTGTGGGATACCACCATGGACCCGGATCGTCGCACGCTGCTGCAGGTCACCATGGATGACGCACTGGCCGCCGATCAGACCTTCTCAGTCCTGATGGGCGAGGACGTCGAATCACGCCGTAACTTCATTCAGCAGAACGCCAAGGACGTCAGGTTCCTCGATATCTAGGGGCCCAGAGGGGCAACTGAATATTCCAGAACTGACATATACCTGAAACGGAAACCTTAGATTATGAGTGACGAAACTCCCGAAGTCCCGGCGGAATCCAACGCCGATGACGTCATCCTTGAGGGCGATGTGCTGACTGACCGCGTGGAACAGGTGGACCTGCAAACGGAAATGCAGCGGTCCTACCTGGACTACGCCATGGCCGTTATCGTCGGCCGCGCCCTCCCGGATGTCCGCGATGGGCTCAAGCCGGTACACCGCCGCGTTCTGTACGCAATGTTCGACGGCGGATATCGCCCCGACCGCTCGTTTAACAAGTGCGCGCGCGTTGTGGGCGACGTCATGGGTACGTACCACCCTCACGGCGACATGGCGATCTACGATGCCCTTGTCCGCCTGATCCAGGACTGGACCATGCGCTACCCGCTGGCACTCGGCCAAGGCAACTTCGGTTCGCCCGGTAACGACGGCGCTGCTGCACCGCGTTACACCGAAACCAAGATGGCCCAGCTGGCTATGGAAATGGTCCGCGACATCGACGAGGAAACCGTCGACTTCCAGGACAACTACGACGGCAAGAACCAGGAACCCACTATCCTGCCGGCGCGTTTCCCCAACCTGCTGGTCAACGGCTCCTCAGGTATCGCCGTCGGTATGGCCACCAACATTCCGCCGCACAACCTTCGCGAGGTTGCCGAAGGCGTCCAATGGGCGCTTGATAACCCCACCGCCACGCGCGAAGAGCTCCTCGAAGCACTGTTGCTGCGTATCAAGGGCCCTGACTTCCCCACGGGCGCCACCATTCTGGGCCACAAAGGCATCGAAGACGCCTACCGAACCGGCCGCGGTTCCATCACCATGCGGGCCGTGGTCAATGTGGAGGAACTCCAGGGCCGCACCTGCCTGGTGGTGACCGAGCTTCCGTACCAGGCCAACCCGGACAACCTGGCCATCAAGATTGCCGAACTGGTCAAGGACGGCAAGATCCAGGGCATCGCGGACCTCCGCGATGAAACCTCCGGCCGTACCGGCCAGCGCCTGGTGATCGTGCTCAAGCGCGATGCCGTGGCCAAGGTGGTACTCAACAACCTGTACAAGCACACTCAGCTGCAGGACAACTTCTCGGCGAACATGCTGGCAATTGTCGACGGCGTTCCGCGCACCCTGAGCCTGGATGCCTTCATCCGACACTGGGTTGCGCACCAGATGGATGTCATTGCCCGACGGACCCGCTACCGCTTGCGCAAGGCCGAGGAGGAAGCGCACATTCTGCGGGCACTCCTCAAGGCACTGGACATGCTGGACGAGGTCATCGCCCTTATCCGCGCCTCCAACACCACCGAAGCGGCCCGCGAGGGACTCATGGAGCTCCTGGAGATCGATGAACTCCAGGCCCGCGCCATCCTGGACATGCAGCTGCGCCGCTTGGCTGCCTTGGAACGCCAGAAGATCCAGGACCGCCACTCCGAGCTCGAAGCGATGATCCAGGAATACAACGCGATCCTGGCTTCCGAGGAACGCCAGCGCCAGATCATCAGCGAGGAACTCGCGGAGATCGTTGCCAAACACGGCGACGACCGCCGTACGCACATCCTGATGGGCTTCGACGGCGACATGTCCATGGAGGATCTGATCCCCGAAGAGGAAATGGTTGTCACCATCACCCGTGGCGGCTACGTAAAGCGCACCCGCAGCGACAACTATCGTTCGCAGCAGCGTGGCGGCAAGGGCATCAAGGGCGCGCAGTTGCGTGGCGACGACGTGGTGGAACACTTCTTCGTCACCACCACGCACCACTGGTTGCTGTTCTTCACCAACCTTGGGCGCGTGTACCGGGCAAAGGCTTACGAACTGGCAGAAGCCGGCCGCGATGCCAAGGGTCAGCACGTTGCCAACTTGCTGGCTTTCCAGCCTGACGAGCACATCGCCCAGGTCCTTGACCTGAGGGACTACCAGCAGGCTCCGTACCTGGTCCTGGCCACCAAGAACGGCCTGGTCAAGAAGACACGGTTGGAGGACTATGACACCAACCGTACGGCCGGCGTCATCGCCATCAACCTGCGCGATGAGGACGAGCTCGTATCGGCCCAGCTGGTCAGCGAAACCGATGACCTCCTCCTGGTGTCACGAAAGGGACAGTCCATCCGCTTCACAGCCACCGATGATGCGTTACGTCCCATGGGCCGCGCCACGTCCGGTGTGACCGGTATGAAGTTCCGTGAAGACGACGAACTGCTCGCCGCAGACGTTGTCCAAGACGGCTCTTTCGTGTTCATTGTGACCGAGGGCGGCTACGCCAAGCGGACTGCCGTGGACGAATACAGGCTGCAGGGCCGTGGTGGCCTGGGCATCAAGGTGGCCAAACTTGCCGAAGACCGCGGTGACCTTGTTGGTGCACTGATCGTGCAGGAAGAGGACGAAGTCCTGGTTGTCATGGAGGGCGGCAAGGTGGTCCGCTCGGCCGTGACCGGTGTCCCTGCCAAGGGCCGCGACACCATGGGTGTCATCTTCGCCAAACCGGACAAGAATGACCGCATTATCGAGGTTGCGCGCAACAGCGAACGCGGCCTGGAAGTAGAAGAGTCAGAAGACGGACTCGACGATGACGTAACGTTGGCTGCAAACGACGGCGCCTCTGAGGCGACCGTGACGGACGACACGGAAAACGACGCAGACCCGGAAATCGAAACGGGCGCGGAGCTGAACGAAGACAATACCGGAGGTAACGAGTGAGTAATTCCGACTCATATCCCAAGCCGAGCACAGGTGTCCCCGGCGGACTCCGGCAGCCCTCGGGCAGCGCGCAGGCAGGAACACCTGCACGGCCCCAGCAGCGCCCTGGAACCGGTTCTTCCGGCGCCGGCGCGGCCGGAGCCCGTCCCGCAGGTGGCACCAACTCCGCCCAGCGGCCTACCGGTGCACCCGGCCAGCGTCCTGCCACCGGAGCTCAGCGTCCCGCCGGTGCACCCGGCCAGCGTCCGGCTCAACCCGGCCAGCGTCCTGCAGGCACGGCTACCCAGCGCCCTGCCCAGGGTGGTCCCGGACTTGTGAAGCCGGCCCCGAAGGCAAAGGTTCGCCGCGCCCGCCTCCTTGTCAGCAAGGTTGACCCCTGGTCGGTGCTGAAGATGGCATTCCTGCTGTCTGTTGCCCTGGGCATCGTCACCGTCGTGGCAGCAATTGTTCTCTGGACTGTGTTGGATCTCACAGGCATCTTTAATCAGGTGGATAGCCTTCTCGGCACCTTGGCGGGTTCCGAAGGCAGTGGGTTCGAACTAAAGAAGATTGCTTCGCTTGGCCAAGTGGCATCGTTTGCCACAATTATCGCCGTGGTGAACGTGGTCCTGTTGACTGCACTGTCCATGCTTTCGGCTGTGCTGTATAACATTTCCGCAACGTTGGTTGGTGGCGTTGGCGTCACTCTGACCGACGACTAATGAAAACCCCCGGGAATAAGCCGAAACTGGCGGAAATCATCCGGGGAAATGCCTCGATTTGAGATCGGGCCGGGATGTGCTGTACAGTCATATCTCGGCCCGATGAGGCATCGGGGCGTATAGCTCAGGCGGTTAGAGCGCTTCGCTGATAACGAAGAGGTCCCAGGTTCAAGTCCTGGTACGCCCACGGAACCGAAAGAGGTTCAGGTAAAACTGAACCGGAATGAGGTGCTTGTGAAGAAGTTGCTGGTAGTAGTGGCAGCGGCAATCGCAGGTGTCCTGGTCTATAAAAAGGCGCAGGAATCCGAAGCCCGGAAGGATGTCTGGAGCAAGTCGACCGACACGGTGGACTAGCCGAGGAGCCCGGTGCGGATTGGTAAATACCAGTCCGGGCATGGGGTATGATTGACGGGTTGCTTCTTATGGGGGCATGGCGCAATTGGTAGCGCACCTGCTTTGCAAGCAGGGGGTTCGGGGTTCGAGTCCCCGTGCCTCCACCATAAGAAAAGTCCCGGTCAGAAATGACCGGGACTTTTGCATTTAAGAGCCTTTCCCATATGCAGGGCATGGACTAACAGGAAATGCACTGCTGCCCGGGAACTGCCGAGCCTCCCCGCCGCACTAGGGTAGATCCGTGAACCTTCTCATTGCTGCGCTCGGTGTCCTTGGCGTGGCGTCCTCCGGACCACTCATAGCGGGCACGCTCGGTGCCACTTCAGTGACAGCCTTGGCCATCGCGTTCTGGCGCAACGCTATCGGTGCCGTGGTGATGGCGGGCCCGGTTGTCATCCGGGAGCCGAAAGCATTCGGGAAGATCACGCGGCGTGAATTCGGCTGGTCGGCTGTTGCGGCCGTGGCTCTTGCGTTCCACTTTGCGTGTTTTATTACCGCGCTGCAGCTGACGTCCGTTGCCGCCGCCACCGCGTTGGTGTGCCTGCAGTCGGGGTGGATCGCCGTTTTCCAGTTGTTCCGGGGTACGCGGCACAGGTGGCCGGTCCTCGTGGGCTTGGGCATCGCTTTCGGCGGTGTTGTGGCCATTACCGGCTTCGACATGGGTTCATCCCCGGAAGCGCTGCTGGGCGACCTCCTGGCACTCGCTGGCGGCGCCTTGGCCGGTCTCTACACGCTGGCGGGCGGCAAGGCGCGCCAGTCCATGGGTACGGGAACGTACACCACCCTGTGCTACGGAATGTGCGCGGGGATAGTGGCCGTGCTGGCTTTGTTCAGCGCTCAGCCGCTCACAGGATTCGACGCCGGCGGTTGGCTTGGCATTATTGCCATCACCGTCTGTGCGCAGCTGGTGGGGCACACGGCGTTCAATCACTTGCTGGCCACCATGAGTCCTTTGCTGGTGTCCATGATCATCCTGCTGGAAATTCCAGGTGCTGCGATCCTGGCCGCCGTCTTCCTGAACGAGACTTTGCCGGCCGGCACGTATGCGGGTTTGGCACTGATCCTTGTGGGACTGGCAGTAGTCGTCGCCGGTCAACGGCGTGGGCGGCCGGAACCAGACCAGCGCCTAGCCGAGCTTGGCACAGACTGAGGCGCCGGCGTCGGGCGTTTATACACCGCCGCGGCGGGCCCCTTGTGCAGAGTTGGCCGTGTGGATGGCGCGCAGCAACTTCGCCGGGAAGTACACCGAGAAGAACACCACCATAGGTGCTTTCAGGGCCATCTTCTTGACGTTGTGGGCTTTGTACGTCCGATCAAAACGCTGGACGTAGTAGCGGTAGTCCCGGGGCGAGTCCTCAAGCCGCCGCGCTGACATGCCGGACACCATCTGCGGAAGGTACTGCACTTTGAGGTCGTGTTCGAACAAGTGCAACGAAAGATCAATGTCCTCGTGCATCTCGTCCTTGGGGTCCAGGCACGCCTCATCACGGATGGTTTGCCACGCCGAGCGGCGGAGCGCCATGTTGGATCCAAAGAGGAAGTGGTACTGGTGCTTAGCCAAGCGAAGCATGAGCTGCCGCATCTTGTCGTCCGCTTTTAGCCCGAACCGGCGCATGGGCATGTCGTAGTAGACCACCGGACCCGTGGCTGCGGCGATGGACGGGTCCATGAACGCCTTTTGAACCTGTTCCACCCAATCCGGTTCAAGGACTGAGTCAGCATCAATGCGGCCCACTACTTCCCCTGTGGCGTTGTTCAGGCCATGGTTGCGTGTGGGGATCAGGCCCTGCGTGGCATCCTGCTGCAGGAGAATGATGGGACTCTCGGGATATTCCTGCTGCATCTGTCGCACAATCCTGGCCGTACGATCCGTGGACAGGTTATCCACCACGATGATCTCGTCGGCAGGAACAGACTGGTAGATGGCAGCGATGAGGCACTGGCGAATGACGCTTTCCTCGTTATACGCCGGGATGACGATGGATACCCCCGGAGGTTCCGGAGCATCCTGGAGGGCACCCGCAAGGGGTTTATCGGCTGACATCCCCTCAAATCTAACACCCGGGCGGTGTCTCCGAGGGAGGCTTTGATGACAAGCCGGCAAACACTGAAGGGACCCTGGCAGTAGCCGGGATCCCTTCAGTGTTTGACTTGACGGCCACGTCCGAGGCCGTACTTCAGGGTTTAGTTTTGTGCACCTCTGGCGTCGGAGTCCTTGCCGTCAGTGTCCTTGTGCAGGCTGGCCGCAATGTTTTTGACGGCAGTCCTGGCATCGGTTGCCACCTTGTCGGTGGAATCGTCAACGTTCTTGAAAGCGTCCTTGGTTGCCTGCTCGACTTCAGCTTCGGCTTCCTCCGGTGTGATGTCCGAGGCCTTCGGCTCAGCAACCGTGGCTGTTACCGACGCAGAGGCATCAGACGCAGCCGGAGTGGTGCTCGTTGCAGGAACAGGAGCGGGCGTGGGTGTGATCGGAGAGGGCGTCTTCCAGGGATCCTCAACTGGCTTGGAAGCCTTCCAGGCGGCAACGCCTGCGGCCGCAGCGGCAGCAATGACTGTGACGATCAACCATCCGCGCTTCTTGGGCTTGGGCTGTTCCGTCACCAAGGCGGCGGAAACCGCCTTGCTGGCCTGGTCAGTAACTGCCTTGATCTGCTTCCCGGTGGCCTGAGCCTGCTCCTGGACGCTGTGGACAACGCCGGAATCAACCAGCCTCTGTGCCACTGCGTCCACCTGTGCAGGAGCGTTCTCGAGGACGTGATGAACGGCTACGGAAGCTTGGCCCAACTGCTCCGAGAGCTTAGGCAAGTACTCCACCACCACCTTGTCCCGTGCGTGGCCAAGAGCAGGCGTGGCCTTGTTGAGCGCGTCCTGGATCTTGGGTGTCGCATCTTCAACTACGTCATGGATCTTCGGCGCGAGATGCGCCAACCCGTCCTGGATCCGCGGCGTAACAACTGCAACGCCATCGGCGAGGTTGTGCGCAGCGGACTTCAGCCCCTCTTGGATCTTGGGGGAAGCGGTGTCAATGCCGTGCTGGATACGCGGAACAGCCCAATTGACGGCTGCTTCCACACGCGGTGCAGCCCAGTCGCGGGCGTTATCCACACCGGCCGTGACTGATTGTTCGAGTTCGCGGGCAATACGGTCTGATTTCTTCACAACTACCTCCCGATACACATGCTCGTTTGTTGCTAGCCTACGTCGCTTGTGGAACACCGGCTATTCATCTGTTCGAGTTCGTCCCGGATTTCACCGAGCGCGGAACCGGCTTTACAGCCCGACGGGGCGTTGACCCTGCATGGAAGAATGTTCCCATGACCATCGCAACCGCAAAAGCAACGATCCACACGAGCCTCGGCGACATCAAGGTTGACCTCTTCGGCAACCACGCCCCTAAGACGGTCGCCAACTTCGTTGGCCTGGCCACGGGCGAAAAATCCTGGAACCACCCGGAAACCGGCGAAGACAAGACCGGCACGCCCCTTTACAACGGCACCATCTTCCACCGGATCATCAAGGACTTCATGATTCAGGCCGGCGATCCCCTCGGACGCGGCGTAGGTGGCCCGGGCTACCAGTTCGACGACGAAATCCATCCGGAACTGACCTTCAATGCTCCCTACAAGCTTGCTATGGCTAACGCCGGCATCCAGATGGGCAAGGGCACCAACGGGTCACAGTTCTTCATCACCACTGTGAACACCGACTGGCTGTTCGGTAAGCACAGCATCTTCGGTGAGGTCTCGGATGAGGAATCCCGCAAAGTTGTAGATGCCATCGAGTCCGTCCGCACCGGCATGGGTGACCGACCGGTTGAAGACGTCGTCATCAACAGCATCGACATCGAACAGCTCTAGTCGCACGCTGACCCAGAGCCCATGAGTTACGGAATTCCGTCGGCTGAGCCGTCCGCTGATATTCCGGTGTGCCCCAGGCACCCGGACAGGCCCTCCTATGTGCGGTGCCAGCGCTGCGGACGCCCTGCGTGCCCAGAGTGCCAGCGGGCGGCCGCCGTCGGATTCCAGTGCGTTGACTGTGTCAACGAACAAAAACGTACGACGCCGACATACCGCTCCCCGTATGGCGGAGCCTTGGCAGTCGGCCGGCCTTTGGTGACGTACGTGATCATTGGCCTGTGCGCCCTGGTTTATGTCCTTCAGTGGATCGTGCCCGGCGACGCGGTCTTCGAAAACTTCGCGTTCGCCAACATCTTTGCTGTCAGTGAGCCTTGGCGGATGGTCACGGCAGCGTTCCTGCATTCCCAAGGCTTCCTGCTTCATATAGTTCTGAACATGTACACGCTGTGGATCTTCGGACAAGCCCTTGAGCCCTTGCTCGGGCGGATCCGGTTCCTGGCTGTGTACTTGATTTCCGCAATTGGTGGCTCAGTGGGCTTCCTGTTGCTGACCCCGGACAGGCCGCTTGTGGGGGTCGTTGGTGCTTCCGGGGCCATCTTCGGCCTGTTCGGTGCCATGCTTGTTGTGCAACGCCATCGAGGTGGAGAGACCAAGCAACTTTGGGTCTTGATTGCCATTAATGGCGCTATCGGCTTCTTCGTGCCCAGCATCGCCTGGCAAGCACACCTGGGCGGCCTGATTACGGGCGGCTTAGCGGCTGCTGCCATTGCCTACGCTCCTCGTGGCAAGAACCAGGCGCTGCTGCAAACCGGTGGGTTGGTTCTGGTGGCAGGCCTCTTGGCCGTGGCCACCTGGTTCCGCGTCACTGCTGGCTAGCCAACCCCTTTTCCGTCATTCTTTGACCGGCTGTCGCAGGATGGTCCTAAGTTTGTCCGGTGCGCTACGGCGAGGATCGCCGAGGTAGATCTCATGGTGCCTGCCGGTCATAGTCAGCGACTTCTCCGGTATGAATTTGTTGTGCATCTCCTCTAGCACTGGTCCTTCATCGTCGTAGGGACCTATATGCAGCGTTTGCACGCTCAAACCTTCACGGAGCGGCTCCAGACGTAGAGCGTTCAGAAGCGGGGCTTCGCCCTTCTTGGCGACCGTCTCCAGCGCCGTGGCGAGGTGCTCCTGGGTGATCCAGCCTGGGACCATGTTCAACAGTGTCCAGTCCCAGCGTGACTTATCCCTGGCACTGGTGAATGACTCCATGTCATCCGACCACCACAGAGCCTCGAGTGGCATCACCGTGTAGTCCTGGCCAAGCTCAGTCTTGCTTAAGAACTTCAGCTTGTAGGCAACGGGATAAAGCGTAGCCAGGCAGTCCCTGTAAGACTGAGCCGTGTTGGGGTCCCCGTGGCCGTCGATCATCAGAAACTGCATGGTGGGCACTGTGATCACAGAGAACAAGCCGTGCTTGGCGCCGTAACTGGGGATCTGCTTCTTGAAGTCGATCTTCATGGAAACACCGTACCCGCAGAGCTTATCCACAGGTGTTATCCACACTGTGAGTAACTTACATCTGTGTAGTTATCCACCTTAACCGTCCGCGTGCTCGTCAGGGACGGTAGATATCCCCCGAATGGCATGCATTTCTCCACAGCTGTGGATAACCTTGTCCCCGTCGAGGGGAGAAATGTGGAAAAACACGACAAAACCCCGGCGTCTGTGGATAAACCTGTTAATGACTCCGCAAGGTGCCGCGTATCAACAGGCTTATCAACAGTGTTAATAACTTACATGTGTGTAGTTCAGATCTCGGAAAGAGCCGTGTAGCCCGGGAAACCAACGATCCGGAACAGGAAACCCACACCTTATCCCCATCTGTGGATAACTTGTGGGTAGGGGGGCTGTTGTTAAGTGGGTAAGTTGCCAACTGTCCAAGATGATGATGGAGACTTGAAATCGGGAAAGGCCAGCCCGGAGGTTCGGACGAGGGTTCCACGGCAAATCAGGCAATGCCTGAACGCTGAACTCTGGGTGAAGTTTATGGCACTATCCACAGCGCGGTACACAGTGGGTACAAGTCCGCGGCTCTGCCCTCCAAGGCCATGATCGCCGGGTTGCTGCCGATTTTCGGGATAAGTATGTGGATGTCCACAGAAGTTATCCACGCCTGTGGATAAAGTTACGCACTTCTGTGGACAGAACTGTGGACTAGCTCAGGCCGTTCAATGCGAAGCAGGGCGAAGGCTCAGGTCCAGACTCCTGAGGTCCCTCGCCGGTGGCTGTTCATCAGATGTGTGTCAATGATGCCCACCGCTTCCATGAGGGCATACATGGTAGTTGGGCCCACGAAGGCGAAACCCTTCTTTCTGAGTGCCTTGGATAGAGCGATCGATTCAGGGGATGTGGTGGGGATGTCCGCCATTGAGCTGGGAGTCGGCGTACTGTCGGGCTGAAACGACCACACGAAATCCACCAGGCCCCCCTCTTCGCGCAGGGCAATGGTGGCCTTGGCGTTGGTGACGGCGGCATTAATCTTTAACCTGTTGCGCACGATGCCGGCGTCAAGCATGAGCCGCTCCACGTCAGCCTCGGTGAAGGCTGCGACACTCTCTGGATGGAAGTTCAGGAAGGCCTTCCTGAAAGCGTCCCGTTTCCGAAGAATGGTGGCCCACGAGAGGCCTGCCTGGAAGGCTTCGAGGCTGATGCGCTCATACAAGCCCTGCTCATCGCGGACGGGCATTCCCCACTCGTGATCGTAGTACGCCTGCAAAAGAGGATCCGAGGCGGCCCAAAGTGGGCGTGCCAGCCCGTCATCGCCAACGATGGTGCCGTTATCCGGGCTCATGCGTGCTCCTCCATAGCCGCACCGCCAAGGCGGTGGGACGGTAATTCAGCTTCCAAAGCTAGTGTGCCCGGCGCCTCAGACATTTTTGTGATGGCACCATGGCATCACGACAATCCCGTAACTCGCATGGTGATGTTGATCCGTCCTTCTGAGAGGCCACAACCATCCGGTGCCGTTCCCGGGAGGACCTTGGGAATGCCGTGATACGCGAACCGCGACGGTCCTCCAAAGACGAAGAGGTCTCCGGAGCGAAGATGAACATCCGTATATGGCTTGGTCCGCGTCTGGGTATTGCCAAAGCGAAAGTTGCAGGTCTCCCCGATACTGAGCGAAACAACCGGTGCGTTGGAGCGTTCGTCCTTGTCCTGATGCATGCCCATGGCAGCACCGTCGTCGTAAAAGTTCACCAACGCGGCATCGGGCGTGTAATCCATGGCCAGGGTCCTCAAGGCTTCATCACCTACAACGCCGGAGGTGTAAGCAGCTTGCACTGCCTGCCGCCCCAAGCGGATCATCCAGTCCGGAAAGTCGAGCACGGGGCGGCCGTTGACGTCCGTGGCTTCCCTTGTGTACCGGTAAGGCTGCCAGTGCCAACCAAGGCATACAGTCCTTACTGACATCTGGTGTCCGCCGGGGAGGGTCGCGGCGCGCAAGGGAACCGGTCCTTGTGTCCATTCGCCAAAGCGCGCCACGATCCACCGTTGCTGCTCCAGCGTGAGCCAGCCGGGCACGTGGACGGCACCCGGCGCGACCAGCCGGGGACCGGCGTCGTGCCCTTCCGCTTGCAGAAGTTCCAACGGAAACAGGGCGTCGTCACTCATGCCGCTGCCTCTAGGCGAAGCAGTGCGCGTTTGGCCTCGCTTCCGCCAAGGTAGCCGCCGAAACTGCCATCAGATTTCACTACCCGGTGGCACGGCACGATGAGGGGCAAAGGGTTGGTGGCGCAGGCGGTTCCGACGGCCCGGACCGCGTTGGGGCTGCCAGCTGCTTGGGCCACCTGGGCATAGCTGGCTGTGCTGCCGTAAGGGATCCGAGGCAGGTGGCGCAGGACGTTGAGGCGGAAACCGCGGCACAAACGGAAATCCAACGTGAGATCGAACTCCGTCCTGGTGCCTTTGAAGTACTCGTCGAGTTCCCGGGCGGCATCGTCCAACCGTGCTGGCGCCTGAAGGATCCGCGGGCTCACAGTGTTTGCCAGGAGCTGCAGGACGGAGTCGTGGTCTTCCAACTCGAATGCGACGCGGACGACTCCCCGATCTGTCGCGGCCAGGAGGAGTTTTCCTACAGGTGAGTCCACAACCCTGTAAGCGATGTCCAGGGTGTGGGTGAGTTGAGCATCGCGGGCCAACCGGGCCTGGAGGCTGGCGATGGCTGGTTCGAGTCCTGCATCCAGGGGGTGCAGGAGGGAAACGACCTCGGCGTGATCGGGGCTGAGTTCGAGGGTCATCAGATATCACCTTTCGAGGATGTGTGAGCCAGCGACTGATGTGCAGCAAGAGTGGAGCGAAGTGATTTCACTCCGTCAGCGCCGGCACGGCGGGCAGCCTCGGCGGTGCCACCTAACAGGGCAGCAACATCGTTATAAGGGAGGCCGGCGAGATAGTGATAAGCCACGGCCTGACGCTGTTTCGGGGGAAGGCTCGTGACGGCGTCGAGCAATTCCTCATGCCCGTCACCGGGAATGCCGAGGCTGGAATGCTGCTCGGGTGCGTGGTCCACCGGAAGGGCGCGCCGGGTACCGGCACGCACATGGTCGATGCATTTGCGGTGGGCGATGGTGACGAGCCAGGCTTGAACGTTCGCTCCGGCAGGGAGGGTGGGGTAGGCCTGCAAGGCGGCCAGGAATGTATCTGACCAGGCGTCATCGGCGTCGTGCACACCGAGAACTGCACGGCACACCCGAAGCACGGTGGCGCCCTGTTCCCGGACCACTGCTTCGAACGGCTTTTTGTTCACCATTTGCGCTGGCTTCATTAGAACAGCTTGCCCTCCCGCACTTCTGCCGGCTCTTCCAATTCCAAGAGGAAGCGCTTGTTCCTAAGGCCCCCCGCGTAGCCGGTGAGTTGTCCGTTGCGTCCCACGACCCGATGGCAAGGAATGATGATGCTTATGGGGTTGCGTCCAACGGCGGACCCCACAGCTTGGGCAAGATGAGGATCCCCTAGCTCTGATGCCAACTCGCCGTAGCTGACGGTTTCACCAAAGGGAATACCTTTAAGCCGATCCCAGACCTTCTCTTGGAAGGGGTTCCCCAAGGTTTCAAAGGGGACATCGAAAACCGTCCGATGACCACCCAAATACTCGTCGAGCTCGGTTTGGGTCCGCGCGAAAACCGGGTCCTCGATTCCAACGGCATCTCCGAAGTAGTCCGGAGGAGGCATATGCCAATGACCCTCGTAGAAGATGCCCGTCAAAAATTCCCCGCGGGCAGTCAGCGTCAACTGCCCCAACGGGGAATCCAAGGTGGTGTGCCGGCTGCTCATATCTTGTAGACGTTCACGGGCACGGAAATGTGAGGTGTGGAATTCCTAGGAGCGCCAGCGAGTGGTCATCAGGAAGCCGATGATCGCGATCCCGAAGCCGGCAACGATGTTCCACGAGGCCCACTCGCGGATGGGGAGTTGGCCCTCAGTGATGTAGAAGGTGATGATCCAGATCAGGCCGAGAATCATCAGCCCGAACATGACAGCCTTGTACCAAACCGGGTTCGGCTTGTACTGCTGCGCTGCGGAAGTCTGCTGGGCCTGACGGGCAGGCCGCTTGCGGGGCTTGGACTCGGGCACGGATCCTCCTGGCTGTTCGGTTAATACCCGTTCCGCCAGCCTTGATATCCTGCAGGAAGGAAATTTCCAGCGGTTAACGGCCACACGGCGTTCCGGGTTGGTTCTAGCTGTCAAGTCTAGCCGCAACCGGGGTCCGCCCGTGCCGCCCGCGCCCTATGCAAGGAGACCCTGTGGCGCATCAGCAGCAGACGGCGGCTTCAGCCATGTCGTCCGCCCGCCACGGGCAGGAACCGCCCACGCGAAAGCGCCTCCGGGCGTCGGATGTCATCCGAAAGATAAGCCAGATCCTGGGCGAACTGCTTATCACTGCAGGCATCGTCCTGCTCCTCTTTGTGGGCTGGGAACTGTGGTGGACCAACGTTGAAGCGGACGCAAAGCAGGCCGAGGCGGTCAAGAGTTTCGCACAGGAATTCTCCGGCCCCGTAACTCCGGCTGCACCTGCGGATTATGGACCGCCAGTTGTCACGCCGGCACCGGCCCACGCAGGGATGATCGGGATTATGTACATCCCCCGCTTCGGCCCCGACTACACGCGCCCCATCATCGAAGGCACCGGTTCGGACGTCTTGGACACCCTGGGACTTGGACACTATGGAAGCACCTCCATGCCCGGCGCCCCGGGGAACTTCGCCGTAGCGGGCCATCGCCAAACCCACGGCGCGGTATTGGACAACATCCACACCCTGGTGCCAGGGGACAAAATCTATGTGCAGACAGCCGACGGCTACTACACCTACGTCTTCCGCAATAACCAGATTGTCCTCCCCGACCGCACGGACGTCTTGATGCCCGTTCCCACCGAACCGGGAGTTCATCCCATGGAAAGTATCCTCACCATGACGAGTTGCAACCCGCGGTTCGGGTCACAGGAACGCATCATCGCCTATTCCTTGCTGGACAGTTGGCAACCTTCCTCAGCCGGACCGCCGTCGGAAATCGCCGCCCAAGTAGCCCGGGCACACGGAAAGGGGTAACGGATGTACGCATGGATCTTCCGTAGTTTGCCAGGCCCCCTCTGGGTGCGGATTCTGACATCCTTGGTACTAGTGGGCATAGCCCTGGTACTGATGGTCGAGTTCCTCTTCCCGTGGTTCTCCCAATTCACCACTTTGACCGACTCAACGATTGGTTTAGTGCAACAGCCATGAGCACAACAAAAATTCTTGTAGTGGATAACTACGACAGTTTCGTTTACACGCTGGTGGGATACCTCCAGGAACTCGGCGCCGAGACAACGGTGGTCCGCAACGACGACGTGACGCTTGCCGAGGCCACCGAGCTCGCAGCAAGCCGCGACGGCGTCCTGGTCTCCCCTGGCCCGGGTACCCCTGCCGAAGCGGGCGTCTGCATCGAGCTCATCAAATGGTGTGGTGATGCCGCCAAGCCCATGTTCGGTGTCTGCTTGGGACACCAGGCCCTCGCAGAGGCGTATGGCGGCGTGGTGACTCACGCGCCGGAACTTATGCACGGCAAGACTTCTCCCGTCAGCCACGAAGGCAAGAGCGTTTTCGCCGGCCTGCCCTCGCCAGTGACAGCGACGCGCTACCACTCACTCGCAGCAGTGCGGGACTCTATCCCGGACGTCCTGGAAATCACCGCCGAGACCACCAACGGAGTGGTGATGGGCCTGCAGCACAAGACCGCGCCCCTGTGCGGTGTCCAGTTCCACCCGGAATCCGTCCTCACCGAAGGCGGGTATCAGATGCTGGGTAACTGGTTGGAGTCCCTGGGCATGACCGGGGCAGCCGAACGTGCATCGAAGCTGAGCCCGCTGATCAAGCAGTAGGCGACCGACGCAGAAGCCCCCTTATTTCTTTGTTGGCGCGGGCTTCGGCGTCGGGGTCGCGTCTTCGGTCTCCGTGGGTGTCGGGGTGGGCGTGGGCACCGGAGCCGGGGCCTTGGCCACCGTAACAGTCACCACTTTGCCCTGTGCCACTTCAGTGTTGAAGGCATCGCTCTGGGCCGTGATCACCCCCGGCGGAACTTGAGAGTTCTCCTGCTCCACCACTGCCATGGTTAGTCCTTTGGCTATGAGCGCCGCTTCAGCTTCAGCCCGCGGCAATGCGATCAACTGCGGCATGAGGACCTTGCCCGTGGAAACCTGCAGCTCCACCTTGGAATCCACGGCGATCGCGCCGCCCGTCGCCGGAACTGTGCTGATCACTACGTTTGCCGGGACGGTGGGACTGTGGGTCAGGACGGTCACGATGTCGCCGGTGATGCCTAGCCTGCGCAAAGCTTCGCGCGCGTCCGGTTCAGTGCGACCCACAATGTCCGCAGGGATGCTTACAGAGCTGGGACCGCTGGAAATCCTGAGGATAACTTCAGCATCTTGTTCCAACATGGCGCCAGCAATCGGAGTCGTTCCGATGGTCATGTCCTTGGCCACGGTGTCGCTGGGCTCACGCACGGACCTGGGCTTCAGTTTGGCGGTGAACAGTTCTTGAATTGCTTGGCTCTCGGACATGTTGGTTACTACCGGTACGGCTATTTTTGCCGGGGGTGGTGGTTGCATGTTCATGAGGCTGTAGAGCCAGAAGCCACCGCCGACCAGCACCAGAATCGTGAAAATCACCAACGTGGCAACCCAGGCACGACGTCGGGACTTCTGGCGCGCCGGCAGCTCACGTTCCGGTGGGAGGCCCAAGGGAAGAGGCTCTTCCTGAGGCTGATCAACTGGCTCGTCCTTGAACTGCCCCGCATCGAGGAAGCCCACGGCTGTGGTGCTCAGAAGCTCTGTTGCAGGGTCTTCAGGTTCCACGAGGTCGTTGGGGTCGGTGGGGGCCTCACTGGCCGCCACCGCCGGTACGGGAATGCCGTTGCTGGCCGCGCGCAGGGCACGGCGGAAGGCGGCAGCGTCCTGGAAGCGATCTGTCCGGCTCTTCTGCAGCGCCTTTACCAGGACTGAATCCAGGGCTTCGGTGACTTCCGGGTTGTGGGCACTGGGCAGGTCCGGGGTCTCGCGGACGTGCTGGTAGGCAACTGATACGGGGCTGTCACCGATGAATGGAGGCCGGCTGGTCAGCAGTTCGAAAAGGAGGCAACCGGCCGAGTAAAGGTCACTACGCGCATCCACCGTTTCACCACGGGCCTGCTCCGGTGAAAGGTATTGCGCCGTTCCCACCACGGCTTGCGTTTGCGTCATGGTGGCGGCTGAATCGGCCATGGCGCGCGCGATGCCGAAGTCCATAACCTTCACATCGCCGGTGTCGGCACAGACCATCACATTGGCTGGCTTGATGTCGCGGTGGACGATGCCTGCGCGGTGGCTGTACTCGAGTGCGCCGAGGACACCGAGGGTAAAGCCGATGGAGTCCTCGACGCCAAGTTCGTTCGCCTTGATCATGTCGCGAAGGGTGCGTCCGGCCACGTATTCCATGACGATGTAAGGGACACGGACGTCTTCGCCGGGCCCTCCCGGAACTGAATATTCTCCGGTATCGAAGATGGCCACGATGGAGGGATGGTTCAACGCCGCTACCGCTTGGGCCTCGCGTTTGAAACGGGCTTGGAACTGGGGATCCCGGGCGAGGTCCGCGCGCAGCACCTTCACGGCGATGGTCCGTCCCAGCAGGGTGTCCGTGCCCCGGTAAACGTCCGCCATGCCGCCACGACCGATCAGCTCGCCAAGTTCATAGCGGGAATTGAGGATGCGCTGGGAGGACACAGGTGTGCTCTCCTCTCGGTGCGCAGGACCTGGACGTGGCGTTGACATGGCGGCTTACTTAACGACTCGGGCTGCCGGAGCCGCTGGGGGTAGCACTCGACGAGCCGGGATCAACCGGAACCAGTGCCTTGGACAGGTAGTAAGTGACTGTGGACCCTGCAGGAACCTGGGTTCCAGCTGCCGGTGAGGAACGGACGAACGTTCCTGGCTGCTGGCCAATGGCACCGTTGACGGGTTCTCCAGCAACCCACAAAAGACCGGCTCCTTCGATGGCCTGCCGAATCCGCGATTCGTCAACCCCTACTCCGATCGCGGGGACAGCGACGAGTTCGGGTCCCTTTGAGTAGGTGACGGTGATGGTTTCGCCCGGCTCACGAGGTCCGGTGGGATTCAGCGTCGTTACAATTCCTGCCTCGGCTGTGTCGTCGAAGACCTCCTGGCCGTTCACCCCAAAGCCCAAGGCGCGAAGTTCCGCGCTGACAGTCTCGAAAGGCTGACCTACATACTGCTCCGGAATGATGTTGATTTTTTGGGGAACCGACTGCGTGGGCTGCGGCGACTCAGAGGTTTCCGTGGGCCGCGGTGTAGGCGTAGCTGACGTGGAGGTAGGACTCGCACTCCGGCTGGGGCTCGTGGTTGTTGACTCAGTGGGTGCGGGGCTCGGCGAGAAGAAACCTGACTGCGAAATCAGGAAACCAACCAAGGCAAACAGGACCAGCAGGATCAGGGCAACAAGGGGCCAGGTCCACGGGCTGCGCTTCTTACGTTCCGGCTCAGCATCGTCGAAGTTCTCTTCTTCGGTGTAGACCACTTCTCCGTCGTCGTCGTTGAGCTGACGCTCGGCCTCCAGCGCGTTTGCACGCGTCAGGGGGTTGTCAGAAGAAGCAGCGGAAGCTCCAAGAGCAGCCCCTGCTGCCCCGGCACCGAGCACCGGCAGAGCGGAGGTCGCCGTCGTCGACTGTTCCTTGCCATAAGGCGAGGTGACGACGCCGGTGGGTGCCGTTGCGGTGTCGACCGGCGCCGTGATGGGGCCGGTATTGGCTTCAAACAACAGCATGCCGGGCACGGCGGCGTGGGCCGTGGCGATGTCACCGTTGCGGATGGCTTCTGCGGCTTCGGCCAGTTTGATGGCGTTGGCCGGGCGGTTCTTGGGATCCTTGGCCAACATGGACATCAGCAGTGCCCGAACGGGGGTGGGAAGCGTCTCCGGAAGGGGCGGCGGCGCGTCATTCACCTGTGCCAGGGCAATGGCAATCTGGGATTCACCGGAGAATGGACGGTGGCCCGTGAGGCACTCGTAACCGATGACGCCTAGCGAATAGATGTCCGAAGAACCTGTGGCGGTCTGGCCTGTTGCCTGCTCAGGTGCCAAGTACTGGGCGGTGCCCATGACCTGACCGGTCTGTGTGAGCGGCACCTGGTCTGCCAACCTGGCAATGCCGAAGTCGGTGACCTTGACGCGGTTGTCGGGAGTGATCAGCAGGTTGCCCGGCTTGATGTCGCGGTGGACCAACCCTTGGGCGTGCGCAACGGCAAGAGCACGCGCTGTCTGCGAGATGATGGAGAGCGTCATGTCCGGCGAGAGCACTTGCTCGCGCTCGAGGATGCCGCTCAGCGGGTGTCCGGGGACGAGTTCCATGACCAGGTAGGCCGAACCGGCTTCCTCGCCGTAGTCGAAAACGTTGGCGATGCCCACGTGGTTGAGGAGGGCGGTGTGACGCGCCTCGGCACGGAAGCGCTGGAGGAACCCGGGGTCACCCGTGTATTCCTCCTTGAGCACCTTGATGGCAACGATCCGGCCGAGGATCTGGTCCTTGGCCTTCCAGACCTCGCCCATGCCGCCAATCGCAATGCGACTGGTCAGCTGGAACCTGCCGCCGAGTGTGATTCCCGAAGTAGGCCTCACTTATTCAACACCGCCTCAAAAATCTTCTTTGCGTTCGGACTGGTTAGCTGGGCCCCGGTTTGCACGTCCACACTCTCCATGACAATGGTGACGGCTACTTGCGGGTCGTTTGCCGGGGCGAACCCGGTAAACCATGAGTTGTTCAAACCTGAATCGCCGAGCTCGGCCGTGCCTGTCTTGCCGGCCACCTTGACGCCGGGAACGGCTGCGCCCCTGGCGATACCGTTGTCCACGGCGCTCGTCATCCACTCGGTGATCTGGCTCGCGATGGGCTGCGTGGTGCTGGTGCGAAGCGCCTCAGGCTTGGGTTCGTTGATGACGCGCAGATCGGGCGCACGGATAGCCTCAACCAGGTTGGGCTTCATCTGAACACCGCCATTGGCGATGGCCGCCGTCATCAGGTTGATCTGCAGAGGTGTGGCCTTCACGTCGCGTTGACCCACCGATGACTGGGCCAACTGGGCCTGATCCAGGTCCTCAGGGAAGACACTGGTGGCCTGCTGGAGCTTGAGCTGGTCGCCGAAGGTTTCGCCAAAGCCAAATTTCTGCGCCTGCTCCCGAATGGCATCCTGGCCAAGGTCCAATGCGATGCTGGCAAACGGAGTATTACAGGACTGCTCCAAGGCAAAGGCGAAGGACGCTGTTTCGCGAACGTTGCAGTTACCGCCGGCGTAGTTGGGGAGGCTGGCACTACTGCCCGGCAAGGGCAGGCTGCTGGGGTTCGGCAGTTCGCTGTCCTTGTTGTACTTGCCCGAGTTCAGTGCAGCCGCAGTATCAATCAGTTTGAAGACCGAACCGGGCGATAGCAGGTTACCCGTGGGGCCGCTGACGTTTTGGTTCAAGTTGATGCCGGGAATCTGGTTCAGCTGAGCGTAGTTGGCTTCCGCCGTTGTGCGGTCATGGGAAGCAATCAGGTTGGGGTTATACGAAGGCTTTGAAACCATCGCGAGGATTGCGCCGGTCTTGGGGTTCGTGACCACGATTGAGCCGCGCTGGCCCTCAGGGATGAGGTCGAACGCCAACTGCTGGATGGCGGGATCCAGAGTCAGTTCCACGGAGGCACCCTTCGGCTCTTTTCCGAGGAACATCTGGCTCATGCGATCCAGGAACAGTTGATCTGAGTTTCCGGCCAGGGTTTCCCCCATGGATTGTTCCAGGCCGGTGGAACCAAAGAACTTGGAGAAGTATCCCGTGATGCCGGCATAAAGCTCCGGCTGGTTGTACTGACGCTGGAAGGCGCAGGATTCTGTTCCGGTGACTGACTCAGCTACCGGCTTTCCGCCCACAATGATGGAGCCGCGTTCGTTGCAGAACGACGCCAGAACGGCGCGTTGGTTCCAAGGATTGGCGTTGAGGTCATCAGCACCAATGACCTGCACGTAGCTGATGGCGCCGAAGATCAACGCAAACATGGCGACTGCAGCCATCCAGCTGCTGCGAATAGCCTGGTTCATTGTTGCTTCACCGCCTCTGTTGGTGCGCTGGGTGTCTGGCCTGTGGCCGGTTTACGTGTTCCCGGAGTGCTACTGCTTGCCGGAGGCTTGTTGACCATGGGAGTGGTGTCCACCGGGCCGCGTGCCGTGTTTGAAATCATGAGCAGCAGGCCAACGATTATCCAGTTGGCCAGAAGCGAGGAACCACCAGCGGCAAGGAACGGCGTAGTAAGGCCGGTCAAGGGGATGAGGCGGGTAACTCCACCGATGACGACGAAGCACTGCAGGGCAATCGCAAAGGACAAACCGCATGCCAGGAGCTTTCCGAATGCATCCCGGGTGCCCAAAGCTGCACGGAAACCTCGAGTGAAGAGCAACAGATAAAGCATCACCACGGCGAAGAGGCCAATCAGGCCCAGCTCCTCGCCGATGAGGGCAACGATCATGTCGCTGTTGGCGAAGGGCACCAGATCCGGCCGGCCCTGGCCAAGGCCCGTGCCAACCAGTCCGCCGTCGGCCATCCCGAACAAGCCCTCAACGATTTGACCGCTACCACCGGGAGACCTGCCGAAGACCTCGGGCGTGAACGCGTTGATCCAGCTGTCGATGCGGAACGCTACGTGGGAGAAGATCTGGGAGGCAATGAAGCCGCCGCCCAGAATTAGCAGCAGTCCGATGACCACCCACGAGATCCTGCTGGTGGCAACATAGATCATCACAATGAACAAGCCGAAGAAGAGGATGGAGGATCCAAGGTCACGCTGGAACACGAGAACACCAATGCTCACCAGCCAGGCTGTGATCATGGGGCCAAGGTCCTTGAACCGCGGGAACTGCATGGGGCCGATCTTCCGGCCGGCCAACAGGATCAGGTCCCGGTTGGAGGATAGATATCCGGCAAAGAATATGGCGAGGGTGATCTTGGCGATTTCACCAGGCTGGAACGTCATTGGACCCACCCGGATCCACACGCGAGCACCCAGGATTTCACCGGCGGAGATTCCCGGGATCAATGGAAGGACCAGGAGGAAAGCACTGGCTGCCAAGGAGATGTACGTAAAGCGGCGAAGGATGCGGTGGTCCTTGAGGAACCAGATCACGGCGATGGAGACTGCCATTGCGATGAGTGTCCACCGAAGTTGATTGTTGCCCGTATCGTCTGCCGGACCGTCCATACGGTGAATCAAGGCAAGCCCGAGTCCGTTGAGAGCTACAACAATCGGAAGTATTACCGGATCGGCATATTTTGCCCTGAGCCTGAGCACCACATGGAACGCGAATGCTGCGACCGCCAGCAGGCTCGACTGGAACCAGAAATCGCTATCCAGCCCGACTTCGGAGTTGATGCTTACCAGCGCACTTGCACCGATCCCTACGGCGAGGGCTAGGACAATAAGCACCAGCTCAACGTTGCGCCGTGGTTTGGGGGCTATCTCAGTTTGCATCATTTGGCCGCCTCACAGGGAGTCGGGACGGGTGAAGGAGTGGGGGTGGCAACGGCAGCCGTGCTGGGTATGGGCACAGTGGCTGTAGGCGTCGGCGTCATGGTTGCCGACCCAGAAGGCGTGGTGCTCGGGCAGTTGGCTGAAGCACTGCCTGTATTGCGCAGGTTCTCCACGATGCCCTGCGCGCTGTCGAGGTCACCCGCCGGAACTGTTTGGCGTACGCTCTGCTGGCCGTATTCCGGCAATGAATCCACCCTGATATCGGTAACGGCTTCAAGCCGGGAAAGCTGAATGGGTCCAAGCCTTTGGGAGATCCCGTTGAAAATGGCGACCCTCTGGTCGTATTCGCCCACGTAATAGCGTGTCTGCGTCCAGGCATAGCCAAGCCACAGGCCAACCACGACGCCCAAAACCACAACGGCCGCGACAGCAGGCATTAGCCAACGCACACGGCGACGGGCTGGCTCTTCGATCTCAATACGGTCTTGTTCTGCTTTATGCGTGAGGACCGTGGCTGCCCTGCGTGCGACGGTGCGGCCGGCGACGGTGGGAATGGAGCCGGTTTCAGCTGCCGTGGCTGCAGCACCAACCAGTTCGTGGGGGCGGCTGGCCAATTCCTCGCGCAGCACTTCAGCCGACAAATGCTCGCCAAGATGAGGGTCGGTGGTGGTGGGAGGCTCTGGGGACTCGTCTGACGATGCAGCCTCGTCCTCTTTGTCGTCCGGATCTCCCGCGCTAAACGATGATCCAGCATCGGCATCCCGCGCGGCTTTGGCGTGGGACTCGGCTTTGGCGCCCTCTGCCGCTTTGTCTGCAGCCAGGTCATCAGCCGATTTGGTAGCCGTGACCGTCTCGGGCCCGTCAACCGCGGCAAGCGCTGCTGCCGGAACGACGTCGACGGCGGCCGTGTTGACGTCGTCGTCGGTCTCTTCGACAATCTCCAGCATCACGACGGTGACGTTGTCCGGGGCGCCGGCTTCCAGCGTCAGATCTACCAGGATCTCAGCACATTCCCGCAGGTCCCTGGTCTCGCGGACCATGCGCTCCACCACGTGGCCGGCTACATAGTTGAGCCCGTCGGAGCACAGCAGCCAGCGTTCGCCCGGTTCGACGTCCAGGACATCCAGGTCCAACTCAGGGCTGGCATCGACGTCGCCGAGGACGCGCATGAGGACGTTCTTGTGCGGATGCGTTTCTGCTTCCTCCGGGCGTAGCCTGCCCTCGTCGATGAGGCGCTGCACGAACGTGTGGTCAATGCTGACCTGCTCAAACTTCTTATTGCGCAGCCGATAGGCGCGGGAATCGCCAATGTGGGCGAAGTGAAGCTTGCGGCCCTCCAATAGCAGTGCAGTGACCGTGGTGCCCATGCCGGAAAGCTTGGGATTCTGGTGGACAAGCTCGGAGAGCAGGGAATTTGCGGTCTGGATCTCGTCAGCCAGGACGGTGTCCGCGCCCTCAGGGTAATCATCATGATCAAGGTGGATCATGTCCAGCACCGTTGAAGCGGAAGCGACATCGCCGCCGGCATGACCGCCCATGCCATCGGCCACCACTGCAAGATGGCGGCCCACATACGCGGAGTCGTCATTCTTGGAGCGGATCCGTCCGACGTCGGAACGCGCCGCGTAGCGCATGATGAGCGGGAGCTCCGCGGGCCTTTCCTGGCCTTTGGTGGTCTCGGAAGAGGCCATGGACTACGGCCTCAATTCAATGACCGTCTTGCCGATTCTCACGGGGACGCCAAGCTCAACCGGCAAAGCGCGGGTGAGCTGTTGATCGGCCAGGTAGGTGCCGTTAGTGGAGCCGAGGTCTTCGATGAACCAGCGGCTGCCCTGTGGGAACAGACGCGCATGCCGCCCGGAAGCGTAGTCATCTTCCAGGACAAGCGTGGCTTCCTGTGCGCGGCCGAGCAGGATGGGGCTGGCCGCCAAGGGGACCGTGGTGCCCTTGAGGGGGCCCTCCGTGACTACCAGTGTGCGCGCATGCTGGATTGCCGGCGGCGGAGAAGCTGCAAGCTCCGGATGTTTGCGGACTTCGCGTGCGGTGGGAACACCGGTTACGGCCTTGCGGCCAATCTGGAAGTCGCGGCGCATGGTGGTCACAATGCTGAAGATCAGGACCCACAACAAAAGGAGGAACCCGAAGCGAAGCGCTGTGATGGTCAGTTCGCTGATGTCGTTCACGCGTGGCCACCCGGGGTTTGGGGGAGGAGGCGGAAAATGATCTTGGTACGTCCCATCGTGATGGTTGAGCCGTCTGTCAGCTCCACGCTGCCGTTCACTTTATGCCCGTTGACGTAACTGCCATTGGTGGAGCCGAGGTCAACAGCCCAGGTGCCGCCGTTCTCCGTGCGGACCTCAAGGTGTTTCCGTGAAACGCCTGTGTCATCAACAAGGATGTCGGCTTCCGATGAGCGGCCGAGCACCACGGAGTGGGCGTTGAGGGAATACCGCTGGCCGCCAATGTCCAGCACGGGCTGGAGGCGGGTAGGTTGCCGTGCCGGGGCAGCAGGAACATGGGCACGTGGAGCTTGTGGGGCAGGGGCCGCGTCATCGGACGATTTTTCGGTCCGGGAGTTGATTTCGAAATGTCCTGCGCGTTCTTCGTCATTGCGACGGAACGAGATGCGGACAGCGCCTTGGAGCGTGTAGCCCTGGCTGCGGACGTGCTGGATGACGACGTCGCACAGTTCCTCGGCGAGGGGTGTTCCCCACTCCTGGGCGCGGGCGAAGTCTTCATCGCTGAGCAGGACATCGAAAACATTGGGAGCGAGCGTCCGCCCGGCTGCGATAGTGATGGACTTGTTGTCCAACTCGCGCCTCAGCTTGCTTGCGATCTCCACTGGCTCAACACGTGCCCGCGACCCCGTGGAGAAGACGTTGCGGACGGCCTTTTCAATGCCGCGCTCGACTTTGTCCAGCAAACCCATGGTCCTTCTCCTTTCCTTGCCGCGGCACCCATTGTGCCTGGTCCGATAGTCCGTCCATTGCTCCGTCTGCGCACACGGCGAAGTACGCGCCTGACGGCCCTTCCACTTCCCGATACTACTGGGACTGACTGGGAATGGCCTTAATCCACAACGCCTTGCGACCCGGAAAAGTTCGTTCCCGGCCCTTGTTGGCGCGGGAGGCGGGGATTGAAATTTTCGTTGGGTTCAGCTGTTGTTGGGGTTCTGCCGGGCTCGACGGGGGCTTCTCCTCCCGGCCGATTGGCGTTTTGCTCCGGATGTCCGTTATGCTTGATCTCGCTGCTTTTGAAGGAAACGAAGCTGGGAGACCAGCCGGAGTCCGGAAAAAGAAGTTGCGCGCGAGTGGCGGAACGGCAGACGCGCTGGCTTCAGGTGCCAGTATCCGAAAGGGTGTGGGGGTTCAAATCCCCCCTCGCGCACGCAATTGAAAGAGCCCCGGTCTTAGGACCGGGGCTCTTTTGCTGTCCCTGCACCCAAGTAGGTAGCAGTTAATGTCGTTCTCAGCGCTGAGAACGACATTAACTGCGACCCACTTGGGCCGGGCGGGAGGTCAGGTGCCCGTGGAACCCGTGAACCGGCGTCGTGAATTGCTCAGGTGCAGGCGCATGGCGGCCGCGGCAGCCACTGGGTCGCCCTCCGCGATGGCTGCGTATATAGAGGAGTGTTCGTGGACCACTTGCTCGAAGCGTCCTCGGGAATCCTGCTCATCGCCTGTAACGAGGCGTGGGCGGGGCATGGTGATCATGGTTTGACCCAGGGCAGAGATGCAGTCCGTATAGAAGGGGTTGCCGGTGGCCGCCGCGACAGCCCGGTGGAACTCGAAATCAGCCTTCATTGAATGGGCCGGGTGGCCTGAGCTCGCAATGAACTGCTCCAAGGCGCCGTGCGTAGCCTTCAGCTGGTGTTCTGTATGGTTCCGGGCGGCAAGTGCTGCGGCTTCGGTCTCGACGCCGATCCGGAAGTCGAGCATCTGCAGCCGCTCTTCAATGCTGCCAACGGCCCGCGTTCCCGGAGCGGGCGTGGGTCCGTCCGCGGGCGGGGTCAGCGCGAAGCTGCCCCGCCCACGTTCGGTTTCCACAAGTCCCTCGGCCTGCAAACGGGTGAGGGCTGAGCGGACGACGGTCCGGCTCACCCCGAACTCGTTGATGAGCGTGTTTTCGCTGGGGAGCTTCTCACCTGGCTGGATGACGCCGTCGACGATGCGGTTGCGAAGGTCGGCGGCGAGATCCGCGGTCAGGTTTCGGCTCATGGGTTCAAGATTACGCGCCGAATTCCACGGATTCGGTGGTCCATGCCCGGGCCTGATCGCTTAAGGTGACACCCAATCCGGGGCGGTCCGGAACGATCATGCGGCCATTCTTGGTTTCCAAGCGCTCCTCGAACAGCGGGTCCAACCAATCGAAGTGCTCCACCCAGGGCTCGCGCGGGTAGGCCGCGGCCAAGTGCAGGTGGATTTCCATGGCAAAGTGCGGGGCGAGGCCCAGCCCTCTTTCATCAGCCAACGCCGCGAGGCGCAGGAACTGGGTGATGCCGCCAACGCGGGGAGCATCGGGTTGGATGATGTCGCAGCTGTTGGCGTTGATGAGGCCCTTGTGCTCCGCGACGGACGCCAGCATTTCACCGGTGGCGATGGGCGTGTCCAAGACTTGGGCCAGGTGCGCATGGCCTTCGAAGTCATAGGCGTCCAGCGGTTCTTCGATCCAGATGAGGTTGAATTCTTCAAGTTGGCGGCCCATGCGCAGTGCAGTGGCACGGTCCCACTGCTGATTTGCGTCCACCATGAGGGGGACATCCCAGCCGATGTGCTCGCGAACTCCGGCGACGCGGCGGAGATCTTCCTTGGAGTCCGGCAGGCCGACCTTGATTTTGATTCCGCCAATCCCTTCGTCAATGGACCGCGTGGCGCGTTCCTTGACCTCATCCAAAGTGGCGTTGAGGAAACCACCGGACGTGTTGTAGGTCTGGACCGAGTCCCGGTAAGAACCCAGGAGCTTGGCAAGGGGGAGCCCTGCGCGCTTGGCCTTGAGGTCGTAGAGGGCGATGTCTATTGCAGCCAAGGCCTGCGTTGCCACACCGGAACGCCCAACGGAGGCGCCGGCCCAGAGGAGCTTGGTGTAGATCTTGCCTATATCGTTGGGGTCCTCGCCAATGATGCCCTCCGCGACCTCCTTTGCGTGGGCATATTGAGCGGGTCCGCCTGCGCGCTTGGAGTAACTGAATCCGATGCCGCTGTGGCCCTGCTCCGTGGTGATCTCAGCGAACAGGAAAACCACTTCGGTCATGGGCTTCTGGCGGCCGGTGAAGACTTTGGCATCACTGATGGGTACGGCGAGGGGCAACCGTGCCGTGGACAGCTTGATGTGGCGAATGAGATCTACGGTGCTCATGATTCTCCTAGTGGGTCGGGCATCCTTGCCTTGACGTAGGATACAAGTTTAGAACTTGTACTACAAGAGTATTGTCCGCTAGACAACTTGCAGTGTGCGGTTCACGTTGAGCGCCGACTGCCCGTGTACTCGTAGACTCCCTGTGTGTCAGAACGAAAAACAGGACAAAAAGTGGCCGGCTATCAAAAGGATCTGCGGGGCAGGAGTTCCTTGGGCAGGAAAGCTCTTCCCGGCAAGGCCCGGAAGAGCCTGTCCGGAGCCATTGGTGCGCTCGGGCTATCCCTTGCCCTGGTCGCCTGCTCGGGGGCTGTCTCCGGCAATCAAGGGACCGCGCCGAATTCTGGTGAGTTCGACTCCCTGACGTCCGATGGGGCCGAACGTATAACGTCCCAGGGATCCGCGAAGCTGGATATGACGAAGGGGAAACTCGAAAAGGAGACCGTGGGCCTACCGGCGGACGCTGCGAAAGGCCCCTTGATCTTTGCTCAGGACGGCCGCGAGATTCTGATCAATATTGCCGGCCCCAAGGGAACCGTGACTGGAAGCTCTGACACTCTCAAATTTGCAACGGACCCCGCGCGCTCCGACTTCAAGGAGGTCACTTTCTACCATCGGTTCGACACTTGGGAGGACCTGGAAAAGGACGTTCGTGACGCGGTTTCCCGTTATGGGTTGGACGCCGATGATGCAGAATATTGGCTCCAAAACGTCAACAAGACCAGCAGCTCAGTCGATCTGTTCAAGCACAGGCTGGGTCCGGGCACGTCTACCGGCTTGGCGGTCACCTACGACATTGTTTACGACTTCCCGGATCCATCCGTGATCAGCGTTCGCGTAAGCCCCTTGGAAGGCTGAGCGCCGGGAATCAGTCAGAAGCAGCTTCCCGCAGCGCCCCGAACCCTGTAATCAGGGCCTCAAGCCCCAGGTTGAACGCGACATCCGTCGGCCGAGCGTGCTCCTGGGCAGCTAGCCGGTCCACGGCGGCGGTGAAGTTGGGGACCTGCTCGGCGAGGCTGCCGGCATCGAAGATGTCCTCCGGTGCGGTGACGTCATAAGCGGCACCAAAAACGAACGCTTCCAAGGCCACGATCGCCGAGATGATCTTCTCTTCAGGGAACCCGGCATCGCGGAAGCCTGCAGTCACGGCCTCGTACATCGCCAAGGTTTTGGGGGCATTAGCCACGGGAAGCACTGCAATCACGGGGATCAGCGGCGTATGCTCCGAGAACACGTCGCGGTACGACCATGCCCAACGACGCACTGCAACATCCCATGGCTCTATCCCGAAGGCGGAGACATCCACCATCGCCGCCAGGTGGTCTTCCACCAGCAGCAGCACGTCATCCTTGGAGGCTACGTGGTTGTACAGCGCAGAGGGCGCGACGCCAAGGGAGCGAGCCAAGGCCGCCATGGTGAGTCCGTTGTAACCCTTGTTGCTGATCAACTCAAGCGCCGCCGTCGTGATGCCGTCCTGATCCAGGATCGCCGCCGTCGGTCGACCGGCGCGGCGGCGTACAGAGCCGGCCGGGAGGGCGGAAGGGGCGGGCGTTGGTGCGGGCATCGGAGGCCTTTCTGCTGCCTGTGTCCCCAGCATTATTCCATCGGGCCTTCACAGTGGGCGTCTCCAACGCTACTATGGACATAAATGAATGGCATTCATTTATTGGTCAGCCACCACGGACGGCCACGGAGAGGACATCATGCATAATCTTGATCGCGACGTTGTGATCGTCGGTGCCGGACCGTCAGGGCTGACGGCGGCACGCGAACTGAAGAAGGCCGGACTCAGCGTCGCAGTGCTCGAAGCACGCGACCGCGTGGGCGGCCGCACCTGGACCGACACCATCGACGGCGCCATGCTGGAGATCGGCGGCCAGTGGGTATCCCCGGACCAAACAGTGCTCATGGAGTTGCTGGACGAACTCGGACTGAAAATGTACTCGCGCTACCGGGAGGGCGAGTCCGTCTACATCGGCGCCGACGGCAAGCGCACCCAGTACACCGGTGACACGTTCCCCGTGAACGAAACCACCAAGGCCGAGATGGATAAGCTTGTTTCCATTTTGGACGGTCTCGCCGCCGAGATCGGCCCCACCGAGCCCTGGGCGCACCCCAAAGCGCGCGAGCTGGACACCATTTCCTTCCATCACTGGCTCCGCCAGAACTCCAACGATGAAGAAGCCTGCAACAACATCGGCCTCTTCATCGCCGGTGGCATGCTGACCAAGCCCGCCCACGCATTCTCAGCACTGCAGGCAGTCCTCATGGCCGCATCGGCCGGCTCCTTCACCCACCTGACGGACGAAGACTTCATCCTGGACAAGCGCGTCATCGGCGGTATGCAGCAGGTGTCGCTGCTGCAGGCAGCAGAGCTGGGTGACGACGTCGTGCTCAACAGCCCGGTACGCACCATCAAATGGGACGACAACAACGTAACCGTTGTGTCGGAGAAGGCAACCGTCAACGCGCGCTACGTCATTATGGCAGTACCGCCGAACCTGTACTCCCGCGTCTCGTTCGAACCACCGCTGCCGCGCCGCCAGCACCAGATGCACCAGCACCAGTCCCTGGGCCTGGTCATCAAGGTCCACGCCGTTTATGACACGCCGTTCTGGCGCGAAGAAGGACTCTCCGGCACGGGTTTCAGCGCCGGCGCGCTGGTCCAGGAGGTTTACGACAACACCAACCACGGAGATTCCCGCGGCACCTTGGTGGGCTTTGTCTCAGACGAAAAGGCCGACGCCGTATTCGAGCTCAGCGCTGAAGACCGCAAGAAAGCGATCCTTGAGTCCATTGCCGGATTCCTTGGCGACAAGGCACTCACGCCGGAGGTCTACTACGAGTCCGACTGGGGCTCCGAAGAGTGGACCCGCGGCGCCTACGCATCCAGCTACGACCTCGGTGGCTTGCATCGCTACGGCAAGGACCAGCACGCGAACGTCGGACCGATCTACTGGTCCTCGTCGGACCTCGCGGCCGAGGGCTACCAGCACGTGGATGGCGCCGTCCGCATGGGCCAGGCAACTGCCGCCCGCATCGTCGAGGCCAACAAGCTGGCCGCGGTACCGGTCGCCTAAGGCAGTCAGCACCGCACCGGCAGGCTGGGGGACACCATTCCCCGGCCTGCCGGCTCCACTGTTTAAGACAAGAAAGGGACCACCATGCGCTACGTAGTGGGCTACACCGCCAATGCAAGGGGGCACGACGCCGTTCACCTTGCGGTCGCGCTGGCCAGGAACCACGATGTCAGCCTGGACCTGGTCCTGGTGATCCCGGAAGATTCCCCCTTCAACGCCGTCTACCCGCCTGAGACCGGCTACAACGACATCCTCAACGAGCAGGCGCAGCGTTGGCTGGACGAAGGCCTTGCACTGGTTCCGGTGGACATCACCGCCCGCGCCCACATCCGACGCGGTGACTCCGAAGCTCAGACGCTGATCGACGTTGCCGTGGAGATGGATGCGGCGGCCTTGGTGATTGGCGCCACCAACGGTGGACTGTTCAAGCGGTTCACCATCGGATCCGTGGCGAGCTCGCTGCTCCACTCGTCGCCGGTTCCTGTGGCTCTGGCACCCCACGGTTACCAGCGCGCGGAGCTGATCACGCGCTTGAGCTGCGGTTTTGGGACGCGCCCGGGTGCTGATGAACTGCTTGACGTCGCTGTCGAGTCCGCGCGTGACCGGGGCCTTCCGTTGCGGCTCGTCTCGCTGTTGGCGCTCGGCGGCGGCAACTCGCCCGGGTTGGCCGACGCGGCCTGGGTGCACGCCGCCGACCGGCTTGCCGCCGTCGGAGATTCTGCTGCAGAGACGCCGGAACCCGAAATCGTAGTCGCTCAGGGCCGCACCATCGAAGAAGCCGTTGACCGACTGGACTGGGAAGACGGCGAAATCCTGCTGATCGGCTCCAGCCGCCTGGCCCAGCACCGGGCCACCTTCCTGGGAAGCACCGCCAACCGCATCCTGCGTGCCCTCCCCGTCCCCATGATCGTGGTCCCCCGCGACTACACGCGACAAAGCTCCTAGCAATCGCCTGAGAGGCAATACCCATGTCAACTGCACCAAAGACGGTCCAGTCGAAAGAAACATCATCCCTGAGTGAAAAGGGACTGAAAGCCGGATCGGTGGGCCTGATCGGCGCCGTCGTGATTGGTGTTTCCTGCATCGCACCCGCGTACACGCTCACCGCGGCCCTTGGCCCCACCGTGTCCGAAGTTGGTGTGCACCTTCCTGCCATCTTCCTGGTGGGCTTCATCCCCATGCTGCTGGTGGCGCTTGGCTACCGTGAACTGAATAATGCAATGCCCGACGCCGGTACCTCCTTCACGTGGGCAACTCGTGCCTTCGGGCCGTGGATCGGTTGGATGGGTGGCTGGGGGCTGATCGCGGCAACCATCATCGTCTTGTCCAACCTTGCCGCGGTCGCCGTGGACTTCTTCTACCTGATGCTCGCGCAGATTTTCAGCAACCCGGAGTTGGGAGAGCTCAGCAAAATCCTGCCGCTGAATATCGCTACCACGTTGGTGTTCATTGCCTTGGCTTGCTGGATTTCGTACCGCGGCATGGAGACCACCAAGGGCGTCCAGTACGTGCTGGTGGCCTTCCAGTTGCTGGTGCTGGGCTGGTTCGCGGTATCAGCATTCGTCCACGTATCAAACGGGACGGCCTTCGACGCCACCGCCATTTCGCCCGACTGGTTCAACCCTTTTGCCGTGGACTCCTTCTCCTCGTTCGCCGCGGGTGTGTCGCTCTCGATCTTCATTTACTGGGGGTGGGACGTCACCCTCACAATGAACGAGGAGACGAAGAACCCCGAGAAGACCCCGGGCCGTGCAGCGACCATCACTGTGCTGGTCATCGTGATCATCTACATGACCGTTGCCTTGGCTACGCTCTCCTTCGCTGGCGTGGGCGAGACCGGTTTGGGCGCCGGCAACCCCGAAAACCAGTCCAGTATTTTTGCCGTGCTTGCCGGTCCTGTGATGGGTCCCTTCGCGATCCTCATGTCGCTGGCCATCCTGAGCAGCTCGGCAGCGTCCCTGCAGTCCACGTTCGTTTCGCCGGCGCGCACCATGCTGGCCATGGGTCACTACCGCGCCATCTCGCCGCGCTTCGGCCGTATCAGTCCCACTTACAAGTCGCCCAGCTTCGCGACGATCGCGGCTGCGATCGCTGCCGCCGGTTTCTACGTGGTCACCCGGACCGTGTCCGAGAATGCGCTGTGGGACACCATTACCGCCTTGGGCATGATGATCTGTTTCTACTACGGCATCACCGCCCTGGCTTGCGTCTGGTTCTTCCGGGCTGCGGCGTTCAGTGGTGTCCGTCCGTTCTTCTTCAAGTTCCTGGCACCTTTGTTGGGAGGCGTGATCCTACTGGTCATGTTCGTGAAGACGGCCATGGATTCGATGGACCCGGAGTATGGCTCCGGCTCATCCGTTGGCGGTGTGGGCTTGGTGTTCGTGCTGGGAATGGGCGTGATCCTGCTTGGCGTGGTGGTCATGCTGGTGATGTACCGGCTGCGTCCTGAGTTCTTCAAGGGCAAGATTCTGTAGTTCGCCCCGCCTCCGTCGAGATGGCATTTAATGCCCATGTTGTTGTGTGAGATTGGCGTTAAGTGTCATCTGGGCGACGGCAAGGCGGCCGTCGGGACGCCTGCTGCCCTTTCGGCGGCTGCCAAAGCTTCCGCGAGTCGCTCGACGGCGGCACGGTAGTCAGTTCCGGCTGTCACCTTGCAGTACTCCGCCTCGCGCATGGCCCGCGTAAGAGCCGCTGTTTCGGCAGTCCTGACGTCGGTCATGGCCGGAAAATCGATGGTCCGCGCAGGATCGAGCTCGTACTGGCGCCACTGCGCCAGGATCCTTTCGTGGCGGGCTGCGTCGTCCGGAAAACCAGCACGACGTCGGGGCTCAGCTGCGTGGATGCGCTCCACTTTGCGGATACTTACCAGTGTTCCTGCCGCTGTGGCGATGCCGACGAAAACCATGATGAGCCCGGCCGGGGCCCATTGCACGGCAGGGACCAGAATGGCGGGCGCTATGACAACAAGCCCCCCGAACACGTCCCAAAAGAGCCCGTCCGGCTCCTGGCCGCGGCCGTGTGTCAGTTTCCTGTGAAGGACATAAGTGGTTGCTGCGGTTGCGAGAACCAGAGCTACACCCCACAGGAGCATCATGGCGGGCATCGGACCACCTCCAGGCGAATTCGCTGCTTTGAATTCAGTATGCGGCAGTGTCTGCTTGGGCGACAGGGGTGCGCGGGAGGCTCCCGCAAATCGGATAGTCAACTCTCGGTAGACTCTGTTCCAGTGGGCAAGAGCCTGCCGCATCGTTAACAAACAAAAGACCCGACTGCAATCGGGTCTTTGTTCAGCGCGATGCGCTCTTTGGTGCGATTCAAGGGCTTACTCCTTGATGCTCACGCCTCCAGAGTATGCCCCTTCGCGGGCGGCGTGCAAGCACTCCGACCGCGGTCGCACCCTTCCTCAGTGAGGGGGTGCACCATGTCTCGACGACGAAATCGTCCCGAGCCCTGGGGCCGCCTGAACCTGCTGGTCAGTCTCGCGCGTTTTGCGTGGGAGATCGTCCGCTCGTTCTGGCACCTGAAACCCTAATGGGTTGGCGACGGTCGCGGGCTTGTCCGTGGCCGTCGTCCCCGGGGGCTCTGTTGTCGGACCCTGGGCGTAGCCTTGGCAGCATGAGACTGAAAATGTGCAGCATCCATGTCAAGGACCCCGCAGCAGCCCATGTCTTCTACACGGAGACACTGGGCTTCGAGACCTTGATGGCCATGCCGGAGTACAACCTGTTCATCATTAAGGATCCCGGCGCGGACAACAGCAATTCGGCTGGGCTGCTGCTGGAGCCCAGTGACAACCCCATCGCCTCGAACTATATGAACGCCCTGCATGAGTCCGGCCTGGCAGCCATCACCTTCGGCGTGCCCGATGTCCAAGCTGAGTATGAGCGCTTGCTTGCTGCCGGTGTGAAGTTCCAAGGTGAACCCTCCGAGGATCCTTCAGGCGTCAGCGCAGTGTTCGACGACGGTTGCGGCAACTTCATTCAGCTTCACCAGGATTAGCCGCGCTTAAACAACTGTGGCCGGGACACTGGTCCCGGCCACAGTTAGTGAAACCTACGCGTGATCGCGCTTGGAGGTCTTCGGAGCATCACGCTTTGCAGCGGCGTTGTCCCGGGCTTCCTTCGTGGCGGCCTTCTTGGCAGCCTCATCCTTGACGCGCTGCGCCTCGGAGCGGACAGCAGCGTGTGTGGCGCGCTCGGTGACCAGCCACTGCGGCGGAGCCTGCAGCAGTTCGGTGATTTCCGCCGTCGTAAGCGCATCCTCGACGCCGCCGCGGGCGAGTCCGCTGATGGAGATGTTGAGCTTCTGCGCGACTACCGGGCGCGGGTGCGGGCCGTTGCGGCGCAGTTCGGCGAGCCACTCAGGCGGGTTGGCCTGGAGTTCGGCGAATTCCTCGCGGGAGATGGACGAATCCTGGAACTCCTGGGGTGTTGCGGGCAGGTAGATGCCGAGTTTCTTGGCAACTGTTGCCGGCTTCATGGACTGGGAGTTCGAGGACGTCATGCTTCAAGGGTATCTGGCCGGTACTGTGAGTGTGTGCCAGACGCTGAAGATTCCGCCGAAACAACCGAACCCCTAGCCGGCCTCCGCTTCGCCTATGTTGCCGGTGTGACTCCTGGGAAATGGATCCGGCGGTGGGAAGAACGGATGCCCAACTTCCCCTTGCACTCGTTCATGTCCGACGACGACGCTCAGGTCTCAGTGCTGCGTGACGGCACCGCTGACCTCAGCTTCGTTCGGTTGCCCGTGGACCGCGAAGGACTAAACGTCATCCCTTTGTATGAAGAGCAGCCCGTGGTGGTCGCTCCCAAGGGACACGAGATCTCGGTGTTTGAGGAAGTTGCCCTGGATGACCTCGCTGAGGAGAACTTCCTGGATATCTACGAGATGGGCGGCCCGGATATGGCGCTCCAGGTGGTGGCATCCGGCGCCGGACTGGCCATCCTGCCAATGTCCGTTGCGCGGCACCTGAACGTGAAGGACACGGTCATGCGCCGCCTGACCGGCGCTCCCGGAACCCAAATCGGCTTGGCCTGGCTGGTTGGAACTGATAGCCCGGTGATCGAAGAATTCATTGGGATCGTGCGTGGGCGGACAGCTCAGAGCTCCCGCCAGCCTTCAGCCCAGCAGGAAAAGCCCAAGAAGGCGCCGAAGCCTGATCGTCGTGGCGGTGGCCCCAAGAAGCCGGCAGTCGCGCAGCGCTACGCCCCGAATCCGGACAAGGGTCGCGGCAAGGGTTCTCGCAAGAAGGGCAAACGCTGACTAGCCGCCGTGGATTGCGGTCTGCTGCTGCTCTGAACGGTTGAGGTAGGCAAGGAGCAAGTCCCCGGCGCTCTCCAGCTCGCCAGCTTCCAAAGCTGAGCAGATCTGCTCATTCTCCTTCAGCCAGTCGCTGTAGAAGTGGGCGTTCATGGTGGCTTTGTGGAAGTAGAGCCGCATCTCAGCCAGGATCTGCGCCATGATCGTGTTCAGCCGGTTGCTCTCGGCGAGGGCGACGATGGCACCGTGAAAATGTTGGTTAGCGCTGCCCAAGCCTTCATTGTCGTTGTCCGCAGCCGCCCGCTTGCCTTCTTCGACGGCGGCCCTGACGGCGGCGATACGCTCCGGAGAACCACCCGCACGGATAGAGCTCACCTCGATTGCGCGGCGAACCGTGTAGACGTCGTGGATGTCGCCTGCTTCAAGGGTGGCAACGAACACACCCTTATTGGGCTGGCGGAGAAGCAGCCGCTCCGCTGCCAGCTCGGCGAATGCCTCACGGACCGTGTTCCGGGAGACGCCTAGATCCTCGGCAATGGTGGCTTCAGTAAGTTTGGCGCCCGGGACCAGGAAACCTTCGGCCAGTTGATAGCGCAGTTCTTCGGCGACCCTCTCGGCAACTGACGGTACCTTCATGCGGACCCGTGCCCGCGCGCTATCAAGGCCAACGTGGTCTTTCTTTCCCTGATCTGCATTGGCCATGACACCAAAAATACACGATTGCCGAAAACTAGGATCGCTGGATCGTTGAACAATCCAGCGAAATGGTGCATGCTGGATGTAACGCACATCACGAGGCAGGGATCACATCATGGCAATCATCGATTTGAACAGCGACGTCGGCGAGTCGTTCGGGCGCTGGACGCTCGGCGATGACTCAGCCATGTTCGAGTCCGTCTCCAGTGCAAACGTTGCTTGCGGATTCCATGCTGGCGATCCCAGCGTCATTCGCAGCACCTGCGAAAAGGCGGCCAAGGCCGGCGTCGTTATTGGCGCCCATGTCGGCTACCGCGACCTCGCTGGATTCGGCCGCCGCTTCATGGACATCGACCCCGTGGAACTAGCTGATGACGTGGTTTATCAGATCGGCGCGCTTCAGGCGTTGGCGGGCACTACGGGTGCCAGCGTCCAGTACGTAAAACCCCACGGCGGCCTGTACAACGCGATCGTCAAGCACACGGCCCAGGCCCGCGCTGTGGTGGAGGCTGTGAAATCGGTTGACCCCAACCTTCCGATTCTTGGCCTTCCCGGCTCCGAAGTCCTGCGCCTCGCAGAGGAAGTAGGCCTTCGCGGCGTTGCCGAAGCATTCGCGGACCGGGCTTACAACCCGGACGGAACACTCGTCCCGCGGTCCCAAGCGGGGGCCGTGTTGAACGACCCGGCCGAAGTAGCAGAGCACGTCCTGCGAATGGCCACTGAACAAGCCGTCAGAACCATTGACGGTTCCATCCTAAAAATCCGCGCAGAAAGTATCTGCGTGCATGGTGACTCACCCGGGGCCGTCGCGATGGCCACCGCTGTGAAGTCTGCTCTGAGCGACGCCGGCGTCGGAGTCGGCTCGTTCCTCTAGCCCGCCCGGGCTTCCCGCACTATCCCTCATCCCCCCGGAGGACATCATGACCAGCACCAACAATGTACCCAAGGCAGCGACAAGGAAGCCGCCGCCCGGTGCCATCAAGGCGTACGTTGCCAGCCTTACCGGCACGTCACTTGAGTACTACGACTTCGCTATTTACTCGGTGGCCTCGGCCCTCGTGTTCCCCAAAATCTTCTTCCCGGGCAACGACGAATTCGTCGCGTTGCTCCTGTCCTTCTCAGCCTTTGCGGTTGGTTACCTGGCCCGACCGATTGGTGGCGTCATCTTCGGCCGCCTGGGCGACAAGATCGGCCGTAAGTACGTGCTGGTTTTCACCCTCGTCCTGATCGGCGTCGCTACGGTCCTCATTGGTGCGCTGCCTGACTACTCAGTGATCGGCGTCGCGGCCCCCACCATTCTTGTGCTGCTGCGATTGGCGCAGGGCATCGGCGTGGGCGGTGAATGGGGCGGCGCAGTGCTGCTTTCCAGCGAATTCGGTGACCCGAACAAGCGCGGTTTCTGGTCCTCTGCGGCCCAGATCGGCCCGCCCGCCGGCAACCTCATGGCTAACGGTGTTCTGGCCATTCTTGCCGCTTCGCTCAGCGAAGAGGCCTTCCTCTCCTGGGGCTGGCGCGTAGCCTTCCTGGCCTCCGCACTCTTGGTGGTCTTCGGCCTGATCATCCGGCTCAAGCTCGAAGAAACGCCTGTGTTCAAGGCGATCCAAGCCCACGGCGATCGTCCCAAGGCGCCCATCAAGGAAGTCTTCACCACCCAGCCCAAGGCGTTGGTGGCTGCGGCGCTCTCACGCGTTTGCCCGGATATCCTTTACGCGCTCTTCACGGTGTTCGTTGCTGTCTACGCCACCAAGGAACTGGGCATGACCACCGGCAACGTGCTGTCCGCCATCCTGATCGGCTCGGCTTTCCAGCTGTTCCTGATCCCGGCGGCAGGTGCACTGACGGACCGCTTCAACCGTCGCTGGGTCTACGGCATCGCGGCAGCGGCTACCGCCGCCTATATCCCGCTGTTCTTCCTGATGATTCAGGGCAAGTCCGTAGCCATGCTGACCATCGGCACCGTCATTGGCTTGGCGCTCCACGCCTTCATGTATGGCCCGCAGGCCGCATTCATCACCGAGCAGTTCCCGGCCCGCCTTCGCTACGCCGGCAGCTCCTTGGCATACACCCTGGCTGGTGTGATCGGTGGAGCTGTTGCTCCCATCATCTTCACAGCGCTCTACGGTGCCGCTGGCGGCGGCTGGTACCTGATCGCCGTCTACATCCTCGTCGCAGCTGTCGTCACGATTGTGGGCATGCTCCTGGGCCGCGACCCCAAGCCGGAAGAAGACGTCCGTTTGATGCAGGGGACGCACGCTCAGCCGGCGGCGTAGCGAAAGATGGATACCGTGATGCAAACCACCACCGCGAAAAGGGTTCGCTCTGTCAGGCCCGTTGGCACCCGTGCCGTCCTGGCCGAACTGGACAGCCTGCAGGATGTCCTCGCCCTTCAGGACATGCTCTACAAGTCCCCGCTTCCCGGCCAAGTGGACGTTCTTGCGGCTGCGGAAACTGTGATGGTGGTCGGCGAGTCGGCGGCTGCAACCCGCGCCATTGGAGCGCGACTCATGGAGTTGGAACTGACGGTGCCGGAGGTCACTGACTCGGGGCTGGTGGTCATCGATACCGTGTACGACGGCGACGACCTCGCCGATGTTGCTGAGCTGACGGGACTGAGCGTAGACGGCGTCGTAGCTGCGCACACGGGACAAATCTGGACAGTGGCCTTTGCCGGCTTCGCACCCGGCTTTGGCTACATGGTGGGGGAGAATGAGGCCCTTACGGTGCCGCGACGCTCATCCCCACGTACAGCTGTTCCTGCTGGTTCCGTAGCCCTCGGTGGACAATACTCCGCCGTCTACCCACGCCGTTCTCCGGGAGGTTGGCAGTTGATCGGCCGGACAGGGGCCCGGATGTGGGACCTTGACCGTTCCCAACCTGCCTTGGTTCGGCCAGGGGATCGGGTGCAGTACCGCGCGGTCCGCGAGGTTGTGACGGCTAAAGCACCATCGAGCGGTGAAACCCAGGCGCGTGAACCCGAAAAGGAGCATCACGTTGAGTCCGGTGTTCGGATTCTCAACCCTGGTGCGCAGAGCCTGATCCAAGATCTCGGCCGCCGAGGCTACGGTCCACTGGGTGTCTCTGCTGCAGGTGCGCTGGACAGGGCATCGCTAAGGCGGGCCAACCGGCTGGTCGGAAACGCATCGTCGGCCGCGGCGATCGAATCCGTCAATGGCGGACTCACGGTGGAAGCCGTTGGCGACCAAGTAATTGCTGTGACAGGGGCGCCGACGACGCTGACTATCGAGTCGCCGTCGTGGTTTGATTCCGACAGCGGATCCGACGACGACATCCAGCCGGGCGCGAAGCGAACCGCTCGGATGGCCGAACCCTTCGCATTGCTCGACGGCGAAATACTCACCTTGGGTGCTCCGGAGTCGGGGTTCCGGAACTATGTGGCGATCCGTGGCGGAGTGGATGTCCCGGAGGTGCTGGGTAGTCGCTCGGCAGACACGATGTCCGGAATAGGACCTGCCCCGTTGGTAATCAGGCAGGTCCTCCCAGTGGGTGGTGCTACAGAGTCCACAGCTGTTGGAAGCCCCGAATTGCAACCTGAATTCCCGGGGGACGGAGTCACAGTGCTGGATGTCATCCCCGGGCCGCGGGCTGACTGGTTTGACCAAGAGGCGCTGGATTCCCTCTGCGGCCAGGAATGGCTGGTCACTCCCCAATCCAACCGTGTAGGCATGCGGCTGGACGGCACCCCGCTGAAGCGCACGCGGGAAGGCGAACTTCCCAGCGAGGGCACCATGGCAGGAGCGCTCCAGATCCCACCTGCGGGACTGCCCGTTCTCTTTCTGGCGGATCACCCCATCACAGGTGGTTATCCGGTGATCGGCGTGGTGCGTGACGAACACCTTGATCTCGCAGCACAGGTCCCCATCGGCGGAAAGATCCGCTTCCGGCTTGTACCGGATTCCCCAGACTTCACCACGACTTTTACGAAGACCCCAGAGAAGTGAGTATTTGATGCGCAAGGTCCTGATCGCGAACCGTGGCGAAATCGCTGTCCGCGTCGCCCGAGCCTGCGACGACGCCGGTATCCTTTCGGTCGCCGTTTATGCAGACATTGATGCCGACGCAATGCACGTTGGTGCTGCTGATGAAGCCTTTAGCCTGGGCGGAAATTCGCCGGCTGACACCTACTTGAACATCGGGAAGCTGCTTGCCGTTGCGGCGGAGTCCGGGGCAGACGCTGTCCACCCCGGGTATGGTTTCCTTTCCGAGAACGCGGACTTTGCGAAAGCGGTGCTCGACGCCGGACTCGAGTGGATCGGTCCCTCACCGGAGTCGATACGTCAGTTGGGCAACAAGATCACGGCCCGGGAAATCGCAGTCCGTGCCGGAGCCCCGTTGGTAGCCGGCAGCGACGGTCCCGTCTCTTCTGCTGCGGAAGCTCGGGCCTTCGCGGAGGAACATGGACTTCCACTCGCCATCAAGGCTGCGTTTGGTGGAGGCGGCCGTGGACTGAAGGTGGTTCGCGAGCTCGCAGAAGTGGAAGAGGCCTTCGATTCTGCAGTCCGGGAAGCTGTGGCTGCCTTTGGTCGTGGCGAGTGCTTCGTGGAGCAGTACCTTGACCGGCCCCGGCATGTGGAAGCTCAGATCATCGCGGACAAGCTCGGCAACGTCGTTGTGGTGGGCACTCGTGACTGCTCCCTCCAACGTCGCCACCAGAAGCTCGTGGAAGAGGCTCCCGCACCCTTCCTCAGTGACACGCAACGCCAGCAGATTTACGACGGCGCCAAGGCAATTGTGCGTGAAGCCGGCTACTACGGTGCCGGAACCGTGGAGTTCCTGGTCTCCGCTGACGGAGCCGTGGCCTTCCTTGAGGTCAACACCCGCCTTCAGGTGGAGCACCCCATCACTGAGGAGACTTCCGGGATCGACCTCGTCCAAGAGCAGTTCCGAATTGCTGCCGGCCTTCCCCTGAGCATCAGTGAAGATCCCGTGGCTCGGGGACACTCCTTCGAGTTCCGCATCAATGCCGAGGATGTGGGCCGCGGCTTCCTGCCCTCGCCGGGGACCGTGGAACTCTTTGAAGTACCAACTGGCCCGGGTATCCGCGTAGACACAGGCGTCCGTTCGGGTTCGTTTGTCGCCCCGCAATTCGACTCTTTATTGGCCAAGCTGATCGTCACCGGTGCTGATCGGCAGCAGGCCCTTCGCCGCTCGCGGCGTGCCCTGGCCGAAATCAATATCAGGGGGCTCGCGACGGTCCTGCCGTTCCACCGCGCAGTCTTGGAATCCGAGGACTTCACGTCCGTTGCCGGAATGCGAGTCCACACCCGGTGGATCGAGACCGACTTCGCAGACCAGATCCCTGTGGACCCCGAATACAACGTGGTGGCCCCGGAAGGGAAGCGGCGCACCATCACCGTTGACGTGGACGGCAAGCGGCTCGCAGTAGGACTGCCCGCAGACCTTCTGGACGGCTGGGCTCGTTCGGGGCAGGGCATTCCTGCTTTTACTACGCCGACCGAAACGACGGGTTCTCTCATCGACTCCGGCGACTCTCCCGCCGAATCCGCCCTGGTCTCCAGCATGGCCGGGACCGTAGTGAAGTGGCTGGTGGAACCCGGCACTGACGTCGCAGCCGGGGATCCGTTGGTGGTCCTGGAGGCCATGAAGATGGAAACCCAGGTCTCGGCACACCGTGCAGGCACTCTCTCCGAGGTGTTGTCAGAGCCTGGCGGAGTGGTCACAGCCGGCGCCGTGCTGGCTCACATCGAGTAGCTGGCCGTACCGAAGCAGCCAGCTAGGCGTGTGTTGCCGCAGGGATGCCAAGCACGCTGTCCAGCAGCTCATTCCGGAACTTGCCGGATGGGTCGTTGGTTTGGACCAGGGACCGGAAATCCTCGAACCGCGGATAGAGAGAAGCGAAGTCGTACTGGCTGGGCGTGAACAGTTTGCCCCAGTGCGGGCGCGCACCGAACGGACGGAGGGCCTCCTCGAGCTCCGGGAGCACCCCTTCTACCTCGGCCTGCAGCGGCTTCCACGTGAAGTGGAGTGCCACGCTTTGCTGCTGGTAGAAGGGGCTAAGCCAGAACTCATCAGCGGCCACGGTGCGGATTTCGGAGACGAACAGGAGCGGTGCGAGCTTGTCGGCCAGTCCCCGGACAGCCTGCAGCGCGGCCGGCGCCTGTTCCAGCGGCAAGAGGAACTCGCTTTGCAGCTCCTCGCCGTTGCTGGGCGTGAATTCGTGGCGGAAGTGCGGCAAACGGTCAAGCCACTTGCCGGCCACATCCAGCTGCTCGGTGCAGTTCTCCGCGGACATGTCCGGCAAGGGATGCATGGCAGCCGTTGCAGCGGTCGCCCCAAACAGGTCAGGCAGCGGAGCTTCAGTGTCCAGTGCCTTGAGCCAAACCTGGGGAATGGTGTCGCCGGTGTAATCGGTGAAGAAGCTGACACTGTAAGCACTCGAAGCGATGGCCTGGAAGTTCGCCAGTGCGCCCTCCCAGGACAAGTTGGTGAGCACGCGCTGTCGTACCTCATAGCTCGGCCGGACAGCGAGCTCCAGCCCTGTGACGATGCCAAGCGCGCCCATTCCCACCACGCTGGCGAGAAATTCGTCGTCGTCCGCCGTGAGGGTCACCAGCTCGCCGGAGGCGCGCACCAGGTCAACACTAACGACGGCGGCAGCCAGGGAGGGATTGTTGACTCCACTGCCGTGCGTGCCGGTTTGGATGGCACCCGCGACGGAGATGTGCGGGAGGGAGGCGAGGTTGTGGATGGCGTATCCCTGTTCCTCAAGCGGGCGGCCGAGGGCTCCGTAGCTGATGCCACCGCTGACTTTGACGGTGCCCTTCGCGCCGTCCAAAACAACTTCCTGGGGGAGGGCATCGAGCAGGAGGTGGGTGCCGTCGGTGTCGGCAACCGAGTTGAAGGAGTGCCGGGAACCCAGGGGCTTGATCCGCGTCGCGTGGGCTACAAGCTCGCGCAGCTGCTCCACAGTGGTGGGCCGCTGGACGTCCGCAGACGAATACTCAAGATTTCCTGCCCAGTTCTTCATTGAATGATCTCCCGCTTGTATTTGTAGGCTCCCGCAATTGTTAACGTTCACAACTAATTGCGTCAAGGGGAGTCCACTGCGGTTGCGGATAGAGTTCAAGAAATCCGCTGTCTACCAGGAGCCGCAACGTGAGCAAGGGATCCAAGCCCACCATCCGGGATGTGGCACTAGCGGCGGACGTATCGCTGACCACTGTCTCCTATGTGCTTTCGGGACGTCACGGTGGCACAACGCGGATCAGCCAGCCCACACAGGATCGGGTATTGGCAGCGGTCAAAGAACTGGGCTATGTACCCAATCAGGCCGCGCGGGGTATGCGTCGCGGCAAAACGGACGTGGTTGCCGTAGCAATCGGAGACCTTGAATGGCCTTGGGATCGCGCGCTTGCCACCGCCGCTGCGAATATTTTGCCGCAGCACGGCTACCAACCAGTGATCCTGCTGGGCGACGACTGGCGGAAGTTCATGATGTCCGGGGGCGCCGACGGCATCATCATCGGCTACTTCCCCGAAGCAAAGTCCGATGATGAAACCGTCACCGAACTCGCTCGCCGCGGCGTTGCCCAAGTTGTCATCTCAGGCACCATGACACCGGCGGGGTTCGACGTCCTTGCTCCTGAAACCGACGCTGGCCTTGCGGAGTGCATGGAGTTCCTCACGGCGTCGCACCGAAGAATCGCATGCATCCGAAGGGCTGATCCGGCGGGCCGACCAAAGAGCCGCTTTGCCGCCTACGCAGCCGGGCTGGAGAAGGCGGGCATTCCCTTGGACGCATCCTTGGTTAGGACCTCACATCACCGCCCGGCCACTGCCTATCGGTCCGCCCTGGAATTGCTCCAACTCCCGGACCGACCCACGGCCATCCTCTGCACCGACGACATGGAAGCGCTGCAGACGATCCGAGCCGCCTACCGCCTTGGCCTCCGCGTCCCCGAGGACGTCCAGATCGTCGGCGTCGGGAATTCCACCGAGGGCCAGGACTACGATCCGGCTCTGACGACTGTTGGGCCGGACCCAATCTTCGAGCAGGTTGTCCGGATGCTGCTGGACCGGTTGGCGGGAACCACCCCGGCCGAGGGCATCCGGGTTGCGTCACCGTGGAAGCTGCACCGCCGCGGCACGACGGAGGGCTAGCTAGTCCTTCAGGGGACGCCGTGCCAGCCAAGCGGCAACGATCGCACCCGAGATGTTGTGCCACAGCGAGAACACGGCCGACGGCAGCGCTGCCAGGGGGCTGAAGTGTGCGGTGGCCAACGTCGCGGCCAGGCCGGAGTTTTGCATTCCCACCTCGAACGCCAAGGCACGGCGTGCTTTGTCGTCCAGACGGCCAAGCTTGCCTGCCAAGTATCCGAGGCCCAGCCCGAAACCGTTGTGGAGGACTACCGCCAGGAACACAATGGCCCCCGCGGCAACGATCTTGCTGGCGCTACCGGCCACGACGATCGCCACGATCAGTGAAATCACGACGGCGGACGCCCACGGAAGTGCCGGGAGAACCTTTGCGACGAGCTTCGAAAGAAAGAGTCGGGCCACGAGCCCTGCGATCACCGGCAGCAGCACGGTCTTCACGATGTCCAACACCATGGCGCCCGCATCGATGTGGAGGAAGGACCCGGCCAGGAAGAGAGTCAGCGCGGGGGTCACGATCGGCGCGATCAATGTGGAGACCGAGGCAACAGCTACAGACAGAGCAACGTCGCCCTTGGCCAGGAATGCCATGACGTTCGAAGCGGTGCCGGAGGGCGCGCAGCCGACCAGAATCAGGCCAACGGCCAGCTCTGGTGGCAACTGCAGGAGCACGGCAATGAGCCATCCAGCGCCGGGCATGATCACATAGTGCGCCACGATGCCCAGTGCTACCGCCCACGGACGCCGGGCCACGGAAGCGAAATCCGGCGGGGTCAGCGTGAGCCCCATGCAGAACATGATGACGCCCAGAAGGTAGGGAACCGCGACGCCCATGGGCTTGAAGAGGTCCGGGATGAGGAACCCCAGGATGCCTGCAACCACTACCAACAGCGGGAACACTGTGACCGCGATACGCGCAATCTTGGCTTCAGCTGCAAGCGCTGCATTGACGGGCGCAGTGGGTTCTTCGGTTTTCGCTGGTGAATTGGTTGCCTCAAGCATTCATCAATGCTCACACCCGCACTGTGGCCGCCACTAATTCTTTACTTGCAGAGGAGCGTATATGTCAGATGACCGCTGTTTGTACCCAAGTAGGTCGCAGTTAAGGCCGTTATGAGCGCTCAAAACGGCCTTAACTGCGACCTACTTGGGTTAGGAGTTAAGCTTTCCTGCCAGCCGCTCGCGCATACGAACGCTGGCCTCGTTGAGCCCGATGAACTCCACTTCACGGCCGTGATTCCGGTACTTCTCAGTCACCGAATCAAGCACTGCCACCGTGGAGGCGTCCCAAATATGCGAGCCATGCAGATCGATGATCACGCGATCTATGCCGTCCGAGGAATCTTTCGCATAATCGAACTGCGTGTACAGGTCGTTCGATGAAGCAAAGAACAGTTCGCCGTCCACTGTGTACGTCGCGACAACTTCGCCATTGAGTTCGAGTTCCGTCCGCTCCACAGTTGCGAAATGGGCCACGCGCCGCGCAAACAGCACCATAGCGGTCAAGACGCCGACGCCGACACCCACCGCGAGGTTGTGCGTAGCCACTACGGCGACAACCGTAATGAGCATGACGGCGGTCTCCGATTTGGGGAGCCGTTTGAGCGTGGAGGGGAGGACGGAGTGCCAGTCGAAGGTGATCAGCGAAACGAAGATCATCACGGCCACTAGGGCGGCCATGGGGATCTGGCCCACAACATCCCCCAGGACAACTACCAGCACCAGCAGAAACACGCCGGCCAGGAACGTGGAGAGCCGGCTTCGAGCCCCTGAGCCCTTGACGTTGATCATGGTTTGGCCGATTACTGCGCAACCACCCAGACCACCAAGGAATCCGGTGACAATGTTCGCCGCACCTTGACCCCAGGAAACGCGGGTCTTGTTGGAACGCGTGTCTGTGATGTCGTCCACCAGCTTGGCTGTCATCAATGACTCGAGCAGGCCCACCAGGGCCATGGAGAGAGCGAACGGCGCAATGATCTGGAACGTCTCCAGGTTCAGGGGCACGTTTGGCAGGAAGAATCCGGGCAGGCTGTCGGGGAGTTCACCTTTGTCACTGACGGTTGGAACATCGATGTTGCCAAGCGCGGTAACCAACGTGATGGCCACGATCGCGACCAACGGCGCAGGAATGGCTGTGGTGACCCGGGGCAGCCCGAACACGATCACCAAGCCCACAATGACAATCGGATAGACCATCCACGGCACGTTGAAGAGCTCCGGCATCTGGGACATGAACACCAGGATGGCCAGGGCGTTTACGAACCCGATCATGACGGACCTGGGGATGAAACGCATCAGCTTGGTGACGCCGAGGACTGCAAGGATGATCTGGAAGACACCCGCCAGGATGATCGTGGCAATCAGATAGTCCAGCCCGTGTTCTTTCATCACTGGCGCGATTACCAAGGCCACGGCACCAGTGGCAGCGGAGATCATGGCGGGCCGCCCGCCCACAATGGCCGTGACCACGCCCATGGTGAAGGACGCGAAGAGACCGATGCGCGGATCCACCCCGGCGATCACCGAAAACGCAATGGCTTCGGGGATCAAAGCCAACGCCACTACGAGTCCCGCAAGGGATTCCGTCAGCAGGCGGCGGGGCGAACGGAAGGTCGCCCGCAGTGACATTAGTTGCTCGGGAGTCATGGGTCCTTAAAGTGCAGTTGTCCTAGAGCGCAGTCTGGCGGTAGCGCTCAATCTGCTTAAGGCGCCGCTGGAGGCTGTCGCGCCGCGGGTGCGGGACGACGTCGGGCGCCTCAGCGGTGAGATCAATGTGTTCGGTTCCGTACTGCCACAACAGGAGGTCATCCAAGAGACGGTCCGGGCCGGGGGAGTAGCGGTGGTCCAAGGCCTTGCGGACCTCTGTGATCCGGTTGGCGCTGAGCAGACCCGCAAGCTCTACGGTCTTGGTGAGTCCGTGGGCGGCGAGTAGTTCGGCAGCCCATCCCCAGTCGTCATCAACTTTACGGTCAACGTGCGGCAAAAGCGTTCGCCATACGTCCCGGACCCTGTTGGGGGTCAGGGGCATGCCGCCGTCGCCCTCGAGATCCCAATAGCCGCGGACTTCCTCGTAGCGCTCGTGAAGATCAGCAAAGGCGCTCTCCACGGTTTCCAACATGGCGGCGGTGGCCGTGAACTGGCGGTCGAAATGTGGCGTCCAAGCGCGCGGGTCTTCGGCCTTGAACCGGATGTCATGCTCGATCTCGCTCCAAGCGTGGGCAAACACGGTTCGGATCTGGCACTCGAAGAAGTAGCTGCCATTTGCGGGCATGTCCGGGTTGAAGACGTGTTGGTACTCCTTCACGGCCTCGTTCTGGATGGTGCGCAGAATGAGGTGGCGGCTGGAATAGCCGTAGGTTCCGGACTCAATGGAGCCGATGTCCTTCTCGCGGTCGCCGCGGCAATCGAAAAGTTGCCGCTGGCGCTTAATGATGTTGGCCACCGCTGCGTTTTCCGCGGGTAGCTTGGTGATGACGCGGATGCCGACCATGTCGTTCAAAGTGCGGAACGGATCCGGGAACTTGAGCACACGTGGCCCGCCGGGTTCCAGAGGGTCATCCGTCCGGGAAATCTTTTCGCGGAAGGACTCGACCGTTTTGGTCCGTCCCGTGACGAACAGCGGAGTGACCTCGGCATCGTTCAACATGTCACGCAAAGTGAGCAGCACATCGCGTGTGACCCGCTTCAGGGCGGGGCGAACACGCTCGTAGAGCGCCACGTTCGCATCCACTGCGTCGCGCTGAGCCTGGTCCAGGCTGTCCCAATTGCTTGCCATGCCCCCAGCTTACGGGGCGGGTCCGACACTCAACTGAGCCACCCGCCGTCGGGGTGCCTCTAGCCAAACTTCCGAAACGTCACGATAGGCTCAGTACAAAGGAGGGCGCAATGTTGCGGCACAAGTACAGCTACGGCGAACACCCCAGTCAATGGGGCGAACTCTTCATACCTGAACCGTCCAACGGAAACCATCGCGGCGCATCAGCTGTGGCCGGTGGAATCGCCGTTGTGATCCACGGGGGCTATTGGCGCTCACAGTACGGCGCTGAGCTCGGCGAGCCCTTGGCGCGCGACCTCGCAGCGCACGGCATAACCGCCTGGAACCTCGAGTACCGGCGTGCCGGGAACGGCGGTGGTTGGCCCCATACTTTCGAGGACATCCTGGCCGGCATCGACCATTTGTCCCATATTGCCGGCGATCATGACCTCAAACTCGGCAAAGTGGTGGCACTCGGTCACTCAGCCGGCGGACACCTCGCAGTGTGGGCCGCCGGCCGGCAGCGGCTTTCCGCAATCGGAACGCCCGACGCCGACCGCCAACTTCAGCGCGGACCGGAGGACAACGCTGTTCACCTCACAGGCGTCGTCAGCCAGTCGGGCCTCCTCAACCTTGCGGCCGCGGAGAAGTTGAACCTTAGCAACGGTGCTGTCTGCAACCTCATGGGCGGGGATTCCCATAGATTCCCCAAACGGCATAAATACGCCGACCCCATGAGTTCGCTGCCCATTGACGTCCCCGTCTACGCCGTGCATGCCACGGATGACGAGGACGTTCCTGTGAGCCAGTCCGAAGCATACGTCGCGGCGGCAATGGCGGCAGGGAGTGCAGCCCAGTTGCTGCGCGTCCCGGGCGACCACTTCGACCTGATCGATCCCAAGGCCGTGGCCTACAAGAAGTGTCGCGAACTGGTGCAACGATTGCTCTCGTAACTGTTGGTCCCGGGCGGCCGTCCTCTGGCAGAGTGGTCCCATGCTGACAGTCATTGGTGAGGCCCTGGTCGACGTCGTTCAACGCTCCTCCGGGATCGAGGCGCATGTTGGAGGCAGCCCTCTCAATGTTGCCGTCGGTCTGGCCCGCTTGGATCATCCCGTGCAGTTCATCGGTCGCTACGGCCGGGACGCGTACGGCGATTCCATTGCCGCGCACTTGCGGTCGAGTTCGGTGATGGTTCCGCTTCCGCCGGATGAGAAAGCAACCAGCGTGGCCACCGCGCAGATTGACGACGACGGCGCCGCCACCTACGTTTTCGACCTCGCCTGGGAGCTGCCCGGGCTCGCAGGACGTTTGCCGCTCATGTTGCAGGGCTCCACCCTGCTGCACACTGGGTCCATCGCCACGTTCCTGGAGCCGGGCGCTGCAGAGGTGCTTGCCGCCGTCGAGCATGCCCACCCGAGCAGCACTATCAGCTTCGACCCCAACTGCCGTCCCAGCATCATCACGGACGTCGAATATGCGCGAACCCAAGCCGAGCGCTTTGTGGTGCTTTCCGACGTCGTGAAGGCCTCGGATGAAGACCTTGAATGGCTCTATCCCGGTGTTGATCCAGTGGAATCCGCGCGTCGCTGGCTGTCTTTGGGCGGCACTGAGGGTCCGGCTTTGGTAGTTGTGACCAGGGGTTCACGTGGCCCGTGGGGAGTAACGATGGCCGGTGAAACTCAGGTTCCCGCACCATCCGTGAACGTTGTGGACACAGTGGGCGCGGGCGATTCGTTCATGGCGGGGCTCCTGTCCGCGATTGTGGATCACGGATTGGACGGTGCTCAGAACCGTGGCGCTTTGCGGGCAATGCCTGCAGAAACCCTGGCAGCCATCATGGATCACGCAACACGTGCGGCTGCCGTGACGGTGTCACGGGCCGGCGCCAATCCGCCCACGCGGGCTGAGCTCAACCACGGAGCGCATAAGTAAAGCTGCTTAGCCGGCCCCGTGCCCTGCAGCCACTTCCTCGCCCGCTTTCACCGGGCCTGGCGGAGTGCCGTCGCCGAAGGGGCTTCCGCCGAGGGATTCCCGTCCGTGATCAGTAAGCCATCCGGATAGGTCCGGGCCCACGGGGACAATCTTGGTGGGGTTAATATCCTCGTGCACCATGTAGTAGTGCTGCTTGATTTGCACGAAATCGATGGTGTCGCCGAACCCCGGCGTCTGGAACAGGTCCCTGGTGTAGGCCCACAATGCCGGCATCTCGCTCAGCTTGTTGCGGTTGCACTTGAAGTGGCCGTGATAGACGGCATCGAAGCGCGCCAAGGTGGTGAAGAGCCGGACGTCGGCCTCGGTGATCGAATCACCCACGAGGTACCGCTGGCTCGCTAGGCGCTCCTCCAGCCAGTCCAAGGCAGTCCACAGCCGGGTGTAGGCCGCCTCGTACGCTTCCTGGGATCCGGCGAAGCCGCACCTGTAAACGCCGTTGTTGACCTCGGTGAAGACGCGCTTGTTGACCTGGTCGATTTCTTCGCGCAGGTGCTCCGGGTACAGCTGTGGCGCTCCCGGGCGGTGGAACTCTGTCCATTCAGTAAAGAAGTCCAGCGTGATTTGGGGGAAGTTGTTGGTCACCACTGCGCCGCTGGGGACGTCCACCAAGGCCGGAACGGTGATGCCTCGGGGGTAATCCGGGAAACGGCGGAAGAATGCTTCCTGCAGTCGCTCGATGCCCAGCACGGGATCCTTGCCATCCGGATCCAAATCGAAGGTCCAGGAGCGGGCGTCGTGGGTGGGGCCAGGCTGGCCGAGGCTAATGACGTCCTCTAGGCCAAGAAGCCTGCGGACGATTACGGCACGGTTGGCCCACGGGCAAGCCCGGGCTGCAATCAACCGGTAGCGGCCCGGCTCCACGGGCCAGCCGGGCTCACCGTTCGGTCCGGCGGCACCGTCACGGGTGATGCGGTCCTCGATGTAATTGGTGTCCCGGGTGAACTCGCCACCAGTGACGTACGCCCCGCGGGTGCTGTGTTCTTCGACTTCGCTGGTCTTCTCACTCATGACTTCACACTATGCCGCGCTCCCCGAACCGCGCGACCTTGTGGGCCGTGGCCCACGTAGACTGGCCTGATGCGGCTCGTAGCAAGCGATATTGACGGCACCATCCTCGGTCACGACGGCAAAATCAGTGACCGGACCATCCAGGCGTTCCAGGCGTGCCGCGACGCAGGGGTGGAACTCGTCTTCGTCACGGGTCGTCCGCCGCGCTGGTTGTACCCGCTCCAGGAGCAGCTGGGTCACAGCGGAATCGTGATCTGTTCCAACGGCGCAGTGGTGTGGGATCTCGAAACCGAGAAAGCCCTGTCCTCGTGCGTTCTGGATGCCGAATCTGTCTTTGAAGCCCGCCGCATCATCAAGTCCATCAGGCCCGACGCCCTGTTCGCTGTGGAGACTCTCACGGGCTTCCAGCTTGAGCCGGGCTTCATCGAGAACGAAACCAGCGAGCTGCTTGCTGAGTTCACCCCCGCTCCGCTGGCGGAAACGCTCACGGCGGATGACGCCGTCGTGAAGTTCCTGGCGATCACCCGCAAGGGTACGCCGGACGAGTTCCTGGCTGAAGTGCAGCCGGCAGTCGCGCATTTGGTGAGCACCACGCATTCGGCGCCACGGACGGCAATGCTGGAGATGTCCGTTCCGGGCATCAACAAGGCTGTCACGCTGGCCAAGTACGCCGAGTCGCTGGGGATCGAAGCCGCGGACGTCGTGGCGTTCGGGGACATGCCCAATGACATCGAAATGCTCCGTTGGGCCGGCCACGGCTACGCGATGGCCAGTGGTCACCCGGAGGCCATCCTCGCCGCCGGGCAGCAGGCGCCGCACTTCGACGACGACGGCGTGGCCCAGATTCTCGAGGCGAAGCTCACCGAGCAGCGGGTCTAGTTTGGCGCTGCACTGGTGATGTCCGATTCCCGCCAGTCAGATTTCGCACCGGCTGGTGGAATGAACTCATGAGCTTCGAACATAACCAAACTGCCGCCCACTTCCGCTCCCTCCACACGAGCCACAAGCCACTGGCACTGAGCAATGCCTGGGATGTGGCCAGCGCCGTCATCACCGAGACAGCAGGTGCAACCGCAGTGGCCACTACTAGTGCAGGAGTTGCCTGGTCGCTAGGCCTGCCCGACGGCGACCGACTGGACCGGGAGCGCGCCGTGGCCGTAGTTGCCAGCATCGTTAACGCCGTCAACGTGCCCGTTACGGCGGACATCGAAGGCGGCTACTCCGAAACGCCTGAGGGAATCGCCACCACAGTCGCCGAGATTCTTGAGGCCGGTGCGGTGGGAATCAACATGGAAGATGGCTCCCGGGACCCCGGGGAATTCTGCGCCCGCATATCGGCCGCGCGGAATGCCGCAAGGAGCGTGGGCCGTGATCTGTTCATCAATGCACGCACCGACGTCTTCCTGGCCGGTGCCGGCACAGTGGAGCAGCAAATCGCGGAAGTCCTGGCCCGGGCCGAAAAGTACGTTGAGGCAGGTGCCGACGGGATCTTCGTCCCGGGAGCATCAGATGCAGGAACCATCGCCGCGCTGACCTCGGGGATATCCGTACCCGTCAACGTCATGGTGGGTGCGGGATCGCTCAACGTCGGCGAGCTCGGAGGGCTCGGCGTCTCCCGTGTCAGCCTCGGGTCCAGCATCGCGCAGGCCGCCTATGCCGTGGCGCAACGAGCAACCGAAGAGCTGAACACGGCGGGCACATATACCAGGGTTGCGGAAGCCATGGATTACGGCTTCCTCAACGGCATTATGGACACTTCGAAGAAGAACTGAGGGTGGAGGGCCTCCCTTCGCGCTTCAAGCGTCACGGGTGCCGCACGCCCTCACCGGCCAGCAAAGCGCGGTAGCCCTCCTTGTAAGTGGGAAAGGTGAGTTGGAAGCCGGTCGCCCGCAGGCGTTTGTTGGAACAGCGCTTGTCGCCCGGGCCGGCGTCGGACGCGTTCCCAGGTGCCGCCGTCGGGGGTTCCGGGCAGCCCATTTCAGAGGCGAGGAACCGCATGACATCGCCCATTTCCGCCGCGTGGTCATCGACGCCAACATAGACGGAATCCGGAGCTGCTTCCATGGTGGTGAGGTGCACGATCATGGCCGCGGCGTCGTCCCGGTGAACGCGATTGGTGTGCCGGGGTTCGGCCGGGATGACGGCCTTCCCGCTGCGGACCTGGTCGATCAACCGCGTGCGCCCAGGCCCGTAAATGCCTCCAAGCCTTAGGGAGATGGGCTCGGTGCGGGTCTCACGCGTCCGGCTAAACAACAGGTCTTCGGCTTCCACCAGTACCCTGCCGCTGAAGCGCGTGGGCTCCGTGGGCGTGGACTCATCCACAACAGCTCCACCGGAATCCTTGTACACGGCCGTTGAGGAGACGAACAGCATCCGCCGCGGTTCGATGGACTGCCGTTCCAGAGCGTTCAGAACGTTCTTCACGCCGTTCAAGTACGCCGCGCGATAGGCCTCTTCTGTGGACGTGTCGGCGGCTATGGCCACAACAACAATGTCCACGTCCTCGGGCAGTTCCGGCACTGCCTGGGAGAGATCCGCGAACATGCCCCTGATTTCCGCGGGTAGCTTGTCGGGGGAGCGGCGCAGGCCAACCACATTGTGGCCCGCAGCTGCGAAGCGCAGTCCAACTTCCGTTCCAAGGTCGCCGCAGCCGGCAATCAACACAGTCATGCCCCCAGTTTGTCAGTCCCGCAGTGTCACCTGGTTCCCAGCTTCCATACAACCGGCGTTCAACTTACAGCCGTAGGCTTCCAGCCAAGACCCGTTCGCACGGTTTATCTGTCTCATTCAATTTGTAGGGGGAACCATGGCTAAGCGTCGGATCAACAACGTCAATACGGCACCATTGCGGCGCATCGAACCGGATCATCACTGGCGTTCGCTTCGCCAGGGCGACCGCGTCAAAGTCATCCTGACGCCGGGTTTCGAGTCGGCTGGCGTGGTGGACGCCGTCACCGGCGATGCAACGGCGGTTTGGGTGGAGCTCGACGGCGGTCGCGGCCGGACATTGGTGCACGTCAGCGACGGCGTGGCGATCGTTCCGCAATCGACGACGGCGGTCCCGCAGGAGAGCTAGCCGGACCTTTGCGATGGGCTACGCTACGGGAGTGACGCTGCCCTATTTCCTTCGCAAGGACGGTTCGGTGGGCCCCTTGGCCTTCGCCCACCGGGGATTCTCGTTGGATGGCCTGGAAAACTCAATGGCCGCATTCCGGGCAGCCGTTGATCTTGGAACAGTGCACCTTGAAACGGACGTCCACACGACAGCTGACGGCGTACTGCTGGTGTTCCATGATTCTTCTTTGGACCGAGTGACTGATTCCGCAGGTAAGGTCGCGGAGCTGACCGCTGCCCAAGTTGCTGCTGCCCGAATCGGTGGAGTGGAGCCGGTTCCCACCTTCGACGAGATGGTTACTGCCCTGCCACATGTCCGGCTGAACTTGGACGTCAAGGATTGGAATTCTGTGGGCCCCATGGCAGCGGCCATTGAGAAGCATGGCGTGCACGACCGGGTTCTGGTCACCAGCTTCTCGGACAGGCGCCGCCGGGCAGTCCTTTCAAAGCTCTCCCGTCGAGTTGCATCCTCTGCAGGCAGCTCCCTGACAGCGCTCTTCGTCCTTCTCGGCCCCCTGCTTCCGGTTCCTTTGGCACGCAAGCTGCTTTCCGGCGTCGACGTCTTCCAGGTTCCTGTCCGCTACGGGCGGTTTCCCGTGGTGACGCCCGGATTTATCCGGCGGGCGCACCGGTGTGACAGGCAGGTTCATGTGTGGACGGTCAACGATCCCGTGGAGATGGAACGGCTGTTTGACCTTGGCGTGGACGGCATCGTGTCGGACAGGCTGGACCTCCTCAAGGAAGTCATGGTGCGCAGGGGCCAGTGGGTCTAAACCCCCGCCGAGTTGGCACTTAACACCCATGCCACGCTCCAACATGGGTGTTAAGTGGAGTCTCGGCGGAAGGAATTACTCAGTAGCCTTTCTATTTAAGCCGGATCGGCGCTAGGGTCGAAGTGTCCGTACTCTTCGCCGGCAGCATGACGCTCACTGCACCGGCACGGGAAGAAAGGAACCTGAAAAATGGCTTCGGAATCTCACACCACCACGGATCACGACGAAATCCGCAAATGGGTGGAAAGCAACGACGGTAAGCCGGCCAGCGTCAAGAAGACCGGCGACAAGAATGACGTGGGTATCCTGCGTATCGACTTCCCGGGAGGTGCCGGGGAGGATTCCCTCGACCACATCAGCTGGGACGAATGGTTCGAGAAGTTTGAGGAGAGCAAGCTCGCTTTCCTCTACCAGGCGAAGAAGGCCAGCGGTGAAGACAGCACGTTCTTCAAGCTGGTCAGCCGCTGATACCTCAACACAAGTACGTGTGACCAACTAGTTCGAAGGGAGATCACCGTGGCTGAACGAGGAAACACCAAGCACGGTGCGCATCTGGATGAACAGATGCAACACGAAGCCGAAGGCATGGTCAGGGGAACCAAACCCGCCCATGTTGAAGAGGCGCGCGAGACTGAACCCTTTCCCGATGAAACCGATCCGGTGGAAGTCAGGGAAGCGCTGAACCCCAACACCGGTAAGGGAGAAGCAGGTGGAGGAGGGGCCTCAGATGAGTGATCGGCTTGCCAAGTACTCCGAACTCTTCCGTAAACCGGGTCCCTGGTGCGTGGCCTATGTGGATGCCAGCGCTGGCACCGTGGATGGTTTGGAAGCCGCTGACGTCCAACCCGATAACGTTAGGAATGCGCTGGCTGGACTTGGTGCTTCCGAGGACGATTTGGAGGCCGTTGCCGGAGCCATCCAGCCCGCGACGGGTGAGCCCTCGCCTATTAGTCGCTATGTGCTGGTGCGGCAGGGCGAGGTGGTGATGAACGAGTTGCTTCCCGGTGCGCTGCTGGGACCGGAGCAGATCTCTACGGATGTTGTCCCGGACCTTCTTCCGTTGCTCAAGCATCATCCGGACGGGTTCGCCTATGTAGTGGCAGAGGTCAGCCGGGAGGAAGGTGAAATCCGGCTGCACCGTGCGGGCCGGCAGGCGGCGGAGGAAAGCCGGCACATCCAAGGCTCGGACGAGAATCTGAAGAAGGTTCCGGTGGGCGGCTGGTCACAAGGCCGGTATCAACGGCATACAGAGGAAATCTGGCGCCGCAATGCCGACCAGGTGGTGGAGCAGATAGACAAGGTGGTCCGCGAGAACAATGCCCGGCTCCTGGTCCTCGCAGGAGATATTCGGGCGCGGCAGCTCGTAGCCGATCAACTGTCGGAAGCCAGTAAAGCCATTCTCTCCACCGTGGATTCCCATACCCTTGCCGCAGGCTCGGATCGCGAAAAGTTCGAGGACGAGGTCAACTCCTTGGTCGCCCAACAATGGGCCACTGAGCAGGGACAGCTCATGGACCGCCTGGCCCAACAGGAAGGGCAGGCCAATCCGGAGTCGGCCACCGGCTTTGGCGCCGTGGTCCACGCCCTCCAGCAGGCCCAGGTTGAGGTGTTGATGTTCGACGACGGGTCGCTCACCGATCGCACGGTGTTGGCCCTCAATGCGGAACCATGGCTGGCCACCTCGGAGGAGGAATCGCTTGGCGCGGAAGTGCTGGGGAAGGTTCCTGCTGCCGCCGCCCTGCTCAGGGCCGCTGCTCTGACTGATGCGAGGGTGGAACTGGTCCCTTCACCAGCACTGCCTGACGGGGTGGAGATTGCAGCCCTGCTTCGCTGGCCGACAGGGCCGGAAGTACCCGGGGCTACATAGGCATCTGCTTGACGGGGCGCCTGCTCGAAGGGTGCGAGCGAAAGGGCCGGGGCGGATGCCTCGGCCCTTTCATGTGCAGCGTAGTGCTAGCTGTTCCGGGTCTCGATCGCGGCAGGCCGAACTTGGCTCGCGCGGATTCTCTCCAGATCGAACTTGTTGCTGCGGTCGAAGTTGAAGATGCCGTTCTTCTCCTGGAAAACGTCCGTTAGCTGGGTGTAGCAATAACCGAACATGTCCGGGTTATCCAGCAGCACTGCGCAGAGGCCGTCAAAGCGGGTGTAGAACTCTTCCTCGCTGCTGACACGTTGGCCGTAGCCCCACGAAGAGGAGACGTCGCTTCCGTCCACAGCCTGACGGGCCTCAACTTCATTCCACCAGATACCGCCGAACTCCGAGACAAAGTAGGGCTGTCCCGCATACGGCACCGAGTATTCCTCGCCGTCGGCCTTGCGGTTGATGTAGGGCTTTCCCTCTGCCAATCCCTGCTGCTCGATGCGGAAGCGGTCCGGGTCCTGCTCGTAGGAGTGGGAATCGTAAATGTCCGTGTCGCGGATCCGGTGAGCGTAGCCGGAAGCGTCGATGACGGGACGGGTGGGGTCGGCGAGCTTGGTGGCCAGGAACATGGCCTCGGTGACGTCGTCCAGCACCGTCAGGCGGTCGTGGAGAACTTGGTGCGTCTCATTGAGGGGGCACCAACCAATGATGGAGGGGTGGTTGAAATCGCGCTTCAGCACTTCCAACCATTGCGCCACAAAACTGGCTGTGGGCTTTTGGTTGTGCCCCACAGTTCCTCCGCCGGAGACACCCCAGTCGCCGAACTCACCCCACACCAGGTAACCGAGGCGGTCTGCGTGATAGAGGAAACGTTCCTCGAAGACCTTCTGGTGCAGTCGGGCGCCGTTGAAACCTGCGGCCATGGACAATTCGATGTCCTTGATCAAGGCGGCGTCATCCGGCGAGGTCATCAGTGACTCCGGCCAGTAGCCCTGGTCCAGGACAAGCCGCTGGAAAACCGGCTTCCCGTTGATGCGGACTACCTTGCCGTCCAGGGCAACTGACCGGACTGCCGCGTAGCTGCGGACCTGGTCAACAACATTTCCGGAGTCATTGTGGATGCTGACATCGAGGTCATAGAGGAAGGGATCTTCGATGGACCAAGGACGCAGGGATTCGGCGGGGATGGTGAGGCGAAGTGATGGCGTGAGGTCCAGGTCTGCTTTGGCTGTGGCCTCAACACGCATGTCACCCTTGTCTCTTAGGACGGCGGTGACTGTATGCCCGGTCCGGTTCTGGCTGATGGGAACCTCAAGTGTGATGCTGGAGTCCGCAAGGTTGGGAGTCATGCGGAGGCGTTTGATGTAAACCCCCGGGACCGCTTCGATCCACACCGTCTGCCAAATTCCGGTGGTCCGGGTGTATTGGCAGTGGGTGTTGTTGTACCAGGTGGCCTGTTTGCCACGGGCTTGCATATCGTGCCGTGAATCCCTGGCCCGGACCACAATCACGGCTTCCGTCCCGGGCTCGGCGACTCCTCCGAGGTCTGCAGTGAAGGGTGTAAAGCCTCCGCGGTGACGGGCTACTTCAACTCCGTTCACCCATACGGTGGCGTCGTGGTCCACGGCGCCAAAGTGCAGCAGAACGTTCTGGCCCGCCCATTCCTGAGGGATCGTCACCGTACGCCGGTACCAGACGGCTTCCATGAAATCGACGTGCTCGACCCCCGAAAGCGCAGATTCCGGTGCGAACGGAACCAGGATCTCGCTGTTGAGTCTGCGCGTGGTGAGTCCGCGCTCCAAACCGGAGTCACCGGCGTCGATCTCAAATTCCCAAGTGCCGTTGAGGTTCAGCCAGTTGTCGCGGACTAATTGCGGGCGGGGATGCTCAGGCTTGGGCATGGCGGGGGTCACATTTTGGCTCACAATCAAAAACCTAACGTGCCATGGGGTTGAGTACCACCAGCCGCCGCGCAAGGATGAATAACGTGACCCGATTCCGTTTAGCAATCCTTGATGATTACCAGCAGGTCTCCGGCGATTACGCACCGTGGGATTCACTGCTCGACGACGACGTGAAAGTCAGCGTCTTCAGCGCACCTTTCCTTTCGGAAGAGCAAGCCGTGGCCGCGTTGGCGCCGTTCGACATCATTGTGGCGATGCGCGAGCGAACCCGTTTTCCACAGGAAGTCCTTGATTCGCTGCCGAACCTGAAGCTGTTGGTGACCACTGGCATGGCTAATGCGGCGATCGACCTTGAAGCGGCGGCGGAACGCGGCATCGTGGTCTGCGGAACGGGTGGCTCACCGGCCGCGGCGCCAGAGCTGACGTGGGCTTTGCTGCTGGCTTTTGCCCGAAACCTGACTGTGGAGGAGAACTCACTGCGTGCTGGCGACTGGCAGACCGGCGTCGGGTTTGAACTCGAGGGCAAAACCCTCGGAATAGTTGGCTTGGGCAAGATCGGCAAGCGGATGGCGGGCTATGCGAAGGCCTTCGGGATGGACGTCCTCGCTTGGAGCCAGAACCTCACGGCGGAAACTGCTGAGGCTGCCGGTGCCCGTAAGGTCAGCAAAGAGGAGTTGTTCCGGGAGTCCGACGTCGTAACGCTGCACCTGCGGTTATCCGAGAGGACAGAGGGCATCGTTGGCCCGGAGGAACTGAGGCTTCTGGGCCCCGACGGCGTGTTGCTCAATACCGCGCGCGGCCCCTTGGTGGATGAGTCAGCGCTGATCCGAGCCTTGGAGGAGGGCTGGATTCGTGGCGCGGCCTTGGATGTCTTCGATGAGGAACCCCTTCCGGCGGGGCATGCGCTGCTGCATTCTTCGAGGACCGTTCTGTCGCCGCATATCGGTTACGTGACGCACGAGAGCTACCGGCAGTTCTATGGCGGGGCGTTCGAGGACGTGAAGGCTTGGCTTGATGGGGCTCCTGTGAGGGTGATTAGCGGGTAACTCCGGCTCTTGCTCTGGTGGCGCTCGCAGCCATTACCGCCGTTCGCGCCTATTGGGCGTAGTTGTCGCACCTGCTAACGCGTATCGCACCAGAGGTTATGGGGGCGTTTGGCGGCAGCTGGTGCGATGCCCGCGAGCACACGCTTAAGTTACGCGCTTGGCAAGCGCTTTCCCAAGGAAGCTGGCAAGATGGACCCATGCGTATCCTTATAGCCCCTGACAAGTTCAAGGGATCCCTGACCGCCGCCGAAGCCGCGTCAGCCATGGCCGAAGGTGCCCTGCGCGTTTACCCGGACGCCGTGACCACCCAGTTCCCCGTTGCCGACGGCGGCGAAGGTACCCTGGACGCGGCTATTGCTGCTGGTTACGAGGAACGGAACAACGCCGTTGTTGGTCCTATCCTCAAGCCCGTCGGAGCTTCATGGGCCATCCGCAAGGACTCCTTCGGCGGGGCAAGCGCGGTTATCGAGACCGCGATGGCCTCCGGCCTCGCCCATATGGAACCGACGCCGGAGAACTCGCTGCGCGCCCACAGTTACGGTTGTGGCCAGCTCGTAGCTGCCGCTCTCGACGCCGGCGCCACGGAGATCGTGCTCGGCTTGGGTGGCTCTGCGATGTCCGACGGCGGAAGCGGCGCCTTGCGTGCGTTGGGGCTCAAACCCCTGGATGCAGTCGGCAACGTGGTGCCTCTCGGCGGAGGTTCCCTGGCCGACGTCGTCGGTTTGGACGTCTCTGAACTGGACCCGCGGCTGTCCGCCGTGAAGTTCCGCATCGCCGTCGACGTGCAAAACCCGTTGTACGGGCCGGAAGGTGCGGCGCATGTTTTTGGTCCTCAGAAGGGCGCCGATGAGGACGCCGTTGAAAAGCTCGACGCCGGTCTCCGGAACTGGGCGTCGCTCCTTCGGGAGGCCACGGGTCGCGATGTAAACGTTCCTGGAGCTGGAGCGGCAGGCGGGTTCCCGGCGTCGTTCCTCGCATTCACCGATGCCACGCTGGAAGGCGGCTTTGCGCTGGTCGCCGGTCTGACAGGCCTCGCCAAGCACCTCGGTGAGGCAGACCTCGTCATCACCGGCGAAGGTTCCATGGATGAGCAATCGCTCACCGGCAAGGCGCCCATCGCCTTGGCCGACGCCGCAAGCGTGCACGGAATTCCCGTCATCGCCGTGGCCGGCCGCATCACCGTCACGCCTGAAGACCTGGCGAAACACGGCATAGTTGCCGCCGCCCAGCTGTTGGATGTCGCGCAGCGCAAGGATGGCGTTCCGGACGTCAACGATGCCGTTGCCAACGCCGCCAAATACTTGGCTTGGGCGACGAGTCAGGTGCTTGAAGGGGCGTAATTGACTGTGGGGCTACTGGCGGTAGCCCTCCACTTCACTGATGGGGCGCGGCTCGGCCTCGTCGGGGTTCTCCCCGGCGTCTCTCTTGGCCCGGCGTTGGCGCAGCAGGTCCCAGCACTGGTCGAGCTGAGCTTCGAGTTGAGCCAATCGTGCCCGGCTGCCGTCGCCGTCGACGTCGTCCTCGGTTCCGCCGCCCCCTGACGTGGTGTCGCGGAGGCGGTGCTCCTCTTCAACCAACGATTGGATGCGCTCCAGAAGGTCCTGCTCGTCCATGTTCTCTCTCTCCTTGGGTAGCGGGAATTGCGTGGTTACCTCGAACGTAGTCCTGCGGATGGGGTGCGTCTACTGGTGGTCAACGGCATACTTGGGTCATGAAATTCACTACCACCATCGTCGGCGATGGCAACAAAGCGGGCATCGAGGTTCCGGACGAGATCGTTGAGGGGCTCGGCGCGGGAAAGCGGCCCCCTGTGGTGGTGACCATCAACGGCCAGAGTTACCGCAGCAGCATTGCCGTAATGGGCGGGAGTTACATGGTGGGTGTCAGCTCGGCCAACCGTGAACTGACAGGGACTGCGGCGGGGGACACCGTGGACGTTGATCTTGAAGTAGACACCGAACCCAGGGTCGTCGAGGTGCCCGAGGACTTGGCCGCCGCGTTGGAGACGGAGCCCGAGGCGAAGGCGTTCTACGGCACGCTGAACTACAGCAGCCAGCGGCGCTACGTCGAGCCGATCGGGGATGCCAAGACCGAAGAGACGCGTGCCCGACGGATCGCGAAGGTAGTTGCCGATTTGAAGGCCGGCAAGAAATAGCATCTTAGGCCGGGCCGTTCGCCCTGGCGATTGCAACGGCTTCCTCGATGCCCTTGGTCCATGGTTCACCGTGTCCCGGGAGTACAAGGCTTGCCCGGGTCAGTGCCAGTTGCTTGAGTGATGCAAGGTTCAATGCGCTATCGGCAGTGGCTGCGCCGGCAACGATCCGCGGCCCGGTTCTTTGGGTATACGGATCCATGGTGACCAGGGCGTCACCGCTGAAAAGGATCCCGCGCTCGCGCAGGAACAGTCCGCAGTGGCCGCTGGTGTGTCCGGGGGAGAAGATGATTTCCGGGCTGCCAGGGACGGGAAGGGCCCCGGTGCCGGGAAAGTGCCTGACGTCCTCGACTCCTTTCACGTTGAGTGCCCCGGCCCTGGCCATGCTGGCCATCACCGGCAGTCCTTGTGGGTGGGTGAGGGCAAAGATGAACCGGGAGCGTTCGTGCCGGTAGCGATAGGGGTGTTTGGCGATGTAGGAGTCTTCGGTGTGCACCCACACGGGAATACCCAACTCCTGGTGGAGCCGTTTGGCCAGTCCCAAGTGATCGAAGTGGGCATGCGTCAGGACCAAAGCGCGAATGTCCTGAAGGGAATGACCGAGGATCCTGAGTGACTGGTCCAGCGGTGTCCACATTGCCGGAAGCCCGGAATCGATCAGAGTGAGACCGTCGCGGCCTTCAACCACATAGAAATTCACGTAGGCGTCCGAGAAGCGATGGACGCCGTCTGCCACCTCGGTCATTGCCATGGTTGCTCCGCTTTCCGGTTAGGTCGGATAGGGCCGATCCAATCACTACCATAAGCATGCTTAGTATTTTGGAACAAGAGTGTCAATGGTGAATTCACGGGCCGCCGAATTAAAAGTGATCTGAATCACGTCATGAATTTCCGGCTGGTTGCACTACCAAGTAGTGACGGGCTGTAGAGCGCATTTCGGATGCAGAACAACAGCCGCAGTCGACAAGACGAAGAACCCCCCTTGTCGGCTGGTCACCGTGCGCGAGCGAGGCCCCCATTGTCGGCTGGCCGGCCGCGCACTTGTCCGCTCGCCCAAGCGGACAGTGTGGCCGGCCAGGACTTTGACCACCCGGGCCGGCCACACCTGGCTTTGAGTGATTCTGATCCGACCCGGCCGTCGTGCATTGGCCGCTAGGCTGGACTTTTGAATCTTCGGGGGGGTGGCCTTGGTTTATGACCGGGAGCGTTATCGGCGCGAGGATGCCGTGTACGCCGAACACAAGCAGGCAATCGCCAATGGCGAGAAGCGGGTGCTCCGCAGGACCGCTACGGGTGAACTCCACAGTTATCCGGGCGATGAAATTGGGTTTTCGCCGGGTCGCGGCCAAGCCCAGGTCAGCACTTGGTGGGGGATGGCCATTCTGTCGGCCCTCGGATGCGTTGGATTCATCGCCGCTGTAGCCATTTTCCTGTCCCCACTTTGGAAGGCGGAGGGGCTCTCGTGGGGTGCTCTCTGGGTTATGGGACTCGCAGGATTTATTGCCTGGTACGGGTTCAAACTAGCCAGGGACGAGTACAAGGCCGCCCGGCTTCGCAAGGAACGCGGTTCTCCCAAACCGGGCACCGGTTACGTGGATGTGGATCTGCTCGAATCAGGGAGTCACGAATGACTGTTTCGGCCGTACCGGAAGACTCGCTCACAAACCTAAGGCGCGTTTCCGCGTAATGAATTATCTCCGGACGCCACTTACATGACGGCAATCAATGGCGTTTGGGGGGACGGTTTGTGGTGCAAACGGAGTGTCGGAACAACAACTGCCTTGAGGGGTGGATCTGGAAACAAATGGGTGAGTTCCCTGATGGGCCTTGCCCGGATTGCTCCGTCGAGGGTGAAACCGTGAATCAGGTCAAACCGTCCAGACTGGGGAGTTGGCTGCGACGCGTCCTACGCAAGTGAGCGGGCCGCTGGGGCGAGTGCCGCCGTCGTCGACGCCTTCCGAGCTATCAGGGCGGTTCCCGCCGCCGATGCGAGGAAGACGACGCCTAGGATGACCCAGCCCAGCACGCCATGTTCGACGACGGTGGCGGTCACCACAAGCGGTGCCAGCATGGCGCCCAAGGCGGATCCCATGCCGAACATCCCCTGGTAGGCGCCTGCTTTGAGGGGGTTGGCGAGTTCGAAGCTGAGTCCCCAGGCGCCGGCTTGCGAGAGGATTTCAGCGAAAGAGTGAAGGAGAGCTGCGCCGCACAGGAGGGTGATAGCTGCGATCTCCGGCACCCCGCCCGCAGTTGCGTAAAGTGCGCAGGCTACGGCCATGAGTACGCCACCCGTCTTCACGATTTTTCCTGCGCGTCGAGGGTTGTCGGTGCCACGGGAGAGCGGCACCTGAAGCAGAACTACACACAAAGTGTTGATGACCAGGATGACGGAGATCAGGACGTCCGGCGCACGGGTGTCCTGAGAAATCCACAACGGGACGCCCATCTCGGCCAGCCCGAACTGCATGCCGAAAATACCGGACAGCACTGTCAGGAGTACATAGCGGCGGTCCCTAAAAGGGGAGATACCCCGCTTCGGGTCAGGGGCGGCGGGATCGTGCCGCGGTGCGTCTACACGGGTAGGCAGGTGGCGGAGATGCAGTGCGCTCAGGACGTAGACCGCGCCAGCGCCGATCATCATTCCCCGGAACGCATCGGCGGTTCCGGCCAGGAGTGCTAGTCCGGCAATCATGCCTCCTACGGCGATGCCGAGGTTTGTGATGGTGCGGAGGACTGCACGCGCATTCACGCGGTTGGGACCGACGAAGGCCCGGGCGATGATCGCGGAGCGCGTGGCATTTGCGCCACGGTTCATGCCCACTGCGATGCAGGCAATGACGACGGCGGTGCTGAAGTTCCCGGCGAACGTATAGGTTGCGATCGCCAGACCCTCTATGGCGACCATGCCCACAAGGAGTCGACGTGCGGAAAAGCGGTCGGCGAGTCGGCCGCCTATATAGGACGTCGCGACGCCCACCCCACTGGAAACTGAAAGGATCACGGCGATTTCCAGGGCACTCAGTCCAACGAAGCGACTGAAGTAAAGAACCGTTAACGTGAGGAAGATGCCGCGGCCCACCGTGGCTACGAGGATGGCAGAAGCGAGGGTTTTAAGGGTGGGGTCAGAGAGCGCGGCGCGAAGGCTGTGCTGTGCGACAGTGGCGGTGTCTGAGGGGGATTTGGTCACACCCATAGTTCTGTCATCCTCTGACGCTGGTCGGTATTGATGTAGCGTTGTGCTTCATGTTGAAGTACGAGTTGTCAGACGCAGATCTGGGCGGCGTGCGTTTCGGGATCTCGCCTCTATGTGAACTGGGACTTTCCCTGAGGGCTATTCGCGACCCGAGCCAGTATCCACTTCAACTGCCTTGGTTGCGTCGGACGGAAGAGGCCCGCTCGCGCTTGGACCTGGATGGGTTGCTGGCCTTGGTGGATGACCGATTGTGGACACCGGACTTCCTGAACCCGCGGCCTGAGTCCCCACTCACGAGGATCGATGACGAGTTTGATGCACTGGAGCAGATCTCGGCCGAGCAGTTTCATGGCGACCTAATGCGGGTGCACGGCGCAATTCCAGCCGTCTTTTCCGGACCTGTCGATCAGGCCGTCCGGCGTATGGTCCGTATCCTCCGGGAGTTCTGGGACACCTGCTTCGCGCCGCATTGGTTGCGCATGCGCACCATACTGGAAGCGGATATCGTCTACCGTGGGCGTCAGATTGCGCAGGGCGGGCTGTTCACGATGCTCAACGACCTGTCCGGTGCTGTGGAGTTCGACGGACGCGTGATTTCCGTGAAGTTAAAGAACCCGGCGTCTCGGACCGAGAAAACTGACGGCCTGGGGCTGACCCTTGTTCCCACCATGTTCACCCGTAGGGCCTCTGCTCCAGTGAACCACGGCGACCCGCCGCTACTGATGTATCCGGTTCGGGGCCAGGGTGCCATGTGGGAAACGGAGCGCGTTACGAATCCGGCTGCGATTGTGGCTGTGTTGGGGGAGGTTCGGACCAGCCTGCTCACTGCGCTGGCAGCCCCGGCCTCGTCTACCGAGCTGGGCCTCCGCTTCGGGGTCACAACTTCCGCTGTAAATCAGCACCTCAGGGCGCTCCGAAACGCTGGACTCGTGACATCAACACGATACGGCCGCAGTGTGCTCTACTTCAGGAGCGAACTGGGAGCGGCGCTGCTGCTGGGGTGACTGCCCAGGGAGGTCTACGGCGGCGGGTGACTGCCGACGTCGGCCTTCAGTCCTTGCGCAGGCTGTACGTGCTGACCACGTTTCCCTTGCTGGTGGCGTACTGGTTCTCCAGTACGAGCCGCTGCAGCGGATCGCCGTCTTCGAAAAGTCGTCGCCCACTGCCCGCAACTACGGGGTGCGTCATGAGGGTGAGTTCATCGAGGATGCCCGCGAAGAAGAGCTGGCGGACCAGGGAGATGCTGCCGCAGACGGCGATTTCGCCGCCTTCCCGCGATTTCAGCTCCGTGACGAACTGCTCCAGGTCGCCCTCAATCAGGTGGGAATTTTCCCATTCAAGGGGTTCGGACAAGGTGCGGGATGCAACGAACTTCTCCACAGGGTTGATGAAGGCAGCAAAGTCTTCGTCCCGCGGCGCAGTCGGCCAGTAGCCGGCCCACTCCTGGTAGCTGACCCGACCCAGGACCACGGTATCCACCGTGTTGATCATGTTGGTGAGTCCAGTGCCGAGTTCGTCGTCGAAGCTGTCGAACTGGAACTTGAAAGGGTCCTGAACTACGCCATCCAAGGAGTGGAACAGGCCGGCGGTGACTTTGCGCAATTGTTTCTCCTGCTATGCGGCGCGGCTAGTGGTTTGGAGGCCGCGGGAGGGGAGGGCGGTCACGTTGGTGAGTTCCGCTGCGAGGTGCACCGGCACCTCATGGAGCGCGGCATAGCCCTGCAGTTGATCCAGCGCATCCTCATCAATGGTCGCTTGGGACAGGTCCATCTCAACGCCGAGACCGCCGCCGAGGCTCTTGGTGCGTTGAACCACCGGGAAGAGCCCTTGGAGGCTTGAGGTGGTCACTCGACCGGTCGCTGCGATCTGGATCTGTTCGCCGTCAACGTCGACGCGAACAACTACGGAGAGCTTGTCGCTGGTCAATGTACTGCCTTTCGTCCCTGCTGCCACGCTGCAGCGTCCCCCAGCGTATGCGTCGAGTGTGACGTGCGCAACATTACGACGGCGGTGCTCCCGCAGTCGCTTCTGCGCGTCGGTTATGCCCCACACGTGCCAGAGCTGAGCGCGTATGCTCTGAGAATTGTTGCGAATGCCTTGCAAGCACGACCTGATTCGAGTTGCATCCAGTGGATGTTGACGTAAAAGGGGGAAGCATGGTCCATGGTCACAAAAGCTCGTCATGGCGGGGGGCCGCCGTTGTGGCGGTACTCGCGATCGGGTTGACGGGTCTGGGTACTGGTTCGGCAGAGGCAGCAGGCCCGCAACCTCTTCACCATATCGGCTGGGATGGAGAGGTCCCCCTGATCGGAACGCCCTACGTGGGTTCGGAACTATGGATGGGCGCTCCCGGAGCATTTGCTCGATGCGACAGGACCGAGGATGCCCCGGATGGATACGTTATGGAGTGGCTTAGCAACGGCACTCCGCTTCCGGCGGAGCGTCAGCAGGACTCCTTAAAGGTTCTACCCGAAGACCGCGGTAATCGTCTTTCCTTCAACGTGTATCCCACATCGCCGGAGAAAGATGGGTGCCCCAAAACACCTGAAGACGAATCTCAGGGGATTCAGCTGCACAGCGTTGAAACTTCTCCCATTTCTGCGTCCAACCGGGCCATGGGTTGGACCGGCCGCGGAAACTTCGAATTGCTTGGCCGCACGGACGATGGGGAACTGGTCCTTTACCCGAGGACCTACCCCTTCAGGAAGAACGGTTGGTGCTTCGAAGGAAACTGCCCAAGCTTCGAACCTTCAAGCTGGGATGAACCGCGAGTTGTAGGGACAGGCTGGTACGTCTTTAACATTGTGTTCTCGCCAGGGGATTTCGACGGGGACGGCAACAATGACATCCTTGCCCGGGATTCCGTGGGCCATCTCTACCTTTACCCGGGGGACGGAGACGGCGGATGGCTGGAAAGATCGGTCGTCGGCACGGGCTGGAACATCTTCGACTCAATCCTTGGCCCAGGGGATTTTGACGGGGACGGCATAAATGATGTCCTCGCCCGGGATCGTCTGGGAAACCTGCATCTCTATCCCGGTAACGGCGAAGGCGGGTGGCTTGCGCCCGCCCAAGTTGGCTCGGGATGGCAGATCTTCGACAAAGTCGTTGCCCCAGGAGACATAGACGGCGACGGTGGCGTGGACATCTACGGCCGTGATCGCGGCGGCTACCTCCACGAATACCCCACGGACGGTCAAGGGAACTGGAAGCAGCCCTCAGTGTGGGGACCCGGGTGGGCAGTGATGTCCGAAATCAGCGGGGCAGGCAGCTACGAGCACAACCTGGACGTCGCGGTAAACGGAGGGCACCCCCAACCGGGCAACAATGTCATCGCCATCAACCAGGACGGCGATCTCCTCAAATACGGCGGACGATTCGGCACTCAACAAATAGGCAACGGCTGGGATATCTTCAGTTCACTCATTTAGCGCTCCCGAGAACCTTCCGTTGCTCCTCGAAAAGCCTGCAGTCAGCGAAACGCCAAGTGCCGCCGTCGTACTTCTTGTAAAAGTACGACGGCGGCACTTGCCGTATGTGGGTTGCTGATCGTTAGGCGGTCTGGCCAGCGTGTTGGCCCTCGGAGATCTCCTCAACCACCTTGCTGTTGAAGGCGGGGAGGTCGTCCGGGTTGCGGCTGGTGACCAGACCCTGATCCACCACCACTTCCTCGTCGGTCCAGTTGGCGCCCGCGTTCTTCAGGTCCGTCTGGAGCGTGTGGTATGAGGTGACGTTGCGGCCCTTGATCACGCCGGCCTCGATGAGAATCCACGGCCCGTGGCAGATCGAGGCAACAGGCTTGTGCTGCTCAAAGAAGGCGCGCGTGAAGTTCTGTGCGTCCTTATCTACGCGGAGATGATCGGCGTTCACGACGCCGCCGGGGAGAACCAGGGCGTCAAAGTCGGAAGCGTTGGCATCGGCCACGGCGAGGTCCACGTCGAAGGTGTCACCCTTGTCCACGCCATTAAAGCCTTGGAGTTTTCCCTTGGAGGGAGCCACGAGAGTCGGCTCACCGCCGGCATCCTTGACCGCCTGCCATGGGCTGGTGAGTTCCACCTGCTCCACGCCGTCCGTCAGCAGGAATGCGACCTTCTTCCCTGAGATGTTGTGTTCTGACATTGCTCCTCCTCCATGGCGCGGCGGCGTGCTTTTTGAGCGTGTACCGCCGCTGTGAGAGTTGTTTGTCTGACCTGTTCAAGCCTAGGGAAGGTCGCGTTAGTAAGCAAGCTGACTATCCACAAGGGCTGCAAATGCGGTTGCATAAGTATCGAATATCGATAGAATCAGATTGTTGTTCGATAAAGGAGACTTGAGTGGGAAAGCTGACAATTCTCGCGTTACGGATAGTAATCGCGATGGTGCTGGCCGGTTCGTTGTTTGTGCAGGTACGGATGGCCCCGTTGCTCTCGACCGATCTGGTTGAGGCCGGCGCCCCCGACGGCCCTCGTGTTGCTCTGCTGGCCATCGCGGTCCTGGGGATTCTGTGTGTCCAGGTGGTTGCAGTCTGCGTTTGGCGATTGCTGACGATGGTGCGCAGCGGAACGGTGTTCTCCCACCGGGCTTTCCGTTTCGTGGACATCATCTTTGGAGCCATCGCGTTCGCAGCGGTACTGGTGTTCGGCATCGCGGTGATTCTGGCGCCTGGCGGGACCGCACCAGGCATCGTGATGCTGATCTGTGGAGCAGCGTTGATGATCGGGGGAGTAGCGCTGGTTGTGTTGGTGATGCGGACGCTGCTCGCCCAGGCTGTAGCGCGGGACGTCGAAGCCGCACAGCTCCGCTCCGAGCTCGATGAGGTGATCTGATGCCGATCATCGTGGATATTGACGTCATGCTGGCCAAGCGCAAAATGCCGGTTGGAGTGCTTGCCGAAAAAGTTGGGATCACGCCCGCCAACTTGGCTGTACTCAAGAATGGGCGGGCGAAGGCCGTGAGGTTTACTACGCTCGAAGCGCTGTGTGAGGTACTGGACTGCCAGCCAGGGGATCTGCTGCGGTGGGAGACTGAGGATCGCTGGGATAGCGGAGACCCATCTGCCGACGAGCCTCGTCCAGCAGTTCCATCATCGCAACCGACTCCCCAGGAGTCATGAACGGGCTCTCGGTCAGTCCGGCCTGAAGGCACCGCGTCACCTCGCGCAGTTCGTAGCTGAATCCGTGCCCGGTCACCTCAAATTTTTCCGTCTGCGGCGTTCCGCTGCGTGGCTGGATGATGAGCTCGGCCGGGTTGAAAAGGGGAGCGGAGGATCGCAACCAACCTTCCGTCCCTCCGACAGTCACCACGCTGGGGCATTCCGCGCCGATCGACGTGATGAGCTGCGCATGTGCTCCGCCCTCATAGTACAATGCAAGGGAATTCTGCAGGTCCACACCCTCAGGAGTCAGGACCCCGGTGGCAAGCATGCTGCGGGGCTCACCGAAAACTCCGAGCGCCCATGTCAGCGGATAGACGGCGAGGTCCAGCAATGCTCCGCCGCCGGCAGCCGGATCCCAGATCCGGGACGCGGGATCGTATGCAGGCACGAAGCCGAGGTCAGCCTGGAGCCAGCGCGGCTCCCCGATCTCCCCTGATTGCAAAATCTCGACGGCGCGGCAGAAGCTCGGCAGGAACCGGGTCCACACCGCCTCCATGAGGAAAAGCCCACGATCCCGGGCGAGATCAGACAACTCACGTGCCTGCACGGCATCCATTGCGATGGGTTTTTCGCACAGGACGTGCTTTCCTGCATGAAGCGCAGCCAGCGCGACCGCATGATGCTGAGCATGGGGCGTGGCGACATATACGACGTCGACGGCGGGGTCAGCCAGCAGCCGCTCGTAGCCCGGCGTCTCTCCTGCGTCCGAGTAGGCCGTGGCAAACCCAAACTCTTCGGCGAAGCTCCGGGCCGAAGCCTCCGAGCGGGAACTGACAGCTTGCAGGATGGCGTCCTCAAGGAGCGCAAGATCCTGCACCACGCGCAGGGCAATGGAACCCGTGGCCACTACTCCCCAACGGATGGGGCGGCCTGTCGCGACGGAAGGAGCCGTGGTGCTGACGGGAGCAGGAAGCATGGAAAGCCTTTCAAGGCATGGCGCTAAACGGAATCGCGGATGACGATCGAGGTGGGCATTCTGGTGACGCGTTCCGCTGGTTTGCCCTCGATCAGGTTCACCAGGGTCTCGGCCATCTTCTTGCCGAGTTCAACAATTGGGTGATGCACGGTGGTGAGGGCGGGGGTCACTGAGGTAGCGAAGGAATCGTCGTCAAATCCGACGACGGCGATGTCCTCCGGGATGCGTAGGCCCCGCCCCTGGATGGCGGTGTAGGCACCGGCAGCCATTTGGTCGTTCGCCGCGAAAACGGCGTCAATGGGCACACCGCGATCCAGCAAACGGTGCATTGCTTTGGCGCCGGATGCCAAAGTGAAGTCACCTTCCTCCATCAAGCTCTCCCCAAGACCCGCCTCCCGCACCGCAGTCCTCCACCCAGCGAGGCGGTCGAGGCCCGGGGGCATGTCTTGCGGACCGGCGATCGTAGCCACGTTCTTTCGGCCGCTTTCGGTCAAAAGCCGGGTGACGTCGTAGGCCGCTTGCTCGTTGGCCACATCCACGTAGTAGCTTTCCTTGCCGCCTACTAAGGGCCGCCCGGCGAACACCATGGGAAGTGATCCGGAAAGGTGCGTCCAGGAGTTGTCACCACTGTGGTGCGAGACCACCAGGACGCCGTCCACGTTGCCTCCAAGCAGGAAGCTGCGGGTTTTCTCCGGCTTCGACTCCGAGGAGATCACCATGTTCAGTGTGTACTCGGTGTCGGTGAGATACAGGGCGATGCCTTGGACTACCGAAGCGAAGAAGGGATCCGCAAAGACCTTGGATGTCGACTCCGGAACGATCAGCGTGACCGCATTCGCCCGGCGTTTAGCCAGGGAACGCGCGGCACGGTTTGGCGTGTAGTCGAGTGCGAGGATCGCTTTCCTCACCGACTGTGCCAGATCCGGGTCAACACTAGGGCTGTCGTTGACGACGCGGGACACGGTGGCCCGCGACACCCCGGCCAAGGCAGCCACCATCTCAAGGGTGGGTACCGGCCGGGGGCCGCTGGTGTCCTGCGTCATCGTCATCTCCGGAACGTTAGAAAAGTAAGCCTCTGAAGGCTACTTTAGGCGTTCACGGTAGCGGTCGCAGATGCCTTGGCAGCCTCGATAACCCGGGAGTAAGCGAGTCCGCTGTCCTTCACCGTCCGTTCAAAGGTGTCATAGTCCACGCGAACAACCCCGAAGCGCTTGCCGTAGCCCCAAGACCACTCGAAGTTGTCCAGGAGCGACCAAACGAAGTAGCCGCGCACGTCAGCACCCTGGTCGAGTGCTTCACCAACAGCTGCGATGTGGTCGAGGACAAACTGGGTCCGCTCGGCGTCGTGGACTGCTCCATCAGGACTGACGACGTCGTCGTACGCGGCACCGTTTTCCGTGATGTACAGCGGCGGCAGCGTCGGGTATTCCTCGCCAAGACGCACCAGGAGTTTCCGCAGTCCATCGGGGTTGACCTCCCAGTTCATGGCCGTGCGTGGCAGTCCACGGCTCGGGAACGCAATATCTTCCGAACCGATCCAGCACGACGACGTCGGGCGGGTTGCGCCGCCGGAGTGGCCGTCACCGTGCTCAGCAGTGGGGTGCCCGCTGATGAGGTCATCGTGGTAGTGGTTGACGCCCAGGAAATCGATGGGAGCACCGATAATCTCCAGATCCCCGGGCTTAATGACATCCCGGATGCCGAACTGCTCAAGATCATTGAGGGTGTCCTCCGGGTAGGCACCGCGGAGGATTGGATCGAGGAAGACCCGGTTCTGCAGCGAGTCGAACCGGCGCGCGGCATCGAGATCCACGGGATCGGAAGGATCCCGCGGAATGGAGTTGCTGAGGTTGAGCGTGATTCCCAATTGCTGCGCGCCGCGACTCCGCAGTTCGTTGACCACCAGGCCGTGGGCCAGATGCTGGTGATGGATCGCCGCGACGGCTGCTTCCGGTTCTTGACGACCCGGAGCGTGCACGCCCGCCGCATAGCCAAGGAGTGATGAGCAGAACGGTTCATTGAATGTCGTCCAGTGCTGGACGCGATCGCCCAACGCCGAGTAGACATCGTTCGCATAGTCGACGAAGTGGTAGGCGGTGTCGCGGTTGGCCCAGCCGCCCTTCTCCTCCAGCGCCTGCGGCAGGTCCCAGTGGTAGAGCGTCAACCAAGGGAGGATGCCGGCGTCGAGCAGTTCATCCACAAGGCGGGAGTAGAAGTCCAAGCCTGCGGCGTTCGCGGTACGGCCACCCGGCCGGACGCGGGACCAGCTGGTGGAGAACCGGTAGGAATCCAGGCCCAGCTCTTTCATGATCCTGACGTCCTCGGGCATGCGGTGGTAGTGCTGCACCGCGTCCTTCAGCGTCTCACCGTTGGCAATGGCACCCGGAACGCGGGCGAAAGCATCCCAGACGGAATCTTCCTTCCCGCCCTCGTGGCTGGCGCCTTCCACCTGGGCTGCGGCGGTAGCCGAGCCCCAGATGAAGCCCTTGGGCCACACCCTGTTAAAAGGAGTGGTCGCTGGGTGGTTTGTTGCTTCGAATGGCATTAGCCCTTCACTGCTCCTTGCATGATTCCGGAGATAAGTTGACGTCCCGCTATGACGAAGAGTGCCAGCAGCGGAAGTGTTGCCATGACGGCACCGGCCAGGACGATTGAGTAGTCCACGTAACGGGCCGACTGCAGTTGGCTGAGCGCCGTCTGCAAGGTGGGGTTGCCGGCGTCGAGCACCAACAGTGGCCACAGGAAGTCAGTCCATGCCGTCATGAACGTGAACAGGCCGAGGATGGCCATGGCCGGTCGGGCGGCGGGCAGCGCCACATGCCAGAACGTGGAGATCATGGACGCCCCGTCCATGCGTGCCGACTCGATGAGTTCGTCCGGGATCACGTCCACCAGATACTGCCGCATGAAGAAGACACCGAACGCCGTGACAAGGGTAGGGATAACGACGGCGCCGATCTCACCTGTCCAGCCGAGCGTGCGCATAAGCATGAACAACGGGATGATGCCGAGCTGCGTCGGGATGGCCATGGTGGCGATTACTGCAACCATCAGCCAGTTGCGGCCGCGGAAGCGCAGCTTGGCGAACGCGTACCCGGCCAAGGTGGAGAATCCCACCACCGAGACGGTGATGATGCCCGAGATCAGGACGCTGTTGCCTAGCGCGAGCCAGAACGGGACTGTGTCGAAGACTTCGTCAACGTTGGTCCAGAAGTTGCCGCCCGGAAACAGTGGTGGCCAGGTTTCCCCAAGGGCTTCGTTGGAACGGCTGCCGATGATCACGGACCACCAGAGCGGATAGGCCGAAGCCAGGAAGAAGGCGAACAGCAGTCCATAAGTGAGGAACCCCGGCCGCCTGCCGTTGCCAAAGAGTGCCTTTCGTGTGGCCAGGGACCGGGAGGTTCGCTGAGGGGCAGGTGCTTGTGGCAGGTTTTGCGTGAGGGTCATTGCCCGCTCCTCGGGGTTGGTTCTGGTGCGGTGGCCGGTTCTGCCGCTGCCGCCTGGGCCGGGAGGCCGGCGTCGTCCGCTTTTACGTTCGCGGCGGAAGAACGCTTACGACGGCGGCGGCTGGCTGCACCGCGGTCGTCGCCATTGGTGGCGATACGGCGTGAAATAAGCCAGTTCACGATGCCAAAGAGCAGGATGATCAGGAACAGGAGCCACGCGATGGTGGAAGCCTTGCCGAAGTTCTGCCGCTGGAAGGCCATCTCCCACAGGTACAGAACGGTGGTCTGGAACTGTCGTGCCGTTCCGCCGGCAGCCACGGGATCGAACAGCCGGGGCTCTGTGAAGATCTGCAGCCCCCCGATGGTGGCGGTGACAATGACGAACACCATGGTGGGTCGAATGCTGGGCAGAGTGATGCTGAAGAAGCGGCGGACGGAGCCGGCGCCGTCGATTGCTGCGGACTCGTAGATATCGCGCGGTACTGACTGCATGGCGGCCAGGAGGATGAGCGCGTTGTAGCCGGTCCAACGCCAGTTCACCATGGTGGCGATGGCGATGTGGCTGGGAAGGGTGTCGTTCTTCCACATGACGGGGTCGATGCCGAAGCTCGACAGGATGTTGTTGATGAGCCCGTACTGCTCCCCGAACATGTTGGTGAAGATCATGGCGACGGCCACGGGAGTGACGACGTAGGGGAGCAGGATGCTCATGCGCCAGAACGTCTTGGCTCGCAGATTCTGGTCCAGGACCGCGGCAATGATCGTGGCCATGACCAGCTGGGGAATGGTTGAAATCAGGAAGATGCTGACGGTGTTAAAGAGGGAGTTCCAGAAGAACCGATCCTGCAGCACCTCAGCGAAGTTTTGAAATCCCACAAACTCGCCCTGGCCTTTGAGCAGGTGCCAGTCGAAAAGGGAGACGAAGAACGTGTAGCCCAGTGGAAAGAGGCCCACCAAGGCGAACAGGATGAAGAACGGGGCGATGTAGAAGTAGGGGGACGCCTTCATATCGAAGACATTCAGGCGTTGACGGAACGTCGGTTTCGGTTTGTTGGCAGCCGATCTGCTCGCTGCCGGGCGGTTCAATGTGGTGGTCATGGACGGGTCTCAGACTCTGTGAGGGGGGCCTCCGGATATCCCGGAGGCCCCACGGCCGGTTCTGCTAGTTGTTGACCACGAGGTCGTTGAGGAGCTTGACGGCTTCATTCCAGGCTTCATCGGCGGTGCCCTTGCCCGAATCGAGCATCTTGAGGGCAGGGCCGAAGACGTTCTCCTGGATCACAGAGTCATCCGGACCCTTGAACTGGGCGACGACACCCTCGGCGCGCGATTCGAAGATGGCGCCATACGGAGCGTTGTTGAACAGTTCGTTCGGCTTTGCTGCTTCCACGATCTTTGCCTGGGCTTCGAGGGTGCTGGGGAAGTTGTTCGCTGCAGCGGACTGCTTGATCTGCTGCTCGGGTGCGGTCAGCCATGCTGCCAGCTTGGCTGCTTCAGCGGGGTGCTTGGAGCTCTTTGGAACCGAGAGGAAAGCGCCGCCCCAGTTGGAGGCACCGCCCGGGAACACGTCAGCTACATCCCAGCCGCTTGCTGCCCCTCCGCCTGCGGACTCGAGCTGGCCCTTGATGGTGCCGAGCATCCAGGCCGGGCATACGTGCGTTGCGAAGGACCCGTCCACGAAGGCCTTGCCGTTACCCCAGTCGAACTGGGTCTGGTTGGAGGACAGGCCATCCGCCGTGCCGGCAGCGAGCATGTCGAACTTTGCCCGCATCTCCTTGTTGTCCTCGATGTTCAGCTTGCCGTCTTTGGTGTAGTAACCCTCGTCCATCTGGTTGACCATGGAGTTCCAGACGAAGCCGGACTGGTCATACCAAGCCTTGCCGGTTGCCTCTTTGTACTGGCGGCCGAGCTTGAAGTACGTATCCCACGTTGCTTCCTTACCGCCGAAGAGTTCGGCCACCTTTTCGCGGTCGCTCGGCAGCCCGGCAGCTTCAAAGAGCTTGCCGTTGAAGCACAAAGCCTGCGGTCCGATGTCCGTGCCGTAGCCGATCACGCGGCCGTTAGGGTCAGTGCCCTGCTTGTACTTCCAGTCCACCCAGTTGCCTTTGATGTCCTCAGCCCCGTGCTCCTTGAGGTCCACGAACTGGTCCGAAACCTCCATGATGGAGCCGAGCCAGCCTTCCTCGATGGCCGTGACATCGCTGAGCCCGGAGCCTGCGGCGAGCTTGGTGAACGCATCGGTTCTGGCATTGGAACCACGGTCAATGTTGGTGGCCTCGATGGTGACGCCAGGGTTCTGCTTCTCATATTCGGCGTACAGGTCGTCGTATCCGAAAGTGCCGAAGGTGGTCACGGTCAGTGTGACGGGGTTGTCGGCGCTCGCCGCTTTGTCCCCTCCGCCGCTGCAGCCTGCCGCCACTAGGGCAAGAGAGGCTACGCCGGCGAGGGCAGTGAATTTCCTTAGTCGCGAAAACTCCACGATCACTCCTTTGTGTGTTCGAGCGACCGTACGCCTAGGGCGAGAGAGCGCTCTCTGGGATGTGGGACCAATGTATGTGCTGCAAGTCACGCACGTCAAGAGAGCGCTCTCTCAACCGGTCTGTGTGTCTTCAGAAGACCATGGCGGCGGTATAACCCTCTACTCGCCCGCCGAGGGGCTAGCTCTCGGGGTTAATGTGGGCTCTTGGTGCCGAAGCTAACCCCCGGATGATCAGGGATCGTGTCAGTCATAACGAGGGTTGTGTGCTCGTGGCGCATGACGTTCTTGACGGAGGTGGGAGAGCGAGGCTGAGGCCTTTACTTGCCCTTCTTCCCGCTCTTCCTGGCAGCAGCATTCATCGCCGACTTCACCGCAGGTGGCAGCCCCGCCGTCTCGGTTTCCGGTTCGGCGACGGTCCCGCGCCAGCGAGCCAGCCCCTTCATTCCGTGGTAAATCACCAGTGCAGCGGCTGACCCCAGGGCGATGCCTGTGAACTTGAGTTCGCCAATGGTCCACGTGTAGTCCGCGATTCCGATGATCAGGGCCACTGCGGCGGTGGTCAGGTTGATCGGGTTGGAAAAATTGACCTTGTTCTGGACCCAGATCTTTACGCCAAGCACACCGATCATGCCGTACAGCATGGTGGCGGCGCCGCCCAGGACACCGGCCGGAACGGTAGCGATCAGCTCGCCGAATTTCGGGGAGAAGCTCAGCAGGATGGCGAAGATACCGGCAACCCAGTAGGCCGCCGTCGAGTAGACCTTGGTAGCGGCCATGACGCCGATGTTTTCCGCATACGTCGTGGTACCGGAACCGCCGCCGAAACCGGCAAGTACGGTAGCGGCGCCGTCGGCCATCAGCGCGCGGCCGGAGACGCCGTCGAGGTTCTGGCCGGTCATTGCGGCCACCGACTTCACGTGTCCTACGTTTTCGGCCACGAGCACCAGCACGACCGGCACGAACAGCCCCACCACGCCAATGTGGAATTCGGGCGTCTGGAACAGCGGTAGACCAATCCACGCGGCGGCGTCCATCTTTTCGTAGGAAACCTCACCGCGCATCATGGCCACGAGATACCCCACTACAACGCCCACCAGGATGCTCAAGCGGCCCAGGATTCCGCGGAACAGCACGCTGACCAGGATGATCGTGACCAGTGTGATGAGTGCGGTAACGGGTGCGAGGTCGAAGTTTGCCTTCGCGGCCGGCGCCAGGTTCAGGCCGATCAGCGCCACAATTGCGCCGGTGACGATCGGCGGCATGAGCCGGTTGATCCATTCGGCGCCGAACTTCTGGACGATCGCGCCAATAAGCGCCAGTACGACGCCGGCAAGCACCACGCCGCCCAAGGCACCACTGACGCCGTACTGCTGCTGCGACGCCATGATCGGGGCGATGAACGCGAAACTCGAACCAAGGTAGCTGGGCACGCGGCCCTTGGTGATCACCAGGAACAGCAGGGTGCCGATGCCCGAGAAGAGCAGGGTGGTGGCAGGCGGCATGCCAGTGATGATGGGGACCAGGAAGGTGGCGCCGAACATGGCCACCACGTGCTGCATGCCGATGCCGATGGTCAAGGGCCACGCGAGCCGCTCGTCGGGAGCCACCACGTGGCCGGGGCGAATGGACTTGCCGTTGCCGTGGAGCTTCCATTTGATGCCGAGCATGCTCATGGCGGGGCCTTCCTCAGAAGAGTATTGGGATTCGGTGCAACATTACCGCCATTGCGGGGCCGGCTCTACGCGCTTCGCACCCTGAACAAAGCGCAGAAGGGGCCTCGCAACGCAATGAAACGACACCCGGAGTTATGCGCTGTGCCCAACGTCACGGGCCGTCATGGGAAGAGGACAACGGAAGTTGAAGTTGCAACCATGGAAAGCAGAAGTGCCCGGCCTGCTCAGGGTCAGGCCCAGCGAAAGGTTCAAGAAATGACGATCGCCCACGAAGAAGCAGTCATTGACGCCGCAGCAGTCGACGCCATTTTTGCCGAAGCCCGTACCGCCAACAGCTTCGCCGGTGAGGTCACCGACGAGCAAGCACGCGCCATCTACGAGCTCACCAAGTTCGGCCCCACTGCCTTCAACTCCCAGCCGCTCCGCGTGACCTACGTCCGCTCGGACGAGGCCCGCGCCAAGTTGGTTGACGCCCTCTCAAACGGCAACAAGGCCAAGACTGCATCCGCTCCGCTGGTCGCCATTCTGTCCTACGACACCGATTGGCAGGGGCAGTGGGACAAGTTCCTCCCCGCCTACGGCGCGCCCAAGGCCATGTACGACGCCGACCCCGCATTCGCCGCTGCTACTGGCAACAACAACGCACACTTGCAGGCCGGCTACTTCATCCTCGCAGTGCGCTCACTCGGTTTTGCGGCCGGCCCGATGACCGGTGCCGACTTCTCCGCCATCGACGCCGAGTTCTTCCCGGCCGGCGACCAGAAGAGCTTCCTCGTGGTCAACATCGGCCAGCCAGGCCCGGACGCCTGGGGCGAAGCCAAGCCGAAGTTCGCTTACGACGACGTTGTTCGCACCGTCTAAGTTTTCCCGCCGCTGAAACGCCCGCTCACGTTCCTTGTGTGCGGGCGTTTTGCGCTTCTTTGGCATCCTGAATGACCATCGCTCTCTCACATCCCTAGGGCTTGAGGTCGACGCTCTCTCACGTCCCTAGGGCTTGAGGCCGACGCTCTCGCAGGTCGCTGGGGCTTAAGGGCAACCCATGTTAAGCGGGGTTGAAAGGGTAACGAGGGTTCGGGATTTAGAGGGGCGGGATGTGAGCGAGCGATCCGCTCAAACTGGAGGGATGTGAGAGATGGTTTGTGCCGTACGGGTGGCAAACTATGCCTATGCGGAACCTCATCTGGGTGGCGTTCACGGAGCCCGTCTCGCCGGGCCTGGTTTTTCCGCGCAGTGACTGGCCGCTTCACATCACGCTGTTAAGGTTCGACGTCGGCACCGACGTGAGTGCCGACGTCGCCGATGTCCTTGCGAACCTGGCCGAAGCGCCCGTTAAGGGTGCGCTTGGCACCCGGCTGAGGGTGGGCGAAGAGGCGGGTTTCGGGCATATGGGGTCCATCCCGGTGAGCCTGATCGAGCACAACCCGCTGCTTCAGGGCCTTCATGAGGAGATCGTCGAGGCAGCGAACACCGTAGGCGGGCGCATTGCCACTCCCAACTACGTATTGGAACGTTATCGGCCGCACATCTCCCATCACGACGGCAAGCGCCCTAAGCCCGGAGACGTCGTCGTGCTTGACCAGGTAGCGCTGGTGGACATGGCCCCGGAAGGCGACCACACCATCCGCCGCATCCTCAGGCTCTGGACGCAAGACGCCCAGAGCCACTGAGGAAGCTAGGCGATAACCCCGTCCACCAGTGCCTTTGCCTCTTGCTGAACCTGCGCGAGGTGGTCGGCGCCCTTGAAGGACTCGGCGTAGATCTTGTACACGTCCTCGGTGCCTGACGGGCGGGCGGCGAACCAGGCGTTTTCGGTGACGACCTTGAGGCCGCCGATCGACGCGCCGTTGCCGGGAGCCTCGGTGAGCTTGGCAGTGATCTCTTCGCCGGCAAGGGAAGTAGCGGTGACATCGGCGGCGGAGAGCTTGCCCAGCTTGGACTTCTGCTCGCGGGTAGCCGCGGCATCGATACGGGCGTAAACGGGAGCGCCGAACTGGTCAGTCAGGCCCTTGTACAGCTGTGATGGAGACTGACCCGTGACAGCCGTGATCTCGGACGCCAGCAGTGCCAGCAGAATACCGTCCTTGTCCGTGGTCCACACGCTGCCGTCGAGCTTGTTGAAGGACGCGCCGGCTGACTCTTCTCCACCGAATGCACCCTCGCCGGACAGCAGGCCCGGAACAAACCACTTGAAGCCCACGGGAACCTCAACCAACCTGCGGCCGAGCCCGCCGGCAACACGGTCAATAATCGACGACGACACCAAGGTTTTGCCCACCACGGACTCCGGGTTCCAGCCACTGCGGTTCCGGTAAAGGTAGTCGATGGCGACGGCGAGGTAATGGTTCGGGTTCATCAGCCCACCCACCCCATCAACAAGAGGTGTAACGATGCCGTGGCGGTCGGCGTCGGCGTCGTTACCCGTGGCGACGTCATAGGCTGCGGTGCCATCGGCACCCGCGGCCATCCGCTTAATAAGGGACGCCATGGCCGACGGCGACGAGCAGTCCATGCGGATCTTCTCATCCCAGTCGAGGGTCATGAAAGCCCACTGCGGATCGACGGTGGGGTTCACAACCGTGAGGTTGAGCTGGTGGCGCTCGCCGATCTCGCCCCAGTAATCAACGGAGGCACCGCCCATGGGATCAGCGCCGATGCGTACCCCCGCGTTGCGGATCGCCTCAAGGTTCAGCACGGACGGGAGATCGTCCACGTAGCTGGAGAGGAAGTCGAACTTGCCGGTGGTGTCAGCGGCGAGGGCATCGTTAAGCGGCATGCGCTTGACGCCGCGGAGGCCGTTTTCGAGGAGTTGGTTGGCGCGGTCGGCGATCCATCCCGTGGCGTCGGTGTCGGCCGGGCCGCCGTGGGGAGGGTTGTACTTGAAGCCGCCGTCGCCGGGTGGGTTGTGGCTGGGCGTGACCACGATGCCGTCAGCCTGGGGTGTGCCCGGCGCGGCTTCGCGGTTGTATTTCAGGATCGCGTGGCTCAATGCCGGCGTCGGGGTGTAAGCGTGGCGCGCGTCCACCAGGACGGTCACGCCGTTGGCAGCCAGTACCTCCAGCGCGGAGTTCTGTGCAGGCTCGCTGAGGGCATGGGTATCGCGGCCGATGAACAGCGGCCCCGTGATGCCCTGACGGCCGCGGTATTCAACGATTGCCTGCGTTATCGCGAGGATGTGCGGCTCGTTAAAAGACGCCTTCAAACTGGATCCGCGGTGCCCGGACGTTCCAAACGCCACGCGCTGCGCAGGGTCGCCCAAATCCGGAGTTACGTCGAAATACGCGTCCAGCAGGGCTGTGATGTCAACAAGGTCCTGGGGAAGGGCAACTGTGCCCGCTCGGCTAGCCATGGGGTCCAGCATGCCAGACCATGGGGCCCGCTGACACGAAATGTCCGGGATCCGGCCCCTGTGACGCCGAATGGCACCGCTACTGCGCCCGTGCCATGGCCGAAGCGGCAAGGATTCACTTCACGTTCACGAACGGCCGCTAGCAAAAAAATCGCCCCGCCCCGGCCCAGGACCCGAAGAGGACCCGAGGAAAGGGGCGAAGCGACAACCGGATAACGCTAGGCGGCGGTGTAGCCGCCATCGACGAGTACGTACGAGCCGGTCATGAAGCTGGCCTTGTCGGAAAGGAGGAACGTTGTGACGTTCGCGATCTCCTCAGCCTGCCCTAAACGGCCCAGAGGGTGCTTCGCTTCGAGCCCGCTGACCACTTCCTTCGGTGCGGCGGCCAGCAAGGGAGTATCGATGTAGCCGGGGCCGATTGCGTTGACGCGAAGTCCTTGGGCGCCGTATTCCGCCGCAGCGTTCTTGGTCATGCCCACCACACCGTGCTTGGCCGCGGTGTATGCGGCGTTGCCGGGAGCTGCGACGGCACCGTGGATCGATGCCATGTTCACGATGGCGCCCTCGGACGCGCCTGCGGCAAGGATGGCCGGAATTTGGTAACGCATTCCGTAGAGGACGCCGCTCAAGTTGATGGCGATGACCTTGTCCCAGTCCTCGATGTCGATTTCTCCGACAGGAGCGCTGGCCCCGCCGATACCGGCGTTGTTGACGGCGTAGTTAAGCGCGCCGTAGCTCTCTACGGCGAAGTCGACTGCCTTCTTGCTGTCCTCGGCCACAGCAGTGTTGCCTTGGAACGGGACCGCCTGGCCGCCGTCGGCCGTAATTTGTTCGGCCACGCGCGTGGCGGCATCGAGGTTAACGTCCACAACAACAACGTTGACGCCGTTCTTCGCGAGGTCCTTGCTGATCGCTTCGCCGAGGCCGGAGCCTCCGCCGGTGACGAGCGCGGTTTTGCCTTCGAAGCTACCCATGATTCCTCCTTCGCGGGACTGCTCCCGCAGTTTCGATAGTGTGCGCTGCTTGAGCGCTACTCATGAAAACCGAGTCAGACTAGGAAATATTCCATGCGAATGCATCAATATGACATTCCTCGCATTTGCCATAGCCGCATACACGGAACCCGCGTTGCCTTATGTGGTGCCCCCGGCGGCGGTAGTGTTGGGAGCAAAGACCAAATCCAGGGGGATTCCTATGTCAGACCAGCCATCCAAGGGCAACGAGGACAAGCCCGCGGGCTACGAACCGCCGCAGTACGTTCCGCCCGCACAGTTCAGCGCGCCCGAGTCGGGCACGCAAGCAGAAAGCACGCCGGGTCATGGCGCGTCCGCCGCGAGTGCGTCTGAGCACAACGCCACCCAGCCGCTCCCGCCCTACGAGCAGAGCGCGCACGGGCAGAACCCGTACACTCAGGATGCCCAAGGCCAGAACGACTTCTACACGCAGCCGCAGCCGCCCGCCAGCGCATACACGCCGGGTGACTACAGCCAGCAGCCCCCGTCGCCCTACGGTCAGCCACCGAGCCCGTACCAGCAGCAGGCGTTCAATCAGCAGCCCTACGGCCAGCAGCCCTACGGCCAGCAGCAGTCACCGTACGGCCAGCCCGCGTACTATGCCATGCAGGCTGAGCCCAAGGGCCTGAGCATCGCCAGCATGTGCTGCGGCATCGCCATTTACGTTGGCTTCGGATTCTTCATCCTCCCGCAGATCGCGGCCGTGATCCTGGGCCACCTCGCCTTGAAGCGCGAGCCCGCGGGCAAGGGGATGGCAATCGCAGGCCTCGTAATGGGCTACCTTGGCGTGGCGTTGACGCTGATCTTCGGCATCATCTTCTTCATCGCCATCGGCGCTTCAAGCAGCAGTTATAACAACAACTTCTAAACCGCGTACGACGGCGACCCTTGCGTGAGGTGGGAATACCACCTGACGCAGGGGTCGCCGTCGTTAAGTCGGGGGGCGGCTACTACCGCACGCCGCCCATCAGCTTCTTGATCGCGGGCGATGCTGCAGCCAGCCCTACGGCCAGTACAACTGCCACGCCTCCAATGCCCAGGAAGTACGGGAGTTCGTCCTCGGGGTTGTAGAGGCCCGCGAGGATGCCGGCGAGCGTGGTGCCGAGAGAGACGGACAGGAAGAACAGCGCCACCATTTGGGTGTGGAATGCCTGCGGGGCGAGCTTGGTGCTCACGGACAGGCCGATGGGGGAGAGGAAGAGTTCCGCCAGGGTGAACATGAACAGGATGCCCACCAGGGCCAGCAGAGGGGTCTTGCCCTCGCCGGCCAACGGGATGAACGCAAGGAATGCCAGGCCCATGATGAACAGGCCTGCCGAGAACTTCAGCGGTGAACTCGGCTGCTTGGAGCCCAACTTGGTCCACAGGGCAGCCATGACGCCGGCAAAGATGATAATGAAAACCGGGTTGATGGACTGAACCCATGCGGCCGGCATTTCCCAGCCGAACAGGTTGCGGTCCAGTTTCTCCTGCGAGTACACAGCGATGAACGTGAACTGCTGCTGGAACAGTGCCCAGAACCCGGCAGATGCGATGAACAGAGGGATGAACGCGACCACACGCTTGCGCTCCACGCCGGTGACCAGCGGGCTGCGGAAGATCAGGAAAAGGTAGATCACAGCGGCACCGATTGCGGCGTAGGCCATGCTCCGGGCCAGGTTGTTGGCGTTGACAATCCCTGTGCCGAGCAGGACTCCGATGACGATGAGGATGGCCAGGAAGATCATGCCGTACTTGGTGCGGTCCTTGGCCGGGAGGGGGTTGGGGACGCGGTGTGCTTCCTCCGGAAGGCGTTTGCGGCCCAGGGAGTAGATCACCAGGCCGATCGCCATGCCGACGGCCGCGGCCCCGAAGCCGACGTGGAAACCGTAGCTTGTCTGCAGCCAACCGGTGACCAGTGGGCCTATTAGGCCGCCGATGTTGATGCCCATGTAGAAGATGGAGAAGCCGGCATCGCGGCGCTCGTCCTTCTCGCCGTAGAGGCTGCCCACCAAGGCCGTCGCGTTGGCTTTCAAGCCGCCCGAGCCGATGCCCACCAGCACCAAACCTGCGATCAGGCCCGGAATGCCCGGCAGGAGTGCCAGTGCGACGTGGCCGGCCATGATCATGATTGCCGACCCGAAAAGGACCTTTTCGGAGCCGAAGAGACGGTCGGCGAGCCATGCGCCGAGGATCGTCGACAGGTAAACGCCACCACCGTACGCGCCCACCAGGCCAGCGGCGAGCCCCTGGTCAATGGAAAGACCGCCCTGCTCGGCGGTGAAGTACATGTAGTAAAGCAGGATTCCCTGCATGCCGTAGAAGGAGAATCGCTCCCACATTTCCACGGAGAAGAGGCTGGCCAACATCTTTGGGTGGCCGAAGAATGACGTATCGCCCGCTGGCTTTGCGGACTCAGCCGTGGTTTGAGGTGTGCTCATTTTCTCAATGCTGGCACTGACTGCGGGCATTGTCACATCGATGAATGCTCGGGGCAACCACTTTCCATATGCTAGACGCGTGCCTGCGGTGAGACTTGGTGAGCCTCAGCGGGCCTCGAGGTCGGCCGCGAGCTGGAGGAGCAGCAATTCAGACCCACGACGGCCAATCAGCTGGATCCCCATCGGCAGGCCACTCGGCGTAGTGTGCACCGGAATGCTGATTGCCGGGAGTCCGCACACGTTCACCATGGAGGACCATGGCGCGTACTGGCACTGCCTTTTGTAGTCCTCATCAGCATCGCCGGCCCACTCGCTCGGCCATTGCTCACCGCTGTGTCCGCCACCAGTGAACCAGCCGACCGGCCGCGGTGTCTGCGCCAGAGTCGGCATGAGCATCACGTCCCACCTGGAGTACTGCGTGACGGTGTCGTGCTCGAATTGCCGCAGGAAGCTCAGGGCTTCATTGACCTTTAGGGCACTCCGCTGTTGAGCCCGACGCCGGAACGTCCGGGTCAAGGGAGTCAGCAACGCCTCGCGCTGGGGTGCTATTCGGGCACTCCCGACGCCGGCGGTCCAGGCTGTTGTGAACGCTTCGGGGTAGCGGTTGTCGTAGCGGATTTCGGCTTCGGTGATGTTATGCCCGGCCTTCCCAAGCAGCTTCGTCCCCAGCTCCAAGGCATCCATCGCTTCCGGTTCTGCCTCGAATGGATACACGCCGGCCCAAGGACTGTCCAAGCTCACGCCGATTCTCAGGGGTTCCGGCGCCAGCCCCACTTTGGCGAGGTAGCCGCCGTCGGGCGCAAGATCCCGGGGGACAAGTGCGTCCATCAGTAGTGCCGCGTCCTCCGCAGTCCTGGCGAGTGGTCCGGCCACAACGAGCTTGGCGGCGTCGCCCGCGCTGGCACCCGACGGCACCTTGCCGCGGCCTGGCTTCAGCCCCACAAGTCCGCAGGCACCTGCCGGGATCCGTATGGAACCGCCGCCGTCGGTCCCTGGAGCGAAGGGAACAAGCCCGGCCGCCACCGCCGCCGCACTGCCGCCGGACGACCCGCCGGAGCTGCGGCCCAAGGCGTGCGGATTGCGCGACGGCGGTGCGACGCGGTTTTCGCTGTAGGCCGTGAGTCCGAATTCCGGAACCTGCGTCTTGCCTAGTGAGATGACACCTTGGGCCTTCAGGGTGGCGGCGAGGGCTCCGTCCTCGGGTGCCGGCTTGTGCTCGAGGGCCGCGCTCCCGTGCGTGGTGGGGACACCGGCCACATCGGTGAGGTCCTTGAATGCCGTGGGCATGCCGTGAAGGAGGCTGAACTCGTCTTGTCGGTGCTCGCGGGATAGCCGCGCATGGAGGCGATCCGCGGCCGCCGCGTCCTTCAGTGCCTGTTCCGCCGTGATGGTGACGAATGCGCCCAGTTGCTTGTTCCGTGTCTCAATTTCTGACAGGAAAAAGCCAGCGGCCTCGCGGGCAGAGAGTTCACCCAAGGCCAAGGCGTCGCGGAGCTCAACAGCCGTTGTTTGTGAAAGGTCATTCATGGAAGGATCAACCAAGGAAGCGCGACTCCAACCGTTCCTCCACAGCAACAGCATCAACACTCTCGCCGGCGCCGGCAGTCACACGGAAGGCTGCCTTGTTCTTCACTTCGGACACCACCTCCACAAGTTCCGTGCCCCGATAAACCAGGCCCACGCCGTCGTCCGTGCAGTGTGTTTCTCCGAGCGTGCCGTTAGCCACCAACTTGTGGATGGCCGGCGCGCGCCGCAACTCGGAGTCGTAGTGGACGCCGTTGCCGTAGGGGAGGAAGCCCAGCGCGTTGGTGACAGGCTGCAACTCAGGGCCAAAGGAATCGGTGACGCCACCCTTATACCAGCAGATGGATCCGGCTGAGACGCCGGCCAGGACCACCCCGCTTTCCCAGGCCTTCCGCAGGATTCCGTCCAGTCCATGGGCCCGCCAGACGGCCAGCAGGTTCACCACCGAACCGCCGTTCACCCACACCACATCCTGCTCCCGGAGGTGTGCTTCCGGGTCCTCAATATTGGGCATGGTGAAGAGGTTGAGGTGGCTGAAATCGAACCCTGCAATGCGTGCTGCCTGGTCCATTTCGGCAGCCCACCAACGCTGATCACCGGATGCCGTGCCGATATGGGTCACACGCGGCGCGCGGCCGGTTACGCCGGACAATTCCACGGCGTAATGCATCAAGTGGTTGAACTCGATCCTGGTGCGATCGCCCGGCTTATAGCCGCCGGATGTCGCCAGGATGGTTGGTTTCCCAGCCGGCATGAGGATACTCCTAACGGTCCATGATTGGGGGAGCGCTTCCGTCCCAGTCTTAACTTCCTGTGGCCGGGAAGCAAGGGCGGTCCACACTTCAAGTTACGGTGTCACGACTCGGGGACTAGGCTGGATGCTGGACTTAATCGATGGGAAGGGAACGCATGAGCGACTTCGATACCGTGCCTGTGGGCGACATTCCGGCCGACGCCAGCATCCTGGACGTCCGCGAAGACTATGAATGGGTGGCCGGTCACGCCGAAGGTGCACGCCACATCCCCATGGACCAGCTTCCAGCACGCTTGGACGAGCTGGATCCGGACGACGACCTGTTCGTCATCTGCCGCACCGGGGGCCGCTCCTTCCGCGCCGTGCAGTGGCTGGTGGGGCAGGGCTACTCAGCGGTGAACGTTGCCGGTGGCATGGACATGTGGTTCGAGGCCGGAAAGCCGATGGTCTCGGACAACGGCCTGAAGCCGGTTGTCCTGTAACCCCGGTTATATAACCAGCAAGGAATATTTAATGTCAGCAGTTACCTATACATTCCTCGGTCCTGAGGGTACTTTCACCGAGGCTGCCCTTCTGCAGGTCCCGGGTGCTGCTGACGCCACGCGAATTCCCTGCACCAACGTCAACACGGCGCTGGATCGGGTTCGTTCGGGAGAGGCCGACGCGGCAATGGTCCCCATCGAGAACTCGGTGGAGGGCGGAGTCACTGCCACTTTGGATGCGATAGCCACAGGCGAGGAGCTCCGGATCATCCGTGAGGCCCTTGTTCCCATCACCTTCGTGCTCGTGGCGAGGCCCGGCGTCGGGCTTTCCGATATCAAGCGGATCTCAACGCACGGCCACGCGTGGGCGCAGTGCCGGTTGTGGGTGGATGCGCACCTCCCGAACGCCGATTACGTTCCGGGGTCGTCGACGGCGGCCGCCGCCATGGGACTGCTGGAGGACGACGTCCCCTACGAAGCCGCCATTTGCGGCCCGCTGGTTGCTGCCGAACAACCAGGGCTGAATGTCGTGGCCGAGGACATCGGCGACAACCCTGAAGCGGTAACGCGGTTCATCCTGGTGAGCAAGCCTGGTCTGCTTCCGGACCGCACGGGCGCGGACAAAACCACTGTGGTGGTGCCGTTGCCTGAGGATCACCCCGGCGCGCTCATGGAGATCCTGGACCAGTTCGCCTCCCGCGGAGTGAACCTGAGCCGTATCGAATCGCGACCCACGGGACAGTACCTGGGTCACTACTTCTTCAGTATCGACGCCGATGGGCACGCCACCGATTCGCGGGTGGCCGACGCTCTCGCGGGCCTCCACCGGATCAGCCCGGCAACCCGTTTTCTTGGCTCCTACGCCCGTGCGGACAAGCAGCCGGCCGTGGTTGCCCCGCATACTTCCGACGCCGCCTTTGCCTCGGCGCACGCCTGGGTTGAATCGATCCTGAAGGGCTCTTAGCCGCTTTCCACAGGCGGAACGGCGGCCCCTTTCGCAAGGATGCTTCTGTGCGTATGCTTGCTTGATCCATAAACGATGGATGAATGCACCAACGAAAGGAGCGGTCATGTCTGTCCACCGGGATGACAAAGACGGCCAAGGCATGATCGTCAATCCGAAGCCCACCGGCGAAAACCAGGACGACTGGAATGGCGATGAAGCCGATCGTGCAGACCGGCTCCGCTTTGAAGAAGAACAAGCGATGATCAAGGAGCAAGCCGAGGCGCGCGCCGCTGCCAAGGCGGCTACCGAAGAAGCCAATAGGACTGCTGCCCAGCCGGACGTCGGAGCGATCTAGTCCGTCTTGGCCTTCGGTACGCGGACCAGCAGGGACCCTGGCTCCACTTGCACGGTGACCGTTGTCGCCTCACCTGAGGGATCGCCGTCGAGCTGGGTAGCCATGGGTTCCTGGCTGCGGATGATGACTTTCCCGGAGCGGTAGAAGCTCATCATCGGCAGGTTGGCCTTGTGCTTGAACAGGACTTTTGTGTACATGGCGAGCCAGCCGAAGGCGCTGCGCGGGCTCATCACCACGATGTCCAGCATTCCGTCGTCGATCATGGCCTGCGGAATGAAGTCGATCCCGCCGGGTATCAAGCCGCAGTTGGCGAACAGCACGCTGCGGATTTTCCGTGCCTGTTCGGGCTGATCATCCATGGTGATGGTCACGCGTTTACGGCGGCCAGGAAGATGGCGGACGCCGGCCTCTGTGTAGGCGAGCCAGCCAACGCTCTTCTTGAGATCTTCCTTGGTGTCGCCAACTACCTCGGCATCCAAGCCCATGCCGGCGATGACCAGGAAGGTGTGCTGGGCGGACTCGCCGGTGATGTCATTGTCGATGCCCATGGTGGCGGTATCGATGAAGCGCTGATGGCCGAACAACGCAATCTGTATGCAGTCGGCAATGTCAGTGACGTCCAGGTCCACGTTGCGCGCCAAAAGGTTACCGGTGCCTAGCGGAATGAGGCCCATGGCCACATTCGTGTGCGCCAGCGACTCGGCCACCACGCGCACGGTACCGTCGCCGCCGCACGCAAGAACGACGTCGGCTCCGTAGGCTAGCGCCTGGCGCGACTGACCGTAGCCGGGGTCGTCCACGGTGGTTTCAAAAAACTTCGGTGCGTCCCATCCGGCCAGATCACAAGCGTCAATGATGGCCTGCCGGGCGTCTTCCGCGTTGTTTTTCACGGGATTGAGGATGACCGCGACGCGCTGGTCCCCGGGGCCGGGCTTGTGGGAGTCTTCCCGGACCGCACTCCTGATGTGCCGGGCTCTCAATCGGCGCACACCCCACCAACTGGAGACGGCAAACGCCACGCCCCCAGCGAGAATCAGGTACAGGATCCAGTCGCTCATGGTGCTCCAACACTATCCTCCTGGGCAGTGCCGTCTTTGCCTCGCATTCGGGACGGGCGACCTTTGCCCGCTTCGGGCCGGAAATCCGCGGTGGATTCGATACTCTTGTCTGGTGATCGACGTAAAAGACCTCAGCGAAAATCCGGACAAGTTCCGTGCCAGCCAGCGCGCCCGTGGCGCCGATGAGTCCGTTGTGGACGCGATCATCTCCGCTGACTCCGATCGCCGAGCTGCCCTGATCCGCCATGAAACCCTCCGCGCCGAGCAGAACGCTTTCGGCAAGAAGGTGGCGCAGGCCAAGGGTGAGGAAAAGCAGGCATTGCTGGCCGAGGTCAAGGAACTGGCCAACTCCGTGAAGGCTGCTTCCGCGGAGGCTTCTGCCGCCCAGGCCAAGCAGGAAGAGTTGCTCCGCGTCATCCCCAACCTCATTGTGGACGGTGTCCCCGAGGGCGGCGAGGATGACTACGTTGTGGTCAAAACCGTTGGTACACCGCGCGAATTTACGGACTTCGAACCGAAGGACCACCTGGAAATCGGTGAACTGATCGGCGCGATCGACATGGAACGGGGAGCCAAGGTTTCCGGCTCACGCTTCTACTTCCTCCGCGGCGTCGGTGCCCGGCTGGAAATGGCACTCCTGCAGATGGCCATGGAGCAGGCCATCGACGCCGGCTTCGTCCCCATGATCACCCCCACTTTGGTGCGTCCCGAGACCATGCAGGGCACCGGTTTTGATGTAAAGCACGACGCTGAGATCTACCGTCTCGCTGAAGACGACCTTTACTTGGTGGGCACCTCGGAGGTGGCCCTTGCCGGCTACCACGCAGACGAGATCCTGGACCTGTCTGCGGGACCCATCCGCTACGCGGGCCAGAGCTCCTGCTACCGCCGCGAGGCCGGCTCCCACGGCAAGGACACCCGCGGCATCATCCGCGTGCACCAGTTCAACAAGGTGGAGATGTTCATCTACACCACGGTTGAGGAAGCAGCTGCCGAACACGAACGCCTTCTCGCCTGGGAAGAGGAAATGTTGGCCAAGTGCGAGCTTCCGTACCGCGTCATCGACACCGCCGCCGGAGACCTGGGTATGTCCGCGGCCCGCAAGTTCGACTGTGAAGCCTGGGTTCCCACCCAGAACGCTTACCGCGAGCTCACGTCGACGTCCAACTGCACCACGTTCCAGGCCCGCCGCCTCAACATCCGTGAACGCGTGGTCAATGACGAGGGCGTTGCCAAGGGAACCCGTGCCGTAGCCACACTGAATGGCACGCTGGCCACCACGCGTTGGATCGTGGCCATCCTTGAGCACCACCAGAACCCGGACGGCTCCGTCAATGTCCCCAAGGCACTGCAGAAGTACCTTGGAGGGCTTGAGGTTCTGCCGGTTCTCTAGTTTCCACGCATCCCCGCCGAGCGGACAATTCACCCGCGCAGGCGCTGGTGAATTGTCCGCATGGCGGTGTTCTTTAGAGGCGCTAGTCCGGCCGCGAAGAGTTTTGCAGCGAGCTTTGCGGGATCGTTGGCCGTAGTCCAGTCCCAGCGCACGACTGCGAAACCCAGTGCACGCAATCTGTCCTCGCGTCTTTTCTCGGCCAGCACCACTTCCCGTGCACTTCGGCCGGCCAGGTACTCGTCTTGCAGGTATTTAGCATCGCCGTCGAACTCCCCGATTAGTCCTTGGTCCCGCCAGAAGAAGTCCGTGCGGGCCACGAAGCCCATGGCATCGTGGAACTCGCACTGCAACTCCGGAGAGGGGAAGCCCAACAGGTGCATCTGCGCACGACTAAGTGACTCACCCGCAGATCCGGAATTCTTGTCAGCGAACCGAAGAACATAATTCACCCGCTGCCTCTTGGCCTCTGAACCCAGTCCCTGCGTAGCTTCCCCGAGTGCCGCTTTGCTGGTGAAAAGTTTAGGAAACCTGGATTTACTGATTGCGTGATCGGCCAAGACGATTCCTTTGGTGAAGGACCCTCTGGCCAAGACATCCACCGCCGTTGGCAGTAGATCCGTAAGCTGCAGCCCGAGGTGGGAGACGGTAGCAGCGGAATAGGAATGCCGGTAAATGCCATACCCCCGAACCCGCTCAAGTCCGGTGGTGCCGGAGGGCCCGACAGCGGCTGCGCTGGTGCGCGGGCCTCGGGACCCGGCATGGCCGCGCGAAGTGGTGGCTAGGTGGACGTGCGATGGGACTCCTACGACTTGGAGGCCCCAGAACAATGCCGCAGTTTCAAAGCAGAACTCCGCGGTCGGGTTCTCCGCGGCAACGGCCCGGGCGGTTGCCGCGTATCGTTGCCAGGGCTTGAGTGCGAGCCAAGTCTCCTTGTTGATGTAGATCCCCTTGCGTACCCTTACGAGTTCGCCCTTCTGGTACCGGCGGCTAAGCTGCCGTGCGGTTCCTGATTCCAGCCCATACCGTGCAGCCACGATGAATTCGTCTCGATAGTCCATGAACCACTGTCGCCAGATGGGGGCCACGTGGCGTCGAACCAAATGGGCTATGTGGACCGCGCCCGGGTCGTGCACCGATATGTGGACAAATCACCAGCGCATGCGGGGGTGAAATGTCCAAGGATGGGTGAAATGTCCAAGGGTGGGATCACTATTCACCGTCCGTTAATCCACAGCTGTGGCGCCGGTCCTAGTTCAGTGTCGGAGGTGTCTGCTCTACTGTATGCATGACTATTTTGACTGATACTCCAGTTGCTGGCATCGATGACCAGCCAAATAACAACAACAAGCTCATGATCGCATTGGACGTCGACGGCACACTCGTGGACCACGACGGCCACATGTCGCCGGCTGTTCGCTCCGCTGCGCAGGCGGTGGTGGCAAGCGGTCACGACGTCATGATCGCCACCGGCCGGTCACTTAATGCGACGCTTCCCATCATCCAGCAGATCGGCCTCGAGCGAGGATTCGCCGTGTGCTGCAACGGCGGCGTGACCCTACGCCTGGATCCGTCGTTGGAGAAGGGCTACGAGATCATCCACAAGGCAACTTTCGATCCCGCTCCGGCTCTGAAGGCCCTGCGGGAACGGCTGCCGAACGCCAAGTACGCTCTCGAGGATGAGGACGGAAACTTCCTCTCCACGGAGCGATTCCAGGACGCCAGCTTCGGCGTTGAGTCCATCGGCGTCGACTTCCAGACCATGTTGGATTCCACGGCGGTCCGCGTTGTGGTCTTCAGCAGCGAGAACACTTCGGACGAGTTCAACGAGGCCATCAGGCACATCGGACTTTCCGGAGTGACGTACTCGGTGGGATGGACTGCTTGGCTGGACATCGCAGGCGAGGGCGTCACCAAGGCAAGTGCCTTGGAGGCCTTGCGCCATAAGCTCGGCACGGACCTGGCCAACACAGTTGCGGTGGGCGATGGACGCAACGATATCGAGATGCTCACCTGGGCTGGTCGAGGTGTTGCCATGGGTCAGGCTCCCGACGAGGTAATCGCCGTTGCGGATGAAGTCACCGCTTCAGTGCTTGACGACGGCGCAGCGCAGGTCTTGCGTAGCCTGCTGTAACTGCCACTCGTCTTAGCCGGGCGCATCGCTGCGGTGGGGCCGGCTCTTGTTCGTTACCCTCACCGCTAAGCGCCGTGGGTTTTCGAACAAGGGCGGGATCTGTGGCGGTAGTGGGTGGGTGCCTAGACTGAGCCTGTGTTCTACCTAGAGTGCCCGCCACCGCCAGGGCTGCAGCCGTTCGTTACCCAATTCTGGCTGGTCCGTGCTGAGCCGCAGGCAAGATACGAGAAAATTCTTCCCGGGCCCGAAGCCCACCTGATTCTGAACCTGTCAGATCCGTACCGGCTCATTAGCCCGCCGGACGGTTCCGGCGACCTGAACGGTTCTGGCAAGACGGCAACCAGCAGGGGGACGGAAGTTTCCACCGGGTTCTACGCCGGCCTGCAGCGCAGCTACCTGATCAGCGAAAACCCGGACCAGCTTTTCAACGTCGGCGCCCGCCTCACTCCCTTCGGCATGGCAGCGTTTACCAGCTTGCCGCCGTCGGGTTTTCAGAACCGTGTAATGGACGCTGAAAGTGTCTTGCCGGGCTTTTCGAACTTGCGTGAGAGCCTCGCCAACCCGGAACCGGAGCAGGCATTCGCGGCCATGACCGCCTTCCTACAGCAACGTCTCAGGCCGGGATACCAAGCAGATCCCCGGACAGAAAAGGCCACACACATCCTGGCGCACCAGGATGTGGAAATCAGCGTGCTTGCCAGGGATTTGGGGATCAGCACGTCCACGCTGGAACGCATCATCATGCGGGATTGTGGGACCACGGCTAAGGCGTACTCGGACGTGTGCCGCTTCAACAGGATCGTGAAGCAGGCGGCCGCCCTCCCCAAAGGGTCAGTCCCAGGCCGTGAGCTCCTCCATCTGGCCGATTACTACGATCAGCCACACCTCATCCGGACCTTCCGTCGGTTCAGCGGATTCACGCCGTCGGAGTACTTGGAGGTGGTGCAGAACTATGGGGCGGAGTACGCAACTTTTGTCCCGCTTGAGGAAGTAATCGGGTAGCTTGCGGGTTTTTTACAAGACCACGGAGGCCCACAGACGTACTGTCCATTCAGGAACTGCCCGTCTTTGAGAGGAAACCGATGGACATTCAGATCAATTGGCTCGCCGTGCTTCTGGCCGCGCTCGCCAGCTTCGTGGTGGGTGGGCTGTGGTACTCCCTGTTGTTCGCCAAGCCGTGGCAGAAGGCCGCCGGTGTCAGCGATGAGCAACTGAAGTCTGGAACGGCTCGGGTCTTTGTGGGCTCGTTCATCCTTGCGTTGATAATGGCGGTCTTCCTGGCAGCATTCATTGGTCGCGGTGGTTTCGCATTCGGAACTATTGCCGGTTTGGCCGCGGGACTGGGATGGGTCGCAACAGCGCTTGGCGTGAACTACCTTTTCGAACGCCGTAGCCTGAAACTGTTCGCCATCAATGGCAGCTACAACGTAGTCACCTTCACGGCCATGGGCGCCATCATCGGCTCGATGCAGGGTTAGGAGCTACTTGAAGTACGTCTGAACCGGACCGCCACCTGCGGATTCAACGATGGCCTGCGCCACCACCCGGAGCTTAACGTTCCGGTTGCTGGACGCCTTCTTGATGAGGTCCATTGCCTCCTGCTGGGTGCAGCGGTTCTGGGCGATGATGATTCCCGTTGCCACGTCTATCACCGTGCGGGATTCCATGGCTGCCCGGAGATTGTTGGCGGTCTGGCTATGTTCCGCGATCAGAACCGCCAGGCGCAGGCCTTTGGATGCCTGCTGTACGTAGTCGTTGGCGCGTTGCACGGCGGCTTGATCGAAGGCGTTGGCGTGTTCGGAGTAAAGGTTGAGTCCCGCCCGGGCAGCGTCATCGCTAAGGGGGAACGGCACAGCCAGCACGGAGCGGATGCCGTGTTCGGTAACCAACTTGTTGTACTCGGGCCAGGTGGTGTCCCTTTCGAAATCCGGAATGTAAACCTGGGTGACTTCGCGACAGGCGCGAAGACAGGGGCCGTCGGAGAAGTTGTACTGCAATTCATCGAGCATTTGGGCGCGCTCGCCGCTGCTTGCCACCGTCCCGGCTGAGCGATGACGCATCAACGTGATGCCGCAGTAAACCTCGTTTCCGGGCGTGCTGAACATTCCTGCCGAGTGCCTGGCCAACTCCTCCAGGAACGCTTCAACGTCCGGGGTGTCGAGCAGCAGGTCTTGGATATCGGCCACCACTGTAGTCGGCTCGGCGAGCTGGGGGTCTTCCATGAGGAACTCCGATCCCTGATTGTGGCTACCTTTCGAGACTAACCCCGTGGACCCGTTGAAAGCTAATAGTAAGTGTGCTTCTCTTTTTAAGGAGTCTTGCCGTGGGCTCACCCCCACTTAGCTGGTTAAGGATTGAAGCCCCATGCGTCAAACCCGACCTCTCACCGTCCACACCAGGCCACCTGCCTGCAAACCGGAAGGCAGCATCCGGCAAAGCTTCCAGGACAGCCTGGTCCTGGACCACCTGAATCTGGCCAAGTCCATTGCCGCCAGATACTCTGCCCACACTCACGACCTCGACGACGTCAGGCAGGTTGCGTACATGGGCCTCATCAAAGCCTCACGCGGCTACGACGAGTCCAAGGGTGTCAGTTTCCCCGCCTACGCCGCCCCCACCATTGCCGGGGAGGTCAAGCGATACCTTCGCGACCATTGCTGGGTTGTGCGCCCGCCACGCACTATCCAGGATGTCCGCCGCCAAGTGCTGGCCCGGACTGAGGAGATGACCCAAACGCTGCAACGTACGCCCTCCCCGGAGGAGGTGGCGGAAGATCTGAACCTGGAGCCATGCCAGGTGCGCGAAGCGCTGATGGCCGGCACCAGCAAGCGTCCTGATTCCTTGGATGCTCCCGCCTCCGAGGGGCGCGACGGTCTGCAGGGCTCGTTGTCGGCTTTTGGTTGCCCCACTGACCGGCTCGAAGATGTGCTGGCCCTGCGTAATGCCATCCGTGGCCTGAGCGCGGAGGACCGGCACCTGCTCTACCGCCGCTATTACCGCGAGGAAACACAGTCCACCATCGCTGAAGCCCTGGGGATGTCGCAGATGCAGGTGTCTCGCAAGCTTTCGAAAATCCTGGTTTCACTCCAGACGCAGCTGCTGGACGAAGAAGCCCAGCTTCAGGACGGGACCGCCCCGTAATGATGCTCTAGACGCCCAGCCGCTCCACTGCTTCCAGAACGTCCCTGACGCTAACGGCCAATAGTGCGGGATCAGGATCGGCGGAGAACACATCACCGCGGCGGAGTTCGACGGCGGTGAGCACCACGTGCGGTCCCGGTGGCGGTCCCCATTCTTCCGCCGGCGCAGGGCCGAACAACACTACCGACGGACGTTCGTAGGCTGATGCCAGGTGCGCCGCGCCGGTGTCGGCTGAGATCACCAGCCGCGACGCCGCGATGGTGGCCGCAAACTCGGCGAGACCTTGACACCCGGCCAGCAGGCCGTCGTCGAGATCTGCTCCCTTGAGCTTTGCCAAGGCAGCCGTCTCCTCCGCCCGGGCGCGCTCTGACGAGCCACCGGTGAGAACTACCTCGTGCCCCGCTGCAGTTAGCTCCACGGCGACATCCGCGAACCGTTCCACCGGCCACAGCCGGCTGCCATACGCCGCGCCCACGTGGATCACGGTTGCCCCCGGACGCGGCGAGGGAACGGCGGGGCGATTCAGCCGATAGTCAAGGGGATCGGCATCAATACCGTGCCAGTTGAGCAGCCTGGTCCATCGCTCGCGTTCCGGGATGCCGGTGGTCCACTCAGGTCCGTCAGTGCCGGTGGAAGCGTGCGCCACCACCCGGTTGGCCTGCAGTTCTTCAATCCGCAAACGGCTCTCAGCGCCATTCCCATGGAGGTTCACCGCGATATCCACCGCACCGCGGGGGACCGTCAATGGGTCATCGAGACCAGGCGTAGGCAGGTGGTGAATGCCGCCCACAAGCTCCAAAGCCTCGGCGATCCATGCTGGTGCGGCGTACAAAATACGGTGCTCTGGGAACGCCCGCCGCAACCCCCGGAGCGCCGGAACCGCGACCAGGAGGTCGCCGAGTTTCAAAGCGCGCAGGGCAAGCAGCAGGGGTTGATCGTTGCTCTTGTGACTGTCCAAAGCTGTGTCCATAGTGGCCTCCCGCTAGGAGTCTAGCTGCAGGAAACTTCTCACGGCCGCACTGTTTAGCGTCCGGAGAACTGGGGAACGTTGCGGGTATGGGAGGAACCGGAACGTTGAAGGCGGTCCTGTTTGACCGCGATGGAACACTCGTTGTTGACGTGCCATACAACGGCGATCCGCAGCTGGTGCGGCCCATGGATGGTGCCCTTGAAGCGCTGCAGAGAGTGCGCCGGGCGGGACTGGCCACGGGAGTGGTGACCAATCAGTCGGGCGTGGCGCGCGGGCTGTTGACGTTGGAGGAAATGCACTCCGTCAACCAGCGGGTGGAGCAGGTGCTGGGGCCGTTCGATGTGTGGGAATTTTGTCCCCACGGGCCGGAGGATGGCTGCACCTGCCGCAAACCTGCGCCGGGCATGATTCTGGGAGCGTGCAGCGCGTTGGGCATCACACCTGAGGAAGCTGCTTTCGTCGGTGACATCGGCGCTGATATGGAGGCGGCGGCTGCGGCGGGTGCGAGGGCTGTACTGGTGCCCACCAACGTAACCCGCCAGGAGGAAATCGAAGCTGCCGGCGTTGTTGCGGAGGACTTGGGGCAGGCAGTGGAGCTCATACTTTCCGGGGCGCTGGAAGAAGCGCTGGAAGAACAGGACGCCCCTGTATGAGCCGCGTCCTGGTAGCCCGCTTGGACAGCATGGGAGACGTCCTCCTGTCAGGACCGGCCCTGCGTGCCGTAGCAAACGGAAGCCGCCCCGATGGCAGCCACCCCAATGATGTTGTCCTGCTCTGCGGCCCCGAAGGAGCCAGTGCTGCGGAGATGCTGCCCGGAGTGACCCAAGTGCACACGTGGGCATGCCCGTGGATCGTGAACCCGGCGCCCCCTGTCACGGATGAGATGACCAGCGGCCTGATCGAATTTGTCCGCAGTTCGCGGATTCAGGAAGCCGTGATTCTTACGTCCTTCCATCAATCCCCGCTTCCGCTGGCGATGCTCCTGCGGCTGGCCGGAGTCAAAAAGATCACGGGTGCATCGACGGACTACCCAGGCTCACTCCTGGATGTCCGGCTCAAGCCGGGCGAAGACTTTCCGGAGGACCAGCCGGAAGTGGTCCGTGCGCTCACCATCGCGGAAGCCGGCGGCTATGTGCTGCCGAACGGCGACGACGGGAAGCTGCGCATCACGTCAGGCCCGGATCCTGAGGGGGTAGCCGACCAGTTGGCTGATGAAGGCCCGTACATCGTGGTCCACCCGGGAGCCGCTGCTCCGGCCAGGGCGTGGCCTGCACTGCACCATGCTGCCACCGTGGAACTTCTTGAAGCGTATGGGCACCGGGTGGTGGTCACAGGCGGCCCGGGAGAAACGTCACTTACGGCAACAGTGGCAGGTCCCTCCGCCAGGAACCTCGGCGGCGGAACCAACCTCCGGACGCTGGCAGCAGTACTGGCGGGAGCCGCCGTCGTGGTTACCGGCAACACCGGTCCCGCCCATCTGGCCGCTGCAGTGGGCACGCCGGTGGTGTGTCTTTTCGCCCCGGTGGTTCCGGCCATCCGATGGGCGCCCTACGGCGTCCCCTTGGAACTGCTGGGAGACCAGGAAGCGGCCTGCAAGAACACCCGCGCCCGCGTATGTCCGGTCCCCGGGCATCCCTGCCTGAGCTCGGTAACCCCGGAGCAGGTTGTCGAAGCTGTTGAAAGGCTCCTGGGAGGCGTGTCCTCCCTGTCCACTCGACGAAAGGTTTGGAAACCATGAGGATTCTGGTGTGGCACGTCCACGGCGGATGGATGGAGGCATTTGTCCGCGGCCAGCATGAGTACCTGCTTCCCAAATCGTCCGACGGCGGCGCGTGGGGTCTGGGGAGGGGTGGCCGTGACTGGCCTGCCGCTGCCCAAGAGGTGGATTTAGACACCTTGGACCCCGCCAGCGTCGATGCTGTGGTCCTGCAGCGGCCAGAGGAGATCGCAGCGGTGGCCCGAGCGCTGGGACGCCGCCCAGGCGTGGACCTGCCCGCCGTCTACCTCGAGCACAACACCCCCAAGGGCGACGTCCCCTTCACGCTGCACCCATTGGCGGACCAGAGCACCATTCCGGTGGTGCACGTGACCCATTTCAATCAGCTCTTTTGGGACACGGGCACGGCGACCACCACGGTGATCGAGCACGGCATTCCGGACCCGGGGCACCTGTACACCGGTGAGCGGGACGAGATGGGCGTGGTGGTCAACGAGCCCGTCCGGCGCGGACGGGTCACAGGGACGGACCTTCTCCCGGGGTTTGCGGGTGTAGGACCACTGCGGGTGTTCGGCATGGGCACGGAGGCTCTGCCGGAGGCCCTGAACCTGAAAGGCTTTGGCCTCAGCGAGGAACGGCTCCGCATCGCCGGTGATGTCCCCGCCGCCAAACTCCACCAGGAACTCGCCCGTTGCCGCCTGTACCTTCACCCGCTCCGCTGGACCTCGTTGGGGTTGGCCCTGCTGGAAGCCATGCACCTTGGCATGCCCGTCCTGGCGCTGGCCACCACCGAGGCGAGTCGCGCCATTCCGCACGGCGCAGGCCTGGTCTCCAACGACGTCGACGATCTCCAGAAGTTCGCCCGACGGCTGCTGGACGACCCCGACGACGCCTACGCCATGGGCATCGTCGCGCGTGAGGCTGCGCTGCAACGCTACGGACTGGACAAGTTTCTCAACGCCTGGGACGAGCTCCTGGCCGAACTCCCCAAGCCCCGGGAGAACCGACCGCAACCCGGTACTGCTTCCGCCAGCCATGACACAGAGAGGACGCACCCATGAAAATCTCCATGGTCTCCGAACACGCCAGTCCGCTGGCCGCCTTGGGAGGCGTTGACGCCGGAGGACAGAACGTCCACGTGGCGGCGCTTTCATCAGCTCTGGCCGATCGCGGCCATCAAGTCACGGTGTACACGCGGCGGGATGACCCCGAGCTACCAAGGCGGGTGAACGTGGGACCGGGGCTGACCGTGGTTCATGTGGACGCCGGCCCGGCCCGACGCATCCCCAAGGACGATCTCCTGCCGTTCATGGGAGAGTTGGCCGACGGCATCTGCGCCGACTGGGCGGGAGAGCTCCCGGACGTGGTGCACGCGCATTTCTGGATGTCCGGCCTCGCTGCCATCCAAGCGTCACGGCGGGCAGGAGCTCCCGATCCTGTTCCTGTGGTGCAGACCTTCCACGCCCTCGGCTCCGTAAAGCGCAGGCACCAAGGCGCTGCTGATACCAGCCCGCCAGCCAGGGAATGGCTGGAGCCGTGGGTAGGTCGCACCGCCGACTGGGTCATTGCCACGTGCCCGGACGAGGTGTTCGAACTTAAGGCCTTGGGCATCAGCCGGTCAAAGATTTCCATCGCGCCCTGCGGCGTGGACCTCACCTTGTTTCCTGGAACGTCCGACGCCGAACACAGGTCCCGCACGCATCGGATTCTGAGCGTGGGACGCCTCGTGCAACGCAAGGGTGTGGATCTGATCATCCAGGCTCTGCCCCTCTTGGCGGAGGCGGGCTTCAACGACGTCGAACTCCTGATCGTTGGCGGTTCCGGGGACGCCCTCAACCTCGAAGAAGATCCTGAAGCGCAGCGGCTCAGGGCCATGGCGAAGGAGCTCGGGGTCGAGGACAAAGTGACCATGCGCGGGCAAGTCCCGCGGGATGCCATGCCGGGCATCTTCCGGAGCGCTGACGCCGTGGTCTGCACGCCCTGGTATGAGCCTTTTGGCATCGTGCCCCTCGAGGCCATGGCTTGCGGAGTGCCTGTAGTCGCTGCGGCTGTGGGCGGGCTTCGGGAGACCGTGGTGGACCAGAAAACCGGGCTGCACGTCCCTCCCCGTGATCCTGAAGCCCTCGCTGAGGCGCTCGGAAAGCTGCTCGGAGATGCGGAGCTCCGCGCCGACATGGGCCGTGCCGGAGCACGCCGGGCACGCTCCCGATACTCGTGGGAACGCATCGCCGCGGACACCGAGAAGGCCTACCGGTCAGTTCTGGCGGCCGGCCTGTCCCGGCAGCAAGAGCGCGTGGAACCATTGGAAGGAACGGCACTGTGACTATCAACGGCCCCATGACCATCAAAGGCCTTGCGACAACGGAATCCACTGCGGTGCCGGATACCTTGCCGCGGCGTTGGGCCCCCGAGCACACCGATTCCACCCACACGGCCGAGGTCACTAAGCACCTGGACAACGTACTTCCCGCACTGGAATCCCTGCGCTCGCAGTCGGGCCGCTTGGGCGAGTGGGGGACCGAACTCGCCAAGCGGCTGCTCTCCGGGCAGCGCCTGCTGGCAGCAGGCAACGGCGGTTCAGCAGCTGAGGCGCAGCACCTGACTGCCGAGCTGGTGGGAAAGTTCGACGAGGAACGCGCACCGTTCTCTGCCATCTCACTGCACGCAGAATCTTCCGCTGTTACCGCGCTCTCCAACGACTACGGCTACGAGGAAGTATTCGCGCGCCAAGTGCGGGCCCACGGTCGCGTGGGTGACGTGCTTATCCTTCTGTCCACCAGTGGTCGCAGTCCAAACCTGCTCAAAGCCGCCCGCGCAGCCAAGGAACGCGGCATCACCACGTGGGCGCTCACCGGAGCTGGCCCCAACCCGTTGGCTGACGCCTGCGATCAAGCCGTGACCGTTGACGCCGTCTCCGCAAACGCCCAGGAAGGTCACCTCATCGCCATCCACGCTGTGTGCCGGGCCTTTGATGCCGAGGTAGCCCGGCGGGCGGGATCGTACGGTGCAGCCACCTCCGGAGGGGGTCAACCATGAGGATCACGGTGGTGGGCGACGTCCTCCTCGACGTCGACATCAACGGGGCCGCCACCCGGCTCAGCCCCGACGCGCCGGTGCCGGTAGTCGACGTGGCCGATGTCCGGCGTCGTGCAGGTGGTGCCGGACTGGTTGCTACCGTGCTCGCGCAGGACGGTCACGAAGTCGCCCTGGTCACCGCGGTTTCGGACGACGACGGCGCCAGCCACCTCAGGCGCGCACTGGCCGGAGTGTCGGTGCTCGCCGGAGTCCCGCTCGCCCCGACGCCTACAAAGACCCGCGTGCGAATCGGGACGCATCCGATGGTCAGGTTCGATGAAGGATGCGCGCCGGCCCCTGTCCCGTCCAGCACGGATGAAATGCTCGCAGCTATTGCTACGGCGGACGCCATCGTTGTGGCTGACTACGGCCGCGGAATCACCGCCAACACTGACATTCGCGCTGCCCTAAGCGAAGCCGCCCATCGCGTCCCTGTGGTGTGGGACCCGCATCCTGCCGGTTCCCAGCCTGTGGAGGGGGTCGCCGTCGTGACGCCCAACCTGGCCGAGGCGCTGGCCGCTGCGAAAGCGGGTGGACTGGAACCGTCCCGCACAGGTGCCGAAGAAGCCGGCCGCTACCTGCTCGACAAATGGGGAAGCGCAGCAGTTCTGGTAACCAGGGGCGAAGACGGCGCGCTCCTGTTCTCTGCCGGCGACCCGGCACAGGGCATCCCCGCCCCCAAGACCAATGTCAGCGATCCTTGCGGAGCCGGCGATCGCCTGGCCGGAAGCCTCGCAGTGCACTTGGGGCTCGGACTGGACCTGGCACAGGCAGCCACCCGGGCAGTGGAAGACGCATCCGCTTTCCTCGCAGCGGGGGGAGCGGCTGCGCTCGCGGTGGTGAGTGAAGCCCCACCAGCGGACAACGCACCTGAACCCAAACCCGTCGTCGAACCGAGGCCCGTCGTCGAGCTTAAGGGCTTGGAACTGGTTGACGCCGGAGACCTCCACCCGGACGGCGTTCAACTAGCTCATGCCGTGCGTGCCAGGGGCGGCACGGTGGTAGCGACCGGTGGGTGCTTCGACCTGCTCCACGCTGGCCACGCCCGGACGTTGGCTGCCGCCCGCAGCATGGGAGATTGCCTCATCGTGTGCCTGAATTCCGATGAATCGGTGAGGCGGCTCAAGGGCGCACACCGGCCAATCGTCAGCGTAGAGGACCGCGCGGAGTTGCTGCTGGCACTCGAATGCGTTGACGCGGTGGTGGTCTTCGGCGAGGACACTCCCGAAGCCTGCCTCACACAAATACAGCCCGATATCTGGGTCAAGGGTGGCGACTACACCCCCGAAGAATTGCCGGAAGCCCGCTTGGTTGCGGGTTGGGGAGGGCGGTGCGTCACTGTCCCCTTCCACCCGGCACGCTCCACCAGCGGCCTGGCCGCAGCACTGGCCAAGGTCAGCTGACCACAAGACCGATCAACCGAGAGGAACCGCATGAACACGCAAACACCCGGCCGCGTCATCGTCACTGGAGGCGGCTCCGGCCTTGGCGCTGCGATCGTGGAAGCCATCCGCGACGCCGGCGGCACACCCTTCGTCTTCGACCGCGACGTCAGCAACGTGTCCGGGGCCAAAGCCCTGGAAGTGGACGTCTCCAACCGTGAAGCCGTGGAAGCTGCAGTCAAAGAGGCCGCCGAAACGCTTGGCGGACTGGACGGCGTGGTGACGGCGGCAGGCATCGACCGCTGCGGCAAGTTGGGCGACGTCCCGGCCGAAGAATGGGAGAAGGTCATCGGAGTGAACCTCCTGGGCACCGTATCGGTAGTCCGTGCAGCGCTGCCGTACCTGAAGGGATCCCGCGGCCGGGCCATCACCATCGCCTCCACACTGGGCCTCAGGGCGTTGCCGGATGCAACGGCATACTGCGCCTCGAAGTTCGGAGTGATCGGCTTCAGCCGTGCACTGGCCGCGGAAACCGGCGGCGTCATCGGCGTCACCACCATCATCCCGGGCGGCATGAAGACCCACTTCTTCGACGACCGGGACGAGCAATACAAGCCTCAGGACGATTCCAAGCTCAACGATCCCGCCAACGTGGCACAGGCTGTGGTGTTCGCCCTGTCCCAGCCATTCGGCAGCGAGGTCCGCGAACTCCTTATTTGCCCCGCAGAAGAAGGCTCGTGGCCGTAAGGTCCAGCACGTCCTGAACAACGTCGGCCACGGCGATGCCGCTCACCACGGTATCGTCGTGGCCGCAGTGCGGTGCAGTCCATCCCACCTGCGTGATATCCACCCCGCATCGCGGGCACTGCGTCGCCCACGACATATGGATGCGGTGCATGCTCCGGCCGCGCGGTCCTGCATTAAACACGTTCCCCACCCAAAAGATACCCACTGTGGGAGTGCCCAATGCCTGGGCCAGATGCCGGGGGCCGCTGTCGCTGGCCAGCATCACAGTTGCATCCGCCAGCAGCGCGGCCAGCTCTCCAATCTCCAGCTCGCCCGCAACGGACCGCACAGCATGGCGGTCCGCCTCCGAGAGGTGGCGGACCGCGAGTTCCGCCACCTCCTGGGCCAGTGCCTTCTCCGAACGGTCACCCACGATCAAAACCTGGGCGCCTTCCGCTGCCACGCCCGCGGCTGCTTGAGCAAAGTTCGACGCCGGCCATCGCCTCCTCGGATCGGTGGCACCCGGGTGGACCACCACCAGGGATGCCCGCTGCGGATCCCTTAGTCCAACGATGTTCTGCTGATGCTCAGGCTTTGGGAGCAGGGGAGGGGAAATGATGGTGGGAGCTCCCGCCAGACCTGCCACCTCCAGCCACCGGTCCGGCTCGTTCTGGTAGTAGACGTAGTCCAGGTTGCGTTCCAGTGGCTCCGCGTCCTTGGTGCGGGTACCCACAGTGTGCCGTGCCCCCAGTTGCAGCAGGAAAGGGTTGGAAAACCTGCCGCCACCGTGCATCTGGCACGCAATATCGAACTCCTTGGCCCGCATGCTCCCGAAGAAGGCCTCCTGTGCCGCCACGTCCTCAGCATCATCCTCAAAGCGCTCGCCGTTGCGGGGACCGTCGTGAACGCCGCGCGCCACGGGGAGCAGTTCGACGTCGTCCACCGGACCTTCCGTAGCAGCCACCACTGCGGCGTGAATCGGCGTTCCCAGCAACGTGACGGTGGCATCAGGGTAAGCATTTTTCAACGCGCTTAAGGCGGGATAGGTGTAGATCAGATCACCCAGTCCGCCACCCCGGAGGACCGCTATCCGCTTCACGGCGCTGAACTTTTCCAGGACTGGCCCAACTCCGAGGTTCACGTTTATCAGCGGATACTCCATGGGGTGCTTCCTTTCGCTGCCTACGCTGCCATGCGCTGTTCCGGGCCGCCTGCCCTTTGCCCTGAAACTCCCCGGGCGGGCGTGTGAAGCGCCTGCCGCGGGGTACCTGAGGGGAACAGGAAACTGTTGCCCAACCGGAAGGTACCCCATGGCACGCCTATCCAATCAAGAAGGTCTGGCTGACTGGTTGCCGGGCCGCTTGGCCGAGGAACGCCCTGTTGTGACGGTCATCGGCGATTCCATCCTTGACGGCTGGTGGGATGGAACCATTGAGCGGTTCTGCCGCGAAGCCCCAGCCCCAGTGGTCCAGGTCCAGCGCCGGGACTTTGCCCCGGGCGGTGCCGCCAATACGGCGATGAACCTCGCCGCAATGGGGGCGGACGTTCGATTCGTCTCACTGGTGGGAGAGGACTCCGGCGGCCAGACGCTCCTTGAGCAGCTCAGATCTGCAGGAGTGGACGTGTCGCACGTCGTGTCCCATCCCGGAATGACCACCACCACCAAATTCCGCGTGAGCAGCGGCGGGCAGGTGATGCTTCGCCTGGACGATGCCGCAGCAGAGGTCCCCGAGGAGGGCCTACGCCAAATGGCCAAGGCGATCCCGCAAGCACTCCCCGGCTCGTCAGCCGTGGTCGTTTGTGACTACGGGGCCGGCGCCTTGGAAGGTGAAGTACGGGACACAATATTCGAAAATCTAGGACCGCAAAGTGAAGGCTCGGAATCCGGCTCCGCCAACGCCCGACAGGACACGCTGGTAGTCGTGGATGCCCACTATCCAGGACGCTGGGCCGAACTCAAGCCGGGCCTCGCTACCCCGAATGCGCAGGAAGCGGCCAGGTTGCTCGGGACTGAGTTTCCCGGGGGCGCTGCCAGGTGCCCCTTCGTGGAAGCCCACGCGGACCAGCTCCTTCGCGCCTCAGGTGCTGCCGCCGTCGTCGTGACTTTGGACCGGGAGGGGACTTTGACGATCCGGCCCAACGGCGACTCCCCAAAACCGGCTACCCACCGCACCTGGGCGCGGCCGCAAGCAGAAAAGCAGGCCTCAGGTGCCGGCGATACTTTCGTGGCTGCGTTGACCATAGCCCGTGCTGCCGGACTGCCACTGTCCACCAGCGTGGACCTGGCTCAAGCGGCCGCGGATGTGGTTGTGCATCGGCCAGGTACGTCCGTCTGCACCACTGACGAGCTGGCAAAGCACCTCCGGGGTTTCGCCGATACAGCACTGACGGATTCTGAGTTGGCCAGGCACGTGGAAGAGCACCGAAGCGAGGGCAAGCGGATTGTGCTGACCAACGGGTGCTTCGATGTCCTTCATCGCGGTCACACCCGCTACCTCAACCAGGCCAAGCAACTGGGCGACGTACTGGTGGTGGCGCTGAACAGTGATTCTTCCGTGCGGAAGCTCAAGGGCCCGGACCGGCCGGTCAACCACGAGGCCGATCGCGCGGCAGTCATCGCCGCATTGAGCTGCGTGGACCATGTAACCGTGTTTGATACCCCAACCCCCATCCCGCTCATCGAGCTCCTCCGGCCCGACGTCTATGCCAAAGGCGGCGATTACACGCCGGAGATGCTTCAGGAAACCGAAGCCGTGGAACGCTACGGCGGCACTGTTACCATCCTGGATTACGTGCCCGAGCACTCCACCACAGCGGTCCTGGAACGCATCCGTTCCACGGGCGAAGCCCCGCAGACCTGAGGAAACAGCCATGCGTATTGCAATCATCGGTGCAACAGGACACGGCGGCACGGAACTACTGAAACGGCTGCAGAGAGCACGCTCCGAAGAAGGCGCGGATCTGGAACTGGTGGGCGTCGTCCGGCGGCAGCCGGATCAGGACGCCGCTCCGTATCACGGCGTGGAGTGGCACACCCTGGACATCAGCGCCACTGGGGATCAACCCGCGCTGGAAGCAGCTTTGGCGGGAGCCGATGCCGTGGTTCATCTGGCGTGGCTTATCCAACCGAATCGTGACCGGGAGATGCTGCGCCGGACCAACGTGGCGGGAACAGCCCACGTGTTGGCCGCCGCGCGCAAAGCCGGAGTGCGGCACGTCGTGTGCGCGTCATCTGTGGGGGCGTACTCGCCGGCTCCCAAGGATCAACGGACCAAGGAAGACTGGCCGACGGAGGGCATCCGCAGCTCGCACTACAGTGTTGACAAGGCGGCACAGGAAAGGCTCCTGGACGGTTTCGCCAAGGAGAACCCGGACATCGTGGTGGCCCGGCTCCGCCCCGCGCTGATGTTCAGTGCAGGTGGCGGGAGTGAGGTTGGCCGCTACTTCCTGGGACGGGTCCTGCCCCGATTGGTTCCGCGTAAGCCCTGGCTGCCGCTGCTTGCCGTCCCCAAGGAGATGGTGTTCCAGGCCGCCCACACGGCCGACGTAGCTGATGCTTACTGGCGTGTGCTGGAGCGCAAGGCGGAAGGTGCTTTCAACATCGCCGCTGAACCGGTCATAGACCCCAACGCCCTGGCGTGGATTTTCAACGCCCGGCGGGTGATGCCGTTCCCGCTGCCGGTGCTGCGCGCCGTCGTCGAGGTTAGTTGGCGACTCCGTCTGCAGGTGACCGACGCCGGCTGGGTGGACATGGCGGCCAACGCGCCCATCATGGACACGGCCCGGGCGCACGCTCTTCTGGGCTGGTCGCCCAAGCATTCCTCACTGGAATCACTGGCGGAAATGCTGGACGGTATTGGTGCAGGTAGGGGCCGGAAGGGGTCGCCGCCGCTGAGGCCGCGCTAGTCCCTACTCGGAGGACAGGACAACTGTGAGAATCCGGCGCAGGCTCATGGCCACTGACGCCGGAGCGTTCACCGGTGCTTGGTCAGCCGCGGCCTCGGCCACGGCATCGCTGAGGGCGTTGATGCTGTCCTTCGCCCTTGCCAGACGGTTGGCGAGTTCGCCGGACTCCGCGTCCCGCCAGTGATCCACCACGCCGGCCACAGACTCCAAGGCTTCGGAAAGCGGAGCGACCACGGCATCCGGAATGATCGTCCCCGCGCCCTCCTCCCAGATGGCGCTGGCCAGGACATCGGTGATGTCCTGGACGTGGAAAGTGAGCCGTTCAAGGGTTCGCAGGCCGGCGAGGTCGCTGGGCAGGCGGGTCGCACGACGGCGGGACCGGGGGTTCGCTTTGGCGCTCAGTTCCGCTTGATGCACCGCAGTCCGCACGCCGGCTGCTGTGAGCGAAAGGTCGTCACTGCGGGTGGCCCATGCTTCGTGGTTGGGTGGCCACGATTCTTCCATGGCTCGAGCCATGTCCTTGAGCTGGCGGGATAAGGCACCCTGGTGTCCGGCAATGGCGGGATCGATGTCGTCCAGGTGCAGTGGAGGGAAGATTAGCCAGTTCACCGCAAATCCTACGGTGACGCCCAAAGCCATTTGAAGGACGTAGGCGAAGGAGAAACCTTCGGCGTTCGAGTCACCCAGCACCAGCACGAACAGCGCTGCCATTGGAATCCATTCAGACGCAGTGCCCAGCCGGGGAAGGCCGCCGATGAGCACGCCGAGTCCCACCACCACGGCAACCGCCAGTGCGGTGGGCGCGGCGACGGTGGTGATGGCGAAGGCCATACCGATGCCCAGCACCAAACCCACCAGGCTCTGGAGTCCATGCTTGGCTGAGTCGGCCACGGTGGGGTGCATGCTCACCAGGGCACCCAGCGGTGCATAGTACGGGTAGGCGGCGGCAGGGCCGGGCATAAAGGGTGCGAGGTACCAGGCGAGGCCCGCTGCAACGGCAGTTTTGGCAGCGAACAGGAGTCGGTGGCGGGTGACGGTTTTTCGAAGCGCGGGAATCAGCCGTCGCCTCGCAGGCAGTTGGCTCATCAAACCCACGTTGGCAGGTATGTCCTTCCGTGTCGAGTGGGAAGCCCTGAAAGTGGGGCACGCCATCTTTTGGAAATTGGTGTGATTAGAACCGTAGCAACCGGGTACACACCCATTGATAGTAACGATACTTACTATCCCGGCTGCTGTCCGCAGCCTGCCAACTGTGGAAAGAGAGCGACAATGACTGAGAGCCAATCGCCGCAGGACGGAAGCTTCGCGGCGCCACGGACCGGAGCCCATGCAGGGACCGAGCCATTTTCCGGAAGCTACCTCGACTCGCCGGACGTTGAAACGCAAACTGCCGGAACCACCGGAATCAGCGGAACTCCCACTGGTTCGGGAACCGGTTCTGCCAGTTCCGGCAAGGTAGATACCGCCAAGGAGGAAGCTGCGGGAGTGGCTGGAGCCGTATCGGATGCTGCCGGTGGTGTAGTGGACACTGCCAAGTCCGAAGCCGGCAACGTAGCCCACGAAGTCAAGGTGAACGCACGCCAGCTGCTCACGCAGACCAAGGGTGAACTGACAGACCAGGCCCAGGTCCAGCAGCAGCGTGTTGCCGAAGGTTTGCGGTCCATTTCTGACGAACTGTCCACCATGGCCAATTCAAGCCAGAACGGTGGTGTGGCCACGGACCTGGTTCAGCAGGCCGCCCAGCGTTCTTCCTCCATCGCCCAGTGGTTGGAGGGCCGGGATCCCGGTTCACTGCTGGATGAAGTCAAGGGTTTCGCACGCCGCAAGCCAGGAGCCTTCCTCCTGCTCGCTGCCGGAGCCGGTGTCCTTGCAGGCCGCCTCGGAAGGGGCATGGCCGACAACTCGCCCATGGGCGGGGCATCCGGAGGAACCACTGGCACCACCACCGAGCAGACACCTCGTGCGGTCTACTACCCGACGCAGGGTGGCGCAGTAACGCCGCCAGCTGTGGATCTTCCGGGCCCGACGACCACCACCGCCGGTTACGGTTCAGCAACCACCACGGGCGCAGCAACCGGTGGTGCAGCAACCACGGGTTACGATGCCGGCACCACGGGCGGCTACGACGGGTCCACTCTCCCTTACCCGGAGACAACCGCCGGTGGAGTCAAGGCGCAAGGGGACCCGCTTGCTGGAGCAATTGATCCTGAGAACCCGCTTGATCCGGATGACCCCCAGTATGGAGGTCCCCGATGAGCAGTCCCGCCGACCTGCCTCACACAACAGCCCATGAGAAAGCGGAAAACCTTCCCCTTGGTGAGCTGCTGAGCGACCTGACGCGCGACGTCTCCACGTTGATGCGCCAGGAAGTGGAGCTGGCGAAAGCGGAGATTAAGGATTCCGCCACCAAGGCCGGCAAGGGCGCGGGAATGTTGGGCGGTGCTGCCTACGCCGGCCACATCACCGTGCTGTTTCTGTCCATCGCCCTCTGGTGGGCGTTGGGTCAGCTCGTTGGCCTGGGATGGTCCGCACTGATTGTTGCGGTCATCTGGGGAATTGTCGCGGCTGTCCTGGCCGCCAAGGGCCGCAAGGAGCTGAATGCGATCAAGGGCATGCCCCGGACCGCTGAGACGGTCAAGGAAATACCTCCCGCTTTGAAACCAAACACTGAGGAGACACGATGACGCAGAACCCCGACGCCCTGCGCGCCGATATCGAAGAAACCCGCCGGCGGCTGAGCACCAATGTTGATGCCGTGGCTGACAAAGTTACGCCTTCGCACATCGTCAACCGCCGGGTGGACAAGATCAAGACGGCTGTTTTCGGCGCCCGGGATGACGTCCAGTACCGGGCCGGCAACGCGGCTCACCAGGCTGGAGACGCTGTTTCCGGCGTGGTTTCCGACATCGGCGACGCCCCTCAGGTGATCACCCGCAAGGCTCAGGGCAGCCCGATTGCCGCCGGCCTCATTGCCTTCGGTGCAGGCTTGCTGGTCTCGGCCCTGATTCCGCCGTCGGACAAGGAACGCGAGGCTGCCCAGGCTCTGAAGGAAGCGGCCCAGCCGCTCACGGATGAGCTCAGCCACGCTGCCCAGGAAGTTGCCGAGCACCTGCGCGAGCCCGCTCAGGATGCAATGCAGAACGTCAAGGACAGCGCTACGGAAGCCGCAGCCAACGTCAAGGATGAAGGCCAGGCAGCCGCCGCCGACGTTCAGGACCGCGCACACACGGCCAAGGACAACGTCAGCAACCAATAAGTTGCCGCGCTGACCGAAACTGCGCTGACCGAAACTAAGTACGCGCTTACCCAACTAAGTAGCAGCAGAGGCCGTTTTGGGAGCCCAAAACGGCCTCAACTGCTACTTAGTTGGGTTTTGCTGCGCCTGGGGTTTTGCGTGGGGCGTGGGTCAATGCACTTCGAGGATGAGCTGCAGCAAGCGGGCGGCGGCTGGACGGGCGGCGTGCTCCTCTGCCCACTGCGCGCGTGCCAAGGCCTTGCTCACGGCCTGGGTAGTGATGCCGAGCTCCTGGGCCACAGTTTTTTGTTGGCCGCGGACGCCAGGCGTCAGCAGATCCAATACCCGCCATTCCGCCGTACTCCTGTGCAGCACGATGTGCCCGAGGAGCCTCAGTACAGCTTCCGCTTCCGAAGCCAAGGCCGGGATAGGGCCATCTACAGCTACGGGGACACGTTCTTTGCCGCTGCGTAGCCGATCGACAGCCCGTCGGGCGTAAACGAGGCCATGCCCCGAGGCATCCTTGACCAGATTGGGCAACGGCTCATTGATAGGTCCCACGCCGATTCCCACGTACCACTGGCCTGTTCGGAGGGCGATCAGGGCCGTCTCCACAGCTTGGTGGCTGCATTCGACGATCCCCTGCACCTCATCCTCAACCGAACGGTCAAAGTCGAGCCGCGCGGGAATGTGCCGCAGGTCCTTGAGCAGCTGCGGCACAAGGTCGCCGTCACGGCGGCTATCGCGTTGGTTGATGGTGAGAGTGAACATAGTTGATCACATGCTACCGGCTGGTAGCAGCTCTGCAAGGGCAAAATTTGGCTGCTGTTCAGTCAAGCGCCGTCCGTCCGGTGAGTACGACGGCGGGCAACGCGCCTGATGTGGCGCGCACGGCATCGGCCATTCCTGCGTCACGCAGACTTTCCTGGACTGCCATTACCAAGGGCCGCGGGTCCTCGTCGGAGGCGAAGACCCAGAAGGCTTCGCGGGCTTGGAAAACCAGTGCATTTCGCCCACCGGCACCCAACGAAACTTTCCGGCGTGCCGTCAATCGCCGGTCGGGATCACTGCCGTCACCCGTGGTCACTGTTTTGAGGCTCTCAGGCGCGATGTCGCTCCAAGGAATCACTACGCGGGTGTGTTTCTGGGAGTACTTGGCAACCATGCCGCGATCGAAAACCAGCAGTTTCCGGAAGCTCCCCATAAGAGTCATGCCCCACAGCACCAAGCCGGTGAGGATGCCTGCGGTGACGAACAGAGCGGGGTCGCTGAAATGTCCTGCCTCCCTGGTGGAGCGAATGGGGCTGACGAATTCGGCAATGGTCCCGAAAACGAAACCCACAACCAAACAGGGGATCAGCGCCTTCCAGAAGATCCTGCGTGAGGATGCTACATAACGAAGCCGTCCGAGCTCAGGCCCGAGCGTGCGCTCCTCCCGGCGAACCAGCCAGCTACGGCCGCGCATCCGGGCGCTGGCCGTAGAGGTTGGGCAGGTTCCGACGCTCCGCTTGGGCTGCTTGTTCTGCAGCGACTACCTTAGGGTCCGGGACGGGCGGTTGGCCTTGCGCGATTCCCGAGCGCCGGTCAATGGCTGCAAACTTTGGATCCCAAGTGTCGTCTCCGCCTCCGCTTATTGCGGAGGCAATCAGCATCACCACGAAGAACGGGAAGAAGGACCAGCAGATGGCGCGCCAACCGCCCAACCATGCTCCCGCCGTCGTGCCGTTCTTGATTCGAACTGAGCGCATGCCGGCTGCGGCGTCGCCAACACTTCCTACGGATCCCCAGATCATGCCGTAGACGAACAGCCCCACGAACCACAGGACAACGTACAGCGTCAGCCACAAACCGTCGTTGTACCCGAGCGCCGAGCCGCTGTTCATCATTGATTCGCGGACCACAACAGCGATCACGGCCAGAACCACGTAGCCAACCAGGAACACCACCGAATCCAGGGCGCGGCCCCAGAAGTGGGCGCCTCCGGAGGCCTTGACGAAGTACGCGCCGGTTTCAGGGTGGCGGCGAACGGGGCGGCCGTTGACAGCGTCAAGCAGCCCGGTGAGGGTGGTGGACTTCGAAGTGCTCATAAGGGGCTTTCAGCTCGACGGCGGTGTGCGGCTTGGGTGCTTAACGTCAGGCCAGTCCCGCAAGCCCACCGAGGACGCGGGCCAACGATGGTGCTGAGGTTTCCTGAAGCTCGAAGGACACCGATTCCGACTGCTCCGGGCCGGATTCCGGGGAACTTTCCACTCGCGGTGTCAGCACGTGAACGCCGGAGGGACCGGTGTACACGGTAACCGTGGGGAACTCGTTGGTATTGGAATTGAAGGCCACCACGTTGCTGGCCGCCTGGGTGTCTGCCAAAGCCGTGGCGGCGTGCGCCTCGAACTGGGCTTCCGTGTAAAGGGCCGGTTCGGTGTCGCGGACTGCCGCCTGCTGGGGGTCTACGAACTCGGCCAGACGCGGAACCAGCTGATCGCGGGTGACAACGGTGAAGCCGTGAAGCCCACTTTCGTCCACCTCTTCCAGCAGGACGCCTTCATCGTGAAGGTAGCCGTAGAGCCAGCGCTTGCCCGTGGATACGGTGCGTTCCACTGAAACTACGCTGCTGCCGCTGCGGCGCAGGGTCAGGGCGCCGGTGATTTCTTCGGTGGCGTGCAAGCGCGACGGCTCGGTTTCACCCTCGAAGACCACCGGGTAAACGAGTTCCTTGGCGAGCAGGCCGCGCAACGCAATAGCGCACATCAGTTCCTTGCTAGCGTCCTGGGCAGAAAGCCACGGCAGGGCAACCAGCTGTTCGTGCTGAACACCGTCCAAGGCCACAACTTCTTCATCGGTCAGCGTGGGCAAGGGCGCGCCGATTGCGCTGGCCGAGGCCAGGACCCTGGCCGCGGCCTCGATGTCCCGCTGGGTCCATTTCATGGTGCTGGTGGTCATCCGAATATCCCTCCGACAAAGCTTCCGACTGACTTGGCGGCGTCACTGACCCCGTCTGCCACCTTACTGCCTACGTCCTTGGCGAAGCCTGCCACCTCCTTGGCCCCGTCAGCGATGTAGCTGCCAGGGTTGCGGGCGAAGTTGCTGATGGAGTCCCAGTTGTCGGCTACGAGGTTACCCAACGCCCACGCGCCCGCAACGATGCCGGCGCCGATCACGATGGGAGCACCGATCGGCCCCAGCAGGGCTGCGCCGCCGGCTGTCATGAGCATGATGCTGCCTACACCGCCAACCACGGACAAGCCGCCGGCGACCCGGTCACCAGTACCGCGCCAGCCGTCGTGCTCGGGGTTGATCATGTCGCTGATGCCGCCAACAATATTGAGCGGCGCCGCCAGGGCTCCGGCAATGCGGAGGCCCTTTGAGAACTTGCTGGCCTCTTGGAAGGCCTGGCTGTAGGGGATGTTGGCTTTGAGGTCGGTGAGGACATCAGTGACTTTCTCACCGTTACGCAGCGCGGTCATGGCGTCCCGGACCACAGTGCCACCGGCACGCCAATTGGTCAGAACCTCGCGGGTCTTCACCCATTCTGCGTTGCCGAGCTTGAGATACTTGTATGCCGTCCACAGCGGAGCAGCCAAACCCTTGACGCCCATGGCGGTGTCGTAAAGGTCCTTGAGGACACCAACCGAGGTGCCTGAGCCATCATTGTGGCTGGCGAACTCCTGCTGGTTGGCGTGTTTTTTCAGCTGGCTCGCATTTTCGCGCAGCATATTGGCGGCCTTCACAAGGCTCTGCCGGTGCTGGCTGTTCCAGTCGCCCTTGAATACCGTGGCGTCCCGGCCTTGCCACGCGGTGGTGGAGTTGATTGCGTTGGACAGCTGCGTGCTTTGCAGGCTGATGGCGTCGGCGGCTTTGCCCATCACGCCCGCCAGACTGCGAAGCTGCGCGATGTCCGCGCCGTAGAACCCAGCCATATGGAACCCCCTGTGAACATGCATCGAAAAGTCTGGTCCCAGCCTAGGCGGACCCGCAAGCTGCCGCGATGGGGAGACATGCCCATGTGCATAAACCGTTAAAGAACGACGGCGGCAGGTGGGTCCCGGGAGAACCGCACCAGCCGCCGTCGGGCGTCAAGCGTTTAGAGCTTTGAAAATCAGTGGCCTTCGGCCGAGAAGCGCTTGATGGAAGCTTCCAGCTCGGCTTCGGCGGCGGCGCGGTCGCCCCAGCCTTCAGCCTTGACCCACTTGCCGGGCTCCAGGTCCTTGTAGCGCGTGAAGAAGTGCTCGATTTCCTTGACCAGGAATTCGCTGACGTCGCTGACTTCCTGGATGTGGTCGAAACGCGCGTCAACGGGGACGCAGAGGACCTTGGCATCTCCGCCGCCGTCGTCGGTCATGTTGAAGACGCCGATGGGGCGGGATTCAACGATGACGCCCGGGTGCAGATCGAAGTCCTGCAGGAGCACCAATGCGTCCAGCGGGTCGCCGTCTTCGCCCAGGGTGTTCTCGAAAAAACCGTAGTGCGTGGGGTACTGCATGGAGGTGAACAGGACGCGGTCCAGGCGGACACGGCCGGTTTCGTGGTCAACTTCGTACTTGACGCGCGATCCCTTGGGGATCTCGATGGTCACGTCGTGCTTCATGGAATGCTCCTTGACGGGTGTGGGTGGGGCGCGGCAGGCAAAAGCGCAGCCAGCGCCGCCGACTACTATTGAGGATATAGCGAGAGGCCCGGGTTTCTTGAACCGGCGGGGACATTTCAGGACTGACAGGACCAAGCAACTTCCATGATGGGCGTTAAAAACGGGGGTGCCCGCAAGCGGGTGCCTGCGGCGTGGGGGCGCTTTACATGGCCGGTGCTGCTGACCACCGTTTTACTGTGCCTTGGCGCCGTGGTGGCTGTGGGGATGTTTCCGAACCTGCTCAGTTTCCCCAAGCCGCCGCCCTCCATTCCTTCCTGGCAGCAGGTGCCGGACCGCCTTTCGGGTGCCCACGGTGTGCTGCCGTTGGATGCCTCAGCGCCTATCCCGGTTGCGGGCGAGGTCGCGAAGCTCCTGGACACTACCCTTAAGCCGGACGGTGCAGGCAGCATCAGCGGCGTGGTGATGGACGCCGCCACTGGCCAGGTGCTTTTTGACCGCGAGGCCAACGCCAACCGCATCCCGGCCTCGAACATGAAGCTGTTGACCGCGATTGCGGCCTTGAAAGCCCTAGGTCCCGACTCCAGGTTCACAACCCGCGTGCTCGCAACTGACAACCCCTCCACAGTGGTGTTGACCGGGGGAGGGGACGTTCTGCTGGGCACCTCCGCTTCCGAGCCCACTGCTGTACTTGGCCGGGCCGGACTAGCGTCCCTGGCTGCGGACACGGCTGCCGCTTTAGCGTCGGCTGGGGTGAAGGGGCCAATTGCCGTGCAAGTTGACGACTCACTTTTCAGTGGCGCGCCCCTTAACCCCGCATGGAGTTTGGATGATGTCGCCGCCGGGGAAACCGCGCCGTTGTTCTCCTTGGCGTTGAACTCCGGTCGTTACGCCCCGGACGTCCTGACCGGTCCCAGACCCCAGGATTCCGCCGTCACCACCGCCCAGGCGTTTGCCGAGCAGTTGGCGGCGGCGGGCGTAAGGGTGAGTCCCGGCGTCGAACGCGGTAAGGGTCTTCCCGCCAAAGAGTTGGCAGCTGCTGAGTCCGCCACCGTGAGCGAGCAAGTGGACCTCATGCTCGAATCCTCGGACAACTTCCTCGCAGAAGCGCTGGGCCGGATGACCGCCTTGGCGTCTGGTCTGGAGGGGACGTACGACGGCGCTACTGCGGCCGTGCGGCAAAGGCTGGGGGAGTTGGGGATCGCCACGGATTCGATGCAATTGGCCGACGTCTCGGGCCTTGCCTTGGAGAACCAAGTCACTGCCCGGCAATTTGCCGAGGTTGTCCGGGCTATCACCAGCGGGCCGGAGCTGGCCCTGCGGACCGCGCTGGACGGTTTCCCCGTGGCCGGACTTACCGGGACCCTGAATGACAGGTACGGCGAGGCAAGTACGTCCGAGGGCGCCGGACTGGTGCGCGCCAAGACCGGAACCTTGAATACCGTGATCGCGTTGAGCGGCTACGTGGTGGACGCCGATGGCCGGCTTTTGGTGTTCTCCTTTATCGGTAACGGCCTGGACCCGGGAGCCGCGGGTAACAAGGTGGCCATGGACCGTTCGGCTTCAGTGTTGGCCTCGTGCGGGTGCCGGGGCTAGTCCTCCGCGCGGAGCGAACTTAAGGCACACTGTCAGCCTCGTGTGGTGTGATGGACCGTATGGTGTCATCTGCCCGAGAATCGTCAGCAGGGGCCCCGTCCCTGATCAATTGGGACCTGGCCGCCTCTACGGCTGCCCGGCTTGCCCCTCCCGGTCCGGAGCTTAGCGCCGGGGAGATCGGCAAAGCCGTGGACAATCTGCGCTTCAACGCGGACATCTCCGTGCCGCACGTGCACGACATCACCGGTTTGGATGCCGCGAGGGACCTGCGGGATTCGCACGTTCTGGTGGTGGATCGGGCCTCGTGGTCCAAGGCCAATACCCAGAGCTTCTCGGTGATGCTCCAACCAGCTTTGAAGAAGATGCTGGAGAGCCGCAGCGGAGTCGCGATGACGCCGGCGGCCGCCGCTACCAGCGGTGCCATCACAGGCACCCAACTTGGTGCTGTGCTCGCGTTCCTGTCCAGTAAAGTCCTCGGCCAGTACGACCCTTTTGCGGCGCTGGCCCCGGAGTCCAACGTTCCCCCGGGCGGCCGACTCCTGCTGGTGGCGCCGAACATCATCTCCGTGGAGCGCGAACTCAACGTTCACCCGGACGACTTTCGTCTGTGGGTTTGCCTGCATGAACAAACCCACCGCGTCCAGTTCGCCGCCGCACCGTGGCTCCGTCACCACATGCTGGATGAAATCGAGAAGCTCAGCGGCAATCTCCTGGGCAATATGGACACTCTGGTTGAACGCGCCAGCGCTGTGGCCAAGTCCTTGCGCGACCGTAATCCCTCCGAGAAAACGCCCGGCCGCGGCGCCATCCTGGACCTTCTCCAGAACCCGGAGGAAAAGGCTTCCCTTTCCCACATAACGGCTGTCATGAGCCTCCTTGAGGGGCACGCCAACGTGGTGATGGATGCCGTGGATTCGAGCATCGTTCCCTCCGTGAAGACCATCCGCCAGCGCTTCAACGAACGTGGCAAGGACCGCGGCGTGGTGGAGAAGTTCATTCGAAACCTTCTCGGCCTGGACGCCAAGATGCGCCAGTACACCGATGGCGCCAAGTTCGTCCGCGAAGTTGTTGCCGTGGCCGGCATGGAGGGCTTCAATCGGGTGTGGGAATCCGCCGACTACCTGCCCACCGAGGAAGAGATTCACAACTCCAAGCTTTGGCTTGAGCGGATGGGGCTTTGAGCGTACCTGCCGGTTCCGCCGTTCATTCCTCAGGTAAGGGTCGACGGTGGCCCGGGCGCCTGGCGCCTGTCGTCGGCAAGGCCCGGAAGCAGTTGCAGAACGCCTTGGCTTCGGCGGGCTACCCGTCACATGTGCTTGTAGCCTGCAGCGGAGGCCCGGATTCCCTGGCTTTGGCAGCCATCGCGGCCTACTTCGCCAGACGAGGCCATGTGGATGGACACGCAGTGTCTGTCGCAGGCGTGGTGGTGGATCATCAACTACAGCCGGGTTCCGGGGAAGTCGCTTCCCGGACTGCTGCCGTGTTGCGTGAACTGGGACTATCACCGGTGGAAGTGCGCACTGTAGAAGTTGCTGCCACTGGTTTCGGTCCCGAGGCCGCAGCAAGGGATGCCCGTCATGCGGCCTTGGAATCCGCCGCCGATCACCTGGGTTGTGACGCGATCCTGCTCGGCCACACCCTGGACGACCAAGCCGAACAAGTACTCCTTGGTTTGGCCCGCGGTTCCGGAACGCGTTCCCTAGCTGGCATGAGGCCCGCTCGCGGACGCCTGATCCGGCCGTTCCTTGGCCTTCGCCGGGAGGAGACGCTGGAAATCTGCCGGGTGGAAGAGTTGTCTCCCTGGCATGATCCCAGCAACTCCGATCCCGCGTTTGCGAGGTCCCGGACGCGTGTTGAAGTGATGCCCGTGTTGGAAGAGAAGCTGGGTCCGGGCGTGGCCGAGTCCCTGGCTCGGACCGCCGCTATCCTGCAGCAAGATGCCGATTTCCTTGAAGATCTTGCCAACGAGACCTATCTCTCACTCGTCCAGCGGGAGGGCAGAGATGCCTGGCTTCCCGAGGACGCCGTTCGTGAACTGCCCGCAGCGCTCAGGTTCCGTGTCATCGCGAAGGCGGCGGCCGACGTCGGGGGTCAACAACCCGGCTACGGGCGCCTCCAAGCTGCAGAAGCGCTGCTTCGCCGGCAAGGTTCAGCAGGGCCCGTTGAGCTTCCCGGCCACGTGAATGTGTACCGTTTGTCCCTCAGCGATTTGGAGCAGGAACGGTCTGTTTCATCAGGTGCTTCAACTGCAGATGCGACCGGTGATCCAGCCAAGGGCGGTCCCCGTGAAGCCGCGCGCTGTGGGAAGCTAGTATTCCGGCATCAGAAACCGTCCCAACAGTAGCCGCACCCGAGCATCAAAACAGGAGCCATTGGTGGATTCAAACGACGTCCAGGCAGATCTCAAGCACGTTCTTTACACCAAAGAGCAGATCCAAACGCGTATCGCGGAACTCGCGGCGCAGATCGACAAGGATTACGAAGGCCGCGACATCCTCATCGTCGGTGTCCTCAAGGGCGCGGTCATGGTCATGGCAGACCTCGCCCGTGCGCTGCACAGCCACGTCAGCATGGACTGGATGGCTGTCTCGTCATACGGCTCGGGCACCCAGTCCTCCGGTGTTGTCCGGATCCTCAAGGACCTCGATACCGACCTCATGGGCAAGGACGTCCTGATCGTCGAGGACATCATCGACTCCGGCCTCACCTTGTCCTGGCTCAAGTCCAACCTTGAATCCCGCGGCACGGCCAGCGTCGAAATCTGCACGGCTTTCCGCAAGCCGACCGCCGCCAAGGTGGAAATCGACGTCAAGTACGTCGGGTACGACATCCCCAATGAATTCGTGGTCGGTTACGGTCTCGACTACGCCGAGAAGTACCGCAACCTGGACTTCGTGGGCACCCTGGCCCCGCACGTTTACGAGTAACCCCCGCTCCTTAGGCCTACCTCGTCGCCGCGCCCTTTTCCGCTGTTTGCACCCGTAACCTCTGGTGCGCTTGGCGGGAGTGGGTGCGGCGTTGGTACTTAAGGGGTGCGCCCGGCGGGAGTGGGTGCAGCGTTGGTACTTGCGGCGTGCGCCCGGCGGGAGCGGTTACCTGAACGGCTGAACCTGCCCGTGCGCTAAGCCCTCGCGCTAAACTAAACCATGACCGGTGCTTCTGCCCGTCCTTTGGCGTGGTTCGCCGTCATGGCGACGCTCCTCACGGCCTGTACTCCCGCCGTCGATCTCACTGAGACCGATGCCGGCCATCCCATCGCGACCTCTTCCGCGTCCACCCCGGGTGACGTCGCCACCAACCCATCAACGACTGCCACGCAGTCCGCGGTTCCGCCACCGCCGGCACCGCCACCGCCGCCAGCACCACCTGCCGTGCCCCAGGCTTTCGCCCTTAACCTCTACCAAGAGGGGGACTTCGTTCCGCAGTACACCTTCGACTGGTGTGTTGCTGCGAGCATTCAGATGGCGCACAATCTCATCGACGATACCGGTGGCGGTTCGTGGGCATCCTCCGCGCAGCAAAGCGAACTGTGGGAGATGGCCCGTGCGCGGTCATCCAACTCCTTCAACGGTGCCAACCCGCGGGGTTGGGCACAGGTGCTGACCGAAGTTGGAATGGGGCCATATACGGTGGTCAGCATCGCCACCTATGAGGACACGTTGCAGACGGCGGCCCGCGCCATCGCTGAGACTGGCCGACCGGTGGGGTTGGTCATGTGGAGTGGTCGTCATGCCTGGGTGATGAGTGGTTTTGAGTCGATGGGTGATCCCGCGCAGTTCCCGGAGTTTCAAGTCACCGGGGTAAACGTCTTGGATCCGCTCTACCCCTACGGCAGCGGACAATGGGGTCCGTCCCCAGAGCCCAACAGCCTGCTCTCCCCAGAGCAGCTGTCCACACAGTTCGTGATCCGGGAGCCGCGTCGCTGGAGCACTGACCTGCCCACGGGTTACCTTCTGGTCCTCCCAGTCGCTGCGGCCTGACCGGTCCAAGCACATCAGGCCCCACGCAGGGACCGCAGTCCTCCATCGTTCAAAATTTGTGCGAATGTTTTTGGATTCATCATGTCGGACCAGTCCCAGCGAACAACGCTGAGGCCCAGTGCCCGCAATCCGTTCTCCCGGGCTTTCTCGGCCATGACTGTCTGCTGGATGGTCTGCTTTCCCCGCAATTCTTTCCTCAGGTACTTCCCATAGCCATCGAATTCCCCCACCAGATCGAGTTCGGGCCACCAAAAATCTGTTCGGGCCGTATGTCCGGTCTTCAAGGTAAAAGAACCTTGAAGGCTGGGGACTGGGAAGTTGAGCAGAATCATTTGCGCGCGACTCATGGATTCCCCCACCGATTCGGACTCGTCTGTGGACAATTCGATTACCATGCCCGCACGTCGTTTTCTTGACTGACTGGTGAGGGCGGAGACAGCTCCAATCAGCTCGTCCACGCCCGACGGAGGACCCCATGGCTTGTCCTTGTTCCAATTGTCGACTTGAAGAGCGTCGCCCCACTTCTGGTTCCTCCGGCTGGAGTCCACAATGGCTAACGCCTCAGCAAAGTTCAGGGAAGCGGCCAGCTCTATTGTCGTGCGAATTTTGTCCGTGACCCGGAATTCGCCGAGTTGGGCTACCCCGTTGTCACGGACGCCGAAACTTCTCCGGATTCCATGTTTCGATCGACCACCGGTTGGGTCCGCAGTCACAGTGCACAGATGCTTCGGCACGCCCACGACGCCGAGCCCCCAGAGGAGTGCCGCCGTCTGCAAATTAAAGATGGGAGGGGTTCTGGTGGTATTGACCAAGGCAGCTGCTTGGAGTCCGTGCCGTTGGCGCTCGTTCAGCTCCGCCCAATAAGCATGGCGGGCGTAAGTGCCCCGTCGGACTCTGACCAATTCGCCGCGTTTGGCCTGCTTGGCGAGCTGGCGCGCATCCTGTCCAATCCGTGTCGCGTCGGAGGCGAGTATCAGTTCTTGAGAGGCCATGAGTCTACGCTCCCCGGTCCCGGGCGAAGCCGAAAGCTCCAGTCTGAGCTATGTGGAAAACAACATGGCACCAGGTAACAAACCACTGCGCTGAGTCCAATCAGCGCAGCTGTGGCCTAGGTGCGGTGCATGCCCGCACCCTTTCCCGCCGCTCACGCCGGGTAGCGGCCATGCCCGCACCTTTTGCCGCCATCCGCACCAGTGGTTACGGGTGCGGATGGCGTGAAGGGGTGCGCCGTCCAGCCAGTGGACAACGCAGCCAGCCCGCAACGCGGCACAAAACCCTGTTCCAGCACGCACAACGCGAGTATCCTGTGTACGCCCAGAGGGAACTTTTGGACTTTCCGATGCGTGAATTACTGGGAACGGTGTATAGCTTGAAACTGAAGCAGCACCACTCGCGCGCAGAAGTTGCGCCTTGCAGCACTACCAGGAGGGACGGGGCAAAACCCCGATCAGATGAAAGCTAAGAGTTTCTTCAAGGGCCCGGGCATCTGGATTGTTGTCGTCGTTGGCTTGCTCCTGGTGGCATTCGCAACACTGGCTCCGGGTGGTTCCACGCGCATTGACACCAAAGACGGCCTCGAACTCCTTTCCCAAAGCGGGAAGGTTGAGCAGGCCAAGATTTTCGACGCCGAGAACCGCGTTGACCTGGTGCTCAAGGACAACCTGAACCTGGACGGCCAGGACAAAGGCAAGAACGTTCAGTTCTTCTACGTCACGGATCGCGGTCCGGATGTGGTGAAGGCTGTCACCAACGCCAACCCGGATAAGGGCTTCACTGACCAGCCGGTGGAGAACAACTGGTTCTCCGGCCTGTTCTCCCTGCTTATCCCTGTACTACTGCTCGGTGTCCTGTTCTGGTTCCTGCTTTCCCGTATGCAGGGTGGCGGCTCCAAGGTGATGCAGTTCGGCAAGTCCAAGGCCAAGCTGGTCAACAAGGACATGCCGCAGGTGACGTTCTCCGACGTAGCCGGTGCTGACGAAGCCGTGGAAGAGCTCCAGGAAATCAAGGAATTCCTCCAGGAGCCGGCCAAGTTCCAGGCCGTTGGTGCCAAGATTCCCAAGGGCGTGCTGCTCTACGGCCCTCCAGGTACCGGTAAGACGCTGCTGGCCCGCGCTGTCGCCGGCGAGGCCGGCGTTCCCTTCTTCTCCATCTCCGGCTCGGACTTTGTTGAAATGTTCGTCGGCGTTGGTGCTTCCCGTGTTCGCGACCTTTTCGAACAGGCTAAAGCAAGCTCCCCGGCCATCATCTTCGTCGACGAAATCGACGCCGTTGGACGTCACCGCGGTGCCGGCATCGGCGGCGGAAATGACGAGCGCGAGCAGACCCTGAACCAGCTCCTCGTCGAGATGGACGGCTTCGACGTCAAGACCAACGTCATCCTTATCGCGGCCACCAACCGCCCTGACGTCCTGGACCCCGCGCTGCTGCGCCCGGGCCGTTTCGACCGGCAGATCACTGTGGAAGCCCCGGACATGATCGGCCGTGAACAGATCCTTAACGTCCACGCCAAGGGTAAGCCGATGGCCCCGGGCATCGACCTCAGGGGTGTTGCCAAGAAGACTCCCGGCTACACGGGTGCGGACTTGGCGAACGTTTTGAACGAAGCTGCCCTGCTGACCGCACGTTCAAACGCCAATCTCATTGATGACCGCGCACTGGACGAGGCAATCGACCGCGTCATGGCAGGCCCGCAGAAGCGTAGCCGCGTCATGAAGGAACTCGAGCGCAAGATCACCGCCTACCACGAGGGTGGCCACGCGTTGGTTGCTGCGGCCCTTAGAAACTCCGCCCCTGTCACCAAGATCACCATCCTTCCCCGCGGTCGTGCGCTCGGTTACACCATGGTGATTCCGGAAGACGACAAGTACTCGGTCACCCGCAACGAACTGCTCGACCAGATGGCCTACGCCATGGGCGGGCGTGTTGCTGAGGAAATCGTGTTCCACGATCCCTCCACGGGTGCTTCCAACGACATCGAAAAGGCCACTTCCACGGCCCGGAAGATGGTTACCCAGTACGGCATGAGCGAACGTGTTGGTGCCGTGAAGCTGGGCCAGGGCGGTGGCGAGCCGTTCCTCGGCCGCGACGCCGCTCAGGAGCGCAACTTCTCCGACCAGATCGCCTACGTTGTGGACGAGGAAGTACGCCGTCTGATCGACCAGGCCCACGATGAGGCTTACGCCATCCTCACGGAAAACCGGGACGTTTTGGACCGCTTGGCGCTGGAACTTCTGGAGCGGGAAACACTGAACCAGACGGAGATCGCCGAGATTTTCCATGACATCCGGAAGCGCGATTTCCGCGAGATCTGGTTGTCCAAGGAATCCCGTCCCGTCCAGTCCATCCCGCCCGTGGAATCCCGCGCCGAAAAGGCGGAACGCGAAGCCCAGGAAGAGGCCAAGAAGGCCCGATTGGACGAGCCTTTGGACGTAGTAGCACCCCACGCCCAAGGAGTCAGCAGCCAGGAGTCATTCCAAGCCCCGCAACCCGACGGCGGCAACGACCACCCGCATCACGGCTAAGCTTTCTGCTGTGACTCATTTCGACGACGACGACGACCTCGCCGCCGCCCACGGTTCCGCCGCGGGCTCCAAGCACGGCCACAAAGTGGACCGCCCGCGCATTGAAGCGGCTGTCCGCGAGATCCTCCTGGCGATAGGTGAAGACCCTGAGCGCGGAGGCCTCCTGGACACGCCAAAGCGCGTGGCCAAGGCTTACGCCGAGGTCTTTGCAGGGCTGCACCAGCACCCTGCGGATGTCCTGTCCACCACGTTCGACCTCGACCATGAAGAGCTTGTCCTCGTGAAGGACATCCCTTTCTACTCGACGTGCGAGCATCACTTGGTGCCGTTCCACGGCGTCGCGCATGTTGGTTACATTCCGTCACATGACGGAAAAGTGACCGGACTAAGCAAGTTGGCGCGGCTGGTCGATATCTATGCGCGCCGGCCGCAGGTGCAAGAACGCCTCACCACGCAGATTGTTGAGGCACTTGTGAAGCACCTCAACCCCCGCGGTGCGATTGTGGTCGTCGAATGTGAACACATGTGCATGTCCATGCGCGGCATTCGCAAGCCCGGCGCAAAGACCGTCACCAGTGCGGTGCGCGGTCAACTCCATGACCCGGCCACCCGCGCCGAGGCCATGAGCCTCATACTCGGAAGGTAAGCACTATGGACTCCCTCGCTGCAGCACCTGGAACCGGCCCGGCCACAAGCCCGCTGCCGATTCTTCGCAAACCGCGACCCGCTGCCAGGTTCGAGGACCTGCCAACGGACCGCACGCTCGTCATGGGAATCCTCAATGTCACCCCGGATTCGTTCAGTGACGGCGGCACCCACCGGACACCGGACACCGCCATCGCACTCGGCCTGCGCATGTTTTACGCGGGTGCAGACATCATCGACGTCGGTGGCGAATCCACCCGTTCGGGCGCCGAACCGGTTTCCTCCGAAGAGGAACAACGACGCGTCATTCCGGTGATCCAGGCACTGGTGAAGGCCGGTGCGCTGGTCAGTATCGACACGATGCATACGTCCACCGCCGCCGCTGCCATTGAGGCGGGTGCGGCCATCATCAACGATGTCTCCGGCCTGACGATTGAACCGGACATGCCCGAGCTCGTTGCCCGGACCAAGGTTCCGTATATCCTGACGCACCGCCGGGGCGACGCCCTGACCATGGACAGCCTCACGGATTACAACAACGTCACGGAGGACGTGGTGGCCGAGCTCAGCGGCGTCCGCGACAAGCTCTATGCAGCTGGTGTTGCGCCGGAGCAGATCATTGTCGATCCCGGTATCGGTTTTTCCAAGAAAGAGGACCAGAACTGGGAGATCCTTAAGAACCTGGACCAACTCTTCACGCTGGGCCACAAGGTGATGGTTGCCGCTTCCCGCAAACGGTTCCTCGGTTCGCTCCTGACAGTGGCCGGTAAGTCCGCTGCGCCGCTGGAACGTGACGCAGCCACTGCTGCCATCACCGCTTTGAGCGCCACTAAGGGCGCCTGGGCTGTCCGCGTTCACGACGTCGGCCCCAGCCTTGACGCCGTCAAGGTCGCCGCCCGCATCTCCCGCTGATTGGATACCGCTGTGGACAGGATCACGCTGACCGGCGTTACCGCCGTCGGTTATCACGGAGTGTTCGATTTCGAGCGCCGTGACGGCCAGCCTTTCGTTGTTGACGCCGTGCTGTACGCAGACTTCACCAAGGCGGCTGAGACGGACGATCTCCAGCACACGGCCCACTACGGTGAAGTGGCCGAACTGATCACCAAGCACATCGAAGGCGAGCCCTTGAACCTCATTGAGGGCCTCGCCGTCAGGATTGCCGAGGGCATCCTCGAGAACTACAACGTGGCCGCCGTCGATGTCACCGTCCACAAGCCCAAGGCGCCCATCGAGGTGCCGTTTGGCGACGTCACTGTCAGCGTCCACCGGGAGCGATCATGACGTCCGGCTATACCAAGGTCATTCTGGCTCTTGGCAGTAATCTGGGGGAGCGGAACGACACCCTCTCCACCGCCGTCGCGGACCTGGTGGACCCGCCGGAGGTGCGCCTCCTGGGTGTATCGCCGGTGGTGCAGACCAAAGCCGTGGGCGGTCCCGAGGGCCAACCGGACTTCCTCAACATGGTCATGGCCGTAGAGACCACGTTGACCCCTCTGGAGCTCCTGAAGCACTGCCACGCGGTGGAACAGAAGCATCACCGCACCCGAGAGGTGCGCTGGGGCCCTAGAACGCTGGACGTGGACATCATCGTGTTCGGTGACGTCCTTAGCGACGATCCCGTTCTGACTATTCCGCATCCGCGGGCAGCTGAGCGCGCTTTCGTGCTTTACCCGTGGTCCTTACTGGAGCCGCACGCCACGCTGAACGGCGAAAGCGTGGCTGAACTGGCCGCCGTCGCCGCTGACATGCCGGACATCAGGCGGTTCGACGGCTTCGGTGACGTGGCCGGCGTGCCGGCGACAGGAGCAGTGGAACAGCCATGAAAGCAATGCGCCCCGTAGTTCTGGTGCTCATCGCCGTCATCGCTGCCGTCATTGGATGGTTGGCTACGGTCACTACCAACCGTTTCAGCATGCCAACACCGGTACTGCCGGTCTCCGCACTCATCACCATGGCTGTCATCGCGGTCCTGACGCTCATCATGGGCATCCGGGTGCTGCGTTGGCGCAACGGCAAGAAGAAGAACCTGCTCAACCCGATCCTCGCGGCACGGACGCTGATTCTTGCCCAAGCCTGCGCCTATGCCGGGACGTTGCTCCTTGGCTGGCACGCCGGAATCGCGGTGGATCTTCTCCGTATCGGTGGTTTGCGCGGCGGCGAGGGGATTCTGTGGAATGCCCTGCTGATGGGCGGAGGCGGTGTGGTGATGGTGGTGGTTGGACTCGTGGTGGAGCGGTTCTGCCGGATCCCGCCTGAGGACCTGGAAGGTGGTACCGCCGGACCGGAAACCCGTCGAGGCGAAACAAAAGGTGAAGGCGAGTATGCATACCGAGGCGATTGATCCTCCCGGCGTCCAGTGGCTGAGGGTATCCCCGAAGTACGTCACGGTTCGCTTGGTGGAGTGGGCTATCGGCAACGTATTGATGCTCGCGGTCCTCAGTTTGCCTCTCATCTTCGTGCTGCTCGGCTGGTGGCGGTGGCCGCCGTTGTGGCTGGCCATCACGGTTCCCGCGGTGATGCTGGTGTTGGCGTTGTGGCGGCTCGTGCTGATTCCACGGCAGGTTCGTGCGATCGGCTATGCCGAGCGCGACGATGACCTCCTCATCCGCCGCGGCATTTTTTTCCAGCGGACCATGGTGGTCCCTTATGGCCGGATGCAATACGTGGACGTTGCTGTTGGTCCCGTTGAACGCAGCTTGGGACTGTGCACGCTCAAACTTCACACCGCGTCAGCGGGAACAAACGCGCAACTGCCTGGCCTTCCCTCAGCAGAGGGGGCACGCTTGCGCGAGCAGCTTTCGGCTCGCGGAGAAGCCAGGTTGGCCGGGCTGTGAGCCTGGAGAATAGCGCAACTGAGAGCCTCCCGGGCAAGCCGGAAACAGCGGTCGACGGCGGCTGGAACCGGGTCCACCCCGCGTCACCTTTTGTTCGCGGCTGGGTGGCGTTGGCCGCCGTCGGGTTCTTCTTTGGCCGGGACGCTTTCGAGCGGATGCTGCAGGGCCGGGATTTCCTTGACCCGAACCTCAGCGGCCGGGTGCCGTGGCTCCTTGCCGGCGGCGCTGTGGTGCTGCTGTTGACGGTCGGCGGTTTTATTCTCAGCTGGTACTTCACGCGCTATCAGGTGGCCGAGGGGTACGTTCGCGTCAATACTGGCTTCCTCTTCAAGCAGCAACGGCAGGCCCGTTTGGATCGTGTCCAGGCAATCGACATTGTGCAGCCGCTTTTGGCGCGGATCTTCGGGCTCGCTGAGCTCAAGTTCGAGGTGGCCGACGCCGGTGAGTCGGCAGTGCGGCTCGCTTACCTCCCGCTTGACCAAGCCAAGCAGCTGCGTGCCACCATCCTTGCCCGGGCGGCGGGCGTGGTCATTGGGCCAGAGACCGCAGAGGAAATTCCGGAAGCTCCTGAGCATGTTGTGTTGTCCGTGCCGCCGTCCCGGCTCATCGGTTCCTTGCTGCTGAGCGAGCAGACCATCGGAATCCTGGCCGGCGCCGCCGTAGTTGTTGTCGTCTCCGTTTTCACGCAGAACCAGACACTATTCTTAGCGCTCATCCCCGCCATTCTGGGAATCGGCGCCGCGTACTGGAACTCCTTCAATAAGGGCTACAACTTCACTGCTGCAATCTCGCCGGACGGTATCCGCCTTCGATACGGCCTCCTGGATACCCAGGCGCAGACCTTGCCTCCCGGACGCATCCAAGCGCTCATGGTGACGCAGCCACCCCTGTGGAGGATCTTCGGCTGGTATCGGATGCACGTAAATGTCGCGGGTTACGGGGTCTCGGGCAGTACCGAGGGTGCTGCCCGCACCATGTTGCTACCTGTTGGCATGAAGTCTGATGTCCTGCGGATGATGTCGTTGGTGCTGCCTGATCCTGGAGCAGAGAATCCGGAACGGGTATTCACTGCGGGGCTGGATGGACTTGGGCCTGTGGGAGCTGGCCCGGCGCATGGGGACGGCTTCATCACCACTCCCCGCCGCGCCCGTTTGTTGGCCCCGTTGGGCTGGCGTCGCAATGGATTCTTTGCCACCGAAACTGCCCTGCTGATCCGATCCGGCCGCTGGTGGCACACGCTGGTCGTGGTTCCGCACCAGCGGACGCAATCCATGGCACTGCACCAGGGTCCTTGGGCGAGGCGCTTCCGAGTAGCCGATCTTGTCCTCCACACCACGGCAGGTCCCGTCTCACCCCGGGTGTTCCAAGCCGGAGTAGAGCAGGCCGTGGAGCTCTTCGATCAGCAGGCCGCCCGTGCCCGGGAAGCACGGAAGAGGCAAACCAGTGAACAGTGGCTCGCGCAGGTGGCTCCGCAGGCCCCGGAGGTCGCAGCCGCCATGCAGGACCAATCCGGTCAGCCGGAACCACCGGCTCAGCCGGAACCACCGGCTCAGCCGGTATTTCCGGCTCAGCCCCAGACTTCACAACAGGAGGACCGCCACGATGTCTAGGCCAGGACGACTCGGCGTCGGAATCATCGGTGCCGGCAAGGTGGGCGCCGTGTTGGGTGCCGCTTTGCGCGCAGCCGAGCACGCCGTCGTCGGGGTTTCTGCTGTGTCCGAGGCGAGCCGCGAGCGGGCTGAGAACCTTCTTCCCGGCGTCCCGATCCTTGAGATTCAGGACATCGTGGAGCGGTCCGAGCTCGTTTTGCTAGCCGTCCCTGACGACGCCCTCGGCGAGTTGGTCGCGGGGCTGGCCAAGCTCGGAGCCTGGCAGCCCGGTCAACTGGTGGCGCATACCTCAGGCCGGTTCGGCGTCGGCATCCTCAACCCGGTCCGCGCGGTCGGCGCGATACCGCTGGCACTTCATCCCGCCATGACCTTCACGGGCATGAGCCTGGACCTGACCCGGCTCATGGACTGCACTTTCGGGGTCACTTCCGATGCTGCGATGCTTCCAATTGCCCAGGCACTTGTGGTGGAGATGGGTGCAGAACCGGTAGTGATTGCCGAGGCAGACCGCACCCTCTATCACGCATCACTTGCGCACAGCTCGAACCACATGGTCACGCTGGTGGCGCAGGCGTCGCAGATGCTGCGGGAGATCGGCGTCGAAACGCCTGAGTCCATGTTGGGTCCGCTGTTGCGTGCGACGCTGGAGAACGCACTCGCGTCCGGTGAATCTGCTCTGACCGGTCCAGTAGCGCGCGGGGATGTGGGCACCGTTTCCGCGCACGCCCAGGCCTTGAAAGAGTACGACGGCGGTGCAGGCGGCGATGTTCTTGCGGCGTACCAGGCCATGGCGCGGGCCACTGCGCGCAGGGCAGGGAACCGCGGAATGCTGCGACCCGAGCAACTGGACGAAATTGACGAGGCTTTGGGCGCGGAACCCAAGGCGCCGGAAGGAAACTGAACAGCATGGCCATCAAACTCGTGACCACCGCGACGGAACTGCGGGCCGAGAGCGCCAAACTCCTGGCCTCCAAAGATGGAAGTTCGCAGGGGCTCGTGCCCACCATGGGCGCATTGCACTCGGGTCACGCCGCTTTGGCCCGTACAGCCGTGGCAGAGAATGACGTGGTGGTGGCCACCATCTTCGTGAATCCGCTGCAATTCGGCGATGCCGTGGACTTGGACCGCTACCCGCGCACTCTTGACGCCGATATGGCACTGCTTGAAGCTGAGGGTGTGGACCTGGTTTTCGCGCCGTCCGTGGAGGAGGTATATCCGGGAGGACAGCCTCTGGTTCGGGTGACGTCAGGCCCGCTCGGCGACAAGTGGGAAGGCGCCTCGCGTCCCGGGCACTTCGACGGCGCCCTCACCGTGGTGGCCAAGCTGCTGCACTACGGACTACCCGGAGGTGCTGCCGCGGACGGGACGACGGCGGCCTACCGGGCCTACTTCGGGCAGAAGGACGCGCAGCAGTTGGCGTTGGTGAAGCGAATGGTCTCGGACCTGAACTTCCCTGTCGAGATTGTTCCTGTGCCGATCGTTCGTAGCGAGGACGGCTTGGCGTTGTCCAGTCGCAATCGATTCCTTTCCGAGGAAGAACGCGACGCCGCCTTGGTGTTATCGCGGGCTTTACGCCTTATTGAGTCCCGCGCGAACGCACATGAACCGCTGGACCTCGATTCCGCCGTCGAGCTTGTGGCGTCCCAGCCGCTGGTGGAACTGGACTATTTCGACGTCGTCGATCCCGTCACGCTGGAACCGCTCGCGGAGAACTGCAAGGAGACTCCCTTCCGCGGTGAGGGTTTGGCGATCATCGCCGCCAAGGTGGGACCCGTGCGGCTTATCGACAACGCTCCGTTGTTCTCCTAACGTTTGGAATTTTTCTGCTGACGGGAATTGGATAGGCGTTTAGACTGTTTTAGTCTTCACCGGCACAGATCGCCGGACACCAAATCCAATCCTTGGGGAATCCTCATGTCTACCGACGTCACGTCCGACGCCAACGGCAAGTCCGAATCGGGCGCTTCCGGCACTGTCATCTCTGCAGAGGCATCAGCCCCGCTGACTCCGGTGTCAAAGGCACCAGTCTCGCAGGCCCCCGTGTCCGGGAAGATGTCACGCGAATCCGTGACCGTCATTGTCACGTTGCTGGTGGCAACCTTCGTGGTGATCCTCAACGAGACCATCATGAACGTCGCCCTCCAGCGCCTCATGACGGACCTGCAGGTGAGCGCGTCCACCGTGCAGTGGCTGGCCACTGGGTTCATGCTGACCATGGCTGTCGTCATCCCTACCACCGGCTTCATCCTGCAGCGGATGAGCACACGCGGGGCATTCATGCTTGCCATGGGACTCTTCAGCGGTGGAACGTTGCTGGCCGCATTGGCGCCCGGATTCCTGGTGTTGCTGCTTGCCCGCATCGTCCAAGCAGGTGGTACTGCCATCATGCTGCCCCTGCTGATGACCACTATTCTCACTCTGGTGCCCATGTCCAAGCGCGGTGCCGTCATGGGCAACGTCAGCATCGCCATCTCAGTTGCGCCGGCCATGGGACCCACCGTTTCCGGCATCATCCTGGACCACTTCTCCTGGCGCTTCATGTTCGTGTTCGTGCTGCCGGTTGCACTAGCGGCCTTCGCCATCGGCGCCAAGTACCTCACCAACGTGGGGGAGCGCGAGAAGACCACTTTGGACGTTCCTTCGGTGATCCTTACCGTGCCCGCCTTTGGTGGCCTGGTTTACGGCCTGAGCCAGATCGGTGGCGCCGACGCCGGCGTTGTACCCGTCATTGCACTGGTAGTCGGCGTCCTCTGCTTGGCGCTGTTTGTCTTCCGGCAGCTCAAGCTCCAGAAGTCCGACTCCCCGCTGCTGGATCTCCGTGCCTTCAAGTTCCGCATGTTCACGGTTTCCACGCTGCTCATGGTCGTTGCCATGATGGCCCTGTTCGGCGGCGTGATCCTTTTGCCGCTGTACCTCCAGAACACCCTCCACCTTCAGCCCTTGGAAACCGGACTGGCTCTGCTGCCGGGTGGTCTGGCCATGGGCTTGCTGGGGCCGGTCATCGGGCGGATCTTCGACAAAGTGGGTCCCCTGCCGCTGACCGTAACGGGCTCAGTACTTATGGTCCTGACCCTGTGGCAGTTCTCGCGTCTGGATGAGGGAAGTGCCCTCGGCTGGGTTATTGCCCTGCACGTCACCCTGAGCCTTGGGCTGGCCCTGCTGTTCACGCCGGCATTCACCACTGGCCTCAATCCGCTGCCCCCGCACCTCTACTCCCACGGTTCGGCGATCATCAGCACCGCACAGCAGGTCGCCGGTGCAGCCGGGACGGCGTTGCTCGTGTCCATCTATGCTGTGGTTTCTGCGTCTTCGGGCGAGGTAGCCGGTATGCAGACAGCGTTCCTCGCCGCGACCGTTATCGCCGTGGCCGCTGTGGTGCTTGGCGCCATGATGCGCAAGACCGAAGGCGCCGGAGGCCACGGGGGCCACTGAGCCCGCCCCCTTTCGACGCTCTCTCACTTCCCTCGGGTTTGGCCTCAACGCTTCCTCACTTTTGGTGGGGGAGCGTTGTTGCTTTAGGGGTATGTGTTGGTCGAGTCGGTTGAGGCTCGACGGCGGCGGTTGGGTGTTGGCCGCTGCCTCCTTTCGACGTTCTCTCACTTCCCTCGGGTTTGGGTTGATCGCTCTCTCGCTTCCCTCGGGTTTTTCTGCGTGACGCGCTTCACAGGTGCGGGTTTGAGGTGGTTGGAGCGATTTTTGGGTTGTTTTCCTTGTGTTTGCGGGGGTTTTGGGTGGTGTTGGGGTGGATTTGGTGTGGGGGTTGGGCGCGTGTAAAGTTATTCGAGTCGCCGCCGCTGATGCGGAAAGATAGCGATCGACTCCCTTTCAATTCACCGGTTCCGGTAGTGCTTTTGTGTGCTTCAGGTTGGTGGGGGAGGCCCGGGGTTTGGTTTGCTTTGTGCGGCTGGTTCGGGTAAGTTTGAAAAGTTGCTCCGGAGCGATCCTGGCCCCTTGTGGGGGGTTTGGTGGTGCCGGGTGTGTCTGTTGTTTGAGAACTCAATAGTGTGCCAAGTTTGTTGATACCGATTGTTTTATCAATTGGTTGAAATTATGGCCGGATCGTTGCGCACCCCCGTGTGTGGTGGTCTGGTTTTCAGCTGGTTTCGAATTTTGTGCAGCCGCGTTCTACCGTTATTTCCGGTGGGTGTGGTTGTGTCTGTTTGGTTTTGTTTTACTTCAACGGAGAGTTTGATCCTGGCTCAGGATGAACGCTGGCGGCGTGC